>JAATGM010000017.1 GCA_015654675.1 Planctomycetota bacterium | reverse complement strand
CCTTGTTCGGCGTCAGTCGCCGGATGCGTATTCAGCATCCGGCGACCGAGGCGCGAAAATCTTTGATTGGATCGAACCGGCGTCGCGTATCGGCGAAGCCGTTCGGGATCGGAAGCGCGGCGAGGGAATCAGTAACTGTTTTCGCCGACGCCGCTGGTGTTGGTATTGGCCCAGACCTGGCCGTTGGTGGCGTTGTAGAGCCATCCACCAGCGGAACCTGAGACAGTGCCCTTGGTCGATGAAGACGCTGCGAGGGTGTTGCGGGTCGTGCCCGTGGTGAAGGGGTTATCCGGTGTGACGTCGGTCATGACCGTGCCGGTGGTCTGGAGCTGAGTGAGCGTGGGGTAGGCGAGTGTTCCGCCGCCGGAATCGGTGACTGAGCGGGCGTAGTAGTTGGCGATGGCGGCGCGCATCGCGCCGAGTGCGCCCTTACAGGCAGCCTTCTGCGCGTCGGTCTTGTAATCGAGGTAGGCGGGCAGCGCCACCGCAGCCAGGATGCCGAGGATGACGATGACTGTGACCAACTCGATGAGCGTAAAACCCTTTCGCCTCATTTGTGTTTCCCTTTTCTCTGACAAAACCCCCGACTCTGAGTCGGTATTGTGACGAAGCGACGTCCGATCAGGCCGTCGCGACCATTCGTAGCATCTTGAACATCGGAAGGAAGATGGCGAGCGCAAAGAAAAGAATCACGACGGCGAGACTCGCAATTAGAAGCGGTTCGACGAGGGTCGATAACATTTTGACCATTTGCTTTGTCTGGCGCGCGTAATATCGGGCGAGATAGTCGAATATCTGGTCGGTGCGTCCGGCCTGCTCGCCGATGGCGAGCATTCGCTTTACGAGCGGGGTGAGCCAGCGTGTGTCGGCGAAGGCCTCGCCGAGCGTGCGTCCGCCTTCGACGGCGCGGAGCATCTGGCGGACGTCGGTCTTAAATGCCTCGTTTTCCATGCTGTCGGCGGTGATGCGCAGGGTGCTCGTAATGGGAAGGGCGGAGCGCGTGAGCAAGTTGAGCAGCTCGATCATGCGGTGCATGTAGGCGCCGATCATGAGGTTGCCGAACACCGGGATGCGGAGTTTTTTCTCGTCAAACCAAATGCGGAATCGACGGTCACGAAGCAGGGTCTGGAGGCCGAACCATGCGGCGATGAGTCCAGCGATCAGGGTGAGATAGTGATGCCGGAGCATCGTGCTGGTGAGCATGACAACCCTGGTAGGCAGGGGAAGCTCGGCGGAGTACTTGCTGAACATATCCTGGAAGCGGGGGATCACCAGGATGAGCATGACGACGACAGCAATGACGAGCACGACGATGACGAGGGCCGGATAAGTCAGGGCGGATTTCACCTGACTGCGGGTCTCGGCGGCATCTTCGAGATAGTGGCCGAGTGACGCAAAGACATCGGCGAGGCGACCGGCGGCCTCGCCCGCGGCGACGCTCTTGGTGTAAATCGACGGGAAGTATTCGGGCTCGGCTGCGAGGCCCTCGGCGAGGGTGCCGCCGCCGTCGACGCGTGATGCGACGCGGCGAAGGGCGGCCTTCAGGCCGGGGTGATCGGTTTGCTCGGCGACGGCGTTAAGGCCTTGGATGACGGGAATGCTGCTCTCGATGACGGCTGTCATCTGGTGGGTGAAGTTGAGCAATGCGCGGCGGGCCGCACGACCCGTGCGGAGGCGCGTGTTTGGCGAAGAGGCAGTCGGGGCGTGGTCGGCGGATTTGACCGAGATGGCGGTATCGCCGCGGGTTTCGAGGGTTGCGAGGACGGCGCGCTCGGACGCGGCGTCGAGTTCGGCGGTTTGAACGCGGCCGTCGGCGGTTGCAAATTGGACTTTGAAGCGTGGCATGATCAGCCGGTTCCTGCGACGCGGGCGACTTCCTCGAAGGTGGTAGTGCCTTCGCGAATCTTGCGGATGCCATCATCACGAAGGGTCTGCATGCCCTGCGACTGCGCGCGGTCGCGAATCGCCTCGGTGGATTCGCCCCGGACGACCATTTCCGCCAGCTCGTCCGTCATGTGGAAAAGTTCGTAAATGCCGATTCGCTTGATGTAGCCGGTTCCAATGCAGCGGCTGCAACCACGGCCGCGCATGGGTGTAAAGTCGAGCTTTCCGGGCTCGAGGCCGACGGCGTGAATGAGGCGATCGGACGGCGTGTCGGGCGTTTTGCACTCGGGGCAGACGCGGCGACAGAGGCGCTGGGCCATCACGGCGAGCAGCGACGACGAGATGAGATAGGCGGCGACGCCCATGTCACGAAGGCGGACGACGGAGCTGACTGAGTCATTCGTGTGGACGGTGCTGAATACGAGGTGGCCGGTGAGGGCGGCCTGAACGGCGATGGCGGCTGTTTCGGCGTCGCGGATTTCGCCGACCATGACGACGTCGGGATCCTGGCGGAGGATGCTGCGCAGGCCATTGGCGAAAGTGAGATGCGCGTCGGGATTGACCTGAATCTGGCGGACGCCGGGCTGTCGGTATTCGACCGGGTCTTCGATCGCGATGACATTTTTCTGCGGAGTGGCGACTTCTTTCAGGGCGGCGTAGAGGGTGGTGGATTTTCCGGAGCCGGTCGGGCCAGACACGAGGATCATGCCGTGGGGCTTGGCGATTTCGGTGCGGAAGCGGGACAGGATGCCGGCATCCATTCCGAGATCGGGAAGCGAGACTGATTCCGCTTCATTTCGGAGGAGCCGGAGCACGGCGGCTTCGCCATAGATTGAGGGGAGGATCGAAACGCGGACGACAATTTCACGTCCGGCCGAGCGGTGCGAAAATGCTCCGTCCTGTGGCTTTCGGGTCTGGGCGATATCGAGGCGGGCGAGAACCTTGATGCGCGAGACCATGGCGCGGTGGACCTGGAGCGGGGGCGCGGCCACCTCGCGGAGCACACCGTCCACGCGAATGCGAACGCGGAGATGCTTGTCCATCGGCTCGACGTGAATGTCGGAAGCGCCCTGATGGACGGCCTCGGTGAGCAGGTTTTCGACGAGTTTGATGACTGGCTGGGCTTCGTCGTCGCCGACGGCTTCGAGGGCGATTTCGGCAGCGGCTGCCGCGGCGGATTCTTCGGCGACTTCGAGATATTTGTGGGCGCCGTAGGCACGCTCGATGAGGGCGAGGATGTCGGGGGCGCTGCTGAGCGCGGGCTCGACCTCCATGCGTGTGCGGCGGAGGACCTGGTCGATGCCGTTGAGGTCGCCGGGGTCGGCCATGACGAGGGTGACAATGTTGTCGAGCACGAAGAGGGGATACATCGTATGGCGGCGGGCGAACTCTTCGGGCACGAGGTCGGCGTTTTGCAGATTCGGGATGAAATCGGCAAGTCCGCAGTAGACGACGCCCATGCGCTGGGCACGGAGCACAGCGACCTGCGAATCGAGGAGGATGCGCATCTTGACGAGTGTGTCTTCGAGGGTACCGCCCTCTTTCTGGATGCGGGCGTGGGCGGCGTCGAGTTGCGCCTTTGTGACGAATCCGCTGGTGAGGAGCTGGTCGCGGACATCGTCTAGCAGTTCAGCGGGCACGGGAACCTCCGGCGGGTTCCTTCCGCTGCTGTGGGTCGGGGCGTTCGGGCGGGGCTACGATTTCGGGGTCGAGACCACCGGCGTCCTGCACGAGCTTGAGCAAGGCGTGGCGGTCGGCCGCGGGCGTTTCGAGGAATTGGAGGCCGATGTGGTAGGCCGGCTTGAGATCGATCATCTGGCAACGTCGTACAACGGCCTGAATGACGAGTTCGGCGGCGTCCGGGGCTTCTTCGTTGCGTACGCGCACGGTGAGGCGCGCATTTCGCGGCAGGAAGACTTCGGTACGGAGACCGACGCCGCCTTCGCTGACATCGGTGACGATGATCCGGCTCTGGCTGTCGGCAAAGGCGAAGCGGATCTGCTCGGACTGGTCGGAGTGGAATTCCAGCCGGGCGGAGATTTCGGCAGCCCGGCGGACGAACTGGCGAGTTTGTAGATGTGTCGAATCCCAGACCATCGATGCGTGCATCGGTCGGGTGACGCGCTGGGTTAATATATGGATGCTGGTGGGTGGGCTGGGCCGTCCGGGAACTCGACATCGGACGGACCGACGATTAGCATTTCGTGGGTTATGCAAGGTCCTCAGTTTTCGGACGTATGAAGCTGCCGATTGAGCGAGTTCTTCATTGATGATGAAACGAAGAGTCGTCATTACGGGTCTTGGAGTGGTGAGTCCGGTCGGGCTGGGCGTCACGGCGACGTTCGATGCGCTGGTTGAGAAGCGCTGCGGCGTTCGCCGAATCGCTGCGTTTGATCCGAGCCGGTTTTCGTCGCAGGTGGGCGGCGAAGTCGCGGAATTGAAGGCCGCCGACTACGTTCCGAAGAGCTATCGCAAGGCCATCAAGGTTATGGCGCGGGACATTGAACTCGCGGTTGGGGCGGCTTATTTCGCGGTCAAAGACGCCGGTTTGAAGACCAAATGCATCGTGGAGCGCGGCGAGGCGGACGGGGCGACTTCGCCGAATGTCGACCCGGCGCGGATGGGTGCGAACATCGGGGCGGGGCTGATCTGCGCCGATCTGACGGAACTGGCCGGGGCGCTGGCGAGCGCCGTGGATGATCCGGCGGTGAAGATGGCGCGGCAGTTCAGTTTGAAGCTGTGGGGCCGCGAGGGGATGAATAACCTGACGCCGCTTTGGCTGCTAAAGTTTTTGCCGAACATGCTGGCGTGCCACGTGACGATTGTGCATGACTGCCAGGCGCCGTCGAATACGATTACCTGCGGCGAGGCGAGCTCGCATTTAGCGATTGGCGAGGCGTTTCGTACGATTCAGCGCGGAGCGGCCGACCTGTGCATCTGCGGCGGGGCGGAGAGCAAGCTGAACCCGATGGGGCTTATGCGGCCTTCGCTGTTGGGCCGGCTCTGCACTGATTCAAATGAGACACCCGAGAGGGCGTGCCGGCCATTCGACCGAACTCGCAAGGGAACGGTGATCTCGGAGGGTGGCGGGCTGATCATTCTCGAAGAACTTGAGCATGCGAAGGCGCGCGGCGCGCGGATTTATGCTGAAGTTTCAGGGTTCGGGGCGAGCCAGAATGCTTCATCGTGGGCGCAGCCGCAGGCGGATGGACGAGCCATTCGTCTGGCCGCGGAGAAGGCGCTTCGGGACGCCCAGCTCGGCGCGGATCGAATCGAGCTGGCGAATCTGGCAGGCGTAGGAACGGTCGACGACGACGCGGCCGAGGCGGCTGGCGTGCGTGCGGCGCTGGGTCCCAATAGCGGCAAGCTGCCGGTGCTGGCGACCAAAGGGGCATTCGGCAACAACGGGGCGGGCAGTGGGGCGATCGATGTGGCAATCACGGCGCTCGCCATTCATCGCGGCATTGTGCCGCCTTCGCAGAATACCAACGAGGTCGATCCGGCCTGCGGCGTGAACGTCGTACGCGGCGACCCGCGCGACCTGCGGGTGCAGGCGGCGATTTCGACGGCGACGGCGCTTTCGGGCGGGCAATCGGCGGCGCTGGTGCTGAAGCGATTCGGATAGTCGGCATTCGCCGATTTCGAGCAAGCAGAGCTCTTCTTTGAGATCAAACCCGAACTCAACGGGCGGGGTCATTACTTCTCTTTTAGTTCGAGAGCGCCGGCCCAGTCGTCGTCGGGGGGGAAAAGCTTCTTTTCCTGGCAGGCATCGATGTACGCGCTCGCGCCGGGGTCGTCCATGCGGCGCGAGAGGATGCGCATGAAGGCGACGATGGCCTCGTCCCATTTGCGCTGCTTGTAGAGCTCGACTCCGGTGATGAAACGTTCGTTGTATTCGCGGTCTTCGGCGGAGATCTGGCCGGCGCGACAGAGAAGTTCGAAGACGGGGACGGTCTGTTTCTTACCTTTCACCTGGAGCTCAGCGAGGTAGCGCCAGTCGTAGAGGTTTTTGACGATGTCGCGTGTGCTGCCGCTAACGAGCAGCCGGGAGCCGAAGGCCTTGTTGGCTGACTCGAGCCGGGCTGCGAGGTTGGCGACGTCACCGATGACGGTATAGTCGGCCTTGCGGTGCGAGCCGAATCTCCCGACGCCGCCGATGCCACTGGCGAGGCCAATGCGCATTTTGAGGCGCGCGTAAAGATCGTCATTGTGGCCCTGTTCGGCCTTTAATTTTTCGAGGGCTTCGAAGGAATCGAGCGATGCCTCGCAGGCGAGGCGGGCGTGCTCGGGCTGCGGATTCACGTTGGGGTTGTAAAAGGCCATGATGCCGTCGCCGAGGAATTTGTTGAGAAAGGCGTCGTATTTGAAGAGGACCTCGGACATGCGATCGAGGTAGGTGTTCAGCACTTGCTGTACGCGGGTGGAGTCGGCCTGTTCGGCGATGGTTGTAAAGCCGGCCAAGTCAGAAAAGAAACAGGTGACTTCGCGATTTTCGACGCGCTGAAGGGCGGCGGCGGCCTCGGGGTTTTCGGCGAGGCGGCGGGCGAGGGCCGGGCTGGTGAATTCGGCGAGCTGGGCCTGGACGAAGCGTTTCTGGCGTTCGGCCGTGAGCTGGCGGTAGACCGTGACCGCGGCCCATGGAACGAGGCAGACGGCGAGCGGGGCGACGAGGAGATACCAGAATCGGAGGCCCTCGAAGAGTGCGAAGACGTTTGTCGCGGCATAAGCGAGCATGATGGCGAGGGTCACCAGGAGCGTGACGATTGGGCCGCGAGTGGCGGTGAGGACGGTAGCGCTGAGACCCAGAGCGGCGATGAGCATGAGCTGAATGAACATGCTTGGGCGCTGGATGAAAGTGTTTTGAAGAAAGGCGTTTAGGATGGTGGCGTGAACGATGACGCCGGGGAGAACGGGGTCGATGGGAGTTGGGACGATGTCGCCCTCGGCCGTAGCGGTGTAGCCGATGAACACGAACTTATCCTTGAGGAGTAGTGAGAGTTCGGCGGCGGCGGCCTCGATCTTCTTTGTGAGTTCGGCGTTGGCGCGGCGAAGGCGAGGTATGACGCCGGTACGGGCCGATTCGGCCGTCTGGATTGCCGCGAACAGGACTTTTTCTTTTTCGTTCTCCGGGGTCAGGCCCTTGATCTCGGCCATGCGGGCTTCGACGACGGACTCGGATTCGGTCTGGGCGGCGTCGATCTGGGCGCGGAGTTCGGCGAGCTCCCGGGCGCGGGCGGGGGTCGGTGCGCGATTTTGCTCTCGGGTGAGTTCGAGCCACTTTTCGTATTGCGCTACATAAGCGCCCGCGAACTCGCCTTTTGCGACCTTGATGATGTCGTCCATCGCGGCGTCGATGCGGCGATTGTTCTCGACGAGCATACGGCGATCGACCGCGAGTGAAAGCAGCGCGGAAGCTGGGATGTGGCGGAAATCCTTGCCGTCGCGCCAGCGGCGGCCGGTCGCAGTCCAAGGGATGACGATGGCACTTCGGTCGTTGATCTGAACGCGGCGATTGAACTCCGGCGCGGAGCCGGTCAGCTCGAGGTAGCCGTCGTCTGTGCGACGAATGTTGTCGGGAGTGACGCCGAGAACTCGGCAGGCGACATTGAAGCCGAGCTGGCTGATGAGATGGCCGTCGTACTGCGCGAGAAGCGGCATTTCGCGAAGTTTGCCGTCGGAATCTCTGAGATAGACGACATAGCCGATGCCGGCGGAGGCCTGGCCGAGCGTTGCTAGCGGAGCGATGATCGGTTCTTCGGCAACGGGAAGAATCGCGGCGAGCCGTTCTGGAAAGCGAGGGTTCTTTTCCTCTAGAACCAGACGAGATTGCTGGTTTCGGAAGGCGGTCAGAAGGACTTCGCTGTCGGGCGTGGAGGTGCGGGGAGGGAGGTTTGGAAGGACGGACGCGACAAATTGCTCGGGCGTGGTAGCGGGATCCTTTCGCAGCGTTTTGATCGCGAGATGCATGGCAGCGGAGCGGCGGGCCCGGGGCATCTGCTGAGCGATGACTGGTGGGGGCAAGCCGAGTTCTTGGGCGACGGCGGTTTCATCCTCGGAGAAATCCTGGGTGAGCAGATTTCCGATCGGCGTTTCCCCAGGGGGCAGGGGCTGACCGGGCCAGCGCATCTCGAAGCTTGTGCTGAGGACGACCTTTCCACTACGGCGGATGGCCTGAGCGAGCTGATCGTCGGGGTGGATGATGTTTTGCTGGTTGATGGCTTCGATTTCAGTCGGGGTGAGCTTGTCGAGGTCGGGGATGCGCGGAGTTTCCTCGTTGTCGAGAAGCAAGTCGACGGCGATGGACTGCGCGCCGCAGGCGTCGATTTCGCGAATGAGGTCGGCGACGAGGTCGCGATGCCAGGGCCAGCGACCAATGCGTTCGATGGAGCTGTCGTCGATATCGACGTGGAGAATTCGCGGGTCGGGCCGGATGTGATTGGCGTACCTGAATCGCAGGTCAAGAGCGAGTCGCTCGAGCCAGTCGCCGCGTGTGAGAGTGAGGGCGGCGGTAACGGTGGTGACGGCGAGTCCGAGGGCGATACCGGTGTACTGAAGGCGGCGAGCTGTCACGCCGCCATTAGACGCGGAGAAATGGAATCGTCAAAGAGCGCGGGGCGTGCCGCGGCGCGGTGCGGCACGTCCCAGCGCTTGAGTGCCTCAGGGACCGAGGAGCAGATTGACAAAGGCCTGCACGTCGAGGCCATTGCGAGCGCCGTCGCAGTTGAGGTCGGAGGCGGAGACGCGAGATGGGGTTGTGTCTGCGCCGGTCAAAACACCGGCGAGGAATCCGGCGTCGAGGGCATTTACGGATGCGTCGGCGTTGATGTCGCCGAGTCTGGCGCTTGTTACCCCCAGCGTGATTGGAGCCGGATAGGTGGTTGAGGCCGGGTTGCCGGTTTGCGCGGTGTGACCGATTTTGAGTCCTCTGGGCGTGCTGGCGGCGAACTTAGCGATGGAAGCAGGCAGGATCGTCACACCGGCAGACCCGGCGCCGATCGTGCGAAGAGTAATTCGATAAATCGGGGCAGCGGCCGACAGCCCCTGGGTGAAACTGGTGGTGTAGCCATTCACGCTGTTCATGCCGAGGGAGCCGTTAACGCCCTGGGGAACCTGGATAGCAGCGCGGGTATTCGAAAAGGTGCCAAGTGATTGGACCGATTCGACCCGTGCGACGCCAGCCGTGCCGATGGCGACGTCGTGGACGAACTGCATGACGCCATTCTCCTGGCCGGTGGTGAGATTGGCGCCGGTCATGACGCGGGCAGAGACGGTTATGTCGACACGATCGCCGATCGCGAGCGCGCCGAGCGGCCGGCCGCACGGAGTTGAAGCGACCGCGGTCACGACGCAGGCGACGCCGCCATTGGAATTGAGGTGGACGCCTGAGGCCGACGGTGTCGTGCTATCGTAAGCGACGCCAAAAATCTGGCCGTTCGTGCTGCCCTGGAAGTTCAGGGCCCACTGAAGGTCGGTCGGTTCGATGCCGTTGTCGCCTGTGGCGTCGACATCCCAGGGGCGTGTCTGAGTCGCGGGATCTCCGTGGTCACCATAGGTGGCTTCAGTGTAGCTGTTACTGAAGATCCAGTTGTCGTCACCGAATACGGCGGAGAGCTTGGCAATGTCTTCGGTGTCACAATGGCCGTCGCGGTTGGTATCGCCTGGGACGAAGGGCGTTGCGAACTGATTGATGCGTCCGGGCGCGATGGAATAGCTTTGGAGTGAGAAGCTGTAGTCGGGCGCCACGCCATCGTGAAGCCAGAGCGGAACCTGGGTGCGATAGGGTTGCAACGCGTTGGGATTAGCGTTGGCGGCGTTTTCGAAGAACCAAAGCGGGGAGCCGCCCGGGCCGATGCCGCCGACGACGCTATCACCACGGATCCATTGTTCGGTGGCGGTGTCCTGCCAATTGTTGCCGTTGGGAAGCTGGCCGACGCCGGGCTGACTCGTAGGCCAGCCGGGGCCCTTGGTGCGATAGTCGACGCGGACGAGGCAGTCCGGGTTGAAGCCCTGCGGGTCGTAAAGGGTGTGTACCTTGCGATCCGGCAGGGAGACGCTGGAAGATCCCGCGTCCACACGCCGGTTGTCGAGGTCGTATCGCCAACCGCGATCGCTTTGGTAGCTCACTTCGTCGACGACTTCGAGGTCGTCGGCGTCGGAGAGCGTTAGCGCGCCTTTCATGTCGATGGTGAAGCCGCCGTAGCCATCCGGATTTCCTCGATCGATATTGCCGTCTCCCAGTTGATCAACGGGCTGGCTGGTCGTCGGGTCGATCACCGGCGTAGTCAACTCGCCGTCGGGCATGGCGTCCTTGGCCCAGCGGAGGCCGTCGGGATTGAATGGATCTGCTTGCGTCTGTCCGGGCCGATTTCGGATGAGGAGGATTGTCAGGCCGCCATCATTGTCCATCGTGTTGGGTGGATTGACGTCATTGACGCCATTCCAGATGCTCAGCCAATTGGCGAAGTTTGAATCGGGGAGGAGCGTTTCGTAGTCGAAGTTCTGGCCGATTCCAATCAGGAGAATCCCGTTGGCGCCCAGCGTCAGTCCGTCAAGACTAAAGAACTCGTCACATTCCTGCGAGACGAGAGTGGGGACCGGCGGAATGCTTCCGAGCGGGTAGTACTTAGTCTGGACGCCGTTCAGGACCGCGATCGCGTACCCGTCTAATTTCATTCCGGGCACACCGAGCAGCTCGACGAACTCCTGAGTGGAATCGAAGCTGCCGGCGGGATTCGCGAAGACTTTATTGATGAAGACGACTGCGCGAGCGGGACTGGTGGCGCAGGCCACGATGGATAGAACGAGAACTAGTGCTGCACGCTTCATTCGATTGAATCTCCTCCGTGTGCGGTTGAATCGCCCCATTAAGCGCAACCCGCGCTGGCATTACTCGAGTATGTTGACCTGTTTTGAGCGCCTCCCCAGACTCAGGACGCCGTCGAACACTTCGTAGTTGAAATCTTTCTGCTCGGCCGGACGGACGGTTGTGACGAGACCGAATTCGCCGTCGCGATCGGTGTCGCTGTAGGCGGCGACATGGGCATCGGCGAACAGCACGTTGCAGCGTATGCGGTCAGTGTCTTTGTCGCGGGCGATGTAGCTGGCGCGACCGTGTGCAGGACCGAAGTCGCGGAAGGATTGAGTGCCATACGGGCCGCCGTAGGGGCCGTCTCCCATGGACTTGGCGGCCCGCTCGCCGAGGACGAGATCGGAGATGTCGGTGCGGGCGTCGGCGAGCAGCGGGATGCGGGAATGCTCAACGCTGGCACTACCGCCATTGAGCGCGCCGAGGGTTGCATCCACTCGACGCATGTTGTAATTGCCGGATTGCGGGTTCCATTCGGTGCGAGCCATGTACCAGGATTGACAGTAATTGGTGTTGTAGCCGCGCTGGACGAGGTCGCGGGCCTGCGCTGGGGTGTAGGTGTTGCCGTTGGAGCCCAGTTTCTGGTTGTATTTCGCAAAGCTTGACGGACAGAGCTGCTTGCCGGGGAAGGCGATATTGCCGTTGACGAGATCGGCGACCCAACCGACCTGGTCTACCGGGCCGTCGCGGCCATTTGAGACTTCGGGATCGAAGGCGCCGCTGCAGAAAGAGTCGTCGTTGTCGACTCCGTAGGCGATGAAGCCGGAGCCGAGGGAGCGGAGGTTTGCTTTGCAGGCGGTTTCTCGGCCCTGTTCGCGAGCGGCGCTCAGGGCGGGGAGCATGATTCCGATGAGCGTCGCAATGATGGCAATGACTACGAGGAGTTCGATGAGCGTAAAGCCGCGTCGTGCGAGGGCCCGGCTGTCATGCATCGCTCTATCTCCGCTGCACAGGATGGTGTTCACTCCGTTCGGGCACGCGAGCGGAGTGGAACCGCAGGCGATTTGTTAAGAATTAAGGATTGATTAAGGTTTGATTAAGTGTCCGGCCATTGCGTTCGAGGTAGGCGGCGATAGGCTTCGAGCGGCATGTTTGCGATTGTTTCGGCGAATGATGGACAGCATCTGGGCGATGCTCGCGAGTTATTCAACGAATACGCCGCCAGTCTTGGGATTGATCTGAGTTTGCAGGGCTTTGACGAGGAACTGGCGACACTACCCGGTCGCTATGGTCCGCCGGGCGGGCGGCTATTGATTGCATTGCATGAAGGCGCGCTGGCCGGGTGCGTTGCGCTGCGCGCAATCGAGGCGGGGGTCTGTGAAATGAAACGGCTCTATACGCGGCCGGCTTTTCGGGGCAAGGGTTTGGGGCGATTGCTGGCGGAATCGATCGTGCGCGAGGGCCGAGCGATTGGCTATCGGCGGATGGTGCTGGACACGCTGGAGTCGATGGCGGCGGCACGGGGGCTCTATCGGTCGCTGGGATTTCGAACGATTGAGCCGTATGGGAATCATCCTTACGCGGGGACGGAATATCTCGGGCTGGAATTGCAGGAGACACCACTGTGATTGCTTTGTTCTCGATCGCTGTTGCGGCTTCGGCGGTGGGGGCGCCACCGACTGAGCATCCGAAACGACCGGTGGCGACTTACTCGATCGTTGCGCGCGATCCTTTGACGGGCGAGATCGGCGTGGCAGTGCAATCGCACTGGTTTTCGGTGGGCAGCGTCGTGCCGTGGGCGGAGGCGGGCGTCGGGGCCGTGGCGACGCAATCGCTGGTTGATCCGGCGTATGGGCCGCTCGGGCTCGATCTGATGCGGGCTGGGCGGAGCGGGCCGGATGCGTTGAAGTCGCTTTTGGCGGGCGACGAAGGTCGCGAAGTCCGTCAGGTGGCGATGATTGATTCGCAGGGGCGAGTTGCGGCGCACACGGGAGCGAAGTGCATTCAGGCGGCTGGGCAGGTTGTCGATCGCGAGCATCAGTTTTCCGTCGAGGCGAATTTGATGGGGCGCGATACCGTCTGGCCGGCTATGGCGCGCGGATATCTGCTGGCGGGCGGTGATCTGGCGGAGCGGATACTGGCGGCGCTGGAGGCGGCGGAGAAGGAGGGCGGGGATATTCGCGGGCGCCAGTCGGCGGCGCTGATCGTGGTGGCGGCGAAGGGGACGGGACGGCCCTGGGTGGATCGCGAGTTTGATCTGCGCGTGGAGGATCATCCGCGGCCGGTGGAGGAACTTCGGCGGCTGGTGAAATTGCAACGAGCATATCTGCACATGAATGCAGGGGATCTCGCGATTGAGAAGAAGGACTTCGCGACGGCGGAGAAGGAATACGCTGCAGCGGAGGCGCTTGCACCGGAGATTGTCGAGATGCCGTACTGGCACGCGGTGACTCTGGCGAACAATGGAAAGGTTTATGATTCGTTGCCGATCTTCAAGCGGGTATTTGAGCGCGAGCCGATCTGGGCCGAGTTGACGCCGCGGCTGGTTCAATCGGAACTCATGCCAAAGGATCCGGCGGTGATGACAAAAGTGTTGGGGCAAGCGCCGACTACTCAGAAGGCGAAATGAACGCGGCCGATCAAATGATCGCCCGGGGAATTGCGCGGCGGTTGCTGCCTTGGTTTCGGCGGCATCGGCGCGATCTGCCGTGGCGGCGAACGACCGATCCGTATGCGATCTGGATTTCGGAGGCGATGTTGCAGCAGACGCAGGTCGCGACGGTGATTCCTTATTACGAGCGGTTCATGGGGCGGTTTCCGACCGTACAGGCGCTGGCGGCCGCTGGGCTGGACGATGTGCTGCGGATGTGGTCGGGGCTGGGTTATTACGCGCGGGGGAGAAACCTGCACGCGGCGGCGAAGGCGGTAGTCGACAACTTCGGCGGAGAATTGCCGTCGGATGTTGCGTCGCTCCGAACGCTGCCGGGCGTTGGGGCGTATACGGCGGGTGCGGTCGCTTCGATTGCGTTTGGGAAACGGGCGGCGGTTGTGGATGGGAATGTGGCGCGGGTGATCGCGCGGCTTTTCGCGATTCGCGAGGACGTACGCGAGCCGGGAACGCGGAGGCGGATTTGGGAACTCGCGGAGGCGATGTTGCCGAGCCGGGCTTGCGGAGATTTCAATCAGGCGCTGATGGAATTGGGGGCGACGGTTTGCACGCCGAGCGGGCCGGCTTGCCTGGTTTGTCCGTTGAGGAATGGCTGCCGTGCGAATCTGCTGGGGGCGACCGACGTGATTCCGCCGGCGGCGGTTCGCGCGGCCGTGCGAGCCGAGGTGCATGTGGTCGTGGCGATGGAGTGTGGCGGGCTGTGGCTCTTTGTTCGGCGGCCGGAGGATGGATTGTGGGGCGGGCTGTGGGAGCTTCCGAGCGCGTTGGCGGAGCCGGGGAACGAGCGAACGATCGCGGGGCAACTGGCGCGGCGGTTGAGTGGGGCCGCGGTGTCGATTTCGCCAAACGCGTTTGTTCGATTGGAGCAGCAGCTCACGCACCGACGGATCACGTTTGTCGGCTTTACGTGCCGATCTAAGTCGAGGCGCAAGATCGAGAATGGACAATGGCGGTCGTTGAACAAAGTGGACGATCTGGGGTTCTCACGGGCGATGCGGCGAGTACTGGACGGTCTGCGCGCGGCGGTCGAGGGGAAGCGGGCGCGGGTGGCGTCGGCATGAGCAGCGAGAAACGGTTGTTCGGCGCGGCGAAATTGATCGCGGCCTGCACTTTGCTCTCGCGCGTGACGGGTTTGGCGCGGGACATCGTCCTCAATGCGCATTTCGGGCAGGGGTGGGTCCAGGACTCGTTCAACTACGGGTTTCAGATTCCGAATCTCTTCCGGCGATTGTTTGGCGAGGGGGCGCTGGCGGCGGTCTTTGTGCCGCAGTTTACCGAGGTGCTGGATCGGGATGGAAAACCGGCGGCGGGGGTGTTGCTGGGGCGCGTCTGCGGATTGCTGGTGGTTGTGCTTTCGACGCTGACGATCGTACTGGAACTTGGCGTCGCCGCGGTATGGCACTTTGCGCCCGGCGAAGCGATGCGGCGGCTCATGCTGGGGCTGACGGCGGTCATGCTGCCATTCATGATCAGCATTTGCCTGCTGGCAGTTTTTTCGAGCATCCTGAATTGTCTGCATCACTTCACGGTGCCGGCGCTGGCGCCGATCGTGCTCAATGTCTGCAACATCCTGGGCGTCCTGGTCGTTGGACCGGCCATGAGCGTGCGGCCTGAGATTCAGGTTTATGGCGTAGCGCTGAGCGTGGTTGCGGCGAGTGTGCTTCAGATTGCGATCGTTCTGCCGGTGCTACGGACCTACGGCATTCGCTTTCGGCCCTCGGTGGATTGGCGCGATCCGACGGTGCGGCGGATGATGCGAACGTTTGTGCCGATCATGATCGGGCAGGGGGTGCTGCTGCTGAATGTGTATCTTGATTCGCAGGTATGCACGTTTCTCACGCGCGGACCGAACCAGGCGGAGACGTTTTCCATCGCGGGGCGGCAGATTCGATATCCGCTGAATGATGGGGCGCTGTCGGCCGTGAGCAATGCGCAGCGGCTATACCAGTTTCCGCTTGGGGTGCTGGCGATTTCGCTGGCGACGGCGGCTTTCCCGCTGCTGTCGCGGCACGCTTCGCGCGGCGACATGCCGGCGATGCGGCGAGCGACGGGATCGGCGTTGCGAATGGCGGTATTTGAGGGACTGCCGGCAGGGTTGATGATGATTGTGCTGGCGCAGCCGATTGTGACGCTGCTATTTCAATATCAGAGGTTTGGGGCAGCGGCGACCGAGCGGGCTTCGTGGGTGCTGGCGTGGTACGGAATCGGGATGTGGGCGTTTTGCGGACAGCACATCGTCACACGCGGGTTTTATTCGTTGAAGGACACGTTGACGCCGATGTGGATCGGGTGCGGGCTGGTGTTGCTTAATCAGGCGCTGAATCTTTCACTGGTTTGGCATCCGCGGATTCGCGAGGCGGCGTTCGGGATCAGCACATCGATTACCGCGTCACTGCAAGTGGCGATCGGGTTGTGGATCCTGCGGCAGCGGATGGGCGGACGGATCGGGGCGCGCGAGCTTGCGCGGTCGTTTGCTCGGACGCTGATTGCCGGGCTGCTGGCGGCTGGCGCGGCGATGCTCGTACTCTGGTGGGCGCGGCGGTCGGGGGGGCTGGCGGGAATGAGCATTGTGGCGCGGGCGGCGCGGGTGTTCCTGCCGATGGGGGCGGCCGGGCTGGTCTATCTTGCGGCGGCGAAGGCGATGCGGATGCGCGAGGTGGACTGGCTGTTGGGTCGCGCGACGCCGGACGTATAATTGTCGCGTGGTCAGCATCGAAGAAGTTACCGTTGACGTTGAAACGATCGAGGGGGCGATCGATTTTGCGGCCATTTTTGGCTATGAGCGGCCGGTGGAGATGGAGATCGGCTGCGGCAAGGGGACGTTTCTGCTGCGGCAGGCGCGCGGGCATCCGGAACGGAATTACTTCGGGATTGAGTGGGCGAACGAATTCTTCCGCTATTCGGCGGATCGAATGGCGCGGTGGGGTGTGACAAACGTGCGGATGGCGCGAACGGACGCGCGGCACCTGATGATCCATCGCGTCCCGGTGGGGAGTCTCAGCGCCCTGCATGTGTATCATCCGGACCCGTGGCCGAAGAAGCGGCATCACAAGCGGCGGCTGTTTACGCCGGAGTTTGTCGAGGCGGCGATACGGGCACTGCGATCCGGAGCACGCTGGGCGATTCAGACCGACCATGCGGAGTACTTTGAAGTGATACGCGGTTTGACTGCGGGTCGGCAGGAATTGGAGCCGGTTGCCTTTGATGATGCGGAATACGGCGCCGAGGGAGAGCGGACGGAGACAAATTTCGAAGTGAAGTATGTGCGTGAAGGGCGGCCGATTCATCGGCTTGCTTTCCGGCGGCGTTGAGGCGAACTGATGGGGCCGGGTGGAGTGATTCGGCGTGGGCTGGGGTTGGGATTGATTGCTATCGTCGTCGCGTATCAACTGGCGTTGCGGCCGCTGCTGGTGGGGGCGTGCAGGTTTCATCCTTCGTGCAGCGAGTATGCGATCGAGGCGATCCGTCGGCATGGCCCGTGGCGGGGGGGCAGGATGGCAGCGGCGCGTATTTGGCGTTGCAAACCGGGTAGCCCGGGCGGTTATGATCCGGTCGCGTGAGCCCAGAGCGAGAGAAAGGACGGGCGAAGTGAAGCAAGCGTTGGCAGGATTGTTGTTGGTGATCTGGTTGGGGGCCGCGCTGCCCGGGTTGGTGGAAGCGGCTCCGAAGAAGTCGCACGGCGGGGCGACGTCGGCACCGGCATCGCAGGCGGCGACGCCCAAGAAGGTTCATATCAGCGAGATCAATCGCGATATGTTGAATCAACTCGTTTCGGTGCGCGGCAGCGTTGCTCGAATGATTGAGCGCCCGAGCAAGACGCGAGAGCAAATTACCATTATCACGCTGCACGAGGGCGAGAGCACGATTGAAGTCGTCTATTGGGCGGATATTGCGAAGAAGATTCCAGCGGACCAGAAGCCGGCAGCTACGGACAACGTGCGCGTGGTGGGAAAAGTGAATGAGTATCGTGGCCGGTTACAGATTACGCTCGAATCGGCGGACGGAATTCGAAAGTTGAAGCCGAAGAAAGCGAAGCCGGACGAAAAGGCAGCGGGCGAGAAGGACTCGGGGCGCGATTAGCGAGCTGCCAGTGATCGGGGGGTTGATCGGGTTAACGCAGGGGTATTCATGCGGACCGTCGGCGTCGCGATGGTGCGAAACGAGATTGATATCGTGGAGGCATTCGTCCGCCACGCGCTGGCAACCGTCGATCATCTCGTGGTACTCGATAACGGCAGCCATGACGGGACGCTGGATGCGCTCCATTCTCTGCGGCAGGAGGGCTTGGCGCTAGAGGTGATCGAGGACGCCGAGCCCGGGAAGCGGCAATCGGAGCGGACCACGCGCCTGATGCGCGAGCACGCGGTTGCCAAGCATCGGGCGGACTGGGTTCTGCCGATCGACGCGGACGAATTCCTGGCGGCGGGACCGGGTGGACTTGTGCCGCCGGGGACTGCGTCGGACCGGCCGATATCGATTCCGTGGCGGTCGTACGTCCCGGAGGCGAGTGACGTCGCAACGGAGCGGAATCCGGTTGTTCGAATTCAACATCGGCTGCGGACGGAGGGGTGGCGGTGGGCCAAGGTGGCAGTCCCACGGAATCTGGCGGAGCAGCCGGGGGCAGTGCTGGGCGAGGGAAATCATTCGTTTCACATCGGAGAACTGGAGATCGAGCCGCAGGCCTCGGCGGAGTGCGTGCTCGGGCACTTTCCGATTCGAAGTTCGGGCCAATATCTGGCAAAGATAGCGATCGGGTATCTCAATCGACTGCTGACACCTGTGCGGCAATCGGATTGGGGATTTCAGTATCGCGGGCCGTTTGAACGGCTCAAGCATGATCCGGAAAGCGTGGCTGCGGAGTTTCGCGACGCGGCTCGGCGATATTCGCTGCCCGGCGGGGCGACTTGCGACGGCGAGACAGTTCTTGATCCGCTGCCGTATGGCGGCGGAGTACTCAAGTACACGCCGGCGTTCGATGATTCCAAGTGGCCGATTTCTGCATTGGCTGTGTTTGGGGAGGCGTTGGCCACGCGCTGCGCGGCATATGCGGCGACGATGAGCGCGGTGGGACAAGGCGAGGCGGACCGTGTCGCATTGGTGCAGGATCAGCTCTACCGACAGCTTTATGCCAAGGACGATGCGGTCAGGCAGGGCCAGGATGCATTGCGGGACTTACGGAGAGAGGCAGCTGACAAAGAGGCAGAGCTTCGCGGCGCGCTTGAGGCCGCGGATCGGGAGATCCGGGAGTACATCGCTGGCGCGGAGCGAGTGTTGGCGTCGGAGCGGGGGGTACGCAAGCTGCTCGAGGAGACGGAGAAAGAGCTGGGGGCGATGCGACAGTCGTGGGCGTGGCGCGTTGGTCGAGCGACTGTTTACCCGTGGCGCATGATTCGGCAATTGTTCCGATAGCATTTCCGGCGACGTCAATTCGGGCTGCTCTGAAAACCGCAGCGCGTGTTACGCGCGAGGCATGAGGGCTTCGCGGGCGCGGAGGACGGAATGGAGCGCGGCTGTCGAGGATTCGGCTGTTGCGCAGAGGTGCCCCATTTTTCGGCCGGGGCGCGGGGTTTGCTTCCCGTATAGGTGGAGCTTCACGTTTGGAATTGCAAGGGCAAAGTCCCATCGCGGGTCGCCCGTGGTCCAGAGGTCGCCCAGCAGATTTGCGATCGCGGCGGGCTTGAGCAGGGCGGGGTCGCCCAGCGGGAGGCCGCAGACGGCGCGGAGTTGTTGTTCGAATTGGCTGGTGACGCAGGCGTCGAAGGACCAGTGGCCGGAGTTGTGGGGGCGCGGGGCAAGCTCGTTTACGAGCAACTTGCCGTCTTCGATCAAAAACATTTCGACGGCGAGCAGTCCGATCACGTCCAGTGCGGTGGCGATTTCGGCGGCCAGTTTTTGGGCGCGTTCGGCGATATCTGGCTCAATTCGCGCGGGAGCCACGCTGGTGTCGAGGATGTGGCGACGGTGGTCATTTTCGGCGACTGGGAAACAGCGTATGCGGCCGTCGAGTCCGCGGGCGGCGATCACGGAAAGCTCGCGATCGAACTTCACGAATTTTTCGAGAACGCCCTGGGCTTCGCCGAGTTTTTGCCATGCGCCGGCGATCTGATCTGGCGCGTCGATGCGGGTCTGGCCTTTGCCGTCGTAGCCGAAGCCGGCTGTTTTCAGGATGGCCGGCATGCCGAGGTTGTCGAGGGCGGTGCGAAGGTCGGATTCGCTCTGCACGGGGCGGAAAGGCGCGACGCTGAAGCCCGATTTGCTGAGGAATTCCTTTTCGCGGAGGCGGTGTTGGCAGATGTGCAGCACGCGGGCGGAGGGCCGGACGGGGCGGATTTCGGCGACGGATTCGACCGTGGGGCTGGGGATGTTTTCGAACTCCATGGTGACGACGTCGCAGCGGCTGGCGAAGTAGCGCGCGGCTTCGATGTCGTTGTAGTCGGCTTCGATTTCGACGTCGGCGACCTGGCCGGTGGGGGAGTCGGGCATGGGATCGAAGGAGTGGACACGGTAGCCCATGCGGCGTGCGGCGATGGCGAACATTCGGCCGAGTTGGCCGCCGCCGAGGATCCCGATGGTTGCGCCGGGGAGGATCGGCTTGTCGGTCACGACGACTGCCTCGCGGCGGACTGGGTTTGTTGGGTGCGAAAATCGAAGAGGCGCTGGCGGATGTCGGCGTGTTTGCGAGCGAGGATGGCCGCCGCAAGTAGGGCCGCGTTCGTGGCTCCGGCTTTGCCGATGGCGACGGTCGCGACGGGGACGCCGCCGGGCATCTGGACAATGGAGAGGAGCGAGTCGAGGCCGTGGAGGGCGTGAGACTCGACTGGGACGCCGATCACCGGGAGGAGAGTCTTGGCGGCGGTCATTCCGGGGAGGTGGGCTGCGCCGCCCGCGCCGGCGATGATGACTTCGAAACCGCGCGACTCGGCTTGCGCGGCAAACTCGAACATGAGGTCGGGCGTTCGATGGGCAGAGACGACGCGCCACTCGAATGGAATTTGAAGCGAAGTGAGCTGATCGGCGGCATGTTGGAGGGTGGCGCGATCGGATTCGCTGCCCATGATGATCGCGACGAGGGGATCTGGCATGCGGTGCGTCCTTGGGACGAATGGAGAATAGCGGCGCGGGGCGCGAGCGTCGAGCGATGGTTTGCGGGGGCGCGAGTGGGGCCGTAGGATCGGCGCGGCGTATGAAGAAGCTGATTGTTGGCGCGACGGCGGCGGTATTGGCGGTGGTTGGGACGCTGATCGGCTGCGCGGAAGTGAGTCGGCCGCTGCCGCCCGTGGAATCGCGCGCGGAGCCGTGGACATTTCGAGGCGTGGAGGGGAAAGAGCTGATCACGCCGCACTACTGCGTGCGGACGACCTGCACTAATCCGCGATTGCTGCACGACATTCCCGATTTTCTGGAAGTCTGCTGGTCGGCCTACAGCGATCTGGTTCCGCCTCGTCGGCAGCCGACGTCGGCGGCGATGACATATCTATTTCAGACGCGGCAGCAGTGGGAGATTTTCACGAAGGAATTCTCACCGGCGAAGGCGCCGACGTATCTGTTGATTCGATCGGGCGGATTTGAGGAGCGCGGCGTCACGGTTTCGCACTATGGACGGATGGTGACAACGCTTTCAGTGCTGTCGCATGAGGGGCTGCATCAGTTTCTTTCGCTGACGCGCGGTGCGCCGTTGCCGGCGTGGGTGAACGAGGGGCTGGCGTGCTATTTTGAGGCCTTTGACCTGGACGATCAGGGCCGGCCCAAGTTCACACCCAGGAATAATTTGATTCGCCGGAATAGTTTGCGGGACGCTTATTACAGGCGGGACCTGTTTGAATTGCCGGAACTGCTTTCGACGAACGCGGGCCGCGTTGTTTCGCTGCCGACGATGAAAGTGCGGACCTATTACGGGCAGACTTGGTCGGTTGTCTTGATGCTGTTGGAGGCTGATCCAAAGAGCAAGGAAGGGGCGGGATTCCGGCGGCTGCTGAACGATCTGGGGACGGAGGAGATGCGGCGGGTCGTTGAAGAGTCGTCGAAAGCGCCGGGCGGCGAAGAGTTCGGCGAGCGAGTTTTTCGGACGTATGTGACGGATGATCTGGTTGGGTTTAAGGCGCGATATGAAGCATACGTCAAGCAACTGCTGGGGCTGAGTTGAGGGCGGGCGGCGATGGCGCGGCGAATGCGAGAACGGGGGAGTGATGGGACGAGCTATGTGAGCCCGCTCGTTACGCGCAACGCTTCGGTCGAGATGGCGGAGCTTTTTTCGCCGCGGCGGCGGACGCTGGAGTGGCGGCGAGTTTGGCTGGCGCTGGCCGAGGCGCAGCACGAGAGGGGGCTGGGGGTTTCGGCGGCGGCGGTGCGGGCGCTGCGGCGGGGGATCGAGCGAATTGATCTGGCGGCGGCGGGGCGGCATGAACGACGGGTGCGACACGACGTGGTTGCGCATTTGCTTGCGTATGCGGATGTCGCGCCGGCGGCGCGACGCGTGCTGCATCTGGGGGCGACGAGCATGGACGTCGTCGATAACGCGGATGTCGTGATCATGCGGGGCGCGCTAGTGCGCGTGCGCGATTGGCTCGTGAATGTTGTGATTGCGCTGGGGGAGCAGGCGCGGCAGTGGCGAACCTTGCCGTGTCTTGGGTTCACCCACTATCAGCCGGCGCAGGTAACGACGGTGGGGAAGCGGATTTCGCTGTGGGCGTGGGACTTCGCCAGGGACCTGGAGGAAGTCGAAACGCGGCTGGCGCGGCTGGCGCTGCGCGGATTGCGCGGGGCGACGGGGACGCAGGCGAGCTTTTTGGAGTTGTGTAGAGGGAATGCGGCGAAGGTGGGGCGGTTGGAACGGGCGTTCGCGCGACGCCTAGGGTTTGAGCAGTGCGAGCCCGTGACGGGGCAGACCTATTCGCGGAAGGTGGATGGGGCGGTGATTGCGACGCTGGCGGGAGTGGCTGCGTCGGTTCACAAGATGGCGAATGACATGCGGCTGCTGGCGAATCTGCGCGAGATGGAGGAGCCATTCGAGCGCGGGCAGGTGGGCAGCTCGGCGATGGCTTACAAGCGAAACCCCATGCTGAGCGAACGAGCGACCGGGCTGGCGCGGTTTGTCATTGCACTTTCGCAGTCGGCCTGGCAGACGGCGGCGGAACAGTGGTTGGAGCGGACGCTGGACGATTCGTCGAATAAGCGGCTGGTGGTGCCGGAGGCATTCCTGGCGGTGGATGGGATGTTGCAGATCGCGCTGCATATTGCGCGCGGACTGGTCGTTTATCCGCGGGTGATCGCTTCGCGGTTGAAGCAGGAGATTCCGTTCATGGCGACGGAGCAGATTCTGCTTGAAGGCGTGAAGGCGGGTGGGGATCGACAAGAACTGCATGAGCGGATTCGGCGGCATAGTGTGGCGGCGGCGCGCGAGATCAAGGAGCGCGGCGGGGCGAACGATTTGATGGATCGGTTGGGCGCGGATTCGGCGTTTGGGTGCGTGCAGTTGGAGCGGGCTGTGCGGCCTGAGGCATTTGTTGGACTGGCGCCGCAGCAAGTCGATCGGTTCTTGCGCGAAGTGGTTGGGCCGATACGGAAGCGGTATCGGGGAACACCGCGGATGGAGGCGGAGATACGCGTTTAGTGGGGCGTTGAGGAGGCGTCATGACGCATCGGGAATTGGCGGAGCGGGTTCGGGGGGCAGCGTACCTTGAGGGGGAGTTTACGCTTCGAAGCGGGCGAAAGAGCACGTTTTATCTCGACAAGTATTTGTTTGAGACGCAGCCAGAGATCTTGCGAGAGCTGGGAACTGCGTTTGCTTCGCGGGCGACCGCGCGGACGACTTTGATCGCGGGGGCAGAATTGGGGGGGGTGGCGCTGGCGGCGGCGGCTTCGATGGCAAGCGGAAAGCCGTTTGTGATCATTCGGAACGCCAAGAAGGATTATGGCACGAGCAAGATGTTTGAGGGGAAGCTTTCGAGGGGGGATGTCGTGCTGCTGGTGGAGGATGTGGCGACGACCGGGGGGCAGGTGCTTGAGGCGGCGAAAGTGATCCGCGAGGCGGGGGCGAGCGTGGAGAAGATCGTCGCGGTCATTGATCGGGGCGAGGGGGCTCGCGAGAATATTGAGAAGGCCGGGTTTGTGTTCGAGGCGATCCTTACCGCGGAGGATTTGAGATTGCCTCGGGGATGATCGGGAAGGGAGGGAGACATGTCGGGCGGCACTTGGGTTGGGGCGCTGTTGATCTCGTTGGCAACCGGGGTCGGCGCGACGGCGTCGATTGACGTCTGCTTCTCGCCGGACGGGAAGTGCGAAGAGCGGATCATTCGAGAGATTGAGGGGGCCAAGACCGGTGTTTTGATTCAGGCGTACGGATTCACCTCACGGCCGATTGCAGACGCGCTGGTCGCGGCGGAGAAGCGCGGGATTTCGGTGCGCGCGATTCTGGATGCTTCCAACGCGAAAGAGCGGTATTCGGCGGCCGGCGTGCTACGCAAGGGCGGCGTGGAGGTGGTGCTGGACGGATCGCACCCAGTTGCGAACAACAAGGTCATTATCGTCGACGAAGCGGTGGTGCTGACGGGCTCGATGAACTTTACGAAGGCCGCGGACGATGCGAATGCGGAGAATCTACTTGTCATTCAAGATGCGGCTCTGGCAGAGAAGTTTACGGCCAACTGGAAAAAGCACTTCGAGCACGCGGAGCCGATGAAGGGCACGCCGGCTGGGGTTACGGCGAAGGGCTCCGGAAAAGCAAAGCCGCCGGCGGGTGACCCGAAGCCGGGAACTGGCGCGGCGACGATGGTGGTCGTCACGGAGAATGGGAAGCGATATCACCGGGCCAACTGCGAAACGGTGAAGGGTGGCGGCGTTGAGATGACGGTTGAAGAGGCGCGGAAGAATGGAAAAACGGCTTGCAAGAAGTGCAAGCCGGATGGGTAACACTGGTGTGAAACAGCCAGAGTCTTAGCCCGAGATTATCCAACGCAGCAATTCGGCCGGTTTGGGGGCTTTGCCTTGCGAGAGTAGGCCGATGCGGAAGATTCGTCCGGCGGCGAAGACGCAGATGACCACGGCAAGTGCGACGAGGCCGACGCCGAGGATGGGCTGCCAGATCGGGAGCGTCTTGGTGGAAGCCATGCGCATGACCATCAGCATGGGGGTGCAGGGCGGGAAGAGGGAAATCCAGGTGGCGAACTTGCCCATCGGATCGCGCAGCACCTGGAACCAGACCATCATCGGGAATACGAGCGTGAGCATGACCGGCGTCAGGTAGCTCTGGGCTTCCTTAATGTCGGAACAGGCGGCGCCGATCGCCACGAAGACCGAGCCGTAAATGAAGATGGCGAGGATCTGGTAGATGACGAACCAGACGATGATCTCGCGGGTCAGCAGGCCGGGCATTTCGTAGTATCGGAGGACGAAAACGCCGCCGGCCATGTAGATCGTGATCATGGTGAGCGAGACGCCGACGTTTCCGATGAGCTTGCCCATCATGATCTGGAATGTGCTGGCCGAGCCGAGAAGGACTTCGGCGATTCGCAGGGACTTTTCTTCCAACACGGAAGTCATGAGGGGCTGGGCGGCGACCATGATGACCATGAACATGAGCATCATGATTCCCATGGGGACGAAGATGGCGGCTTCGCGGTTGGAGGCCTCGGCTTTCTGGATCTGGCCGTCGGGGGACTTTGTGTAGAGGCCCATGCTCTCGACTTCGATGGGAAGCGTGGCGAATTCAACCAATTCCGGGCTGATTTTTGCAATCTTGAGACGCTCGGAACCGATGACCTTGTTCAATGTGCGCTGGAGCCAACGGGTCAACTCGAATTGAGTTGCATTCTCACTGCAGAGGTTGATTTCGTCGGCGCCAGGTCCGCCCTTGGCGACCGACTCGATTGCCCCCTTGAGCTTCTTCTTGATGAAGTCGAGGGCGTTTTTTGACGGCTGCACAACATTCGCCGGGATTTCGACGAATGCAAAAATTTCACGATGCTTAACGCGCTCCGAGAGAGCCAGGCGGTCCTGATCGTTCAGGTCGTGTGCGGGGCCCGGCTCGATGACGTACTTCGCGGCAATCTGCTTGCGCGTTTCGGGATCGAAGATCTCGCGACGATTGTGGTCCTGAGCCTCCTCGATGAGTCGGGGAAGCACTTTGCCGGTGCGGTCGATGACGACGATTTTCTTGTCGCCGGTGTCGACGACGCCTCGCAACAGCCGCTGGGCGAAGATTCCGCCGCCCATGAGGATCGGCATGAGGACGATCGAGATCAGGAAGGCCCTGGTGCGGACGGTGGCGAGGTATTCGCGCTTGGCGATGACGAGGATTTTACGCACGGGGTGACTCCTGGCGCGGGGCATTGGGGTCGGATGGGCGGGCGGCGTCCGGGCCGGCGATGCGGACGAAGATGTCGTGCAACGATGGTTGGGCTATTTCGAAGCGTTCGACGGCGGTTCGGCCGGCGAGCTGGTGTAGGATGGCCTGCGGATCGGCGCCGGGCTCCATGCGGAGTTCCTGATAGCGGCCGTAGTCGTTCACGCGGAGGACGCCGGGGAGGCCTTCGAGCGCGCCATTCGCCGCCGGGGTTCGGATGCGAATGGTGTCCTGGCCGTATTGGGCCTGGATGGATGTTAGCGTTCCATCGAGAACCTTTTTGCCGCGGAAGATCATGAAGATGTGGTCGCACATACGTTCGGCGATGTCCATGTCGTGGGTGGAGAAGATGACGGTTGTGCCGTTCTTCTTCAGTTCCATGATGGCATCTTTGAGGACTTCCATGTTGACCGGGTCCAGCCCGGAAAAGGGCTCATCGAGAATGACAAGCTGTGGCCGGGCAATGACGGCTGAGATGAACTGGACTTTTTGGGCCATGCCCTTGGAGAGTGTGTCGATGGTTTTGTCGGCCCAATCGTCGAGCTCAAGGCGGCGGAGCCACATGTCGATATCGGCGCGGCACTGAATGTGATCTTTCAGCTCGGCATAGAAGCGAAGCAAATCGCGAACGCGCATTTTCTTATAGAGGCCGCGCTCTTCGGGGAGGTAGCCGAGGCGGTCATCGGCGGCGTCGCTGTGATCGAGACCGAGGACGCGGACAGTGCCGGAATCCGGGTAGAAGATGCGGAGAATCAGACGGAGCGTGGTCGTCTTTCCGGAGCCATTGGGTCCGATGAAACCGAAGACGGTGCCCGTCGGGACGACGAGATCCAGCTTGTCGACAGCGGTATGTTTGCCGAAGGTCTTGGTGACCCCGTGCAACTCGACGGCGTACATGAGATGTCCTTCCACAACCGGCCGCGACCTCGCGGCATCCTTCCGAAGGGAAAACGACGGCCGGGAGGGAGGTTAACGCCTGCTGTGCCGCATTGATAGCGACGGGGAGATTGGGCAATTGCTCAGTGCGTGCCCTGGTACTTAAAGGTTCGGAAGGTGATGGAGCCATTGGAGGAGACAATATCGATGTTTCCTGCGCCATCGTTGAGCGTGGCAGAGAGGGAGCGGCGCGAGGTTTCGAGATCGCGGACGGAGGCGGATTCAAAATCGGTTGTGACGTGGCCGTTGCTGGTTGACATATTGAGTCGGCCGGAAGTTGTTGAGGGGACTTCGACAGTGACGCCGCCATTCGAGGAGCGGACATCGATGCTGGGGGGATTCTGCAGTTCCACGACTTGAATCTCGACGCGCCCATTGCTGGTGCGGATGCGCGGGTTGCCGCGCGCGGCAGTCATCTTGACGTTTCCGTTTGACGTGTGGCAACGGATGTTCTTGTCGCCGCTGGCCGCGACATCAATGCCACCGTTGCTGGTCTCGAGATTGAGATCGCCGCGAACGTTTTTCACGACGATTGCGCCGTTGCTCGTGTCGGCGTGGACTTTTCCTTCAATCTCACGCAGGTCCACTGGGCCGTTGCTGGTGTTGACGTCGACGTCGCCCTTCATCGTAGCCACGACGACTCGACCATTCGAAGTTGAGAGATTCAGGCCCACGTTGGGAGGCAGGGTGATCAGGAAGTCGACTGCGTATTGCCTTGCATTGTCGCGGTCCGGAAAAGTGGGCTCGATGTGCAGGCTATTCCCCGTGCGAGATGTGCTGATTTCGATGTCTTCCGCGAAGTTGCGGGCCTCGGCGGTTGAATTGCCGCTGGCGGACTTGGTTGCCGCGATTTGAACTTGAGAGGCGGCTGTGTCGCCGCGGACCTCGATGCGACCGTTGCGGGACTTGAGTTCAATCGTCTGCGCGCCGTTGAGGGGCTCGCGCATCGCTTCGTCGACTCCGATGCGATAGGGGTACGCGCAGCCAACGACAAAGGGTGCGACAAATGTGGCGGCCAGCAGGAAATGGGTTCGATTTGATGCGACGATTTTTCGAGAAGTCATGGCGATTTCCTTTGAGTTGGTTGGCGACCAGCGTAGAGGAATATTGGGGCGGAGTCGCCTGATATTTGGGAACGACGAATTCCGCGCGCGTTTGCCGTTCGCGCAAGTCCGAATCGGTGGCGCGGAGAACAGGGGCACTGGCGACCCTAATCGTGGAATTGTAACTCGATAGCCATGCTGCTGTTATGGTGGATGGCTGAGGCAATGATTTGCCCGTCGTGATCTCCGCGATGACTTTGTTTTGCGTTTGACACATCTTTGGCGCGGCTTATACTGTCGATCTTCGAAAAGTCGAGGACACGCACGTCGCGGTACCCGTGGCAAGACGCGGTGTGGGTGCTGAAGCGAGGGCGCGTCGCAACTGCTGCTGTAGCTCAGCTGGTAGAGCGCGTCCTTGGTAAGGACGAGGTCACGGGTTCAATTCCCGTCAGCAGCTTTGTCGGCAGCGGCTTAGTGCTGAAGCCGAAAGAGGTTTGCGTTCCGGCCGGCCGGCCGACGTCCGCGAGATCCGGACACGATCGGTACGAGGCGAGCATCGGCATCGCGTTCGCCGAGACGAGCGTGGTGAGGTGCAGTGGTCGGTTTATCGACTGCGACGGCGCGTAAGAGTCAGACAAGAGTCAATCGAAGGATAGACACAATAGAGTTGGAGGTTCGCGTTCAATGGCCAAAGAAGTCTTCAAGCGTACAAAGCCCCACGTGAACGTCGGCACGATCGGGCACGTCGATCACGGCAAGACGACGTTGACCGCGGCGATCACGGCGGTGCAGGCGAGCAAGGGCCTGGCGACGTACAAGCCGTATGACCAGGTTGCGAAGGCGTCCGAGAAGGACGGCCGGCGCGACCCGACCAAGATTTTGACGATCGCGACGGCGCACGTGGAATATGAATCGAACAAGCGCCACTACGCACACGTCGATTGTCCGGGTCACGCGGACTACGTGAAGAACATGATCACGGGCGCGGCCCAGATGGACGGCGCGATCCTCGTCGTCAGCGCGGCGGACGGACCGATGCCGCAGACGCGCGAACACGTGCTGCTGGCCCGCCAGGTCAACGTTCCGGCGCTGGTGGTGTTCCTGAACAAGGTCGATCTGCTCGACGACAAGGAACTGCTGGAGCTTGTCGAACTCGAAATTCGCGACCTGCTCAACAAGTACGATTTCCCGGGCGACACCACGCCGATCATCCGTGGCGGTGCGCTGGCGGCACTGCAGTCGATGGGCAAGGACGCAGCGGCTTGCAAGTGCATCGGCGACCTGATGGATGCTTTGGATAACAACATTCCGGAGCCGGTTCGCCAGCAGGACAAGCCGTTCCTGATGCCGGTGGAAGACGTCTTCAGCATCAAGGGCCGCGGCACGGTCGGCACGGGCCGAATCGAGCGCGGTCAGGTGAAGGTCGGCGAGGAAGTCGAGATCATCGGCCTCAAGCCGGAGACGCGCAAGACGATCGTCACGGGCGTCGAAATGTTCAACAAGACGCTGGATTCAGGCATGGCGGGCGACAACGTGGGCCTGCTGCTGCGAGGCGTCGAGAAGGAAGACCTGGAGCGCGGGCAGGTTCTGGCGAAGCCGGGATCGATCACGCCGCACAAGAAGTTCAACGCGCAGGTTTATGTGTTGACGAAAGAGGAAGGCGGCCGTCACACGCCGTTCTTCAACAACTACCGGCCGCAGTTTTATGTGCGAACAACGGACGTCACCGGCAGCTTGAAGCTGAAGGGCGGCGTTGAAATGTGCATGCCGGGTGACAACGTCGAGCTCGAGGTTGAGCTGATTCAGCCGGTGGCCCTTGAAGAGGGCGTGCGCTTTGCGATTCGCGAAGGCGGCCGGACCGTCGGTTCGGGCGTGGTGACGAAAGTCATCGAGTAATCGAGGACGCGGGTCGCCGCGCGAGGTGAGACATGGCCAAGGCCAGCAAACGAGAATGGGTGTGGCTGGAGTGCACGGAGACGGGCGATATGAATTATCGCACGACGATTAACGTGCAGCAGGGCATTCCTGAGAGTTTGAAGGCGGGACTGAACAAGTACTGCCCGAAGCTCCGCCGTCACACGAAGCACAAGATCAAGCGGAAGTGATCGGTAGAAGTGAGCAAACTGCTGATCATGGTTAGACGCGAGGGCCCAGGAGCGTAGCTCAATTGGTAGAGCACCGGTTTCCAAAACCGGCGGTTGGGGGTTCGAGTCCCTCCGCTCCTGATGCGAGTCAATCGCCAAGGCGCTGGGGACGGAACCCCGACGCGACCAAAGGACCGAAACTTCATGGGCAAGAACAATCAAGGCAGGAACGGGTTCAAGGATGAGCCGAGCGCGGCGACCGCCGCCGCGACCGACGAGCCGGACATGCACGACAATCACGACGACGAAGAAGACGATCGCGATGAACGGGCCGAGACGCGATCGGCGCCGCGCGCCGAGGAGCGAACCGAGGCGCGTCGCGGCTTTTTCGAGATTTACAAACCGTCGCAGGGCTACTACACGCGCATGAGCACGGCTGTGGCGGCGGGGTTGATGCTGCTGTGGGCGGCGGTGTTTGTGCATAACAAGCTCGCGGGATTTGTGACCGGTCCCTCGGCCCAGTACGTGCAGGTGGGCGCGGCTGTCGCGATCCTGCTGGTGGGCGGGCTGTTCGTCTATCGCCTGCTGGCGTTGAACCGCCGGATGGGCGACTTCTTGATCGCGACCGAAGGCGAGATGAAGCGCGTGCACTGGACGAGCCGACGCGAGATCGCGGGTTCGACCAAGGTTGTCATCTTCGTCGTGCTTTCTTTGGGAATTTTCCTATTCCTGGTGGACGTCGGGCTGATGCTCTTTTTCTCGGAAATCAAGGTTCTGCGGATCATGCCTGAGACCTTCAGCAAACTAATTGGGGCGGCGGGCGACTAATGAGCATTGAGCCGGCGGGAGAGAACGAAGTGACGGAGACGCCCGAGGCACCGGCGGCACCGGAAGCGCCTGGCCGGGCGGCGGCGACGAAAGTGGTCGCACAGCCCATGCGCTGGTATGTGCTGCGCGTGGCCAGCAACCGTGAAGAGCAAGTCTGCGACGCACTGATCCGCAAGGTCAAGATTGAAGGATTGCAGGATCGGGTCGGGCGCATTCTGGTCCCCATGCAGCGCGAGAAGCGGATGAAGGGCGGCCAGATCAAACTCTATGATCGCAAGCTTTATCCGGGCTACGTGTTCATCGAGATGGAAACCGAAGACGACGGCCGCGTTCCGGAAGACGTCTGGTTTCTGATCAAGGATACGAGCGGCGTGGGGGACTTCATCGGATCGGACGGCAAGCCGAGCGAGATGAAGCCGCACGACGTGGAAAAAATGCTATCAGTGGTCGAGAAGTCGGCCGAAGCGCCTACGCTGGCTGGACTGGCGGCGTTCAAGAAGGGCGACGCGGTCAAGATCAAGGAAGGGCCGTTCGAGAATTACGAAGGCGAGATCGACGAGGTGTTGCCGGATAAGGGCCAGGTGCGAGTGATCGTGACGATCTTCGGACGGGCGACACCGATCGAGCTGGAATACTGGCAGGTCGAAAAGGCATAGCGATTTGGCATCCGACGTGACGCTGCCAGCGCAAATCAGGTGATCTGTGGCAAAGAAGAAAAAAGAAGTAACGGGACGGTTCAAGGTTCAGGCGGCGGGTGGTCAGGCGACGCCTGCGCCGCCAGTAGGACCGGCCTGCGGTCAGTACGGCGTGAACCCCGGTCAGTTCGTGCAGCAGTTCAACGAGCGAACGAAATCGTTGAACGGCATGACGGTGACGGCGGTCGTAACAGTCTATGGGGACCGAACATTTGAGTTCGAGGTCAAGAGCCCGCCGGCATCTGTGTTGCTGAAAGACGCGGCCAAAGTGGCCAAGGGGTCGGGAACTCCGAACAAGGAGAAGGTCGGCAAGGTCACGCGGGACCAGGTTGCGACCATCGCCAAGACAAAGCTGAAGGATTTGAACTGCTTTGACGTCGAGGCGGCAGCGAGAATTGTCGCGGGAACGGCACGAAACATGGGCATTGAAATTGAGGGCTAAGGCGGGGCAACCGCCGCGGGTCTGAAGGGTCGGCAAGAGCGATGGCAAAAGAGAAGAAAGAAAAAGCAGCGGCCGAGGCGCATGGCGGGGGCGCTGTCGCCGAGAAGAAGAAGGGCCGAGGAGCCGAAGCGGCCGGGGCTGAGCCGGGCGGTGCTGAAGCAGCTCCGAAGGCGCCGAAGCCGAAGAAGGCAAAGCCGGAGGCAGGAACAGCGGACGATGCCGGCCGAAAGAAGAAGCGCGGCCGGCCGATGCGTGGTCTGGCCAAGAAGCAAAAAGCAAACGTCGGCAAGCGACCCGAAAAGCCGGTAAGCGTTGAAGAGGCCGTCAAGCTGCTGCATGAGATGGGCAAGGGCCGGAAGTTCGATCAGTCGGTCAACATCGTCATGCACCTGGGAATTGACCCGAAGCACGCGGACCAGATGATTCGCGGGGCGATTTCGCTCCCGAAGGGAATTGGCAAATCGCGCAAGGTCATCGCGTTCGCCGAGGGCGAGGACGCGGACAAGGCGAAGGCGGCCGGTGCAGTCGAAGTCGGCGTTGACGACTTGATCAACAAGATCAACGGCGGCTGGACGGATTTCGACGTCGCGGTGGCGCATTCGCGGCTGATGGGCAAGGTCGGCAAGCTCGGAAAGGTGCTGGGGCCGGCCGGAAAGATGCCGTCGCCGAAGAACGGCACGGTGACGAATGATGTCGGCCTGGCGGTCAAGGAATTTTCGGCGGGTAAGGCCGAGTTTCGAAACGACACGGGCGGCAACGTGCATGGCGTCGTCGGCCGGATCAGTTTCAGCGTGGGAGACCTCAAGGACAACATCGAAGCGTTCATCGAGAACATTCGCCGGTTGAAGCCGCCCACGGCAAAAGGACATTACATCAAGCGCATTTGCGTGAGTGCGACGATGTCGCCGTCGATCGATCTGGTCGTCGCGCAATAAGAGAGGAATCGGACGATGAGCCGCAAGATCAAGGAAATGGTCGAAGGGGAGATGAAGTCTCGCTACGGCGCCGTGAAGGAGGCCCTGATCGTGAACGCGATCGGGCTGACCGGCATCGAAGCGAACAATCTCCGCCGCGAGCTGCACAAGAAGAAGTGGCAGATGCACGTCGTTCCGAACCGGCTCTTCCGACGGGCGAGCGAGGGAACCGCGCTTTCGCCGCTGGCGAAGAAGATGACCGGACCGTGCGCGATTGTGACGGGCGGGCCTTCGGCCGTGGAAATGGCGAAGGAGTTCCTCAAGATCGCGGAGACGTTTCCGAAGTTGGAATTGAAGATCGGCCTCGTCGAGGGGCTCGATGACCCGATGCCGGTGGGCGAGCTTTCAAAGCTCAAGACGCGCGGCGAAATGATCGGCGATGTGGTCATGCTAGCGGTGTCGCCGGGCCGGCGGTTGGCTGGCGCGGTGAAGGCGCCAGGCGGCAAGGTCGCGGCATGCATCAAGTCGATTATTGACAAGTTGGAAAAGGGCGAGGCGATCGCCAAAGTTGCATAGCAAGAGACAGAAATCTCCGAGTCGGTTGTCCCAATGAGACGGCCGCCAATGCGGCGGACGGGGTTAAACCGAGCCAGTGGGGCTCGGACTACCGAACGGGATCAACGGCGAACGAGCGTGGCTCGTATCGCGAATACGGGAGTGAGCTGACATGGCTGAAGGTGCAGTGAAGGAACTGGGCGACAAGATCGCTGGATTGACACTTAAGGACGCCCAGGAGCTGGCGAACTACCTGAAGGAATCGTACGGCATCGAGCCGGCGGCGGGCGGCGCGGTCATGATGGCCGGTCCGGCTGCGGCGGCCGAGGTTGCAGAGGAGCCGACGACTTTCGACGTGACTTTGAAGGAGGCCGGTGCGAACAAGATCGGCTGCATCAAGGTCGTGCGAACGGCCACCGGACTGGGCCTGAAAGAGGCCAAGGACCTCGTTGATGGAGCTCCGAAGGTTGTGAAGGAGAACATCAGCAAGGAAGACGCTGAGAAGCTCAAGAAGGAGCTGGAAGAGGCCGGCGCCAAGGTCGAAATGAAGGGTCATTGATCCTTCCCTACAGGCGGCCGGCAATCGCGCCGGCCGGCGGCCTGATTTGAGCTTGGCTTGCCGAGTTCAAATTGGGTGATTAAACTAGTATTCCCTTCCGCGCGGGTGCGAGAACGGACCGGTCGCAATGGACAGGCCGGTCGTCCGTCCGATGGCGCCCGCGAAGGATTGGTCCTAGGACAGTAATGGATCGGGTGCGTCGTCGTTGACGAACACACCAGATTGGCAAACTAGCCCGGCGGCGGTCGCCAGTTAGAGACTGGCGCTCCGACGCCGAGTTCGCGCGCAGATACAGATTTTCCCGGCAAACAGCGTGCCGGGACTGAGAGGCCGGCAGATGATCCAAGTCAGTGAGATTCGCGACTTCCACAAACTCGGCGACGCTGAGGCGATTCCGAACCTGATCAAGCTTCAGACGGAGTCGTACGAGCGATTTCTGATGGCCGAGATTTCGCCGGACAAGCGGCGGAACGAGGGTCTGGAAGCGCTGTTGCGCGAAGTGTTCCCGATCACGAGTTATGACGAGAACGTCATGCTCGAATACAAGGATTACAGCTTAGGCAAGCCGCGTTATTCGCCGGACGAGTGCCGACAGCTTCGCCTCACTTACGGCATGCCGCTGCGCGTTGGGCTGCGGCTGGTGCGGAAGGACTCAGACGAGATTCTCGAGGAGCGAATCTATCTGGGTGACATTCCGGTGATGATCGGCGGCGGCGAATTCATTATCAACGGAGCCGAGCGCGTCATCGTGTCGCAGCTGCACCGTTCGCCGGGCGTGGACTTCATCAAGGAAACGCTCGAGGGCGATCGGGCGCTGCACGCATGCCGCATCATTCCTGAGCGCGGAAGCTGGATTGAGATCGAGATCACGCGGAAGGACGTTCTGGCGGTTCGCATCGACCAGTCGAGCAAGATTCCGGCGACGATGTTCCTGCGGGCTATGGATCCGCGATTCAGCTCGGACGCCTCGATCGTGCGCGAGTTCCACGAGACAAAGGTCGTGCGGACGAACAGTCTGCGGCCGGACATGTACGCCGTGTCGGACATCCGCGGCGAGGACGACAAGCCGGGCGAGGTCAGCGAGCCGATCGTTCGGGCGGGCTGCCCAATCGGGGACGGCGTAAGCCGAATTGTCGACGCGGGCATCAAGCAGGTGGAAGTGATCGACAAGGTGGTCGATCCGCTCATTCTTAACACGCTGGTTGAAGATAACAGCCGGTCGCACGAAGACGCGCTGCTGAAGATTTATCAGCGGTTGCGGCCGGGAAATCCGGCGCAGCTCGACAAGGCGGTCAAGCTGTTCCACGAGAAGTTTTTCGATTCGAACCGCTATCGACTGGGCAAGGTGGGTCGGTTCCGAATCAACCGGAAGTTCGGACTGTCGATTCCCGCGTCGGTGCATACGCTGACGACGGTGGATCTGACGGCATGTCTGCGCTATCTGCTCGACCTGCGCAGCCAGAATCGAGTGGCCTACAGCGTCCCTCGGCGGGCACCCTTCGAGCTTTGCATTCTGAATTACACGCGCGACCTGGCGGCGCAGATCAAGTCGTATCTGCGCGAAGGCCGAAAGGTGACGGACCCGAAGCACAACATCGAGCTCGGGACGCTGGACGCCATTCGCGAAGGTCGCAAGCGAATGGACCAGGGCGATGTCGTCAAGGAACTTCGCCGGCAGCTTCGCGAGGTGAGCGATACGCCGAGCGAATGGGTTCCGCCGGACTCGCTGGACCTGCCAAAGCTTCGAATTCATCTGGGTCGCGCGGAGACGGATCGAGATTCGGACGTGACGCGCGCTTCGAAAGAATATGTGGTGTCGGTGATTCGAACGCGTTGCGCCAGAATCCTGGAAGGGATCGAGGCGTACCTGGCCGAGTTGAAGCATCGACCGGCGGAGAGCGTTCAGGTCGAGTTTCTGAACTACGATCCGACGCTGGGGCCGGTGTATTCGTTCGACGAGGCGGAAGCCAAGCGGCTGAGCAGCCAGGTGACGAGCAAAATCGAGTCGGAATGGCGAGAGCTATTCGGGCAGGCGAAACATGCTGCATTTGACACCGAAGAGCACATTCGCGACGTGCTGGGCGCCGCGCCTGGCCCGGCCGGTGGTGCTTTCGGGTCGCTGCGCGAGTTCGGCTGGCACATGACGCGCGTGGTCGTCCAGGAGGACGACATCGACCACCTCGGTAACCGTCGTTTGCGGACCATTGATGAGTTGGCGAGCGAGGAGCTTCGCAAGGGTTTCCTGAAGATGCGCCGCACCGTGCAGGAGCGGATGAGCATGAAGGACCCGGCCGAGCAGCCGAAGATCGTCGACCTCGTGAACACCAAGAGCGTGAGCAGCGCGATCGAGTATTTCTTCGGCCGCAGCGAGCTTTCGCAGGTGGTGGACCAGACGAATCCGCTGTCGCAGCTCACCCACGAGCGGCGGTTGTCGGCCCTTGGCCCCGGCGGTTTGAACCGCAAGCGGGCGGGCTTCGAGGTTCGCGACGTTCACATTTCGCACTATGGCCGAATCTGTCCGATTGAGACGCCGGAAGGCACGAACATCGGTCTGATCGCGTCGCTGTCGATCTATTCGTCGGTGGACGAGTATGGCTTTTTGATCACGCCATATCGTAAGGTGGACAGCCACAAGGTTAACGGCCACACCGAGTATCTGCGTGCGGACGAAGAAATGAAGATGGTCCTTGCGCCGCCCGAGTCGGTGGGCGATGCAGGAAAGATCAAGGAGGGGCCGCAGGTATCCCGCGTTCGCGGCGAACTTGCGACCGTAGATTCGAAGGAGATTGAGTACGTCGATATTTCGCCGAAGCAGACGGTCGGCGGTTCGGCCTCGCTCATTCCTTTCCTCGAGCATGACGACGCCAACCGAGCGTTGATGGGATCGAATATGCAGCGGCAGGCGGTTCCGCTGCTGCGGACCGAGGCGGCTGTTGTCGCGACAGGCATGGAGCGAGTCGTTGCGCAGAACAGCGGCATGGTGATCCGGGCGCGTGCGAACGGCACCGTGACGTATGTCGATGCGACGCGAATCGTTCTGGACAATACCGAGGAATACGAACTTCGGAAGTTCCACGGGTTGAACGAGCGGACTTGTCTGAATCAGACGCCGCTGGTGAAGCTCGGGCAGAAGGTGAAGAAGTCGGACATTATCGCGGACGGGCCGGCGTGTTCGAAGGGCGAGTTGGCCCTTGGGCGAAACGTTCTTGTCGCGTTCATGCCGTTCGACGGCTACAACTTTGAGGACGCCATCCTCATCTCCGAGAAGCTGGTGCAGGACGACGTTTTCACCAGCATTCACATCGAGGACTTCGAGGTCGAGATTCGCGAGACGAAGCTTGGCCGCGAGGAATTCACGCGCGACATTCCCAACGTGTCGGAGAAGGCGCTACGCAACCTCGATGAGTACGGCGTGGTGCGCGTTGGCACGGAGGTGAAGCCGGGTGACATCCTGGTCGGCAAGGTTTCGCCGAAGAGCAAGAGCGAGCTGAGCCCCGAGGAAAAGCTGCTGCACGCGATCTTCGGCCGAGCCGGCGAAGACGTGAAGAATGACTCGCTCGAAGTTCCGAGCGGAACGAGCGGCATCGTCATCGCCACGAAGCGATTCAGCCGCCGGGCACAAATGACGGAGGAGCAGAAGAAGGAACTGCAGCGGCGGATCAAGGAAGTGCGCGATCAGCACAACATGCGGACGATCGCCGTCTTCAAGCAGATGATCGAAGACATCGAGCACGTGACCGCGCAGCCGATCATCGACCCGAACACCAAGCAGAAGGTCGGTAAGAGCGACAACGCGGACGTCGTGATGGAGCAGATCGGCGAACCGGGCAAGTGGTCGTTCGACATGAAGTGGATCAAGCCGGCCGCCGTCCGGGAAGAGGCCCAGAAAATCTACGATCGCTATTGGCCGCGACTGGTCGAGCAGATTGAGGAACGCGAGCGCAAGATCGCACAGCTCAAGCGGGGCGATGAGTTGGCGTCGGGTGTGCTCGAGATGGTCAAGATCTATCTGGCCATGAAGCGCTCGCTGAGCGTGGGCGACAAGATGGCCGGGCGACACGGCAACAAGGGTGTCATCGCCAAGATCATGCCCGAGGAAGACATGCCGTTCATGGCGGACGGAACGCCGGTGGACATCCTTCTGAATCCGCTGGGCGTGCCGAGTCGTATGAACGTCGGGCAGATTCTCGAGACGCACCTTGGCTGGGCGGCCCGCATCCTTGGGTTCCAGGCGGTGACGCCGGTGTTCGACGGAGCCAAGGAAGACGAGATCCATGCCGCGGTGAGGAACGCCAACGAGCACGTTCGCAAGTGGCGCGAGGATGCACCGACCGTCATTGAGGCGGGCGACAAGCGGACGGTTCTGGTCGAGATGCCGTTGGGCGGAAAGATTCAGCTCTTCGATGGTCGCACGGGCGATCCGTTCGATCAGCCAGTGACGGTGGGCTACATCTACATGATGAAGCTGCACCACTTGGTGGATGACAAGATTCATGCACGATCGACGGGTCCGTACTCGCTGATCACGCAGCAGCCACTGGGAGGCAAGGCCCGGACCGGCGGTCAGCGATTTGGAGAAATGGAAGTGTGGGGCCTCGAAGCATACGGGGCAGCGCACATTCTTCAGGAGCTGCTGACGGTCAAATCGGACGACGTCGAGGGCCGGACGAAGATTTACGAATCGATGGTAAAGGGCTCAAACACGCTGGAGGCGGGTACGCCGGTTTCGTTTGACGTGTTGTGCAACGAAATCCGCGGGCTCGGTCTGAACATCGTGCTTGAGAAGAAGAAGCTGATTTAGCGGGAGCCGACGATGACCGCGACCATGGTGAGCGAGACAAGCGCCGCGACGCAGAGCGACATCCAGTATGCGACGGTAACGTCGCTGGATCCGCAAGAATTGCAGGGCTTCTATCGGGCACAAGGCCATCGAGCTCCGGAAACGCCAGAAAAGCTGGCGCGGATGGTGCAGAACTCGGTGAGCTTCGTCACGGCACGGGCTGCGGATGGCCGGTTGATCGGTATTGCCCGCGGCATCTCGGACGGCGTTCGCGGCTATCTGACCGAGTGCAAGCTGGACCCGGCTTATCAGGGTCCGGCCGCGGTGACCGGTCGGGACGGCCGCATCGAGCACGATCAGTATCGCATCGCGCGGTCGATGGCCGAGCGAGTGCTGACGGCCCTGAAGGGCCTTGGCTGCGAGCGGATCGACGTTTCGGCGTACGGGACCGAAGTCGATTTCTGCGAGGAGCTGGGCTTCAAGAAGAACAGCGGGCAGGTGGCGATGTCACTGGAGACTTGCGATCTATCGACGAAGACGATCACGCACTGACACGGCGTGAATCGGATTGAGATGGAAACAGACGCGCCGCGGCAGGCGGACGCGACAACGAGAAGAGGCGAGGAATAACGCCCATGATCGAAAACGTTTACGACCGGATCAACGACTACGGCTCGGTTCGCATTTCGCTGGCTTCGCCGAATGACATTCGCGCGTGGTCTTTCGGCGAAGTGAAGAAGCCCGAGACGATCAACTACCGCACCTATCGCGCGGAGAAGGACGGCCTTTTCTGTGAGCGGATCTTCGGTCCGGAGCGGGACTGGGAGTGCTTCTGCGGGAAGTACAAGGGTACGAAGCACAAGGGCATGATCTGCGATCGATGCGGCGTGAAGGTTACGCACAGCCGCGTCCGGCGGAAGCGGATGGGGCACATCAACCTCGCCGCGCCAGTGGTGCACATCTGGTTTTTCAAGGCGATTCCGAGCCGGCTGGGCAGTCTGCTGGCGATGAAGACCGGCGATCTGGAGCGCGTGGTCTATTTCCAGGACTACGTGGTGGTCGATCCGGGCGACACGCCGTTGAAGCGGAAGCAGCTGCTGACCGAAGAGGAATATCGGGCGGCACTCGATAAGTACGGCACGAACTTCAAAGCGATGATCGGGGCTGAAGCCGTCAAGGAAATGTTGACGCGGCAGAACCTCGACACGCTTTCGGTTGAGCTGCGCGACGCGCTTTCCAAGACGAACAGCAAGCAGAAGATTAAGGAGCTGGCGAAGCGGCTGAAGATCGTTGAGAGCTTGCGCGGCAGCCCGAATAAGCCGGAGTGGATGGTTCTGGATGTGATTCCGGTGATTCCGCCGGACTTGCGGCCGCTGGTGCTGCTAGAGAGCGGCAACTTTGCCACGAGCGACTTGAACGATCTCTATCGGCGCATCATTAACCGAAACAACCGGCTCAAGAAGCTGATCGACCTGAATGCGCCGGAAGTCATCATCCGCAATGAGAAGCGCATGCTTCAGCAGGCGGTGGACGCGTTGTTCGACAACGGACGCTGCCGGCGACCAGTGCTTGGAAGCAGCAACCGCCCGCTCAAAAGCTTGACCGACATGATCAAGGGCAAGCAGGGGCGCTTCCGCGAAAACCTGCTAGGCAAGCGCGTGGATTATTCGGCGCGGTCGGTCATCGTGATCGGTCCGGAGTTGAAGTTGAATCAGTGCGGATTGCCGAAGCGGATCGCGCTGGAGCTGTATCAGCCATTCATCATTCGCAAGGTGAAAGAGCGCGGGCTGGCCGACACGATCAAGAGCGCGAAGCGCATGATCGAGCGTCGCGATCAGCAAATCTGGGACATTCTTGAGGAAGTGATTTACCAGCACCCCGTGCTGTTGAATCGTGCACCGACGCTGCACCGGATGGGTATTCAGGCATTTGAGCCGGTGCTGGTGGAAGGTAACGCGATCAAGATTCACCCGCTGGTCTGCAAGGGATTCAACGCCGACTTCGACGGCGACCAGATGGCCGTGCACCTGCCGCTTTCAATCGAGGCACAGACCGAGGCGCACGTGCTGATGATGAGCACGAACAACATTTTCAGTCCGGCGAACGGCGCGCCGATCATGTCGCCTTCGCAGGACATGGTGCTCGGTATCTTCTATCTCACGTGCGACAACGACCTTCCGGAAGATCCGGTCAAGCTTTCGGATGAGGACCGCAAGCGACTGAACAAGCCGATTCGCACCTTTGCGAGCTTGCACGAGGCGTTGCTGGCGTGGCAGCTGGGTAAGCTTCGGATTCATGAAAAGATTCGCTGCCGCGTGCCGCGCGAGCAGGTGGTGAACGATTTCAAGGCGCTGCCGGAGCAGATGCCGAAGGACCGGATCATCATCACGACGGTGGGGCGTTTGCTGTTCAATGACGGGTTGAATCCGCGGATGCCGTATTACAACTGCAAGCTATCGAGCAAGGGCGCGTCGCGCGTCATCGCCGACTGCCACGCCATCCTGGGACGCTCGGCGACGATCGACCTGTTGGACACGATCAAGGAGATCGGATTCAAGTGGGGCACGCTCGCGGGACTTTCGTTCGGCGTGACTGACCTTCGCATTCCGGCCAAGAAGCGAGCGATCATCGACGAAGGGCAGAAGAAGGTTGATCGCATCGAGAAGGCCTACCAGCAAGGCGCGATTACCGACATGGAACGGTACAACGTGCTCATCGATATCTGGGTGCACGCGCGCGAAGCCGTCACCGAAGAGATGATGCGGGAGCTGCGGGCCGACTGGCGCGATGCCGAGGGGAACTACACCGCGCCGGGCACGGCGGGATCTCGGCCGTACCTGAACCCGATTTACCTGATGACTGAGTCTGGTGCGCGCGGCAGCGTGGACCAGATTCGACAGCTCGCGGGCATGCGAGCTCTTATGGCGAAGCCGTCGGGCGAAATTATTGAGACGCCGATCAAGGCGAACTTCCGCGAAGGCCTGAGCGTGCTCGAGTACTTCAGCTCGACGCACGGCGCGCGAAAGGGGTTGGCCGACACGGCCTTGAAGACGGCCGACTCGGGCTATCTGACGCGCAAGCTGGCCGACGTCGGACAGAACGTGTGCATCTCTATGATCGATTGCAACACGATCAACGGGATTGCCAAGGGCGTTCAGTACAAGGGCGAGGAGGTCGAAATCTCGCTGGCGCAGTCGATTGTCGGCCGGTCGGCGCGCGATACGATTCGCGATCCGCGCACGGATCAACTGATCGTTCACGAAAACGAGATCATCACTGAGACGATCGCACGCAAGCTCGAAGCGAAGTTCCCCGAGGGGCTCGGCCTGGAGAGCATTCGCGTTCGCAGCCCGCTGACGTGTGACGCTCCCTTCGGAATTTGCGCACGTTGTTACGGCGTGGACCTTTCGTCGGGACGGCTGGTCGAAGAAGGGCTGGCAGTGGGCATCATCGCGGCCCAGTCGATCGGCGAACCTGGCACGCAGCTTACGATGCGAACTTTCCACACGGGTGGTGTCGCGAGCCGTGCGGTCGTGGACAGCGAAATCAAGAACGCCCAGGCGGGCGTGGTGAAGTTCGACAACCTGACGTTTGCCGACGTGACAGATCGCGAAGGCGTGAAGTCGATCGTCGTTCTGAAGCGCAACGGCGAACTCGTCGTGAACGACGAGAAAGGCCGGGAGCTCGAGCGTTATCGAATCCCATACGGAGCCCGTTTGCTTGTGAAGGACGGCGAGGCCGTGAAGGGGCGGACATCGCTCGTGACATGGGATCCGCACTTGACGCCGATCCTGGCCGAGGCGGATGGTTTCATCCGGCTGCACGATGTGATCGAGGGCGAGACGGTCCGGGCCGAGCAGGAGCGCAAGGCCGGGAAGAAGTACGTCGTCATCGAGCACAAGGGCGACAAGAATCCGCAGGTCATCATCGAAGACAAGAACGGGAAGATTCTTGAGTATCACTATCTGCCGGCCAAGGCGCGAATCGAAGTGGCCGACGGGGACCACGTGACGCCGGGCTACCTGCTGGCACGCCGACCGCGGGAAATCTCGGGAACGCAGGACATCACGGGCGGTCTGCCGCGCGTGACTGAGCTGTTCGAAGCGCGGAAACCGAAGGAGCCGGCGGTTCTGGCGGAGGTTTCAGGAACAGTTGAGATCCGAGCCGACAAGCGGCGCGGAAAGATGACCATCATCGTTCATCCGGACAGCAAGGACCTGGAGCCGAAGGAACATCACGTTCCGCAGGACAAGCACCTGTTGGTGCATGCGGGCGATCATGTGGAGGCCGGCGATCGATTGTGCGACGGTCCGCTCGTGCCGCATGACATTCTGCGGATCAAGGGCGAAGAGGCGTTGTTCAATTATCTCGCGGCCGAAATCCAGGCGGTCTATCGCTCGCAGAACGTGAATATCAACGACAAGCACATCGAGATCACGCTGGGTCAGATGTTGCGGAAGATCCGGGTCGAGATTCCGGGCGACAGCAAATTCCTGCCATACGAAGTGGTCGACAAGCACAAGTTCCGGCAGGAGAACGACCGGCTCGCGAAGAGTCTGCGAATCAGCGAGCAGGGCGATTCAGAGTATCACGACGGCCAGATCGTCTCGAAAGACGAGTTGAACGAAAAGAACGCCGAACTCGAAGCGGCGGGCAAGGCGCCGGCCAAGGGCAAGCGGCCGAAGCCAGCAACGGCATCGACATTGCTGCTCGGTATTACCAAGGCGTCGCTACAGAGCGAATCCTTCATCTCCGCGGCGTCGTTCCAGGAGACGACCAAGGTGCTGACCGAGGCGGCGCTGGGCGGCCTGGTCGACCGACTGACCGGATTGAAGGAAAACGTGATTCTCGGACATCTGATTCCGGCTGGAACGGGCTTCAAGCCCTACCAGGAGCTTGCCATGAAGCACAGTGGCGATCCCATTATCGAGCCAAAGGTCGAAGTTCGAATGCCCGAAGTGCCGGCACCGGTTGTTGAAGCACCCGCGGTTGCGGAATTGGCAGCAACGGCGGACGACGCAGCCGGTTGACGGAACTGGTGCGGGGCGTGTATCTTACGCGGCCCGGAATTGAGCCCGCCACGGAGCCACGGGCGGGCCGGTCCTGACGGAGTCGAGGCGAAAAGAGAGAGACATGCCGACGTACAACCAGCTACTGAAACGCCCTCGGCGGGCCGAAGTCCGCAAGAGCAAGGTCCGTGATCTGGACCGTTCGCCGCAGAAGCGCGGCGTATGCCTGATTGTGAAAACCATGACGCCTAAAAAGCCGAACTCGGCTTTGCGGAAAGTGGCGCGCGTGCGTTTGTCGAATGGCCGTGAAGTCACGGCATACATCCCCGGAATCGGCCACAACCTGCAAGAGCACTCCATCGTGCTGGTGCGCGGGGGTCGCGTTCGCGATCTGCCGGGAATTCGGTATCACATTGTGCGAGGCGTGCTCGACTGCTCGGGGGTCGAGGACCAGGACAAGTTCGGCGTCCGCCGCGGAAAGAGCCGGAGCAAGTACGGAACGAAGCGGAAGAAGTGACGCTCGACAACTGAGGATTGACGATGGGTTTCAAGAAGTGGACACAATCGACGGATCGACTCGCGCCGGACATGCGTTACGGCAGCAAGCTGGCGTCGAAGTTCATCAACTGCATGATGTGGGAAGGCAAGAAGAGCGTCGCCTGCGGCATCTTCTACGGGGCGCTCGACCAGATTTCCAAGAAAGTGCCGGATGCATCGCCGATCGAGATTTTCGAGAAGGCGATGAATAACGTGAAGCCGAACATCGAGGTTCGCAGCCGGCGCGTGGGCGGAAGCAACTATCAGGTGCCGATGCCGGTGAACCGGCGACGCCAGGAATCGCTGGCAATCCGGTGGATCCTGGAGGCGGCGCGCGGCAAGAAGGGCAAGCCGATGCGCGATCGTCTGGCGGAAGAGTTGCTGTCGGCGTTTCGCGGTGAAGGCACGGCGATGACGACGCGCGACAACGTTCACCGCATGGCCGACGCCAACAAGGCGTTCGCGCACTTCGCGTGGTGATTGGTTCAACTCCGAACGGTCCAAGTGGAGATTATGAGATGAGGGTTTGGAAACCGGCCTACGTTCTGGGTCCGATCCTGATTGCGACCAGCGTCCTGCTTGCACAAGTTGATTATTCCAAAGCACCCGAGGATCCGCGAAAGGCGGCTGCGTGCGTCAACGGAGCCAAAGTCGGCTTAATGGACGCGGTCAAGTCGGCCGAGGGGGCTACGAAGGCGAAGGCGCGTTCGGCGGAAATGACGCAGCGCGACGGCAAAACGGTAGTTGTCCTTGAGTTGTTTGGCGCGGACAAGGTTTTCGACGTCGTCGTCGACGCGAACACAGGCGAGGTCATTGAAAAGAAAGAGGGCCCGATGACACCCAAATTCCCAGGCGACCCTGTGACGGGCGAGCCGGTGACGACACCTTCGGGCCTTATGTATTACGAGATCAAACAAGGTACGGGGCCGGCACCCGCCAATTCGTCGGCCAAAGTCACCGTTCACTACTCCGGATGGCTGGTCGACGGCAAGCCGTTCGACAGCTCGGTGGAGCGTGGACAACCGAGCACGTTCGGCCTAAACCAGGTCATCAAGGGTTGGACCGAGGGTGTTGGGTCTATGAAAGAGGGCGGCAAGCGGAAGCTCATTATTCCGTATCAGCTCGCCTATGGCGAGAATGGACGCCCGCCGATTCCGCCCAAGGCCACGCTGATTTTCGACGTCGAGCTGATCAAAGCCGGTCAGTAATCGCTCCACTTGGTGCGTCGATTACGGCCGAAGCCAGCGCCGGCGGCGTGATGCAAGGATTGATCCGTGCCCCGGCGCGACGACATCCGCACCATCCTGCTGATCGGCAGCGGCCCGATTGTGATCGGGCAAGCATGCGAATTCGACTATAGCGGAACGCAAGCGTGTAAGGTCCTCCGGCAGGAGGGCTATCGGGTCGTTCTGCTCAATTCCAATCCCGCGACCATCATGACCGATCCCGAGATGGCGGATCGGACATACGTCGAGCCAATTACCCCCGCATTCATCGAGAAGATCCTCGAATTCGAACGAGAACGCGGTACGCCTATCGACGCGATTCTGCCGACGCTGGGCGGGCAGACGGCACTCAATTGCGCGATGCAGTCGGCAGAAGCCGGCATTCTCGAAAAGCACCGAGTGAAACTGCTGGGCGCGTCCGTCGAGGCGATCCACAAGGCCGAGGATCGGCTCGCATTCAAGGAAGCGATGATCAAGATCGGGCTCGAGGTGCCGCGAAGCGGGATTGCACGGAGCATGCCCGAAGCGCGGAAGGTCGTGGATGCGGTCGGGCTTCCGTGCGTGATCCGTCCGGCCTACACGCTGGGCGGCAGCGGCAGCGGATTCGCAGTGACGCGCGAGCAATTCGAAGAGATCACACAGCGGGGGTTGCAGCTCTCCAGAATCGGCGAGGTGCTGATCGAAGAGAGTGTGTACGGATGGAAGGAATTCGAGCTCGAGGTCATCCGCGACAAGAACGACAACGTGGTCGTGGTGTGTTCGATCGAGAATATCGACCCGATGGGGGTGCACACGGGTGATTCGATCACGGTGGCGCCGGCCCAGACGCTGACGGATCGCGAATTTCAGCGGATGCGCGACGCGGCCAAGGCGATCATGCGCGAGATCGGCGTGGAGACGGGCGGCAGCAACGTGCAATTCGCGTTCGATCCGAAGAGCGATCGGATGATCGTGATCGAGATGAATCCGCGCGTGTCGCGCTCCAGCGCGCTGGCCAGCAAGGCGACCGGTTATCCGATTGCCAAAGTGGCCGCGAAGCTGGCGGTGGGATACACGCTCGATGAGATTCCGAACGACATCACAAAGAACACGCCGGCGAGCTTTGAGCCGACGATCGACTATGTCGTGGTGAAAATTCCGCGATGGGCGTTTGAGAAGTTTCCCGAGGCAGACGAGACGCTGACGACGCAGATGAAGAGCGTCGGCGAGGCGATGGCGATCGGGCAGACTTTCAAAGAGGCGTTTCAGAAGTGCATCCGCAGTATGGAGATTCAGCGAGCGGGGTACGGGCTCGACCGCATCGACCGCTGGTTGCGGGCGGCGCATAAGCGGCACGCCGAGGGAGAGGCGGACGCGTACGTCTCGCTGCGCGAGCGACAGACGCCGCCGCCCGATCCGCGGCTCGAGACGTTCGTCATGGGCAGCCGGACGGGGGAGGCGCCGGCTGACGTGGAGGAGACTTCGGCCGAGACGTGGCCGATCAAGACGGACGTGCTGCACGACAAGCTGGCGCGGCCCTGCCAGGGGCGGCCTTACTACATTCGCTATGCCTTTAAGCTCGGCTGGACCGTTGAGCAGGTTCACGAGCTGACGAAGATCGATCCGTGGTTTCTCGATCAGATTCAGCAGCTTGTTCAGTTTGAAGATGCCTTGCTCAGTCAGCGGAATGAGTTGTTCGTTCGAAATAATGGCACGATTCGGCCGACGGAGCTTGGGAAGCGGATGCTTCGCGAGGCGCGGCAGCTCGGCTATACGCAGCAACAGCTCGGCGCCGCTTTGCAGCTCCCGCCTGACCTTGCAAGCGACTTGATCGAGGCGGCGGCGCGACCGACGTTCCGGCTCGTCGATACCTGTGCGGCAGAGTTCGAATCGAAGACGCCGTACTACTATGCAAGTTACACGCCTCCTCTTGCGACTTTGTCCGGCGGGCTGACGACCGAGACAAACGAGGACGAACTGAAGCTCGACAGCACGCCGCATGTGGCGGTGATCGGGGGCGGGCCGAATCGGATCGGGCAGGGAATCGAGTTTGACTATTGCTGCGTGCATGCTTCCATGGCGGCGAAGCAACTCGGTTTTCGCACGGTGATGGTCAATTCGAATCCGGAAACCGTCAGCACGGATTACGACACGTCGGATGCGCTATTTTTCGAGCCGCTGACGCACGAGGACGTCCTTCGGATCATGCGGCGCATTTCTTCCGAGACGGAGCTGAAGGGGACCATCGTTCAGTTTGGCGGGCAGACGCCGCTGAATCTTGCGGGCGAGTTGAAGGCGGCCGGCGTGCCGATTCTGGGCACGCAGCCGGAGTCGATTCATCTCGCCGAAGACCGCGGTGAGTTTCAGGCCATATTGCATGAGTTGAGCTTGTTGCAGCCGCCGAGCGGGGTGGCGTTTACGCTGGATGAGGCGAAGCACTTTGCTCGCGAATTGGGGTATCCGGTGCTGGTCCGGCCGAGCTACGTGCTGGGCGGACGGGCGATGGAGCTTTGCAACAACGAGACCGACCTTGATCGTTTTGCGCAAAAGGCGTTTGAGGCGTCGGATCGAGTGCTGAAGGCCGGGGCGCGGCATTCGGTGTTGGTAGACAAGTTCATTCTCGATGCCCAGGAATTGGACGTCGATGCAGTAGCGGACTTCCGTTCGATCAACGACCCGAACGGAACGTGCGTTGTCTGCGGCGTGATGGAGCACATCGAAGAGGCGGGCGTGCATAGCGGAGACAGCACCTGCGTGCTGCCACCGTATTCGCTTTCGCCCGCGCTGTTGGAGGAGGTTGAGCGGCAGACGCGGTTGCTGGCCAAGCGGCTGGGTGTATGCGGACTGCTCAATATCCAGTTTGCGATAACGAGTCAGACTGTGTACGTGCTGGAGGTCAATCCGCGGGCCTCCCGGACGGTTCCCTTCGTCAGCAAGGCGACGGGCGTACCTTGGGCGAAGGTAGCGACGGAGGTCATGCTGGGGCGGTCGCTGAAGGATGCTCTATGGGATCGCGGACTATCGCGATCGCCGCGGCCGCGGATGACGTCGGTGAAGATGCCGGTGTTTCCGTTCGAGAAATTTCAGGGAGTGGACGTCGTGCTCGGGCCGGAGATGCGGAGCACGGGCGAGGCGATGGGGATCGATGAATCATTCGGGCTGGCGTTTGCGAAATCGCAGATTGCCTGCGGACTGTCGCTGCCGCTCTACGGCAACGCGCTGGTGAGTGTGAATGATCCCGACAAGCCGCGCGTGGTTTCCATTGCGCGAGAGCTGCGCGAGATGGGGTTCAAGATTTTTTCGACGCGCGGAACGCATGCAGTGCTAAGGGAGGCGGGGGTCGACTCGATCGTGGTGTCGAAGCAGACGGGGGACAAGCAGCAGTTCCTGCTCGATCTCATTGAATATGGAGCGCTGGACCTGCTCATCAACACGCCGATTTACAAGGGCAGCGCTTCGGAAGAGGGGCGTTGGCGGGCCGCAGCGACCGGGAAGCGAATCCCGTTGATTACGACGCTGACAGGGGCGCGGGCGGCGGTTGCGGCGATTCGGGCGATGAAACAGGCGGGCGGCAACGATGCGCTGAAGACGTTTCGCGTGCGCGCGTTGCAGGACTACTACGAGGAGAGCCGGCGGTAGGCGAAAGCAGTGATGACGGCGGCGATCTGCAGATTGGCTCTTGAAGATGGAACCATCGCCACGGGCGAGTCGGTGGGGGCGTCCGGTACGACCACGGGCGAGGTCGTGTTCAATACGGCCATGACGGGGTATCAGGAAATTCTGACCGACCCGTCGTACTGCGGGCAGATCGTCACGATGACCTATCCGCATATCGGGAACTATGGGGTGAATCCCGAGGATGTGGAATCGAAGAAGACATATCTGTCGGGGTTCGTGATGCGCGAGTGCGCGCGACGGTTTAGCAATCGGCGGGCGAGCGAGAGTTTGCAGGACTACCTGAAGACCAACGGCGTGGTTGCGATATCGGGGGTCGACACGCGGGCCGTTACGCGGAGGTTGCGGGTCACCGGGGCGATGCGCGGCGTGTTGTCGACCGAGGGAATGAGCGACGCGGAATTGGTCGCAACGGCGCAGGCGGCGCCGAGCATGGCGGGGCTCGACCTGGTGTGCAAGGTAATGCCGGGTGAGACGCGCGACTGGCGGCAGGGCGTCATCGCGATCCCGCCCAGGCAGGAATTTCACGTCGTGGCGCTGGACTGCGGCATCAAGTCGAACATTTTGAGAATGCTGGTGGATTGCGGCGCGAAAGTGACGGTGGTGCCGGGCAGCGCGGGAACCGAGACTGTGCTATTGCACAAGCCCGACGGCGTTCTGGTTGGCAATGGGCCGGGCGATCCGGCAGCGGTGACAGAGACGATTGATACGCTGCGCGGGTTGTCCACACGCGTTCCGATCTTTGGGATTTGCCTTGGGCATCAGATGTTAGCACTGGCGCTGGGAGCGCAGACGTACAAGCTGAAGTTCGGGCATCACGGGGCGAATCATCCGGTGCTGAATCATGCGAGCGGGCGCGTGGAGATCACCAGCCAGAATCACGGGTTCGCGGTGAGCCGAGAATCGCTCGCGGGGGCGGGGCTGCGGGCGACGCACACGAACCTGTATGACGGAAGTCTGGAAGGATATGCACACGAACGGCTTCCGCTGTTTTCGGTGCAATATCACCCGGAGGCGGCGCCGGGACCGCATGATGCCGCTTATCTGTTCCGGTGTTTCGCCGAGATGATGCGGACGCGGAAGCCGTTGACGGATGAGTCGTTCAAATTATCGCTGGGATAGCCCCAATCATTCTTCGAGCAGACCTTCGCTCAATTCCATTTTGCAGATTTCGCGTAGCAATGAGGTCGCGTAGCAGCCGGACGGCAGCGCGAAGCGCAACTCGATGAATGGGCTGCGGTCGTCGTGGCGGGCCTCGGCGCTGGGGTCGTGAATTGGGAATCGCAGGGGGCGGCGGCCGCCAGGGGAGCTGAGCGGACCAAGTTGCCCGAAGCTTTGGCAGGTCAGGCCGGTGGGGGCGAGTACGCGCGATTCGATTTCGGCAGGCCGGCCTGTCGGCTGGGTCATCCGATAGCCGAAGAGCGGACCAGTTGGTGATATCTCGAATCGATCGGCGCGCGGTTGCTCGGCGGCCGCGTCTTCAACTTTGAACACGGCCGTGTTGTCGTGCTTCCAGGCGAGGTCGCCATTTTCGAGGCGGTCGAGCTCGGTAATGCGATCGGCGAGGACGCAGTTGAACAGCCAGGATTGGTAGGCCGAGAGGAAGAATTTTTTGGCGTTGCGATTCAGGGCGTTGACCGCTTTGCGGGGTTTGCCGCCGCTGGAGGCCATGACGCGGCAGATCAGGGCGCAGTCTCGGAACATGTGCGGCCAGGCGTGGGCGGCGGCGTGGTATTCGCCCTGCTCGAAGAGCTGGCGGGCTTTCAACACATCGCCAGTGTCAAATTCGTTGGGGGAGCCACACATGAGCTTCACGACGGCCTCATCGTCGCGCCGGATGAGGGCTTCGCCGATTCGGCCGGTGTCGCCGCGGAGGCCGAAGCGCTGCGGGCCGAAGTAGTTGGGTACGCCGCGGCGGGCAAGGACGTCCAGGATAGCGCGAACGGTTGCGAGCCCGTCGGGGTCGACGTCGCGAAGTTTGATGACGAAACGATTACCGCGGAGGTGGCCGATTCGGAGTTTGTTGCCGTGCCGGCTGACCGAGACGACTTTGATGCGGGGAATGGCGAGGGCGGCGATTCGGTCCGGGTTGGCGTGTTCCAGACTAAGGGTCTGGCGGGCGACGGCGCGGGCGTCCTTCAGGCCGGCGACGCCGATTTCGCGCGGCGCGACGCCCAGGGCGCGGGCGATGTCGTTGATTGCGTGCATCGTGGCGATGCCGGTCTTTTCGATCGTGAAGTAGACGTGATCGCCGTGGCCGGATGGCTCGTATGCCGGGATCTCCTCGACGACGAAGTCGGTGTAGTCCCGCTTGATCGACGCAGGGACGCCGGGGGTGTCGGGAGTGAGGAACGGAAGGTGGATGGGCTGGGTTGATAGCATTGCGAGAAATGATACGGCAGGGGCGGCGTGTGGGCGACGATGAAAGCGGGCGGCGCGGCTAGAATAGTGGCGTGGATGCACCGGTGATACTCGAGCACGTGAACCCGCGTCCGCCGCAGGACGTGGCGGCGATGGCGGTGGCGGTACAGGCGAATGTGGCGGCGCTCAAGGTTGCATGGGCGAAGCGGGCGGGCATGCCGTCGGACCGGCATGAGATTCGGACGCCTCCGCCGGGGGCAGTGCGGCGATTTCGCGAGGCGTTAATCGATCGACACATCGTCGTCGCGTATGACGATCAGCAGCTGGCGCTTCGGACGCGGCAGGTGTGGGGCGAGTTCAGCGTATTATGCTGGCTCTTCGGGCATGATGATCCGCATTCGCCGCCGGAATTCAGCACGATGGCGGCGGATCAGCCGATTCGATGCACGGGGCATATTCAGGGAAAATTGGACGATGTTCAGAAGGGGCTGTGGCGGCTGCGCTGTGAACAGCGAATTCGTTTCGAGCCGACGGCGAAGCTGGATGTCGAATTTCAACGGGAATACGAGGAAGCGATTTCCTCGCCGATGATGGTGTATGGGCAAAGCGTTCGCGTCATCCCGGACGAATTGATTCTTTTGTGCGCGTGCGAATATGCGGGCATGCTGGCGGCGCTGCGCTGGGCGATGGACGATCGGTGGGGGTGGGAAGCGGACGGAATCATGCAGTTGCAGCGAACAAATTCGGCTTAGGCGAGTGGTTTCGCTGCGCAGACGGGGGATGAAGTTCAATTCTTTGAATACGAGCGCGACCGGGCCGTCTATCGCTGCCGGTCAGTTCTTTGGGCGGCCGTGGTCGAGGAGGATCGTAGGAAGCGACTTGAGCAGCCCTACCGGCTTGTAAAGACTTTCGACCTCACCGCGGCAGTTGTACCAGCAATCGACGCAGGTGTTTCCTTCGCTGCGCTCGCGCAGGCGGCGGACGACTTCGCGGGCGGATTGCCGGTAGAGATTGGCGACGGGACGATGGCGTTCCTCGACGCAGATGGCGACGTCGCCGCATGAATCGATGTTAAAGAATGCCTGGCCGGCGCGGCAGTCGGGCACGCCGCCAGCGAGAAACTGGTCGAAGTTTCCGAGGAAGCTGGGATTGCTCAAGAAGTTGCGATGTTTGCGACGCAAACCGAGGAGGCGTTCGGAGACATCGCCCTTGATGTAACGAAAGCGCTTCGAGCCGGTCTTGCGAATCGAATAGGGCTGGATCATGAAGTAGGCGTCGTAATCGGCGGCGATTTTGATGAGTTCTTCGACCTGGTCGATATTGTCGTGGAGCAGGACACACATGAGATTAACGCGCTGCCACGAATGCTTGCGGGCGCGGCTGAAATGCTCGATGGCTCGAACGGCCTGCTGAAACGCGTCCGGAATGCCGCGCGACTTATTGTGGCGAGCGGGATCGGCGTAGTCGATCGAGATCGACGCCCCCCACAGGCCGGCCGAGAAAAGCTCTTCGGCGAGATCGCGGGTGACAAAGCCGCCGTGGGTCGTGACGAAAGGAAAATGCCAACGGCCGATGGCCCGGACGATGTCAGGAAAATCGGGGCGAAGCATGGGTTCGCCGCCGGCGATGGAGATCATGAGGGTGCCAAGCTGGGCAAGCTTTTCGGCGCCTTCCTCAAACATCTCGACGGTTTGTTCCGGGAGCGCGCCCATGGGGTCGCGCCAGTAGTGGCAGAATCCGCAGCGGTAATTGCACTTGTAGGTGACCTGCCAGGCGCACCAGATTGGATTGCGCGAAAGGTAGGCGCGGAGCAGCCGCCATTTTTTGTTGGTGGGACCGAGGGCTGTCGGCCGATCGTCGGCTTGGGAATCGCTTGTGAAGGCCGGTGCTATCTGGGACACTTTGACCCTTTCGCTGCCGGGAATGTATCGCAGCGCAGCGCTGTGCCGCAAGGCGAAAAGACCACGCGGCATCGCGGAATATCGAGGGCGGCTGTCCCGATCGTGCGACAGCGGCAAGGCGGCCAGGACGGGTTGGTGTTGGCGGATGTTTGAACTCGCAGGACGTTTTCAACGGCGGGGTGCCGCGCTCGCGGTCGCCGCGTGGATGTGCTTGGGTTGCGTGGCAATGGGCGCCAGCCGGCCGGAGCTTACCTGGCTGCCGTGCGGCGCAATTCGGCTCCAGCCGGGAAAGTTTCCGGTCACATTCAACCTGCCGCACGATTATGCCGGGATTATTAACAACCCCGTGATGCTGCTTGGGTTTTACGAGCGAGACAAGGCAATTACGCCGGATACGCAACCCGCCGGCGCACCGCCCGAGAACCACGCTTACGTCAAGGTCAGTGTGGGCGGACATCGACTGCCGGACTGGGACGTTACGGCAACGGCGGGGGGGTATGTACTCAATCTGCAGACCATTCGGGCAAACCCGAAGTTCGTCGACGGGAAGATCGTGATCGACTTTGAGGTCGCGATGTATCCGCCGGGCATGGTTTGGATCTACGCCCTGGGTGTGCCGGACCCGTTGCTCCTGGGCGATTCGCTGGACGGCCCGTTGAGTCTGTTTGTGGAAAAGGCCAAGGAGGCCGACGTCAAGACCTACTTCGAGGGGGTGATCGCTCAAATCGCCACCGCGTTCGAGGAGGCGACGAAGAAGTTTTCGCAGGTGAAGAACTCGAAGAATGAGCGGGTTGGGATGTTCGCGCGGCGCGGGTTGCGTTTGCTCAAGCTGCCCAAGCGCTCCAAGAAGCAGGACAATTTTGCGGATCGCTACAAGTGGGGCGTTTATCTCGAGACGTGCGGTTTTTTCTTTCCGTCAGCGCTGGATGATTTCAACGCCTGCCTGCGGCTCGATGATCACAGCGGCTCGTCGTGGTATCGACAGAGCGAGATGCTCGAGATGTGCGGCTTCCCCATGGGAACGGTCGCCAGTGGGTGCGAGCGGGCCGGGCGCGAGACGCTTGTGACCGATCCAACGGTTTGGAATGTTCTGGTGACGATTCTGCGTGAGCGGAAGATCGATTCGGTCAAGGACGGAAAGCCGACCACGGACTCGTGGAGCATCAATGACGCCGATATCACGCGAATCAAGGATGAGTGGATTAATGTCGAAGGGCTGATTTTTGGGGCGAGCCGCGGCACGTTCAAACTCAATACGGCGTTTTATCAAATCGACAACGAAGTGAAGCGGCCGTTCATCAAGGATTGCAACACGATTGTCGGTCCGGCGGATGGCATTGTTGAAGTGCGCGGCTGGTTTGACAGTGTCTTCAGCATCCGTCCGCACGCGGTCGGCGAGACGGATACAACGGTTGGCGGCGACTGTGGGCCAAACGGGGCGGCGATGTCGGACCTGGGTTCGGACGCCAATTGGCAGCGGATGTTTGAGCAGTTTTATCGCCAATTGAGCTGGTCGCTGTTGGTTGGCGAGTGCGGGCCGGGAGCGCCGCTGCCCGACGACGTTGTCGGATGCGGCGTTGGGCCGATCCCATCGCGAGGATTCGGGATTCGATCGGCGATGCGATATTACATGACGCCGCTGATTTTCCGGTATGCCAAGATTGTGCCGACGGTTCGGCCCGTGCGCGCCAAGGCCGCTACATCACAGCCGACGACGTCTCAGGCAGTTGAGGACGACTTTGACGACGCCGGCGTGCTGACATACCTGCGCTATTGGCGAGTATTCGGTCCGTATCAGGTGGACGACCAATGGCCGGCGAGCGGCACACCTACCAAGCGACACACGCTGGATGCGTTGCCAAGTCTGGACGCGTCGAAGGGGATCATCGTCGACAGCGCCACCGATTTCATTGATTTGAAGCGATTGCTAAAACCATCTGGCTGGTCGCTGGCCAAGGCGGTGTGCTGGGTCAAATCGACGGAGAGCCAGCGGATACAGATGTGGATCGGGCAGAATGACGCCGTCGCCGTGTGGCTGAACGGGCGATGCATCCATAAGGGTGAATACGCGTCGGCTGGAAAATACGAAGACAAGGATCTCGTCGACACTGTGCCGTCGTTTGCGATGTTGCAAAAGGGCTGGAATCGATTGGAGGTCGTTACGGAGGGGTGGCCGGCGCCGCTGAATAAGGGCTGGGGATTCTCGGTTCGGCTGACGCGATTCAACGGATCGCCGGTTCCGGGTTTGCGCGTGACGACCAGTCAGCCGGCCGATCAACTCGCTCCAGAGTATGTTGCGCCGGAGACCGGATATTACTACGCGTGGTCGCGATGCGAGGATGCGTACCACGACCTGATGCCGCGGCTTACGGAGGAAGACCTGGTTAAGCTGACCGGGCTGCGCGGGTTGAAGGTTGTTGGAAGCATTCAGGGCGCGGACGGAATGATCGGGCTGACGATCGAAGGCCGGAAGGACGGCCCCGGATATCGCGTTCCGCCTTCGGCGTGGAATGCCGCGACTGACCGGGACGTCACGCTGAACAATGTTCTCGACTGGGCGCGGGAGGATACACTCGCGATTCACTTCGAACGTGATGGACAGCCGCATGATCTGCTTGTGCTCAAGCCGGAGGCCACGGAGGCCTACCTGACGTTGCTCAAGGAACCCGAAAACGCCAAAAGCATTTTTGGGCAGCTGGCTCCCGGTGGACGCGTCGTTGGATACCTTCCGGTCGCGGCGGACGGCGGCAGTTCGCGCACTCTCGTCGTGGCGGACGTGCTCCTTTCGGGCGAGGGGCAACACTGGCCGATTGATGAAGAAGACATGATGGACCCACTGCAGCCATAGCCCAATGGGGCGGGTCCAGTCGGTTACCCCTCGTCGTCGATAAACTGGCATGGAGGTCGATGACGGAAATTCGGGGGAACCGCGACTGCGCGTCTGCGTACTGGCGGCGCACTTCGTCAACCAATCGGGGATGTGGCTTGGCGGCGGCGCCGAGAAGTATTTGCTTTCGATCATTGGGGGATTGCTCGAATGGGGAGTTGACGTTCGGGTTGGTTATTGCGGTGACGATCTCTATGGCGATTTGCGCGAGCAGTGGGGGCGCGAGAGACTCTCTTGCGAGCGGCTCGATTGGCTGGATGCGCGACTGTCGGGCGACCGGCGCATCAGCGGGGCGCTTGTCCGCGAGCGTCGCGAGTGGTTTGAGCGACAGAAGGTCGAGAGCGTTTTCTTCGTTCAGCAGGCGCATGGTGCGGCGTTTGGAGCGGCGGTGATCGGGGCGCGCCTGGCCGGCGCGCGTGTGGTGATGAGCGTTCGGCAGCCGCCGGCGCCGTTTCCGCAATCGGCCGGGAAGCGGTACCTAGGTTTAGTACCCTCGCTCGAAGTGTGGCGACGGCAGCTTCGCTGGCGATCGCAGCGCGTTGCACGGAATTGCCACGGAATCATCTTCAACTGCGATGCGGGGCGGCGTTCGTTCATCGAGCAGTGGGGATGGCCGAGCTCGCGATGCTGCGTCATCCCCAACGGGGCTGATCGCCGGCCGCCGCAGCGCGCACGCGCGAACGGCGTCATCACGTTTGGATGTGTCGGGCAGGTCGCGGAGCACAAGGGGGCCGACGTCGTGGTCGAGGCCGCGCGGCGAATGGCCGAGGCCGGTGAGACGTTTGAAGTCGCATTCTTTGGCGACGGGGCGCTGGTTGGCCCGCTGAAGTCGGCGAGCAGCGGCCTGCCGATTCGGTTTCACTCCTTTGTTCGCGACGCCGAGCAAATCTACGCTCAGATTGATGTGCTGGTGGCCGCGTCGCGGCGCGAGTCGTCTTCAAATTCAGTTCTGGAGGCGATGGCTCGCGCGATTCCATGCATCGTTTCGGATGTGGGCGGCTTGCCGGAGCTTGTGCATTCCGGGGCGGCGGGACTAATGGTTCCGGCTGGCGATGCCGGAGCACTGGTTGAAGCCATGCGGCGGCTGTGCCGGGACGCCGAGCTGCGGGCATCGATTGGCCTTGCTGGGCAGCGGGTTGCGCGCGCAGATCACATCGCGGATTCGCGGCTGCGTGAGACGATTGAGCTCATTCTTGGGAAGGGCGGGGTGCGGCGACTTACATCCAACGCCGCGCGCGAAACGGTCAGCGTCTGAAACTCAAAATTCCGTGCGACCCTCGATGGCATCGCGCAGTATTGCCTTGCTTGCATACTCAATTTGCGAGCCGCTCGGTAGTCCGCGCGCGAGTCGAGAGATTTTGATTCCCTGCTGCGTCAGAACGCTTTTGATGTGAAGGGCAGTGCCTTCGCCTTCAAGCGTTGGGTTGGTGGCGAGGATGACTTCCTGCACGCCGCCGGCTCGGACGCGCTTGACGAGTGCGTCGATCGTCAGGTCGCCCGGCTCGATTCCGTCGAGCGGGGCGATGTGGCCCAAGAGCACGTGATAGACGCCGCGCACCATTCCGGTCGCTTCAAGTTGAATGAGATCCTTGGGTTGCTCGACGACGACGATTTGGGATTGGTCTCGGCGAGGATCGGCGCAGATCGGGCAGGGATCGGCTTCGGTGAGGTTGTAGCAGATCCGGCAATGACGGACGTTTTCCTTTACGTCGCGAACGGCGTCGGCCAGTCGGAGTGCGTCTTCCTTTTCGGCTTTGAGGATGTGAAACGCGATGCGTTCGGCGGAGCGCGGGCCAATGCCGGGGAGTTTTTCCAGCTCGCCGGTCAGTCGCAGCAGGGAATCGGGGACATTGCCGGTCATGGGCGCGTCAGCGATTCCAGTTGGCGATGTCCTGGAAGGTCACGAACAGGAAGATCGAGATAATGAGGGCGATTCCGATGAGTTGGGTGACGACCTGCGTCTTGATGCTGACCGGTTCGCCGCGAATCTTCTCGAGCAGGAGAAAGATGAACAGTCCGCCGTCGACGATCGGCATGGGCAGGAAGTTGATGACGGCCAGGTTGGCGGAGATCAGGCCGAGAAACCAGAGCAACTGGGTAATGCCGCCCTCGGCGATCTGTGATCCACGGCGGATGATTCCGAGCGGGCCGGAAATGTTCTGCACGCCTACTTCGCGCGTGAAAACGATGTGCTTGATGGTGAGATAGGTCTGGATGGTTGCCGCGTAGGCGCGTTTGCAGCCAAGGACCAGCGCCTTGAGCGGATTGGTTTCGCGAACAAACTCGCGTAGCGGGTAGCACTGAAAAGGCGGCGCAAATGCGACCCGCTGAAGCCAGGGATCAATGTTGTCTTCGGTGACGGCGAAGCTGGTTTCCTTCCGCTGGCCGTCGCGGGTGACATACTTCACGGTGACGGTTTCGCCCACGTGCTTACGAAGAATGGCCTCGATGACCTGCCAATCGGGAAGGGCGACGGTGTTGGACTTTCCGCCGGATTGAATGTCGGCGCTGGTTGCGCCGGCAATTTCTGTAATGGTCGCGTCCGGTGAAATATCAATTCCGGTGTTGATGCTTGCCGGGACATTGAATGCTACGTCTGCCTGGGCGTCGCCGAGTCGATAACGAATACGAACTGATTTGCCCGCATGCTTGCGGAAGATTTCCAGCAGTTCGGTCCAGCGGCGGACCGGCTGGTCGTCCACGGCGATGATTACGGCGCCCTGAGGAATGCCGCTGCGGCGGGCGGCCGACGTTCGGCCGCGAAGGGTGTCCTGCACGTCGCTAACGACGACGCAATCGTCTTCCCAGGGCCACAACTGAACACCGATTGAGGGTTTGCCGCTATCGCCCGTCAGCGAGCGAGGCGCCTTGGGCCGCACAACGAAGTGATGCACATCGACCGAATCGAGCCAAGTGCGCCAAGCTGCGCCATCGCGCTTTGACGCGGCAACGGCCTGGATGTGGGCGGCGTCGGCCTTGTCCAGCTTTGCAGAGCTGAGCAAGCCATCGAGCTTGCGCCGGGCGGCGGCTGGATCGCGATAGCTGTCCTCTATCAGCGCGTCACGGTTGTTGGCGAGCAGCGCAACGGCGGCGGCGCTGAGTGTTTCGTTGGCGTCGTTCGAGCGACGGACAGCGATGGGAATATCTTCGTCGCCGTGCGACTCGACGGCGCGCTTGAAGTCGGCGTGCGTGGGATTTGAAATGTTGCCGACGCGAACGATGACGTCGTAGAGCCGAAGGCCGGCAAGCTCGGCCGCGCTCCCCATGTCGACCCAGGTAACGAGCAGTCGCGGAACCAAGCCGAGCAGCGACGATGAGGCCGGATCAGAGCCATCGGAAGGTAGGAAGCGGGCGGGGGCGACGGACTTCACATTGAGGGTTTGTGCCGGGAGATCGGATTCGACTGCGGTGAGCGACTTCCAATCGACCGGGCCTGTGGGTCTGGCCACGACGAGCTCGACCGGGAGACCGCGCGAGTCTTGAAGGGCTTGAAAGACTTCTCCAATGTGCTTAATGGGGCGAGCGTCGGGGCCTGCGCCGATTCGCACCAACAGGTCGTTCGCCTGGAGCTCATCCGTCGGCGAGTACCCGAACGGACGCATCGAAGTGACGAGGACGCGGCGATTCATGGGAGGCGCGAGCCCGAGCTGGCGCAGTGCGGTCTCGGGCTTGTATTCGGGCAGGACGCGGGGCTTCGGCTCGACAATCTTGCCGTCGCGTTCAATCGTGAGTTCGAGTTCCTGATTCTGATCAGAGAGTGTGACTGCGTGAAAAAGGTCTTCGAAGGAGCGAATCGGATCGCCGTTCACTCCCACAATACGGTCGCCCGGCTGGATCGAAGCACGCATGGCGGCCGACGTCGGATCGACATAGCCCACGATGGCCGGCACGGAGTACTGGCCGAGCATCATGACGCCTGCGAAAGCCACGCAGGCGAAAAGCAGATTCATTACGACGCCGGCCGAGACGATGACCATGCGCTTGCCGACGGATTTACTGGTGAACGAGTCGGGATTGTCGCGGACCTTGAGCTCGCCTTCCTTGTCGACGGCGAAGTCTTCCTGACCAAGCATTTTGACGTAGCCGCCGAGCGGGAGAAGGTTGATCGAATAGCGTGTTCCGCCTTTGGTGAATCCAACCAGTTCCCGACCGAATCCAATCGCGAAGCGTTCGACGCGCACACCGGCCCATTTGGCGGCGAGGAAATGCCCGAGTTCGTGGAAGAAAACGACGATCGAGAAGCCGATGAGGACGAGCAGCAAGTACCACGCGCTGGTCAGCGTTTCAGTGATGGACGACTGCGCCAGCGCCTGCCCCGACGTATGAATGAATTCGAGCATCAATCCCTCATTGCGTATTAGTCGCGGCCCGCGCCCAGGCGTCGACTGTCAGCAGGTCGTCGAGGCCGGGGCACTCCTTGAAAGTGTGTCGGCCCAAAACGTCTTCGACGCGCTGCACAATCTCGGTGAATCGTAGCTTGCCGGCGCGGAAGGCGTCTACGGCGGCCTCGTTGGCGGCGTTAAAGGCAGCTCCGGCCGTTCCACCACGCCGGGCGACTTCGTGGCCCAGCCGAAGCGCTGGAAAGCGGTGCGAGTCGGGCGGCTCAAAGTTCATGCTGCGCAACGCGGCGAGATTGAGGCGATCGGCCTGGCCGTGCAGGCGGCGCGGATAGGTCATGGCGTATTGAATGGGCGTTCGCATGTCCGGGGCGCCCATCTGGGCGACGATTGAGCCGTCGTGAAACTGGACCATTGAATGAATGATCGACTCGGGATGAATGACGACTTCGATCCGATCGGGCGGAATGTTGAAGAGCCATTTGGCCTCGATGATTTCGAGGGCCTTGTTCATCATGGTGGCCGAATCGATGGTGATTTTCGGGCCCATTTGCCAGGTGGGGTGCTTGAGGGCGTCGCCAAGGGTGGCGGCGCGGATTTGCTCGGTCGACCAGGTGCGAAAAGGGCCGCCGGATGCGGTCAGGACGATCTTCTCGACTTCAGCGTGGGATCCGGCGTGCATGGCCTGAAAGATTGCGGAGTGTTCACTGTCGACGGGGATGAGCGTTGCACCGGTGCGCGCGGCGAGTGGGGCCACCACGCTGCCCGCCACGACGAGCGTTTCTTTGTTTGCCAGTCCGATTGTGAGTCCGCGCTCGACTGCGGCAAGCGTCGATGGGAGGCCGGCCGCGCCGACCACCGCGGCGAGCACGAAATCGGCATCGACTTCGCGAACGAGTTGAACGAGTGCATCGCCGCCGGCGAATACCGTGGGGCGCACGGAATCGACGTGCAGACGATCGCGAATAACGCCGGCGAAGCGATCATCGGCAATTGCGACTGCCTTTGGTCGGAATTGCAGGGCCTGCTCGGCGAGTCGTTCCCACTGCGAATTTGCTGCAAGGCCGACGATTTCAATCTCGGATTTGAGATTCTCGGCGACCGAAAGGGCGCTGCGGCCGATCGAGCCGGTCGATCCAAGGATGATCACTCTTTTGCGGTCAGTTGGCATTGAAACGAGCAGTAAGGACAGGCGCGGCACTATAGAGCGATGGACGGGTACGGACAAGCAAGCGTTGTGCCTGCGATATCAAAAACTGAGGCAAGATTCTGTTTGGCCGGATTGCGTCAGTGGCCAGGGGGCGCGAGCTGAGAAATGGCATTTTATCATAAGTTTTGAGATGACATATTGTTGCGGTGGTCTAGTGCGAAGCGACCAACGCCAGTCGGAAGGCGGCAGCGTGCCCAATTCGTTGCCGCACAAAGGATTGTTGACAGCCAGCGACGCTTTGGTATAGTCAACGACCCGGCTACGAACGGGAGCCGGTGCAGGACGTGAAGTTGGAGATGCCAGCGTGGCTGTGAAAGGGAATCGAATTCGCATCCGGATGGAAGCATACGACTTCCGCTCGTTGGACTCGTCTGCGCGCGACATCGTTGATCACGCGAAGCGGACGAACGCCCGGGTGTGCGGCCCCATTCCGCTGCCGACGCGCATCGAGCGCTACACGGTTCTGCGTTCGCCGCACATTGACAAGAAGTCTCGTGAGCAGTTCGAGATTCGGACGCACAAGCGGCTGATTGACATTTTCGAGCCGACGGCGCGAACGGTTGAGGCGTTGAACCGCCTCGTCGTACCGGCCGGCGTGTTCGTCAAGATCAAGGCGTAGGCGAGGCGGCGCTAAGTCGGCGTCGGACGCCTGCGGCTGTCGTCCAATTGCAAATACAGTTCGCCGCGTGAGCTTTTATCGCGCGGATTTGTCAAACGAAGTTCGTGTGACACGAACAGGGTAGTGGTTTCGATATGATCGCGGCCGTACTGGGCAAAAAAGTTGGCATGACGCGGCTCTTCGATCCGAAGGGTGCGTCGGTTTCAGTCACGCTGGTGGAAGCCGGGCCGTGTACGGTGCTGGCGGTGCGCTCGAAAGACGTTCATCGTTATGACGGCGTACAGTTGGGCTTTGACGAGGTGAAAGCCAGTCGCTCGAAACTTCCCGCCATCGGCCACGCACGCAAGGCCAACACCACTCCGAAAAGATTCATCCGCGAAATCCGATTGACTGAGCCGACCGACGTCAAGCAGGGCGACATCGTGACGGTGGAGCAGTTCGAGACGCGCGGGATCGGCTATGTAGACGTCATCGGTATGACGCGCGGTTTCGGCTTCCAGGGCGTCATGAAGCGCCATCACTTCGGCGGACAGCCCGGATCGCACGGCACGGAGCGCAAGCACCGTTCGCCAGGCGGCATCGGTGCCATGGCGGGCGATCGCGGTCGCGGTCGTTCGATCAAGAAGGGCAAGAAGATGGCGGGGCACATGGGGGCTGATCGCCGGACGGCGAGAAATCAGCGGCTCATCCAGATCGACAAAGACAAAAATCTGCTCGCGATTGAGGGCGCCATCCCCGGACCAAGGGGCGGGTACGTCGTCATCCGCGAGAGCAAAACCAAGAAATCCAAGGCCAAAGCCTAGCGTGCAGCCATGATCGACGTACCTGTGTACGACATGTTGGGAAAGCAGATCGGATCCGAGAAAGTGGATCCGGAGCAGCTCGGCGGCAAGGTTCGGCCGGCCCTCCTGAAGCAGGCGATCGTTGCGTATCGCTCGGCGCAGCGGCAGGGGACAGTGCGGCAGAAGAACCGGCGCGAGACCCACGGCGCAAATCGCAAACTTTATAAGCAAAAGGGAACCGGAAACGCCCGCGTCGGGCCCATCCGGACTCCGACGCGACGCGGCGGCGGTCGCGCTTTTCCGCGGCGCCCAAGTGACTTCACGCTGGATCTGCCGAAGCGGATGCGGCGACTGGCCCGTGATTCGGCATTGCTGGCCAAGATGGAATCCGGGCACACGATGATCCTGGATCAGTTCAAGCTGGATCAGCCGAAGACCAAGAAGTTTTTCGCCGTCCTCAAGGCGCTGAAGGCCGATGCCGGCTGCCTGATGGCGGTTGCGGATCGCGACGCGACGATCTACCGGGCTGGTCGAAACATTGCGACGCTGAACATCAAGCCGGTTGCCGAGATCAATGCGTACGACGTTTTGCGAAACCGCAAGGTGGTGTTCGTCCGGGACGCGTTCAAGGCGTTGATGAGCGGCGTGTCGGCCAAGGCCTCGGCGTAAGGTGTGACGATGGATATCTACCAGACAATCATCCGACCACTGATCACCGAAAAGTCGACGCACCAGACGCAGCAGTCGCACGACAAGACAAAGACGCGTCCGGGCCGCGGCGGCTCGTATGCATTTGCGGTTCATCCGACTGCAACGAAGACGCAGATTCGCGAGGCAGTTGAGAAGATTTACAACGTCAAGGTCATGGACGTGCGGACAAATATTCGAGCGGGCAAGAGCCGCCGATATCGCTACCACGTCGGCCAGACATCGGATTTGAAGAAGGCCGTGGTCGTATTGCACCCGGATCACCATATTGATCTGTTCTAGGAAGTGACTTTCGGGCGAACGCGGCCCGACCGAAACGCCAGGACGCAGTGCTATGGGCATCAGAATCTACAAGAAGACGTCGGCCGGACGCCGCTTCAGCAGCGTCAACGATTTTGCCGAGCTGAGCGACAAGCATCGCAAGCCGACGAAGTCGCTGCTGCAGCCGCTGCCGAAGACCGGGGGGCGCAACAACCAGGGCTTCACCACGTCGCGGTTCCGCGGCGGCGGTCACAAGCGAATGTATCGCGTGATCGACTTCAAGCGGAACAAGGATGATGTGGCCGGCAAAGTCGAGGCGATTGAGTACGATCCGAATCGAAACTGCTTTATTGCGTTGGTTCGGTATTCAGACAATGAGTTGCGATACATTCTCGCCCCGGCCGGTTTGAAGGTCGGCGAAAAGATCGAGAACGGACCCCGCGCGGAACCCAAAGTCGGCAATGCACTGCCGCTGGCGCACGTGCCGGTTGGCATGGAAATCCACAACATCGAGATGACACCCGGTCAGGGCGGCAAGCTGGTTCGCACGGCCGGTGTCGCCGCGCGGCTCATGGCTCGCGAGGGCGACTGGGCGACGATCACGCTTCCGTCAGGCGAAATCCGACAAGTGCGGATCGAATGCCGGGCGACAATCGGCGTTCTGGGGAATTCTGACTACGCCAACATCCGCTGGGGTAAGGCAGGGCGACGACGCTATTTGGGTCGCCGTCCGCATGTCCGCGGAGTTGCCATGAATCCGGTCGCGCACCCGCTGGGCGGAGGCGAAGGTCGATCGGGCGGCGGGCGGCATCCTTGCAGCCCGACGGGCAAGTTGGCCAAGGGCGGCCGGACGCGAAATCCTCGAAGAAACTCGAACCGTCGAATCATGCGGCGACGCATGAGCGTGCGGTACGGTCTGGTGTCGATCCCGGGCAAGAACAAGTAAGAGGTTGAGCCGATGGGCCGCAGTCTAAAAAAGGGACCGTTTGTCGATCCGAAGCTGTTCCGCAAGGTGCAGAAGGCGGTGGAGACCGGCGGACGCGACATCATCAAGACATGGGCGCGGCGCTGCACCATCGTTCCCGAGTTTGTCGGACGGACGTTTGACGTGCACAACGGCAAGGGATTCGCCAAGGTGTTCGTGACCGAAGACATGGTCGGCCACAAGCTCGGCGAGTTTTCACTGACGCGGATTTTCCGCGGGCACTCGGGTGTGAAGAAGGAAGAGGCAACGGCCGCAGCACCGGCGAAGGGTTGATCGGCGGAGACGTATCGTGGCAGACACAGGCAAGAAAACTCGAACGCACTTCACGTCGAAGCATCGCTTCGCGCGGATGAGCCCGAGCAAAATCCGGCTGGTGACGGCATTGATCTCCGGCCGGCATGTGAACGAAGCCCTCGATCTGCTGAAGTTCACGAAGAAGCGGGCGAGCGTGTTTGTTGAGAAGGTGCTTCGGGCGGCCATGGCGGATGCCGACGACCAGGAAGCCAATGTTTCGAAACTTTTCGTGCATGAGGCGCGCGTGGACGGCGGACCGATGATCAAGCGGTTTCAGCCGAAGGATCGCGGCCGAGCGCACCAGATTCTCAAGCGGACCAGTCACATCGTGGTGACGGTCGCCGAAGGGCCGAGGTAAGTCATGGGACAGAAGATTTCGCCGATCGGCTTTCGCGTCGGCATCACCGAAGAATGGCGCTCACGCTGGTACGCACCGAAGGCGGCCTACAGCGAGTTTCTGGGCGAGGATCTCAAGATCCGGCGGCTCATCGAGCGACGGCTGAACAACACCGCCCCATTTCCGGGATGCGCCAAGGTTGAGATCGAGCGGACTCGCAACGAAGTGAAGTTGATCATTCACACGGCCCGACCGGGACTGGTGATCGGTCCGAAGGGCGCCGAGGTCGACAAGCTGAAGGAAGAGCTCGAAAACCTGATCGACCGCAAAGTGGCGGTGAATATTTTCGAAATCAAGAATCCCGATCTCAGCGCGCAGCTGGTGGCGCAGAGCATCGCCGAGCAGCTCAAGAAGCGGGCAAGTTTCCGACGCGTGATGAAGCAGAAATGCGATGCGGCCATTCAGGCGGGCGCAAAGGGCATCAAGATCATCAGCAAGGGACGGCTGGGCGGATCGGAAATGGCACGCGTCGAGACGCAAAAAGTGGGTTCGATCCCGCTGCAGACGTTGCAGGCGCGTGTTGACTACGGATACGCCATCGCCCGCACTACCTATGGAACCATCGGCGTTCGTGTCTGGTTGTACCTGGGTCGCTACGGCGAAGAAATGCCGGAAGCAGAGTTGCCCAGCACTGGATTGGTCGGACAGCGGCGACGACGCCTGTAAGAGACGGAAGGACGGAAATCGGCCATGGCGATGATGCCGGCACGAGTTAAGTACAGGAAGCAACAGCGCGGCATCATGCGCGGCGTGGCTTCGCGCGGCAATTACGTCGCTTTCGGCGAATACGGACTGCAGTCGCTCGAGATGGGCTGGGTCACGGCGCGACAGATCGAGGCGGGTCGCGTGGCGTTGTCGCACTTCCTGCAGCGCGAAGGACGCGTGCTGGTGCGGATCTTCCCGCACAAGTCGGTCTCGGGAAAGCCGTTGGAAGTCCGGCAGGGAAGCGGCAAGGGCGAACCGGAGTTCTGGTGCGCTGTCGTCAAGCCGGGCACAGTGATGTTCGAGGTTTCGGGTGTCGGTGAAGACATCGCGCGGATGGCTTTGTCGCGCGTCTCACACAAGATGCCCGTTCGCTGCCGCTTCCTGAAGCGGCGACACGCGGTCTAAGGAGCGATTGGAGCAGCAGCATGAAAACCGCGGATCTGCGACACATGAAGAAGGACGAGCTGCACGGCGAGCTTTCGCGGCTCGAGCGACACTTGTTCGACCTGCGGGCCCAGGCCGTCACCGAAAAGCTGGCCGACCCGACGCAGCTCGGCAAGACGCGACGCGAGATCGCCCGAGTGTTGACGATCATGCGCGAGCACGAGATTTCCAGCAGACCAGCAACGGCCGCGCCGGTTGAGCGGGCCCCGGCGTCCAAGCCGGCTGCCGTCAAGGCAAAGAAGCCGGCCGCGACGAGCGCGAAGAACGAACCGACCCAGGCAAAGCCGGCCAAAACCAAGAAGACCAAGGCGGCGACAAAGTAAGAATTGGACGGATTGGCGAGACCCATGAGCACGACAGCCCCAGCAACTGAACGGAAACATCGGCGGACGCTGATCGGCGTCGTCGAGTCGGATGTGCGTGACAAGACCATCAAGATCCGCATTGACCGACTCGTGAAGATGGCCAAGTACGGCAAGTACCTGCAGCGGCGGACGCGACTGCACGCCCACGACGAGAAGGACGAAGCCCGCGTCGGCGACCGGGTTGAGATCACGGAATGCAGGCCGATCAGCAGGACGAAGAATTGGCGACTGGTTCGGATCATCAGTCGGCACGAAGGTAAGGAGTAGGCCGCCGTGGTTCATGCTGAAGCGGAATTAGACGTGGCGGACAACACCGGTGCCAAAGTCGTGCAGGTGATCCAGGTGCTGAAGGGCTCGACTGCCAGCGGCCGGTTTCAGCGGAAGACGGCGACGGTGGGCGACATCTTCATCGGAACGGTGAAGAAGGCGCTGCCGAACAGCGAGTATTACGTCGGCAACAACCGCAAAGAGCGGAGCACGCGTCGAAAAGTTCGTTGCGTGGTGGTGAGAACGGCCCAGCCGGTTCGCCGGCCGGATGGCAGCTATGTGCGGTTTGACCGAAGCGCCGCGGTGATCATCGACGCGGAAGGCAATCCACGCGGGACGCGCATCTTCGGCGCCGTGGCACGCGAGCTCCGTGAGCGGGGCTTCATGAAGATTGTTTCGCTGGCGGCCGAGGTCGTCTGAGCAGGAAGGTTGCGATGGCAGCGAAAGTCAAAAAAGGCGACATGGTTGCGGTGATCGCGGGCGATCATCGCGGCGAAACGGGCAAGGTATTGCGCGTCGTCCCGAAGCGCGACGTCGTGTTCGTCGAAGGCGTCAACCTGGTGTACCGACACCTTCGGCCGAGCCGCCAGAATCCACAGGGCGGTCGAATCCGAAAGGAAGCGCCGATCCATTCGTCGAACGTGTTGCCGATCGACCCGAAGTCGGGCAAGCCGTCGCGAGTTCGATTTGAAGTTGAACGAGATGGTTCCGGCAAGATCACGGCGAAGCGTCGCGTGACGAAGAGCGGAACAGTATTGAGCGAAGTGTCGGCCAAGAAGGCCTGAGTGGCCTGAACGGCCGAATCGTGAGGCGTTGCCATGGCACGCATGCTGGAAAAATATCAGAACGAAGTCCTGCCGAAGCTCAAAGACGAGCTGAAGCGGAAGAACCCGATGTCGATTCCGCGTCTGAACAAGATCGTGGTGTCGATGGGCGTGGGTAAGGCGATCGCGGAGCGAAAGCGACTCGAAAGCGCCCGCAAGGAACTGGCCTCGATCACCGGGCAGCTGCCGCTGGTCTGCAAGGCCAAGAAGAGCGTGTCGAACTTCAAACTCCGGCAGGGCATGGACACCGGCTTGAAGGTGACGCTCCGCGGGAAGCGGATGTACGAATTCATGGACCGGCTCATCAGCGTGGCCATGCCCCGCGTTCGCGACTTTCGCGGACTGGATCCGAAGGGGTTCGACGGGCGCGGCAATTTCAATATGGGCCTGACCGAACAGACAGTTTTTCCGGAAGTCGACGCGGACAAAGTGGAATTCCAGCAGGGAATGAACATCACATTTGTCACGACGGCCCTGAATGATCAGGAGAGTCTTTCGCTCCTGAAGTATCTCGGGATGCCTTTCCGGCAATAGAACGTAGCGAGGAGACGAAGGCGGATGGCGACCAAGGCGTGGGTAAACAAGTCAAAGGCGACGCCCAAATTCAAAGTGCGGGCTTACACGCGGTGTTCGCAGTGCGGGCGGTCGCGAGCCGTATACCGCAAGTTTCGTCTGTGTCGGATCTGTTTCCGCAACATGGCCCATGCGGGAATGTTGCCGGGCGTTCGGAAGGCCAGTTGGTAGCGAGCGCGGCGACGCTCACAAGGATTTGAGGCAGACGGCATGTGGAGTGATACGATCGCAGATGCATTGACGCGGATCCGCAACGGCGTCCGAAACGGCTCGAAAGAAGTGAAGCTCCGTCAAAGCAAGACCGCCGCAAATATCTGCAAGGTCTTGAAGGACGAAGGTTACATCAAGGGATTCGACGTCGTTGAAGGTAAGCCGCAGGGCGTCATTCGCGTCGAGCTGAAATACGGCCCGAAGGGCGAGAAGGTCATTACTGACCTGACCCGGCAATCACGCAGCGGCCGTCGGCTCTATGTGAGCGTCGACAAGCTTCCGCGCGTCCGCAATGGCATGGGTATTTCGATTGTCTCGACGAACCGCGGTGTGTTGAGTGATCGGCAGTGCCGCGAGCAAAAGGTCGGCGGCGAGCTGATGTGCACAGTCTACTAAGGCGACAGCAATGTCTCGAATCGGAAAAAAAGCAATTGCCATCCCCTCGGGCGTAAAGATCGAGGTGCAGCAGCGACTCGTCAAGGTCGGCGGCCCGAAGGGCAACCTGACCTGGAATTTCCCGTCGGGCGTGAAGATCGAAGTGCTCGACAAGGACAAGTCGATCAAGGTCACGCGGGACGGTGACACGCGTCAGTTGCGCGCTTTACACGGAACGACGCGGGCCCTGGTCAACAACATGGTCAAGGGAGTCAGCGAGGGCTACTCGACCAAGATGGAAATCTATGGCACCGGCTATAGCTGCAAGGTGGCAGGCGCCAAGTTTGAGCTGACGGTCGGTTTCGCGCACGCCGTAGGTCTTCAGATTCCGACCGGGGTAAAAGTCGAAATCGAAATTCCGGCCACGAAGGGCAACGAGACTCCCGCCAAGTTCGCCGTGACCGGCATTGATCGACAGGTGGTCGGGCAGTTCTGTCGAACGATCAAGGACGTGCGTCCGCCCGAGCCATATCAGGGCAAGGGTATCCGCTATGCAGGCGAGCAGATTCGCCGCAAGGCGGGCAAGGCATTCGCCGGCGCCGGCGGGGCCGGATCCTGACGCGAACGGATGGTTTAAAGTCCATGAATACGCTGGAACAGAAAAAGAATCGTCGGCAGAAGCGCAAGGCGCGGGTGCGCTCGAGCGTATCCGGAAGTACGGAGCGACCGCGGCTATCGGTCTTCCGGAGCAATCAGCACATCTACGCCCAGCTCATCGACGACGCGGGCGGCAAGACGATTTGCGCCGCAAGCTCGCGCGACAAGGATCTCGCGGCCGAGCTCAAGATCGGAAGCAACAAGAACGCGGCGGCGATCGTCGGTCGCACGCTGGCGGCTCGAGCCCGAATGAAGGGCATCCGCCAAGCGGCGTTCGATCGAAACGGCTATCGATATCACGGCCGGCTCAAGGCGCTCGCTGATGCGGCGCGCGAGTCCGGATTGCAGTTTTAGGAGCCACGCGATCCGGCTGACGGATCGAGGTAAAGCATGTCGCGAATGAACTCACAAAGATCGGGCGGACGTGATCGCGATCGCGATGACTCCGGCGGGCTGGATGAAAATGTCATCCGAGTCTATCGCTGTTCGGCTGTCGTGAAGGGCGGTCGACGGTTCAGCTTCGGCGCTTTGGTCGCCGTGGGTGACCGGCGCGGCCGGGTCGGCATCGGCTATGCAAAGGCACGCGAAGTTCCGCCGGCGGTGGAAAAGGCGCGAAAGCGCGCTTCGGCAAATCTGATGCGCGTCACGATCGTCGGCTCTTCGCTTCCGCATGAAGTCATGGGTCGATTTGGAGCGAGCAAGGTTCGGTTAATTCCGGCGTCTGAAGGAACCGGCCTTATCGCGGGTGAGAGTGTACGCGCGATTCTGGAGCTGGCGGGCATCAAGGATTGCCTGACCAAGGTCTATGGATCTTCGAGTCCAAAGAATGTGGCCAAGGCGGTCATAGATGGCTTCACCCGGCTGCGCAGCCGCGAGACAGTTGAAGCATTACGCGGCGTGGCGTTGGCGAGCTGATCGGCCAAGAGTTTGAACAGGGCCGAATACCGGTCCAGATACGTGACTGGGTTGTTGAGATGAATATCACAGAAATCACGAAGGCGGCGGGCGCCCATCGACGACGCAAGCGCGTCGGTCGAGGCGAGGCCAGCGGACACGGCAAGACGAGCGGGCGCGGAACGAAGGGCGCCGGCGCTCGAACTGGCGCGAAGCAGCGCTTGCTATTCGAAGGTGGATCGCTGCCGATTTTCCGACGCCTGCCGAAGCGCGGCTTTTCGAACTTCAACTTCCGCACCGAGTATCAGGTCGTCAACGTCGGCGATCTGGATGCGACGTTTGAGCCGAACAGCCACGTCACCGCGGCTACGCTGAAGACGGCCGGCCTGATCCATGACGCCGATGGGTCGGTGAAGATTCTGGGCGATGGAACGGTCTCAAAGAAGCTGACCGTCGAAGCGCAACGGTTCAGCGGACAGGCAGTCAAGAAGCTTGAGTCGGCTGGCGGGGCCGTGAAGAAGCTCGGGCCGCAGCCCAAGAAGAAATTCATCCCGCGGCCTCCGGCGCCGAAGGCGAAGGACGCGCCTGCGGAAGGCGGCAAGGTCAAGGGCAAGAAGGCGGAAGAGGCCGACACGCAGGGCGAGGCCAAGCCAAAGAAGAAACCGGAAGGTGCGAAGCCGAAGGGCGACGCGAAGCCGGACTCCGGAAAAAACAAGGAATAACGCCGGCGCGAACGGCGAGGACGTCAGATGTTTCGAGCGTTTCTCAACATCTTCAAGATTCGGGACCTGCGCAACAAGGTTCTGTTCACGGTTGGGTTGCTGTGCGTGTACCGCATCGGGTTCTACGTGCCGCTACCTTGCGTGGACCAGGACCAGTTGCGACAGCACTTCCAGACCGCGCCCGAAGAATCGAGCTTGAACCAGCTCAGCGAATACTTCGCGATGTTCACGGGCGGCAACCTGCAGCAGAGCACGTTGTTTGGTCTCGGAATCATGCCGTACATTTCGGCGTCAATCATTTTTCAGCTTCTGGCGACCGTCGTTCCGTCGCTTGAGAAGCTGCAGAAAGAAGGCGACGCGGGGCGGAAGAAGATCCAGGAATACACCCGTTACGCGACGGTCGGGTTGTGCCTGATTCAGGGCGTCTTCTGGCTGCGCTACATGCAGCAGACCCGGTTGGTCTATCCCGAGTTCAGCGGAACGTTCAAGTTCTGGGCCATGGGCCTGACCGGAATGACGGCCGGCTGCTTGTTCCTGATGTGGCTTGGCGAGCAGATCGACGAATACGGCATCGGCAACGGTATCAGTTTGATCATCATGGCCGGCATCGTCTCACGCATGCCAAACGCGATTCTCTACGTCTGGCAGAATTCGACTACAAGCGTCGGTGGAAGCGGCGAGGGCAAGATTGGGCCAGCGAAGATCGTGTTCCTGATCCTTGCGTTCGTCGGAGTGGTCGCGGGATCCATCCTTATTACGCAGGCACAGCGGCGCATTCCGATTCAACAGGCCAAGCAGACTCGCGGCCGGCGCGTGTACGGCGGAGCGCGGCAGTACCTGCCGCTGCGGGTCAATCATGGCGGCGTCATGCCGATCATCTTTGCCAGTTCGCTTCTGCTTTTCCCGGCCATGCTGTTCCGATATCTGGCCGGCGCGTTCGGTGGATCGTTCTTCAGCGTCCTGGCTGATTCGTTCGACCTGACGAGTTTCGTCTATGCGGCCTGCTATATCGCGTTGGTTTACTTCTTCGCGTACTTCTGGACCACCGTGCAGTTCCAGCCGAAGGAAATGGCCAATCAGCTTCGCGATTACGGAAGCTTTATTCCCGGTCTTCGTCCAGGTCGCCGGACTGCAGACTACCTTGAGACCGTAATGACGCGCATCACCTATGTCGGCGCGGGTTTTCTCGCGTTGATTGCCCTGGTGCCTCAGCTCATCGGCGAATTGCTGAACATTCCAATGCTGGTGACCTCGTTCCTCGGCGGAACCGGTCTCCTCATCGTGGTGAGTGTGGCACTGGATCTTGTGCAACGAATCGAAGCTAACCTGATCATGCGGAACTATGCCGGTTTCCTCGACGGCGGCGAAGGCGGAGGTCCGCGAATCAAGGGAGCGTACACGTGAGACTGGTCCTGCTCGGGCCCCCGGGCGCCGGGAAGGGAACCCAGTCCAGCCGGCTGGCGACCGAACTCAGAGCGGTCCACCTGTCGAGCGGCGACATTTTGAGGGCTGAGCGAAAGTCCCAGACGGAACTGGGCAAGCTGGCCCAGACATTCATGGACGCGGGATCACTGGTCCCCGACGACCTGATCCTGCGGATGATGATCTGCCGGATCAGCGGCCCCGAGGCGAGTGGCGGATTTGTTCTCGACGGTTTTCCGCGAACAATTCCGCAGGCCGAAGGCCTCGACGAACGGCTCGCGATGTTGAAGCGGCCGATCGATCGCGTAGTGAGCATTAATGCGGACGACTCCGTTGTATCCCGCCGACTGACGGGGCGATGGACATGTCCGAAGGACAGTAGCGTGTTTAACGAATCGTATTCGCCGCCACGGCGGGCCGGCGTGTGCGATTTGTGTGGAACGGCACTGGTTCGGCGAAAAGACGACGAGCCGCAGGTGGTATCGCAGCGGTTGACGACGTATCACGCCGAGACCCGGCCGTTGATCGATTATTACCGCGGACGTGGCGTCCTGACGTCTATCGACGGAAATGCCGAGATCGATGACGTGTACGCCCGAATCGTCGCCGCGTGCAGAGGCAACGGATGAAGCGCGTGAGCGGCTGGTTCGGTTCCAAGACGAAGCCGGTGGCCTCCGGCCGGATCGAGCTCAAGAGCGCGCGAGAGATCGAGCTTATGCGCGCCGCTGGGCGCGTCGTGGTCGAAGTCCTGCGAGAGATGCGGCGGCTGGTGAAGCCGGGCCTGCGGACTTCAGTATTAGGCGACGCGGCGGACCGGATTATCGTCGAGCATGGCGGCGAGGCGTTGTTTCGCGGCGTACGCGTGCCGAACGTCAAGATGGCGTTCCCCGCGGCGATTTGCGCCAGCGTCAATGAAGAGGTGGTGCACGGAATTCCGGGCCCACGCGAGTTGAAGCCGGGCGAAATCATCAGCATCGACTGCGGCGTCCGGCTGAAGGGTTATTGTGGCGACTCGGCCACGACACTGCCGGTCGGAACGATTGCCCCGGATGTGCAGCGATTGCTGGATGCGACATCGGCATCGCTGGACCTGGCAATTCGCGAGATGAAGCCAGGTCGGCGGTGGAGTGAGATCGCCGGCTTGATCCAGGAGTTCGTGGAGGACCATGGTTTTTCGGTCATCCGCGAGTTCGTGGGCCACGGAATCGGACGCTCGATGCACGAGGACCCGAAGGTGCCGAACTACACCGACCGAGAGCAGCTCAAGAGCGATTTTGAGCTTCGCCCGGGAATGGTGCTGGCGGTCGAGCCAATGGTCGCGATGGGCGCCCCGGGCGTGCGGCACGGCGACTCGACCGGCTGGCCGCAAGTGACGAAGGACGGCCGCTGGGCCGCGCATTTTGAACATACGGTGGCCGTGACCGAGAGCGGCGTGGACATTTTGACGGACGGCCGGTAGACGGCGGGAGCGCGGCGATGAAGGTGCGCAGCAGCGTGAAGCGTATTTGCGAGAATTGCAAGATTGTGAAGCGGCGCGGAATCGTGCGGGTGATCTGCTCGAATCCGCGGCACAAGCAGAAGCAGGGATAGTTTCGCGGCCCGAGAGCGGGCCGGTGCGGAGGATGGCGAATGCCTCGTATCGCGGGTGTTGAGATTCCGAATGACAAGCGCATTGAGATTGCGCTGCGCTACATCTACGGCGTTGGCCCGTCGAACGCGCAGGACATCCTCAAAGAGGCGGGCATCGATCCAAGCGTTCGGGCGAAGAACCTGACCGAGGACGAAGTCAGCCGAATCGCGGGCGTGATCGACCGTTCGTATGTGGTCGAAGGCCAGTTGCGGCGCCAGATTCAACAGAACATAGCCCGATTGCGGGACATCCAGTGTTACCGCGGCACGCGACATCGGCGCGGCCTGCCGGTGCGTGGACAACGAACCAAGACGAACGCCCGAACACGGAAGGGCCCCAAGAAGACGGTTGCCGGGAAGAAGGGCGTCAAGGAACTGCGGCATTAATTTTCGCGGGCCGAAGGGCCACGCGAACGAACGGGAGGACTTGCGTTGGGCAAGACAGTTGGCAAGCGGAAGCAGAGACGGAGCGTATCGAAGGCGATCGTTCACGTTCATGCGACCTTCAACAACACGATGATCACCATCACCGACACAAACGGCGCCACGCTTTGCTGGGCGTCAGCCGGGACGGTGGGTTTCAAGGGCACGCGCAAGAGCACGCCCTTCGCCGCACAACGGGCGGCCGAAACGGCTGCATCGGCGGCGCGGAAGTTCGGCATCCAGGAGATCGACGTTCGCGTGAAGGGCCCGGGCCCGGGACGCGAATCGGCAGTATCGGCACTGCAAGCCGGTGGACTGCGGATCCAATCGGTTGAAGACGTCACTCCGCTGCCGCATAACGGCTGCCGGCCGCGTCGCAAGCGGCGAGTGTAGGACGGGCTCAAGAGGAACGCGCGAGAATCGCTGAAGGAAGGCCAGAGACATGGGACGATTGTTAGGACCCGCCTGTCGGCGCTGCCGGCGAGAAGGCATCAAGCTGATGCTCAAGGGACATCGCTGCGAAACAGCGAAGTGCCCGATGGAAAAGCAGTGGCGGAACTTCCCGCCAGGCATGCATCAGTTTCGCCGGACCAAGGGCACGGAGTATGGGCGACGTCTGCGCGAGAAGCAGAAGGTCAAACGCTACTACGGCGTGCTCGAGGCCCAGTTCCGGCGGATTTTCGAGATCGCGTCTGGTTCGCCTGAGAACACCGGCGTCGCGTTGCTGCTTCTGTTGGAGCGCCGCCTGGACAACGTCGTCTGCAAGATGAATCTTGCGGCGTCGCGAAAGTCGGCCCGGCAGGCAATTCTGCATGGCCACATCAAGGTGAACGGCCAGACCGTCAGCAGTCCATCGTTTGCAGTGAAGGCCGGAGACAAGGTGACCGTGGCCGCGCACGAACGCAGCAAGAAGCTCGTACGGGCCTGGATTGAGGCCGATCCGAATCGGCCCGTCCAGAAATGGCTGCGGGTTGATGTCGCGAATCTCGAAGGGACCGTTGATGCGCTCCCGAGCCGTGACGATGTTCAGATTCCGGTCGAAGAAAACCTGATAGTGGAGCTTTGCAGTAGATGACAAGCGTTTTGGATACAACCCGGCCGGCGGAATCCCGCTGGTCGGACGAGTCGGCCCCGCGACATTCGGGGGATGATGTCGCGGATATTCGTGGCGCGGTTTTACGGGAGGCAAATCCGATGCGTATTCGGTGGCGTGGGCTGGAGTTGCCGTCGCGCGTGTTGCGCGACGCGTCCCAGAGCAGTCCGAAGTACGGGCGGTTTTACATTGAGCCGTTCGAGCGCGGCTTCGGTACGACAGTCGGCAACAGCCTTCGCAGAATTCTGCTTTCCAGTCTGGAAGGCGCGTCGGTGACGGCCGTGCGAATCGCGGGCGTTGATCACGAGTTTTCCAGCATCAGCGGTGTTCTTGAAGACGTCACCGCGATCATCCTGAACATCAAGTCGCTTGTGGTTCAGATCGAGGGCGATGGACCGCGAACGCTCAATCTTTCGGTGCAGGGCAAGAAGGGTGAAACGATCGAGGCCCGGGCGGATCGCTTTGAGGGCGATGCATCGGTCGAAATCGTCAACAAGGATCAATTGATTGCGACGCTGACGTCCGGCGAAAAGCTCGACATCGAGCTGACGGTGGATAAGGGTCGCGGCTATCGAACCGCCGAGGAAAACAAGACGGCCGAGCAGGTAATCGGCGTTATCGCGGTCGATTCGGCGTTTTCGCCGGTTACACGCGTGCGATATCGCGTCGAGGATACGCGCGTCGGACAGCGGACGAATTACGATCGACTTGTCATGGAAATCTGGACCAAAGGCACGGTCACGCCTGAAATGGCGCTAGTCGAAGCCGCCAAGATTCTCCGCAAGCACCTGAATCCGTTCGTTCAATATTCAGACGCCGGCGAGGCCATGGCGGTCAAGCAGGACGTGCGTCCGGTGGAAATTGCACCGGTCGTCGATGAGAGCATGGCTGCGAAGCTCGCCATGCCGATCTCAGAACTGGATCTTTCGGTTCGGGCCACCAACTGTCTCGACTCGGCCAAGATCACGACCGTTGGCGAGTTGGTTGTCTGGAGCGAGGCGGAGCTGTTGAAGCTTCGTAGTTTTGGAAAGACCTCACTGCGTGAAGTGAAGCGGAAGCTGGCCGACATTGGTCTCTCGCTGGGCGGAACGTCGAGCGGGCGGGCCGAGGCGAGCGGGGCCGAATTGGCCGACGGCGACGAAGAAGACCTGGAGCCCGACGGCGAAGTCGTCTAATCGCAGATAGCACCCTGGAGTACGTCACATGAGACATCGCTTGTCGGGCCGCGGACTTACGCGGACGTCGTCACACAATATCGCCATGCGCCGCAACATGGCGCAGAGTTTGATCGAGCACGGTGAGATTCGCACGACGTTGCCGAAAGCCAAGGAAATCCGGCGCTTCGTCGAGCGCGTCATCACACTTGCTCGGAAGGGTGATCTGCGATCGCGGCAGCGCGTGATTGCTATGCTCGGCGACCGAGCGGTCATCCCGAACGACCAACAGGAGGCCTACGACGGAATGGGCCGCGCGGCCCGGGAAAAGGTGCTCTTCAATCGCAGTGGTCGTCGACACCGCACTGGCGTCGTTCCCGCCGCGTACAACAAGAAGAAGTTTTCGTTCGTCGCGACCTCTGTGGTTCACAAGTTGATGACGGATGTTGCGCCGCGATATGCCGATCGGCCGGGTGGCTACACGCGAATCATCCATCTCGCCAACCATCGCATCGGCGACAACGGCGCCTGGGCCATCCTGCAGCTGGTGGGCACGGAAGAGGCATCCAAGGGCGACGTCCGCCGATCGGCTGGCATTCGCCGCAAGCGAGTCGAGAAGCGCATTCGAATGTTGAAGACCGGAAAACGGCTCGACAAGGATCGCACGGCGCCGCAACCGTCCAGCGAGAAGCCCGCGGCCGAGAAGAAGGCACCGAAGGCCGAAAAGTCCTAAGGCGCGAGGCATCGCTCGACGATGGGCGCCGATTGCATTTTCTGCAAAATCGTCGCTGGCGTGATTCCGGCGGCAAAGGTTTTTGAAGACAAGCAAACCATCGCATTCCTCGATATAGGGCCGCTCGCTGAAGGGCATCTGCTGCTCATTCCGCGGGCCCATTACGCACAGATCACGGACCTGCCTGCCGAGTTGTCCGCCGCGATGGCGGCCGTTCTTCCGCGACTGGCGTCTGCCGTTCTCGCGGTGACGGGCGCGGCTGGATTGAATATCCTTCAAAACAATGGTCGCGCCGCCGGACAGGTTGTCGATCATGTTCATGTGCACCTCATTCCCCGCCGAGAAGGTGACGGGCTCGGGTTTCGCTGGAACGCCGGCAGCTACGCGGTCGGCCGCGCCGACGAACTTACCCGGCGGCTTCGCGCCGTGTTATCCTGATTGAGGAAGAACACGCGACGCGTTTGCGGCCGATCGTGGGCCCGATCGCGGCGCGGTTCCTTGAAAGGAACTACGATGCGACTCTGTCCGACGTGCGTCGCCGCCCTAACTCTATCTATTGCGAGTATTGGCTACGGTCAGACGACGGCGCCCGCAGTAGTGGAGTCCGGCACGCCGCTGCTCTATGTCTGCGAAAAGCCCGGAGCCGGCTATCGCGACGTTGTCACGCTCGACACCAATGAAAAGCTCATTGGCAAGGCGCTTGAGTGGGCAACGGATGTATTGCTTTTTGACGGAGCGGGGAACGCGCGCCGCCTGGACGCGGCGCATCTGCGGTCGCTCGACATGCGACGCGACCCGGTGCTGGCCACGAAGCCTAATCTGGCCGATCTCACGACGGCTTACATCGAGCGCAAGAGCGAGAAAGCAATCGCAATTCACGTCCTGAATGCGGGGAGCGCAGCGGCCAAGGCGTTTGACTATCGCGTTTCGACGCCGGGCGGGCCGCCGGTAACGGGGCGGGTTGCGGCGGCGCTTCCGCCCGGGGGGGAGCAGGTGATCGACGCGGCCATCGGACTCGGGGTGGGGCCGATCAGGGTGGAGCTCGACACGAAGCATGAAAACGCCGAAATCGCGCAATGGAACAACACATTCGTTGAGCCGGGCGAGACAGTAGGGCTGAACGTGGTCGTCTCGAAAGACCGCTACGACGCGTTCAAGGCGTCCCGGAGCATGCTCGATACGTTTTGCTTCGAGGATTGGATTCAGTTTCACATTCGAACGCTCAACGAGCTGTTTTCACGGTCGGTCTATCCGACGGCGCCACGCGGAATTTTGAAGCGCGTCAGTATCAATCGAATTGTCGTTCAATTCGATATCAGCGACGCGCCGGGGCAGCGCGAGAAACTACGAAAAGAGGATGCGAGCCGGCCGGCGATCGTGCTGCCGCGCCTGGCGAAGGGCCCAACCGGCTCGCAGGCGGCCGAGCTGGTGGACTGGGCACTGCTTCGTGACATCGGGCTGGAGCTGGGGCTGTTCGATTTGAGCAGACTGAACGCGCCGGTCGGACAGTGCCTCGTACGCGACGGCATGGAGGATTTCGTGCAGCGCGAGTTCCGCGTGTCGGGGCCGCCCACCATGATGGACGTGCCGGGCCCGCGCGCCTTCAGCGAACTCGATGCGGCAGTGCTCAATCGGACCGGGTCGCCGGCGAGCGGATCCTACTTTTCACCGCTGCCCGAACTGTGCGCGCTAATGATTCTGGATTATGCGGGCCGTCCGCTGCCGGCGGCCGAGGTCGCCGTCTATCAGCGGTCGGATGCCGGTCGCGAGGGCTGGGAGATCGGCGCGCAGCCGATCTTCATTGGAGCGAGCGACGCGACTGGGAGATTTGAGCTGAAAGGGCGTCAGGGCGGACCCTTCGGTGAAATTGCAAGAGACGGTTCAAATGGTGTTACCCTGATCCGCGTCGGGCGAAGTGGTGCCGACGAGTATCACTTCGCATCAGTTATCGACTTTGTGTTGGCGGCAGTTCGGGGATCACGCGAACGGTTTGACCTGAAGGTGGCGACGCAACTCGCGCCCGTCACCACGCCGGATGCGCCGCGATATACGCGGGTCAAATATGACATGGACGATCCAACCTTCTCGAAGGGTTTCGCGATGTTTCCAGCCGGTAAGGCAACAGATTTGCTCGAGTATCGGCTGTTCGCGCAGCCCGATCGATCCGCGGACTGGATGCTTTTCGCCACATTTCAGCCGGACGCAGCGAGCACGGTGCCGGTCGCGACAGTCCCGGTCCCGCTGGCGCCGATCCAGACACCATCCTGGGATGGGAGTTCGCGCGGGACGACCTTTGCTGTTGGAAAAGCGAATGCACAGGGGCTGAGAGGTCCGTTGTCACCGCCGAGGTATGCTCCGCTTGCGGCGGCCGAGTCGCTCTCGCTCGCGGTGTTTCCTGACGCCAAATCACCAACGGTTGTCTTTTCACAGGTCGGGCCGGTCGGCGGCGGCCTCGTTCGAAGCAATCTGAATTCCTTTCATGATGATTATGGCATCCGGACCAATTCGTACCCGGGTTACGCGCCTTGGGGCGGCGGCCTGGCGTTCGACGCGAAGAAGCGAATGGTCATGACCGACCCGCACAACCACCAGGTCGGCTGGTATGAACAGGCCAAGCTCGTGCAGCTCACCGGGGGCCCCGGTCGGAATCCCGAATCAGCATCTTCCAAGCCGGGGTTCTTCAACACGCCGATCGATGTGGCAGTGGACGACCTCGGTCGAATCTATGTGGCCGACCTCAAGAACAACCGCGTACAGGAATTGGACGATCGCGGGAACTTCGTGCGTATGTTTCATGAGCCCGATGAGAAGGATGACAGCGAGGTGTTCACGCATCCCAAGTCACTTGGGTTTTCGTTCGGCAAGCTGTGCGTCACGGATCTCGACGGCGAGCGCATTCAGATTTTTGACGTTACGGGTAAGAGTCCGAAGCGCGTGCGGGTTCTCCGCGATGTTCGCGAAGCCGATCGCGCGCTGGTGGGCAAATCGGGCCGGGTCTATGTACCTGCGAAGGATGAGCAGGGGCACGACGCAATGTTGATCTATCCGATCCAGCCAGATCTCGTCCGAGGGGTTGAGCGACCGGAGCGTACTGTCCCGGCCGTTGCGCAGGGGGCGCTTCGGGGACCGCGCGGGTTTTCGCCGTGCAAGTACCCGGACGGAACCGAATTCGGTTTCTATGTGACGATGTTTCCGTTTGTTGTGCAGCGATTTATGTTGGAATGAATATCAGCGAATCGGTCCGGGGCCCAAATCCTCTTCGGTGATGATCTGGAATTTTCGCTGCTTTAGGACGGTTGCCGCCGTCTGAATGTCGTCGCATTGGATGGCGATGCCCATGTGTCCCGAGGGTTGCTCCAGGATCGGGTAAACGTAGCTGATGTTGATCTCTGCCGAGAGCAACGCGGCACAGACCATGAGCAGACTTGACGATGCGGGCAGCTCGACCACGACCACTTCGGTCTCACTCAAGGCAAAACTCTCATCGCGAAGCATTCGTTTGGCGGTGTCCGTGTCATCGCAAATAAGGCGGACGATGGCGCAGTCGGTGGCATGGACGATGTTGAGGGCTCGCACCTTGACGGTCGTGCCATGAAGTACCTGCAAAAGGCGCAGGAGCTGACCGACTCGATTTTCGAGGAAGACTGAGATCTGCCGCACCGACGTTGATGTCGGCCGCTCGGAAATGTCGAAAGGTCTGGATGCCATGAAGCGGTATTCTACCGGTGCCTAACTCTAACCCAAGTGAAACTTTGCTGTTTTATCGCCTGTTCGGGCAGGCGACTTCAGTTCAGATTGACAAATCTCCGCGTGGCTCCAGCTGGTCTGGTTTGACGCCAACTTGGCCGCCGACTAACGTATCGGACGCTCGTGGAGTTGGAACGCCGTGCGTGTCCCGTCAAAGACCGCGATCTCTGTGCGACTCATTCCGATCATCGTCGCAGCGCTATTTCTCTCGGCATGCAGCCAGCAATCGAAGAACTCCAATGGCGCGGCTGTCTCCGCGGACGGCGCGAAACGACTCGAAGGAGTTGGCGGTGCGCGCGAAGGCGAGGATGCGGCGTCCGGTTCGGCGAGCACGGCAGGGACAGCCAGATTTGCCGACGAAGACATGGTGACGGACGATCGCCTGGCCGCATCGGAAGTTCGCCCGCAATATCAGGCCCAACCGGCACCGCAGATACAGCCGAAGCCCGAACCTCCGGTCGTCGCGGAAAAGCCGATCGCTAAGCCGGAGAATCCGAAGCCCAAAGCGACCAAGCCCGCCGCGAAGGGGCAGAAGACATACGTCGTGCAGCGCGGGGACTCTCTCTGGAAGATCGCGCAGAAGCAATACGGCGATGGCCGGGCATGGCGTAAGATCTACAACGCGAATCGCGGGAGAATCAGCGACCCGAGCGATGTCCCGATCGGAACAAAGCTTGTCATTCCATGAGCACGCAATCCGCGGCGGCCCGCACCGAACGCTCATCCGCGAGTTCAAGTGATCGTACCGTTTCCCTGGGTGACCCGGTGCAATTCCTGCCCGGCGTCGGGCCACAACGCGCGCGGGCATTGGCACAGCTTGGCGTGACGACGGCCGGCGATCTGCTGGTTTACTTCCCATTTCGGCATGATCAATTTCAGCCCACGCTTATCCGACACCTTGAACCCGGTCAGACCGTCACCGTTGTAGGACGCGTGGTGCGGGTGCGCTTGAGCGCCGGACGGGGTCGACAGTCGGTGAGCGCCACCATCGTTGACAATTCGGCTCAATGCACCGCGCGATGGTTCAATTCGCCATATATCTCGGATCGAATTTGCGCGGGGTCCGTCGTGCGCCTCAGCGGGAAGGTCGGAGAGTATGAGCGTGAGCCGCAGCTCGTGAATCCACGGTTGGAAGTGCTCGAGGCGGACGCGCAACCCGTAGATGAGCAGACGGGCGCATTCCTGGAGCCGGTCTATCACGCATCGGCCGACCTGCCCTCGTCGGCAATTTCACGACTAATTCGCCTGAACCTGGATCGGTTGACGCCGCAGGTCGAAGAGCTCTATCCGGAGGCATTCATCACCCAGCGCGGACTAACGCCGCGGCGCGATGCCGTTGTTCGAATGCACCGGCCGGCCAATGTCTTGGAGGGCGACGCGGCGCGCAAGCGACTTGCTTACGACGAGCTGCTTGCCATGCAGATTGTCGTAGGGATGGCGCGACGTCGGAGGCGATATGTCGAATCGTCGCGTCCTTTGCGCGTTTCGCGAGAGATCGATCGACGCATTCGCCGGCGATTGCCTTTTGCGCTGACGCGCGGGCAGGAAGCGGCGGTCCGCGAGATTTCAACTGACCTCGCGGCGGATCGCCCCATGCACCGGCTGCTGCAGGGCGACGTCGGTAGCGGCAAGACGCTGGTGGCGATCTACGCGGCGCTGGTGGCCATCGCCAACCGGGCGCAGGTTGCCATCATGGCTCCGACGGAGCTGCTGGCGGAGCAGCTATTCCGGAATGCGGACCGATACCTGGCCGGCAGCCGGGTGCGGCGAGCGTTGCTCACCGGCGCCGCCAGCGCGAGCCGGCGAAGGCAGCTCCGAGCGGAAATCGCGGAGGGTGAGTTGGACCTGGTTGTCGGGACGCAGGCACTGGTGCAGGATGGCGTTGAATTCGCGCGCCTGGGGCTGGTGATTGTGGACGAGCAGCACAGGTTTGGGGTGCGCCAGCGAATGACCATCCGCTGCAAGGGGCCTTCGCCGCATTACCTGGTGATGACCGCCACGCCGATTCCGCGGACTTTGGCGATGACCGTGTTTGGCGATCTGGATGTGACGACCGTGCACGGGATGCCACCCGGTCGCAGCCCGATCGGGACTCGAATCGTGCTGCCGCGACAGATCGACGCAGCGTGGAAGCTGGTTCGCGAGCGCGTTGCTGCTGGCGAACAGGCGTTCATCGTCTATCCGCTGGTTGAGGCGTCGGACGCGGTGCAGCTCAAGGCCGCGACGCAGGAGGCGGAGCGGCTTGCAGCCGAGGAATTCGCGGGCATTCGTGTGGGTTTGGTCCACGGTCAGATGCGCGGCGATGTTCGCGATCGAACCATGGGCGACTTTATTGCGGGGCGAACGCCGATTCTCGTTGCAACCACCGTGATCGAGGTCGGCATCGATGTGCCGGCGGCGACGGTGATGGTCATTCAGCACGCGAATCGTTACGGGCTGTCGCAGCTTCACCAACTACGCGGGCGGGTCGGGCGCGGTGATCGGCCGGCGCACTGTCTGCTGGTCGCTGACAGCGCGGAAGACGCCATGAACGCGCGGCTTGGCGCGTTGGTGAAAGAGTCAGACGGTTTCCGCATTGCCGAGGAGGACCTGCGGCTGCGCGGACCGGGCGAAGTGTTGGGTACACGGCAACACGGCCTGCCGGAACTCCGCGTCGCCGATCTGCTGACCGACGTCTCGCTGCTGAACATGGCGCAGCGCGACGCGAAGTCCATTCTCGAAAACGACCCGGCGCTGGCGAGCGCGGAGTTCCGGCGGTTGCGCGAATCCATCTGGCAACGATATGGCGACCGGCTGGAGCTGGCCGCCACGGGCTGATCGTCGCTGGCTTCAGGGGGCCGGCTGAGTGGTCGGCACGTCGCCGGTTCGCTGGCCGGTGTAATCCACGCTGATCTGGAACGTGATCGCGACGAAGGCCTGGCCATTCCAGACAGTCAGGATCAGGGTTCGGGCGACTTTGCCCTCGGTTGTCTTGTCCTGCGTGTTGAACGAACCGTCGATCGTCGCCACCTGGAGTAGCGCGCCGCCGCCCTCGTCGCTTCCCTGACCTGAGCCGGAGAGATCGCCGGCGAAGAGGTATTTGGCGTCGGCGTTGATCAGCCCGTCGCCGGTATTGCTTGCGTCGGCGGCATTCGTAATGCGCATGACGTAGGGGCTGGGGAACTCGACGATGACCTGATCGGGGAAGGACTTGTCGAGCGAATCGTTCAGGGCGGCGAGGTTGTCGTTCCACGCCTGGGCCACGGGCTTGAGCGGGTCGGCCACGGTGGCGAGGTCGATGGGTTCGAGGGTGCTTGAGCCGCCGCCGGACTGGACGTCGGAGCCGTCAGTCGCGGCGCCGCCGAGGGTGACTTTTACCGCGCCGCGGGTGATGTCGTAGAGGCCGGCCAGCTTGGCGAAGTCGGGGGCAGGAAAGCTGCCGCCGGTGCAACCGCCGGTTCCCATGGCGATGGGAAGGATCAAACAGGCGAGGAGAGAGCACCTGAGATTCCGCATCATTCTTGAGACTCCGCGAGGAGGGGGAAACTGGCGAGGACTTCTGGAAGCGTACGAATTCGGACGTGGCGAGTCAATGGCGGCCGATAATGACGGCTGTTGCGGCCGCGCGGTGTTCGAGAATGGAGGCGGCGGGAATCGAACCCGCGTCCCAAGGCATTTCAGGAGAGGCCTCTACGTGCATAGTCGATCGTTTGTCGTCATCCCGCCGGGCGCCGGTCGACAAGCTCCTGGCGGGACCAGCCCAGCTGTTTTCTCGTTCCCTTGCGGCCGGGCGGCGCTTGGAAACCAGCCTGCTAATTGCGTCTTACCACCTAGCAGGCGTTGGCGGTTCGACGTGCTGCGCTAGTTAGGCAGCAAGGGCGTAAGTGTTGCCACTTAGCAATTTGCCAGGGGTTTAACGAGGCCTCCTGACAACCTCGGCACGCCACATCTCCGTCAACTTGCCCGGTCGAAACCATTTCGCCCCCGGGGACGGGCTGGAAGACCCGTCGGGCTGGAGTATAGCGGGGGTGGGGGGGAGCTTCTATGCACTATTGTCTGGCCGAGTATGCGTTCGACAATCGCAGGCGATTTCCGAAGACGGGGTGATCATCGCGCGTATCGCCCCTTGCAGTCATCGATCAATTGATGAGTTCGGATTGACGATCCGACCGTCACGCGGAAATGGAGTTCTCCATCATCCGTGCTGCGGTAGAGGTGATACCGAACGCGAGAGTCGTCGGGGGCGATCAGCGCTTCCCGGCTTTCGAGGTAGGGGCCCATCCAACGGCGAGCAGCCTCGGCGCCGCGCGGCGACGTGAAAAGTTCTTCGAGATCGGTCGGCAGTCGGCCCATGTCATAGCGGAATGCATGGATTTGCTTTGCGATAACAGGAACGCGCGACGGCCCCGTGCTGGCCAGCAGCGGCCGCGGAGACGGCGTATGGCGTACAATGGCCGCCACCACCAGCATCCCACATGCGACGACGACGAGGCCGACGATCGCGACCACCGTCACCCGGCCGTTCGGGAGCCACGCCGGCCGCGCGAGACTCCCGGCGTAGTTCAGAACGAGCGGGTCAACCCGCTCTCGCGTCAGGCAGTGTTCGGCCGGCACCTCAGGCATTTCAAGCTCTGATATTCAGAGATGATGACCCGGTTGCAGGAATCGGCCCCACGTGGCAACGAGCAGGCCCTGGCTGCGCTGTTCGAGCGGGTCGGGCTCGATCTTCGCGGCGAGATCGAGCGGCAGATTGGGGATCGCTACCATAACCAGTTTGACGCCGCCGACATTCTGCAGGTCACATTTCTGGAGGTCCTACTGCACGCCGACACAATCGACCCCGGGGGAAGCGGGTCTTTCCGAAACTGGATCCGACGGATTGCGGAGAACAACCTGCGCGACGCTATTCGGACTTTGGAGCGCGACAAGCGGATTACCGGAGACGTTCTACTTTTCAGGATCCTTTCTTGGTCGGTCTCTCGGATTGAAGGTGAATTGTGGGCCGAGGCGGTTGGCGATGCGCACCGCCCAAGTTGGGGCGCCGTTGGGTGTTTCGCGGAAGATGAAGTGTCGCAGGGCCTCGAACTCGGCCGAGGATTCGGGGCGGTTGACGCTCGAGATACAATCTCGCGGGAGGTCAATTGGAACGGTGCGGGGATCACGGGAGCGTCGATGCGATCGGAGTGTTCAAATTCGCTCGGCTTGATTCAAGAGCTGTTTCGGCAATCGCCGCTTCGCATCCAGCACTTCGATGCCGATCAGGCGGCCGTCAGGATCAAAATCCAACATGATGGATCCGGGCACCGCTTCCACTGTCCGGGCCACGCCACCCGGATCTATGTCCGCGAGATAGATCATTCCTGCATCCGCGTTGGCGTCGAATGTGACTCTAATTTCCATATGTCCCTCGCGTCGTAGCAAATCACCGCCTTTGTCGAATGGTGCCGCCGCTATGCTCGCTCCTCAAACCCTTTGCGAAGCCACGCCATTGCGAGCGTCAGGGCGCCTCTTGCGGCGGCGGCAATGGTTTTGGTCAGGCGCGGAGGATGGGGGGGCGGCCGATGGAGTAATAGTCGAAGTTGTGGCGGCGCATCAGTTCGCCGGAGAAGACGTTGCGGCCGTCGAAGATGACGGGCTGCTTGAGCGACGATCGGATTCTCGCGAAGTCGGGGGAGCGGAATTCGTTCCACTCGGTGCAGATGAAGAGTCCGTCGGCGCGATCGAGGGCGGCGTAGCCGTCGTCGAGGCATTGGATGCGGCTGCCGTATTTCGCGCGGGCGTGGGGCAGGGCCTTAGGGTCGTGGACGCGGACTGTCGCGCCGGCCGCGAGCAGTCCGTCAATGATTTTGATGGCGGGGGCTTCGCGGATGTCGTCGGTGCGCGGCTTGAAGGCGACGCCCCAGACGGCGAACGTGCGGCCCGAGAGCGAGCCCTTGAAGTAGCTCTTCGCGTCTTCGAGAAGGATGGTGGGCAGGCGCTGGTTGAGTTTGTGCACCGCGTCGAGGATGGACATCTCGACGCCCGCCTCGCGGCCGACGGCAATCATCGCCGGAATGTCCTTGGGGAAGCAGCTTCCGCCGTAGCCGATGCCGGGGTAGAGGAACTGGAAGCCGATGCGCTCGTCGTAGCCGATGCCGACGCGGACCTCGTCGATATCGACGCTGGTGCGGCCACACAGCTCGGCCATCTGGTTGATGAAGCTGATGCGCGTGGCGAGGTAGCAGTTGGCGGCGTACTTGATCATTTCCGACGCGGCGCGGCGGACGATGAGAATGGGCCGCTTGTTTCGGACGAAGGGCTCGTAGAGCTCTTTCATGACGGCGGACGCGGCCGGGTCTTCGCTGCCGATGACGATGCGGTCGGGTCGCTGGAAGTCGTCGACGGCCGAGCCCTCTTTGAGGAACTCGGGGTTGCTGAGGACGGTGAGCTTGTGCTTCGAGAGGCCGGCCATGAGCTTCTCGGCCCAGGCGCCGGTGCCGACGGGAACGGTGGATTTGGTGACGACGATGCGTGGGCCGGGGGCGTGCTGGGCGATGGCGCGGCAGGTGGCTTCGACTTGGGAGAGATCGGCCGATCCGTCGTCGCTCGGCGGCGTGCCGACGGCGACGAAGATGACATCGGCGTGTCGAACAGCGGCGGCGATGTCGTCGGTGAAGGTGAGCCGCTTGGCGGCGAGGTTGTAGGCGAGCAGGTCGGCGAGGCCGGGCTCGAAGATGGTGGATTCGCCGCGCTTGAGCTTTTCGAGCTTGGCGCGGTCGATGTCGACGCAATGGACGTCGTTGCCGGTGTCGGCGAGACAGACTCCGGTGACGAGGCCGACGTAGCCGGTGCCTACTACCGCGAGTTTCATGCATGCGCTCCGATGGGCGACGGCGGTGAAATCCGCGCGGTGCGGCCCGCGAGTATTATCGGGTCGATCGGCCCGCCGCTCCAGTGCGGCCCGCGTTGCGACGCCTGCGGGCGTTCGCTACGATCAGAACGAGCGGCGGTCAGGGTCGGCCGTGCAGAACGCGAATAAATGGAGAGTGCAATGAAGGTGCAGATCACCTACTGCGTACAGTGAAACTACACCCCTCAGGCCACCGGTCTGGCGGCCGAATTGGTGGAGCACTTTGGCAAGGACAAGGTGCAGGTGGAGCTGATCAAGGGCGGTGGCGGGATTTTTGACGTCGTCGTCGATGGAACGAAGATCTACAGCAAGCACGAGTCCGGGCGGTTTCCGCAGTATCGCGAGATCGTCGGGATCATTGAGAAGAAGATTATCAATTCGTAACGAGAACCGGGCCCTTCGACGGGCTCGGGGACCGACTCAACAACGCTCGGCGACCGGCGGAGATTCATGGCTATTACTGAACCGGTTTTGAAATCGGCGGGGGCGCGGGTGGTTCACGCTCCGCGTGGGCTGCAACTTTCGTGCAAGGGTTGGTTGCAGGAAGCGGCATTGCGGATGCTGCACAACAACCTCGACCCGGATGTGGCCGAGAAGCCCGACGAGCTAATTGTCTATGGCGGGCGCGGGAAGGCGGCGCGATCGTGGCCCGATTTTGATCGGATCGTGCGGGCACTTCGCGAGCTCGGGAACGACGAGACTCTGCTGGTGCAGTCTGGTAGGGCAGTGGGGGTGTTGCGGACGCATGCCGATGCGCCACGCGTGCTGATTGCGAACTCGAATCTCGTTCCCAAGTGGGCGACCTTTGACGAGTTCAGCCGGCTGGAGGCGCTGGGGCTGACGATGTACGGCCAGATGACGGCCGGCAGCTGGATCTACATCGGGACGCAGGGGATTCTGCAGGGGACTTACGAGACGTTTGCGGCGGCGGGCGACAAGCACTTTGGCGGCGACCTGGCCGGACGGCTGATCGTGACGGGCGGGCTGGGCGGCATGGGCGGGGCGCAGCCGCTGGCGGCGACGATGAACAACGCGGCCTGCCTGTGCGTTGAGGTCGATCGGCGGCGGATCGAGCGGCGGCTGGAGACGAAGTATCTCGATAAGGCGAGCGAATCGCTGGATGAGGCGCTGCGCTGGCTCGATGAAGCGCGCAAGGCGCGGCGCGGGCTATCGGTCGGGCTGCTTGGAAACGCGGCCGATGTCTTGCCGGAGCTGGTCAAGCGCAAGATCGCGCCCGACATCGTCACCGACCAGACGAGCGCGCACGACCCGCTCAATGGCTACGTTCCGCACCAGATTTCGTATGACGCGGCGTTGCAACTGCGAATGAGCGACCCGGAGCGATACACCAAGCTGGCGTTTGAGTCGATGGCGCGGCATGTGCAGGCGATGCTGGATTTGAAGAAGGCGGGGGCGGTCACGTTCGACTACGGAAATAACATTCGGGCGCGGGCGCAAGAGGCGGGCGTCAAGAATGCGTTTGATATCCCGGGCTTCGTGCCCGAGTTCATCCGGCCGTTATTCTGCGAGGGAAGCGGGCCGTTTCGGTGGGTGGCGCTCTCGGGCGATCCGGCGGATATCGCCGTGACGGACCGGACGATTCTGGAGTTGTTTCCTGAGAAGGCGCACTTGGCGCGATGGATCAAACTCGCCGGCGAGCGCGTGGCGTTCCAGGGATTGCCGGCGCGGATTTGCTGGCTGGGTTATGGCGAGCGCGCGAAGGCCGGTCTTGCCTTCAATGAGTTGGTGCGGACGGGGAAGGTGAAGGCGCCGATCGTGATCGGGCGCGATCATCTCGATTGCGGCTCGGTAGCGTCGCCGAATCGCGAGACCGAGGGCATGCTGGATGGGTCGGACGCGATCGCCGACTGGCCGATCCTGAATGCACTGGCGAACACGGCATGCGGGGCGAGCTGGGTGAGCTACCACCACGGCGGCGGCGTGGGCATCGGCTATTCGCTGCATGCGGGTATGGTGATTGTCGCCGATGGCACGCCTGAGGCGGCGCGGCGGCTGGAGCGCGTGTTGACGAGTGATCCGGCGTTCGGGCTGTTTCGGCACGTGGACGCTGGCTACGAGAAGGCGAAGCAGGTGGCGGGGGAGCGTGGGGCCAAGATTCCGCGCTAGTGCAATCCAAAAATGCAATACGCCCGGACCAAGTGGCCCGGGCGTTGGGTTACCTAAAATCGCTAAGTTGAGATCAGCCGGGGGAGACTTGGACTTCCTGCGGGGCGTTTCCGGACGGCGCGGCTGAGGGCGCCATCTGGTTCATTGGTTGCATCGACTGGGCCGGTGGCGTTGCGCCGACGCGGCGGCTGGTGCCCTTCATTTGCATTTCGCCCATCGCGCCGCATTCGGTCCAGGTCCAGTTGATCGTGTTGTCGTCGACCCAGGTCATGGTGCCCTTGCCGCTCACGTGATTGCCTTTGGCGTCGCAACCCTTGGCCTCGACGTGCATGGTGTTGCCATCCATCTTGATCTCGCTGCGGCCGCGCTCGCCGGTGTCGCCGATGTAGCCCGACCAGTATTCGTGCTCGCGCGGATCCCAACCCATGTATTCAACCATGGTCATTCGCTGGCCGGGGGCCATCTCGTGCCATCCGTCCATTTTCAGGACGAGGCCGCCGGGCATCCAGGAATAGGTCCCGCCGCCCTGCATCTGTTGCGGCGGCATGGGCGTGCCCTTGGGCATCATCTTCATCATTTCTTCGCGGGAGGGCTTCACGATCTCGGCCGTTCCGGCCCAGGTTCCGACGAAGCGATTGAGCTTGGCCACTTCGGGACCGGGCTTGGGCGGACTCATGTCCATCATGCCGGTCTTGGGTGCTTCGCAACCGGCAAGGAGGCCTGCGAAACACATTGCGAGGACGATACGACGCATACAGAAACTCCTTAAGACAAACTCGCCAGCGGACCACACTACGGCGCGGTATATCCGCCGGAAAGCACGATTTCCAGACTAAGTGTATCGATTGGCCGAACGGCAAATCTGGGGCAATTTTGGCCGATCGGCCTTGCGGGCTAAGCAAACGCGGCTCGGACGACCACAATGGTGATATCGTCGTCCTGCGTACGCGATCCGCGAAACGCCGCCACGGCTTCAGTCACGGCCTTGCAGATCTCGGCGGCTGTTTGGCCGGTGGCGGTCGCGACGGTTTCCTTCAACCGGTCCTTGCCGAAGAACTCGCCGGCCGGGTTGCGGGCTTCCCAGATACCATCGGTGCCGATTACGACGATCTGGCCGGGCCGGATCTCTTCGGGGCCGGACTCTTCGTATTTCCAGCCGGGGTCAACGCCGAGCGGGACGCCGGTGCTGGCTAGCTCGCTGAACGCGCGCGATGCGGGGTCAAACAGCAGGGCGGGGTCGTGGCCGGCGGAAGACCAGCGGACGCTGCGGGTGGCGGCGTCAAAGACAAGGCAGCCGACGGTCATGATCTGCATGGTGCGGGCTGAGGTGTCCTGAAGCTCCACATTGGCGCGCGCCAGGACTTCGCCGAGCGAGGTCGCGCCGTGGGCCTCGGCGCGGAGCAGCGCGCGGACGGTGGCCATCATGAGGGCGGCGCCGATGCCGTGGCCGGTGACGTCGCCGACGGCGACGCCGAAGCGACCGGGTGCGTCGGCCGAGAGATCGAGGAAATCGTAATAGTCGCCGCCGGTTTCGTCGCAAAACTGACTGAGTCCGGCGATATCCCAGCCGGGAACGGTCGGCGGTGCGTCGGGGAGCAGACTCTTCTGAACGGCCTGGGCGATGGCGAGGCCTTCGCGCATGCGGAGGCGATCGCGAAGCTGGGGCAGCATGGCGTTCATGGTGCGGCTGAGCTGTCCGAGTTCGTCGCGCGAGCGGACGCGAACGGGCGTATCGAGATCTCCGGAGGCGATGCGCTGGGCGGCGGCCGCGAGTTCGCGAATCGGTTCCGTTACGTAACGCGAGGCGGAGAGGGCGAGCGCGGCGATCACGACGATGACGCCGGCCAGCAGAATGGCGATCCAGGTCCGCTGGGCGTCGATGATGACGCGGAGATTTCGGTCGGCGTTGATGGCCGGCGAGGCGACGACGTCGTGGGGGAGAATGACGAGGAGCGAGGAGTTGGTGCCGGGCATGGCGGAGTAGGCCCAGAAGCTCTGGCGATCCTGGTAGGACAGGACGCGGACGGCGGCCCTTTCGGCCTTCAGATCGTCAACGATGTGGGCATAGACCGACGCGTCGGTGGATGTCACGGACTCGTACGGGACGATCGAGTCGGCCCCGCCGGGGGCTTCGTAGCCGGGGCGCGCGTGGACACGGATGATCGGCTTGCCCGCTTCGACATCCGGGAAGACGAGGAAAGTCTTGGCGGCATCGCGCCATTGCGGCGGCAGGTCGACGGCGCTGAGCGAGGCCGACATGCGAATGTCGATCCCGGCGACGCCGAGCAGCGAACCATCGCGGTGGAAGACCGGCATGGAAACGGTGCGAACGATCTGGCCGGTGCCCAGATCGACCATGGGGGCGCTCCAGGTGAGTTTGCGGGCTTTTTCGGCTTCGGTGTACCAGGGGCGCTTGCGGCCGTCGTAGCCCTCGGGCAGAGCGCCATCGCCGGGGTAGAAGCAGTGCACGCCGTTCGTCATTGAGACGTATTGCCAGAGGATCATCTCGGGCTCGGCGCGATAGACCATCTGGTAGGCCGGAAGGAGCCGGGTCAGGCGGGCCATGTCGTCGTAGACGGCCGCCTTGGTGATGCCGGGAGAAATATAGAAACCGAGATAGTCGAAGCGCGTGAGGGCCGAACCATCGGCCGCGTTGGGGGGCGGCTCGCCCATGATGTGGAAGCGCGGATCGGCGGGAGGCGGGGCATCGAGGCAGTGCTCGGCGTCGCGGGCCTGAAGGCGGAGATTCTGATCGATGAATTCGACCACGCGGCGCATGACGCGGCTCTGGTCGCGGACGGTCTGAAGCAGAAATCGCTCGGCGTCACTTAGCAGCGTTTGATTGATTTGTTCGACGATCTGGTCGGTGGCGCGGATGGCCTCGCGCCGGCCGAAGGTGAGGGCAATTCCCAGCGGCAGGAGCGAGATAGCGAGCAGCAGCAGCAGCAATTTCCAGCGGATGCGCATTTGGAATCGGACATGCTACCCGAGCGGGATGCTGTATGCGCCGCTTTTGGCAACGCGGAAGGCGGCTAGTTGCGCGTGCTGCTGGACTGACGGACAGCGGAGCTGGCCGGGGCGGCAATGACGCCCAGCTTGCGTTCAAACTCGGGGCGCAGCGTGATTCGATTTCGCTGAGCGAAGAGGCGGACGTCGGCGGCGTCGATCTGGCCGTCGCCGTTGAGGTCGGCTGTCGCGGCGGAGCGCGAGCTGATGGCGAGGTCGGACGTGCGAATGGCCAGACGGGGCAGCTTGCCGGCGCCGGTCAGGACTCCACCGCCGCCCGTGGGACGGCCGCTTGGAGACACGAGGACCGGAGGCGGGCAACCGTCTGCCGGGTCGCCAACGGCGCCGAAGTTGAGTTGGATGGCGGTGAAATCGACCGTGTCCTGGATGCCGTCGCCGGTGGCGTCAGCGCCACGAGCACAATCGGCCGGCGCACCGGAGGGACAATCCGTGACCAGCGAGTTCCAGCGAGAGGCGAGAACCGCAAAGTCGACGATATCGATCAAGCCATCCTGCGGCGTTCCGGCGGTCTGGAAATCTCCGGTGATGAGCGACACGGCGGCGGTGGGCGTTGCGCTCGCCAGACTGATCGGAATGCTGCGCTGAAGCGTGTGGCTCTCGCGAACGGCGAGCCATGCGGCCGACGGATTCACCGCGCCAAGCAGAACCGTCGCGACGCCGGCGGAACCGGCGCGGTGGAATGTGAGGGGGAGCGTTCGCACGTCCGGCGAGCCGGAGCAGGTGGAGAGCGTAAATTGCACCTCGCGAGTTGCAACCGCGGCTCCCGGAGCGGCGGTGCCGATCAGGCCCGGAATCGAGACATCGACGGAGAGGCACGGGACCAGAACGATTGGCTTTGAGTCAAAGAGCGTTGGAACGATGGGAGCGCTGGCTGTGGTGGTGAGACGAGTGACGTACGGGAGGCAGCCAGGAGAAATCGATACGACGGTCGGCGAAGGTGAACCGGCCAGCGGCAGCGCCGTGAAGTGCATGGTTGCGACGGTGGCGGAAGTTGACGAGCTGCCGCCGAGGAGCACCTGGGCGTAAGTGACGGCGCCGTTGTTGTCCTGGAATGTGATGGGGGTTGCAGCGTCCCAGGGCGAGCCGACGCCATCGCCGGGAGTGATCGAGAGCAGTTGCAACCGCATCGGGTCGTAGGCCAACAGGGTCTGCACGGCATTGACGGGCTCGACGACGCCGGTGAGGTCGATTGTCAGGGTCAGGCCGCCGGTGCCGCAGGTTTCGATCTGCGGTCCCGACACGCCGGGGCTATTCAGGCGTAATTCGTAGCAGGGTGAACCGGCGATGTGCGAGCAGTGGCCGGAGGTGCAGGTGTCGACGGTGCACTGGTTTCCGTCGTTGCAGTCAGACGGTTGCGAGCACGGCTCAAAGACGTTTCGCAGCGCGGTGAAGTCCTGCGTGAGCGTTCCGCCGTTGAAGATGTTGGGAGAACCGAACGTGCTGGACGAACCATCCTGATAGTTAGAGCGGGTGGTGATGAACGGGGACGGGTCTTCCTCGAGTTTGCAGATTTCGTCGTTGCCAATTCCGGAGACGGGCGAGATGCCTTCACCGGCCGGGCCGAAGACGACATGGCCCTGCGCATCCTTAATTGTGAGCTGCCAGTTGTCGTTACTGACCGGGAAATTGTCGGCCGTGATATAGGTGCCCGTTCCCGCGTTTGAGGCGCGGACATTGATCCACCAGTCGCCGCCGGCCGGGTTGTAGCTGACGTTGTCGGCGAGGTCTTCGGAGACGGTGATGATGGTACCGCGACGCAGATCGGACCAGAGCGCGTGGTTGGTGAATACGAGCGTATCGGTCTCCTGAGCGGGCGCGCCGGTGTTTTCGGTGATGACCAGCGTCCAGTTGCGGATGTCGAGATGATCTTCAGTCACAACCAGCTCGAACCAATCGCCGCCGTTGCCGACGACGCGGCCCCAATAGGTGTCGACGCCATTGTTCTTGATGAACTTGTTGGACGCGACGCCATTAAACTCATTCAGGATGAGTTTTGAGGTGCCGGTTGCGTTTGCGGCGCCGGGCGTCGGGTGCGGGAGAACATGCTGGGCCGTGGCCCCGTCGGGATAGCGGCCGTAAGCGACGTCGGCGGTTGACGCGGGGTAGTTCATGTAATCTACGATGAGTCCGCCGGGCGTATAGAGACCGACCGAGCCGCCGGCCGGCGATAGCGTGAAGCTGGTGTGGAGCGGCCCCTCGCCGGGCTCGTTGTCGGCCCAGATCAGGAGCCAGTCGCCACCGCACAGCGATGTGCCGGCGGGGACTTGCCACAGTGCAGGCGAAGCGTAGTTATTCGTCAGATAGAGACCGCCGAGGTCGATGGTGGCCTGGGTCGGGTTGTAAAGCTCGATCCACGTGTTGTGATCGCCGTGCTCGTCGACGTTGGTGGTCGCGTTCAGCGGCAGAACCTCGCTGATCAGAAGATTGGGCAAATCGGAACTTGAGCCGGCGCGGCTATTGGGCGCGCCGGGCGTTCCGCCTGATGGAATGCTGGCGGCCCAGTTCGCCACGCGATTGTTGTCGCGCGTCGCATCAATCAGCTCAAGCGAAGGGCCGGCGCCGTCGGGCGTCAACGGCCAGGGGGCCACGTCGTCGTAGGCAACGCGGTCCTTCTCGATGCCGTGCTGATCGTAGAGGACGAGCGTCTCGCCGCCGTTGTCCAATTGGCCGGGGTAGTCGGCCAGGACGAGGATCGATGTTCCGTGAGTAGATTGGAATGTAGAGAGGTCTTCGACGACGACGGCGTAGGCGTTGGGCGGAAGAATCGTCCCGGGCGCGAAAACGAGGCCAACACCGTCAAGCGTCCAACCGGAGAGGTCGACCGCTTCGGTTGTCGAAAGATTCCGCAATTCGATGAATTCGTTGGCGCCGACGCCGGCAGGGTTAAACATGATTTCGTTGATGACGACCTGCGGATTGGCGGCGAAGGCGAGGATAAATTGTCCTTCGGTGGGAGCACTCCAATTCGGTCCGTTGAGCACGCGGGCGCGGACGTGTGTGTCCGTGTTCAGTGTGATCGGGCCCAGGTAGGCCTGGGCGGAGCCGGAGATGAGCCCGCCCGAGAGGCGCGGATCGGATCCATCGGTGGTGTAGTAGATCGCGCCGACGGCCGAGGTGATGCTAAGTTGTGAGCCGAACGGCACCTGACCAGAGGCGAGACTCAGCTGTGGGGGGGCCGGGAACTGCTGATCGATCCATGCCGCGCGGATGGAAAGCCAGTTTTCCATGTTGGTGATTTCGGCAGGATAGCTGACGGCCGGCGCGACGCCTGACCACTTGGCGAAGTTGCGCGCCTGGGCTTCCTGCAACTGGGCCGCCATGCCGTTGATTATGCCGTTCATGTTGGCGACGGAGAGCTGGGCACGGCGCAATGCGAACCAGCGATCGATCCAGCGTTGCCAGAAGTCGGGATCCTGGAACAGGCGGTCCCACCATGGATAGGTAAAGAACGGCGTCGCGTCGCCGGTGCCGTTCCAGGCGGTCGGGACGTCATCGCGACTGTCGTATGAGTCCATGGCGCGATCGAAATCCCATACCGGACCGAACTGAATCTTGCCCTGGCGACCCTTGAACATGTAGGCACTGAGCCGCAGGGCATCGACGTTCATCGACAGCACGTTCAGGATGTGGTGGTCGATCCAGGCGTCGACATCGATAAATTTTGCGTAGCCGTTGACAGGGTCGGTGAAGCTTGCGCCGTACAGGGCGTTACCGAAGTTGTTGAAATAGTTCTGAATCCAGGCCGCCTGTACCGGAGTGACTTCCTCTTCCTTCGGCTCGACATAGCGGATGCCCTGGCCGACGGCTCCGAAGCCGAGGTCGCCCGGGTCGGCGCGATCGATCTTATTGATCCAGCCGCCGGTGATTTGGGGTTCGGCATCATCGTGGACCTCGATCTTATCGATGTTCACGCGATCGGGGCCGAGCTTGATCTTCTCCATCAGCACATAGACGCCGTAGTCGTCGGCCGTCGTCAGGCCGCCACCGTTGTTGTCGAAAAAGACCTCGACGAATCTCGTGCGGACGGCGTAGCGGCCGATCTCGTTGCTCAGCTCGTAGACGAAGGCGTTTCGCAGCAAGGCGCGGTCGTAGTAGTAGGGGGCGTAGAGAATCCAGTCGGATTCGGGCGGCATGCCGAGCGGAATAATGTCGCGATCTTCGTCGTCTTCGTCCCAGGTTTCGACGGCGAGGTTTGGCTTGGGCTGGTCGGCCGTGCTCGATCCGCGTCGTCGGATTCCGCAGCGCGTTTCGATGGTCGGCGTGCCAGTGAGGACGGTTCGATTTCCGGCGGCGAGCGTGGGTTCAAAAAGCGACAGATGGGCCGGCTGATTGTCTTCGGTGCCGGGCGTTCCGCCGTTGAAGTTTTCGACGATGACGACGGGCAGATTGGAACTGAAGGCCTGGGCGGTTGAATCCAGCTTGATGAAATCGCGGCTGAGCACCGGGCCGGGGGCGAGGCCGGTTTCGAAGGCGCGGGCGCGCACTTGCGTGGTGCCCGTAATCGAGATCGGTGAGGAATAGACCGTGCCGGTCGTGGCGGTGGGGGCTGTTCCATCGAGGGTGTAGCGAATCGAGGCGGTCGGGGAATTCGTGGTAATCGCGACCGAGAAGTTGTTGGTGAAAGTGCCGCTCGCGACGTTGTATTGCACCTTGCCGGCGAAGCCGGGATATCCGGCGTTGTTGTAAGTACCGGGGGTCGGCGTCGTGAAGTAGCGCTTGACGGTGGGGTCGATCGTTCCCTGACTGCCGATCAGCGTGGGCAAGACGAGGAAGTCGCCGTTCGAGGCGCCATCGTTCAGGCCGTGAATCGCGAGGGTGTTGTCGCCGGCTTGGATCGCGGAGAGATGCCCCGAGAGGTCCACCGATTCGTAGTTGAATGCCCCGCTGATGGGGCGATCGGCAGTCGCGGTTGAGTCCCACTGGGGGGATGACGGTGCATTTTGGCGGGCCACTTCCTGGCCATTGAGGTAGGCGACGTAACCGTCTTCGTAACGCATTTTGAGGATGAGCGAAGAGAGCGAGGCGGGGTTGGCGACGCTGAATCCGACGCGCGTCCACAGTGATGCATTCACGTTCAGCATGGCCGGCTGGACGTCCGTATGCACGTCTCCGCCGAAGCCGACGACGGAGAGGCCGCCATTTGCAATGTCACCCACGAGACGAAAACTGGAGTCGAAGCCGGAATGGCTGCCCGATGCCGCGAAGAGCTCGAGTCCTGACCCGCCGCCGCGCTCGTAGAACGACAGGCGAAGTTGATAAGCTCCGGCGTCCGGGATGTTGAACACCGCCAGCGTGTCGCTCGGGCCGCGCGGGTTTGGATATGACGTGTTGAAGACATCCGTGCCGTGAGTGAGCTGCAAGGCGAAGCCGTCGTCGCTGTTGACGCCAAACGTCCAATTACCGGCTGCGGGGATAATGACCGTTCCGGTCGCGAGGATGACGAAATCATCCACGTCGCTTCCGATCGTCGTTCCCGGGAATGGGAGATCGGCGGCGAAGTGAGCCGTTCCGCCGGTGTTCAGATAGTTGATGTAGGCCGCCTGGGTATGGACGACGGTGGTTTGCTTGGATTGATCGGCGATGACCGCTTCGGCGTCGGTGATCGTATTGACGTTGATGTTTGCCTTGTAGTAGGTGACGTCGAACTGCGATGATGACGTACTGAGGAAGCCGAGTCCGAATTGTGCGTTGATCCAGCTTGCGTCGCTGAAGGAGTGATCGCTCCAGGTAGTTCCGAGGCCGGCGTCGGCGGCCGTCGGAACGTGATAGCGGCCGGTTGCGTCGGGCGCGACGAGGGTCGATACCGACTGCGGCGAGCCGTAGGACACGTCGATCGTCTGCTCGGGGTATTTGGGGGAGAACTGTTGTTGTATCGTCGTGCCATCGGGGCGGACGAGGGCAAGATATTCGCCTCCGGCATCGAGCACGAAGTTGGTATGCAACTCGGAGCCGGCCACTGCCCTGTTCTTGCCGGAGGCAAAGACGGTGAGAAACTCACCGCGCCCGATGGTGACCGCCGGGAAGCGCCACTTGGTCAGATTCGTGTCGTCGTCGGTGAGATACCAGCCATCGAGATTGATCGACGGCTGACACGGATTATGGATTTCGATCCAGTCCTGACATGTGCCGTTTGAATCCTTGAGACCATGGACATTGCGAGCCATGAACTCCGAAATGACCAGATCAGGACAGGGCGGATCGGCCCGCGCAATGGAAGCAGCCATCGCTACCAGTCCGGCGAAAAAAAACAGTCTGTAACTGAGCGGAGTCCCCGATGCGCTCTGCACTGCACAGCTCTTTTAGATTGTTACCCGAATGGGGGTCTGAACCGATCGAACCCACCCGCGTGAATCATTATACCGATGCGCATCGCGCGAATCCAAGCGCACTTGTGCGTGGTTCGTCGAAATAATCGTTACAGACGAAATTGGCGGCAGCGCTAGCGGCAGTTTCATCGCGCCAGTGGATGCGCTAAGAACCAGACGCCGGTGCGCAGGCGTGTTGACTTCGTGATTGGGGCGGGCCTAGCGACTTCGACAGCGGGAAAATGTCGCTATCGGTTCCGACGGGGAGCCGGCGCGGATTTCAATTCATCCATCATTCGAACGGCGAGGGCGCGTGCTTCAGCGGGCGTGTGGAGCTCGCCGTTGAGCTGCGCGACGTATGCCTGCTCCAGAATTGTCTTGTAGTTCGGTCCTTGCGGAATGTGCATGGCATGCAGGTGATCGCCCGTCAGGAGCGGTGGGGGGGCGATCTCATCCGTTGGTATGGCTCGGGCACGGCGTTCGAGGCGACGGTGGGGGGCGGGATTGGCGCGGCGGGCTTTGAGATCGGCGGCAGTGAGCTTCATCAGTTCGTCAAAACGACGCCCGGCCATCAGCAATTTGAGGTCGGCCAGCGTCAGGGCATCCGGTTCGGTGAGGCGCGGAGCGTTTTGACATAGCCACGTGACGTCGGCGCGGGTGTGGTTGCTCGTTCGCAGGGCAACACAGGCGTGGCGGATATCGCCGACCGGAAGCGGAAGCAGGACGGCGGCGAGCGCCAGCTCCAATGAGATCGAAGAGTTGCCGAGTGCCGCCAGGCGCGATTCGATTAATGGCGCGTGCTCGACCAGGCGATCGGCTCCGCGCCACAGATAGGGAAGAAGGCCGACTACGTTCGCTTCCCGCCAGCCGAGAGCCCGCGAGCTATGCTGCAGAATACGCCCGAGTTCATCGCAGATGCGCTCAGGGCTGACGCGGGCGATGCTCCCGGCATGGCGAACGATCGCGGCGCGAGTGGCATCGTCCATCGCGAATCCGAGTCGCGCCGCGAAGCGGACGGCGCGGAGCATGCGTAGATGGTCTTCCGCGAAGCGCTGCTGCGGATCTCCGATGGCGCGGATGAGCCGGGAGCGGATGTCGCGCTGACCACCGACATAGTCAATCACTTCTCGTTTGAGCGGATCGAAGAACATGCCGTTGATCGTGAAGTCGCGGCGGGCTGCGTCGTGTTGCGGATCGCTGAATTGCACGCCGCTCGGACGCCGGCCATCGGTGTAGTCGAAGTCGCTGCGAAAGGTCGCCACTTCAATCCAGTGCGGGCCGACTCCGACGATCACGACGCCGAATTGCACGCCGACTTTTTGCGTCCGCCGAAATAGGCCGATCACCTGCGGCGGCGTGGCACCGGTAGCGACATCGAAATCGACCGGGCGGCGCTGCATGAGCATGTCGCGGACGCAGCCGCCGGCGAGCAAGGCGGTGTGGCCGGCATCGTGCAGCGTACGGATGATCTGGAGAGCCGCGGCGCGGGCGGTGGGGGGGCGGCTGGTCATGTGGCGGCCCGCGTGAGGAAGGCGAGGGTCATCGTGCCGTAGTCGTGGCGATTCTCAACGCTCCAGCGGCCTGGGAGAACTGAAGGCAACTGGACTTCGCGGGCGAAACGCCAGACGACGAGGGCGTCGTTGGTGACGGGAATCTCGGCGCCAAGTCGCGCGAGCGTTCGGCCGAGCGGCGTGGCGGGTGTTACGGCGACGCTGAGCGGATACGGGGGATCGAGAAAAATGAGTCGAAATGCTGCACTGGGGGGAGGCGGGATCACCGCCGTGGCCGCGTCGGCCGGGACGATCCGGACCCCGTCGGAATCGTCGAGTTGGCCCACGTTTTTTCGCAGGCATTCGAGGGCGGCCGGCGCGTTTTCCACGAAACAGCAGAATTGTGCACCGCGCGAGAGGGCCTCGATGCCCAGGTTGCCGGCGCCGGCGTACAGATCGAGCACGTCGAAGGCCGGCAAGTCGCCCGGCAGGCCCCAGCGCGCGCCGAGCCGGTCGAAGAGCGCCTGCTTGACGCGGTCGAGGATGGGGCGCGTGGCGAGGCCTTCCGGCGCGACCAGCTTGCGTCCGCGGTAACGTCCGACGATCACTCTCATGGCGGCAATTATACGAAGCGGCGCAAGTCGCAGACATCGCGGCGTTGACCGGGGGCGGGCGGGGCCTAGAATCGGGCCCGCGGTCCGACACGAAACTCACGGAAACAACCTGTGGCCCAAAGCATTCCAGCAGTCAAAGGCACGCGCGACTTCTACCCCGAGGACCATGCCCCGCTGCAGTGGATTCTCGATGCCTGGCGGCGGGTTTCGCTGCGGCATGGCTTCGACGAGTTCGACGGACCGACGCTCGAGCACACTGAACTCTACACACGCAAGAGCGGCGACGAGATTGTCGAGCAGCTCTTCACGCTGACGGATCGCGGAGGGCGGAGTCTGGCCATGCGGCCGGAGATGACGCCGACGCTGGCGCGGATGGTGGCGGCGCGGCAGGGGTCGCTGCCGCGACCGATCAAATGGTTCTGCATGCCGCGGATGTATCGCGGCGAGCGTCCGCAGCGCGGGCGACTGCGCGAATTCCACCAGTGGAATGTCGACATCCTGGGCGTGAGCGGTGTTCTGGCGGATGCCGAGTGCATTCTGGTCGCGGTCGAGGGGCTGCGCGAGCTGGGACTGACGGCGGATGACTTTGCGATCCACATCAGCGACCGGCGGCTGGTGGCGGAAATTCTGACGGCGATCGGAGTGGAGTTGGAGCGGCACGCGATTGCGTATGGAATCCTCGACAAGGCGTCGAAGATGCCGATCGAAGAGCTTTCGCGGCGGTGGGGCGAGGCGTTTCCCGGAATCCTGGCGTTTGACAAGCTCTGGGCGGCATTGAGCGCGGCAGATGTTGGCGAGCTGAGCGGACGATTGCGCGAGGTTGCGCCGCAACTGGGCGGGCTGACGGGCGCGGCCGGGCTGACTGCGTTGATGGGTGCACTGACATCTCTTAATATTATAGAATATTGTAAATTGGATCTGCAGGTGGTTCGTGGGCTGGCGTATTACACCGGAGTCGTCTTCGAGGCGTATGATCGCCGCAGGGCGTTGCGCGCCATCTGCGGCGGCGGACGATACGATGACCTGCTGGCGATGGTGGGGGGCAAGCCGCTAACCGGCGTCGGCTTTGGAATGGGGGACGTGGTACTGTTTGAGCTGCTGAGCGACCTGAAGCGCGTCCCGGCGCTGGCGGCGAGCGGCGGCGTGTTTGTGGTCGATATTGTCGGCGGTGGTACCGGTGGGGCGGCTGCTGATGAATCGCTGCCATCGAACGAGCTGCTACGAATCGTCGCGGCATTACGGCGGGCTGGATATCGCACCGAGTTCTCCTACCAGCGACAGGCAGTCGGCAAGCAAATGGCGAAAGCGTCGGAGAAAAAGGCCGGGCACGTCGTCTTCGTGAGCGACAAAAGCCGAGAGCAGGGGAGCGTTGAACTCAAGGACATGGCCGCGGGGACTCAGCGCGACGTGGCGATGGCGGATTTGATCGCCCGGCCGGCGGAGTTTCTGGGGGCGCCGAAATGCTGACGCGACGCAGCCATTACGAATTGGCGTTCGAGGCCTTTCTGGCGGCGCGCCAGACGCCGTTTGTCGCCGTCGAGGATATTCGGCGCAGCGTGCCGGGTCGGCCGGGGATCAAGCTGTTCGATTATGTTGTTTATGGCGAGCGGGGGCGCAACTTCATCGTGGATGTGAAAGGGCGGAAAGTTGCCGGCAGCGGGGTGGGCAGGGGGTTGGATTCGTGGGTCACTGCGGGCGACCTCGATGGCCTGGCCGAGTGGCAGTCGGTATTCGGTGCCGGCTTTCAGGCGGCGTTTGTCTTCGCACATTGGCGAAGCGGGATGGGCGCCGAGCATGCGGGCAATTTTTTCATCTTCGCGGGGCGCGGGTATTCATTTCGAATCGTGCATCTCGATGAGTATTGCGCCGCTCGTCGCGTGAGATCTCCCAAATGGAAGACGTTTGTCCTGCCGCGGCGCGAGTTTGATCGATTGGCGCGAACACCCGAGCTGGAGTGGGGCGGTTCGACCCCCGGGGATAGCCGCGGCTTTACGCGGCCGCTGTCGCTCGTATAATTGACAGTGGGTCAGGAGCAGCCGCGCATGCGACCATCCCGGATTCTTACCCTGATTGGGACTGTCGCCGTGGCCGCGTCGCCGGTACTCGCTCAGGATCCTGCCAGCGACCCAACCATGAATACGCTGCCGATGCTAAAATCCCAGCCGCCGGTGATCGCATGGGTCGTCGCGGCCGCATTCCTGGTGGCATCGCTCGCAATCGCCTTCAAGAACAGTAAGCGCGAGCCGGTGAAATAGTCGAAATACGGCAGGCGGAATCGAGGCCCTATGAGCAAACGTGCCATCGTCATCCTGCTGGTCGGCGTCAATCTGCTGCTGGCGACCGTGCTGATTCTTGTGGCCGGTCGGTTGCCGGAGGCGGCGGCGCAGGCCGCTCCGCTTTCGAACAACTTCGTGATGGTGTCTGGCAGCGTGCTACAGAATCACGATGTGCTCTACGTGATCGACCTCGCCAACCGCGATCTTCACATTTTCGAAGTCGATCGCTCGACCAAGCGTATCTTTCATCGAGACGCCCGCGACCTCTTGCGTGACTTCCGTGGTGGGAGATAAGTGCCGAGATGAATAAGCAGACCTTTTCGATTGGAGTCCTGTCGATTACGGCCACGGTGCTGCTGGTCGGCATTCTCGTGGTGCTTTCGATGCCTCGGCCGGTCCAGGCGGTCGGTGAAATCGATCGCGGCGGCGATTATGTCATGGTCACGAGCCAGTTCATGTCGAACTGGGAGGTCGTGTTCATCACAGACGCGGCGGTCGGGCGGATGGGGGCGTACTTTTACAACATCAATACAAAGACGGTGCAGCTCGTCGACATGGTCGAGTTCGCCCGATTTACGCGCCCGCCCGGGGCACAACGCTGATCGCAGGTTGAAATACTCGAATAGTACTCAACGCAACATAACATGCGTTATGGGACGTTGGATTTCGCCGTTGGAACGCGACCGTTGCCGGCACGAACTGGACATATCGCCGTCGCGAGCATGATCAGATCGCGTCCCACGCGGCTGACGTCGTAACGATTCCGCTCGACAAAGGTCACCAAGGCGGCGCGCTCCAAACTCCGCAGATGATGGTACAAGGGTCCGGCCGCCAGTCCCGTGACTTTTTTCAGCGCGGCGTGCGTATTGGCCCCGGCCAGAATCGCTCGCAGCACGACAACCCGGTGACGCTGGCCGATTCCCGAGAGCATGCGTGCCAGATTGTTTTCATCGACACCCGCCAACAGTCGGGTTCGGTTTCGATCGCCAGCCCGGACGGAGAATGCTTCGCGTCGAATAATACGGAGTGAAGTCTGGCGGCCCTGACATTCGGCGACGGCGATCAGCACGCCGGAGCCGAAGGCCTTTCGGCCGCGTGGCAGTCGTGGAAACAGGGCCGGCGCATCGAGCCGCCGCCGCATCGAGGAGGCGATCTTTCGCTTCACGCCCTTTCGTTTAGCTTTCTTTCGCGTTGGTTTCATGGATCCACCGGCCGCACCCAGGCAACAATATTACACAATTCTATAATTATGGATATCGACGAGTCCGAATCGATTTGCCGATCAAACGGGCGGGTACGGGAAGCACTGGGTGTAAGGGATCGCGTCATCGGCAGGCGGGCGCCGGCGACCGCTAACAAACCCATTCCCGAAAGGGAGTTACAGCCATTTTCGGACTTGACATGCCCGCGCCACCCATCAAGAATGATCCTGCCGGCGCTGCCATGCGTTCGGCCAGCCAGTCGGACGCGGCCTCGCAAGGATATCTCCGCCGATGGCGATGAGACGTTGGTCCATCCACGGATGAATGGAAAAATCGCGGGTCTTGCCTCATCGAACCGCCCCGCTTCCGGAGGGTACTCCATGATTCACTCGGGCCCGAAGCCGCTCAAGGTCGCGCTTGAACTCGCCCGACGGCTGCAACAGGAGCTTTCGCGTCAACTGACGCCCGACCAGCGACGCGACTTTACACGCGTCGAGCGACTGATCGACGAGGCCGAGCGAAATCACGTCATTGAAATCACGCGATTGCACCATCGCGTCAATACACCGAATGGCGGCAAAGAAACATCAGAACCCTCCCAAGCCGCCCCCCGCCGTCGGTTCTGGCATTGATGGTCCATCGGCCGCCGACTTACGGCATGGCCCCCCCACTTCCGCGAACCAGCTTCTCTTTTCCGATTATCGTCGCCGCCTTTTTCTTCAGCGTGAGCGGAGCCGCTTTGGCGCAGAAGACTGGCGCGCATCCGGTGCTCGCGGCCGTGCCGGCCGACGCGATTCTTGTCATCCATGGCACGCCTCCGCCGTCGTCTCCCGCCCGATCCGGATCGCAGCCGGCCGCGGCCAACCCGGCGGACGCACTGGCGACGTTGGCCGGGATGCTGAATGTGGCCGGCATGATTTCGGGGCAGGGCCAGGTCTTCGCAGATCTGGCCGGGTGGTTGCCGCTTTTCGCGCGGAACGAATTCGCGGTGGCCATGCTGGACGCGACAGCCACTGCCGTGCCCGCCAGTGCTGCCGAATCGCAGCCATCGCTGCGGCTTGATCAACTGCAGATCGGCATCGTCCTGCGGACGGGCGGACGAAATGAGGACGTGGCCGCGGCGCTCAATCGACTGGTGGGAAAATACACCAACAACGAACTGGCGCGGCTGACACCCGTGCGGGCCGGCCGATTTGAGGGCCAATCGCTGCGCGACTCGCGACTGCCGGGGTGGGCGGTCTGGGAGTGGTGCGAAATGGATGACCTTTTCGTCATCGCTTTCGGCGCGCGGAGTCTGGAGCGGATGGCCGGCGCGATCGATGCGCCGCGGCGCTCGCTCCAGACCGACGCGTGGTACGAGCGGGCACACGCTGCGTGCGGGGGATCGGCGGACTGGTTCGAAGTCTACTTGAACCACCAACAGGCCGAGAAGCGCCTGCCGGAGGAGCTGTTGCAGCGGGTGCGCGCCGTGCGGGCCGCGCTGGATTCTGACGGCGTCGCACGGGACCTGTGGGCCATTCGGACATCGGGCCGGATCTGGTCGATTGATCGGTTTGAGCGAACCGGAGAGCGCGATCGCGTCCATCGATACGGGCGGGACGAGGCCGGCATCGGGGCGTATCGACGCTTCGTTCCACCCGGAGCGAAACATTTCGCGGTGCTGGACGCCCCATTGCGAACTTTGGTGGAGACGCTCCCGCGGGCGATCCTCGCGGCTCAATCGGAGCGCGGTGCGGCGGCCATGCGGCGCTGGTGGAAGCGAACCGAGGCCGATCTGGGAGTCGACATCGACGGCGAAATTGTCGATCGACTCGGCAACGAGGTGATCTTGTTCGACTACCCGCCGCACCCGCTGGGAATTCCGCTGGCCCTGACTTTGGCGGTTCCGATTCGTGATGCAGCGCGAGTCCGCAAGGCACTCGGGGCGGCATTTGATGCGTGGGAACGCCGCCTTTCGAGACACGGAACGACGCCATTCTTTCGGGCCTCGGTCCAGAAAACCGACGATGGCTTGTGGTACATACAGGCCGGAATCGCCGGTCCGGCGGCGGCCGTGACCGAGCAATTCATCGTCATCAGCTGGTCACCACAGGCCTTGCGCGAGGTCCTGCCGTTTTTCGCGGGCGAGCCGCGCGGCGCTGCCCCCCCACCATAGCGACCATCGGCGCATTGCCTTATACTTTTGCCCCCGATTGTTGAAACCTTTGATTTCTTAGGAGCCATGATGAAGTTTGACGTAACCGACATGAAGCTTGCACCCAAGGGAAAGAAACGCATCGAGTGGGCCGACGCCGATATGCCGGTCCTGCAGCTTGTCCGCGAGAAGTTCGCGAAGGAAAAGTCGCTCAAGGGAATCCGGATGTCGTGCTGCCTGCACGTCACGGCCGAGACCGCCAACCTGATGCGGACGCTTAAGGCCGGCGGGGCCGATGTCTATCTGTGCGCGAGCAACCCGCTCTCGACGCAGGACGACGTGGCGGCGAGCTTGTCGAAGGATTTTGGAATTCCGACTTTTGCACGCCGCGGCGAGAGTGTTGACACTTTCTACAACCACCTGAACGCCGTCATCGACAAGAAGCCGAATCTGACGATGGATGACGGGGCCGACCTGGTGAATCTGCTGCACAACAAGCGGACACGCGAGGCCGGAAACATCATTGCTTCGATGGAAGAAACCACCACCGGCGTCATCCGATTGCGGGCGATGGAACGCGAGGGCCGGCTCAAGTTTCCGGTGATCGCCGTCAACGACGCCGCGACCAAGCATCTGTTTGACAACCGCTACGGTACGGGCCAGAGCACGCTGGACGGCGTGATTCGCGCCACCGACATGCTGATGGCCGGCCGCCGAGTGGTTGTAGCCGGTTTCGGCATGTGTGGACGGGGCGTTGCATCGCGGGCGCGCGGTATGGGCGCTCACGTGATCGTGACCGAGATCAGCCCGTTGCGGGCGCTCGAGGCGGTCATGGAAGGTTATGAAGTGATGACGATGGACGAGGCGGCCAAAACCGGCGACCTCTTCATCACCGTCACGGGCAACAAGCACATCCTGAACGGCAGCCACTTTGCCAAGATGCGAGACGGTGCAGTGGTCTGCAACAGCGGCCACTTCGACGTCGAGATCGACATCCCGGCCCTGAAAAAGCTCTCGAAGAAGGTCAATCGCCAGGTCCGCAACAACGTTGACGAATATGTTATGCGGAACGGACGACGGATCTACTTGCTGGCTGACGGCCGGCTGGTGAATCTCGCCGCCGCCGAAGGACACCCGGCCAGCGTGATGGACATGAGCTTTGCGACGCAGGCGCTGGCGTCGTCCTATGCCGTCGAGCGGAACGGCCGGTTGACCGTGGGCGTTCACAACGTGCCGCAGGCGATCGAGGATTGGGTAAGCGAACTGAAGCTCAAGGCGATGGGCGTGACGATCGACAAGCTCTCGACCGATCAGAAGAAGTATCTGGCCTCGAGCGACGAAGGCACGTAAAGAGCGACCGTCCTACTCGGTCGAGGCCGGCTCGACCGAGGTTTTCTGCAGATAGAGAAGGGTATCGACGGCTGAGGACAGCATCGGGCTGCCCTCGCGCTGCTTGACGGCTTCGGTCAGAAGTTGGTTGGCCTTCTCGCGCTGCTCGTCGCGCGTTTTTCCAGACTCGGCGAATTGAGAAGCGAGCATGTGGGCGCCCGCCTCGGCTGCCTGGAACTGCCATCGATAATACGAGCCTTGCACGCGTGTCCCGCCGAGTGAATATGAATAATTCCCGGCGCCGATGAGCTTGTCGGCCGCCGCGTATTCGGCGATGGCTTTCTCGGCTGCGGCAAGCCCCTTCTTGCGCGAGTCCGAGACGGCTTCGGCGTCCTTGCCCCCCGCCGCCTGCTGGTCACGCATTCGGTTCAAATATTCTTCGGCGGTCGCGGCCGCAATCTGGCCGCCCAGAAAGTGGGCCGCCGCTTCGCTGTCTTTGTCGTCGGCGATGTCCTTCAGCCGATCGTTCGGTTTGTCCGGTGACGTCTTGCTGGCGAGGTCGCGGGCTTCCCGCCCGCGCTGCTGGGCGTTTCGGGCGGCGTCGGCAGCGCTTCGAGCGCCGGCCTCCAGCGATGCGATCGCCTTCTGCTCGTCTTCGCGGGCCACCTTGGATTTTGCGGCGGCGCGAGCTTGTAGCTTTTGGGCGGCGGCCTCCGAGCTCGCGACCAGTTCCTTGATCTCGTCGCGACGCTTTTCGAGTTCGTCCTTCGTGGTGCTCGCCTGTTCGAGATCCTTCTGAACCGAGGCGGCGAGGTTGGCCAGGGAGGTCAGATCGGCGCGAAGACCGGTTTGCCGAACGCGGAGAGCGACCAGCCCGACCTGCGGCGTGCCGCCGGTGTAAGTCGCTTCGAGCAGATTTCCATCCGGAGGAACGTCAACTGTGGCGTCGGCCAACGTGCCCTTCTCGATGATGTCGGCGCGGCGCTCGGCCGCGCGAGCATCGGAGGCGAGTTGGGCATATTCGTTGCTGGCGGCACCGCGCGGGCTGGCTTCCAACTCTCCCATCCTGCGGCGAGCGTCGGCGGCGCGGGTGCGAAGGCCGTCCATTTCCTGAGTGCGCGTCTTGATTTCGGAATCGAGTCGCTGCTGGGCTGCCCGCAATTTTGTCAGGGCCGCGTCCAGTTGGTCGTGCTCCTTTCCGAGCTGTTCGGCCAGGGCGGTTGGGATCTGTGCCTGAACCGCAGATTCGGTCCGCTTAGCGTCGTTGGCGATACTGAGCAGATCGCTAGCGGCGGCGCGATCGGCCTGGGCGAGGCGACGCTGCAAGTCGGCACGATTGGCCGTCAGGAGGCCGTTTTGGTAGGCGATTACGGCAGCAAGTTGACTCAATGCGAAGTTGTTGGACGCGCGGGCCTCGCCGACGGCCTGCGACTTGAGCGCGTCGATGTCGCGCCTGGCCGCCTGCAGTGCGGCTTCATTGTCTGTCAGAAGTTTTTGGAATGGACCAAACGATGAACGGGCAGCCGACTTGAGGCCGGAGGCACCGCCCAGTTTCTCGGAGATGGGTTGACCCTCCCCGATGTTGGGATATTTGCGCTGGACCGCGGCGAGCAGCTTGGCCGTATCGGCGAGTTGTTTTTCGATTTCTCCCGCCGCTGCGCCGGACTTCTCGGCGGCGGCGACCGCGGAGTCGGCGGTCAGCTTCACGTCGGCGGCGTCGAGCTGCTTGCGCAGGTCGGCCATCGACGCGAGATTCGCATTAATCGCGGTGAGCTTCGATGCGACGCGTTCTATCGAGGGCCGCAGATTGGCGTCGAGCTTATCCTGGTCGGATCGAACGATCGGCAGGTAGAACGGCGCGGCGACGATGACGCCGACCACCAGCAATGCGACGATCAGCGGAAACAGCGCACCACGGCGCTTGGGCGACTGGTTGGACACGGACCACGCTCCCGGTATTACTCGGCGCCGGTGGACCCCTTCACAACAACCGACGCGACATAGGCTTGTACGCCTATGGTCATATCAGTTTCATCGGCCAAAGTCAATCGGACGCTTGGCCTGAAACAGTTGTACCGGCGGCAATCTCAGCGCTTCTTCGGCGATCCGCGGGGCGGGCGACCGGCGCGGCCCAACTGGAAGCTCAGCTGTTCGAGTTGGACGGCCATGTCGACGGCCGAAACGGCCGTGGTCTCGGGACAATTCAGGGCGACTGGCGCGAAGTTGAGCAGGCCTCGGACTCCGGCCGCGATCAGCCGGTCGGCGACGTCCTGGGCGGCTGCGGCCGGGACGGCGATGATGGCGAGGTGAACAGTATGTTCGCGAACGATGGCGGCAATCTGGTCCATGCCGACCACCGGCACATGTTCGAGTCCGGGCAGCTTCTGCCCCAGTTTTCGAGCATCGTTGTCGAAGACCGCCACCAGTTTGAAACCTTTGCGTGAAAAGCCGCGGTACGCCGCGAGCGCGGTGCCAAGGTGGCCAGCCCCGACCAGCACGACATTCCAGGGGTGATCGGTCCCGAGAATGCGCCGAATTCGCGCGGCCAGCTCGACGACGTCGTAGCCGATGCCGGAATGGCCGAATTGCCCGAAGTAGGCGAGGTCTTTTCGCACCTGGGCATCAGTCAGGCCGAGGGCCGTACCGAGTTTTCGGCTCGAGACCGTTTGGCTTCCGGCCCGTAAGTGGTTTTCGAGTTCGCGCAGGTACAAGCTCAGCCGCTTGACGGCCGGGCCGGGGATGTGGTCGGCGCGAATTGCACCGGCGGGTTTTGAGGTTGGTCGTCCCACCATGAAGGTATAGCCGGATCGCGTTTTTTGCGTCAAGCATTCGGTGTTCTCGGCCGCTCGCTGAATCGGCCGGCGGGTGGGCGGCCGCACTTGACACGCGCTGCCGCCGACCGCTAGCGTCTAGTGAAATACGAGCGGTAGGCGGCCGATATCCGTGCGGTGGCGCACACGGGGGGAATCGTCGATCCGACCGGAACGACTTCGGAATTTCAGGATTTCTATGATCCGCATCGGGCTTCTGGCAGGAACGCTGGCCATGGTCGCATCGTCGACCGTTGCGCTGGCTCAAGCCGAGCTTGCCCCGCTTGCAACCAAGACGACGCTGACCAACGACGACATTGCGCGGATTGGGACGGCGGCAGACGACTTGGCGCGAAAGTTCGGCAATTCGAAGGAGGAGCCGCCCCGGGTGCGACTGCTGACCGACCTTCGAAAGCTCATCGACGATCCGAAGACTTCGGCGCAATTCAAGGCTGCTTTTGGCGTTGAGTTTGCTCGGGCATTCGATCCGTTTTTCACTCAAGCAACCGTATCACAGTCATCGCTCGGAACGGTGCTTCTGCTCGAAAAGGTCAGCAGCCCGGCCATCCGCGAAAAATTTGTGACGATCTTTGCTTCCTCGCCAGAAGCAGCAGTTCGGTACGTCGCGGCCAAGGCCCTGCGGAATATGCTTGCGACGGCCAAGGACGGAAAGGACTCGGAAGCCGTCATCGACGCTCTTGGTCAGCAAGGGGCGTCTGAATCGAGTCCCATCGTTCTTCGTGAAATCTACGAAGTGCTCTTGATAACGGCTAGCCGTCCCGACTTCCCGGCTCCAGACCAGATTGCGCGAGCACTGATTGCGATTCTTGATGCCCGCGTCGCCGCTCTTAATCGAGGGGCTGGGCGCGACATTTCGGACGCACCCGGGTTCGCCGCCGCCGCGGCCGCATATCCCGGCATCAAAGGTGATGCCGGCACACAGCGCAAGCTCGTTCTGAGTCTGGCACGGCATCTGGCACTTTATGGTCGCCGATACGCCCAACTGGGCCCGAAAGGCGGCGGTGTCGGGCTAAAGGCCAGCGCCAAGGCCTGTGAAGACGCGCTGATCAAGATTGTGCAGGCGTCGGGCGGCACTCCACCGGCGGCCGCTCAACGGCTTGCCGCGAAGATTTCGGCCGGCGCGCCGGTCAAGGAAGTACAGGACGCCCTGGTCGCGTGGATCGGCGCGACGGACAAGCCCGGCATCTTGAACGGTAGTCCCTGGAAGCTTCCGATCGGCCTCGCACCCTGAGTCGCCGGACCGCTCCGCGACGTCCTACCCCCCTGCCGATATTCTCCCTGTTCAATGCCCGCTCGATCGTCGCTTTCATTCGGTTCGGCGCGCCTGCTCATTCCGCTCGTGGGATTAGTCGGACTGATTCTCGGGTTGACGCGCCTGACGCCGCGCGAGCCCGCGGCCGAACTGCGGGTCGTTGACGCCGTCTCGATTGCGACGCTGGACCCGGCGCAGATGAGCTGGCTGCAGGACATTCGCGTCGCATCTCAACTATACGAAGGCCTTTACGTTCCCAGCGCGCGCAGTACTGGCGTGGAACCGGGCTGCGCGCTCGAACTTCCCGGGTCCGACGACTCATCGCTTCGTTTTCAGATTCGCACCGACGCGCGCTGGAGCAATGGCGATCCTGTCACGACTGACGATTTCATTTTTGCGTGGCGACGGGCGGTCGAACCGGGAACTGCCCGCGATTATTCGTTCTTTCTCTATCTGATTCGGGGAGTGCGTGAGTACGTCGATTGGCGAAACACTGAAATCGAGCGAATCGGACGTCTGCCGCCAAACGAGCGCGGCGCGGCGGCGGCGGCGCACCGATTGGAGGCGGACCGCCGATTTTCCGAGACCGGAATCGTCCGCGAGGACGGGCGCACCTTGCGAATCGAACTGGTTCGAAAGGTGGCGTACTTTCGAAGTCTGCTGGCCGGACCGGTATTTCTGCCGCTCCATCGTGGCAGCGTCGAGCGTTTTGCGCGGTGGAGCGATACAGGGCTGCTGTTCTTCGATCCGCACTGGTGCAAGCCGGGGAACACGCAATATAACGGGGCGTACTCATTGGCCGACTGGACGTTCAAGCGTGGGCTGCTTCTGACGAAGAATCCCGCGTATCGCGACGCCGCCTCGGTGGCGGTCGGTAGTGTCGAATGGCTGGATGTGGCCAGCGTCGACACGGCCTGGTTGATGTATGCCACGGGTCGGGCCGGCTGGCTGCTTTCGCTGGAGGCGGGCTTTGCACCGGAGCTGGTGCAGCAATCTGATTCTCCATTGCCGGGTGCTCTGAATCACTCGGGTCGCAAGCGCGACGACGTGCATGCGTTTCCGGCGTTCGGCACTTATTTTTACAACTTCAATTGCCTGCCGTGGTTGCCGGATGGAGGCCGCAATCCATTCGCCGATGCCCGGGTGCGGCTCGCGTTCAGCATGGCGGTCGATCGCGTGGCCCTGGTTTCGCAGGTCACGCGGCGCGATGAGCCGCCGGCTACCACGATCATCCCGCCGGGCATGATCACCGGATATCCGCATGTCGAAGGCGCGGGCCTCGATTTGTCGCGGGCTCGCAGCCTGCTGGCCGAGGCCGGCTATCCCGGTGGGCGCGGCTTCCCCGAGGTGACGCTTCTGTTCAATAACGAGGCGAATCACGGGTTGATCGCACAGTCGGTCGCGGCCATGTGGTCGCAATCACTGGGCGTGCCGGTGCGGTTACTCGGCAAAGAAGCCCAATCCTACCGGGAAGACAAAAAGCAACATCGCTTCATGGTCGCCCGGGCAAGTTGGTACGGGGACTACGACGACCCGACGACGTTTCTTGATGTGTTTCGCTCGGACAACGGGAACAACGACTCGGCCTATGCCGATCCGGAATACGATCGGATGCTTGCGCGCGCGGATGGCCTTCCTGACGCATCCGCCCGGTTGCAGGCGCTCGCGCAGTGCGAGCGTTATCTTTTCAATGGCAGCATGCCGGCCGTACCGCTTTTTCATTATGTCAACATCTATGCCTTCGACCCGAAGCGACTGACCGGGGTCTCGCTCAGTCCACGGCTGCTGCCATTGCTTCGCAATGTGCGCGTTTCGACCAGCCAACCCGGCGCGGCCGGCAGCGATTAGTCCCGGAGCAACACAACCCACGTGTCCCATCGATTGCTTTCACGCCTGCTGCAAGTGCCGATCGTCCTGTTCGTCATTTACACGCTGACCTTTGTCATGGTGGTGGCGGTGCCTGGCAATCCGTTTCAGCGCGAGGGGTCGCGGGCGCTTCCGCCGCTGCTCGAGCAGGCCCTTCGACAGCGCTATGGCATGGATGACAACTGGACATTTTATTGGCGCTACCTCGGTCGTCTCATGCACGGCGACTTTGGAGAATCGCTGCAATATGAAAACTGGAGCTGCAACGAGATCATCGCAGCCAGTTTGCCGGTATCGGCCGCGATCGGGCTCACGGCCGTGCTCATCGCGCTGGTCGTCGGCGTCGGACTTGGGACGCTTGCCGCACTCCGCCGCGGGGGGTTGGTCGATTTTGCGGCTATTGGGCTGGCGGTCTTCAGCATCAGCGTCCCGGCGTTTGTGGTGGGAGCGGCTTTGCTCATCCTTTTCAGTGTCGTCTTTCCGATCATGCCGGTCGGCACATGGGGAGGACCGCTGGATCTGCTCCGCCCAGCGGTGACGCTCTCACTGGTTCCGATGGCCTACATCCTGCGACTGACTCGATTGTCGATGACGGAGGTTCTCGACAGCGATTTCATTCGAACGGCTCGTGCCAAAGGCCTCAGTGAGTCCGCCGTCATCTGGCGGCACGCGCTGCGGAATGCGCTTCTCCCGGTCATGAGCTATCTCGGGCCGGCTACGGCCGCGGCGATGACTGGCTCGTTTGTGGTCGAGCGCGTCTTTAACGTGCCCGGCCTCGGCATTCACTTCGTCAACGGCGTGCTCAATCGCGACCAGATGCTGATTCTGGCGACCGTGTTGGTTTACTCCACGATGCTGGTCACGCTGAATGTTCTGGTCGATTTTGTGAACGGGCTCATCGATCCGCGCGTCAATCTGGGTGCGCCGGCATGATCGTCGCTGCCGAACGCGAATTTTCGATCGGAGTTACTCCGTCGCTTGCCAGACGTCCGACCGCGTCGGCTGCCGCGATCTTCCTGATACTGATGATCGCGGCGTGCGGAGTCGGCGGATTGTGGGCCCGGAGTCGTTTCGCGGCCACGCATCTCGAAACCGCACGTACCCCCCCCACTGCTCGCGCGCCGTTCGGGACCGACCTGCTGGGTCGATGCCTGCTGCCGCGCTGCCTGTTGGGCGGCGCGGTCAGTCTGGGCGTTGGGGCGGCCGCCGCAGCATTCAGCGTTTTTCTCGGCGTAGTGTGGGGCTCGTTAGCCGGAATGGCCGGCGGGCGACTCGACGCCTTCATGATGCGGATTGTCGACGTGCTATACGGTCTGCCGTATCTGCTGCTGGTGATCCTGTTCAAGATCGGATTGGGAGGATTGTTGTCGTCGCGGCTGGGCATGTCGCACGGCATGACGGACGCTGTTGTGCTCATGCTGGCCATCGGCGGCGTGAGCTGGCTGACGATGGCGCGGATTATTCGTACGCAGGTGTTATCGCTCAAAGCCCGTCCATTTGTAGAAGCTGCCCGGGCGATCGGCGTCGGGCCAATCGGTATTTGGCGGACCCACCTGCTGCCGAATCTCGCCGGCCCGATCATTGCGTACACGACGCTGACAATTCCGCAGGCCATCTTGCAGGAGTCGTTCCTGAGCTTTCTCGGGATCGGCATTCAGCCCCCAATGCCTAGCTGGGGTAATCTCGCGGCGGAGGGTGTTGCCGCGATCAACAGCGTGCAGAGCTTTTGGTGGCTGCTGGCGTTTCCATGCGGCATGTTGTCGCTGACGCTGCTGGCGCTCAACCTCGTTGGAGACGGAATGCAAGCGGCGTTGTCGGGCGAGGATCCGGCATGAGTGACCGCGTCCTGGACGTCAGCAACCTGGGCGTTGCCGTACGGACGCCGACCGGCTGGCGAGCGGTCGTACACGAGGTGTCGTTTGGCCTCGCGCCGCGGCAGACGCTCGCCTTGGTGGGCGAGAGTGGTTCCGGTAAGAGCATTTCGGCGCTGGCCATCATGCGATTGCTCAACTCTCGTTCCGCACGGACAACGTCCGGGACCGTCGAGCTCGACCGCGTTGATTTGCTCGCGCTACCGGAGCGCGCGATGACACGGATTCGAGGGCGGCGCGTCGCCATGATTTTCCAGGAACCCATGACCGCGCTAAATCCGCTCATGACGGTAGGCGCACAGGTCGCTGAATCGGCCGAACTCGCATCGGGGAAAAGTCGCGCCGAGGCATGGTCCGAAGCAGTGCGGATGCTCGATCGCGTGGGAATTGCGGACGCGGATCGCCGTGCCGCGAGCTTCCCACATGAACTCTCTGGCGGAATGCGGCAGCGCGTCATGATCGCGATCGCCCTCGTGGCACGGCCGGCGGTTCTGATTGCCGACGAGCCGACGACGGCTTTGGACGTGACCATCCAAGCCCAGATTCTGTCGCTGCTTCAATCGCTTCAGGAAGAAACCGGGCTCGCCCTGCTGCTCATCACGCATGATTTTGGCGTCGTCGCCCGGATGGCGGACCAGGCCGCGGTGATATACGCGGGCCGGATCGTCGAACGCGGTGCGACAGATGACATTCTTGAGCGTCCATTGCATCCGTACACGCGGGGCCTGCTGGCATGCATACCGTCTCTCGAGAGACCGGCGGCGCGGCTGACTGTCATCCCCGGAACGGTGCCATCGGCAGGCGATGAGCCGAGCGGCTGCGCCTTTCATCCGCGCTGCGAGCTTGGCCGAGACGAAGCCCGCTGTCGCGACGAGGTTCCGGCTGCGGGGGCATTCGCGGATGGTCGAATCGTGCGCTGCTGGAAGGCAGAGGCATGAGCGCGACCCCCCCACTGTTGTCCGTCGACGATCTTCGCGTCCATATTCCATTGCGCGGTGGAGCATTCGGCCGATCGCGCGAAGTTGTGCGGGCGGTTGACGGCGTCTCGCTTCGACTTAATGCGGGGCATGCGCTTGGAATCGTCGGCGAAAGCGGCAGCGGCAAGACCACTCTCGCGCGAGCGATTCTTCGACTCGTTGCGGTGACTTCGGGCCGTGTCGAGTTCGCCGGGCGCGATGTGCTTGCACTTGCTGGACGCGATTTACGGGCGTGGCGCCGCGAGGCGCAACTGATTTTCCAGGATCCGTATGGAAGTCTCGATCCGAGGATGACCGTTCAAGCCATTCTTGCGGAACCGCTCCGCGCGCACTCGCTTGCCACGAGCGATGAGTTATCCAATCGAGTTGCCGATCTTCTCCAGCGCGTCGGATTGCAGCCCGAGCACATGCGGCGATTGCCGCGGCAGTTTTCAGGCGGACAGCGCCAGCGGATTGGAATTGCCCGCGCGCTGGCGACAAACCCGCGCCTGCTCGTTTGCGATGAACCGGTCTCAGCGCTGGACGTGTCGGTTCAGTCGCAGATCATCAATTTGCTCGCCGACTTGCGCCGCCAATCGGGAGTCGCGCTGCTCTTCATCGCACACAATCTCCCTGTCATTCGCCAATTGTGCGACCGCGTCGCGGTCATGTATCTCGGACGAATCGTGGAGGAGGGCCCGACCGAGGCCATATTTGAGAATCCGCGCCATCCCTATACCCAGGCGTTGCTCGCGACTGCCCCTGACCCGCATCAACGGCGTTCGGATCGCTGGCTCGCGCTTCCGGGTGAGCCGCCGTCGCCCATTCGCCCCCCCGCCGGATGCGCTTTTCATCCGCGCTGTCCGTTTGCTGAGGATCGTTGCCGCCAAGAGCGACCAGAGTGCGAGGAACGCGAGGGAGACCGACCGGGGCAAATGACGGCCTGTCACTTTGCTGATCGAATGACCGCCAACGCGCTGAGGGCCCGGCTGGGGGCCGATATTGCGTGAACCCCCTCCCCCCCTCCCGTTCTCCTCTTGTCATGGAGGTCGCCCGGACACAAGATAGGCCGCCTACAAGAATGGCGAAAACACCTTCAGTCGGGAGTGTTCAAATTACACAATTGAAGCCGTCAGCAAGACTTACAATTGCCCAGCAGTGTTCCGTCGCAACTTGCATCACGTTTCTGGCGGCCGCCGCATCGATGGCGGGCGACATTCTCCCGCAGATCGCTGCCGACAGCCCACTGGTCATTGTCGTCCGCGACCCGAAGCGTTTCACCGATCGAACCAATCAACTCGTCTGCCGCATCAAGCCCGGAACTCCTCCGAAGTCCATTCAATCGCTGATTTCAAGCATCCGTCTGCCAGCGGATTCAATTGATGAGTCGGCCCCCATGGCGATCGTTTACCCCCCCGGCGGAATGACCGGCAACCGCCCGGTCCTGATCTTTAAGCCGGCCACCATCGATCGCTGGGCGGTTGCGGCCGACCCGGATCAACCCGTCACGGTCGCGAAACTTGGGGCCACCTGTTTCGGCCGCCGCGACGAATGGGTATTCGCGTGCGAGTCTCAAAAGCCCGTGCTGCGCGCCTTGCGTGCGAGTACGCGGCGATCGCTCGCGTCGGCACTCGATGAGCAAGAGCGATCGCTGCTCGATCAGTCGGATACGCTGCTTCGAGTTCGTGTCGATGCGTGGCAGGCGGAGATCCGGCAGGCGCTGACGTTCATGCGATTTTTCGGCAATGCCGGAACCATCGGTTCGGATGACATGCAGAGTCAGGCACAGGCCGCGGCAATCGGCTGGTTTGTGGACGGCGTCGCGAAAATCTGCGCCGACATGACCGTGATGGACCTGGGCCTGAAGATCGATGACGAGGGCGTCCGCTTCGTTCACTATCATGCATTCAAGCCCAAGTCGTCGGTCGCAACTTACCTGAACGGCATTCATCGGACGGGAGGCGACATCTGGCGCGGGCTCGATCGCCGGCCATTTCTGGCGGCTTTCGCATGGGATGCGAAGGCGGCCCAGGGCTGCGGCATCATGCAGGACCTCATGGGTCGCATGATGAAGATGCCCGGTATGGGTGGTGCCGCGACCCAGCCGGCCATGTCGCAATTACTGAGCGATTGCGAATCGTTTTATCATCGCGAGCAGGCCGCCGCGACCCTGATCGATTTCTCGCCGCGCGGCACGCTTGGGATCTTCGGTGCGAAGCGTTTTGAAGACCCGGCCGAGGGCGTCAAGCTGCTGCAGCGCATCTCCGAACAGGGCAGCCAGGTCATGGACGCGTTCGCGCCGTCGTGGGCGTCGGGCGGCGAGTTCAAGAGCGTCCGCCGCGGTGATCTGGATTTGATGGAAATGGCGTTCTCGAGCTGCAAAGAGAACAACAAGAGCCGAGCGTTTATCGAAGCCATCTATGGCAAGGACGCCGTCTATCAGATCGCGGCGTTTGGCAAGGATTCGCTCGCATTTGCCATTTCGGACGATCCGAGTGCGATCGAACAGCTCGTGAAATCAATGTCCGGTGAGGCGCCGACGCTTTCCAAATTGCCGGCCATCGTCAGAATTTCAAAGCGTCTTCCATCCCATCCGTGCATGGTTGCATTCGTCGACGTCGAGCGGGCAACCCGCTTTTTGCCGGCCGTCGCCCAGACCGATGAATCGATCGAAGTCGGAAACGGTCGTGTCAGCGTTCATTCCGCGGGAGGACATCGACGAGCCATTCGACGGTCTGAGCAGCCGATTGAACTGCCCAAAGACTCCGGGCCGCTGATTGGCTGGGCCATGACGACCGGGCCGGACTGGGTGCGCGGCGAGGCGTATATGTCGGTCGATGACGTTGTGAACAGCGTGCCGCTTGTTAAGCGCATGTCGCAAGATTTCAAAGCCGCGGAGAAAACCGCGAGTCCGGCTCCCCGCCCGACGAAGGGTACGGGTCGTTGAAGAAGTCGTCGAATGAACGGCCGAATCTTGACGGGGTGGGGCAAAGTTCCTATAAGTCAAACCCAAGTGGTTGTGCAGATTCTTCCATTCCACGCATTTTCCGGAAGGAGCCAGAAATGATTCGACTGCGTCACCGTACCCTTCTCGCTTTTGCCGCGTTGAGCGTGGCATTGCCGGCCTTGCCGAGCTTTGCCGACCGCGCCGCTTCTCAGAAGGCGCTCATGGAGGCCATTCCCGCCGACGCATGGGCGGTCCTCATGATTCCCAGCATGAAAGACCTAGATACGAAGTTTGCCATGCTCGGCAAGCAGCTTCAGATGCCTATTCCGCCCCTGGTTGCCACGGCACAGGGTTCACTCGGCCTGGGCGAGGATCTCGACGGATCCGGCGGTCTCGCGCTGATCTCTATGGATTTTAAGACGATGGGCCCCAACGGCGTGGTCGTTCTCATTCCGACGACAAACGCCGATGGGTTGATCAAGAAGCTCGCAGCCGGTGCTGCGCCGGGCGGCGAAGAGGGTGACGACGAGGGTGGGGCCAAGAAGCCGGCCGCCAAGGATGACGCCGCGAGCGGCGATGTCACGAAATGTTCCCTCATGGGTCAACCATGCTTCGCGGCCAAGAAGGGATCGTTTGTCGCGATCGGCCGTACCAAAGAGGCCTGCCTCGCGGTCGCCAAGGCCAAGAGTTCGATGGCCTCGGCAATTGAGAAGCAACGCTCCGCGGCATTTGCCAAGGCCGACATTGCCATCGCGTTCGCCGCGTCGACCTGGATCAAGGAATATGACGAGCAGATCAAGGGCTTCACGCAGATGATGTCCGCCATGGCCGGCCCCGAGGGCGGCGCCAGCGCGGGACAAGTTGAGGAAATGATCAAGACACTGGGGCAACTGGGTGCGGCGGACCTTTGCGTTTCGATCGATGAGAGCGGTGTCGGACTGGTGGGCCTCGGAACACCGAAGGCCGGATCCGAAGTCGCCAAGATGATTGCCGGCCGCAAGCCCGTCTCGCAGACGCTGATGCAGCGCCTTCCGAAGGAAGAGTTTGCATTCACGATGGGTGCCGTCGCCGGTGAAAAGGTTGAGGCCACCGATAAGCAGATTGAGCAGGCCGTCAACCAGTTGCTCGGCGTGATGCAGGCCAAGGAAAAGGTGGACGCCGACAAGCTGAAAGCGCTTATCAAGGACGCGAACGGCCTCGTCAACCTCTTCGGCGACGCGGCATTTTCCATGAGCGTGCTGCAAGGGAATGATGGCATCATGGGTCTCGCCCTTGTGATGCAGTGCAAGGACCCGTCGGACGCGATGAGCCGCATGGGCAAGCTCGTGACGCAAATCAAGGGACTCTCGGACGACGAGGAGTTCAAGAAGATCATGTCGGCGCTCGATCACAAGGTCGGAGCTGACGAAATTGGCGGATCGAAGATCGACCAGCTCTCGTTCGATGTTTCGAAGCTGGGTGAAAATGTGCAGCCCGAAGATGCCGAGTCGATCAAGAAGGTTCTCGGAAGCGAAGGGCTGACGATGCGCTTCGGTCCGGTCGGCAAAGATTATTTGGCGCTGGGCATTGGTGGCGGCAAATCCCGCTTTACCAAGATCGTCGATGCGGCCAAGACCGATAGCGGCGGGCTCGGCGGCGAGGCCAGCATTCAACGGGTGCAGAAGCATCTGCCGGCAAAGAAGACCAGCGAGTTCTATCTGGCGGTCGACGCGCTGGCCGACGGAATCCAGCGAATCATGACGGCACTCGACGAGAGCGAGCAGATGCCGTTCAAGCTCGGCAAGGTGAATGCACCGGTTGCCGGCGCGACCAGCGTCGATGCGTCGTCCAGCCGGATGGATATTTTCGTACCGATGGAGCTCATTACCTCCATCAAGGACGCCGCCATGGCCGCTCAGGCCGGTGACGACGATGACGAGGGCGACGGCGCTTCGGACAAGAAACCGGCCGCCAAGAAGCCGGCCGATAAGGGCCACGACGGCGCTAAGAAGCCGGCCAAGTCGGACGACGACGAGTAAATCGTCCTCGGTCGATCAGTATTCGTCGCGGGCCGCTGACATCCGTCGGCGGCCCGCTTCGTTTGCGCGATATTGTTCCGCCCACCCTCCGGCGCTAAACTGGTGCAATATGTCGCAGCGAGAGCGAATCCTGGTCGCCATGTCGGGCGGAGTCGATAGCAGCGTCGCCGCGGGGCTGCTGGTCGAGCAGGGCCACGACGTCGTCGGCGTCTTCATGCGCGTGGGGAATCATGCGCCCGAGAACACGCTCCTGCCGATCGCCGACCGCCATCGCGGCTGCTGTTCCGCGTCGGATGCCGCCGATGCACGTCGCGTCGCCGGCCAGCTCGGAATTCCGTTTTACGCGCTCAACTTCGAAGAGGACTTTTCGCGGCTGATCGACTATTTCGCCGACGAGTACGCCAACGCGCGCACGCCGAACCCCTGCGTGATGTGCAACCAGTGGCTCAAGTTTGGAAAGCTGCTGGCCTATGCCGACGTCGTCGGCGCGACGCGGGTCGCCACCGGGCATTATGCCCGGCTGGCCGAACGCGATGGCCGTGCACGACTCTCGCGGGCGCTCGATGCTCGCAAGGATCAGTCTTACGTGCTGTTTGGAATTCCGGAGATCGCCCGCGGGCGGACCATTTTTCCCATCGGCGATCTGCCCAAGTCCGCCGTGCGCGAGCACGCCCGCCGACTTGGGCTTTCGCTGCATGACAAGGCCGAGTCGCAGGATATTTGCTTCGTACCCGATCGCGATTACGCCGAAGTTGTTCGGGCGCGACGCCCCGAGGCATTTAAGCCCGGCGAAATCCGACACTCCGACGGTCGAATGCTGGGGCGGCACGACGGATTGCCGGGATTTACACTCGGACAGCGGCATGGTTTGCGTGTCGCGGTCGGGAGTCCGGTCTATGTGACCGCGCTCGATTCGGCGACGTCGACGGTCGTGGTCGGGCCGCGCGAGGAGACTGAATCCAGCTCGCTCTCGGCCAGCTCAATGATCTGGTGGGTTTCGCCCCCCACTGCTCCGTTCCGAGCCGAGGCACGCATTCGCTACAACCACGTCGCGGCGGCAGCGCTCGTGACGGTGCTCGACCCGCAGCGCGTCGCTGTCGAGTTCGACGCGGCTCAGTCGGCGGTCACGCCCGGTCAGGCGCTTGTGCTGTATGACGGCGATGATGTCATTGCGGGCGGATGGATCGACTCAGGCGGCCCAAGGGCCTAGCGAACCATCATGAGAGATTTCTCGGATCTGGCCCCTTGCTCGGCCAGCGCCGCCCCGATGTCTTCGGGTACCCACTTCACCTGCCAGGCCGTAGCCGACCTGAACAACACGTTGCGCCCGCCGGCGATCAGCGTTCCGTGCGGTTCGGCGCAGACCGCCAACGGAATCTCCTCCGCACCGCTGGGGATCAAATTCCAGTTGTTCGGAATGAGCTGATAGTGCGACGGCGGCAGGCCATCCTTTGCCGGATCGAGGTAGCGCCAGCGCAGCTCGAGGGTGGCCACGTTCGCCTCGTTCAGTTTGAGTGCCTCGGCGAGCTTTGCGTAGTGGGTCAGGGACATTTTGCATCGGTCGGCGATCGCCGAGCGTCGCACGAAGTAAACCACGACGCCCAGACCGATGCACATCACGAGCATCAGGGCGACATTGCGCCAGAAGCGCACCCGCCGCCGAAGATATCGCGCCTGGTCGGCATCGAGCGAACCCCACTCTTCCCGATCGAGAGACCGCGATCGCGCTGCCTGCCGTTCGCTCACGCCGCAAACCTCCAGCAATGGGCCCGGTCGGACTCGAACCGACAACCCAGAGATTATGAGTCGCGCATCATCCGATGCCGAAACCGGCGGCAACAATCCAGACAATCGCGAGTTACGTCAAGCCGCCGATCCGGGCAACCCGCCACGCGCTGCAGAATGCGCTGCAAATCCGACTGGAAGCGCCTCCGTCGACCCCGATTTCGACCTAATCCGCCGAGCTTGGCCGGGGCTGCCCATGTCGGTTCGGGAGGCCATTGTGGTGCTAGCCCGGGTGGGGGCGGGCGCCGCCTGATGGCACGCCACGCAACGTCATCGACGTAGGCGATCGCGCATGGTCTATTCGGCCACTCGCGCAACTCCGCGCATTTCGAGTCCCATTCGCCGCTGGCAGCCGCCAGCGTCGCAGGCCAATCCAAACCTCGGCCGCCCCACCGCTAATCGCTGTGCTAAGGACCTCAAGCACCTGCTGGCCGGATGAACCGCCGCCATCCCCGCGGAACCACCTTTACAACACGGCCGTTACGATCAGCGACGCCGTCGTCGCAATGCCTATTTTCGCTTCGCCTCTCGAAACAGCGGCGACTCGCTGAACGTAAAAACCACCAACTCCTCCCCCGTCACCGTGCTGATGTCGTGGTGCAAGCTCACCACCGTCACGCCGGTCACCGCCTTAACCATCGCCTCCATCACCGGCCGCCCGGTTTCGATCAATTGGCTTCGGACCTGTTTGAGCAGATCCCGCCCCTTATCGGATGGAAGCACCTTGACCAACTGTTGCTCAGCCGCCGTCAGAACCCCCTTCAGCCGAACCACGAGCAGGTCGTTGATCAGGAATGCATGAATATCCTTGGGCCCCCGCCCCATGTATTCCTGCTCAAACCGACTGATCCCATCGCAAATGGCGGCTTCGATCTCTCCCTGCGTCTTCACGATCAAACTCCACGAGTTCCCGATCCGCCTGCGGAAGCACGCTCCGAACTCACTCACGCATTATGATCGAGGGAAATGAATGCTCGATCCAATTCGCGGATGATTGTTCCGTCGCTTTCTCGGATTCGAGATCCGGATTGTAACCAAGAATGGGGCTCCTGTGAATCGCATGTCGGCTTCCCTCGACTTGTTTGCTTGTAGCTGCAGTGCGAACCAGTGGACCGAGCTGCGGAGGGGAAATCAGCTTCTGAGCGACCCAAGCCCTGGCGTCGCTCCTGGTGCCCTTGTCCTGGCCGCAGCTTTGAACTCCAGTATCGAGACGCGCGCCTTTGGCAACACTCGGCCGCGTCGCGACGGGCTCGTCGAAGTCCTGATCGTTCCACGCAAGCAAACGCGGCAATTGCTGAACCGAGAATGTTTGGAATTGCACTCCGGCCGACCCGCCTAGGCCAACGCCACTGAAAGCTCGCCTTGCCTTCCTCAATCCACATGCTATGATTCAACCACGTCCGGAGTCTTTCTGATCCTTCATAGAGCTCCGGTAATGATATGAAATCGAAGTCGTCGGATGATTAACTAAAGGGCAACCCGGCCGCGCCGGGAGGCCCGTTAAAGAGTAAGCCGACGTGATCGAATACCTGCGGGTGTTCGGCCACGTCGGCTTTTTTTGTTTTACTCAATTTTCATGGTGGTGCGGACAGGCCGCGGTCACCCGGAACAGGACCGATGAAGCAGGCAGTTTCAAATCTGATGAAGCGGATCAATCGCAACCGAGCGAGGTTTTTCCTCGGCTTCGGGTTGATCGCGATTTTCTGTTCGCAATTCCCTTTGAGCGCCGGACCCAACGCCTCAATCGACCGGCAGGCCCCGATCATTCGAGAGACGGAAATGGCAAACGCCGACTCGTTCGAGGCGCTCATTCGGCACGATCCGCTGAAAGCACTGATCGAAGCCCGCACTCAGCATCTGCGAGCTGTGATCGACTACGAATGCGTGATGGTCAAGCAAGAGCTTCTTCCCGACGGGATGAGCAAGGAACAGGAGATCAAGGTCAAATTCCGGCACGCCCCCTACAGCGTCTATATGGAATGGCAGCGAAACCCCGGCTTGGCCGCCCGCGTGCTTTATGTCAAAGGCCGATGGAACGACGCGACCGCGACTGACCCCGCCGAACGCGAACTGGCGATCGCACAACCCGGCGCCATTGCCCGAATCTTCGTCAAGAGCGTAAAGGAGCCGATCCATGGCTGCCGGGCCCGTAGGGTATCGCGAAGATTCATTGACGATTTTGGATTCCAGAAGACCCTCGACCGCCTTATCGGGGTCAGCGAACTCGCCAGATCAAACGGCGAGTTAACGATCGATTTCATCGGCGAAACCCAATTCGACGGCAGGCCGGTCTGGGTGGTCAGGCGCATTCTTCCATTCAAGGGCGAGGGCGGGGTCTACCCAGACCGCATCGCCGAAATCCTTGTCGACAAAGAGTTCCGCGTGCCTGTCGCGATCTACTGCTATTCAAATGAAGATCGTCAGCCCCGAAATCTCATCGCCAAATACGAATATCGAAGCGTCCGCATGCAGGTCGGGCTGACCGACCAGGACTTTGAACCTCTTACGTACGGAATGTGAATCAATGCGTCGTGTCGTCACAAAAAAATCGAACTCTGCCCATATCGCCGGCTGGCTGCATCCCCCGCCCTACATCATGAATGTCGAGTTGGAGTGCTCGTCCACAGAGAAGATTCTCTTCGCGGATTGGACCGAGCTGCCCGTCAACGCCAGCCGCATCGACCCGATCGAGGAAACCCTGCTCTTCAAGCAGCTCAATTTCTGTGCATATAGACTGAGCCACTTCTATCAGCAGGCCGCCAGATCGTTTCGCCCGTCGATCAATCCCCAATACGATTGCTGGGCCAGTCGCTATCACGCGATCCGGCAACGATTAATCGATGCCAACATAGGCCTGGTCTACAACCTGCTCGGCCGAAGCCGCTTCATGGGGCCCGACCACGATGAATTATTGAGCGAGGGCATGATCGCCTTGTTGCGGGCAGTTGATACATTCGATCCGTGGCGCGGCTTCCGCCTCAGCACCTACGCCTGCAATGCAATCCTGCGCGCGTTCGCGAAGTTGGCGTATCGAGATGTGCGTCGCCGCTCGACCCTGACCGCGGAGTTCGACCCCGAATTTGAAAAGAGCGATTTCCCGGAAACGCGCCGTGCCGAAAGCGAAATGCTCTACGTCGAACGGTTGAGCGAAATCATGAGAAACAACCGCGCCGAGCTATCTCACGTCGAGCGGGAGGTCCTCTCTAGAAGGTTTCCAGCTCCCAATCAACCACTCGAATACTACCCACGTCCCACGCTCGACCGGGTTGGCCGGCAGATGCTCCTCAGTAAGGAGCGCATCCGCAAGATTGAGTTTCGGGCATTCTGCAAGCTCCGCCGGGCCATCGGCGAAGACGCCGTCCTGAGCTAAGTGATTCTCCGAGTTCCAAAGCAATGAGCCAGTCGAATGTTGAGCATATTCCTATCAGTGTCATGTGCCCTGGTCGCCATCGCCGCGAACCCAAACGACCGTGTGGTACTCTTGTTCGATGCGATCCGGTCGGTCGAGTCCGGCGGAGTAGCCAACAGTCATGAGGCCGTCGGCGACGGCGGTCGCTCAATCGGACCCTATCAGATATCGCGGGCCTATTGGAAAGACAGCGGCATTCCGGGATCGTGGGACGATTGCCGGAATCGCGGTTATTCCGAATCCGTCATGCTCGCCTATTGGCAGCGATATTGTCCTGACGCGCTGCTGCTCCCCGATTTCGAAACGCTCGCACGCATTCACAACGGCGGTCCCACGGGGCAATTGAAGCAGTCGACTATTCAGTATTGGCAACGAGTCCGCGCCCGCCTGGCCAGGCCGCGTGCTGTACTGCCGCACCACTCGCCCGCAAGAAGGTCATTACGATGAAACGAACATGGATGATCAAACTGCTCGGATCGATCGTGATAATAGCCATCCTCTCGCAGACACAATGCACGTGGATAGCCGGCAAGGCCGCCATGTCGGTTGGCAAAGAAGTTTACAACAAAGTGAAGGAGGACGATTCGAACAACGACAAGTGATGTCCGAGTTGCGCGTGAGTCCCGCTGGTCCGACGACAATTCGCTTGCTTTCCTCGCCGCAGCGACTATGATCCGATTCACAAGCAGAGCCGATCTAAGAAGCTCAACTTGGTTCCACAAACATTCTGAACTCAGTCGTCGGACGACGAGATAAAGGGCAGCCCGGCAGTGCCGGGGGGCCCGTTGAAGAGTAAGCCGACGTGATTGAATACCTGAGGGTGTTCGACCACGTCGGCTTTTTTTATTCCGCTCAGTTTTTCGGTAACGCGGGCCAAACGCGTTCACCCGGGATGGCACCGATGGACAAAATCAATTCGAACATGGCTCAACGAATCGCCCGCGCTGCAAGCGCTTACGAGAAGCAGCGCACCGGGCATGCGCCTCAATCGGTCAGTGTCGTCCAGAGCGACGGCACCCTGGTCATCACCCTGCACGGCGCGCTATCTGAAGCCGAACGCAACCTGGCGCGAAGTCCCGCCGGCGCTGCCCAAGTGCAGGAGTTCCACCGGCAACTCTTTACCACAACTTCCAGTTCCCTGCGCGAAGAGATCAAGCGAATCACCGGCGTCGAAGTTCGTGAAGCGACAGCAGAAGTCGAACCCGCCAGCGGTACCGTTGTTGGAGTCTTTTCTTCCGGCACAACGGTCCAGGTCTATCTGCTCGCCAGCAGCATCCCCGAAGACGTCTGGAACAAAACCGGAACGGACGACCAGCCATGAGAACGGAGCGAGCGCCGTGCTGGTCCTGACGAGAAAGCCCCTTGAATCCATTGTCGTCAGCGGCAAGGACAGCGGCAAACACATGCTCACCGTGACCGTGCTGGAGGTCAGCGGAAGCAAAGTTCGACTGGGATTCGACGGCGATCCGAATGTATCCGTCCTGCGTCAGGAAATCTGGGAACGAAATGCCGGCCGCGTTCCTCCGGGCCAAACAGCGGAATGCTCCGCAGTGGGCAAGGGTGAACTCGATCGGTGGGACAACGAAGGCGGCGGCCCCGCAGCGCCCGCGGCATCGCCGGCGGAATCCGGCTCATTGAGTGCTTCAGGCGGGGACTTAGGAAAGCGATCGGGCGATTAGTCCGGGCCCTGTCGCACGGACGCGGCCCTTTCCGTGCAGATGGAAAGGAGGCGAATGACGGGAATGAAATCACAAAGTCGACGATTGACGCGTTTCGCCGCGTATGCGGCAGAAACGTCGCCCGAGAGTGAAAGCGAACGCAAACAGAAAAGGATGACTCAATGTTTACCAAATTCCTGAGAATGACCTCGGCATTGCTGCCAACCGCGGCATGCCTAACGCTATCGTCCGGATGCGCGTCGACTGACAAGTCGACACGCACGAACGAGTCGCGCCGCAATACAACGTACGTTGCGTCGCGTTCGGAAACTCCCCTCTACCCGCCGCGGCAGCAGTCCGTTAATGACACGAGCTACAGCACTCGGCAGTCTTATGACTCAAACATGCAGACACACACTGTCGCCGCTCCGTCGGTCGCTGATCAGACACGCGCGCACGCCGCAGAGTCCCGATACGGACCCGGACTGGCGACGGCCGAGAGCCAGCAATCTCACGTGACTGTCGTATCCGCAAAGGAACCACCGCTTACACGAGTTGAGACTCCTTCACACACTCCGGGCCGTGAGGAATTCTGGGTCGGCGGCCATTGGGTCGCGGATGCCAGCGGCTTCTCATGGCAGCCGGGTCGCATTGAGCAACTCAGGCCGGGTGAGCTTTTTGTCGCCGGTGGGTGGCAGAATTCCCCCCAGGGCTGGGAGTTTACGCCGGAATATTGGCGCTAATCGATCGCCGTCCAAATTGGACCGCGACGCACGAGGTTGACAAGGCGCGTGAAGGCACAGCGGCGTAGCCGTGCCGGATCGACGCCACACGGAGAACAAAATGATTACAAGTATCAAATCGAAGACCATCAAACAGTGGGTGATCGCATCAACCACTACTGTGACCGTGCTCGCCCTCAGCGGGCTGGCCATGGCCGGCGATGCCACGCCGTCCGCCAACGACTTCAGCATGGGCAAACGGTGGCAGAAATGCACCGACCTCATGGACAAAAAGGTCGTTAACGCCGCCAACGAAAACCTCGGAAAGATTGAGGACATCGTCGTCGATCCCAATTCGGGCCGGATCCTCTACGGCGTCCTGTCCTTCGGCGGATTTCTGGGAATGGGCGATAAGCTCTTCGCCATCCCCTGGCAGTCGCTCGAACTCTCCGGCGACAGCAAGGCCTTTACCCTCAACGTCGAGAAGGACCGGCTGAAGACCGCCACCGGTTTCGAGAAGGCCCACTGGCCGAACTTCGCCGACGAGCAGTGGGCGACATCCACTTACAAGTTCTATAACGTGACGCCGTACTGGAATTCGGCATCGGACGACGCGGCCGGCGACTATCGAAAGCGCTGGAACCAGCGCACGACCGCCTGGCAGAAGTGCAGCGACTTGTGCGGAAAGAACGTCGTGGATGCTCAGAAGCAGGACATCGGCAAGCTTAGCGATCTCGTCATCGATCCCGATTGCGGCCGCATTCTCTACGGTGTTCTCTCCTACAACGACAAGTTCTTCGCTGTGCCCTGGAGCGCCCTGACCCTCCCGACGGACGCCAAGGCGTATGTCCTCAACGTCAACAAGGATCAGCTCAAGGACTCGGTCGGTTTCGGCAAGAACAATTGGCCGAATGTCACCGACCAGCGTTGGGCCACGGAAACCCACACCTACTACAACGCTCAGCCCTATTGGACCAAGGCGGGCGCTTAGCGACTACAACCCCCGAAGCCCGCTTTGCGACTGCTAGCAGTTGAAGCGGGCATCGGGGTTCTCGAGGTGCGTGGCACTAGTTTAGGCAATCGCTGATTCGGCAAGGAGAAACTAATCATGCTACGACTGGCCGTCATCTTCATTGTGATTGCATTGATCGCCGCCTTCTTCGGATTCGGCGGAGTGGCGAGCTACTCATGGGAAGGCGCGAAGATCCTCGTCTTCGTTTTCCTCGTCCTTGCCGTACTGAGCTTCCTGGCCGGCATGTTCAGACGAGCGCCGAATTGACTTGATCCCGCTCGCCGCGCGACGCAAGTCGCACCGGCGGGCGATTCACCGGGACTCTGCCTCCGGCCCAGAGGGGGGTCGGAGGCATGAGCGGCCTGGTAGAAGCCGCGCACCGAAACAGGTGTGGAGTACGTTCAAGGATGATTGACGAATCGGGAGGTTTGGACATGTTGGAACTTTCGATACGAAAAGGCGAGTCGGTCGCAGTAGGCGGCGAGAATCCGTTCGAACGCCTGCTGACGGTCACCGTACTCGAGATCGCGAGCAATCGCGTAAGACTGAGTTTTGAAGTGAAGGAAGACGCAACCGTCTATCCGGTAGTGAGTCGCGATCGGCCCCGACTGGTCGGCGCGCGAATTGATGCGATGTTCGGCTTCCCGGCGCCCTACGGAAACTGCTGAGAGTCGCACGATTAATTGCCGGCCGCAGCCGGTCGGTGCGTCGTCCGACTTCGCGGCTAAACATCGGTCAAATGAATTCACCTCATCGATGGAGTAGGAAAATGAAAGTACGTCGTGCAGCCATTTGCACCTTAATGCCCCTGGTCATCGTCCTCGCGGCGTTCGGGCTGGAAACAGCGGATTCATTCCAAGGCGCCATTGCCCCACACGGCGATTTGTCCGACACCCAGCAAGGAATGCAGATCCTGACGCGCGGTCCGGTCCACGAGGCATTTGCAGAGACAGTCACCTTCAACCCCGAGCCTGGTATCGTCGTCTCGCAGGCGCCGCCCGACATCATCGAAGAACTGCCGCCCGACCAGCGACCCGACGGTGCTAACGTCTCGTGGATTCCCGGCTACTGGGCCTGGGATGACGAACGCAATAATTATCTGTGGGTCAGCGGAATCTGGCGCGATCTTCCGCCCGGACGGCAGTGGACACCCGGCTATTGGGGCCAGTCTGGCCAGAGCTTCCAATGGACCTCTGGCTACTGGGCCGACGCAGCCGAAACTGAAACCGAATATCTTCCGCAGCCGCCCGTCTCCCTTGAGGTCGGCCCCAATATTGCCGCGCCTGCGACGAACTTGGGTTGGGTACCAGGTTCCTGGATCTGGCAGTCAGGCCGTTACGCCTGGCGCCCGGGTTACTGGGCAGCCGGCCGGCCGGATTGGGATTGGGTCCCAGCTCACTACACGTGGGCGCCGCGCGGCTATGTCTTTTCCGACGGCTACTGGGATCATTCCATCGACCGCCGCGGCGTTCTATTCGCGCCCGTGTACTTCGATTCTCCAGCGTATTCGCGACCAGACTTCCGATATTCGCCGTCGATCGTCATTAACCTGTCCGTCTTTGCGAATCAGCTCTTCTTGCGACCGCGATACCAACACTACTACTTTGGCGATTACTACGCCCCGGCTTACCAGACCGCGGGCTACTACTCGCCGTTCGCGGCTAATTCGAATCGCTTCGGCTACGACCCGATCTTCGCCCATCAGCGCTGGGAACATCGCAACGATCGAGACTGGCAGCAGCGCAACGAAACGGCGTTCACTCAGCGTCGAGACCACGATGAAGCACGACCTGTGCGTACCCTCGCCGCGATGCGCGACCTACTCTCGAAAGGCGTCGCCCCCGATGACCAAAGACTCTCCTTCGCTGCGCCCCTGGCTCAATTCATCAAGCGCGTCGGCGGCCCCCAGCGGTTTCAACCACTCGCCCAGGATGAAAGACTAAAGCTCGCGCAACTCGGGCAACAAATCCAGCAATACCGCGGTGAACGCCAGAAGATGGACAGAAAGGTCCTCGTCGCCCCGTCGAAACCGTCACAACCGATCGAGCAGCCGAAGACCATTCCTTCCGGGAATGTTGCAGTTGCTGCGAAGCCCGCCGATCGACCCGCTCCCCAAATGGTCCCGCCGGTCGCGGCTCCAGTGCGATTGAAAGCCCCGCGGTCACCCATCGTCGCGAAGCCGGCCGACAAGCTCACGAAAGAGCAGGCCCCGCCAAAGCGTCACCAGGTTCCGAAGATCGACCCCAAAGCGCCCGAGCCCAAGCGACCGGCCGCCGCCGACGAAGTGGTGAAGGTGTTGAAGCAGCCGCCTGCGCCAGAACAACTCACGCCAAAGTCAAAGGAACCGCAAAAGGCAAACCCGAAGGATCGTCCATAGCTCCGCCCCGAACCGCGGCAGAAAGAGACTCGAATAACCGTCACGCGTCCGGAACAAATGACGCGAACCGCACATTGCGAAATGGATCGCAGCTGCAAGGAGAATTGACATGTTGTCCACCATATTGCTCGTCGTCCTGGTGCTGATGCTCCTCGGATCGTTTCCCGCGTGGCCGCACAGCAAAAGCTGGGGCTACGGACCAAGCGGCGGGCTCGGCCTCGTCGTGGTCATCTTGCTCGTTCTCGTGATAACCGGCCATCGCTTCTAGTCGCGGACGCAACGCCCACGCGCATCGAAAGGAATCACGATATGGGTCGTAATAACTTGATCACTATCGGAGTAATACTGGCCGTCCTCGGAGCCGCAGCCCTCATCTGGCAGGGCGTCAGCTACACGAAGCGCGACACGCTGGTGAACGTGGGAGGCGTCAAACTGACGGCCGATACGCAAAAGACCTTGCCGCTGTCGCCGATCCTTGGCGGATTGGCGCTGGCCGGCGGTGTCGGCGCGATCGTTATGGGCGCCCGGAAAGCTTGATGCAGCCGAATTCGATCCTGAATCGTACCTGCTGAGCTTGGAGGTGTTACGTGCGAGCCGTCCGACCATTGTTTGTATCCACTTATCCGCCTGAAGAATGCGGCTTGGCCACGTTCACGAAGGATTCGGCAGACGCACTCGATTTGGCAGCGCGGGCGCCGGTCTCTGCACTGGCCGCGATTCAGAAAACTCTCGGCCTCGATTATGAAGACCCGCGCGTCGCCCACATCATCAACAACAATCAGAAAGACGCCTATCGCCGTGCCGCGGAATTCGCGAATGACGGCCCATACGATGTAATCAGTCTGCAGCACGAATTCGGCCTGTACCCGGGCGAATGGGGCGCCAGGATCCTCGACTTCGTTCTCTCCTGTCACAAACCAATCGTACTCACCCTGCATACATTAATGACGGAGCCGGCCCCCCAACCGCGAAGAATCATCCGGCACCTGGCGGCCCACAGTCACGGAATCGTGGTGATGACCAACGTCGCCGCGCGCCTGCTATCAAGTGTCTACGATGTGCCAGACGCGGGCGTGCGGATGATCCCGCACGGAGTCCCCGAGGTAGCCCCGAACCATGAAGCGGACCACAAGCTGCGGCTGGGTCTGGCCGGCCGGCGCGTCATCTGCACCTTTGGACTGATCAACCGCGGTAAAGGGCTGGAGTACATGATTAAGGCCATGCCGCGCATCGTGGCGGCCTTTCCCGAAGCGATTTACCTGATCGTTGGCGTGACGCACCCGCAGGTCAAACGCCAGGAGGGAGAAGTCTATCGCGAGAGTTTGGTCGAGATGGCCGAGAAGCTCGGCGTCGGCGCGCATGTTCGCTTTGTAAACAAGTTCCTCTGTCTCGAAGATCTCCTAGAGCACTTGCAGGCCTGCGACGTCTACGTCACTCCCTACGTTGGAAAAGACCAGATTGCGAGCGGAACGTTGGCCTATGCCATGGCCGCGGGCCGGCCGGTGGTCAGCACTTCCTATCTATATGCCGAAGAAGTCCTCGCAAATGGACGCGGCCTGCTGGTGCCGTTCTGTCAGAGCGACCCGCTTGCCGAGGCGGTCCTTCAGTTTATGCAAAACGAACCACTCCGACTGGAGACCCGCCGAAAGGCATACGAATATGCCAGACCGATGCGCTGGCCGAACGTGGGCCGCGAGTATCTCAACTTCTTCACCGATATTGCAACCGCAAGCGCTAATAGACGCACTCAAGTGTCCGCGATGTCCCCACCAAGAGTCGGCTCAAATGGCCAGTCCCACAAATTGTTGCCCGGAGCGGTGTAATGAATGGAGTCAATACGCTAATGATCGCCGAGGAAAAGACGCAAGCCGATGGCACGGTCGACCCAAGGCGCGCGCTGGAATCCGCCCCACCCGCCATTTCCTTCACCCACCTGGACCGAATGACGGATTCCACTGGGCTCATCCAGCACGCAATTTACAGCGTACCTCGCCGCGAAAGCGGTTACACCATCGACGACAACGCCCGCGCCCTCCGCCTCTGCACGCGCCTCTGGTGCCAGCACGCCAAGCCGCGCATGCTGAGCCGGGTAACAAAGTATTTGAGTCTCCTGGAGTACGCCCGTCGTCCTGGCGGCGGATTCCACAACCTGCTGAGCTACCAGCGTCACTGGCTCGACACTGACGGAGACGGCGATTGTCAGGGCCAGGCCGTCCGCGCCTTGGCCGAAGTGCTCGGTAGCAGTCTGCCAAATGATTACCGCATCCTGGCGCGCGAGCTGATTGAGCGCGTTCTGCCCACCATCGCCGATCTCCGCAGCATCCGTGCGCAGGCCTACGTCGTCCAGGCCTGGGGCCACCTGAGGTCGGCGGGTGTGACAAACTTCGAATCGCTCGAAAGCGTCGCCTTTTCCGCTGCGCAGCGACTACTCGAATGCTATCACCGTTCTGAGCGCCCCGACTGGCAGTGGTTTGAGTCGCGAATGACCTATGCCAACGCGGTCTTGCCCCACGCCCTATTCATCGGAGCCGAATGCTGGCCCAAGGAACCGTTCGTCGACGTTGCGAAGGCGTCGTTCGCCTTCCTCGACAGCCGGACAACGACAGACGGAGTTTTCTGGCCCGTCGGCAACAGCGCGTGGTATTCGCACGGCGAAGAAAAGTCCCCCTACGATCAACAGCCGGTCGAAGCCGCCACAATGGCCGATGCCGCCCTCGCCGCATTTCGCCTCCTCGGCGAAGAGCACTACATCGCCGCCTTCCATCGCGCTCGCAACTGGTTTCACGGCCGCAACAGTCTCGGACAAACGCTCGTCGATGCCCGGCTCGGGGCATGCTGCGACGGTCTGCAGGCATCGGGCGTCAATCGAAACCAGGGAGCCGAGTCGACGCTGGCCTACCTATTGTCAGAAATGCATCACGCCGAACTGCAGCCCGCGCCCCCGAAAAGGCGAAAGATCGCGGCAGTCGGTGGATAACAATTCGCGAGTCAACGACGAGAACTCGCGCAGAAGGAAAACAGAATGTATCGAGAATCCAAACCCCCTGGCCTGCACCCGGTGCTGTTCAATCGCCACAGCGCAAATCCGATCCTCACTGCCCGCGACTGGCCCTATCCAGCTCACACCGTCTTTAACGCCGGCGCCTGTCAGATCGGCGATGAGACCATCCTGCTCGTGCGCGTCGAAGACCGCCGCGGCCATTCACACCTAACCGTCGCGCGAAGCAACGATGGCATCTCAAATTGGCATATCGATTCGGCCCCCAGCTTTGCTCCCGATCCGAAGAACTTCGCCGAAGAGGCCTGGGGCATCGAAGACCCCCGCCTGACCTGGGTCGAGGATCGCAATGAGTGGCTCATCGCCTATACGGCTTACTCCCCCAGCGGCCCCCTCGTCTCGCTGGCCCGAACCAAAGACTTCATCACCTTTACGCGCCTCGGCCCCGTCATGCCGCCGGAAGACAAGGACGCCGCCATCTTTCCGCGCCGTTTTGGAAATCGGTACGCCATGATCCATCGGCCGGTCTCCGCCGGCAGCTCCGGTGCGCATATCTGGCTGTCGTTTTCGCCCGACTTGATTCATTGGGGCAGCCATCACGTTCTCATGCACGCGCGCCGCGGCGCCTGGTGGGATGCCAACAAGATCGGCCTCAGCCCTCCCCCACTCGAAACCCCCGAGGGCTGGCTTATCCTCTATCACGGCGTCCGCCACACCGCCGGCGGATGCCTCTATCGTCTTGGACTCGCACTGCTCGACCTCGAAGATCCGCGTATCGTCCTCCGCCGCAGCGACGAATGGATCTTCGCGGCAGAAATGCCCTACGAGCGCCAAGGCGACGTGGGCGATGTCGTGTTCCCCTGCGGCTGGATTCTCAATAAGGCGACCGGCGAGGTCCGAATCTACTATGGCGGCGCCGACTCATGTGTGGCGCTGGCGACTTCCCAAGTCTCAGAGTTGCTCGACTACCTAAAAACGTGTCCGGTGCCGCAGGAAGGCCGCGCGTAAGAGTCCTTACCCCCCCCGACGGCTCTAGGCACCGCGACGATCCGCTACCAACGCCAGCATCGGCGCAGGAACCCCGAGTCCCCGTTCCGCTAGGCGCAGATTTAGATAATAAGAAGCATGGGCCCGGTCGGACTCGAACCGACAACCCAGGGATTATGAGTCCCTTGCTCTGACCATTGAGCTACGGGCCCGGATTCTGGTCAGTGAATGACCGATTGCGCCGACCGAACCTCGGGACCTGATCTTATCCACCCACGCTGCCTGTGCCAGCTTCGTCGGCGAGTCGATCTGCCGGCCGGCGCGGCCGATCCGGCGCGTCTACGTCGCTTCACTTCTCACCGCGATCTTGCCCTCTCCCGCCGCTCACAACCACGATCGGTTTCTCGACACAATAGGCGACTTCAGAGTCGATCAGCGAATTGCCCTTCAACGATCCCCGCGGAACCGTCGGCATTTCGGCGCTATGATTCGGCGTTCAATCCCCGGGTTCGGCGGCCCTCCCCCGACCGAGCCCGCGATGGACTGGGGGCGAGCGTGGAGGACTCCAGCCGCCCCTATTTGCGAAATTCCTGTATTTGTCATCCCACACGCCCGTAGGCGTTTCCTATCTTCCATTGCGACCTCGACTCCCACCATTGTCGAGGATGAACCGATGGAGGCGGCCCGCCGGACTGGCAGCCGCCTCTGTTTATTGGCGACTAGTAAACTTAACCTTCCATCTTTGCGGGCCTTCCGGTCCTCCGATATACTCCCTGACCTCCATGCCGTGGAGCAAGGACGCGAGCGTTTCGCGCCCCCCGGTTTGGTTTGTCCCCACGTCTCAGCTTGACACGCTCGAGATCGATTGTGAATCCTGTGCCCGGAGCGCGTGCGCCGGGCAGGTGAAAGCCCAGTCTCTTATGGCCATGAACGAACTGCTCGACAGCATCCGGATCGACGAAGACGACCTCAATCGCGAACTTGCCGACGCTTTCGGCGGGTCACTTGAAACTCAAACCGTCACCGGTGCTATCGACAAGACCGTCGGCGACCAGAAGTCGAAGTCCATCCTGTCGGGCCGCATCCGCGGAATCAGCGGCAACGAAGTCGTGGTCGACGTCGGCCTCAAGAGCGAGGGGTACATTCCGATCGATGAGTGGGACGATCGCAACGCGATCAAAGTCGGCGAGGAGATTTCAGTCCTTGTCGAAGCGCTGGAGTCCGACGGCGGCACGATTCTTCTTTCCAAGCGCAAGGCCGACCGAATCCGCGGCTGGGAAATGGTCATGGCCGAATGCCAAGAGGGCAAGAAGGTCTCCGGCAAGGTTACACGCAAGATCAAGGGCGGACTGCTGGTCGACATCGGCGTGCCCGTCTTCCTCCCGGCCAGCCAGGTCGATATCCGCCGGCCGGCCGACATCAACGAATATCTCGGCCGCACGGTCGAAGCGATCGTCATCAAGATCGACACCGAGCGCCGCAACATTGTCGTCTCGCGCCGGAAGCTTCTGGAAGACACGCGGGCTGAGGCCAAGCACAAGCTCATGAGCGAGATCGAACTCGGCCAGATTCGCGACGGCGTCGTGAAAAACATTGCCGACTTCGGGGCGTTCGTCGATTTGGGCGGCATCGACGGTCTGCTGCATATCACCGATATGAGCTGGGATCGCATCGGGCACCCGAGCGAAATCCTCAAGGTCGATGACCGCATCAAGATCAAGATTTTGAATATCGACAAGGAGCGTGAGAAGATCGCCCTCGGCCTCAAGCAGACGCAAAACAACCCGTGGGACGAGGTGGAAGGCAAGTATCCGGTCAATTCGCGCGTCAAGGGCGAGGTCGTCAGTCTGACCAACTACGGCGCATTCGTGAAGCTGCAGGCCGGTATTGAGGGCCTCATTCACATCAGCGAGATGAGCTGGACCCGCCGCATCAACCACCCGTCCGAGTTGCTCAACGGCGGCGACACGGTTGAGTGCGTTGTTCTCGACGTGAACAAGGCGAAGCAGGAGATTTCGCTCGGCCTAAAGCAGACCGAGACGAATCCGTGGACACGCGTGGCCGAGCGATATCCCCCGAACACGATCGTCACCGGCAAGGTCCGCAATTTGACGAACTACGGCGCCTTCATCGAGATCGAAGAAGGCATCGACGGCTTGCTGCACATCTCCGACATGAGCTGGACCAAGAAGATCGGCCATCCGTCGGAACTGCTCAAGAAGGGCGACGAGATCAAGTGCGTAGTCCTGAGCGTCGATCAGGAGAAGCAACGCATCGCACTTGGGCTCAAGCAGCTGACCGAGGATCCGTGGCTTCGCGCTGTACCGGATCGCTATATTCCGGGCATGATCATTCAGGGCAAGGTGACCAAGATCACCAACTTCGGCGTCTTCGTCGAGTTGGAGCAGGATCTTGAAGGCCTCCTGCACGTGTCCGAGCTGGCTGATCACAAGGTCGAGGATCCGCACAACGAGGTCCAGATTGGTCAGGACCTCGAAGTGAAGATTCTCCGCGTCGATTCGCAGGAGCGCAAGATCGCCCTCTCGAAGAAGCGGGCCGACTGGGCAGCCGGTTCGACGACCGAAGTCGATCCGAATGCCGCCAAGACCGGCGGCAAGCAGCCGAAGCAGCGCCGCGGCGGTCTGCATGGCGCCGGCGAAGAGTCGACCGGCATCATCAGCCACGAGGTCATCTTCGGGAAGCAGGATGAGGAAGGCGAAGAGGAGAAAGAGTCCTGATCGGGACTCGGCCTTCTCAGTCGGATTGCGCTGTAAAGCGGATCTCGTAGCGTTCTTCCACGACGTTTACGCCCCACATGCGGCCCGGCCGGGCTTCGGTTTTGACGAAGCCGGCCTCCCGATAGAGCCGCGCTGCGGCTGCGAGCGCGTTGACGGTCCACAAGAAGAGCGATTCATAGCCCGAGCCCTTTGAAAACGTCACGGCATCGGCGAGTAGCCGCCGTCCCAGGCCGGTTCCGCGCGCTTGCGGATCGACGAGAAACCAGCGCAGTTGAGCATTCCGCGCGGCCGCTTCGACAATGGCGACGCTGCCGACCAATTTCCCGTTTCGCTCGGCGAGCCAGATTCGATCCCGCGATCTGCGGGCCATGACGAATTCGGCCAACGGACCGGCGACATAGGCCTCAAATGTTGCATCGAATCCGTGTTCGCGGGCGTAGATCAATCCGTGCATTGAGACGACCGCCCCAATGTCTCCCGGGCGCAGATCGTGCCTCACCTGCACCGAAGCGAGTTCCCCACCGGATTTCGAATTGCGGTTGATCTCCATCGGGCCTACGCCTCCGCCCCGCGATCGTAGGGCGCGCCGAGCGATGCCGGAGGTCGTGTTCTTCCTGCCCAACCCGCCAGCACGACAAGCGTGAGCACGTAGGGCATCGCCAGCAGCGCTGGATAGAGCAAGTAAACGTGCGTACCCAAAGCCGGCTGCAGGACCTCCTGCAATGAGTTCAGCAGCCCGAAGAGCAACGCGGCCGCGAATACCCCCACCGGCGTCCACCTTCCGACGATGACCAAGGCCAGCGCCAGGAAACCACGCCCCCCGGTCATTTGCTCCTGAAAGGTCCGGGTCAGGCCGAGGGACAGGTAGGCGCCGGCCAGCCCCACCATCGCGCAGCCGGCCGTGGCCGCCATCGTCCGCACCATTCCCACGCGAATGCCGGCAGCATCGGCCGCCGCCGGGTTTTCGCCCACCGCCCGCAACGTCAGCCCGGCACGGGTGTGGTAAAGCGCAATGTGCACCAGGACAGTTAGAAGAATTGCCGCAACCATGACTACGTCGAACGGAGCTGCTTCCCACAGCCCAGGTGGAGTAAATGCGGTCCCAGCGGCGGCGCAATGCGCGGTGATTCGCTGAACGGCTACGCCAGTCAGCCCGGCCGCGAGCAGATTGACTCCCAGCCCAGTTACGATCTGGTCGCGCCTTCCCGCCACCGTCCAGAGCGCGAAGATGAGCCCGATTGCCGCACCGACTGCTGTCGCGGCCGCCGCTCCGCAAAACGCGGAGCCGCTCCACCAGGCCGCAGCCGCCCCGGCAAACGCGCCGGCCAGCATTGTGCCCTCAATGCCGATGTTGATCAGTCCCGAGCGCTCGGCGATGAGTTCACCGGTAGCTGCGAGCAGGAGCGGAACTGCCGCTTCCGCGCCCCGAACAAAAATCGACCACGCGGCGGTGTTCATGTGTGCGTGCACCCGTGGGCTGGTAACCAGGGATGTGCGACAGCACGAAGAGTGTGGGTTGAGTCACGTCCAAAGCGCGCCGAATCTTTGCACGTGCACATCGCGCGCAAGCGCGCGCCGAATTTCGGACAACGTCGCGCGATTTTGTTTGAAATTCGAGTCGCGCAAGAATTAGTATCAAGCTTCGCCGTGCGGCGCGCAGTTGTCGCCGGCGCCGTTCGACCGGAACACTCGTGGCGGCGTTCGTCGCCAAGAGCAGTTTGAGTGGCGAATCGTCTCATTTCTTTGGACCCTGCTTGGCCCGCGTCATCACAATTCTGGCGCATGCCGGCGGTCCGCGGAGGACACTTCATGAATCGCGATCCACGATCATCTCTGACACTCATTGGGCCCATTTGCTTCGGCATCGCGCTAAGCTCGGCCTGGGCCGCCTGTCCGGGTCCGAGCAACGGGCCCGATCTTATCGTAGGAACGCTCGCCCAGTTGCAGGGCAGCCAGCAAATCGTGTCCTTCGGAAGCGATTCGCTTAACGGCCACACGTACGTCGCATTCTCCGTCGGCACGACTTCCTGCAATATCGGGAACACCACGGTCAACTGGTATCCCGACCCGGATGATCGCCATCCCGTCATTTCCCAGAACTGTTTCCGCCTGAAGCCCGATGCGGCCGGCTACACCCGCTTCGAGCAGATCGGCCAAACATGGGCCAAGCACGGGTTCGCGGCCCTCGCACAGAGCGTTTGCTGCGCCTGCACCAATCCCGGCACGTTTGAAAAGCTCGGCGTGGGCTGCTCCGACCCCTACGCGGCCGGTCGAAACGGGACGCAGGGTGATGTCAGCCCGCGCTGGCAGATCAATCCGGTCACGGGCGAGCACGCCGAACCCACGGCCAATCCGCCGTTCACGGGTGCAAATACCGGGCGGCGGCTGCGCATTGACGTGCTCGATCTCGAGCCATCAACCACACGCAACGCCCCCACGAAGTATTTTGTCGAGGGCCAATACAACACCGAAGACGACGCGGCCGCTGGAAACCAAAACAATAATGCTTCCTATCGCCAGATTTCCGTCAATGGCAGCGGCAGCAATTGGACTTTCGGAGTCTTCGGAACTGATCCCAACGTCGAAACCATCCGCCAGCGCCCGGGGATTCGGGCATGGAAGGACCTCGACCCGACGGTAACCGAAACGGACGTTGTGACGCCCGAGGACGGCGGTTTCACGGGACTGGTCATCGTATCGGCCCAGGCCACGAACCTTGGCGGCGGACTCTATCACTATGAGTATGCGGTGCAGAATCTCTCGTCGGACCGGGCGGTTGCGTCGATCAGCATTCCTGTGTCGATTTACGCCACCTTAAGCCATCTCGGGTTTCACGACGTGAATTATTACGACGGCGACGGCATTAATGACGTGACCACGGATGGCGCCGATTGGGCTCCCGTCGTCGCGGGGGGCGCGGTGACCTGGTCGGTTGCCCAGTCCTACGCCGACAATCCCAACGGCAACGCCCTTCGCTGGGGCACGCTCTCCAACTTCCGCTTCGATGCCGACGTCGCCCCGTCGCCGGGCATCTTGAAGCTCGCGCAGTTCAAACTGAATGCCGTGGATATGACCGCCACGACGATCGCGCCGGCAGCCATCGCGTGCACTCGCGGCGATCTGAATGGCGACGGCCTCGTCAATGGTGCCGATATCGCCCGCTTCGTGGATCGCCTCGTGATCGGCGGCGGCACTCCGACTGAGCGCTGCGCCGGAGACCTCGAAACGACGCCCGACGGTCAGATTGGCGTCGCGGACGTCAACCCGTTTGCGATGTGCCTGGTTAGCGGCGGCGGGTGCTGACGCTCGACTCAGTGTGGTTACGGGGCGCGCGATGAGGGAATGGACTCAATCTCATCGCGCGCGCCCTGCTCCGCCGAGCCGCGTTCGCGTCAGCATCACTGTCGCGAGAATGACGACCCCCTGCGCCACCTGGGTCAGAACGGTCGGAAACCCGGCCAGCGCAGGATCCGGCGACTTCTGCAGCCCGCGCACGCCGGTTTCCAGCGCGGCAAAGAAAATCGCCGCCGGAATCACCCCGAGCGGCTCAAGTCGCGCCAATAACGCCACCGCAATGGCCGTGTAGCCATATCCGCTTGCGTACGAGGCCGTCAGGTAGTGCGTGTTTCCCGACAGCTCGATGGCCCCGGCCAGTCCCGCCAGCGCGCCGCTCATCACGAACGTACCCACGCCGAAGCGCCCGACCGGAATTCGCGCCAGCCCGGCCGCGATCGGATTCAGTCCGACGGCTCGCGTGCGAAACCCCCACGTCGTTCGCTCCAGGAAGACCCACAGCAGCGGTGCAAGTCCGATCGCGATGACGATTCCGGCGTGCAGACCTGCCGGCGCGTACAGAATCGACAGGGTCGCCGCCGCCGAGATTTCGGCGGTCGTATCCCGGTCGGCACTGTGTGCGTCAACGAGCCATCCTCGAACGATGATCGCCGCGATCTGGATCGCGACGAAATTGAGCAGGATCGTGCTGAGCACTTCTTGCACACCTCGATAGCGCTTCAACACAGCGGCGACACCGGCCCAAACTGCGCCGCCGGCGAGCCCCGCCGCCAGTACGGCCGAAAGCACCAGAACGCCCGGACCGCGTGCCAGCAATCGCGCCGCGACAGCCGCGCCCAACGCTCCGAGCAGATACTGCCCCTCGGCCCCGATGTTCCAGACTCCGCACCGAAACGCGAGCGTCAGCGCCAGCCCAATGACGATCAATGGACAGGCCACCAGCAACACGGCGGCAAATCGATCCCAACTCCCCGCCACCGCAACGCCGAATGCCCGCGCCACGTCGCGCGCGTCATACCCAAACGCCGCAACTACGCCAAGCATGACCAGCAGCCCGCCCGCCGCCGCTCCCAGCGATGCGGCCAATGCGGTCGCGCGTTGCCGCCCGGCCGCGGTCACGCCGCCAGCCCTGCCATCATCCGTCCAATCGCAGAGGCGTCGAATACCCCGGACAAATCGGGTGGCGCCGGCGTCAGCCGCCCGGCGTAGATCACGAGCACTCGGTCCGCCAACAGCAGAATTTCATCCAAGTCAGCGCTAATCAGCACCACGCCTGCGCCCTCATCACGGGCCGCCAGCAACCGGCCGTGGACAAATTGCGTCGCCGCGACGTCCAGGCCGCGTGTGGGATTCGCCGCGACGATCAGGGTGGGCTTCCCGGATAGTTCCCGCCCGACTACGAGTTTCTGCTGATTCCCTCCCGAAAGTGCTCCCACTGCGGACCGGATTCCGGGCCCGCGAACGTCAAACTCACGCACAATTCGCTCGGCAAATGCCCCGATCGCCGCGCGGCGCAGCCAGCCGCATCGCGAAAATTCCGCCTCTTCGTGTCGCTTTAGTATCGCGTTCTCGGCCACGTTCATCGGCAGCACCAGCGCTTCACGCTGGCGGTCATCGGCGATATGCGCCGGCCATGCCTGCTCGACGATTGCCCGGGTTAGCTCCTGTTGTCCGTTTCCGTCGACGCCCGCAATGGCAACGACCTCGCCGCGCCGCACGCTGAGCGGCGGTTCCCGCAGTTCCAGCACCGGCTCGCCACTGGCGCGACCGGGTTGCCGTTCGCTGGGTGCAAGACGCTCGCCCACCATTCGCTCCGCCAAATCGGCGGGAGACAGCTTGCCAATCGCCTCAGTGCAAATCAGCCGCCCGCGCCGTAATACGCTCACCACGTCGCTGATCGCCGAGACCTCCGCCAACTTGTGCGAGATGAAGATTATTCGACATCCGCGGCCGCGTAGAGCGCGAACCGCCGCAAAGAGCTGCTCCACCTCTGCCGGCGTCAAAACCGCGGTTGGCTCGTCAAGAATGAGCGTCGAGACCTCGTGCTGTAATACCTTCAGCAATTCAACCCGTTGTCTCTGTCCGACCGACAACTCCTCTACCCGCCGATCGGGCTCGATCTCCAACCCGGTCCGCCGCGCCGCTTCCAAAGCCCGCTGCCGCACAGCCGATCGAGGCAGCCAGCGTCCGCTGGCGCGCTCCCCAAGCACAATGTTTTCCGCCACCGTCATCTGCTCGACCAGTTTGAAGTGTTGATGCACCATCCCGATCCCCGCCCGCTGTGCGTCCGCCGGCCGGCGTAGTTCCAGTCGCAACCCGTTCAGCGTGATGAGCCCCGAGTCGGGTTGCAGCAGTCCGAACAGGATCCGCATCAGCGTCGTCTTGCCGGCCCCGTTTTCCCCCAGGACGGCGTGTACCGATCCCGGTTCAAACGCAATCGAAACGTCTTCGAGCGCCACCGCCGAGCCGAATCGCTTTGTTATCTTTGACAAACTCAGCATCTTCGAGCGCGTTTTAGACCCGCCCCGGGCAAAGATCAATCGCCGGGCGCGCGTAACAACCTTGAAGCGTCGCCGATTTTGGCCCATACTGGAGCCAAAAGAGGACCTATCGCATGCAATTCGCACTACCCGAAGACCTGGTCGCCTTTCGCGACCTCGCCCGCGACTTCGCCCAGAAGCACATCGCGCCTTTCGCGCGAAAGTGGGATGCCGAGAAATGGCTTCCCGACGAGACCATCAAGAAGATGGGCGAGGCGGGATTGCTCGGCGTCACAATCCCGGAGGAGTACGGCGGGGCCGGTCAGGGCCTGCTCGCCATGACCGTCGTCGTCGAGGAAATTGCCCGTCACTGCGGCGCGACAGCCCTCATGATCGCGGCCCACTCGGGCCTTTGTACCAATCACATTAAGCTCGCCGGCAACGATGCCCAGAAGCGAAAGTATCTCCCGCAACTGGCTGACGCGAAAATCGTCGGCGCCTGGTGCTTGAGCGAGCCGCACTGCGGGACCGACGCCGCCGCGCTGACCACCCGCGCCGAAAAAGACGGCAACGGCTGGGTCATCAATGGCCAGAAAATGTGGATCACTAACGGCAAACGGGCCGGCGTCTTTGTCGTCATCGCCCGTACGTCGCCGCAGCCGGGAGCGCGAGCGTTTAGTGCATTTATTGTCGAGCGCAGCGTCAAGGGCCTCGAGGTCGGCGAGCCGGAAGACAAAATGGGAATGCGGGCCAGCGACACCGTCCCGCTCAGCTTTGAAAACGTCCGCGTTGGCGAGGATGCCCTCTGCGGTAAGCTCGGCGATGGTTATGTCGACGCCCTCCGCGTGCTGGATCGCGGCCGTGTGACCATCGCATCGCTTTCGCTGGGCCTCGGCCGCGGCTGTCTCGAAGAGGCCGTCAAGTACGCCGCCGAGCGCAAGGCCTTCGGCAAGCCCCTGCACGCCAACCAGGCCATCCAAATGAAGCTGGCCGACATGGAAACCCAGGTCGAAGCCGCCCGCATTCTCGTCCGCCAGGCCGCGAGCACGTTCGATGCCGGCCGGGGCGACAAGCAGGCCGCCAGCACGGCGAAGCTATTTGCCAGTGAAATGGCCAGCCGCGTTGGGTGGGATTCCATCCAGATTCACGGCGGCGCCGGTTACACGAAAGACATCTGCGTCGAGCGCCTTGTCCGTGACAACAAACTGTGCGAGATCGGCGAAGGTTCCAGCGAAGTTCAACGAATGCTCATCGCCCGCGCCGAGTTCCAGAAGCGCTCGGCCTGATCAGACAAAGGAAGGCGGATCGATACATGACAGCCACCCAATCCCACGCCGGCGCGATCAGCGACGAAACGATTCCGTTCGGCTATGAGCTCGACGAATCGCACAAGATGTTGCGCGATTCCATTCGTGAGTTCGCCGAAAACGAGATTCTGCCCGGCGCCGGCGACCGCGACGTCCACGGCAAGTTCCCGGCCGAGATCATCAAGAAGCTTGGCGAAATGGGGTATATGGGCATTTGCATCCCCGAGGAATTTGGCGGGGCCGGGATGGATGCCCTCGCATCCTGCATCATCGTCGAGGAGCTCTCGCGCTGTGATGCTTCGGTTGGCGTAATTATCTCAGTGCAGAACTCGCTCGTGATCGACCCTATCCTGAAATACGGCACCCCCGAGCAGAAGAAGAAATGGCTGCCGCGGATGGCCAGCGGGGAGTTGCTCAATTGCTTCAGTCTGAGCGAGCCCGACAGCGGCTCGGACGCCGGTGCGATGAAGTGCCGCGCTACCTTCAAAGGCGATCACTGGCTGATTAACGGTACCAAGTGCTGGGTCACGACGGGCGCCGAGGCCAACGTCATTCTGCTCATTACGCGGAGTGAAGACGCCGATCGTCGTAATGCCTCGGCATTCATTATCGACAAGAAGACGGCCGGCATCACGGTCGGTAAACACGAAGAAAAAATGGGCATTCGCGGCAGCAGTACGACCGAGCTGGTCTTCGATAATGTGAAGATTCCAGCCGACGCGCTGCTCGGCGAGCGTGGTCGCGGCCTCGGCGTGGCCCTCGCGGCCATCGGCGGCGGACGCCTCGGAATCGCCGCCCAGGGCATCGGCATCGCACAGATGGCACTGGATAAGGCCGCGAAATACGCCTTGCAGCGCAAGCAGTTCGGCCAGGCCATTGCGGAGTATCAGGCCATTCAGTGGAAGATCGCCGATATGTCCGTGCGCATCGCCGCCTCGCGGGCCCTTAATTACAAAGGCGCCTGGGCCAAGGATCAGCACGACAAATCTCTCATGTGGATCGGCGCGATGGCCAAGGTCTACGCCTCCGAAACCGCTCGCTTCTGCGCCAATGAAGCGGTGCAGGTCTACGGCGGAATGGGCTATTGCCGCGAAGAAGGCGTCGAGCGGCTCTATCGCGACGCCAAGATCACTGAGATCTACGAAGGCACCAGCGAAATGCAGCGTCTCACCATCGCCGAGACGCTCATCGAGCATCCCGAGCGCATCACGCAAATCTGATCGAAGGAGCCGCCCGTGTCGGACACCGTTATCGTCTCCGCAAAGCGGAGCGCCATCGGAAAGTTTCTCGGCACGCTTTCCCCGCTCTCAGCCATGGAAATCGGCGCTCAGGTCGCCAAGGCGACGCTTGATTCCGTCGGCGCGAAGCCGGATCAAATCGACGAAGTGTGGATTGGCCACGTCCTGCAGGCAGGTTGTGGCCAGAACCCGGCCCGGCAGGTCGCCCTCAAGGCCGGGCTGCCCGACACGATCACCGCCGTCACGGTGAATCAGGTCTGCGGTTCGAGTCTCCAGGCCATCATGACCGCCGACCGTGCGATTCGAGCCGGCGATATCTCTGTCGCACTCTGTGGCGGCATCGAAAGCATGAGCAACGCTCCATTTCTCGTTCGCGGCGTGCGAAGCGGCGCCAATAAGTTCGGCCACACCCAACTCGAAGACGAAATGCTCAGCGACGGCCTGACCTGTCCTTTCGAGCATTGGATCATGGGGGTCTGCGCCGACGACACCGCCCGCCGTCACAACATCGCGCGCGACGCACAGGACGCCTTCGCCGTCGAAAGCCACAAGCGCGCGTCCGCCGCTCGCTTCGCCGGCGTGTTCAAGAGCCGAATCGCGCCCGTTCAGATCAAGTCTCGCAAGGACACGATCAGCTTCGACGTCGACGAAACCATTCGAGAAGACGCCACGGTCGAAGGCATGGCCAAACTCAACGCCGCCTTCAGCAAAGACGGCACCGTCACCCCCGGCAACGCCTCGACGCTGTCCGACGGGGCCGCCATGCTGCTGGTCTGCTCGGCCGACGCGGCGAAGAAGCACGGCTGGAAGCCACAGGTACGCGTTGTTTCGCAGGCCGTCTTTGGCACGCCCCCGAAAGACCTTTTCACTGCGCCGGTCGGTGCGATCAAGCTCGCCCTGCAGCGGGCGGGTCTGACACTGAAGGACATTGACGTGGTTGAAATCAACGAGGCCTTCGCCGCCCAGATGCTGGCCTGCATGCGTCTGCTCGACCTCGACCACGCCCGCACGAATGTGGTCGGCGGCGGCATCTCACTCGGCCATCCGATCGGCGCCAGCGGCGCCCGCGTTACCTGCACGCTGCTCGATGCGATGGATCAGCGCGGCGCCAAGCGCGGAGTCGCCAGTCTCTGCCTGGGCGGTGGAAACGCCGTCGCCGTTGTCCTGGAAAAAGTTTGAAATCCCCGCGGGAATTCTGGGCTAATCTTAGTTACAACCCGATCGACGTGGCCACGGCTTGCCCGCGCTCTCGGGCGGCGCCGCCTCATGGCGATCCGCGTACTTCCGCATTGCCTCAACCAGCATATCCATCCGTCGCCCAAGATCGGGCTCTTCCAGGAACTTGAGTGTGGTATCGGCGTCGCAACTCACGCCGCTCGCCAGGAAGTCCACCACGTCGCCGACGGGGATCTCTTCGGATTCTGCCACGCGCCGCCACCCACATTGGTTCGCCAGCCCGCGCACGCGCGGCTCGTCCAACGCCGCCAGAACCCGCATACGAAGTGACATCGCCTCGCATGCCTTGGACGGCCCGCAACATGGCACGGTCTTCAATATCCCGCGACGATATACCTTCTCCCGGTCTTCGCTCACAACGGTCGCCCGCGCGATTCCCTGAAGCAGGATGTTGTACCGGCCGTCGTCCAGCTTCTCGTGCCGCATGATCTCGCCAACGCACACCACAGGCCGGATCGCCGCGATGTGCGTGTAGTATTTCTCCTCATATCCCGGCGAAAGCACCGCCATCGCAATCAGCGGCGAGCTGTTCAGGCAGTCCGCCAGCATGTCCCGATAGCGCGGCTCAAAAATATGCAATGGAAGAATGGCTCGCGGCAGGAGCACGCAATTCGGCAGCGGAAAAATGGGGACCGGCCTGCGAAGATCAATCATACGATTCGGTGACAATCCTGACACGCTCCCGAGATGCCGGATTATTGTAGCTCCGTATCCGTTCGGCGACATCAACTGCCTGAAGTGGGGACTCTCGTCGCGGGCCTATGCGAACGTGGGTTGCCGCTGCCGTTGTCCGGATGAGCGAGATCGGGCACGTCGAGGGTCGTGCCCCACAGGGCCTTTGGATCGGCCATTTTCGTCAAAAACCGCTCAAGCGGCATGACAACCCGGTCTGGCTGGTCGTATAAGGGCACTATTCGGGTCCCTCGGATTGACACAGTATCGCATCTGGCCAAGCCCGGAAACAAACCCCGCATCCGATCCACGACGGTTCGCGCATATTCCTGCGGCTTCATCAATTTGACATCGGGGTCATCGCTATCACGCGGCCGGCCCACTAATGCAACCAAGAGCACCGGACACTTGATTTGTGGCAGGCGCGCTTCGATGACATCGGCGACCATTTCTCCAATTAAACCGCAGTAGGTGAGGCGGTCCGCCTTTTGAAGTTTCTTTAGAATTTGGTCAGCGATCGCCGGATCTTCCACGGCGCGCGCTGCTTCCATCGACAGGTTTGCGTCCCACATTTCATCAGTGCCGCGCGCGTAATAGGCGATCGCTTTCATCGCCTCCTTTCGCCGCTCCGCCGGAGCCGGACGCGGTACGATCAGCGGCATGCAGAAAACCCCCGCGATCGCATCCGGATTTGCCGCGGCCACGCTTAGTGCAACGTGGCCCCCCAGTAGATGCCCTGCCAGCACCGGATTCTGAAGTTTCTCGGATTTGATCATCATTCCCACATCGCGAACGATCCGAGTCAGAAATGGTTGATTCGTCGGCGGGACACCGTCGTTTCCCGCATAAGTGACCAAGTAGACAGGGTGATCCTTTTCAAATATGGCGGCCACCTTTTCCCAGCTCGATCCCGGAAATCCCAGCGCCGGCAAAAAGATGATTGCCTGCCCGCTCGCGGCGCCGCGCTTCTCCCACTTAATTGCGGCGGGAGCGTCCTGATCGGCGGCCGCATGCTGGGTGCTGGCCGGCTGCGCACTCACGCAGGCAGAAGCCAACAGGAATACCAACGCGGCCCGTTTCACGGCTTTTCACCCGCCGCGGGGGCCGAAGCCGGGGCATCCACCACTGTGGTGCCCCACTGAGTCTGCGGTTTGTCGACGCGGGCCAGGTAGCGTTCAATGTGAAAGACGACGCGGTCCGGTGCGTCCAGCATCGGAAACAGCCGGGTGTTCCTCATCGGTGCGACCTCGCACTTGGTAATATTTGGATACAGGCGGCGCATCAGGTCCAGCCGTGCTTGAATCGCGGCTGAAAGCCGCTCGAACTGTTTATCCAGATCGATGTTCCTCGATGCGGGGCTGATGGGGGCAATGAGGAATATCGGCACCTTGATCCTCGAGAGCGATGCTTCATAGTTGTCGGCCATGATCTCGCCCATCAGCTCGCCGTACGTTTTTTGATCACACTGCTGCATCAGGTCGATCAGCTTTGACGCGGTCGCCGAATCCTCTACCGAGCTCTTAATCTGCACGGAAATCGACGGCATCCACATGTCCTTCTCGACTTCGAGGTAGCTGGCCGCCGCTCTTTTCGCGTCCTCCGCCCGTCTCTCAGGGGGCGATCGTTCGACCAGCAGCGGAAATGCGAACACGCCACCAACTGCGTCTGGATATGCAGCGGCGACCCGCATCGCAAGGTGCGCGCCGAGCAAATGCCCCACTAGAATTGGCTTGTCCAGCTTTTCGGCCTTAATCATGTTGGCAACGGCATCGACTGTTTTGTCGAGTCGCGGGCCACTGATCGGCGCTAAGCCGCCGCTGCCGGCCAATGTCACGACATAGATCGGGTGCGTCGCGGCCAACGGCTCATACACCTTTGACCAGTACGAACCCGGCATCCCCAGCGCTGGCAGAAAGATCAGCGCCCGCCCGCTCGATGCCCCCAGTTTCTCCCATTTGATTGCCGGTGGCTCGGAACCGCTACTCTTAGTTTCCTCCGCCCAGGCCGTTCCCGAACCGACGGCCAGCACGGCAGCGCCCAGGAGAAATACCCAACGTCGCGATAGTTTCATCGTTGCCGATCCTTATCCTTCGTTCCCGGCCGCCTCGGCCGGTGAAGCATCTAGAGTACCAAATCGACGCTCTCTCTGCGCGTACGCCCGAATCGCGGCATGAAGCTGCTCACGGCGAAAATCAGGCCAATACGCGTCACTGATAAACAGTTCGGCATAGCTGATCTGCCAGAGCAGAAAGTTGCTCACACGCAGCTCGCCCGCTGTGCGAATCAACAGGTCCGGATCGGGCAAACCGCGCGTGTAAAGCGAGTCGCTGATCATCCGCTCGTCGATTTGTTCGGGCGACAGTTCGCCGCGCTTCACCCGTCCCGCGATCTCACGAACCGCATCCGTCAATTCGGCCCGCGAGCCATAGTTGATCGCCAGACAGAGTTTCATCCCGGTGTTTCGGCTCGATAGCGATACGGTCTCATCCAATTCGCGCAGCACCTTCGGCGGCAGGCCGAAGCGCCGCCCGACCTGCAACACGCGAATGTCGTTGGACATGATCTCATCGCGCTCGCTGATCAGGTACTGCACATACAGCCGCATGAGGTGCTCAATTTCATCCAGCGGCCGCTTCCAGTTTTCGATGCTGAAGCTGTAAAGCGTCAGGCACTCGATGCCCAGCCGCGCGCATTCGGTCACGATCTCGCGAACATTTGCAGCGCCAGCCTCATGTCCGCTCACCCGCGGAAGGCCCTGACGCCGAGCCCAGCGCCCGTTACCGTCCATGATAATCGCGACATGCCGCGGCAATCGCTCGGGCCCGATGCCGAGCAGCTCACGCGGATCAAGTCGTTGCATCGTCGGCATGTCAGTTCGCTCCCGCATGCGAAGTGCGATGCAGCGTGGCTGTTCGATCGGCCCCTACGCTTACCAGCGTGATGGCCGCCCCCAGCAGCACCTCCAGCCGCTCCACATACCGACGTGCCTCGGACGGCAATTGTTCGATGGCTGTCGCGCCCGAAATATCGCCCCGCCAGCCCGAATGCGTTTCAAATATCGGCTCAACTCGCCCCAGGAGCTCGCAATCGGGCACGAACTGCTCAATTGTCCGCCCCTCCAGTCGATATCCCGTGCATATCCGGACCTCCGGGAGCGTCGCCAAAGTGTCCAGGTGCATCAGCGCAATCTGCGTCACACCTCCTAGCGCCACACAATAGCGCGCCGCCACCGCGTCAAACCAACCGCACCGCCGCGGCCGCCCGGTGGTTGTCCCGTATTCATGCCCACGCTCTCGGATGAGCTGCCCGGTCGAATTGTCCTGCTCCGTCGGAAACGGCCCGCTCCCGACGCGCGTGCAGTAGGCCTTCATCACGCCGACGACGCTTTGTACGCTTCGCGGCGGAACTCCCGACCCAGAGGCCACACCGCCGACACCACAATTGCTGCTCGTAACGAACGGATACGTCCCATGATCGACGTCAAGAAGCGTGCCCTGCGCTCCCTCAAAGAGCATCCGCCGGCCGGCTGAAATGCAATCGTGCAGATACGGCGTCGTGTCCGTCAAAAACGGCCGCAGCCGCTCCGCGAACCGCAGGTATTGCCCCGCGATCTGCTCCGCATCCAGTGGCTCGTGATCGCCGAACAGCGCCGCAAACAACTTGTTGCGTTGGCCGACCACGTCGGTCACCTTCGCGCGAAATGCGTCCGGCTTGTACAAATCCTCGACCCGCACGGCCGCCGTCCGCAACATCTTGTCCGCGTAACACGGTCCAATGCCGCGCGCGGTCGTTCCAATCTTGCGATCTTCCCCCAGTGCTCCCTCCGAGAGCCGATCCTGCTTCTTGTGCCACGGCATCACCACATGCGCCCGGCTGGACAACTGCAGATTTCTTCCCACTTCAAGGCCGCGAGCAGTCAGACCATCGATCTCACCGATCAGCACTTCCGGATCGATCACAACTCCGGGAGCAATTACACACATAACCCCGCGCCGCAAAATTCCGCTGGGCAGCAGGTGCAATGCAAATTTCTGATCCCCCAGACGGACCGTATGCCCCGCATTCGCGCCCCCGCCATACCGCACGACGACGTCAAAGTGCTCCGTCAAAACGTCGACGATCTTTCCCTTTCCTTCGTCGCCCCATTGCAGGCCCACCACGCACGTGTTACCCAGCGATGCGAAATCCACCGTCAACTCACAGGCCCGCTCGCCGATCAATCGTCGGCAAACCGCTTCAGACTATCGCACCCGCACCGTCAGTCAACGCGGAACGAAAGTCCGTCGTATGCCAGTTCCATCCCCGCCGGCAGCGTCGCGTTCGTGGCAGCGTGCGGCAGCTCGTGCGCGATGTGCGTGAAATAGGTCCGTTTTGCCCCAATCCGCCGCGCCGCTTCGACGGCCTGATCCAGCGAAAAATGTGTCGGGTGCGCCCGCCGTCGCAGGGCGTCCAAAATCAGCACATCCAAGCCCTCCAGCAGCTCCCACGAGGACGGCGGAATCTCCGAAACATCCGTGCAATACGCGAACCGCCCGATCCGGAACCCCAGCACCGGCATTTTCCCGTGTAGTAGCGGTAGCGGTGTCACCCGAACTCCGAATACCTCAAACGGCCCATCGATCCGCACCAGCTCCAGCTTGGGTTTGTATGACGGATACTCCGGATCATGCTCGAATACGTAGGCGAACATCTGCCGCAGCCGCGCGATCGTGTCCTCGCGCGCGAAACACGGCAGGGTCGCGTTCTCCTGCAGCCAATTGAACCGCCGCAGGTCATCCAGTCCGGCGATATGATCGATATGGTGGTGCGTATAGAGCACGGCATCACACCGCCGCACCCCGCAGGCCAGGCATTGCAGTCGCAACTCCGGCGACGTGTCGATCAGGATGCCGCGCGCCCCGAAGTCCAGATAGACGCTCGGCCGGGTCCGCCGATCCCGCGGATCAGAAGACGTGCAAACCGCGCAGTCGCAGGCAATCATCGGAACGCCATGCGACGTTCCCGAACCCAATACCGTCACTTTCATGGAGCTGGTTCCGTTTTTGTGATGTCGTCCTTAAGGCATACTAATAGATAACTAACATTCAGAATCATCCGTTCCTGACGTCGCTTCGAGACATGCGTGATTGTTCGATGCATCCGAACTCGCCAACTCGAACCACTTCGAAGAACGGAGCCCAGAATCCGGGCTCGCATTGCTGCATTTGAGTTGGGAATACTGCCGAAGGAGGGACTTGAACCCTCACGACCTTGCGATCGGCGGATTTTGAATCCGCTGCGTCTGCCATTCCGCCACTTCGGCGCGGTCAGCGAAGCGGTATTCCGCCTGGCCGAATGGAGAGAAAATAGTCGGTAAAACGCCGGATGTCGACCGCCCCCCACTGGGTGGATGCCGCATGCCTGATGACGTTAACTGGGCGGCGGGGGCTGCGCTTGCAAATCAACAAGGCGAGTGGCGGCCTGGCGATATCGCTCGCGGAATTGCTCGGGGGTTAGCTTTGCCAGTGTTGCCAGTTTTTCAAGCGTTTCAGCGTTTTCAAGATCGGAGAGTTCGAGCCGGATTTGGTAGGCGCGCGAAACGCGATACGAGAGCGACTGCGTGTTGACCATACGAATTCGCGTCCGGTTGGTGGCCGGATCAACCATGGTCTGGAAGTCCATCGGGACGAGGTTTCCGCCCACGAGCGTCACCATCGCGCCGTGCGGCACGACGTTGCGCGAGTCGAGCAACATTCGAATTGCGCCGTAGCCGAGGTCGCGGCAATAGGCGATGTCGGCCGGGGTCGGGTCGGCTGAGCGAAGTTCGTAGCCGAGTTCGTGCGTTACGAGTGTGATTTTCTCATTTCGGGCGGCGGCGCGGACCTCAAGCTCGCGTTTGAGCATGTCACCCAGGGGAACTTCGGAAAGTCGCGGATGCCCGTGCGCATCGACGGGCACTTCCCGGCCCATGATGCGCTCCAGCTCAGCTCGATCTCCCAGGCGATAGGCCAAACCCTCGGCGACAATTGCGACGCCGTCCGGCCGACCCATCATGCGGCGTTTGAGCATCGAGCCCTCGATGACATCGACGATGCGCGCCAGGGACGTCTTCTCGCTGAACTCTTCGGGAATGAGACAGAGCGTTGCGCCTGACGATTTCGCGATGCCGAGGGCAAGGAAGCCCGCATTTCGACCCATGGCCGTGATCAGGTACCACCGGCCGGTGGTGAGCGAATCGGTCATGAGGTTTTTGACGATCAGCGTTCCCCAATAGCGGGCGCTGGAAAAGCCGAAGGTGTTGATGTCTCCGGGCAGCGGCAGATCGTTATCGATGGTCTTCGGGACGTGAACGACGCGAACGGCGCCCTCGCTTCGCTCGGACACGAAGCGGGCCGACAGGGCCGTGTCGTCGCCGCCGATGGTGATCAGATAATTCACGTTCAGATTGCGGAGGTTTGTGATGACGCGCTGGATTCGATCGACGTCGGGCATCACCACTGGTGACGCCTTCAGCTTGTCGGTGTTGAGCAAACTGGTTCGGCTGGTTCGAAGAATGGATCCGCCGGCGAAATGAATCCGGGCAACGTCGCTAATGGTGAGTTCGGTAGCATGCTTCTCGGGGGCGAAGTCGGGCGAGGAAATCCAGCGGAAGCCGTCGTAGATGCCGGTGACGGCAAGGCCGCTGTTGATCGCCTCAATCGTGGCCGACCCGATGACGGAATTGATGCCCGGCGCAGGGCCTCCGCCAACCATAATTGCCAATCGTTTACGGGGAGCCAAATCCGCCATAGGTGAAACGTTTTACCTCTGAACCGTACCTTGAATCTAAGCACGGTTCAGCCGGAAAGCAACCCAAGGCGGATTTGGCACTGAGCGCGTTAGGCCCGCCGCCGGCCAGTTCGCCAGCGAACGACTCCAAGGCCCAACATGAGCGCTCCGAGCGGAATGATCGCAATACCACCGCAATTATCGTTTTGGGGGAAGCCGTAATACCAATAACCGCAGTCGTCCAGGTAGAGCGGCATCTCGTCGCTCGAGAAAAACGCGGCATCGCCGGCCGTGGTGGGCTGGTCGCGATCTTCGATATTGACGGTCTGAATGGCGGCGTTGGAAATGGCGAAGACGCGATTGGCAATCACGCCAACGCGCTGCACGTATCCGCGATGCTCAAAGGCGCCGCGCTTGGTCAGCCCGGAGTCGCCAAAATCAACGAGTTGAACCGCGTTCATACAGCGCGGGGCGGGTGCAAATGCTGCATCGGTTTCCGCACCCGATCCGGCCGCAGGCACGGGAACCGGGCCGCCGCCGTAAGTCATATCCTGATGGCGGAATGGAATCGCGATGAGTTTCAGGTCGTCGATGATCTTGAAGGCCTTTTCATCATACGTCGCCTGAGAGTCGCTGTACGAGCCCGGCGGTCCGAGCACCACGCGGCTGAATTCGCTCGGGTGGGCCGGGTCGGAGACGTTGTAATAGGAAAGGGCCGGCCGCTGGCCGTTGGTGTTGTCGACCCCAACAGCGATGAGGCGCTCGCCGCGTGGCTCAATGTGCGTTGAAAATCCCGGGACCTCGAGGTGGCCGGCGACGGCCGGATGGGCGGGATCACTCAGATCGAGCACGAAGAGCGGATCGACCTGAAGGAACGTAACGGCATAGCCGCGCGGGCCATCAAAGCGAACGGCCTGCAGCGTTTCGCCCTGGATGATTTCAGTTTGGCCGAGCGGCGTGATGTTGTCGGGCGTCGCGAGGTCGTACGTGAATAGCCGGACTTTGCCGAAGCCGAATCCGTTCGATTCGGTGGCAACCCGCAGGACGCCGTTGAAATCGTCCATGTAGAAGCGGTTGCGGATGGAGCCGGGAACATCGACGGTATCGCGTAGGGTGATCGCACCGCCGACGTCGCTGATATCGACATACTGAATGTGCGTCACGATTTCTGATTGACTGTCGTTCCAGTCCTGCGCGGCCGCGAACAGCGCGTCAGTTGATGCGTGAAGCAGAAGGCCGTGGCCGGAAAAGGTCTTTCGCTCGACTGGAACGATGTTGGCGGGATCGGCGACGTTGATCGAAGCGACGAAGCCCTCGTTGACGGGCTCGTCGGCCGGATTCGTATAGAAGTGCAGGTAGCCGGGATTCGTATCGCCGATGACGTAGATTACATCGCCGACGCGGCGGCTGGCATTGGCGTAACCGACCAGGTTGATCGTTCCCAGCTTGGTCGGCGTCGACGCGACACTGACGTCGATAATTGCGAGCTGGCTGCCAGTGAACTCGGGTGGGGGAATCGAACGATTGGGCATAGCCCCCCCACTGCTGCTGTTGGAGCTTGGCAAATCGTCGAATGCGACGCCGAAGTCAGCACTCAGCAGGACGTACGCCCGCTGACCGACGACATACATTTCGATACCGCGGCCGCGCAGGTCGAGCGAGCCGAGGACTTTCGGATTGTCAGGATCGGCCACGCCGACAACGATCAGGCCCTTGTACGGATTCAGCACGTAGATTCGGTCGCCGACTACTTTGACGATGTCGGCTTCTTCAATGTCGCGTGCCAATTGTGTGGCGGCATCCGCTGTTGGCGTCGCCTCGGTGGGCGCCGCGGCGGGATTACCGAACTGCCCACCAGCATCCTGCGATGTTCCGCAGCCAGCCAGCGCCAAGCCCAGCAATGCCAGTCCCAGCATGCTCAGCGCGCTGGACTTACCAAAACTCCGACCCGATCGAACCGATTTTTCGCTCATAGAATAGACCTCTCGCGGGACCAATCCGTTACTGCGAGGAGAGGCGTTTTGAGGGAGCGCATCGACCGCATCGATGCACGCCTGTATTCTGCCATATGTTCGTGACGCGTGCAAGCCGAGCACGCGGAGAAATTGTCGAGGAGCGAATCGATGCCGAGAAAAGCTGCGTCGGTGGGATTATGCCTTATCGCATCACTGATGGCGGTGCCGGGTTCGGCAACATTTGCCGAGAATAACGCTGCGGCCGGCTTGCCGGCTGATCTGGCAAAGCAGACGCAGGCGGCGATCGACCGCGGACTCGCTTTCCTCAAGACGAGCCAGGACAAAAAAGGCGGCTGGACGCCGAAATATGGGCCGGCAGTGACCGCGATCGTCGGGCAGGCGTTCGCGCAGGATCCGGCCTATGGGCCGAAGAGTCCCATTGTTCAGAAGGCGGCCGAGCATATTCTGCAATTCCGCCAGAAGGATGGCGGCATCTATGCCCCCGGCATGAATCTGGCGAACTACCAGACGTCGATCGCGCTGATGTTCCTTGCATCGTTGAAGGACGAGCGCTACTCGGCCGACATCGCAGCGGCGCAGCGCTACCTGACGACGCTTCAGTATGACGAGCGGGAGAAGTACGACCTTGCCAACCCGTGGTACGGCGGTGCCGGTTATACCGAGAAAAAACGCCCCGACCTTTCGAACACTCAAATGATGCTCGAGGCGCTGCATCAGAGCGGGTTGCCGGCCAGCGATCCCGCTTATCAGAAGGCGCTCAAGTTCATCACTCGCTGCCAAAATTCGACGGCAACAAACGACCAGCCATTCGCGAAAAAGGGCAACAACGACGGAGGATTCATCTATAGCGCGGCAGGCGGGGGCGAGAGCAAGGCCGCGAATCTGGGTGAGTTGATGACGGGCGAGCAGCGCTCGTACGGAACGATGACCTATTCGGGTTTCAAGAGCATGCTCTATGCCGGAGTGGAGAAAAAGGACCCACGGGTGAAGGCCGCGTACGACTGGATTCGCAGCCATTACACGCTGGACGCGAATGCCAACATGCCGGCCGGCAGCACGCGGCAGGGGCTGTATTATTACTTTCACGTCTTCGCGCGGGCATTACAGGCGTGGGGTGAGCCGACTGTCACTGATTCGCAGGGCAACATTCACAATTGGCGAATGGAATTGTGCCGCAAGCTCATTTCATTGCAGCGCGATGACGGCTCGTGGGTGAATGACGCCGACCGCTGGAACGAGGGCGACCCGAATTATGTGACGGCGCTGGCGATCCTGTCGCTTCAGGCCGCGATGAAATCGTGAGCCGCCGCGCGCTTGGCTTCAACTCGGCGACTGATTCGGTTTTTCGATTGTGAGCCGGTCGATCACTTTGCCGGCCTGATCAATTTGCTGAAGTTCAAACTTCGTGGGCGACAGGTCGACCTGCGTGAAGCTGAACACATCTGAATTGAACCTTTCCATGTATTCAGGCGGCTGTTTGTCCTCGGGATAGCGGCTGACGCCGGCCGCACCGCTGACGATGTACACAATTCCCTGACCGGGTGGCACAATTTTGTCCGCGCGGATCGGCTTCGTTCGCTCGTAAAGATGATTGTGTCCGGCGAAAACCACGTCGACGCCGCAGCTCTCGAAGACCGGCACGAAAATGTCGTGGACGAATTTTTGCGCAGCGGCCGAATGGGTGCTGCCCGTATAGGGCGGATGATGAAAGTACACGAACTTCCAGCGCGCTTTTGACCCGCAGAGCACGCCCCGCAGCCAGGGTGCGACTTTCTCGCGCATCTCCGCCTCGGAAATGGCGCCCCCCTCTTCAGCGCGGTTGGTGTCGAGCCCGACGAATCGAGCGCAGCCATAGTCGAAGTAGAAGTTTCGCTCGGGCTGGATGCCCGCGGGACCGTTGGTCGGCAGGTCAAAAACGTCCAGAAAGGGCTGCCCTTTTCCGGTCGTCACGTCGTGATTGCCCAGGGTCGGCATAAACGGTACACGGGCGAGCAACTCGTGATAGGGGTCAAAAAAATTGCGCTTGTAATCGTCGGGCGAACCGGCCGGGTAGATGAGGTCGCCCAGATGAATGACCAGGTCGGGGTTGGTCGCGATCATCCGTTCGGCCATGAGCCGCTGCGTATTGCTGCCATTCCCGGAGTCGCCGAATGCGTGGAATCGATACGATTTGTCGGGCGTCGGAGGAGTGCGCATTTTGAGCGTCGGACTGACTTCGACCATGCGTCCCAGCAGGCCGGGATTCGCGACGGAATACGAATATTCCGCGTTAGGAGGCAAATCGGAAAACGCCGCGCGACAGTATCCGCTGGAGGAGACGATGGATGAATCCTGCGAGTGTGATGCGCCGTTCCAATCGACTCGTCCGGCTGTCAGAGGGTTGCCGCCGCCGCTTGGAGCCGCCTGCCAGACAATGGACATCGTATTGGACTTGTTGTCTGCCGTTGAGCCGCTCAGCTGTACCATCGGGCCGGCGACGAGCACGGGCCGATTTTTCCGATCGAGGACGTACCAGATGCCGGCAACGATGGCGACGATCAGGATGAGAAAGAGAAGCGAGCGATTTGCGCGGCGCGGCGACGACATCGGCGTCGCCGCGGATTGCGAGGTTGGGTCCATCGGCATAGACTATAAGTGCTTCGCGGAGGCGACGCACGCAGAGGAGACGCACGGATGAGCATCACCGCCGAAGTGCCGACGCTGGACGAACTAACGGCCCGGATCAACACGATCCGGGACACTCTTTGACCTGCCCTCCAAGAAGATTCGCCGCACTGAATTAGAAACGCGCATGGGCCAGCCGGGCTTCTGGGACAATCAGGAGTCGGCCCAGACCGTCGTTGGCGAAGTGAAGACCTTGAAAGCCGTGGTGGAGCCGGTTGAGGCGGTTGCGCGGCGCGCGGCTGACTTGTCGGTGCTTTACGAACTGGCAGCGTCGGAGAATGACGCGGCAACGCGGGCCGAGGCCGAGAATGAGCACGTCGCCCTCGCACGCGAGGTCGACAAGGTCGCGCTGATGGCGCTGCTTTCAGGTCCGGACGACGCCGGCAATGCATTTTTCGCCATTCAGGCCGGGGCCGGCGGCACAGAGGCGTGCGACTGGTCGTCGATGCTGCTGCGGATGTATCTGCGCTACTTCGAGCGGATGGGATTCAAAGTCGAGGAAGTGAACCGCAAGGACGGCGAAGAGGCGGGTATCCAGTCGATCAACCTGCAGGTGAACGGGCCGTACGCCTATGGGTATCTTTCGTGCGAAACCGGCGTACACCGGCTGGTGCGGATCAGCCCGTTCAATTCGCAGGGCAAGCGGCAGACGAGCTTTTCGGCCGTGGACGTGCTGCCCTATGTCGAGGACAAGAAGATCGAGCTGAACGAAAACGAGCTTGATATCGTCTTTTTCCGCAGGGCCAGCGGCGCGGGCGGACAGAACGTCAACAAGCTGTCAACCGCCGTTCGTATCAAGCACATACCGACGGGAATGGTCGTCGAATGCGTCAACGAGCGGAGCCAGCAGCAGAATAAGAAGCTGGCCCTGGCGATGATTCAATCGAAGCTGGAACAGATGGAGCAGGCCAAGCGCGATGCCGAGCTGGCGAAGAACTATGGCGCGAAGGGCGAAATTGCGTGGGGAAATCAGATCCGCAACTACGTCTTGGATGATCCGCGCGTGAAAGACCTTCGCAATAACATCGAGGTCGGCGACCCGCAGAAAGTGCTCGACGGCGACATTCAGCAATTCATTGACGCCGAGCTGCGCCGCCGGGCAGCAGCGCGGGCGAAGCGAAAGTAAGTCGAATCTCAGATCGGCTTGCGGCGGGCGACCATCAAGCCCTGATGCGTCGGCAACACCATCGCGTCAAACAGCGGATCGGCGGCGATCTCACGATTAAAGCGATCGACGGCCTGCCGCTCCGGCTCGGAGTCGGGCGTGGAGGCCGCGTCGACCCACCAATGAGCTGATCCGAGGGCGTTGTGAGCGACGAAGAGGCCCCCCGGCTTCAGGTGCTCGCGGGCCCAACGGAAATATTGCGAATACTCGGTCTTGATGGCGTCGGCGAAGATGAAGTCGAACGACGCCGGGCCGAATTCACTCGACAACTCCGGAAACGCATCGAGCGATTTCCGCTCGCGGACTTCGACGCGGCTGGCGGCCCCCGCCGCGCGGATCGCCTCGCGCGCGAAGGCCGCATGCTTCGCGTTCGGCTCAAGGGTGACAAGCCGGCCGTTTGCCGCAACCCCGCGCGAAATCCAGATAGCCGTGTACCCAGCGAGCGTGCCCAGCTCGAGCGCCAGCGCGGCGCCACGACCGCCATTGGTCATGCCGGCGAGCATCATGAGCAGCCGGCCGGTTTCCGGTGAAACGGCGATGTTCGGCAGGCCGGCGGCCACGGCGCGGTCCATCAAACCCACGAGCACGCCATCCTCGCGGCCAAAGACGTCGCGGATGTATTGGTCGGACTTAGCCCAGCGATCGGCGGTCATTTCCATGGCGGCGATCCTTTTTCGATGCTTTATCGATCCATCAGATCGGGCGCGGGAAGCCCCAGCTTGCAGCGAGTGCGTCGGCAGCATGCTCGGGATCGACGATCTCGCCCCAGCCGCCGTTTCGCAGATGGGCATGGGCGAGTTCGTGCGCGATGACCCACTGCGCGAAGGACTCGTCGCAATCGGCCAGTCGCGGCTTGAGCACGACACTGCGACTTCCCATCGCACTCGAAGTCGGGCTTGCCATCCAGACGGTGCGGCCCTTGCCGGGAGCGTAGTTGTCTTCGGCGAGATGAAACGCGGGATCGCTCAGCAAGCCATCCACGATGTGCGCGGGCATTGCCGCGAGGACGTGGCCGACGCGCGCAAAAAGTTGGCGGCTGGCGAATCGCTGCTCGAAATGTTTCCAACGCGACTCGACGATTTGCGTCACACGGCCCCCGCGAGGCGCGATTGGCCGAAAATCGGCAAAGAGTAGGCCGATCGATTGAGCCGCTGCAACACCTCGGCTGCGCGGCCCGGCTCCTGAGCGCGGATGCGTTCTTCGAATTCGCCCCGGAACTTCTGAACGATGGTGCGTATGGGATAGACCGCCCCATCGGGCAGGCCGCAAATCGACAGCCCAGGCATCATGCCCATGTTCTGGCTCAGCTCGGAGAGCAGGTCGAGGTCCTCGATTCGGCCCGCGCCCAGCGCGATTCGGGCGGCGATCTTGTACATCCAGCCCGTGCCTTCTCGGCACTGCGTGCATTGTCCGCAGCTCTCGTGGGCATAAAAGCGAGCGCAATTCATGAGCACCTGGCGGATATCGGCGTCGGCGGGGATAACAATCGCGCCGGCGGTCCCCAGGCCAAGGAGCCCGAACTTTCGGACTTCATCGAAGTCGAGTTTGCAATCGAGTTCTTTCTCGGTGAGCACGCCGACCGACAGTCCGCCTGGAATGCAGCCCTTGACGCCCTTCCCATCGAGCATGCCCTGGGCGAAGTCGTCGCCGAAGATCAGGTCGCGGCAGGACAGCCCGAGCGGTGCCTCGTACCAACCGGGCCGCTTGACCGGGCCGCTGATCGTGTAGAGCTTTGGACCGGCCGATCCGGGCGTCCCGATCGACTTAAACCAATCGGCGCCGCGCTCGATGATGTGGACGCAGCATGCGAGCGTTTCGACGTTGTTCACGACCGTCGGCCGGCGGAAGACGCCTTCGACGGCCGGGAACGGCGGTTTGATTCGCGGCCAGCCGCGTTTGCCCTCGAGACTTTCGATCAGGCCCGTTTCCTCACCACAGACGTATGCGCCAGCTCCGCGGTGGACATAGCAATTCATCGAGAAGCCGGTGCCGAGGATGTTGTTTCCGAAGTAGCCGGCCGCATAGGCCTCATCGAGGGCCTTCTGCAGGATGTGGAACTGTTCGTGAAACTCGACGCGCATGTAGATGTAGGCCGTGGTTGTCCGCGTCGCGTAGCCGGCAATGAGAGCGCCTTCCAGCATCTGGTGCGGATCGTTCTCCATGAGCACCCGATTGTTGAAGGTTCCCGGCTCCGACTCGTCGGCGTTTACGCAGAGGTTTGTGATCTTTCGGTCCTTCGGCAGGAATGACCATTTCATACCGGCCGGAAAGCCGGCACCGCCGCGGCCGCGAAGGTTGGCCGCCGTGACGGTCTCAATGACCTGCTCGGGGGACATGGTCTTCAGGGCCTTTTCGGCCGCGCGATACCCGCCGTTTTTTCGATAAACGTCGAGCGAACGGATTCCTTCGGTCCTGAAGTTCTTCGATAAGACTGGTTCGAATCGTGGCATTGGTCCTGGCTCTTAATGATGACTGGAAAGCCAATATAGCAGGTTCCGGATTAAGCGACCACATTACGGGCACGTTGCGCCCGGGACGGTTAACCGATGCGGATTACCGATTGAAAATAGAGCAGGCTCCACGCCGTGGCAGCCAGCGTAAACCACGTGCGCCAGCCGCCGCGACTAAACGGCGCGATGACGGCCAGCCAGATGGGGATGAAATCGAGTGCGAATCGGTTGTAGCCGATCTGCATAAATCCCGTCGTATGATAGAAAAGCAGGCCGAGCATGACCGGAATCGTGCTCAACATCAGCAAGCGGCGTCGCGGGTCGCGCCACCAGCGGCGCGCGTCGATGAGCACGTATAGCAGAATTGGCGACGTGAACCAGATAGACGCGCCGTCGCCGCTGGCCGCGATGCGCACGTTGGTGAGCCCCGGTTCGACGGCTGGCAGCTCGGCGTGCATGTACCACAGATTCTCCATGAAGAACACGGGCGAGAATATTCCGTGGCTGGCACGCTGCGCCATCGCGTCGTCGCGGTTGACGTAGATAAAGCGATAGCCAAACTCCGCGACGTTTCCAAACTTAAGCCAATTCAAAGTAAGAATCGGCGCCGCGATGACCACCAAACCGAGCAGACAGAGCATCAGGCGGCGACGCTGCCAGGCGACGTAAAGCAAGGGCATCGCATAAAGGCAGGTCATCTGTCGCGACCAGACCGCGATGAACAGGCCGATGAGCGCCGGCCAAATCCGTTGTCGGCCGAGGAGGTCGGCGGCGAGGATGAGCAGCCCGATCTGGGACAAGACGTGATTGATCGGGCCCAAGTATCCGTGGCGGGTGTATTCGAGATTGGGAAGCAGTGCGGTGCCGCCCATCCAGCCGACGGTCAGCAGGGCCGCCCAGGCGGGGTCGTCGCACTGCCGTCTGAAGACGAAAAAGCCGACGATTGGCAACGGCCAGAAGAACAGCAGTTGTTCAAAGAAGGGAAACCAGCGGTCGGTCGGCATCGCGATGAGCCGATGCAATGGTGAAACGACGACGGTGAGCAACGGAACCAGCGGCGGGAAAACGTTGTAAACTTTGCCGTTGTAATACGCCGTGTCGTGCATGCGATCCCGCGCCGCATCGCGGCCGGGATGAGGAATATCGAGCCGGTGATTGAGCCACGCCAACCCCTCCGCCACACCTGCATCAATCTCTGCGGATAGATCCCACTGCGAAAGCCGAATGACCGGCCCAAGCATGAGTTGATTTGCCGCAAGCATGAGCAGGAAACATGCCCAGTTGCGCCAGCGGCGTTCGCGAGCCGAAGGAATCGCGCCCGGAACATCGGGGCCCATGTCAGGGCTCCGGGTTGGGATTCGATTCTGAGGTGCTGGCCGGTGGTTTCGGGGCGTCAAAGAGGTCGGAGCGCGGCAGATCAAGGCGATCGTTGTTCGGATCGGCGAGCATCTTCGCGATGTCGTCGGCCTTGACGCGGCGATGCAGCTTTTCGTTCATCAGCAGACACGGCGCGTGATCGCAGGCCGCAAGGCACTCTTCGGTCACAAAGCTGTATTGCCCATCGGCGGCCGTTTCGTGTTCGCCAATTCCCAATTGCTTTTCAATTGCAGCTTTGACGGCGTCGGCACCCATGAGCTGGCAGGACAAGCTGCGGCAGAGCGTGATGACTTTCTTGCCTTTGTCGTGCGTCCAGAAGTGCGTGTAAAAGCTGATTGTGTCAAAGACCTCGGCCGGCTTCAGTTCAAGGACCTCGGCGATTTCGCGCATCGCCTGCCAATCAACATGGCCCAGGGCATCCTGCACGACGTGCAGGGCCGGCAACAGGGCCGCCCGCTTTGTCTCGTAGCGCGGGAAGAACGAACGGATTTTTTCGCGCACGGCCTCGTTGAGAACGGCCGGGGCGTCTTTTTCGATGACCGCCGTCCGGCGATCCAGTGCTTCCCACGCCATGAGGTACTCCTGTCCTGCGGGGGCAAAGTATAGGGCCAATTTGCCCACGCATCACGTCCGGCGGCTACCAGCCGAGGGCTTCGTCTTTCGGCACGGGCAGCGAGTTTTTCCGCAGCGTCGCACGTACGTACGCGAGAATTGCTTCGCGACGCTGATCCTCTGACCAATCCGATTGTTCGCTTGCCCACAACACAAAAATCGGCTGCCCGCGGTTGACCTCAAAGGCCTTGGCCGCCATGTCGGGAATCTTGGCGGCCGCCTCGTGCGCCCGTGCGACTGAGATATCCGGTTTTTGATGATGCAGGGCAGCCGCGAAGACGTCGGTACCGGATGCGACAGCGAGCTCGCGCGACGGCATGGCTACTGCCCACGGAAGCTGCGGAAGTACAAGACCGTGCGCACGAAGGATTCGAGCCGAGAGTGGAATGCTGCCTGCCCGGACCATCGGTGCTTCGGGAATGCCTTTTGCCGCGAGTTCCTGCCGCAATTCAGCAGGCGTCTTGGGATGACGGCGCTTGGTGGCAGGAAGGTCGGGATCGGTCTGGATCGACTCGATCTCCTCCAGCGATGTGACGAAAGGCGGGTCGTTCGGTTCCATGACGATGACCAGACCCTTGGGCAGGACGCGATCGTGATTTTTCTTGATGTACTTGGCGACATCTTTGACGACCTTTTCAGCCATTGCGGCAGACGTTTCGTCGACCGCATAGATGTACGCGACCTGCGTATTGAAAAGTTGATGACCCTCCCAGCTGGCCGGGAAGTCCGCCGGCCTTTCGAGGACGGCGCTGGGTTTCTTCGGCCCACCGCACCCCCCCACTGCCACAAGAATCGTCACGATCGCCATCTGTCTGATTTTCATCATCGAGTTATTCCATCCAACGCCGCGGGCGATTTGCGCACCGCGACACACAACCAGGCCAATCCGTAAAGTGCCGCAGCCACAAGGTAAAGGTTTCGAAAGCCGAGAACCATACTGCTGTATTCGCACAGGCCGCCGAGTATGGCGCCCAGCAGATTGCTGGAAAATGCTGACGGCAGCGATTCACACCTGCGCAACGAGGCGGCGAAGATAATTCCTGCAAACAGCAGCGGCAGGCAAAGCAGACCGGCTGCGGCGATTCCGCCGACGGTCCTTCCGAGCGGGAGCAGTCGCTCAATTGGGATTGCGTATCCCAACAACAGACTCGCCAGCAGCAGGAAGTACACCAGGTGCAAATTCGGTACGCGGATTGCGGCGACCACCCAGTTCGCCAGCAACACCAGCACCAGAATCGCAACGATGACGACGCTGGTGACAATCCAGCTGGTTCCGAAGACGAGGGCCAGTTCGGTAATACCCTTCGTTTCGACCAGGAGGAATGCCGCGCCCAGGAAAAAGAACTGTCCGTCGAAGCCGGCGCCGCGGTCGCGCGTGCTCCCCACCCAAATGAGCGTAATTCCTGCCAGAAGGCCGATCAGATAGAGATAGGGTCGGGGAAAATCAGACCAGCGCCGGCCGGTCAGGAATGGAAACGGCCAATCGTCAGTCGCCATCGGCGGATCGAGCAATTTGGCCGCGCCAGAAACCGTCGCGGTTGATTCGGGTAATTCGGTGTCCGAGACGGGGGACGCGGGCGCGTCCAATCCAATGACGAACGAAGTGTCTGTTCCCTGAAGCGTGTAGGAGGTCGGCGGATGTCCGAATGCGGTTGTAAGCATTTTGAAAATGCGAGCCGCGAACACACTCTCTGGCCCGACGGCGAATGAGAGACAGACGCGACCACCGGGCCGGAGTAGGCGGCGTGCCTCGCGCATGGACTCCAGCGTGTAGACAAAGTTGTCCAGCCGGATCGACGCCATGCCGGTGAGCAGCGTGTGCGAGTCAAGCAATCCGAACACGATGAGGTCAAACTGAGCTGCAGGCAGACCTTTCATGTAGGCCCGGGCGTCCGCGAGCTGTGTTTGAACGCGAGGTGATTGATAAGGGGATTCCGGATGCACATCGCGACCCAGCTGCAGGATGGCTGGATCGATCTCGACCGCATCGATGTGGCCCGCGCCATTGCGGATCGCGGCTGCGGCGTCATTGCCGGCGCCGGCTCCGACTATCAGGACCTTGTCAGGCCGAGGTCCGGTGCGATAGGGAAGGTTGTAGGCGGCGGCCTTCGCTCTGACGGGTTCGACTCGGGCGCCCCATCGCGCGACAAAGGCGTCCGACAAGTCGTTGGCCTCCATATACCACGTCTTGTTCGCGCTGACCGATGTGCCCAGGATGACACGCGACGCGTCGGCTAGTGGGAATTCTTTCGCCTGAACTTCGAGGCGTTGATAGGGCGAATAGATATCGCGCACCTGAGGCCTCGGTTCGAACCCGAGCCATGCCAGCGTGGCGGCCATCGCACATCCGCCGACGACGAGCCCGCTCCGGTTGCTTCGGACGAGCCACAGGCAGGCGATGGCGACAATGCCGAACCAGATGGCGGGAGGGAGCCACAGGTAAGACACAGCCGAGAACAGCACGACGCCGACGATGCTGCCCAGAATATTCACGGTGTATGACGCGAGCGGCGCGGCTGGAACCATCAGCCGGCCGGTCAACTGTCCAATGGGGATGAAGATAACGATCGTGCTGACGAACAGCGCGGCGAAGAAGCCGTAGAAAACCGCGACGTGCAGTGCATTTGTGATGTGCCCCATGCCCCAATACACCTCGGCGGCGATCGGATTGCGAATGGCTCGATCGGCGTCGGCGAGACTCAGCACATCCATGACGAGCAGCTGGGCCGCGAGGAGAACGAGCATCGCCGGCATACTCACGATGGCTCGGCGGGCGCGGGCGAAGCCGAGCCCGAGGCCCAGAAAGCAGGCCAACAGGGTGATGTTCTTAAGGTATGCGCATGCGCGGAACTCGGTGCCGTGCCAGCGGATCAGGGCGACTTCAAGAAACAGCCCGAGGGCGCTGGCCAGGCCAAGATCGATCCATCGCGCGCGGGACGAGAGCGCGTCGATCGAGCGGCCATATTCGGACATTGCGCGAGTTGCAGCGCCCGCAAATCGACGATGCATCGCGAAGAAGAGCCCGGCTGAAAACAGCAGCCCCGCGCCCAGCCAGCGAGCAGTGAGACGATGATCGACGACGCCGACCGAAGCGGCGGCTCCAAACTCGGCTCCGATCCAGCCCATGCCCCATGCAAAGGACGCCACGCCACAAAGCAGAAATGCCAGGGTGAGAATGGCGCGAGTTAGCCCCCCGTGGGCATGGGAATGTTCGTCAATCGGATCAATTTCCATTGCGCGCGAATGTAACGCGACGGCCGGTCATTGGAAGCGCCCGGCGATCAGCGATCTAGCTCCGCCGCGATGATATTCAGACTGCCGAGAACGGCGACCACGTCGGAAAGGGAATGGCCTCTGATCAGATCCGGAAAGCACTGATAGTTAATGAAGCTGGGCGGACGGCAGCGAGCGCGATAGGGCTTGTTATCGCCGTTCGACGTAAGATAGAAGCCCAACTCGCCGTTGGCAGTTTCGTTGGCGGCATAGGCCTCCCCCACCGGCGGCGCGAAGCCGCGGTTCCACATGATCATTTCGAAGTGGTGGATCAGGCCTTCGATCGAGAAGTAGACTTCGCGCTTGTCAGGCAGGGTCTTTCTCGAATCAGGCAGCACGTTAACGGGACCGGTGGGAATGTTGTCAACGATTTGCTCGATGATCAGCATCGACTGTCGCAGCTCTTCGAGCCGCACCAGGTAGCGTGCGTAGACATCGCAGCCGCTTGAAACGGGAACCTTGAACTGAACCGCCGACGATCCTTTTCCGTCCCAGTTGTCGGCATAGCAGAGGTAGGGCTCATCCTTGCGGAGATCGCGCATGACTCCGCTGGCGCGGGCCAGCGGCCCGGTGACGGACCAGGCGATGGCCTGTTCGCGCGTCAGTACGCCGATGCCCTTCGTCCGCTCGATGAAAATCCGATTTCGCGTGAGCAGGGATTCCAGATCGCTGACGGCCTGCGGAAGGCGCTTCATGAAGTCTTTGACGTGGCCCGGCCACTCGGGCGGGATGTCGTGCATCAGCCCGCCGACGCGTGTGTAGCTATTCGTGAAGCGGGCACCGCAGATTTCCTCCAACAGATCGTAGATGATCTCGCGCTCGTTGAAGCCATAAAGGAAAGCCGTGAAGCCGCCGAGATCGAGAGCGGCCGCGCCGACGCACAAGAGGTGGTCCTGAATGCGGCCGAGTTCGGCGCAAATCGTGCGGATGGCCTTGCAGCGCGGCGTCAGCTCAATGCCGAACAATTCTTCACAGGCGGAGTGCCATGCGATGTTGTTCGAAATCGGCGAGATGTAGTTCATCCGGTCGGTAACGACGACGTATTGGTTGTAGTCGAGGTGTTCGCCGAGTTTTTCGAAGCCGCTATGGAGATAGCCGATGTGGGGAGTGCAGCCGACGACGGTTTCGCCGTCGAGTTCAAGGACGAGCCGCAACGTTGTATGTGTGGCAGGATGCTGCGGGCCGAAATTGAGGACCCAGCGATCGCTTTCGACTTCGTCGCGCGTCAATCGTGTCGGCTGAACGTCCGGCATCACCGCCATGCAGCGTACTCCTTGTGGCTAAATCTAGTCCGCCGGCCCCGTTGCAGCAAGGCGGCGGAAGCAATCCTGGGGGAATCGGAGAAGTGAAAAATCAGGCCGACGCAGTGGCGGCGAGATGGGCGGGATTAATGGTAGGAGCTGATTGAGCGGCCGCGGAACGCGACCATTCGTCAAGTACCTGGTCGATGGGACCAAACCGGTTTGAGCCAAGCAGCGCGCGGAGCTTGGGCATGGTCGTCGCTCGACGGCGAACCTGGTGATAGTTGAAGAACCGAAACTTCATCCGCTGCGAGAACGAATCGAGACCGGGGATGATTTCGATGCGGGGATTCGATTCAATCTCGTAGGGATGAAGATAGATGTTGGCTGGTATTCCCTCCGCGTTGAGACGCCGGAGGCCCCAGCGGGCGTAGGCGAGCGGGAAATGCCGCAAATAGCCGCCGCCGCACGCCGGCCAGCGCTTGCCCCAGGCGTCGACCGTACTGAGCGGAAATTCCCAGAGCCATCGTCCGTCCGGGAGCGCGATCTTGTGAGGGCCACGCGGCGCGTTCGGGATGCCGTAGCGCCGTCCCTTGAAGGGAAAGATGCTCGAGTCGTAGCGGATACCCAGGTCAGCGAGGATCGGCAAGGCCCACAGCGTCTGTTGCGTGAGCGAGAAAGCGACGGCGCGATGGGCCTCCACTTTTCGACCGGCCACATCCTCAATGCGCTTGATGGCGCGATCGGTGACCTGCCGGAACTCCTCCGGCGTGTGTCTCCAGATCTGATGGTGGTAATAGGCGTGAACGCCGAGCTGGTGTCCCTCGCCGGCGATCCGCGCGACGGTTGCGGGGAAATACTCGGCCATTTCGCCAAGGATGAAGCAGGTCGCGCGAACCTTGAACTCGGCGAAGAGATCGAGCATTCGCTCGGTATCGCGGGCCGACTCTGGGCGAGGCGGCTCGATTCGATCGCAAAAATCGATGGCGAGCTGGTTGTAGTAGTCTTCGACGTCAACGGTCAGGGCGTTCAGAATTGTCATATCAGATTGAGTCAAAATCGCCCAGGGTCAGGTACCACGCCCCGTCGTTCGCGGCGAGGTCGCGCAGCTCGGGTCTGGCGGGGTTCAACGCGTAAGCCGTATGAAAGCTGCGCTTTGCAAACCGATTCGGAACGACATGAAATCCAAATGCCGCGAATCGCTCGGCCTCGACGCCGCCGCTGGCGATCATGGTCAGTAACGAGGCGCCATCTTCGCGGGCTGCGCGGCCACCAGCAGCCAGCAAGGACTCCAGCACGTCCGGTCGCGGGACGACCAGCCAATCAATGACGTGCGCCAGCTTGGTCCCCATGCGCTGCTCGGTCCGGGTGACCAGGTATCCATCGAGACCGGCCGTGCCGCGCGAGACAAAATAGCGGTAGAAGTGACTCGGATTGTCCGCAAAGCGCCAGCGCAAGAAAGCGGCATCGCGCCGACACATGATTCCGCCGAATGCCTGGCCGCGCGATTCGGCTAACCGGTCGATTTCACTCGCGACTTCGCCCAGATCGCGAATTTCGGAAACGCCCGGCGCCACTCGATTCAATCGCGGGCCATAACGCATGTCTCCCATCCAGCCCGCTATAGTCGCTAGAGGCCCCGGCATTCCTCGATCGGCGAGCAATCGACGGGCGTCCACTGCCATCGCCCGCAACGGCCGGTCGGGCAGCGTCCGCCAGAGTTTTGATTTCTGAAAAGACGGAAAGGACTCGTCATTCGGCATCGTAAAGAGCCCGACGATGCCCTGCTCGAAGCCGAATCGCTCGGCTGCTTCGACCACGTCACGAAAGACGCCGCGCTTGCGGTGGTCGGGATGGGTCATGCCGGCGGTGAACATGCCGACCGTCGCCGCCTGCCCCCGGACAAAGAATGGCAAGATTGTGATGGCCTGCGTACCGATCAATTCGCCGTGAACATCGGCCGCCCATACATAGGCGGTCGGGCCGCGCGAATTGGTGTAGCGCGAGCGGATGAAGTCGATGCTGTCAGCCCGATCGCCGAAGCAGCGACACGACAACTCGGCCATCGCCGGGGCATCTTCGGGCCGCAGGATGCGCGTCTGCCAGTACCGGCGCGGCGGCGCCGCCGCATGGTTGGATTGTTCGACCTGGGTCACGCCGCTTGTCGAGCCCGGAGGACGACACCCACGCCTGCCATTCCTACGCCGACGATCATCAGCGCCGCCGCGGCGCTTCGCGATGGCAGCGCCGCCCGCAACGCCTTGCCGATCGGAGTCCAGATTCTGGGACCAACAATTCGCTGAGGAATCTGCTTGATCGCCTTCATGAACCGCCGCTGGGCAATTCCGGCCGGTGAGAGAAACCGTTCAAAGGCGGACAAGCCATAGGTTCCCGACACGTTCACCCGCGGCATTTCAAAAAGGTCGCACCCATGTCGAACCGAGCCGACATTCGAGGCACAAACCGCATCGTAGCCGGCGGCGACGGTCGCCTGACGGACGCGGTCGTCGTACCAGCCGCCAGGCACGGCCATAAAGCGAACGGATCGCCCGAGAATTCGCTCCAGCGTTTCTCGCGAGCCGCGAAGCTCGGCAGCGAGGTCGGCGTCGGAAAGCGTCGTAAGCGGTCGATGGGTGGCACTGTGAGCGCCGAGCTCAATCACGTTGGGTGGGATTGCGCGAAGCTCGTCGTCGCTGAGTCGGGCCTGTTCGGCGCCGCCACTCTCGAATACATGGGCCTTCGGATCGGTGGTGACGAAGAGAATGGCTCGCATTCCAAATTTGCTGAGCAGGCCGGCCGCGCGCGTCACGACGCTCCGGCAGCCGTCATCGATTGTGATAAGCACGCTTGGCTGTGGCAGATCTCGCTCACCGCGGGCGAATGCGACCGCATCCGCCATGCTGACACTGGTATATCCATGATCACGCAGGTAGCGAAGCTGATCCTCGAAGTGCGCGATCGGCAATGAGTAGACCCGCTCGGATCCATGGCACGCGCGATACTCGCTGTCGGTCACAAAGCGGTGATACATGAGACAGACGAGTCGAGGCGACCGCGCTTCCGACCCGTAAACGTATGCCATCGACGCGACCAGCCCGAGTATCGCGACGCCCGCTATGCCGAGTCCCAGCATCAACATTTGTCGTATCCGAGTTTTCAATGGACCAGCAATCGAACGTAAAAGACAAGGCAGGCCAGGGCATACGCCGCCGCGCCAACCGCCAGGACGCGCTTCAGCCGGCGCGTGACGAAAATGCCGCCGAGCGGACTATTGTATAGCCAGGTGCGAATGTTTTTTGCGCCGGTCGGCCCAAAGAGCCGCTCGGGAATCCGCTTCAAGTTACCGATAATGCGAAGCATTGCGGCGGTACGCGGCCGCAACAATCGTGCGAAGTCGGCCACGCTCATGTCGCGCTCGATCACGATGCGCGGTAAGGCCATCAAGTCGCTCGACGACGTGCTGCTGCCCTTGTTGTTGCAGCAGACCGTCTCGTAGCCCGCCTCGACCGCCAGTCGGTGAATGCGACGGCTGTATCCGGAGCGCGGGACGGCCAGATGCCGCACCGGCCGGCCGAGTATGTCCGACAGGACGCGTTTCGACTCAGTCAGCTCGTGGCGAGCTTGCTCGTCCGAGAGCTCGCTCAGGACGCAATGAGTCAGCGTATGCGATTCGATCGACACGCCGTTGCGGTCGAGTTCACGCATCTGATCGGGTGAGAGAAATCCGTCGATGCCGGCGATGAGCTTCCGCGAGTACTCATCGGGCTGCGGCGCAACGTAGATCGTGGCCTTTTGACCATGGCGCCGCAGCGCGGGAAAAGCCATCGTGTAGTTGCTCGCGTATCCATCGTCGAACGTGATGACCACCGGGCGCGGGGGCTGCGACTGTCGACCGGTCCGGATATTCAAGAGATCGTCGCAATTAAGTGTTGTGTAGCCTTCATTCTGGAGCTGTTCCATCTGCCCCGCGAACACGTCGTCGTAGGCGGCATAGATGGGCTCGTTGTCCGGAATTTGGCCAGCCAGCACTTGTTCGCGCGAAATTAGACGGTGGTAGAGCAGGATTGGAATCCGATCGCGGCGATATTCCTGGTAAATGCACCAGCCGACCGCCGCGAGCACGACCAGTGGAATCACTGCGAACGCGACTATTCCGAGTACGATCATTAGTGTCGTTGCTCATTCACCAGGATGATTTCGGTCCGTTGCCGCACGCCCGAATTGCCCAAACCATGAAGTTTAAACGCTTGGCATTCATTGGACTGAAAACGCGCTCCACAATAGCGAGCTTCGATCGATAGAAGCCCCAATGAATATCATTCCAACATCGTTCGCGGCGATGGATGACGTGTTTGCGGAGAATCTCAAGAATCCGGTTGTTTGAATTCTCCAGGAATAGTCCCACTCCACCGGGTGCCAACCGCGATCGCAGGTGCGAAAGCAGATCGGGCAGTTTATTCTTCATGACCATCCCCAGGACGCTCTTCGAGAAGATCACGTCAAATGGGCCCGGCGGAAGATTTCGACCATTTCCATCATAAACATCAAATCGAACCCGATCCTCAACACCCCATCGTGCGGCCTCCAGCCGAGCTGTCTGAATTGCGTCGCCCGCAACGTCGACTCCGTTTACCGCGGCGCCGGCCGACGCCAACAGGCAACTCATCCGCCCGAATCGCGCGCCGAGTTCGAGCACGCGCTTTTCTCGAAATCGCTCGAACGGCGCCAATAGGTGGATTGCGGGGCGTCGCCAAAGCCACGGACGCCACTCAAGGCAGTAGTCGAGGCGCTCCAGAGCTGCGACCGTGCCGAGGAATTCACCTGGCTTAACGCGCGAGAACGGAAGCGAGTCGTCAATTGCAGTGTTCATTCAATTCGAATGAGTCGGCCGGTGTCCAACTCGCTCCAGAAAATCCACGACGCGCCGCGCCTGGTGGTCGCTCACACGCGGATGCGTCGGCAGGTTTACAATTTCATCAGCCGCGCGATCTGCGTTTGGACACATGCCCGTCCTGTATCCAAACTGCTCCTGAGCCGCAAGGTGCGAGTGCAGCGGCCGCACGAACCAGTCGCCCATCTCTACCAGCTCTTTGCCGGCGAGTCGTAGAACTTCGGCTTTGTTTGCCACACGCACTGGAAACCGGACAAGCGTCACATCGCTCTCGGCCGGCCAGATCGGCGAGTCCCACCCTGCCGCTCGAAGTTTCTCGGCGTACCAGAGACCGAGTCTTCGTCGGTGTTCGATGGCTATGCGAATTCGCGTCAACTCATAGAGCCCGGCCGCGGCCTGCACTTCGCTCATGGCAAACAGATAGTCGCCGGTCATGTCGACGTATTCCCGTTGGGAAGTTGAGCCGGCAATCAACGATTTTTTCCCAAGCCAGCGATACGCGCGTTGGGCCGCGGTCATTGTTCGAGGATAGACTAGGGTTTCGAACACAATCCCCTGCATGGCGAGCTGAGCTGCCATCATGGGGGAGAGTTTGCCGGCTTCCTCGTCACGAACTTTTCTCACGCGCTCATAAAGCGCCGCGTCGTTCATGACGAGCATGCCGCCCAGGCCGGTCGTGAAGGGTTTGCTCCACTGGCTCGAAAAGAAGCCACCGGCGCCGAAGTTACCGACATGCGTTCCCCGATAGCGCGTCCCGAGCGCATGACAACAGTCTTCTACGATCGGCAGGTTTGATTGTCGGGCGATTTCGCGGATTTGATCCACGCCGGGCGCGGGCCAACCGTATGTATGCTGGATCATGATCGCTCGAGTTCGCGGCGTGATCGCTGAGGCGAGCCGGTTTACATCGAGGCCGAAATAATCCGGCTCTATATCGACGTACACCGGCACGACGCCCAGTCTGACAGCTGCTGCTGGTACTACCAGGCATGTGTAGGCCGGCATGATGATTTCGTCGCCGGCTTTCAGCCCGAGCGCCTTGAGCAGGCAGTAGAAACCCATACGTCCCTTGTGAAGGCCGACAGCGAATCGCGAACCAGTGGCGGCCGCAAACGCGCGCTCGTACCGTTCGATCCGGGGACCTGTCACGCACGCGCGACGAGGAATGAGATAGCGAGAAAGGATCAGTTGTTTCGTCATGAAGGAGTCAGCGAGAGGGCACCCATCGGTGTGCCCGCGCCCCGCCGAGGAATTTCAGCAATGCCATCAGATACGCGAAGTTGACCGTGTTGAAAAAGACAAGGCCCGACAGGCCGCGAACCGCGATGCCGACTTTGGCGCAGATAACCCCGATGAGCGTTGCGCCATAATAGGCAACCTGGCATGCAAAGAGGGCCTGATAGATGAGGCCCTGTTTCAGCAGCAACGCGTTGAGAATGAAGATCGGAACCAGCGAAGGCCCGATGGTCCAGCGCAGGAATTTGTGCGAAATCAATTGAAAGCAGTACATCGGCGAGCGAAAGATCGGCAGGCGCGGCACTGCATAAAAGAGAAATCGCCAGGATCGCAGATTGATTCGCATTCGCGCGCGGAACTCATCCTTCGCCTCGGTTCGCGATTCCTCCCAAGAAATCGCCCGCTCCTCAAATGTTGTGCGAAAACCCTGCATGGCGATGTGAAACGGGTCGCCCATATCCATAAACGTGTCTGGCGGACACGGAATGAACATCGATTTTCGCACCGAATGGATTGACCCCGGGGCGTTGAAACCGGCACCAAACGACGCCTCGGCGCGCCGCACCGCCATCACAAAGCGCTGATAGACGTTAAAGCCCTGGGCCGTCAGCGAGCGATCGTATCGGTAGGCCACCCAGCCCGAGACACAACCAACCCGCGAGTCGGCAAAGTGCTCAGCCATGGATCGCACCGATTCTTTGCTCCACATGCCGGTCGCATCCGAGAAACCGAGCAGATCGCCCGTCGCCTGCTCGACGGCCTTGTTGAGCATGGCCGATTTCCCGAGTCCGCCCTCGAATCGCAATAGTCGCACACCCCGATCCGCGAAGCTGCGGACGATTTCGTCGGTGCGATCGGTCGAAGCATCCGACGCGACGATTACTTCGAGATGGTCGCGTGGGTAATCGATTTCCAGTGAATTCTGGATCTTCGCAGCGATCGCCTTTTCTTCGTTGTACGCCGCGATCAGCAGTGTAAATTTTGGCGTGATCGGCTCGCGTACGAATCGCTTGCGGTACACCTTGCTCAGGGCAAACATCAGCAACGGGTACAGGAACATCGAGTACGCCGCACTGAAGATCATCGCCCACATGGCAATTTCAATGTAGATCAACGACTCGCTCCTCCGTTACGCCGCGCCCGCCGTGGCTCGGCCGCCGGCAGATTCCAATACACCGATCAGGCGATTTGCCAGTATTTCTCGACTGAACTCGCGCTCGGCCAACGCGAGACTCTTTTGACCCATTTCGGCGCATTTCTCGGGACTCGCCGCAAGTTCACCGAGCCGGTCGGCCAGTGCCTCCGGCCGCTGTGGATCGATGAACAAACCGCAGCCGTTGCCTTCGACTGTCTCGCGAAGCCAGCCGGGCACATTGATGAGAATAGGCCGGCCGGCCGCCATGGCGTCGAACATCTTGTTCGGGGACCAGCCGGTTTCGCGAAGCGTGGACGAATAGATCGTCATGCAAACATTGGCTGCCGCGACGATTTGAGCGACCTGCGCTTTATCTGGCACGAGCTGGCTGAAGACGACGTTTTGCAAGTCCTCAGTCCGCGCCCGATCGGCCAATTGCGGCTTTTCGCCGCCATCACCATGGAGCACAATAACAACGCGCTTGTCGCCTCGGTCTTGCAGGATCTTTGCGGCATCGAGGACATATCCAAGCCCATTTGCGCGGCCCATGGCGCCAAAATAGAGCGCCACGAATCGATCGCCGAGACCCAGACGAGCTCGCTCGGCTCGGCCATCGATGTCCGGTCGAAAGAGCCCCAAATCGCAGCCATTCGGAATGACCGTGACTTTGTCACCGGGCGTGCCGGTTCGAACGATGCCGGCCTTCATTCCTGGAGAGAGTGCGACGATTCGATCGGCCGCACCGTACAGCCGCCGCTCCAATCGCCGCATCCACCAGATGGCCAGCGGATTGGTGAGGGCGCCAATATTGATGAGCGCTTCGGGCCAGAGGTCGCGGACTTCGAAAACGAACGGAACGCCAAAGTGCCTCGCCAGCTTCATCCCGGGCAGACCAATTGTGAGCGGCGTATGCGTCGCGAATACAACATCGGGCAGGGTCAACCGCCGCCCCACTTGCTCGGCCAACTTGGCGAAACTCATGAAGCCGGCCATGCGGCGATAGCCACCCATGCCGGTGCCCTCGAGCGGATTGTTGTATGCGGCATTGATCGGCACGACATGGATGCCGTCTACGTCGACTTCAATGTAATCGCGTCCCGGCGGCACGGTCATTTCGGGCGTGTTGCGTCGTCCAGACGTAATCATGGTTACGCGATGGCCGCGTGCGATCAGGTGCCGCGAAAATTCGTATGAGCGCGTGCCTGTCAGTCCGCTTCGTGTAGCAAAGTACTGATGAAGGTAGAGGACGTGCATCCGCGATTACCAGGCGATCCCTTCGTAGCCGGGCGCACTTCGCTCGACACCGGAAATTCCGGCAAGATCGATCACCCGCTTGCCGCGTTTCGACCAGCCGGCGATCACCGCTGCGTTCACAGTGGAATGGTTAATCAAGATGACGTCGCACGCTTCCAATTCGTCAACGCGGGCCACGAGTAGCTGCTCAAGATGTCCGAGAGCGGACTGAACGAGCGATTTGTTGGCCCCGATCAGACGGTCCGGGTGTACGCCCGGATCGTGGATCTTTACCGCCACGCCCTCGCCGAGCAGCCGCTTGGCCACGATCACATAGGGGCTTTCGCGCATATCGTCCACACCGGCCTTAAACGCAAGACCGATCATGCCGACCACCTTCGGCCGATGAGCCAGGACGCGGGAGACCAACGCGTCGATCTGGTGCAAATTACTTTCCGCGACCGACGCGAGCATCGGAACTCGGATCGAGCGAAGTTCGGCTTCGCGCAGAAACGCGCGCAAGTCTTTGGGGAGGCATGAGCCGCCAAACGCAAATCCCGGCCGAAGATAGCGCGGGCTGATATTGAGCTTCGTGTCGGCGCAGAAGACGTCGGCCACCCGGCGACCATCGACACCCGCCGCCCGGGCCATCGCCCCCACTTCATTAGCGAAGGTGACCTTCACCGCGTGGAACAGATTGTCGCAGTATTTTACCAGTTCCGATTCCTCGAGTTGGAGGCGAAAGCGCGGCGCATCGTACCGCGAGTAAATTGCGAACAGGCGATCGGCAGCGCCCGACGACCCTTCACCTGCGACGATCTTCGGCGGGTCGTCGAAGTCCTCCACGGCCGAACCCTCGCGCAAAAACTCGGGGTGAAAGACGATTTGGAAATCCCGCCCGGCGGCCAATCCGCTGGACTGCTCGATCGCGGGGATAACCACCCGCCGCGTCGTTCCGGGTACTACTGTGCTCCGGAGCACGATGAGCGGTCGGCCCGATGCTTGTTTGAGATAAGCGCCAACCTGCTGCGCGGCCGTCTCGACGGCGGCCAGGTTAATTGATCCGTCAGCCCGCGAGGGCGTCCCGACCGAAATCCAGACCATGTCGCTGCCGCTCAAACCGACTGCGGGATCAGTCGTCGCATGCAGCCGACCGGCGGAATGACCCGCGGCCAAGAGCTCGGCGACGCCCGGTTCCTGCACCGGCGTACGCCCCTGGGCGATGTCGTCCACCTTCGACGCGATCGGATCAACGCCTGTGACGTCGTGCCCGTCGCGTATGAGGCAGGCGGCGCTGACAACGCCGACGTATCCCATGCCAAAGATCGTGATCTTCACGCGGCTCCGCGCCTTCCATCAGCAACGGCTGATCGCAATAGGTCGCTCATGCGTGCCAGATTCGTTGAAAGGTTGCCTTGGCTCGTTACGCGGAGGCGATTCTCCACTGCAGCCCGTGCCCGCAAGTCCGTGTCGGACATGGCGCGCCTCAGTGCCCCGGTCAATTCGACGGTCTGGCCCGGCTGGAAGAGCAAACCGTTTCGGCCGTGCTCGATCCACGGAAGATTGGCCGGGATTCGGCTAACCACCGGCAGCAGGCCGCAGGCCATCGCTTCGAGCAATGATGAGCTTGTTCCATCGGCCAGCGACGCTGAGATGTAGATGCCTGACTCTCTCAATAATTCAGCGATACGGTTTTTGGGGACTGGTCCAGTAAATCGAACCGATGCCTCGAGGCCGTCTGAACTGATGCGCGCCTGATGTTCGGCCAGCAGGTGGCCGCCGCCAACGAAGGTACATTTGAACTCCGTGCCTTCGCGGTGCAGGAACTCCAAGGCGCCGAGAATGGTGCCGATGTCGTAGATCGGCTCATGTTTGCGAGTGCAGACGAAGCGGTCGCTCGCTGCGGGTTGTTGGGCGGGACGATAAATCTCGACGTCCACCCCCATGGGCCATTCAGCGATCTTGGCCGGAGGCACGCCGATCTCCACTAGTTGATTCGACAATTCGGACGACCACGAGTGAATCGCCGTCGCGCGATCGCAGATACACCGCAGCACAAAGCGCCGCGCCGCACCACGCCAATCGCCGCGTCCGTAGGGATCGCGAACGTCACCGCCGACGGCGTCAACCACCAGCGGACCTGTCCACGACAGCGCTGCCGTCAGTCCATTGGACACCAGGTATGTCGCAAAGACCACGTCGGGCGCGAACGCGCGGACAATCCGTTGAATTCGAGGTATGCGCGTGAGGAATTGGTGCTTGTCGGCATACTTGTTGAATGGCAGCGTACCGACAAACTCGACCGGAACGCCTGGAATTTCACCTGGTGAAAAGCTGACCACCAGCACGTCGTCACCGACATCCCGGAAATGCGTGGCATAGTCGGCCGTCCAGGGAAGCGTGGTATGCGACACCATGAGTATTCGCACGTCGCTTCCCAATGCTCAGCGGGCCGGCGCCGAAGTGGTCTGCTGGCGCACGCGCAGCACAATCTGCTGAAACCGCGGATCTGCCAAGAGCGCATCGGTGATCAGACGGGCGAGTGCGTCGGATCCCTTGTCGTTGAAGTGCACACTGTCCTTATAGTGGTCGAAGTCGTGCGGCACGCCGGCATAGCCATCGACGAAAACCGCCCCGCCCTTCGCCGCCACGTCTTTGACAATGTGGTTCATTTCCTGGGCCGACTGATAGAGGACCGGAAAGGACATGTCGAGCATGTCGCCGGCCTCGGCCAGCGACTCGTCGTAGCCGCCTTTCCGACCGCGGTTTGCCGGATCGATGATGTGTCCCTGACTGACCAGAACCGGCAGGACGCCGTCAGTCCGGGCGAGGAGCGCGAAGTCCTCATAGTTCTTCCGCGCCCATTGGAAGGCGGCCGGCTTGATCGGCTGATTCTCGGCAATGCCTTCCTTTTCGAGTGACGAGAAGCGAACTTCCAGTTTCCGCAGCGTCATATTCCAGACGGCGTTTCGTGCACGACGGCCGATCTGCGTCGATCGCGCCAGTTTCTGCCACCACGGTTTGTTGGGCACCCAGCGAGTGAACGTGTCGGGTGCCCGCTCGAGCATGCGGAAGTACTTCATATCGTTCCAGCCGTCGTACTCGATCACAACGTCCGGATGCAGCGCGCGGCCGAGGAACATGTAGTTGGTTTTCGACTGCGTCGCATCGAATCCGGGTAGGCCGAGATTGATCACTTCGACCGGCATGTGCAGGGCTTCGGACAGATCGTGTTGCAATCTGGCCGGCCAGGTTGTTTCGTCACTACTGTTCTGCCAGCAAAACGTTGAAGAGCCGCCGAACGCCGCAATGCGGAGCGTTCCAGGAGCCGGAGTCCACGAATACTCGGGACCTCGAAATCCCAAACTATTGATCCGCACTGCCGCGCCGTCGGCCGTGTGGATTACCTGGTTCGGCTCGGCGCGGGCGCGAATGCGACCGTCGGGGACGTAGACCATCCACTCGTCGAACGGCACCGGGGCGACAACCCAAAGCGCGGCCTCGGTCAATCCGATAGCGGCGACCAATGCGAAGATGAGCAACGCCAGCCGCTTGGCCCAGCGTCGCCAACCGCCCGTGCTTGAAGGCGGCTTGTTTGGTGTTGTTGCCTCACTCATCAACTTGGCGTACTCCGGAATGCGGCCGCTTCATAAACTTCGGTGTGAGCCGCGACCATCGCCGACATCGAAAACTGCCTGCGTACATCGCTCGCCGCAGTTTCGCCCAGTTGGCGCCGCATTTCAGCGTCGCGGAGTAGGCCTTCAACTCCGGCCACGAACGCGGCCTCGTCACCGATATCGACCAGAACGCCGTTTTCGCCGTTGCGAACGACTTCGACGGCCCCATTGACCCGCGTAGCCACGACCGGCTTGCCCACCCACATGGCCTCGAGCAATGCGTTGGAAAAGCCTTCAGAATTGGAGCTCATGGCGAAAACGTCAGCGGCGTGCATGAGATCGGCAACGTCTTCCCGTCGGCCAAGCAGGTCAAGGCAGTCCTCAAGCCCCAATTCAATACGCAGGTCGGTCAACAATTCTTCCTGTCGGCCCCAACCGGCAATGGCCGCGCGAAGCTTCGGCGTCCGATCGCGCAGGCGGCGCAGAACTCGCAGCATCATCGGATAGTTCTTCTCGTGGACCAACCGCCCCACCGCTAATACCACCGGTGCGTCATCGGGCCAGCCGAGTCGACGCCGCAACTCGGGTCGGGGTGCACTGGGTGCAAGACGGGCCTCGTCGACGCCGTTGTAGATCACGCGGATTCCCTGACGCGACAATCCAACCGTTCGAACCAAAGCCTCGCGAATGCCTTCCGAGTTAACGATTCTCGCGAAAGTCCGCTTTGACAGCTGACGATCCAGAAACGCCTCGTGCCAGTGCGAGTAGGTCGATCCGGTTCGGGTTGAGGCGACGACTCCCGGCACTCCGGCCGTGATGGCGGCGAACCGGCCCCAGAAGCCGGGAGCGTAAAGCCACGCATGCACAACATCTGGTTTGAGTTCGCGCAGTTTGCCACGCAGCTCCCACAGAAACGAAACGTAGTTGCGCGAGAACTTGTCCAACAAGTGCGTCGAACAGCCGGCAGCATCGAACTCCGTCGCCAGAAGATTCTCGGCAGCGCAGCAATTGATTGCGCTGAAGCGGACGCGCGCCCGGTCGGAGTGGCGAACAATCGCCAGGGCCTGCCGCTCCGCGCCGCCCGGCAAGAGTGTTCCGAAAAGATGAACAACATGAATGGGATTCCGCATGCCGCTATTGGTCATGTTCGGCGCGCCCCGGGGGCTTGTCCGCCATCGCGCATCGGCGAGTGCGGGCTATGACTCGGAGCCGCCGCCCGGACCGCGCCCCACCATCTGGAGCGCGCGCGTGGCCGACACGACGAACACGCCAAATGGCGCGCCGGCGCTGACGCTAACTCGAGGAATGGCATAGAGACTCGGCGACGTCCCGCTAAACCACGGCCGGGACGTGAACGCCGACGTGTACCCGATTTCAGCCGCGATTCGCTCGGTCCGCTGGTCGAAGCTGCCGTGCGGATAACTGATTCGCGTGACGGGCCTTGCGATCCGCCCTTCGAGAATGCGACGGCTGTCGCGAAGTTCGCGAAGCACGTCTCCGTCGCCGATCCGGGCGAGATGCGGATGGCTCAGTGTGTGGCTTGCGATTTCCATTCCTTCATCTGCAAGCTGACGAACCTGCTGCCAGGACATCGGCTGGTAGGCGACGCGATGTTGCCGCAGGAAGTTATCGTCCCAGCAACGGGCCATGAGTTGATCGCGAAGTGCGACCGCTCTATCGCCCGGCAGCTTTGAGAGCCAGGCCTTGATCGCATAAACGGCATTGCTCCGAGTCGATGAAGAATTGAGTTCGAACGCACGGGTCTCGCCGTTTGACGTCAGTTCAACGGCGGATCGATCTGTGCATCGAAGGGCCAACTCGACGCGGTCATGGTCGTATGGCTGTTGATTCTCAATCACGTTAACTGTGACAAACACCGTTGCCGGCAAGCCGAGTTCCTTGAGGATAGGCCACGCCACAGTGAAATTGTTTTCGTAGCCATCATCGATCGTAATGGCTGCCAAGCGTCGCCGCGTCTCGCCCGTGCGAAGTGCGGACTCAACTTCGGCAAGCGAGACGACATGATAGTGGCGCTTCAGCCAGCGGAGTTGACGTTGAAATTCGCGGAAGGAAACGTGCTTGGTATTGAAGAGTGTGTGATCATCAGCCAACGAGCCATCGTGGACTCCATGGTAGGCCAGAACGGCCGGCATCCAGTCGTACCGATGCCGCGCCAGCAATGTGAGGCCCGTTGCCCGCATCGCCGCCGCGCCACCCGCCAATCGCAATCTTAGAAGCGAACTCAAGCGATATTCACGGTGGCGGGACTCGTGGCCATCAGGGAAACTGACCTTATTCTGATTGCGATTTTGAACCGCACTCGTCGAGAACTTCGCATTGCCTATCTGGCGTTTCGCTCCAAGCCATCGCCGCCCGCTTGGATCGACCAGACGAGCGAACCGAATCGTTTGACTCGAAGGGGCCCAAGCGCGCGCTCCAGTATTGACAGACTCTCCGGGTAGAAGCCCCAGTGAACGATATCCCACTTCTTTCCCCGTCGATGAACGATGTGCCGCCGGAGCCTGTCTAGAATCCAATTATTCGCGTTTTCAAGGAAGAGGCCGGCGCCGTCCGGCGCCAGACGGGAACGCAACTCCAATAACAACTCGGAAAGCTTTTCCTTACGGATCAAGACCAGCACGCTCTTCGAAAAAATAACGTCAAACGGGCCCGATGGCAGATTACGGCCGTCGCCGTCGTACGCGACAAACCGGACTCTGTCCTCGACGCCCCATCGCAGAGATTCTGCCTTGGCACGTTCCACGGCTTTCGCATTAATATCGACCCCGGTCACGATGCCGCCTGCAGCGGCGATCAGGCAGCTCATCTTGCCGAATCGAGCCCCGATTTCGAGCACGCGCTTACCGCGAAACTTTTCGAATGGCGCCATCAGGTAAGCGGCTGGTCTTCGCCAGAGCCATGCCCGCCATTCAAGGCAATAGTCCAGTCGCTCCAGTGCCGAGGCCGTATTCAGCAATTCTCCCGATTTCAATTTTGGAAACGGAAGCGCGTCGGAAGTGATGGAGCTCATAAACACAGCTCGCGGAGGACATCAGTGAGGCGTTTATTCGATCAGATTGCACAAGCCGGCGCAATCGCATCCTGTGGCCTGATGACAGCACGACCGAGCTTGTCGTGCCAAGTCATGAAACACATCAACGTCCAGAGCGCAGGACCGAGCTCGGCGCGACCGGAAAGATGAAGGTCGACAATCCGCAAGACGGCCTTTGCATCAAGCAAGCCAACCTCTCGAACGCGCTTAGCCGAAAGCGTATCTCGAACCCAGTCGGCCAACTCCACGCGCAGCCAGGCATCGACCGGCGGGCAGAAGCCCATCTTGGGACGGTCAACTAGTTCGCGCGGGACCTTACGATAGAGCAGTTGGCGAAGAATCCACTTCCCGACACCATCGCGAATTTTGTATCGCATCGGCAGCGACAATCCCCATTCGACCAGCTCGTGATCGAGGAAAGGCGCACGAACTTCCAGCGCGACGTGCATCGCAGCGCGATCGACCTTGACGAGAAACTTATCGGGCAGAGTTGTCGTCAGATCGAGCAGCGCCAATTTGGTCGGTGCGGGAAAGTCGTCGAGCTGCGCCGCAGTTTTTCTATAGATTGTGCCGTCCAGTACGAACGGCGCCGCCACGACGCGCCCGGCAGCGTCGGGCCGAAGCGTGGATGTCATGCGGACGTAAAGCTCGGCCCAGTCCTCATACGCGAGCGATCGAATCCGCTGGCGCCAACGCGATCCCGACATCGCGCCCAGTGCTCCCCCCAATCGCGACGTAGCAATGCGCAGCCAACTCGGAAATCGATCGACCAAGTCAAGTGTTCCGGCATTCAGGTGGTGGCTGTAGCCGAGAAAAGTCTCATCACCGCCATCACCACAAAGTGCGACTGTGACGTGCCTTCGCGAAAGCTTTGAAACCACATAAGTCGGAAGGCCGGCTTCGTCCGCAAACGGCTCGTCATATACGCCTGCCGCAACAGGCACCTCGGCCAGCATTTCTGCCGGCGTGATGTGGAATTCCTCATGGTCGGTGCCGAGATATTGGGCCACGCCGCAAGCCATCTTGGATTCGTCGCGATCGCTGTCCCCGAAGCCGATCGTGAATGTGCGAACCTTGCCGTGCGCAGTCTCGCACATCTCGGCCACCACCAGCGACGAATCCACACCGCCGGACAACCACGCGCCGAGCGGCACATCGGCGATCATCCGGCGCCGAGTGGCGCGCCGTAGCAGTCCGTCCAGTTCGTCTATTAGCTCCTCATCTTTCGCATCGCGACGCGTTGTTCGGCGTGCGGCGTCAATCGGGTTCCAATAGCGGTCAATCTGAACGCGCCCGTTGCGCAGCGTCAGGCGCGAGGCTGGCGGCAGCTTGCGAACCGCCGAAAGAATTGAAAGTTCGCCGGGCACGAATCCAAGCGAGAAGTAGGCTGCGACGCCTTGTTCGTCGAATGCGCGAGGCATCTGCTCCAGGGCGGCCAATGCACCCAGCTCGGATCCAAACGCGAATCGCGGGCCGTCGTGCCAGTAAAGAAAGGGTTTCTTTCCCAGCCGGTCACGGGCGCAGAACAATTCGCCCTTCTCGCCGTCCCAGATGGCGAATGCGAACATCCCGCCAAGCCGCTCGACACATGCGGCCCCCCAGATTTCGTAGGCGGCAAGAACGCACTCGGTATCGGTACCCGAGCGAAATCGAAATCCCTTCGATTCCAACTCGGGGCGAAGTTCTAGAAAGTTGTAGACCTCTCCGTTGAAGGTGATCCAGATGTCACGCCCGCTCGGGCTTTGCATGGGCTGATGGCCGGCCGGTGACAGGTCGATAATGCTCAGGCGGCGCTGGCCGAGTCCGGCTGTAACGTCTCCGGTTCGAAAGACGCGCACGCCGAAGTCATCGGGCCCGCGATGGGCGATGCGATCGGCCATCGCGCGCACCCTTCCCGCCACGATCTCGTCCGAGACCGTCTCACTGGTCACTATTCCGCAGATTCCGCACATTTGCGATTAGACCGGCGACGTGGACGTACGCCGCGCTTTAGATGACCCCATACGCTTGGAGCGTATCAATTCGATGCGCGATGCGACCCTTCATTCCGGTGAGCACACCGGCGAGAACCGCCATGATGATCCAGGGCGGCTTGGTGTTCCAGCCGGTATTTTCGAAGAAATCCCACGCGGTGCGAAAGACAATATACGTCTGGGCCATACAGACGAGCGACAACTCGCCTTGCGTTAGGACGCCGGACTTGCGGAGCCGCCCGGCGGTCATCCAGAGCCAGACATAGATCGCATAGTAGAGTGCGAATCCCGGGAATCCTGTTCCAGACAGAACATCCAGAAAATTGTCATGCGTGCTGAGGGTTTCGCCCTCCTGACGGAACATATATGGGGTGAAACACCCGATGCCGACACCCAAAATCGGATGTTCGAGCGAAACGCGCAGCGCTTTGAACTTTAGTCCGACACGCGCCACGGTGCTGCCCTCTCCCTTTGAACGATCGCCGCGCAGTGTCTCGACGGCGGAGACTGCGCGCTTACCCAATTCAGTGTCGGCCAACTGCTTCGGCAGGATGATGGCGCTGGCCATAAAGAGCATTACCAGAAATCCAAGCAGCAGCGGTTTTGATAACAGCGCCCGGCGATAGAAAAACAAGAACCAAAGGAGTGAAAGGACGACGGTCAGCGCACCGGCCCGGGAACCCGTGCGAACGACAGCGAAAAACATCGCGCCAATGACACCGATGCACAAGACCCGCATGAAGCCGCCGCGTAGTGCCGGGATACCCGCCAGAAGAATGCAAATCGCCACGCCGTAAACGCCGGCCGCGCTGTTTGGGTTCACAGCGAATCCTGCGGCGCGCCCGTCGCGCAGGTTGAACGAAAAAACGATTGCGGCAATCGCATTAGCGATGGCGCCAATCACGAATGCGATGCCCACCGTCCATACGGCACGACTGTCCTGGCAGGTGGTCGCGAAAACAATGAACATGATTACAATCTGGCCCACCGTTCCAAGGGCCGTCATCGAAATTTCACGCGATTCCGTCGCAAACGCCGTTACGCCGCCCCAAGCAAACCAGGAGATGAAGAGAAGCACCGGAATCGGGATGGGGAACGAGTACTGAAAGTAAACCAAAATGGCGGCTACGGCGCTTAGCACGCCAAGGTAATAGGGAATCCGGTAAAAGGATTTATCATTTCCGAATACGATCACAGATACTGCGAACAGAGCGATGAGGAATAAAATTCCCGTCGGCGTACGCGCGCCTTCGTCCTCGGCTGCCGCTAAGAGGTAGTCCGGGTCCAATTCCGGCTGAAAAGCATGCGGTGAATATGTCGGGGCGTGTTGCGTCACTTCATGTCGCTCACGTGGAAATCGCCATACCAATCATCGGCAGCTTGCAGCTCTCAAAGCCACCACTCGATTCGTCATCCATCCAGAACGGTCCGAAGACTTCCCAACTTTCCATGGACGCCCTTGGCGAGCGAGAGCACGCGGTGTTTCATCTTATCGATTACCAGGTGGTATTCCCCCAGATCCTGCCAGAACTGGCCGCCAAACCCACGCTTGAAGCGCCAAACCGAGTAATTCGGGTGGCCTTCAACGGGCTCGAAACCGGGGCTGCCACCCAGATCATAGAGCCGGTACCCCTCGTCCCGCAGCCGCCGCATGATCTCATAGTGCAGAATCTGCCCGGACGGCGGAACCCGTTCGTCCATCGTGCTTACGATCGAAGCCCCCTTCATATAGCGGGGGATGCCGACCAGCGAGATGATGGCCATGTTGACGATTTTACCGCCAAATTTCGCCGAATAGATGCGCATCAGATTTTCGCGAATGCCGCGCGCATACGTACCCACAAACGGCTTCTTCAGCGGTACTTGCAGTCCCTTGCGGCTATACGTCGAGGCGTGCTGTTCATAAAAGAGTTCCAGCAGCGCCTCGTCGGATGAAGCTTCGACCGTAACACCTTCGCGCTCGGCCTTGCGAACGTCGCGGCGGCAGTTCTTGTTGTAGCTTTCGACCAGCGCTTCATCGTCGCGATCGAGCCGGACGAAGTATGTGCCGATTTCATTCTCGTCACGCTTGAAATCAAGTTTCGCGACGGCGTCGTGCAGTAGCAGATTCTCCGTGACATCGAGTCCATCAATCCGCCGCGGCTGGTGCATATAGAGTCGAAAGTCGACATAAGATTTCGACGTGAGAACTCCCACAAGTCCCTTACAAAAAGCCTGCAATAGTGTCGCGTCATTGCGGGCGAGCAAGACGCCGCCCTCGGCGTTTCCGCTCCGCCAGGTCGTCATGGGCAGCGGGCGGGAATCAATCACCGTTCCGGCGATGAACCTGCCTCCGTCGCGCGCCGCGACGATTTCGTAATCGTGTCCCCACTCGTCCAGGATTCGCGCATACCGCGAACAGTGAAATACGTTGCCCTCTGGATGAGCCGATGCAAACGCATCCCACTCCGCAATCTCGTCGCCCTTCAGTTCCCGAACTTCCATACTAGCCCTGCCCCCCCAGGATCGCCGCGAGCCGTCCGGCCTGAATTCGACGATCGAAGTCTTGAAATGCCTCCGGCTTGATCGGCCACGCGTCCCCGTTAGCCAGATGCGAATGAAGGTTTGCGAGATGTGAGACGAGTCGCGTCTCGTCGGCCGGGCGCGCCCACAAACCGAGCTGATACTCGTCGATCAAGTCGCTGATGGCGCCAGGTTCGACGAGTGCCAGTACCGGCTTGCGGCAGTAGACATACTCAAAAAGCTTGCCTGGCACATGCAACTCGTCGGTGTCGGATGCGCCGATCACCAGCAATACGTCGGACGCGCGCATCGCGGCGATGGCCTCGCGGTGCGGAACGAGCTTGTGCACGTCTACCATGTCTTCGACACCCGCCTCGCGCGCATAGGCCCGTGCCAGCTCATCGGTCCCCGTCCAGAACTGAATGCGGAATTTCATCCCGGCGCCGCGCCCTGGCTCGGTGGCAGCGCGAACAGCTCGAAACAGAGGCCGAGGGTCGCGTCCCCCGTACAAGCTTCCGACATAGGACATGCGGATCTCGTTTCGCACCCGCGGCGCCACTTCGCCTTCGTCGGCAGGAAAATCGGTCACGTCGAATCCATTCGGCAACGTCGTGAATTTCTCGGCGGGCAACTCGGGATAGAGCCGTCGATAAGCTTCCATGGCTGGCCGCGTATTACAGATAACTGTCGCGGCTGAAGCGAAGCACCATCGCTCGAGTCTTCGGTTCATTCCGCGATGTAACTCGGTTGGATAAACAAGGGTCTTGTCGAGCATCCACGGGTCGCGCAGGTCGATTACCAGACGGCGACCGCTTAATCGGGCCAAAACGGCCCCGACCACAACCGCGCCGTGCGGCGGTCCGGTGACATAAATCGCGTCGCTGCGCCGTGCCTCCGCAAGACCTGAATAGAGCGCCCAGGGCAGCCAATAGACGGCCCAATCGGGAACCGACATCCAGCGTGCAACGCCGGCGCGCGATTCAACCATCGAGCTAACCCCGCCATTGGCCCTGCCATTTCCCGAATGCGGTCGCCGCAGCATGACCCGGGCGCCGCGAATGGCGTTTCGAACGCCTTCCAGATCGGGATAGAAGGTCCTTTTTACATGCAAGTCATCGGGAAGCTGCCGCAGCAGGGATGCGTCTAGCCGGCCATGTGCGTACTGCTGCCTTGCGGTTAGAACCACCGGCTCCCATCCATATCGCCCGAGGTATTTGCAGAATTTCCCGGATCTATGGCAGCCGATCGCGCTGCACGGATAAAACTCATGCGCGATCATCAACACGCGCTGCTTGCGCGTCGCGAAACTCATAGCGTTGGCACTCAATTCGCATTCCGCCGCAGATTTAGCAGCATGTCTCGCCCGAATAGTCGTCCCAGGGACGAGCGCTCCAACATCGCATCCGCGCGAAGCCGCCATCTGGCCGGCAACTTTCGCACCGGGAAGGTGTCATACGAGATAATTCCACGGGACGTTTCAATCTCGAAGTACGGCTCAACCAGCCGGCGCAGCTCGCCGTAGGTGTGCCAATACGAATAGATCGTCCCATCCTGACGAACCTGCGGCGACCCGCCCAGACGCCGTGCGATCGCATATGCATTCGTCACGAGGCAGAGAGTCCCGTCATCAATCAGCGCCCGCGCGATATTTGCGATCGCCGATTTTCGCATCCCCGCATCCGGAACGTGCTGCAAGACCTCTATGCACAGCCCGCCGCTCGCCACGCCCCGTGCGAGCCCCAGCCGGCTCAGGTCACATTGCACAAACAGGCATCGCACTCGCTGTTCCGCTGACAAGTTTTCCTGAAGTGCCCGCAGCGATTCAAATGAAAAATCGATTGCAATCACCCGCTCAAACCGCTCCAGCAGCCACGGAACATAACGACCAACGCCCGTGCCGAAGTCCACGCCGATCGCTCCACCTCCGACGGACGCCAATCGCGCCACTGCGTCGTATTGGATGTTCATCCAATACAGCGGAGAGCCGTCCGGCTCGCGGCGAAAGAGCGAACTTCGTACCGCGCGTTCGTCGCGTTGTCGCATTTCCCGGGTCATTTGTTGGATCGATTCGGAGTCCACGCGGTGCGGGTTTTGATCGATTCGAAATTCGTCCGGCATGAGGCGATACACGCCCGCCTCGACTCGAAATTCTCGCTCGCACTCAGGGCACCGCAGAACGAACTCGTCGCTGTCATTCTTTTCACTGTGCCGATTGCAAAGCGAATCGCCGTCCGGATGGTAAGGACACCGCAGAGCGTGCTGCAGCGGATGCAATTCCCTCTCTATCAACTCGGCCCCAGCCAGTTGTAACTCACGGTTTTGAGAGACAGGCGATCGGCTTGTCGCCATTGGATTCCCACGAATCAATTTTCAGCCCGCATCGCTCCGCCAGTCTTGAAAACGCCCCGCGCGTCTGGTAGCTCAGGTAAAATCCAATCTTTCGCAATTTCCAGTGCGGCTCCACGCCCAGTAGCGAAAACGCCGCCCCACCCGCCAGACCAAGACTCGCACGCGCCCGCTCGCCGATCAACCCCGGCCGCAACCCAAAACGCCGGAGCTGCCCCCAGTAAAACTTCGCCGCGTGCAGAATCAGTAGCGCCCGGCCGCCCCGAGCCAGGACGCGCGCGGACTCCTGCATCGTTCGCACCTGATGCACATACGGAATCACAACCCGGCTGAAGATCAGATCGATTGATCCGGTCGCCAGCGGAATCGCTTCCACAGACGACCGCATCGGGCTCACGCCGCCGCCGCACGCGTCCGCCATTTGCCCGACGGTTCCGAGTCGCAACGGGCTGTAGTCCATGGCAATCACCGACTGCGCACCGAGATCACGAAACAGCAAGCTGTACGCCCCCAGTCCGCACCCGGCGTCCAACACGCGTTTCCCCGCCGCCGCGCGCGTGAGCCAGGGGATCCGCTCCCAGATTCGCTCCCGATCCCGTTGATACATGAGTTGAATGGCCGCAAGCAGGCCGCGGCCATCATCGGTGCAGCAGAGCGCTCCATCGCATTCCGCGAGAGCCCCGGCTTCGACGAATAAACGAAGCGCCTCGTCAGTCTCCGCCCCGGAAGGTCCAAAAGGCCAATCCGGAATTGGCACGTCGCTGAGGCGACTCGAAAACCCCCGCACTGCGAGTGGAATTCTGACCGCCGCATCGCCGTTTTCCTGAAAGATTCCGCCGAGCCACGCACCCGCCTGCAGTAACGCGGAATTCGTCAGAATTTTCCCAAGTGCGCCGGATTGGCTTTGCGAATCGGCCTTACGTAGAGTGCTTATCGCCATTCAATGGCCCGAAACAAACGCCGCCCCCGGCTTTCGCCGATAACATTCATTCAACGGGAACCGTCGCTGGCTCCCGGACGTAGAGGATCGCGGGTGACGCTGACCACACGACAACGAGCCGCTCTCAACGCGGGGGGAATCATCGCGTGCCAAGGCACCCTGATGGTGATGAACCTGCTGCTCGTCCCCTTCATGATCAAGCGCATGGGGAAAGACGAGTACGGCACCATGTTGCTCGTGCGCACATTCATCACTTACTTGCCAATGCTGACCCTCGCGGTTGGCCCCGCCATTTCGCGGTATGTAACGCACGCCGTCGGTCGAAACGATCTCGACGAGGCCAACCGCTACATGTGTACGGGCTTCGTCGCCATGCTTGCCACCGCCGTGGTTTTTATGCTGGCGGGAAGCATTTGCGCCCTGTTCCTGCCCAGGCTTATCGCCCTCGGCACGGCCGCGCGAGCTTCGCAGATTCTGCTCGTATTCCTCGCGGCCGCGACCGCGACGACTTATTTCACGAACATCTTTACGACACCGCTTTATGCCAAAGAGAAACTGGCGGAAATAAACGTCATCACACTGACTGGCGACATCGTCCGCACGCTGACGATCGTCCTCACCTTTATCTTCCTGGCGCCCAGTCTGATTTGGTTCGGCGTCGCATGGCTGGTAGGTTCTCTGGTGAGCAATCAGATCGCTGTTTCCGTGGCCTATCGCGGATTTCCCTGGCTCAAACTTTCGCTTCGAAACGTCGACCGGACCGCGCTCAAGTCGCTCGTTTCTTTCAGCGCGTTCTCGACGATCGGGACCCTCGTCTGGGCGCTCTACTACGGTTCGGCCAATTTCATCATCAAATGGCTGTATGGTCCGGCCGGCCTCGCCATGATCACGATCTATAGCGTCGGTGCATGCTGGGACCCATGGATTCGCTCCGCAATTGCGCCGTTGATCCGCATCATCATGCCGCGAATGACGCTTCTTTCCAGCCAGGATCGCGGTGAAGATATGCGTCGCCTGATCGTTACAGCGATCCGTTATGCGACCTGTCTGGTTGCACCGGTCTGCGTTTTCGTGTCCGTGTACGCAACTCCAATTCTGGCGCTCTGGCTCGGCAAGTCTCTTCCGAAGCCCGATCAGGCACTCGCCGCTCGGACGATCCCGATATTCCTGCTGCCGCTCATTGTCGCGCTGGGAACCAGTCCGTCGCAGGCCATCTTTGTCGCCCAAGCCCGCATTGCCGCGCCGACGATCGCCGCCCTCATTGGAGCGATCCTGAATGTCGTTCTGGGTACGTCGCTCTGCCGTTTCGCGGGGTGGGGGCTCTCCGGTTTGGCGACCGGAACCGGCCTGACGCTCGCAGCGATCGCGGTCGGATTCATTCCATACTACCTGCGCAAAATAGCGGGCCTCTCGTTCACCGATTTTTACATCGGCGCGCTCGCCCGTCCGATCGCACTGGCGGCGGTATTCGCGGGAGTCTGCCTCGCAGTGCTGAATTGGCGCTCGCCCCACAATCTCATCGAGCTGGGCCTTTCCTTCGCCGTCTGTGGGATGGTGTATGCGATCGGTGCATATCTCATTGTGCTGCGCCCGCACGATCGTGACAGCGCGCTGAGCACCGCACGTTCGATCGCCGCCCGAATCCGAAGTCGCCAACCCGCCTGAATTGGCGAAATTCATTTTCGCCCTTATCTTGGGTACGTTTAGGAGTCGCATAGAAGTGTCAGACATTGCAAAGCCGACCGCCGACGGAATTTGCGTCATCTGCGGTACGAAGTGCCGCACGAGCCGGTATGTGCGCACTCCATTGGGGCCGACGATCGCAATCGCCGAGTGCCGGATTTGTGGTCATGTCTTTCAGTGTCCGCACTTCGACAAGTCCTACGCCGACGATTTCTTCAATGAGGCCTACGCCCCCGGCCACGAGAACACATACTTCGACCCGCAGCTCAAGCTCAAACATGCGAGCGCGCTTTACGATGCGTTCCATTCCAAGTGTCCATCGGCAAGGCGCGTTCTCGAAATTGGGGGTGGGCTCGGCGCGTTTTCAAGCGTACTCGTCGCGAACGGACACGACGTCGTATCAACGGAAATGTCCGAAACCGGCGTCCGTCGCGCCAAAGAATTGTTCGGGCTGAACATGCATCTCGGGCCAGTCGACACGCTTCCCCCATGCCCTGCGTTTGACGCCATTATCATGTGGGACGTTATTGAACACCTGCCGCAGCCCGATGTCGTCATTGAGACTGCCGCCGCGCGCCTCAAGCCCGGGGGCTGGTTCACAGTCACCACCGGCAATTACGAAAGCGCGTCGCGTTTCTCCGGGGGCGATACCTGGTGGTGCTGGGCGGCCGACCATTACCACTACTTCTCGCCCGGGACGCTCAAACGACTTGTCGAACGACTGGGATTTACCGATTTTCACTATGACCGGGTGATTCGCATCTCTGTTCCCACAGACGGGACGGCTGCCGCGCCGCATCCAAACCCGCTGCGCTTCCTGAATCCCTTTCACCTGGCGAGAAGCATCAACACGCACACGCGTGAACGGCTTGCCCGCTGGCGATGGCCCGACCACTGGGACATTGGCGTCATGCTGGCCACGATGCAGAAGGCCCCGGCCGGCGATGTTCGCTAAGCGGTCGCACGGATGCGTCGAACGACTCACGCCCGGCCGCCGCGCGCCTCAACCGCCTTCAGGACCTCCGGAAAACTCGTCATCGTCGGAATCTGCTCATCGGTGAATTCCACTCCGAACGCCTCTTCCAGCGCCAGTACCAGGTTCATATGTGCCAGCGAGTCCCAAGCGCTGACGCTCTGCACCGATGTGGTGCTGTTGATCGATTTCGCGTCGACGCCGAGGACCTGTGATATCACTTCTCTGACGCGCTGTTCCATTTCAGTCTCCCTGACTCCTCAAAATAAAATCCAGTCCACCGGTTCGCGGCCGCGATTTGCAGGCGCATCGATACCGCTTACGACCGCCATCGTTCTCAGCCACTTCGAATCCCAGTTGCTCCCAGAACCCAGCCACCTGGCCGTTCTTCGCCGTCGGGATAAAATCGGCTTCCCACGATTCGATCCCCCACCGCTGTTCCAGTGACAACAGGACGTCTTCGACGAACGCCAATTCCACCTTCCGCCCCAGGATTCGGCAGCTCAGGAGGAGCGAGTCGATTGAGCCCGCGCGCCCACGCCGCCGCGCGATCAGCACGCCAGTCAGCCCGAAATCCCCAAAGCGATCGCGCAACGCGAGCGAGAAAACCGCCGAATCCGGTCCGGCCGCCAGCGAAGCTATTTCCGGCTCTGTATAGCGCCGCGTGGTCAGATTGAATTGGTTTGTTTTCTGCGTTAGCTGCGCGACGCGCGAAAAGTCGGCGGGACGCGCGTCGCGAATTACAGCCACGAGCTCAAGCGTCGCGAGGTACTCATCGATGCTGGCAAATCTCTCCTTTTCCGAATTCCGGGCCGCCTCTTCCTGATACATCTGCCCCCGTCGGCGATCCTCGTCACCGATCGAAAGCGTATCAAACAGCCCTTCCTCTAGTAGCAGGTTCGGATAGTCGTACAGCTTTTCCGGAACCTGCACGACCTCGACCGCCGGCAGAAAACGCCTGACCAACTCACACTCGGTCGGGCTGTTATCCACAAAAACAAACGCGTCCAACCCAAGATTCAGCGACTGCGCCAATTCGCTGATTCCATTCGCCTTGTCGTTCCAGTTAATCCGCCACGCCGCCAGGTGCGCCCGTTTGATAAGGCACGCAGGATGCCTCTCTAGCACTTCCCAGACGTCGTCCTCGTTGTTCTTGCTGCAAAGCGTGATCAGCACGCCCCGAGCCGCAAGCTGCAGCACGGTCCGCTGGAATTCATAGAACGCCCGCCCAGGCCATTCATTCGGATCAAGCTCGATCCCGTCAACCCCGTCCTCTCCGATCGTTCCGCCCCAAATCGTATCGTCGCAATCCAGCACGAGGCATTTGCGACTCGCCCCTTTGAGGGCTCGCGCCACTTTCGCGATTTCCAGCGCATATAGATTGAGAAACGCCTGTCGAAACGGCGCTTTTGACAAATACCAATATCGCCGGTCAATCCCCGCTTCTTCACCAACGATTCGGAGCAATCGTTCCCAGTCGACCAGAATGAATTGCGCGGCATGACTCCGGCAGTACTCTCGCACGAATACGTTCAGGCGGGCCACCTCGCCCTCAAAATCGTCGCCGCGCGGCGCGGCTGCAATCCCGAGTTCGCGATAGCTTGGCGGTAGAAACGTATTGACGACGACTAGCGCATTCGTCTGACGTGCCGCCAGGTCAAAGAGTCCCTCGACCTCTCGGATCGCGACGTCGGCGCGCCACCCCACGTTTCCGTAGCTCGCGTCCAATATGGGAAGCATCAGCGCCAACACGACGATTTCCGGCTTCGCCGTATGAACCACGGACGAGCCGTCCATGAGTTCCTGCCGAATTGTGTCAAACTTCCCGAAGGCGATCGTCGGGCGAATGCGCGACTTGTGAAGGTGAAACTTGAGGAACGGCTCTGCTCCTTCGATCGTGAAATTACGCAGGAATACTACGGAAACGTCCCGCCCGTAGAGATCCGACACCTTGTCCGCTTCGCGCACGGCCGCAAGTAGAGACGCGAAATCCGGCATACCTCGACGTCCACCGGTCCGACCGAGGGTGACTCCACTCATCGAGCCGCGCGCTCCAGAATTTCGATCAGGCCGAATCCGCGAATGACGTAAAAGCTTACCGGTCGCCCCCCGAACAAGATGGCCGGTTTCGGCGGAGAAACACAGACAACCCGCTGCCCGGACTGCTTGATCGCCTCGACCGACGCCAAAGCGCCCTCGGATTCGTAGCAGAGATGATAGATCATTTCGCTCCGCTCGCTGAGGATCGCATCGAGCGGACCGGGGCCGTCGCTCGGAAAAATCAGCTCGACAGCGGGCATGTCTGGACGCTCGCACCAGATCAGCTGAACCTGCTGCAACGGGTCGTGTACGACATCGCCAACCTGGTAACCGAGACCGCGCAGGAAGCGACTCGCTCGTTCGGGCTCTCGCACCGCCAACCCGAGGTGATGAAAGGCCATCCCGTACGAATCCATTTTCTACTTCGCAAGCACGAGGCCGATGTTCATCGGCAATCGCTTTTCCAGCGAATTCGCGACGGTCTGGCCCACGTACGGGATCAGCAGTTTCTCGCGCACCGACAATCCCGCCTGCGCGACGATTTTCTCCAACGCCGCATCCGACTCGAACAATGCCAGATGATCAACGGCCGGTGCATTGATCACGGTCGTAATCCAGATAAATGCATCGGGCCGCGCCAGACTCGAGATCTTCCTTAAGAACGCCTCGGGCTGCTCGACATGTTCAAGCACTTCACCCATCACAATCGCGTCGTATTGGTCACGCGACGTCTTCTCGGTCAGGAAATCCTGACAGAGCAGGTTGTAGTTTTCGAAGCGGCCGAAGTGTCCGCTCGTCAGGATTTTCCGGGTCAGTTCGATGCTCTTAGGGCTGATGTCGACGCCTTCAAAGCTGTCAAACCGGGACGATCGCATCGCGTTCATGAAATAAACGCCATGTCCAGGCCCGATTTCGAGATAGTGACCGCTCCGTTCCTTCGGCAATGCCTTCATGAAACGCCGCCGAAGCGCCACATGTTGTGGCCAGAAATACGAGGTCAACGCCAGACCATGCATGTACTTCTGCATGTACTCGGGATTGAGATAAACGGAGTTCGCAACCTCGGCGTATGTGGAGTATCGATATCGCTTGTGCCGCATGAAATAGACCTGCTCGCGCAATGTGTCTCGCACAATCAGGTCATAGCATTGCGCCAGGTATGGCGTTTCAACGCCGCATTCCTTGCAGAATCCGAGGTATGACTCCAGCGCTTGAAGCTCATCCGCCGTCAGATCGCGAAGCGCCGACTCGATGAACGCAGTCTGCATCGGATTCAACCGCGAAATTTCCCGCATGAGCGGCTGTACGGGGCCGTCAGACTTCAGGTTCATATCACGCTCCGGTTGACTGCTCATCGAAAACGGTGGTTACGCGTGCCGGATTTCCCATCAGCACGCACGCTTTATCGTATGTGCCACGTACCACAGAGCCGGCCGAAACGAGTGTCCCCGGCTGCAGCGAAGTGGGGTACAGAATGCAGGAATTCGACGCAATAACAACATCATCGGCAATGACTATAGGCCCGCCCACGCTTGGATAACGATGCCGCAGTTTGCTGCCGCCAACGTTTTGATGCGAGAGCACCTTGGTATACATACCGAGGCCGCAGCGATTACCAATGATGACAGGATGTCCGATATCGATCAACACGCCACGACCGATGTGGACGTCGTCGCCCACAGAGAGATTTCGAAACGATCCCTTTGATCCATGAAGAACCAGACCGCGACCGACACGAACATGGTTGCCCAGCGTCGCCCCGCCCATCGTCAGCACAAGATCGGGTCGCACGGCGTCCTGCAACACGCACGCCAATGCCTCTTCGCCGACCACGAACCGTAGAAGTAACGCCTTGATCTTGTAGGACAATCGAAGCGTGAAACATGCCAGGCCTCGCAGCGTGCCGCCCATGATGGAACGAACGCTTGTCTGCTCACCGCTCGACAATGCGTCATCTTTCATCGCCGCGGTCTCGACGCCTTCCCGCACGATACATCAGCTCCCGACACTCGCGAAGTTCGCACTACGCCCGCAATACTGTTCAAGTCGCTTAATGCAGGCCAATTCAACCATTGAGTGCACAGGGACATTCAGAATTCGTTGCGAAACTCGCTCCGCCACCGGGCACGAGCCACGACGATACATCGCAAACTCGCCGTTGGAGCCGCGCGGATGGCAGGGATCGTTTAACCATACACCGGGCTTGAGTCCGCATTCAGTCAGGCGCGTCGCCCAGAGCGCGGGATCGTCAACGATGAATGGGAACCGCACCCAACTCGGACGGCCGCGTGTACGGTCATATTCCAGCACTTGAGCGCCGGCGGCCGGCAGTATTTGTTCGAGTTCCCGCGCCAGCATCCTGCGATGTTCAATATCTCGATCAATCCGGCGAAGCTGCCCTAGACCCGCTACCGACATCACCGCGCTCAATTTGCACGGATAGGGCTCGGCGCGCCGGCCGGCCAACTCGGCAGCGTAGTCGTCGGCATCATATCGCTCGATTCGCGCCATCCGTCTGAGGCCGGACTTGAAGTCCAGAATTCGCAGCAGCGAGACGGGAAACTGAATTGCTCCGCGTTCGGACCAGCCACGCATGATGAATCGCTTCGCCATGAGCAACTCGTACGCCGGATTGCGGAATGGCAATTCGCGATACGTCGCTTCGATCCGCGCGGCCAGCGGCGCATCAGTCGTTACCAGGATTCCGCCCTTCTCGGTCGAGAGCATCTTGGTGGCCTCGGTCGAATAAAACCCGGCATAACCCATCGTTCCGAGTTTTCGACCGTCCAGCTCAGCTCCGAGCGCATGCGCGCAGTCCTCAATCAGCGGCAGTCCGCGTCGAGAACAAATGTCGGCCAGGGCATCCATGTCGGCCGGCACGCCGAAGGTGTGTTGCACGATCACTGCGCGCGTTCGCGGCGTGATGGCCCGCTCCACCAGGTCCGGGTCGATGTTCAAGTCGGATTCGCGAATATCAACGTAAACGGGGTGCAGCCCTGCGAAACGGATCGCATTGGGAATCACAATGCAGTTGTAGCCCGGCAGAATGATCTCGTCGCCTTCGCGCAGTCCCATCGCCTTGAGCAACACGTAGAGTGCCATCCGGGCCGCGCCGTAGGTGGTCACGTTTGGGCTGCCGAGGTATTGGGACAGCTCATCTTGGAATTCGTGTATCTGCTGCCCATCGAGCAATGATGCTCCGGAGTGAATGAGGCAGCGCACAGCGCGTACATCATCGCGCGTCGTCGTCCCGCCAGCGTATCCCGTTTCCGAATGCATCGTTGCGCGCAGCGACCGCCAGACGCGCCCCGCTCGCGCCACGGCCCCTTCACGCTCGTTTATTTCCGAAACCTGACTAATCACCGATTCCATTGATCTGTCAGCCGGCTCGCCGCCCCAGGACCCGATCGTATGCCGCGCACAGCGCTACGCCCCAACGTCGTGGTGCAAACTCCTCACGAACGAAGCCAGCGCCTGCCGTATTCACGCGATATTCCGAGATGTGCGCCTGCATCGCTTCGATCGCTCCGCGTTCCTCGGTCGCATGCCGCGTTCCGGGAAATTCGCGCGAGTATATCACGTCGCGTCCGCGGGCCAGTGCCTCCAGCACCATTGCACTGATGCTGTCATGCTCCAACACGCGAATGAGGACGCTCGTATCCGCGTATACCGGCCCGAGGTCTTTTTGGAATCCGAGGAACTCGACGTTGCGGGGAGCAGTCGGATCGCCTTCCGACGGCCCGACGATGCGAAACGGCACGTCCGGCCAGCGTCGCGCCAGTGAATAGATGATCGGTCGACCATAAAAATCCGCCCGACCATCCGCCCAGTAAGCCAACGCAGCCGGCCGGCTCGGCAGAGGCATTAAATCAGCATCGACGGCTCGCGGCACAAGCCGCACCACGTCGCCATGAATTCCGAGCTTCGCTAGGTCGTCGGCAAGTTCAGGGGAGTCGATCAGATGTGTCGCGCCGAGTGCCGTCAGACTCGCGCGGGTCGCGCGTCGCTGCACGCCATTTCGCGCGGCCAACCTTCGATAATCCGCGCCGATCCAGTGCAGCACGACGCGGCATCCGCGCACTCGAAATCCCAGCAACGATCGCAATCCCGCCAACGCATTGACCGCATGTATGATCCGCAAGTCCCGCCAAGGCGATTGATTCAGCATCCGCCATTGAGCGATTGGCCCCTGAACTGAATTGAGCGCGCCGCTCGCATAGTGCGATTGATAAGGGGTTCCCGCGAGATAGTCGCCGACAACATTGCACCAGAATTCAAACCCGATCAGCCCGACATGCTCGCGCGGGCCCGTTGCCGTCGAATCAAGCTGAGTTTGGTCAGCGATCACCGCAACGTCGATGACAGCGCCCCCGCTATCCCTTCACCAGGCGCCGAATCTGTTCGGCGACGTACCGCTGCATCTCTTCCGTCAATTCCGGATACATCGGAAGCGACAGCACCTCCGTCGCCGCCTTCTCCGACACGGGAAAATCCCCCCGCCCGTATTCGAACTTCTTGAAACACTCCTGCTGATGCAGGCAAATCGGATAGTAAATCTTCGATGAAACGCCGGCCGCCTTCAGTCCCTCAAACACCGGGTCGCGCCGGCCGTTCGGAATCCTGATCGTGTACTGGTGATAGGTATGGCGATTGTGCGGCAGCTCCACCGGCGTCGTCACGCCGCTCCCCGCAAGCAATTCGTTGTACCGCGCCACATTCTGCCGTCGCATCTCGATCCATTTTTCAAGGTGCTGCAATTTTACATCGAGCACAGCCGCCTGCAGGGCGTCAAGCCGAAAATTCCCGCCCACAAACGAGTGGTGGTACTCGGTTTCTGCCCCGTGAACTCGCGTCATCCGCAGCGATTTCGCCAGTGTGTCATCGTTTGTCACCACCATGCCGCCATCGCCGAACGCCCCCAGGTTCTTCGTCGGAAAGAAACTCAAACAAGTCATCTCAGCCATCTGGCCGACGCGTTTCCCGCGATGAGTCCCCCCGATTGCCTGGGCCGAATCCTCAATCACCGGAATCTTGTTCCGCCGCGCAATTTCGCCAATGGCGTCCATTTCCGCCGGCTGGCCGAACAAATCCACCGGCATGATTGCCCGTGTCTTCTTCGTGATCGCCCGCTCGAGCTTCGACACATCCATGTTGAACGTCGCCGGCTCGATATCCACAAAAACCGGCCGCGCCTCAAGCCGCGCCACCGTCCCGGCCGTCGCAAAAAACGTGAACGGCGGAACTATCACCTCATCGCCTGGTCCGACGCCAGCTACCATCAGCGCCGCCAGCAGCGCGTCGGTTCCACTCGACATCCCGATCGCATGTTTCGCGCCGCAATACGCGGCCGACGCCTTCTCGAAACGTTCCACCGTCGCCCCGAGAATGAATCGCTGCGTGTCGCAAACCTCGCGCATCGCCGCCTGAATCTCGTCGCGAATCGTCGCGTACTGAGCCGTCAAATCCAGCAGGGGAACATTCATTCGATCTCTCTCAATTTCACCAGGCCCCCGCCACCGCGGAGCGACCGCTGCCCCGCTTCCAAAACGCGCACCACGCGCAGTCCATTCTCGCCATCCGTCAGCACCGGCGTTTCCGCCAGAACCGACTCCACAAAATGCCGGCACTCAACCAGCAACGGCTCGTCGCCCGCGATCTTCGGAATGACGATGTCGCCAGTCCGCAGCGTAATGACATCCGGAAACTCCGTCACGTGTTCACCGCGATCGGCCCCCTTGTCGTACACGCGGACTTTCTCGTTCGCCGACATATCGTCGAACGTGATCATCTTCCGCGCACCGACCAGCGTTACTTTTCGTACCTTATGCGGATCAAGCCAGCTAACGTGAACATGCGCCATTCGCCCATCGCCGAACTTCAGCGTCGCGAAGACGACGTCCTCAATGCCTGCCTGCAAGAAACTCTGCCCCGCCGCCGAAACCGACTCCGGCTCGGCCCCGAACAGCCGGCAGATCACCGCCACGTCATGCGAAGCCAGCGACCACCAGGCGTTTTCGTCTTTTCGAACGACGCCCAGGTTTATCCGCTGGGTGTAGGCGTAATAAAGCTCGCCCGCATCGCCGTGCCGAAGCAACCGTTCGACCGCTGCAACCGCCGGGTGATATTCGAGCAGGTGGCCCACCATCAGCTTCCGCCCCACCGACCGAGCCGTTTCGAGCACCGCGCGTGCATCGGCCGCTGACATCGCCAGTGGCTTTTCCACAAAGACATGCTTCCCCGCCCGCAGCGCCGCAATCGCAAGCCGCGCATGCGTCATCGCATCGGTGGCGATCGAAACCGCATCCACTTCGGGATCGTTCAAGGCGTCGTCGATCCGCGCTGTTTGTCGGGCTCCCGGAAACCTCCCCGCCTCGCGCGTGAGTGCCGTGGCATCCGCATCGCACACATAAGCCACCTGGCAATTTGGCGTTCGAGCAAACGCCGAGAGGACGTGCCGTCCCCAGTTCCCGACGCCGACCGCGCACAAGCGAAGGTCGCGCTTGCCAGCCGCGCCAATCGGCCGTGCCTGCTCCTTCGTCTGCTTTCTAGTTGCTGTCCTGGACACGTCTTCGCGCTATGCCGCCGCCGCGATCAACTCCGCTACGACCTTTTCCGCTGCCCGCCCGTCGCCATACAGTCCAACCCCCTTGGGGGGACGGTCCGACGCTGACGCCCACGCAAGACCGGCCGCGATGGCCGCCCGATCCGCTCCGACTAAACGGTTCCACCCTGCCTCTACCAGCTCCACCCACTCCGTTTCCTCGCGCACCGTCACGCACGGTACACCGAGAAAGTACGCCTCCTTCTGCACGCCTCCCGAGTCCGTCACAATCGCCCGCGCCGCCCGCTCCAAAGCCAGCATCTCCAAGTAGCCGACCGGCTCCATCGCACGAATCGAGCCGTTCAACCGAACGCCAGCCTCGGCAACCCGCGCCCGCGTCCGCGGGTGAACCGGCATCACCACCGGCAACCGCGACGCCGACAACCCCGCAATGATCTCAGCCAGCCGCCCTACGTCATCCGCATTCTCCGCTCGATGTACGGTCGCCAGGACATACTCACCTGCCGTCACGCCGGCCCGCGCAAAAACGTCGCGGTTCTGCTTGGCCCGATCGGCATGGAATAACACCGAGTCATACATGACATCGCCGGTCTGTCGCATACCGTCCTCGATCCCCTCAGCAATGAGATTTGCCACCGACTGCCGCGTGGGACAAAGCAGCAACGAACTCAATCGATCTGTAACAACCCGATTGATCTCCTCCGGCATCGCCCGATTGAAGCTTCGCAATCCCGCTTCAACATGCGCCACTGGAATTCCAAGTTTCGCAGCCGCCAATGCCCCCGCCAGCGTCGAGTTCGTATCTCCGTACACCAGAACCCAATCCGGCCGCTCTGCCGTCAGCGTCTCTTCCAGCCGCTGAAGCATCGCACCCGTCTGCGCCCCATGCGTGCCGCTCCCAATTTCCAGATTCACCGCGGGCGGTGGAATCTCCAGCTCCCGGAAAAACACCTCAGACATGTTTGCGTCGTAATGCTGCCCGGTGTGAACAATTCGCTCGCTGATCCTCGTGGAGCCAGATGCCGCGTTGTTCGCCGCGATCGCCCGGCTCACCGCCGCCGCCTTGATAAACTGCGGCCGCGCCCCGACCACTGTCACCAGCTTCAAGTTGCGCATGCTGCCTTCAACAAGCAAGCCGCGATCCGCTTTGCGGCGCTGCCATCCCACAACGGCGGATGCCCGCCGTGCTTCGGCTTCGCAGCAATCGCGTCGCGATACGAAGTCAGAATCGCATTCTGAGAGCAATACCCGTCGGCCCCCACCGGAACCAGTCGATTTGTCCCATGCGTAATGGTGATAGGCCGCTCGGTCGTTGGCCGCATGGTCAAACACGGTACGCCGAGGATGGTCGTCTCTTCCTGTACGCCGCCGGAGTCCGTCAGCACCGCACGCGAATCCGCCATCAACTTCAAGTAGTCGAGATACCCCAATGGTTCCACGATCTTTAACCGCTTGATTCGCGCCGCACGATCCGCCAGCCCAAATTGCGACAGGTTTTTTCGCGTTCGCGGATGCATCGGGAACACAATGTCGACGTCTTTGGCAATTTCCTCAAACGCCCCGAGAATCTCGCTCAGCGCCTCCGCCCGATCCGCATTGCTCGGCCGATGCAACGTGACAACGACATACCCACCGCGAGCGACGCCGAGCTCCGACAAGATCCGCGACTGATCCGCGCGGGCCCGGTGCTTCATCAGCGTGTCGATCATCACGTTGCCTACGAACTGGACCTTCTCGCCATCGAGCCCTTCACGGCGCAGATTTTCGACCGCGTCCGGCTCGCTCGCCAGCAACAGATCGCTGATCGAATCCGTCAGCAGCCGATTGATCTCTTCCGGCATCGAGCGGTCATAGCTCCGCAACCCCGCTTCCACATGCGCCACTTTCGTTTCGAGCTTCACCGCCACCAGCGCACAGGCAATCGTGCTGTTCACGTCCCCCACGACCACAACCCAGTCCGGCCGCCGCTCAATAACCACCGGCTCAAAACGCTTCATCACCTCGGCCGTCTGCACCGCATGGCTGCCCGAGCCAACCTCGAGGTTGATCTCCGGCTCCGGAATCCCAAGCTGCCGAAAGAAAAGCTCGCTCATCCGCTCGTCATAGTGCTGCCCGGTATGCACCAGCGTCGTCGCGATCTGCCCCGATGCCGCAAACGCCTCCATCAGGGGCGCAATCTTCATAAAGTTCGGCCGCGCACCGCAAACGCAAACTACACTCAACTTCTTATCGCTCAACCAACACCCCCCCGCTGTTCACGATACGTAGCCGCGCACTCGGGACACTTCAACGAAGTCGCTCGCCCCAGCAATTCCGCCCCACACCTACACACCCATCCAATTTGCCGCGCCGGCACTCCAACCACCAGCGCATGCGGCGCAACATTTTGCGTCACCACCGCCCCAGCCCCAACAAGGCAATATCGCCCCAACTCTGTCCCACATAAAATCGTCGCATTCGCCCCAATCGATGCCCCGCGCCGAACTACGGTCTTCTCAAACGCATCCTTCCGCGAAACAAAACTCCGCGGCGTCGTCACGTTCGTGAACACCATGCTCGGCCCGCAGAACACATCGTCCTCAATCACCACTTCGTCGTAGATCGAAACATTGTTCTGTACGCGGACGTTGTTGCCCAACCGCGCCCGCCCGCCAACGAAAACATTTTGCCCCAGCGAGCACCGCTCGCCGATCACCGCCCCCGCACACACGTGACAGAAGTGCCAAATCTTCGTTCCGCGTCCAATCGACACCGGCTCATCAATCACGCTGGTCGGATGAACGAAACCGCTATACGCGCGCGACCCCGCCTGCCGACTTATCGGGCTCTTCTCCGCTTTCGCCGCCGCACCGCGCGGCTTGCCGCCTTTTTTCCGAGTTCCGGGCAGACTCCGTCCCCGTCAGCCGCGCCACCCAACGCGCCTAAACCATTATAAGGAAATGCCTTAAACACGCCAGCCAGCGCATATGGTGCGCAGCTGACCCTGTCATACATCGTCGCGGTTGCCGGCCCCCTTAACCGTCACAACTCACCGATTCTCCGAGATTTAAGACGCGACTCCGCTTCGCGGCCACAGACGACGAACGCACCGACGACGCGATGCTACCGGCCGCGCTCGGATTCAAAAAGCCGCGATTTGTCCGCGAAAACTCGGGACAGACGGGGCCGAAACCAGGCCGAAATGACGGGCATCCCTCTCCCGCACCGGCCGTGCCATTAGTACGCTCGCCGCAGCCCCAAAGATCGAATCGCCCCCGCTGCCCACCGTTGCTACCATCATCAATTCATTTGAGGGACCCGCAGATGCTCGCACCAACGCTCCAAGAATTTTTCATCTACAACACCTGGGCACATGACAAAGTCCTCGCGTCCGCCGAACCGCTCACAGACGCGCAACTTGATCGCAAGTTCGAGATGGGCGTCGGCTCGATCCGCGCCACGCTCTTCCACCTCTGGGGCGCCGAGCGCGTCTGGCTCGATCGCTGGATCGACCCGTCCAAGGCAAAGTTTCCGCAACCCGAACCGGCTATCTCCATCCGCGAATTACGCGACCGCCTCCACGCTGTTGCCGCTGAGCGCACGGATTTCCTCCCCAAGACGGACGTCGATCGCACCATCACATACAAAAACATGAGGGGCGAGACGGCCACGTTCGTCGTTCGCGATTTGCTTCTGCATGTTTGCAACCACTCCACGCACCACCGTGCGCAGGCCATCAACATGCTCCGCCAGGTCGGCGCCGAGCTCCCCAAGCCCGCCGCCGATTACATCTTTATGCGGGTTGAAAAACCCGACCCGACAACAAAATTCGACCTCCGCACCCTTCGCGACTATTTCAAATTCTCCGACTGGGCCCGAGTCCGCGTCCACGCCGCCGCCGAATCATTCTCCGACGCCCAGCTCGACCAGCCGTTCGAAATGGGAGTCGGCACCCTTCGCAAAACCCTCTCGCACATCCGCGACGCCGAACAATGGTGGTTGGACAACTGGACCCAGGGCCCCGCCCGCTTGTTCCCCCCTCCAGATGAAAAAGCATCGGTGAATGAGCTCGGCACCCAATTCAATGAGACAGCTGAGAAGCGAAACGGCTATATCACCAAGCTCACCGACGCCGACCTCAACCGCGTCGTCAAAGGCACCCCGCGTCCCAACGTCGTGCGTGAGTTTCCGCTTGGCGTCACGCTGCTCCAACTCTGCAACCACTCCACGCACCACCGTGCCCAAGCCCTTAACATGATTCGTCGCCTAGGCGGCCAACCGCCCGCCTGCGACTACCTGCAATCGCTGAAACCCTAGCCCGCGTCGCTCGCCGGCCCAACCAGATGTAAAGATGTCGACCATGGACAAGCCGGTAGTCACCATTCACACCGGCCAATCCGTCTGGCTGACTGATCCCGAAGGATCCATCATCGGACTCTGGAAACCCGCTACAAAGTGAGAGGTCAATGTCCAACCTAGCATCCTTCGATTCATTGCTCCGCTACAGCGACTGGGCCAACACCGAGCTGTTCCGCGCCGCTGGCCCACTTTCAGATTCCAAGCTCGACCAACCGTTCGAAATGGGCATCGGCTCGCTACGCAGGACGCTCCTGCACATCTGGGCCGGCGAATCCGTCTGGACGTCGCGGATTCAAGGCAAGGCCGAAACGCCATGGCCGGATCAGGAGGAAAAGGCGAGCCCCGCGGCGATGTTCGAACGCTTGCGAGCCGCGTGGTCTGAGCGCGACAGATTCTTGGCGACGGTCAATCCAGCGGATGTTGCGCGGCCGATCACCTATCGCGATTCAAAGGGCAGCTTATTTCGCGCCTCGCTCGCCGACATGATGACGCAAATGATCATCCACTCCACGCATCATCGCGCCCAGGTCGCGAATATGCTGCGACATCTCGCCGGAATCACGATCGACCTCGACTACATGTACTGGGTCCGCGTACCGGCCTGATTCTCAAGGCATCGACGAGTCCGCCGCAAAAGCCCCGGGCCTTCATCATCCGGCTACGACGTCCTCGATCCCCGAAAAGCTGATGATTGCCGCGCGATAGACGAACAACGACTTGCGATTCGCGCGGACTCCATATTGTCTCGCCTCGCAAACATAGAGGTCTTTGGTCGCGTGGCCGTCGGCGCAGTCATGCACGTCGGCGTCGTCCAGCCAGAAACCATCCGGCTCGACCGACCGCAGCGTCCCCAGAAAAATGACGGACCCCGCCGTATCCAGAACGATGACCCGGCCCACTAATCGCCCGGCCGAGTCGCCCTGGCCTTTCGCCTTCCGCTGTTTGCGCGTTTCCGCCACCTTGAAACACCTGCCGTTGCCGCACTCTCGACGCCCGTATATTCTCGCTTCGCACGGCCGGGTCAATCGTCAGCCCGCGCCCCGAGGACCGACGCCATGATTCGATGGCTTGTGCCGATCGGAATGCCCGCCCTCCTGGTTGCAATTCTCGTCGCGGCTCTTTCGGCCGACCGGACGTGGGCACAACCCAAACCGGGCGATGCCACGCGAGCTGCGGACACATCGGCAGACGCCGCCGGGAACGATTTGATTGATCGTGTCACGCCCGAGGTGATCAATCGCATCAAGTTTATGGAATTGCGCGCCGCGCGAGCCAAACGGCAGGACGATCCCGAGCAATTGGTCGATCGCGTCTCCGTGCAGATTTCGCCCGAGACGATCAATAAATTCCTTATTCTCAAGCAAGGCGACTTCGCCTTCCGCGGCGACGAAGCCCGCAAACGCTTCCTCGCCATGACTCCGGCAAAAAAACTTGCGGTCATCGCCTGGTGGGTGCGCGACACCAATGACGAATTCCTCTTCGCGGACGACATCAGGATTCAACGCGACCCCGAGATTCTGGTGGATTTCCGCAAGCGCATCCAACCCTCCCTGCTCGTCAACTGTGCGACCGCCGCCTGTCACGGGAACCCCGACCCCTCGAACAAGTTTCGCCTTTACAACGACCCGAAGCGTCGAGACCAGATGACTTATGCCAATTTTCTTGCGCTGCGTCAGTGGCTGGTCAACGATCTGCCGCTCATCAATCGCGACAAGCCCGATGAGTCGCTGCTGCTTTGCTACACGCTGCCCGACAGCGAATCCCGCCATCCCCATCCGCCGATTGCCGGCTTTCGCCCGATCTACCAGAAGCGAACGGCCCGCGGCTATCGACTCCTGCACGATTGGATCGCGTCTCTTCGGCTTCTCAAACCTGGAATCGCCTACGGTTTCCACACGCTTCCCGGATTCCCTACCCCTACGTCAGCGCCGGACGACACGCAGCCGCCCGAGCCAACTCCCTGACCGGCCGTGATTGCAACTCTGGCCATCGCCGGCGCCGCGATCGTACTACTTCTTGGCGTGTTGTCGGCGTGGCAGTCGCGGCGGCGCAAGGCCGCTGCCGAAGCCGCTCGGCTCTCCTCGGGCTGGCAACTGCTCATCAATCCGCGCGGCTCAATGCACGCGTCGACATCGGACCTGATTGTGCTCAATCTGGGCTACAACCGCATCGTCAGCGCCGCGTTCGCGTCGAACGTCGCCGGCCGAGAGCAAGCATGCGTCGAGGTCGAATTTGATTCCGGCTTTGGCGAGAACCGGCGGCACTATTGCTTCGTCGTGCTCACCGTCGAGCTTCCAAACGGGCCGCGTGCGATGCTGATTTCGCGCGACCCTATTCTGGCGGCGGCCGCAATTCGCCCTGGCTTCGTGACGCGGCGTGACGGCGAATGGCGTTGGATCGCCGACGACCCGCGCGAGCTCGACTTAATGGTTGGTTGCGTCGCGGACTGGCTTCCGTCCATTCCGGCCGAACAGAGCGTCGAATTTCGACCCGGAACGGTGGCCGTTTTTCAGCCCGGGGACCTGACCGATGCGAGCCAAACTACGCTCGTGGCTGCTGTCGAGTCGCTCCTCCCCAGACTGGAAAATTTCAGGAAATGAAATGGATTCAACCGGCGCTTTGGCCGGCCTTGTCCCCAGATGCGGGTGGTGGTGCTGGGGGCTGCTGCGTATCCGACGGTTCGTCTTCTGCGCTCGGCTCCGACGCCTGCTGAGTCGCGGTGCTGATGTCCGAAGGACTGTCGACGAAAAGCTTGTCGATCCGGTTTCCGAATTCCTTGGCCGCCTGGGTACCAACTCGCATTAGCCCTGTTCGCAGGTCCTGCTGGCCTACGTTGCGCAAAAGCCCCTGAGCGTTATCCACCAACTTAGCCGCGGCCTTCGGGTCTAGATCCTTCACCGCCTGATTAACCCAATTTGCAAAAACTCGCTCATTCTTCGCTTCCAGCTCGCGTAGCCGGTCGTCAGCTTCTTTTTGGATCTGCAGTTCGCGCCGATCCTGGTCAAGCTTTTGCCGCTCCGACTTGAGCCGATTGCTCACGAGCGAAACCGAGAACGCGACACCCAGCACCAGGATCGCAGTGACCGCAGCCACGACATATCGATGCGGCCAGACCGCTTTTCCGATGAGGTAAAGCGGGCTGGCGCGGCGAGCTTGAATCGGATCGCCGGCCAAATACCGCTCGATGTCCTGCGACAGCTCGGCCACGGACTGATAGCGCTCGTCTTTTCGCTTCGAGAGCGCTTTTAACGTAATCGTCTCGATGTCTCCGCGCACGGCCTTGTTCAGCTTGCTGGGACGCGCCGGCTCGGCGCGGGTGATGTTGTTCAACACCTCGCCGAGCGGAACATCCGTTGGATAAGGCATCTTCTGAGTCAGCAGCTCGAATAAAATTACGCCCAGCGCATATACGTCCGTGCGTGCGTCGATTGCCGTCGGGTCGCCGGCCACCTGCTCGGGCGCCATGTAGGCCGGCGTGCCCACAATCTGGGCCGTGAGCGACATTCCCATGTCTTGGGCGCCGCCGAACTTCGCCAGTCCGAAATCATGAACACGCGGCTCGCCGTCGCCATCCACGAGAATATTGCCTGGCTTCAGATCGCGATGGACGACGCTTCGCAAATGCGCATGCTGCAGTGCGGAGCAGATTTTAAGAAAGAGTCGAAGCTTGTCGTTTTGATTGGAGCCCTGCGTTCGGACGTGCTCGATCAACGGCCGGCCGTGGACGTACTCCATCGCATAAAACATTCGTCCGGACGAGCGGCCGCTGTCGTAAATGGGGATGATGTTGGCGTGCCGCAATTGGGCCGCCAGTTCGATTTCGCGTTCGAAGCGTTTGCGAGCCGCTTCGGATGCAAACGGCCCCTCCAGCAGGACCTTGAGCGCCACCGCGCGCTTGGTTGAAAGCTGAATTGCCTTGTAAACCACTCCCATGCCGCCGCGGCCGATTTCGCGGACGATCTCATATCCTTCCAGTTCAGGGAGAGCCAGCTCCTCGCCGGTGTTTTTCCCTCCGGAAGCAAAGCTCCCACTTCCCGGCTTTCCGGGAGTTACCAGGCGCGTGGCATCGTCGCCGGACGACCCGCCCAGCCCGCGCAGGATCTTGAGGCCGTCCAGGTGCCGCCGAAGCTCGTCCGCATAGTCCGGATAGTGGGACACGAACGCATCGACGGTCAGCGCTTCGCCGCCCTGCGTTCGATCGAGGAACTCGTTCAACAGCTCCCCGATGCGTTCCGCGCGCGGATCGCTTTCGTCGGCGTCCCACATCGGGTTTTCTGCGCCGCTCCGGTCTGTCATGTCGTTTCGTGCCGAGACGTCAACCTTGCGCCAGTCTAACCCGGCCGGGAGCCAACTAGAAGCGACCTGCGCAAACCCTGCCGGACAAACAATCTACGCTTCCCAATCGCCCAGGATCGCCGATTTCGACCTTATCACATATTGTCCGCCGGGCGATTACAATTTAGGCCCGCGATTGCACCGCGGCCCGACCGAAAGGACCCCCGTGCCAGATCAGGACGCCACCGTCGTACTCGTCCAGCACGCCGCCAAGGGCGATCAGCAGGCCCTCCAGCGGCTGTTGGTGCTCTATCACCCACGACTGCGGGCCCGCCTCCTGCGGCAGATGGACCCGGTCATGAAGGCCCGTTTCGACCCGGAAGATATCCTCCAGCAGGTCTATCTGGAGGCCTTTCGGGCCATTGCGAGCTTCGACTATCGCGGCAAGGATTCGTTCCTTCGATGGCTCTTCACCATTCTCGATCGCAAACTGATTGACGAGCACCGCGCCCTGCACGCGGATCGCCGCGATGTCCGCCGCGAATTCAAGCAGGCTCCGCCGAGTGACAACCAGAGTTACATCGATCTTTTGCAACGGCTGTGCGCCGACACGGGCACTCCCAGCCGGGTCATCCGCAACCAGGAGGCGCTGGGCGCACTGGCCGCGTGTCTTGCGGCACTGCCGGACCATTATCGCGACGTTATTCGAATGCGATTTCTTCAGGGAATGCCGGTATCGGATGTCGCAAAGCGATTGAAGCGCACGAGCGGCTCGATCCACATGATTTGCCATCGCGCCTTGGCGGCGTTGCGCGACCAGTTCGAGCAATTGGGCGTGAATCCCGAGTAAAAAAAGACACGGCCCGCCTTTAGGGCAGGCCGCATCGAAAAGCTGGCACTGATCTACTCTCGCCTCTTCAGACTACCATCGACCGGGCGGGCTTCACTTCTGAGTTCGGAATGGGATCAGGTGTTGGTCCGCCAGTATGAGCACCAGCAAGACCGACGAGCGACTTTCGACGCGCGCCGGCCGCAATTCGTAAGCGGCGATGAGCGTGACACAAGTCGGTCGAACAAGGGCGCTCATCACCGCCGAAAAATATTGTGAATAGGTTGCGTGGACGCTTGGATCACTTCGAGACAGTGAGAATGTTTGGCGGGATCTGTCGATAGGACCCGACAGCCCGTCATAGATATGGTCAAGAGTTCGGCCATTAGTACCGGTCAGCTTAAGCGATTTCTCGCCGTACACCTCCGGCCTATCAACCTCGTAGTCTTCGAGGGGCCTCTCACCCTTGCGGGCGTGCAAACGAAATCTTGAGGGCGGCTTCACGCTTAGATGCTTTCAGCGTTTATCCATTCCGAACATAGCTACCCAACGATGCTCTTAGCAGAACAATTGGTGCACCAGAGGTTCGTACAACCCAGTCCTCTCGTACTAGGGTTATGGCCTCTCACGTTTGCTTTGCCCACGGCAGATAGGGACCGACCTGGCTCACGCCGGTCTGAACCCAGCTCGCGTACCGCTTTAATCGGCGAACAGCCGAACCCTTGGGACCGCCTTCAGCCCCAGGATGCGATGGGCCGACATCGAGGTGCCAAACCGCCACGCCGCTATGGACGCTCGGTGGCGATCAGCCTGTTATCCCCGGAGTACCTTTTGTCCGTTGAGCGATGACCCTTCCACACGGGATCACCGGATCACT
>JAATGM010000057.1 GCA_015654675.1 Planctomycetota bacterium | reverse complement strand
TTACGTACGGGCTTTTCTCACTGTTTTATACGCTCTACGGCTCGATCCTGCACGTGGTCGGACCATTCGTGTTGGCGCTGTATCCCGCATTCGGTTTTGGCGTGATGGCAAGAAAATATCTGGTGAACCTAATGCTTTTCAACGCCTGGGGGCTGCTGTACTCAATTTTCGGAGCGCTGATGGCCGCGATCAACATGAACTCGGTTAACACCGTGCTCAATAGCGGGAACTTTATCGGCGCTTTCAACGGGGTCACGGGCTCGCTGCTCCTTGGCCTGGCCAGCATCCTGTTGTCGCTCTGCATCGCGCTTATCCCCTATCTCGCCAAACGAGTTGTGGAGGGAGACGTTGGACAGACCCTCAGCACTGTGGTCAGCACGACCGTGGTTGCCGCCCGAGGCGTCGGCTCGCTGTTCAAGGGTGGCGGAGGAGGTGGCGGTGGTGGAGGAGGCGGTGGCCTTTGCGGCGCGGGAATGATCGAGAACGCGCTCGCGGCATCCGCGCTGCTCATCGCCGGCCGCCGGCGCTTCCGCGCCCGCCGCTGATTCAAACGCAGCACGTCCGCCCATCGCGCGTTACAATCCACCCGCCACGCGCGAGTGGCGGAATTGGCAGACGCGCTGGACTTAGGATCCAGTGGGGAAACCCGTGGGGGTTCGAGTCCCCCCTCGCGCATTCCACCGATTGTCGACGCATCCCGCCCCAGATATACTCCCCATCGCCCGGCCGCGTACCCAAGTGGTTCAAGGGGACGGATTGCAAATCCGTTATTCGTCGGTTCGAATCCGACCGCGGCCTTTCCATCCCAATAAAGATTCAAACTCGGTGTCTAAACCCATCGTAACCGGCCCCTGAGCCTGTCGAAGGGCCAGGTTCCTCAGCTACTCACGGACACCCGCCGCCAGTCAACAAAGCCGTCACAAACACCGACACATCCACCGATGTCACCCCGCCCACAAAGTTCAAATCCGCACAAGCGCAATCCCCACCCACAACCAGACACCCAATGAACCGCTGTACGTCATCCCCATTCTTCTTCCCGTCGCCGTTCATATCACCCGGACAAGTGCAAACCGCCGCATCCGTCCAGAACCCGCCCGTCAAGACGAAATTCCCGCCCGACATCACCGGCGCCGGCTGCGCATCCGCTTGCCCGATCGTCCATCCGAGTGAAAAACTCCCACCCGTGCTGAACGTCGCACCGCCCCCGGCCACCACATGCCGCGAGATCGCCAACTGAGCCGAAGCTACCGTGGCCGCGACCAGACTCGCCGCCAGACAAACTCCAATCTTCCATCCAGCGTTCATGCTATTACGTCCTTTCCGCGCTGCGTCATCGCGGATTGCGAATCGTGCCAACGATAATAACACCCTGAATGCCGATCGCACCCGAATCCCAGCTCGTGCCCGACACAGCCGGCAGAACCGCCAGCTTGTAGGTCGCGTTATTGTTGTTCACCGTGTGGTTTACGGCTGAATTCGTCAGCGTTGTCACCCCGGGCGTCCCCGACGAAAACGACTGCGCCACAAACAGCGTCGAGTCGCCGCTCGAATAAGGCCGTGGAATGCGCTGCAGGATCAAGTTGATATTGCTCCCTCCGCTCACGTCGCGAATAAACCACCGCACCTCCGTGATCACCATCCCATCCGGCAGCGAAACGCTCGCCGCGATCGACCCGGTCCCGCTCGCATATCTCCCCTCGCCGGTATCTCCGACGCTCGCCCCGACCGTCGGTGTAAATGCCGAAGAATCCACGCTCACATAAATCGTCTTGTCCGCCGCAAACCGAAACTCATCCGCCTCAACGGTCCCGGCCGCCTTCAGCCGCGTCCCCGCCACCGGCAGTACTCCCATCCCAATCGATCCATTGTTGCCGATCGAAAGATTCACCACCCCGTTCCACAAAAACTCCGTCCGCCCCGCCGCGATTCCATCGTTATTGAATCCAACAAACCCATCCACTCCGCCGTTCGCATGCAGATCGCCAAAAACCGAGTCCACGCGAAAATACGATCCGCCGGCCGAACGCACATCCAGCGGACCCTGCGGCAAAGTAGTCCCGATCCCAACAAACCCGGCATTGTCAACAAACACCGCATTAACCGGCGCGCCATCCGGCGCATCCAGCGCATTGGCATGCAGCGCATGCGTCGCAACCGGTGCCGGCGTGATGCTCTGCCGAGGACCGAGGATCGTGAATCCCGCCGCCGTTGAGCAGTCGAGCCCCGTGTCGCTCCGCACGTCGATCTCCAGAAACCGTGCCGCGCTCCCAAACACCGCCCCGAAATCCAGCAAAGTCGTAAACACCCCGTTGCTCACGCTCACATTGTCAGCGCAAAGCGTAGCCCCAATCTGGCCACCCCCCGAAGGTGCGTCATTAAGCCGAAATCGCAAATCAAACAGCCCCGACGCCAGTGTCCCGCCAACCCGAAGCTCCCCCTGATAAGTAAACGCCGTCCCGATAGGCAGTTGTGCGGATGCACTCGAATCAAACAGAAGTCCGGCCAGCAGCCCGACCAACGCCGACGCTCTGATAGATGGGGACATCAAACCCTCCGTTTCGCGGCCACTCGGTCGCACAAATAGCGCAAACCGGCGACCTACTGCGCAATGCGAAATCGGTTCCTTGATCGACGTCACAAATCCCCGAAATCCCAGATAGTTTTCCGCAGCCATCCGCGCTGCCCCCAACCGCCGCATCCTCCTTGACGAATCGCCAACCCCGGCGGTATGTCAACCACGCGCCGCATGATATGAAATCGACATGCACGTAAAGCCGCGTCCGACCAGCCCGCCGTCGTCGCTGCATGGCATCCGCCGAATCACCGTCGCGGCCCTCGCCTTCATCGCCGGCTGCGCCCAGGTCAAACCCGCCGCCGACTACAACCGCACCCAGAACCTCGTAACCGAAACCACCGGCGCGACCGAGCTCTTCAACCCCGAAAAGCCCGCACTCTCCGAGCAGGAAATCGATGCCATGCTCGCCGACGGCCTCTCGCTCAAAGAGGCCGAGCGAATCGCCCTGCTCAACAGTCGCGAATTGCAGGCCGCCGTCTACGACATCGGAATGGCGAACGCCGACTGGGTCCAGGCCGGCCTGCTCTCAAACCCGCTGCTCATCTTCTCTATCCAGTTTCCCGACGGCGGCGGCCGCAGCGATCTCCAGGCAACCATCGCCCAGAACATCGTCGATCTCTGGCAAATCCCCGTAAAACGCCAGATCGCCAGCGCCGCCCGCGACACCGCCATCCTGCGCATCGCCCGCCAGGCCGGCGTCCTCGTCGCCGACACGCGAAAGGCCTACTACCAGAGCGTCGCATCAAGCGAGCTCCATCGAATCGCGTTGGAAAACCTCGCCCTCTATCAGCGCTCGGCCGACGCCATTCAGCCCCAAAGCGCCACCACCCCCGCCACTGCCACCGCTCCGGCCACCGCCCCCGCCAGCGATCTCGACATCAACCTCGCTCGCGCCCAGGTGCTCTCAGCCCAGGTCAACGTGCAAAGCGCCCGCTTCGAAGCCGCCGACGCCAAACGCCGCCTCGCCACCTTGCTCTCCCTGAACCAGAACATGGACGCCGTCGAGCTGACCGACGGCCTGTCAGTCACGATCGACACGCCGCTCGATGCCGAGTCCCTCATCACCATCGCCCGCGACTCCCGCCTCGACCTGAAATCGCTCGCCGCCAACGTCGACAACGCTGAAGCCAAGCTTCGACTCGAATGGCGTCAGATCGTCCCCGAGATCTGGGTCGGTCCCTTTCTCGAACGCGAAGAAGGCCGCGCCCTGCCCGGCCGACGAATCCTCGCCGACACCGGCCGCGCCTCCATCGCCGGCGGAGCCCTCACCGCGCCCGACATCGAATCGCGCGGCCAGCGAAGCCAGGAGCGACAGCAGGACGTCACCAACGTGCTCGGCCCCTCACTCACCATGCCGCTGCCCATCTTCGACCAGAATCAGGCCCAGATCGCCAAAGCAAAACTCGAATACGAAAAGGCAACCAAGGAACTCGAAGACCAGATCATCCGCACCTCCCAGTCCATCCGCTCCGCCGTGGACCGACTGTTAACCGTGGCAAGCATCGCCAATCTCTACGAGCAGCAGATCATCCCGCAGGCAGAGAAAAACCTGGAGTCCGCCCACAACTCCCTCACCGCAGGCAGAACAACAATCCTGGCAATGCTGGAAGCCCAGCGAACAAGACTGGAAGCCCACCGAGGCCAACTAGCCGCCCAATTCGACCTCGCGACAGCACTGGCATCCCTGGAAATGACCGTCGGCCGCCCCCTGACCACAACAAAGAACACGCCGCCCAACACGCCAGACAAACCACCGCCCCAGGCACAATAACGCGCCACTCGTCACCGACCCCCACCCTGCGCCGTCGCGCAGCAGGGCAACCCGGCCGTCCCCGGCCGGGCAGGTGACCACCGAACAGAGTAGTTACCCCCACTCGACCGGCCGCTCCCCATCCGAACCTGCGACCTTCTGCACCCCATGCAGAAACGCTCCCATTTTCCTCTTCGCCCAGAGGGCGAACGACCCTACCCAACCCCGCCGCCTTCCCGAATCCACCTGCGCGACAGAGCCGCGCCCCATCCGAGCCCGAGGCGTCAGCCCGGGTACGGTGCGTTGTGCGAATCGAGAACTCCACGTACACGCGCGCGACTGCGAAACAACGAACGCTCCCCCACCGAGCCCCAACGTTTCTGCACTCCCATTCCACTTCACATCTTCGGATTCCGCCGCTCCCATTTCGCCCGGAGGGCGATCGAACCTAGCCGGGGGTTTCAACCCCCGGGACGCCGGCCCCGCCGTTTTTCCCTCTTCGCCCGGAGGGCGAACGACCCCACCAAACCCCGCCGCCCTCCTAAATCCACCCGCGCGACAGAGCCGCGCACCATCCGAGCCCGAGGCGTAAGCCCGGGTACGGTGCGTTGTGCGAATCGAGAACGCCACGCCAACGCGCACGAATACCAATTCCCAGGCATTCCCGCGCGACACCATCGAGCCAGTCCCCGACGGCGAACCCGGCCGTCCCCGGCCGGACAGGCCACCATCGACCCGAGCAGTCATCCCCACTCAACCAGCCGTACCCATCCGAACCACCGACCTTGTGCACCCCATGCAGACGTGCTAGTCGTTCACAACCGCAACATCACTCCCGCGAACTCGCTCATCCTCGGCTTGACCATACGCGGTCTCGCGTCTACTTTGGCGAAAAGGAGTCGGAATGTCCCAAGGCACCTCACTCCATCCACACGCGTTCAGAGACGAAAAAGCGGAACGAATGTCTGGGATCGATGTTGACCCAAACCGGTCAAACTTCGCCCGGGACCGCGATCGCATCCTCTACAGTCGATGCTTCCGTCGCCTGGCGCACAAGACACAGGTTTACCTTACGTCGGAGGGCAAAGAACACGCACGGATGCGGCTAACTCACACGCTGGAGGTAACCCAAGTCGCGAGGACCATCGCTCGGCGCCTCGGAATGAACGAGGACTTGGTGGAGGCAATTTCTCTCGGCCACGATGTCGGCCATGCGCCATTCGGTCATGCCGGAGAACATCAAATCCAACGTTTTCTACAAAACGACCACCCGCCTCCGCGCCACATGTGCGATCAAATGACCGGACGATGGCACGACGCCATTCCGAAGTGTGATTTCAAGCACAACTTCCAAAGTGTTAGATTGCTCTCGACGCTAGAGCGATACGATTCCGATGGGGGCCTGAACCTAATGCTTCAGTGTCTGGAAGGCATTCTTAAGCACACCCGGATATTCAAGCGGGGCGATTCCCGTGCACCTTACGTCTATCCCGACACACGCCGCTTGTTTGCGAGATTGATGGAAGTTCCGGCTCATCGAACAATTGAGAGCCAGATCGTCGCCGTTGCCGACGAACTAAGCCAAGTCGCACACGATTTAGCAGATGCAGTCCTGTACCGACAAATTGAATTTACAGCTCTTGCGAAAGCCAAGACCATTGTGACGATACTTGGAAACACCCAGAAAGGACAAAGACTTCGGGACTTCTACATAGCCGGCGTAAAGTCGGAGCCAACCCTGGCGAGCCACCTTGCCTCCGCCTTGATCACTTTTTTCGTCAACGAATCAGTCGAACGTGCCCGCAAGCGTTTGCTTGAAGTGTCTGATCTTGCTTCGTGTCCACAGCTCTGGCCAGACCATGTTCCCGATCCCTCGCCCGAGTTCACAGAGCTGAAGCAGTATAAGGACCGGCTAGTGGTCAATTGCTATGACGTGAACCGCATGGACAATAAGGGCGCTTACGTCCTGCGGCAGTTGATCGACGCCTATGTCAGCGATCCTCGCCAACTCCCGGATGCGGCGTTTAGTCGCTACCGCGTCGCTATCGAGGGAACCGAATGGAGTAACAGTTGGCGATCGGCTGAATCATACTTCGCTAGAACCAGTTTCATAACCGCCTCAGGGTGATGATCAGGCACGCGACATGGAAAAACGCCTGGTACATGGTCAGATTCCGTTCATATCGCACGACCAGGCGGCGGAAGGTCGAGAGCCACGCAATTGTCCGTTCCACGA
>JAATGM010000051.1 GCA_015654675.1 Planctomycetota bacterium | reverse complement strand
GATGACGAGGTCAGCGGCCGAGTTGGCGATGTAGCCGCCGATGAGGTTGGGGGTGCTGACGGTGGGCTGGATGAGCAGGGCGCGGTTGTTGTTGACGCGGAGCTCGAGCGGCTGGCCGTCACGCGTGCCGAGGAAGTCGCTATCAGGGTTGATATTGCCGTTGCCGAGAAGCTTCCAGCTGTCGGCCGTGCCGCAGCCGGCCACGACAAAGCTGAAAATGGCGATAGCGAGGGACGCTGGGCGGATGGCGTTCTGCTTCATGGACCGGCTCCTGTGGTGGCGAGGTTGCCGCGCGGCTCGACGCGGCGATGCGAAGGGAATATCGGTAATTCGGGGGCGAGATCGCCGTTCAGCCGTGGGAATTCTCTTGCGGGAGGGGCTATTCGGGATTGGCGCGGATGTGATCGAGGCGGGCGCGGAGATCGGCGGGGAGCTGCGATTCGAGGTCGGGGGTGATCATGTTGAGTTCGAGCATGTCACGAAGATGTGTGCGATCTTTGTCGCGATTTGCTGTGAGCTTCATTGCCAGAAGAGACTTCAGATCGATAACGGAGAATCCATCGGCGGCACGATCAGCATGCGCTAGCGTGGGGGCGGCATGAACTTCGTGGGCGCGAACCCTTTCGCCCGCAAACACAATATGGACGCCGCGCTTCGGGCTTGGATTTGCCGTTTCCACAAAAAGCGGCACGCCTCGGACTTCCGCGAACTCGAACCCGACGCTCGACAGCGATTCAATAGCTCTCGGCAAGTCAGTCCGATTGAGGAGCAGGTCGACGTCGACGGTGTTTCGCACTGCATCCTCATCCACACGGGCCACCCAGACGGCAACCGCATGCCCCCCGATGACGGCGTACGGCACACCGTTTTTTTCGAGGGCCGACGTGGCGCGGAGCAGTCGTTCGCGGACTTTTTCAACCGCCATAAGGGCTCGTTCCAGTGAGAGCGGTGCCATGCTCTCATTATATCGTCCGACTAGCTCCGCGTTTCGCGGCAGCGGCGGACGCGGCGGAGCGTGGCATCCCGGCCGAGGAGCGTCAGGGTTTCGCCGATGCTGGGGCTGATGGTGTTGCCGGTAAGGGCGACGCGGAGGGGTTGGGCGACATCGCCCATTTTTGCGGCGTTCTGCTCGCAGTAGTTCTTGATGGCCGCATCCAGATTCTCGGCCGTCCACGTGGCAACTGATTCGAGGACGGGGGTGAGTTTTTCGAGCGTGGCGTAGCCCTGACCATTGTTCTTCGCGAGGGTCTTTGCGACCGCGTCGGGATTGAAGGTAATTGACTCGTCGGCGGCGAAGAGGGGGCCGACTTTGGTGTCTATGTCTTTGAAGGTGCGGAAACCCTTGCAGGCGGCGAGGGCGGCGGCGAGTTTTGCGTCGTCGAGCGCGGCGAGGGGCGAGTTTGTGGCGGCGGCGTAGTCGCGGAAACCGGAGAGGAGCCGCGCGGGGGTGGCGGCGGCGATGTAGTCGGTGTTCATGGCGAGTAGCTTGTCGCGATCGAAGCGGCCGCTGGTTTTGTTGATACGGTCGAGCGTGAAGAGTTGGGTCATTTCGTCGCGCGTCATTTTTTCGCGGTCCTGGCCCGGCGACCAGCCGACGAGGGCGATGAAATTAACGATGGCCTCGGGGAGATAGCCGCTGACGCGGAAGTCGTGGACGTCGATCTCGCGCGGGAGGCGGCCGGCGGCGATGTCCTTGGCTTTGTCGCGCTTGGACATTTTCGAGCCGTCCATGTTGAAGACGAGCGGTAGGTGGGCGTATTGCGGGGTGCGGAAGCCGAGGGCGCGCTGGATGAAGATGTGCTTGGGGGTGTTCATGAGGTGCTCCTGGGCGCGGAGCACGTGGGTGATCTGCATGTGGTCGTCGTCCAGCACGACGGCGAAGTGATAGGTGGGGAAGCCGTCGGATTTGAAGATGACGAAGTCTTCGACTTCGCCGGCGGCGAAGGTGACGTCGCCGAGGATTTCGTCGTGGACGACCATCTCGACGTGGGGAACTGCGAGGCGGATGACGACGGGCTTGCCAGCGGCGCGGGCGCGATCGGCGTCGGCGCGGGATGGGAGCGGGTTGGGGCGGGCGTATTTGAAGGCCTTTTTCTCGGCGGCGGCTTGTTTGCGGAGGGCGTCGAGCTCTTCGGCGGTGTCGAAGGCGAAGTAGGCGAGGCCGGCGTCGATGAGTTTGTCGGCGGCGGCGCGGTAGGCGTCCAGCCGTTCGCTCTGGCGGTACGGGCCGTGTGGACCGCTGACGTCGGGGCCTTCGTCCCAGTCGATGCCGAGCCAGCGCATGTCCTGCATGAGCTTGGCCTCGGCTTCGGGGATGTTGCGTTGCTGGTCGGTGTCTTCGATACGGAGGATGAACTTGCCGCCGAGGCGGCGGGCGAGGAGCCAGTTGAAGAGGGCCGTGCGGGCTCCGCCGATGTGGAGGTAGCCGGTGGGCGAGGGGGCGAAGCGGGTTCGGAGGGTGGGATTGCTCATGTAGAGATAATGCGGTTGCGACGTCTAAATCGCAAACGATTCGGGACTTGCGACGAATTCGCGGCACGGAGTCGCGATGGGGTCAAAATTCGGCGTCGGGCGGGTGTGAATTGCGGTATGATCGGCGGCTTGTCGAGCCGGAGTTTCCGGTTCCATTTCGAGGAGAAGAAAGATGCGTCGCACTTCTGTTGTTGCTTTGATTTCCGTGTTGGCTGGTTCCGCGAGCGTAGCGCTGGCGTTTCCGCCGGCTTACAACATTTTGGATATCGGGATCCTTCCGGGCGATGCCAACTCTCAGGGCAACCGGATCTCCCCGGGCGGCGTGGCAACCGGGCGTTCGTTACCGAACAGCGGCGCGGCGCATGCTTACTCCTGGACGCAGGGCGGCGGGCAGATCGGATTGCCGAGTCTGGCTTCACCGTCGCGGCCGTTCAGCGTTGGCAATGGCGTCAACGACAACGGACAGATTGTCGGCGCCGGGGCAACAACCGCGTTTGGTTCGAGCCGACTACCGCTGATCTGGAACAGCGGCGTGGTTTCGCAGTTGCCGCTGCCGGCCGGGCAGACGCTGGGCGATGCGAATGACATCAATCAGTCCGGTATCGCAGTTGGATCGGCCAACAGCGGGAGTCTGCAGCGCGGAGTGATCTACCAGGGTGGAACTGGCACGTTTATCACGCAGACGACACCGGGCGGAAGTTTTATTTTGACGGCGTTTTCGATCAATGATTCTGGTCGGATCGTGGGCCAGGGTATTGATCCAAACAACGCGGCGCGGAACGTCGGTTATGTCTATGACATCGGTTCGGCTTCGGCGTTTGAGGTTGGGGCATTGCCGGGATTCAACGGGGCGCTGACGTTTGACGTGAGCAACGCCGGGCACGTGGTTGGCTCGAGCATGTTGAACCAGGGATCGGGGCTGCCGTTTATCTGGACGCAGGCGAATGGGATTCAGCCGATTCCGCTGCCGATCGGGACGAGCCAGGGCTCGGCGCGGGGCGTGAACTCGAACGGCTGGGCGGTGGGGACGGCTTCATCGGCGTTTGCGATTCCGTTCCTGTATGACGGCGTTTCGACGTATCGCATTCAGGATTTGATTCCGGGCGGATCGGGCTGGGATCTTTCGACGAACACGTCCTCGTCGGCGATGAGCATCAGCGAGAGCGGGATCATCGTTGGCTCGGGCGTTTTCAACGGCGCGGTTCACGCGTATGCACTGGTTCCGGTTCCGGAGCCAATGACGATCGCGCTGCTTGGGTTGGGGGCAGTGCTGATTCGGCGGCGGGTGCGGTAAGCGCTGTCGGGACCTTGACGAGCTGCGCCGATCACCAAAACGCCACTTCGATTCGGGCGCTGATCTTGGGCTATTCTTTCGGCCAGTTGAGGCGATCGAGATCGCGAAATCCACTGACGACCCTAGCCACTTCGATTCCAAACGATGCGCATCGATAGAAGATGATGTAATCGCGGAACGGAAAACTTCGCAGTACGCGACCGTATTCGGGTCGCTTTCGTCCCATTCGGGGCATTTGTGCGATTCGTTTACAGTCCTCGAGCAATTCTTCGATGAATCCGTCCGCTGCAGCCGAATCGTCCGCCGCGATGAAATCCCAAACAGCGGAAATGTCGTCCATCGCCAGGGGCGAATATTCGACGCGGCTCATGCGCGGCGCTTTCGGGGGGATGCTGCCAGGCGGCGCCGGCCTTCCGCTTTAATTCGCCTGACGGCTGCTTCATCGAAAGGAATTCCCTCGCCACGATCCAACTGATCTATTCCGTCCTGGATGTCACGTCGGAGCCGCTCAAATTGCCGGTCGCGCTTCTCCAGCAAGCGCAGTGCATCACGGACGACTTCGCTGGCGGTCTGGTAGTCGCCGGATTTGACCTGTTTTTCGATGAACTTCTTTTGCTTGGGGGTCAAGGATACGTTCATGGCTTTGCTCCGAGGCCCCAATGTCGCATTTGGGCCTGATGTCAAATTATAGCATATTTTGTTATCGCGGAATCAGAACACGAAGTAAGAGATAAGCCCGTAAAGCAGGCAGGCAAGGCCGGCGATTGGCAGGACGATGTGCATTGGCTCATCGGTTTCGCGGCAGTACCAGAGGGCCGCGAGGCTCAGGATCAGGACGCTGCCGTCAGCGCGGAATCGGAAGGCGGGGCTAATACCGAGGACCGTTCCGCCAGTTGAGTCCGAGGGGGAAATACACCATAGCGCGAAGCCCGCAATCATGAACAGGACGCCGAGCGATCCCATTGCGATTTCGGTGCGGCGCGCGCGGCGATCTGGGCGACTGTCGTCGGCGAGCCATAGCGCACGCCACCAACGGTCGCGTGCGTCGAGTGCGTCGCCGCACTCCGGACAGCGTTTCGAACGAAGTCCAGTGAGGCGATAGCCGCAGGTTGGGCAGCGAGGGGAGTTATGTGCTTCGTCGGCGGGCACGCCGACATCAGCGCGGGATCGTGGGTCTACGTCAACCCTTCCTGGATCGCGATTTCTTTTCACCGGGTTCAACGGCCGGGTCGGGTGGCGGCCGAAGCAGAGCCGGTGAGAATTCGACGCCGCATTCGGGGCAGCGCGGCTTGGTCAGGCCGTGGAGGCGGTAGTTGCAGACGCGGCAGCGGTACGGGTCTCGTTTTGCGCCGCCGTCGGTTGATCGCGGCGCGAACGCGAGGGTGATGCCGGCGGGCAGTGGTGTTCCCAACATGACAATTGACGGCAGGATGGTTCGCAGTCCGCCTGTAAATAACAGGAGACCGCCGAGGATGAGCACGGGCACAGAGGCGAAGAGTGAAATGCCTGCGAAGATTCGCGCCGCGGTTTCGCTAAATGGGGCGAGAATGAATCCGAGTAGACCCAGCGCCAATCCCACGATCCAGCCGAAAACGCCGAGCATCAAAATCGGCGACGGGCCACAACAACAGGCGAGCATGATGAGTCCTCCCACGGGATATTGCCGGGCCGGGTGGGAGATATTCAGGTGTCGTCCGGATTTTTCGGTGGATCGGGTTTTGGCGGTGGGCGGAGGTATTTGGCTGAAAACGGCGTTCCGCATTCGGGGCAGCGCGGCTGGCGCAGGCCGAGGAGGGAGTAGCCGCAATTGGCGCAGACTGTGGTGGGGTCGATTTCGGGTTTCAGTGGCAGGCATGCGCCGAGGGCGGGTAGCGACATGAAGGCCGCCAGCGCCAGCATTGCGATCGCGCCGAGGCGGCCGCCGAAGGGGGCGTTCCACTCGACAATCGCCACATATAGAGCTCCGCCCCAGGCAACCGTGAGTGCCACGCTTGCTATCCGGACGGATTTTTTTCGGGATGAGGTTCGAAGTGCGAGCGCCGCGATGCCCAGATAAAACGAGAGAACCGTCGCACCGATCGCAAACGGAAGGCCGATCATGAGCGCCTAATGGTAGTTGGCGGCTCGATTCTCCGCCGGGAAGGACTCTGAATTGGCCCCGGGGACGCGTCGTTTTCGCGATGCCAGAGCGATTACAAGCGCGAGCAAGGCGGGACCTGCGCAAACCGCGTGACTCTCGATCACACGGGCCGACGGAATTGCGTGTGTGGGCCGTGATTCTGCGCCCGACCTAAGCAGTTGCGGCGGACACAGGTGAATCGCCGATGCCACGGCGGCCAGAATTGTGAGCGACGCGGCAATGATGGCGGCCTTCTTCGAAAAGATCAGCAAGCCCAGTGAAACGAGACTCGCTGCCACGATCAAGGAGAGCGATTGCAGGGCGGAGATTTCGGCGTCTGTCAGACCATGGGCGAGAATGAGGGCGGTCGACACGGTAGAGGCGTCCTCTGTTCGAAAACTTCAGACCCGCGAGACGACTGCAACAAAGGATGAGTCGATAGCGATCACCAATTCCGACCCGCCGTCCGCGTTATTCCCACTCAATGGTAGCGGGCGGCTTGCTGGAGATGTCGTAGACTACGCGGTTGATGCCCTTTACTTCGTTGACGATGCGGCTGCTGATCTGGCTTAGGACCGTCGGATCGAGGTGGGCCCAGTCGGCGGTCATGAAGTCGGTGGTTTCGACGGCTCGCACGGCGATGACGGACTGGCCGGCGTAGGTGCGGCCGTCGCCCATGACGCCGACGCTGGCGACGGGCAACAGAACACCGAAGGCCTGGGCGACTTTGCGGTACCAGCCGGCCTCGACGAGCTCTTCGATGATGATCTGGTCGGCCTGGCGGAGGAGGTCGCAGCGCTCGCGCGTGACGTCGCCGATGATGCGCACGGCGAGGCCGGGGCCGGGGAAGGGGTGACGCCAGAGCAGCTCGTCGGGCAGGCCGAGCAGTTCGCCGACGGTACGGACCTCGTCTTTGAACATGTCGCGGAGCGGTTCGACCAGTTCGAAGCCGATCTCGCGCGGCAGGCCGCCGACGTTGTGATGGAGCTTGATGCCGGCGGCGGTGCCGGCTTCGGAGACGCCGGACTCGATGACGTCGGGGTAAATCGTACCCTGCGCGAGGAAGCGGGCGTTGGGGATCGTCGTGGCCTGTTCGGCGAAGACGGAAATGAACTCGTGGCCGATGCGGCGGCGTTTTTCCTGCGGGTCGGCGATGCCGGCGAGCTTTGCGAGGAAGCGGTCGGCGGCGTCGATGACGCGCAGGTCGATCTTGAAATGGCCGCGGAAGGTGGCTTCGACGCGATTGCGCTCGTCGAGCCGTAGCAGGCCGTTGTCGACAAATATGCAGGTCAGGCGTTCGCCCACGGCGCGGCTGACGAGGGCGGCGGTGACGCTGGAGTCGACGCCGCCGGAGAGGCCGCAGATCACGCGGGCGTCGGCGGGGACGCGCTCGCGGATGGCGGCGACGGATTGTTCGATCATGCTGTCGGCGCGCCAAACCGGTTTGCAGCCGCAGATGTCGTACAGGAAGTTGCGGAGGATCTGTCCGCCATGCGCGGTGTGGGTGACTTCGGGATGAAACTGGACGGCCCAGAACGGCCGCTTCGCGTGGCGGACGACGGCGATGGGACAGGTGGGCGTGGCGGCCAGCGGGGTAAAATCGCCGGGTAGCTCGCTGACGATGTCGCCGTGGCTCATCCAGACGGTGGTCTCGGGCGGAACGTGGGAGAGGAGCGGGTCCGGATGGGAGATAATCAGGGCGGTTCGGCCGAACTCGCGGCATTGGGAAGCGTGGACGCGGGCGCCGAGGAGTTCGCAGCCGACGTGCATTCCGTAGCAGATGCCGAGGACGGGGAGCCCCATGTCAAAGAGGGCCGGGTCGCAGGTGGGAGCGCCGCGGTCGTAAGTGCTGGCGGGTCCGCCGGAAAGAATGATGCCGACGACATTTTGTTTGCGGAGGGCGTCGGACTTGACGCCGGGCGCGAAGATGCGCGAGTGGACGTGGTTCTCGCGGACGCGGCGGGCGATCAGCTGGCAGTATTGGGAGCCGAAATCGAGGACGGCGATGGTGGGTTGCATAGGGCCATTGTGGGGTTGAAGGCGGGCTGTGTCGATCCGGGCGGAGTTGGGCATTTTCGCTTATTCTGGTCGGAATAGACGTTAGCGCGATCACCTGTTTGCGTTGAGCGTCAGGAGGGCTGACGGTTGGGACTCACTCAACCGGAGACTCCGCCAAGATTGATCCGAGTCACTCGAATACCTGTCATATTGCAAGGAGCATCTGAATGAAACGTCCCGGTCTGTTGCTTGTTTCCATGATTGGCGGGATCGCGCTGCCGGCGCTGGCCGCCCCACCCGGTACTGTTGACGGCTTGATCCCGAGGAAGCTGCTTTTTGGCAACCCGGATCGCGCGATGCCGCAGATCAGCCCGGATGGCCGGTGGCTGGCGTGGCTGGCTCCGAACAATGGCGTGATGAATGTCTGGGTGGCGCCGGCGGACAAGCCGGACGCTGCGAAAGTCGTCACGCATGACGACAAGCGCGGAATTCGGATGTATCAGTGGGCATTTACCAATGATCACATTCTCTACAACCAGGACAAGGGCGGCGACGAGAACTGGCATGTCTATTCGACGGACCTGAAGACCGGCAAGACGATCGACCTGACGCCGTTTGACGGAGTGGCCGCTCGGATCGAGGACGTGAACGAGAAGACGCCGGATTTCATCCTGGTGGGGCTGAACAATCGCGACAAGAAATACCACGACATCCATCGCGTCAACATCCGGACCGCCGACGACAAGATGGTTCTTGAAAACAAGGATGGATACGCGGGCTACTCGATCGACAACGACGGCAACGTCCGCATGGCGACCAAGTCCACACCAGACGGCGGGCAGGAGATTTTCATCCTGAAGCCGGACGGAAAGGCCGAGTCGTTCGCGAAGATCGGTCTGGATGACGCGCTGACGAGCGGGGCCGGCGGGTTCGACAAGTCGGGCAAGATGCTCTACATGCTGGACAGTCGCGGCCGGAACACGGCGGCGCTGACGGCGATCGACCTTTCGAACGGCAACAAGCAGACGCTGATCGCCGAGGACTCGAAGGCCGACGCGGGCGAAGTTCTGGCGCATCCGACGGAGAAGACGATTCAGGCGGTGGCGTTTACGTACGACCGCAAGAACTGGAAGGTGCTGGACAAGTCGATCGAGGCCGACCTGGCGTACCTGAAAACCGTCGCGGACGGCGAGTTGAACATCGGCTCGCGCAGTCTGGATGACAAGAAGTGGATCGTGACGTATGTCGTGGATGACGGCCCGGCACGGTTCTATCTGTATGACCGCCCGTCAAAGAAGGCGAATTTCCTGTTTACCAATCGCCCGGCGCTGGATGGCGCGCCGCTTGCGAAGATGCACCCGGTGATCATTAAGTCGCGCGACGGCCTTGATCTTGTCAGCTATCTGACGCTGCCGAAGTCGAGCGATCCCAAGAACAGCGGCAAGCCGGACAAGCCGATTCCGATGGTGCTCAACGTCCACGGCGGACCGTGGGCGCGCGACGGCTGGGGCCTGAACCCGACGCATCAGTGGCTGGCCGATCGCGGCTTTGCCGTTCTGAGCGTCAACTATCGCGGTTCGACCGGCTTCGGGAAGAACTTCATTAACTCGGCCAACCATGAGTGGGCCGGCAAGATGCATAACGATTTGCTCGACGCGGTCGATTGGGCCGTGAAGAGCGGCATCGCCGATCCGAAGAAGGTGGCGATCATGGGCGGCAGCTACGGCGGCTACGCGACGCTGGTCGGGCTGACGTTTACCCCTGAGACATTCGCGTGCGGCGTCGACATTGTCGGGCCGTCGAACCTGCAGACGCTGCTCAACTCGATTCCGCCGTACTGGCAGCCGATGATCGAGACGTTTACCAAGCGCGTCGGCGATCATCGCACGGATGACGGCAAGTCGCTGCTCAATCAGCGCTCGCCGCTGACTTACGTCGATCGGATCAAGAAGCCGCTGCTGATCGGGCAGGGTGCGAACGATCCGCGCGTCAATCAGGCCGAGTCGGATCAAATTGTCCATGCCATGCAGGGCAAGAAGATCCCGGTGACGTATGTGCTCTACCCGGACGAGGGCCACGGATTTGCCCGGCCAGAGAACCGGATGTCGTTCTATGCCGTGAGCGAGGCGTTCCTCGTGAACAACCTTGGGGGCAAGTTTGAGCCGATCGGGGACGACTTCAAGGGATCGTCGATCAAGTCGCCGGCCGGTGCGGATCAGGTGCCGGGCCTGGTGCAGAAGCTCGACGAGAACAAGTAGTGACTGCAGACACGCAGTCGACTCTGTAACGTGTAAGATTGGGCCGGATGCTCGCTGGAGCGTCCGGCCTTTTTTCATTTCGGTGAGCGGCGCGTGGTCGAATCAGGCAAGCATGGTCGCGGGGGCATCGGGGCCGCCCTCCTGCTGGTGGGAATTGGGCTGGCGGCATTCTGGCCGGCAATGTCGGCGGGATTCGTTTGGGATGATGATGATTACGTCACGCAAAATATGGCGTTGCGGACGGCGGAGGGACTGCGGGACATTTGGGTGCGACCGGGGGCGGTTACGCAGTATTACCCGATCACGTACAGCACATTCTGGCTTGAGCGGCGATTGTGGGGCGACGATCCGCGCGGATTTCACGTATTGAATGTGGCGCTGCACCTCGGGTCTGCCCTGCTACTGTGGCGGGTACTGCTGCGATTGGAGATACCGGGGGCGTGGTGGGCAGCGCTGATCTGGGCGATCTATCCGGTGCAGGTGGAGTCCGTTGCGTGGGTGACGGAGCGGAAGAATTGTTTGTCGGGGCTTTTCTATTTTCTTGGGGCGCTGGCATATTTGCGATCGCAGCCGAGTGGTGAGGCGCGGCGCGGCGCGCAGCTGCGATGGTGGTACGCGCTTTCGTTGGCGTCGTTCGTGGCCGCTCTCCTGAGCAAGACGGCGGCGTGTTCGTTGCCGGCGGCGCTACTGCTGGTTGCCTGGTGGAAGGCCGGCGCGATTCGACGACGCGACGTGATCGATTTGCTTCCGCACTTCGCGGTGGGAGTCGTTCTCAGCGCGATGACGGTCTGGATGGAGCACCGACACGTCGGCGCGACCGGGAGCGAGTGGCAACTATCAGTCGGGCAACGGGTGCTGATTGCCGGGCGAGCGATCACGTTCTATCTCGCGACGCTTGCGTGGCCGGCGAAGCTTGCGTTCGTCTATCCGCGGTGGGATGTCGCGTTGAGCGATTGGCGGGCGTGGCTGTACCCGGCCGGCGTGGTTGGAGCGATCGTCGGTTTGTGGCTCGCGCGGCGACGGATCGGGCGCGGGCCGTTTGTGGCTTCACTGTTCTTTGTTGGAACGCTGTTGCCGACGCTGGGCCTGATCAACCTCTATTACATGCGGTTTTCGTTCGTGGCGGACCATTTTCAGTATCTGGCGTGTGTTGGCCCGATCGCGATGGTGGTCGCGGTGGTTGCGTCACTCAGAATGGTTCCACGGACGACGCTGGCGCTGGCGGGCTGCGTACCGGTTGTGCTGATGGTTGGAGCGACGTTCGCTCGATGCAGAATTTTTCGGGATGCCGACATGCTGTGGCGCGACACGCTGGCGAAAAATCCGGCGGCGTGGCTGGCGATGTCGGGTTTGGGATACAACGCGGCGGTGGGCGGGCGTGACGCGGAGGCGGCGGGGTTGTACCGAGAATCGCTACGTCTTGCGCCGGGGGATGTTCGGACGCGAAAGAATCTCGCGGGCGTGCTGGTAAAGCTCGGTGAGGTGGAATCGGCGACAGCGCTCATGCGCGCGGGTGTCGCGCGATCGCCGCAGGACAATCTGGCGCAATTCGCCTTGGGCGACCATCTGGTTTCGATCGGGCGGGCTGAGGAAGGCGAAGCGGCGTATCGTGAGGCGGTGCGGATCGATCCTGAATTCGCCGAAGGACACAACAATCTTGGGACGCTTTTGTTGCGGCGCGGGGACACGAATGGTGCGGTGATCGAGCTTCGACGGGCGGTGCAGATCAATCCTTACCTTCCGGAGGCGCAGTACCAACTGGCGGAGGTGCTTGCCGCGTCTGATCGGCCTGCGATAGCTGAGGAGCATTATGCCGCGGCGACGGCGATGCGGCCGGAGTGGGTTGATCCGCGGTTGGGGCTTGCCGGGCTACTGAGGCGGCTCGGCGCGGAGGCTCGGGCGGTCGAGGCGTATCGCGCGTGCCTGTTGCTCGCTCCGCGTTCGACCGAGGCATTGACGCACCTCGGTTGGATGCTGGCGACGAGCGCGGATGCTTCAGTTCGCAATGGGGTTGAGGCGATGGAGCTTGCTCAACGGCTGCTGCAATCTTCGCCCCCGGATTCGGTGATGCCGATGCTAGTGCTTGCGGCTGCCCAGGCTGAGCTGGGGCAATTTTCGAGCGCGGCGGTGACTGCGCGGGCCGCACTCGACAAAGCGAAGCAAAGTGGTGACGCAGGCGCCGCGCGGCTGGCCGAGCAACTGCTGGCCGATGCGGAGGCGCGGCGTCCGCATCGAGCGCCGGCGACGGGTAACCGATAACGGCGTCGTGCGGGTCGTCTACTTCACGGAGTCGGCGGCCGGCGGGGGCGATGCAGCCGGAACCGTGAAGAGCGTGGGCTGGTCCTTCAGGCGTTTGATTCGGTCGCGGATTTCGGCGGCGCGTTCGAAGTCGAGGGCTTCGGCGGCGGCGAGCATTTCCTTTTCGAGGTCGACCATGGCCTCGGTCTTGTCGAACTCGGTTTCGGACTGGCGGACGGCTTCGCGGGCCGTGCGGTGGGCGGTCAGCTCGGATTCGAGACCGCGGTGGATGGCTTTGACGATCGTTTCGGGCGTGATGCCGTGCTCGGCGTTGTACTTCTCCTGCAGCACGCGGCGGCGGGCGGTTTCGTCCATGGCCTGCTTCATGGCGGGCGTGATCTTGTCGGCGTAGAGGATGACTTCGGCATTCACGTTTCGGGCGCAGCGGCCGATGGTCTGGATGAGACTGGTGGCACTGCGGAGGAAGCCCTCCTTGTCGGCGTCGAGGATGCAGACGAGGGAGACCTCGGGGAGGTCGAGGCCTTCGCGGAGGAGGTTCACGCCGATGAGGACGTCGAACTTGCCCATGCGCAGGTCGCGGAGGATTTCGACGCGCTCGATGGTGTCTACTTCGCTGTGCAGGTACTGGCAGCGGAGGCCGGCCTGTTTCATGTAGTTGGACAAGTCTTCCGCTAGCCGCTTCGTGAGCGTGGTAACGAGCGTCCGCTCGCCGGCCGCCGCGCGGGCCTGGCATTGGAGGAGCAGGTCAGGGACCTGACCGCGAGCGGGCTTCACTTCGATGGGCGGGTCGATCAGGCCCGTTGGTCGGATGACCTGCTCGATGACCTCGCCGCCGGTCTGTTTCAATTCGTATGGGCCGGGCGTGGCCGAGACGTAAATGGCCTGGTTGATCATGCCCTCGAATTCGTCGAACTTCATCGGCCGGTTGTCCAGGCAGCTCGGCAGGCGGAAGCCGTGATCGACGAGGACGAGCTTTCGGGCGCGGTCGCCGTTGTACATGGCGGCGATCTGCGGGATGGAGGCGTGGGACTCGTCGATGACGACGAGGAAGTCCTTGGGGAAATAGTCGACCAGTGTGTTGGGCTTTGCGCCCGGGGCCGTGCCGGCCAGGTGGCGCGAGTAGTTTTCGATGCCTGAGCAGTAGCCGACTTCGAGGATCATCTCGATGTCATATTTCGTGCGGGCGGCGAGGCGCTGGGCTTCAAGGAGCTTGCCCTGGCGGCGGAAATGGTCGAGGCGCTCGTCGAGTTCGGCCTTGATCGACGCCGCGGCGGTCTCGATGCGATCCTTTGGCATTACATAGTGGACGGCGGGATAGACGAAGACCTGGTCGACGGAGGAGAGGGTCTGGCCGGAGAGCGGGTTGATGAGGTCGAGGCGGTCGACCTCGTCGCCAAATAGCTCGATGCGGTAGGCGAACTCTTCGTAGGCGGGGTGGAGTTCGATGACGTCGCCGCGGACGCGGAAGGTGCCGCGCTTCAGGGTGTAGTCGTTGCGGGCGTACTGGAGGTCGACGAACTTTCGGAGGAGCTCGTCGCGGTCCCAGGTCTGGCCGCGGTGGATGTCGATGACGCTGGATTTGTAGTCTTCGGGCGAGCCGAGGCCGAAGATGCAGGAGACGCTGGCGACGATGATGGTGTCGCGGCGGCTGACGAGCGAGCTGGTGGCGGAGAGGCGGAGGCGGTCGAGGTCGTCGTTGCGGCTGGCGTCTTTTTCGATGTAGATGTCGCGCTGCGGGATGTAGGCCTCGGGCTGGTAGTAGTCGTAGTAGCTGACGAAGTAGGCGACGGCGTTGTTGGGGAAAAGCTCTTTGAACTCTTCGTAGAGCTGGGCGGCAAGGGTCTTGTTGTGGCTGATGACGAGGGTGGGCCGCTGCACGGCCTGGATAACGTTGGCAATGGTGAAGGTTTTGCCGGAACCGGTGACGCCGAGGAAGGTCTGGCCCTTTTTGCCGTCGGAGAGGCCGCGGACGAGGGCTTCGATGGCCTGGGGCTGGTCGCCGGCAGGCTTCATTTCGGAGACGATTTCGAACTTGCCCATGCGGGTGCTCCCCGGACCGCGTCGTGAATCAGCTAGTGTAGTGCCAAGCGATTCGGGCGGCATCCCGGATGAGACACAACGAGACGATCGTTCAAGCGCGCTCCACAAAAACTGATTTTAGGGCCTGCGACCGTCTTCCAATTCAAGGGTAGAATTTGGTATGATGCCGGACGGCGCGGCAGCGACAGGGCCGAAAAGCGGCTTCCTCACGACAGGCCGTGTTGGGGTTTTTCACGCATCGCAAAGGTGCGATGGTCCCGGTCTTTCATCACACCGGGAAACCTCAAGGCCTGGTTGTGCATGACGCAATACACCCCCGGCGACAACAGACGGCACGCAAGGAACGCCTCGGTGATGTTCTGGTACGCATCCGTGTCCCGAAACTCAAACGGACGCATGGCCCCCGTCAGAATCACCGGCTTGCCGAGCTCTCCCAGATTGCGATGCAGGTACTCCCCCGTCAGCGCCAAGGTGTCGGTCCCGTGGACCACCACAACCGCATCGTCGATCGCCAGCGCGTCGCGCACGGCGGCCAGGATCACGGCCCGGTCGGCATCGGTCATCTCCAGCGAATCCTTGGACATGACCGCCACGTGCCGGCTGGTCAGGTCGGGCAGGCGCATCCGCACCAAAACGTCCTGCAACACCGACCGGACGTTTCTCAGCGAGCCGTCCGTCTCGTCGTATGTTTTCTCGATCGTTCCGCCGGTGGTCAGGATGGCAATTCGCATGATCGGCCCATTTGACCGCCCCAACCCGCCCGCTGGCAAGGCCGCGCAGGACCTGCGCCCGACATTTTCGGACCCGCATGCGGCTGCCTTCGAAAACCGATTTCCAGGGTGCAGCTATTGCCGACCGGCGGCCGATACCGAACAGAGGTCGCCTTGAACCCCCGGGGTACAGCGATGACGAAAATCCGAATACTCGCACTGGCCTGCTGTGTGGTGTCATTCACCGGCTGCAATACGAAAAGTATGAGCATGTGGATGGCCGAGTCGTCCTGGATGCGTCCGGCCGACACCGAGGAGGTCGGCGCCAAGCCGATCGACGCCGCCCCGCTTACCCTGACGCCGCAGACCATGAGCTACAGCATCACCCCGCTCGGCGGTAAGGGCGAGGCCCGTCCGCCGTCGCAGGCGCAGAAGCTGATTCCGCCCACGCCGCCCGTCGTCACCTATTCGACTGTGCCCAAGGCCCGATCCACGGCCGTGGTCAGTTCGAGCCCGGTGATGACCTCCCCCCCACCGACCATCAAGCCGATGCCCGTACACTCGCAGATCGTTTCGGTTCAGCCGGCCGAGGCGGGGCTGTCGGTCAGCACGCCGCCTCCGGCAGCGTCCAAGTCGCCCTCAATTTTCAGTTCGCCCGCGCAGGCGTCCACCGGTGGTGACATCACGATCGGCTCGATCGCCCCCGATTTCACGCTGAAGGATTTGAACGGCAATCACGTCTCGCTGTCGCAATACCGAGGCCGGACGGTGGTGCTGACATTCTGGGGAACACGGTGCGTGCCCTGCCGCCACGAGGCGCCGTTTATGAGCTCGCTGCAGCAGAAGTATCTCGATCGCGGGCTGGTGGTGCTCGGTGTCGATGCCCAGGACAGCACACCGGCCGAAGTCCGCCGCTTCGCCCAGGCCAAGAGTCTGACCCACACGCTGCTGGTTTATGGCTGGGAGATGTTCAAGAAGCGCTATCACGGCGAAGGCCTGCCGCGCTGCTACGTACTCGATCACGACGGACGCGTGACGGCCCGCTTCGACACCTATTTGCCGGGGGATGACAAGGACATCGATGCGGCCGTTCAGCGAACGCTGACATCCGACGGATCGCGGCCGGTGGCTTTCAATCTGAGCGGGATCAAGTAGCCCGATCAGCTCGCCAGCTTCTTCGCCTTCTCGACGGCTTCCTCAACCGCTCCGACATACATGAAGGCCTGCTCGGGCAGGTTGTCGTGTTTGCCGTCGCAGATTTCCTCGAAGCTGCGGATCGAATCCTCGAGCGCGGTGTACTTGCCGGGGAAGCCGGTGAAGACCTCGGCCACGTAGAACGGCTGGCTGAGGAATCGCTCAATCTTTCGGGCGCGAGCGACGGTTCGCTTGTCCTCTTCGCTCAGTTCTTCGACACCGAGAATGGCGATGATGTCCTGCAGGTCGCGGTAGCGCTGCAGGATCTGCTGCACGCGCTTCGCGCAGTTGTAGTGCCGCTCGCCGATGTAGTTGGCGTCGAGAATGCGGCTCGACGAGGCCAGCGGATCGATGGCGGGGTAAATGCCCTTCTCGGAAATCGACCGGGCCAACACGATGAACGCGTCCAAGTGGGTGAAGGCCGTGGCCGGCGCCGGGTCGGTCAGATCGTCGGCCGGGACGTACACGGCCTGCACGGACGTGACGGCACCGGTCTTGGTGGACGTGATTCGCTCCTGAAGCTCGCCCATTTCGGTGCCGAGCGTCGGCTGGTAACCGACGGCGCTGGGCATACGGCCGAGAAGCGCCGACACTTCGGAACCCGCCTGGCTGAACCGGAAGATGTTATCGATAAAGAGCATCGTGTCGGAGCCGGACTCGTCGCGGAAGTACTCCGCCATCGTGAGGGCCGAAAGGGCCGCACGAAGACGTGCGCCCGGCGGCTCGTTCATCTGGCCGAAGACCATGGCCGTATGTTCGATGACCTTCTTCACCTTGCCACTGGTGTCCTTGAAGGTGGCTTCCTGCATTTCGAGCCAGAGATCGTTGCCTTCGCGGGTTCGCTCGCCGACGCCGGCGAACACGGAAAAGCCCGAGTGCTCGCGGGCGATACGAGCGATCATTTCCTGAATGATGACGGTCTTGCCCAGTCCGGCACCGCCGAACAAGCCGGTCTTACCACCGCGAACGAATGGTGCGAGCAAATCGATGACCTTGATGCCCGTGACGAGCTGCTCGGTCTTCGGAACGAGCTCGACAACCAGCGGCGGTGCGCGGTGAATCGGCCGCGACTGCTTCGCGTTGACCGCACCACGGCCGTCAATCGGCTCACCAATGAGGTTGAAAACGCGACCGAGCGTTTCCGCGCCGACCGGCACCGATACCGGCGCGCCCGTGTCGTGCACATCCATGCCGCGCGCAAGACCGTCGGTCGAGCCGAGGGCGACTGCGCGAACGCGCCCGCCGCCGAGCTGCGACGCAACTTCGCACCAGAGCGTTTCCTCTTCCATCTTGTCGCCCACGGGCCGCTTGATCTGCAGCTTCAGGGCGTTGTACAGCTTGGGCAGCTTGTCTTCAGGAAACTCGGCGTCGAGCGTCGACCCGATGACCTGCGTGACCTTCCCGGTTGTCGTCGTTGCACTCATTCATGCACCTGTTGGACTTATTTAAGACTTTCCGCACCGCCGACGATGTCGAGCAGTTCCAGCGTGATCTGCGTCTGGCGGGCGCGATTAAACTGTCGCGTAAGCGACTTGATCATGTCTTCCGCGGCTTCGGTGGCCGACTTCATGGCGACCATGCGGGCGATCTGCTCGCTCACGGCCGCGTCGGTGAAGCACTGGAACAGCCGAACCCTGACCGTCTGCGGGAGCAGGTGGGCGAGCAGTTCCTTCGGTTCGGGCGAGAACTCGTATTGCACCGTCTGGGCCGGCGCGGCGCCGGGAGCCGGTTTTGAACCCGGTGATTTTTCCAGCGGCAGGAGCTTGATGACTTCGGCAACCTGCCGGCCGGCCGAGATGAACTTCATGTAGGCGACATAGACCGCGCGAAGTTCCTTCTTCTCGTAGCGGTCCATCATCTGGTTGGCGAGCTTTTCGATGCGGGCGAACTGCGGCTTGTCGTTGATGTCGGTGATGCGCTCGGCCATGGGCTTGCCGAGGAATTTGAAATAGGTGACGCCCTTTTTCCCGACAACATGCAGGTCCGTCGGCCGATCGGTATGGCTGTGGAGGTGCGCCATGGCAGCGCGAAGGATGACGCCGTTGTAGCCACCGCAAAGCCCGCGGTTCGACGTGAGGACGAACATCGCATCGCGCGGGGCGTCGGGGTTTTCGGTCAGGAGCGGGTGCGTGACATCGCCGGCGGTCGCGGAAAGATCGTCGGCCAGCTCGGTGATTTTCTCCGTGTAGGGCTTGGTGGCCATGGCGCGCTTGAATGCCGCCTGGAACTGCGAATTGGCGATGAGCTGCATCGTCCGCGTGATCTTGCGGATGTTGGTAACCGCCTTGCGGCGTTTGACGATTTGTCTTGCCTTCGCCATCGCGCCTGCGTCCTACTTCTTGAATCGTTGCTTGAATGTACCGATCAACTCAGACAGCTTCTTTTCGATTTCGGGCGTGATTTCCTTCTTGGTCTTCAAATCGTTCCAGACATCGGTGTGCTCATCGCGGAAGAACTTGAGCATCGCAAGCTCGAACTCCTGCACCTTGGCCACGGGCAGATCATCGAGGAAGCCCTTGGCGCCCGCGTAGATACTGATGACCTGGTCGGTGACGTTGTACGGCCGATACTGCCCCTGCTTGAGCAATTCGACCATTCGCGCGCCGCGATCGAGCTGCCGCTGCGTCGCCGCCTCAAGTTCGGTTCCGAGCTGGGCGAAGGCCTCGAGCTCGCGGTACGAGGCGAGATCGAGTCGCAACGAGCCGGCGATCTTCTTCATGGCCTTGATCTGGGCGTTACCGCCGACGCGCGACACGGAAATACCGACGTTGATCGCAGGTCGGATACCGGCGAAGAACAAATCGGGCTCGAGGTAAATCTGGCCGTCGGTAATCGAAATCACGTTCGTCGGAATGTAGGCCGAGACTTCGCCTTCGAGCGTTTCGATGATCGGCAGGGCCGTCATGGAACCGCCCGAGTTCCAGATCCGCAGGACCTGGTGCTCGTCCTTGTTGGGCATGGCCTCGTGGTCGTGCTTGACCTCGTGCTTGCCCGGAACGCCGACGTACTCCTTGCCGTTGACGCCCTTGGTGGACTTCGGATCGGCGCCCTTCTTCACGATCACGTACCGCTCGGCGAGCTTGCACGACCGCTCGAGAAGTCGGCTGTGGCAGTAGAAAATATCGCCCGGGTAGGCCTCGCGACCCGGCGGGCGGCGGAGGAGCAGCGAAAGCTGGCGATAGGCGGTGGCCTGCTTGGACAAGTCGTCATAGACGCACAGCGTCGCCTGACCGAGCTCGTACATGAAGTACTCGGCCATGGCAGCGCCGGCATAGGGGGCGATGTATTGCAGCGGAGCGGCGGCCGCGCTGCCGGCGACGACGACGATGGTGTAATCCATCGCGCCCGCTTCGCGGAGTCGCTCGACGATGGTCGCGACGGTCGAGTCCTTCTGGCCGACGGCGCCATAGACGCACACGACGTCGCCGCCCTTCTGGTTGATGATGGTGTCGAGGGCGATGGCCGTCTTGCCGGTCTTGCGATCACCGATGATGAGCTCGCGCTGGCCGCGGCCGATGGGGATCATGGCGTCGATCGGCTTGATGCCGGTCTGAAGCGGCTCGTTGACGGGCTGGCGTTCGGCGATGCCCGGCGCCTTGAACTCGAGCGGACGGCGATGCTGAGTGACGATCGCCCCTTTGCCGTCGAGCGGGCGGCCGAGCGGATCAACCACGCGGCCGATCATGGCGTCGCCGACGGGCACCGACAATAGTTGTCGCGTGGCGCGAACCTGCTCGCCTTCTTCGATGTTGAGATAGTCACCCAGGACGACGGCGCCGACCGAGTTTTCTTCGAGGTTGAAGACCTGCCCGATTTCGCCCGACTCGTACTGGAGCATTTCGCCGGCCATTGCGGCGCCGAGGCCGTAGATGCGCGTGATGCCGTCGCCGACTTCAAGGACGCGGCCGACATCGGTGACCTCGAGCTGCTCGTGGTACTGCGCGATTTCCTGCTTGATGACTGACGTTATTTCGTCGACCTGAATCTTCATACGAATCGTCCCGTTGTCCAGCGACCGTCGCCCATCGGCGGCGGCGTCGAAAACTCAGCTATCCAGAATGAACTTGCGATTCTCGTGCAAATGCGAATCGACAGTGGCCATCAGCTCCGATCGCAGTCGCCGCAGCCGGCTGTAAAGGGTGTTGTCAAAGACTTTGTCGCCGACCTGGACGCGAAGCCCGCCCAGGACCGACGCATCCACCGTTTCGACCAGAATCGGCTGTCGCGTCGTCAGCTTTTGAAGGAGGCCGATGAGCGTGTTTCGCTGTGTCTCGGACAGCGGCACCGCAGTTGAGACGTACATCCGCTCCTGTCCGCGGCGAGCCTCCAGCATCTGGCGGAAGGTGTCGCAAACCTGCGGCAGAATCGAAAGCCGATGCTTGTCGTTCAGAACCAGCAGCAGATTGAGCGTCGTCTCGCTCAGCTTGCCGCCGAAGATCTTGCGGAGACTGTCACGCCGCGCGTCGCGATCGATGGCCGGGGCCGACAGAAACGCCGCGAACCCGGCGTCGTGCGCGACAAGGTCGCGCAGCGAGGCGAGTTCCTCGGCAACCGCCGCCTCCTGACCGCCTTTGGCTGCCAGTTCGAGCACGGCCTCGGCGTAGACCTTTGCGGCGGCCGTCAAACTGTCGAAGTCGAGAGACATGGCGTCGTGGCTACTCCACCGGCAGACTAACGCTTGAAGCCGGCGATTTCCTTGATCGACTCATCGAGCAGGGCCTGATGGTCGCCCGGCTGCAACTGCTTCTTGACGAGTTTGCCGGCCATCTGGCTGGCGAGCTCGATCGACTGCTGATAGAGCACCTTGATGGCGTCGTCGCGGGCGAGACCCAGTTCGCGCTTGGCACGCTCGATCATGGCGTGGGCTTCGGCGCGAGCCTCATCCTGCGTTCGCTTGCGGACCGCTTCGGCGTCGCGGCGGCCTTCTTCCACAATGGCCAGCGCCTCTTCACGGGCGTGGTTCACCTGATCCATGTAACGCTTGAGCGTGGCCTCGGCCTCGGTGCGCTGCCGCTTGGCATCTTCCAGCGCGTCGTGAATGAACTTCTCGCGAGTCTGGAGCCCCTGGAGGATCGGCTTCCAGGCAAAGGCCCGAAGCAACCCGAGCAACAGCAGGAAGACGACGATCGACCAGACGGCCTGGCCCGGATCGAACGAGAGCAGTGGAGACTTGGCCTCACCGCCGTGCTCACCGTGGGCATCATGCCCTGCGGCGGGCGCGGCCGCATGGCCGTGCTCCTCCTCCGCTCGCGCGACTGGCGGCGCAGAGAGCCAGCCAAGGGCCAGCCCAAACGCCAGAATCCAGCGAAGTCGTTGATGCATGACAGTCACGCCCTCGTGACGCCTTACGCCCACCAGGCCGCGTTGCCGGTAGGCAACGAAGCGGTGCCGGCGCCAGACGGTTAGATCTTTCCGACGATGCCGTTGCAGACGACCAACGCGAAGAACGTAAATCCTTCAATAAGGGCGGCGGCGATGATCATCGACGTAAACACGCGACCACCGGCCTCCGGCTGGCGTGCAATCGAGTCAACCGCGCTACCGGCGAGGTGGCCGATGCCCTTGGCGGCGCCGAGGGTGGTCAGGCCCGCGCCGATTCCAGCGCCGAGGGCCATGGCACCCTTGTCGCCGAACATCTGAGTTCCTTGAGCGAGAATTTCAAGCATGATGAGTCTCCAAACTGGGGGACGAAAGTTAGTTCCGGCGTTCAGCCATTTCAGGGAGCGGGGCGCCGATCACCCGGTCCGAAATCCGTTGTCAATGTTCAGGCGCGACCGCCGCACCGATGAACAGGGTCGTCAAGAAAACAAAGATGTAGGCCTGCAAGAAGGCCACGAACAGTTCCAGGCAGCTCAGCGCCATGCACCCGAGGGCGCTGGGAAGCGAACCGAAAACGTATCCCGCGGTGACCGCGGTCACGACGGGAATCAGGGCGAGAATGGAGGCCAGCACGATGTGTCCGGCGATCATGTTGGCGAAAAGACGAATCATCAGGGCGAACGGCTTGATGAGCGCCCCGATGAACTCGAGCACCAGCAGCACCGCCCACATCACGAAATCGAGCACAAAGAGCGGGAGCTTCATGACCGCCGAAGTTTCGGGGCCGGGCTTGAAGACATGCGGAGCGAAGTTCCAGATGTAAAGCGGAAACGCCAGCAAGGCCGCCGCCACAGGAGACATGCCGTGAGCATGACCGTGATGGTCGTGGCCGTGGCCATGTTCGTCGTGATGTTCGTCGTGCCCGTGATGGCCATAGGTCCCATCGACGAGACCGCGATAGACGGCAGTCGTGCCGCTGAAGTGAATCATGAACAGCGCACACAGCGCCAGACCGCCGGTGACGCCCAGATTGCCCGTTGCCGTGCCACCGATGCCCTGAAGTCTCCCGCCGGACGCCCAGGCGAAAATCGACTCGAACGGAATCATCCCGAGCAGATTGCAGAACAGGATGAAGAAGAACATCGTCCAGAGGAACGGCATGAACTCATCGGTCCGCGGGCCGAGGACGGGTTTCGCGACCGCGTCGCGAATGAAGCAGACCAGTGCTTCGAAGAAATTGTTGATTCCGCGCGGCGGGCGCGGTTCGCCGCCATGCCGGTAGTGCTTCGCGAGGCGAGGCAACAGCAGCAGGCACAGCACCGCTGCCACCAGCGTCATGAGCATGTGGTTCGTGAAGTAGATCTTGGAGGGGCCGAAATCGATGTTGAGCAGCGGGATGGTCTTCATCCCGAAATTGAAATTCCACGGCAACAGTTCGCGAAAACGGTGCGGCAGAACATGATCGGCCGGGTCGTGGCTAGCGAGCAGCATCAGCACCGGGCTGCCTCCCCGTGGGCGACGGTGACCAGCGCCGCCGGACGATGTACACGCTGAATCCGGTTTCGACCGCCAGAAACGCGAGGTAGGCGATCAGCAACCAGAAAAGGAACGATCGAAGGTGCACGGTGAAAAATGTCTGATAGCCCATCGCCAGCATGCCCGTCACGAGCAGCCGGATCACGGTACCCGCCAGACATAACATGGGCGTTTGAGAAGATCGCAGCGCGGCCCCCATCAATGCCGGTATTGCCGCAACAAACGCCGCGATCAGGCACATGCCGACCGCAAACTTCATCGATTCGATTCCGGACGGCCCCCAATGCGCCTGCGTCGGCGAGGCGCCGATGAGTACGGCAAGGGTGGCCACCGCGAACAGCGTGCCGACATAGATCAGGGCGAGCTTCACGATGATTCATTTGTCCAATCGCTTGCTTTCCCGAAGCATCAGATAGAGCCCGGTGACCATTCCCAGGAGGAGCCCGCCGAGCAGGCCCCAGGGCTGGATCTTGTATCGCTCGTCAGCCCAGTGGCCGGCGAACCCGAGCACACCCAGCGTTGCCAGGAACTCGAAAACCTGAGCGCCCTGGCGAATCCACGAACCGACCACGCCACCGGGCGGATCGGATTCGTCGTCTGGTTGGCGCGGCTGTTTGCCGGACATTGTGCCAAAAGGTACGAAGTCGCTGCAAAAAGAAGCGGGACAACGTTTCCCGCATGACCGCACTCTCGGGCCGCGCCTTGCTACCGGATCGACCAGATTAGCGGGGGCAGCTTCGCGGCGTCAAGGGTGCGTTTTGGCCGAAAATGATGAGTGCGCGCTGGGCGATTTGGGAGGGCGGATTGTCCCCTTTCGAGTCGCTCGATATGCTCGAAGATGCGGAAGAATTGGCGGTTTGGAGGTCGTCCGTGCGGGTCGCAGTCGTCGGAGCAAGCGGTGCGGTCGGCCAGGAATTCCTGCAAGTCTTGGAGCAACGGCGTTTTCCGATTACCGAACTGCGATTGTTCGGATCCGAACGCTCCGCGGGGAAGTCCGCGAGTTTCGCCGGCCGGAATATCAACATCTCGAAGCTCTCGGCCGACGCCTTCAAAGGAATCGACTTCGCGTTTTTTTCCGCCGGGAAGACGGTGAGCCGCGAATATTGTCCGCTCGCCGCGAAGGCCGGCGCCGTTGCGATCGACAACAGCTCAGCGTTTCGCATGGACCCGGAAGTCCCGCTGGCCGTGCCCGAGATCAACGGTGATCAGATCGCGCGGCATCAAGGCATCATCTCGGTGCCGAATTGCACCGCGATCATCCTCTGCATGGCGATCTGGCCGCTGCATCGCGCGAGCCGCATCGCGCGAGTGGTCGTTTCGACCTATCAGGCGGTCAGTGGCGCCGGAGCGCGGGCCCTGACGGAGTTGCATGATCAGACCGTCGAGGTCATTCGCGGCCGCCCTGCCGCGCCCCAGATTCTGCCGCATCCGATCGCGTTTAATCTCTTCTCACACAACACCGCCATCGGCCCGGACGGCTACAACGAGGAAGAGACGAAAGTAATCCAGGAAACGCGGCGCATCATGAGTGAGCCGAAACTCGCGCTGACGGCGACCTGCATTCGCGTCCCGATTCCTCGCGCCCACAGCGAATCGATCAATCTCACGTTTGAGGGATCGCTCAGCGAATCGGCCGCACGCGAGGCGCTCGCGAAGGCCCCAGGCGTACAGCTCGTCGACGATCGCGTCGGAAACAAATTCCCCATGCCCGCCGACGCATCTGGCGGCGACGATGTGCTGGTCGGCCGCATCCGCACCGACGCCAGCCAACCGGCAGGCAAGGGTCTCGACCTGTTCGCCTGCGGCGATCAGCTGCGCAAGGGAGCAGCCCTCAATGGCGTGCAGATTGCCGAATTCCTGATGAAAGCCCGCAAATGAACCGCGCCGATGCCTGGCAGACGGTCTGCGAATTCGTGCCGTCCGAGTCGCTTCGGAAGCACATGCTCGCCGTCGAGGCGGCCATGCGGCACTATGCCGGGCTTCAGGGCGGCGATGTCGAGCAATGGGGCCTGGCGGGACTTCTGCACGATTTCGACTACGAACGCTGGCCTAAGCCGCCGGACCATACGCGCGAAGGCGCGAAAATCCTCCGCGAACGCGGCGTTGACGATGAGGTCGTCGGGGCAATCATGTCGCACGCCGACTGGAACCTCGACGAATACCCGCGCGACCGCCCCATCCGAAAGGCCCTCTTTGCCGTCGACGAACTCTGCGGCTTCATCGTCGCCGCCGCCCTCGTCCGGCCGACGCGAATCGTCGGCATGGAGCCATCAAGCGTGCGGAAGAAACTGAAGACGCCCGCGTTCGCCGCGGCGGTAAGCCGCGAAGACATCAACAAAGGCGCCGAAATGCTCGGACTTCCGCTCGACGACCACATCCGCAATTGCATCGCGGCGTTGCAACCGGTCGCCACCGAACTGGGGATCGCCGGTGGTTGAACGCACCGAACGATACGATCTCGACCGCGTCGTCCGGCTGGTGCTCGCGGTCGCCGGCGCGATCGGGCTGTTTCTCCTCATCCGCGAACTGGCCGACATCCTGCTGCCGGTCGCTATCGCCGGTGTTCTCGCCTATCTGCTCAATCCAATCGTAACGATGCTCGAGCGCCGCCTGGGCAATCGCACCGCTGCGGTGCTGCTCACGGTGTTCGGGGGGCTCGTCATCGTCGCATCGCTGCTGGTGCTGCTCGTCCCGCTCATTGTCGGCGAACTCGGCACCTTCCAGACCACCATCAACCAACTGCGCGACAGTGGGTCGGCGTTGGCCCGCCGTGTTCGCGCGAGCGTCGAGCATCCGGGAGCGGACCAGCGCCTGGCCTGGGCGGTTGAGCAGGTCCGCTCGTTCCTCGTGTCGGAGGATTTCAAGACCCTGCTGGCCAAGGCGGCCCAGATCGCTGTCCCGACCGCTTGGGGCGTGGTGGCCGGCGCGCTCAATTTCATCCTCGCCCTCACGGTAATCGTGCTGGTCCTGGTCTACCTCGTCTTTCTATTGATCGACTACCGGCTCTTCGCGCGGACCTGGAAGGACTATCTCCCCCCCACTTACAAGGATGCGATCCTCGATTTCCTCAGCGAATTTCAGGTCGCCATGCGGCGCTACTTCCGCGGCCAGTTTGTCGTCGCGGCCCTCACCGGCGTGCTCTTCGCCATCGGTTTCAAGATCATCGACCTGCCGCTCGGCATCATGCTCGGCCTGCTGGTCGGCCTGCTCAACATGGTGCCCTACCTTCAAACCGTCGCGTTCATCCCCGCCTGCATGCTCGGAGTCGTCCGCGCCGTCGATCACCAATCCAGCATTTTTGTCTCGGTGCTTATGGTGGTCGCGGTCTTCGCGTGCATTCAGCTCATGATGGACGGATTCCTGTCACCGCGCATCCTGGGCGCATCGGTCGGCCTGCGGCCGGTGATGATCATGCTCTCCGTATTCGTCTGGGGAAGGTTGCTAGGCTTCTTTGGGCTGGTGCTGGCCATCCCGCTGTCGTGTCTCGGACTGGCCTACTACCGCCGGATCGTCCTGAAGAAAAAGTCGAAGTCCCCCGCGAAGGCCTGACGCGACTCACGCCCCGAGCGGCAATTTCACATTGACCTGCTTCACCAGGTCGAACACGCGCCCCGTGAGAAGATCAGTAAATCGCACGCGAATCGTCAGAGCCGAATGCTGCGGCGGTCCGTTCTTCCACGGACACTTGAGCGTGTAATGCCCCGTCATGAACTTGCTGTACCAGGTCTTGCGCAGCGCGGCCCCGTCGAGCTTGCACTCGGCGAGCAGCTGCCGATCCGGTGGCGCCGCAAGATCGAGCACCTGCAACTCGACGCTCCCGGCCGCCTTCACCGGATCGCCCTCGTCGTCGAACGTCCGAAGGTAGACCGCGACGCCCTCGCTCCCCGAGCGAGCATCGCCGCCATAGCCGCCCGAAAGCGGGTCGATCTCCACTCGATCCGCATGCGGGATCAGCTTCATCCGATCGGGATCGATACCTTGAAGTGTTTGAATCTGTGCGTGCTGGGCCCGGCCGGTCTGATCGCGCGTCTGAAGCTCGCGCTCAAGGTCAGCGACCTTGCGCTCGAGATCGTGGCGTTGTTTTGCTTCCTGGACGGTCTTTTCGGAATCGAAGCAGCCGGGGATACAACCAATCGCGGCGATGGCCAGCATCGCAGCGATCAGCCGCAAGCGGTTCATCGACGGGTTCATTCGTCGGAAAGTGGTTCGCTCTTGCGGACCGGCGTCTCGGGCATGCGCTCCAGCACCTTGTCCACAATTCCGTATTCCATGGCTTCGGTGGGGTCGAGCCAGAGGTTGCGATCGCAATCCTTCTCAATCTTCGCCATCGGCTGACCCGAGTGCTTCGACAGGATTCCGTATAGAACGGCCCGCAGCCGGATGATTTCGCGTGCTTCGATTGAAAGATCGGTGGCCGTCCCCTGCATCAATCCGCCGATCAGCGGCTGATGGAGCAGGACGCGCGAATTGGGCAGCACATATCGCTTGTTCTTCGCGCCACCGGCCAGCAATATCGCCCCCATGCTGGCCGACATGCCGACCCCAAACGTCGCAACATCGCAGCGCAGGAACTGCATGGTGTCGTAGATCGCCAGGCCGGCCGAAACGCTGCCGCCCGGTGAGTTGATGTAGAGATGAATGTCCGTGGTGCTGTCTTCATTGGAGAGGAACAGCATCTGCGCGACGATCGTATTGGCCATCTCGTCATCGATCGGACCGGTGCAGAAGACGACCCGGTCGCGCAACAGCCGCGAGTAGATGTCGTAGGCGCGCTCGCCGCGGCCGGTTTTCTCGATGACGATCGGGATCAGATTGTTTTGCGTCATGAAGGGGCCTCAGCGTCAACCGCAGTTGACGGTCAGGACTTTTCCTTGATTCGGGGCGTGCCTTCGAGGATCGAATCGACGATGCCCCACTCTTTCGCCGTCGCCGCGTCCATATAGCGATCGCGCTCGGTTTCCGATTCGATTTTCGCTACCGGCTGGCCGGTGTGGCGGGCGAGAATTTCGTTCAGCGTCCGCTTGTCGCGGAGGATTTCCTCGGCCTGAATGCGAATGTCTTCGGCCTGTCCGGTGATTCCGCCCCAGGGCTGGTGCAGCATGATCTTGCTGCTCGGCAGGGCGTGCCGCTTGCCCTTGGTGCCTGAAGCGAGAATGACTGCCCCACCACTCGCGGCCTGCCCGATCGAGTAGGTCGCAATATCGCAATTCAGGAATCGCATGGTGTCGTAAATCGCGAGCGTCTGATCGACAAGACCGCCCGGACAGTTGATGTAAAGGTGGATGTCCTGGTCTTTCTTGATGCTCTGCAGGTAGAGCAGCCGCATGATGACGACGCTCGCCGATCGCTCGTTGATCGGGCCGGCCAGGAAGATGATGCGGTTCTCAAGGAGCATGTCCTCGATGGACATCTCCCGATAACGCTGATAAGGCGGCGGCGTCTGGGCGTATCGCCGTACGATTTCGTGCATGTCGTCGTTCATTCTCGGTCCCATGGGGCTTCCCCGAGCGGCCCGCCGCGGCGGGCGACTATGTGGACTCGGTCACGTCCGAGATGGACTCGGCCGGACCATCGGTATCCTCTATCTCGGCATCTTCGAGCAGTTTGTCGAGGCACTTTTCGTCTCGGATTTGCAGGTAGAGCGCCGTCAGTCCGTCGCCCTGGGCCAGTTCATCGCGAACACGGTCGAATCGGCGATTGTAGCGCCGCGCAATGGCCGCGATCTGGCCGTTCAATTCTTCCTCGCTGACCTGAATCTCCAGCTTCTCCGAAATCTCATCCATGATGAAATGCAGCTTCAGGTCTTCCACGGCCTGCTTGGCGGCCATGGTGCGAAGATCGTCCGCATGCTTGTTGACTTCTTCCTGGGGTACGCCGTTGCGGCGGAGCTCGACGATCTTGCGAATAATCGCCCGATCCGTATGCCGCCGGCTGAGACCCTCGGGCAGATCCATCTTCACGGTTTCGACGAAGTGCCGCGAAACCTGGCCGCGCATCCCCTGCTTCACCGCGTCGGCCATCTCGCCTTCCATTTGTGATCGCATGAACTCCTTCAAGTCCTTCTCGGACTCGAAGCCGGTTGCTTCCAGGAACGTCTTATCAACCGGCGGCAGCACGAAGCGCTTGAGCTCGTGAATCTTGATGGTGAACTCGGCCGTCTTGCCGCGGTATTCCGGCTTCTCGAAATCCTCCGGAATCTGCCCTTCGACCGTCTTGGTGTCGCCCGGCTTGGCCCCAACCATCGCATCGCCCAGCTTTTCGAGCGAAACGCCTTCCACTCGCTGCGGTCGCGCGAAGACCTGGACGTTTTCCGATGTCTTGATGACTTCCTTGCCGACCTTCATGGTCACGTCGGCAATCAAGAGATCGTCCTTCTGAACCTTGCCGCTCGCGACCGGCTCCCAGGTGCCGCGCATCGACTGAAGTCGCTCGATCTGCTTCTCGACGTCCTTGTCGGTGACCTTCACCTTCGGCCGCTTGACCTTGATCTTCTTGAGCTCGGGCAGCGTGAACTGCGGCCAGATTTCGCACTCGCAGCGATAGGTGAGCGGCCCGTCCTCAGGCAGTTTCATCCGCTTGAGGGCCTTCTCGACCTCGACCAGCTCTTCCTTCGCATCGTCCGTCGTCGACCAGAACTGCGGATCGCCCAGGATCTTCAGTTCCTTCATCTCGGTGGCGGCCATGTAGCCGTTCGTCACCAGGCGCGTCTGCACTTCGTCGCCGACTTCACCGGCGAAACGCCGCTCAATGAGGCGGCGCGGGGCGCGGCCGCGGCGGAAGCCGGGGATGATCGCGTCCTTGATCAGATTGCTGTATTGCTTGTCGCGCTGCTCTTTGATCGTCTCGGCCGGGATGGTGATCGTCAGGCGCTTGCGGAGAACGCCGGCATCCTCGACTTTGACCTCGAGTACCTTCTTGAGCTCTTCCTTAATGTCTGCCGCGGCTTCATCGTGTTCATGATCATGCTCGTGGTCATGGTCATGATCATGCTCCTCGCCGTCGGCGTGCTTGTGTCCATGCTCGTGCTTGGCCTCGGCCGCATCCGGCGCGGCCTTCTTTGATTTCTTCTCGGCGGTTGCGGTGGCAGGCCCGGCTGTTTCTTCGGCGTCAGCCGGCGTGTCGCTCTTTTTCTTCTTTGCCACGAACTAGGTCTCCCAGCATGGAACTGATTCAGGGGCTAACAGGTGTGTTCAGCGCGAGCGCGTTGACAACCGCTCGCGCGACAACGGGTTACGAGACCGGAATCGCGATTACCGATTCCGGCCAAGTCGCGGCAAAGCGTAGTCCGTCGCGCCAAACGTGTCAATAACAGCCGCCGTCCGGCGTGTATCATGCGGCCGACGCTCGGCATCTCTGCAAGGAGCGCCGCGCGATGCACAAGGAGCAATATGAGCAACCAGGTCTGGGCCATCGGTGTCGATCTTGGCGGAACAAAGATCGAGACGGCGCGCGTCGCCCCAAGCGGAAAAGTCGATCGGCGGCTTCGGACTCCGACGCCGGTGGCGGCCGGCGCTGCGGGCATCCGCGCCGCAATCGTTGAAGCCGTGACGTCGCTTCGCAAAGACGCGCCCGCGCCAATCGCCGCAGTCGGAGTTGGCGTGGCCGGGCAGGTGGAAGTCCACACCGGCGTCGTCCGCTTCGCCCCGAATCTCCACTGGACCGACGAGCCGTTTCAGGCCGATCTCGCCGCCGCCATCGGACTGCCGGTCGCGGTTGATAATGATGTCCGCGTCGCGACCTGGGGTGAGTGGCTGGATGGCGCCGGCCGCGGCTGCGACGATCTGATTTGCATGTTCGTCGGCACCGGCATCGGCGGTGGTGTCGTCAGCGGGGGCCGGATGCTCGTGGGAGCCAGCAACACGGCCGGCGAAATCGGCCACGTCCCGGTACAGCTCAACGGTCCGCTGTGCCATTGCGGCAACAAGGGCTGTGTAGAAGCCCTGGCCGGTGGTTGGGCCATCGCCCGCAGAGCACAGGAAGCGGTCGCCGCCGACCCAAAGGCCGGCGCGGCACTGCTGAAGTTGGCAGGTGGTTCACGAGAAGCGATCAACGGCAAGATCGTCTCGGAAGCCCTGTCCGCCAACGATGCGCTCGCCCGAAGCATCATCGACGGTGTGGCAGACGCCCTGGTTGCGGGCGTCACGGTCTTGGTGAATGCGTTTAACCCGCGGCGCGTCATTCTCGGCGGCGGCGTCATCGAAGGAATGCCGGCGCTGGTCGCCAGGGTCCGTGAAGGCGTCATGCCGAGGGCGCTTAAAGCCGCTACCGCGGTTCTCGAAATCGTGCCTGCAATGCTGCACAACGACGCCGGCGTGGTCGGCGCGGCGGCCCTGGCGCGCCAGGCCGTTGCTGCGAACCCGACGCCGCGCTAAGAACAACAATAGGAAAAGTGCTCTTTTTGCACCCGGCGGGATCACGCGGCATAATGCGGCCGAGCCAGGAAACTGAATCGAATCGGACTAAATCATGCGCGTCGGCATCGCAACGGATCACGGCGGATTCGAGCTGAAGCAGCGGCTAATGGAGCGCTTGCGCGCGGCCGGGCACGACGTGCGCGACTTCGGCGCGACGTCGATGACGCCGACCGATGACTATCCCGACTTCGCCGAACCGCTCGCGCGGGCGGTGGCGGCGGGCGAAGTGGAGCGCGGCGTGGCGGTGTGCGGCAGCGGGGTAGGTATCTGCGTGGCGGCGAACAAGGTTCGCGGCGTGCGGGCCTGCCTGATTCATGACGAATTTTCGGCCCGGCAGGGCGTGGAAGACGACGCAATGAACGTCATTTGTTTCGGCGGGCGGGTGATGGACGAGCCGACCTGCTGGAAGCTGACTCAAATATTCCTGGCGGCGAAGTTCAGCGGCGCGGAACGACATGAGCGCCGATTGGCCAAAGTGAAACGGCTGGAGGAAGAACGATGAAAGAAAATCCACTGGTCAAACTGCATTCGTTCGGTCAAAGCATCTGGCAGGACTTCATCCGCCGCGACATGCTCGCCCCGGGCGGCACGCTGCAACAGCTCATCGAGCGCGACTGCATCATGGGCGTCACGTCGAATCCGGCCATCTTCGAAAAGGCCATCGACGAAAGCTCGGCCTACGACGACTCGATCCACCAGTTGGCCAAGTCCGGCAAGAACGTGCAGGAAATCTACGAGACCATCACGGTTGAAGACGTGGGCCGCGGCGCCGACATCTTCAAAGGCGTATATCAGAAGACCGAGACCGTTGACGGCTACGTCAGTCTCGAAGTCTCTCCGAAACTCGCGCACGACACACAGGGCACACTGGTCGAGGCACGGAGACTGTGGGGCAAGCTGAACCGACCAAACGTCTTCATCAAGGTGCCCGCAACGACGGAAGGCCTCCCGGCGATCCAGACGCTCATCGGCGAAGGCATCAACGTCAACGTGACACTGCTCTTCGGCCTGCCGCGCTATCAGGCCGTCGCCCAGGCCTACATGGCCGGTCTCGAAAAGCGGCTTGCGTCTGGCGGCGACATCAGCAAGATTTCCTCGGTAGCCAGCTTCTTTCTGAGCCGGATCGACACCTTGCTCGATCCGAAGCTCGAAGCCATCGAGAAAGCCGGCGGCCCCAAGGGCGACATCGCGAAGAATCTGCCCGGCAAGATCGCCATTGCCAGCGCGAAGCTGGCCTACCAGATCTACAAGAAAGACATCGCGAGCGATCGTTGGAAGCGACTGGCAGCCAAGGGGGCCCGGCCGCAACGGCTGCTCTGGGCCAGCACCAGCACCAAGAATCCGAAATACAACGACGTCATGTACGTCGAAGCCCTGATCGGCAAGGACACCGTCAACACCGCCCCACCCGAGACGATCGACGCCTATCGCGATCATGGCAACCCGGCCGCACGGCTTGAAGAAAATGTCCCGGCGTGCGAGCGCGACATGAAGCAACTCGCCGAGTTGGGCATCAGCATCGACACGACCACGCAAACGCTCGAGGACGAAGGCGTGCAGAAGTTCATCACGCCGTACGAGAAGCTGCTCGGTGCCCTGCAAACCAAAATGAAGGCCGCCAAGTAAGCCCGAACCGCACGCGGAGAAGCTGACATGACCAAAGCCGACTTGTGGAAGCGCTACCTGAAGCACGTCTGCCCGTGCCCATCGATCGACCTGTCGCTCGACATTAGCCGCATGACCTTTGACGACTCCTTCTTCACGAAGATGGAGCCGGCCATGAAGAGCGCGTTCGATGCAATGGATGCCCTCGAAAAAGGCGCGATTGCCAACCCCGACGAAAAGCGCATGGTTGGCCACTACTGGCTGCGAGCACCCAAACGTGCCCCCTCGCCCGACATCACCACCGAGATCGAAGGCACGCTCGCGCGGATCAAATCCTTCGCCGCCGACGTGCACGCCGGCAAGATCAAACCGCAGAAGGCGGCCAAGTTCACGCAGGTCCTCTCGATCGGCATCGGCGGCTCAGCCCTCGGCCCGATGTTCGTCAGCGACGCCCTCGGCGATCCGAAGACCGACAAGATGCACCTGCACTTTATCGACAACACCGACCCTGACGGCATCGCCCGAACGCTGCGAATCATCGGCCCCAAGCTGTCCGAAACGCTGGTCATCTCGATCAGCAAAAGCGGCGGTACGCCCGATTCGCGCAATGCAACCACCCACGCCGAAGCCGCCTACAAAGCGGTCGGCCTCGAGTTCGGCAAACATGCAGTAGCCGTAACGGGCGTCGGATCGCATCTAGACAAGCAGGCGACCACCGAGGGCTGGCTGGCCCGCTTCCCGATGTGGGACTGGGTCGGCGGCCGCACGAGCGAACTGAGTGCCGTGGGCCTCGTCCCGGCGGCGCTGCAGGGCTTCGATGTCGACGCGATGCTGGCGGGTGCGGCCGCATGTGACGAGATCACGCGCAAGCATGACACGATGAAGAACCCGTCGGCCCTGCTCGCCCTCATGTGGTATCACGCGACCGGCGGCAAAGGCCAAAAGGACATGGTCGTCCTGCCCTACAAAGATCGTTTACTCCTGTTCAGCCGCTACCTGCAGCAGCTCGTCATGGAGTCGCTCGGCAAGCGGCTGAACTTGAAAGGCGAACGCGTCGATCAAGGCATCGCCGTCTATGGCAACAAGGGCTCGACCGACCAGCACGCCTACGTACAGCAGCTTCGCGACGGCGTGAACAACTTCTTCGTCACCTTCGTCCGCGTCCTCGAATCCGGCGGCGAGCCGGTGCAGGTCGAGCCGGGCGTCACGGCCGGCGACTATTTGCACGGCTTCTGGCTTGGTACGCGCGAAGCCCTCTTCGGCAACGACCGCCAGTCGATGACCATCAGCATTCGCCATGTCGACGCGCGAAACATCGGCATCCTGATCGCCCTCTTCGAGCGAGCGGTCGGGTTCTACGGCTCGCTCGTCGGCATCAATGCCTACCACCAGCCCGGCGTCGAAGCCGGCAAGAAAGCGGCCGCGGCTGTGCTGGCGTTGCAAAACAAAGTCATCGCGGCGATTTCGGCCACCCCGCAGAATGCGGTCGATATCGCATCCAAAATCGGCGCGGCCGACGAAGCCGAAACCGTCCTGCATGTCCTCGAACACCTCGCGGCCGACGGCCGGGCGCGGCTCGTTGAAGGCGGCAGTCCGGACCGGGCGACCTACGCGACAAAGGCCTGAATCATTCAGGAATTCCGCATGGCGCAATCACAAGTCACTACGCTGTTCCTCGACGTCGGCGGCGTGCTGCTTACGAACGGCTGGGACCGCAAGGCGCGGCAGCGGGCAGCCGAGAAGTTCAAGCTCGACAGCGATGAGATGAATGATCGCCACGGGATGACGTTCGACACGTACGAAGTGGGCAAGCTCTCGCTGGACGAATACCTGCAACGCGTGGTCTTCTACACGAAGCGGTCGTTCACGCCGGCCGACTTTCGGGCGTTCATGTTCGCGCAGTCGCAGAAGCTGCCGGACATGATCGAATATGTCACGGCGTTGAAGGCGAAGCACAAGCTCAAGGTGGCCGTCGTCAGCAACGAAGGCCGCGAGCTGACCGAGCACCGCGTGCGCGAATTCAAACTCGGCGCGTTCGTCGATTTCTTCATCTTTTCGTGCTACGTCCACTTTCGAAAGCCCGACGCCGACATCTTCAAGCTCGCACTCGACGTCGCACAGGTTGCGCCGAAGCAGGTCGCCTATCTCGACGACCGCGCGCTGTTCGCCGAAGTCGCCACCGGCCTCGGCATTCATGGAATCCATCACCAGAACGTCGACAGCACCCGCCGAACGCTCGCCGCGCTCGGCCTGCCGCTCGACGCCTGACCTCGGAGATCTGCAATGGCGGAAACCAATCTCGATATCGGCATGGTCGGCCTCGGCGTCATGGGCCGCAATCTGCTGCTCAACATGGCCGATCACGGCTACTCGGTCGGCGGGCTCGACACCGACGCGGCCAAGGTGAAGTCGCTACTCGCCGAGGCAGCCGGCAAGAAGGCCGGCGCAACGACCGACGCGAAAGAATTCGTCGCCATGCTCCGCAAGCCGCGCGCGATCATGATGCTCGTGCCCGCCGGCAAACCGGTCGACGCAGTCATCCGCGAAATGATGCCGCTGCTGTCACCCGGCGACCTGCTGATCGACGCCGGCAACTCGCACTTCAAAGACACCGACATCCGCAACAAAGCCCTCGCCGAAAAGAGCTTTCACTTCTTCGGCATGGGCGTCTCCGGCGGCGAGTCCGGCGCGCGGCACGGCCCCAGCATGATGCCCGGCGGCCCGAAAGAGGCCTACGAGCGCGTCCGCCCCATCCTCGAAGCGGTCTCAGCCAAGGTGAACAACGACCCCTGTGTCGCCTACCTCGGCCCCGGCTCGGCCGGCCACTACGTCAAAATGGTCCACAACGGCATCGAATACGGCCTGATGCAGCTCATCTCCGAAACCTACGACGTGATGAAGCGCGTCCTTGGCCTGTCAAACGAGGAACTGCACGGCGTATACGACACCTGGAATCGCGGCGAGCTAAACGGCTTCCTCATGGAAATCACCGCCGGCATCTTCCGCCAGAAAGACGACAAGTCGAACAAGCTGCTGATCGATGTCATTCTCGACGTCGCCCGCCAAAAAGGCACCGGCCAGTGGACCTCGCAGGACGCGCTGGAGCTGAAGGTCCCCGCCCCGACAATCGACGCCGCAGTCGCCATGCGCGACCTGTCCGGCCGCGAAGAAATCCGCGCTGCCGCGAACAAGATGTTCCAGAGCCCGCAAATCGTCTCGCGACCCGAGCCCGTGATGATCGAAAAGATTCGCAACGCCTTCCACGCCGCGATGATCATCACCTACGCCCAGGGCATGGCCCAGCTCCAGGCCGCCTCAAAGGCCTACAGCTACGGCCTGAACATGGAACTGATCGCCCGCATCTGGCGCGGCGGCTGCATCATCCGCGCCTCGCTGTTGGAAGACATCCGCAACGCCTACCGCGCCAAGCCCGATCTGCCCGAGCTGATCCTCGACCCGGCAATCGGCAAGAAAGTCTCCGAGCGCGTCGCCGATCTCCGTGCCTTCATCAAGCTCGCGGTCGAAAACGGCATCCCCGCCGCCGGCCACATGATGTGTCTGACGTACTTCGACGCCTACCGCAGCGGCTGGATGCCCTTCAATCTCATTCAAGCGCAACGTGACTACTTCGGCGCGCACACCTACGAGCGCGTGGACGAGAAGGGCACTTTTCACACGCACTGGAGCTGATGTCCGACATGGAGAACCACAAGGCAACCGAACCCATCGTTTTCGTCATCTTCGGCGCGAGCGGCGACCTGACGAGCCGCAAACTCGTGCCCGCGGTCTACAACCTCTATCTTGATAAGTTCGTCGGCGTCAATTTTTCGCTGATCGGTGTCGATCGCCGTTCTCATCCGGAAGACGAATATCGCGGCCTTCTGCGCAAGGGCGTAGACGAGTTTTCGCGGCGCGGCAAGACGCAGGACGCCGAGTGGGACGTGTTCTCGAAGCGACTGTCGTTTATGGACGGCGACTTTTCCGATCCGAACACGTACAAACAACTTGGTGATCGCATCGCAGCCATCAAGCAACAACTCAACACCGAGGTCCACACGATTTTCTACTTCGCCACCCCCCCGTCGGTGGTCGAGATGCTGGTTCACGGCCTCGGCGCGGCTGGACTGACGAAGGACGAAAAGCGCAGTCGAGTGGTGATCGAGAAGCCGTTCGGACGCGACCTGGAGTCGGCGCAGGAACTGGACATCAAGCTGCTAACGGAGCTTAAGGAAAGCCAGATCTATCGCATCGATCACTATCTCGGAAAAGAGACGGTGCAGAACATCATGGCGTTCCGCTTCGGCAACTCGCTGATGGAGCCGCTGTGGAACCGCCGCTATGTCGATCACGTGCAGATCACGGTCGCCGAGGAAGTCGGCGTCGAGCACCGCGGCGGGTACTACGACAAGTCGGGCGCGCTTCGCGACATGATTCAGAATCATCTCATGCAGATTCTGTGCTACATCGCTATGGAAGCGCCGGTCGCGTTCGAGGCCGACGAAATCCGCAATAAGAAGGTGGACGTGCTGCGGGCCATTCGGCCGATCGAAGCGGAGCAGGTGAACCAGTTCGCCGTTCGCGGGCAATATGATTCGGGTTGGATTCGCGGCGAACAGGTACCGTCTTATCGCAAGGAGCCGAGCGTCAATCCAGACTCGGGCACTGAGACGTTCGCCGCGGTGAAGCTGCTGATCGACAACTGGCGATGGGAGGGTGTGCCGTTTTATCTGCGCTCGGGCAAGCGCATGCCGGCGCGAGTGTCGGAGGTCGTGATGCAGTTCCGGCCGGTGCCGCACCTTTCATTCCCATCCAGCGCCATTCCGGACTTCACTCCCAATCGGCTGGTGCTGCGCATTCAGCCCAACGAAGGGATTTTCATCCGCATTCAGGTCAAGCAGCCGGGGGCGACGTTCCGGCTGCGCGGGGCGGACATGCATTTTCTCTATAAAGAGACTTTCAAAGTTGCAGAGCCGGAGGCCTACGAGACGCTGCTGCTGGACATTGCCCACGGCGACGCGACGCAGTTCATGCGAGCCGACCAGGTTGAGGCGGCGTGGAAGGTCGTCATGCCCATTATCAACGCCTGGGAGGGCTCAACGCCCATCGAGTTTCCGAATTATCCGTCCGGCTCGTGGGGGCCGGATGCGGCCGTGACGCTGCTGGCGCGCGACGGCCGTAACTGGTGGGTGCCCACCGCCATCCAGGACCACACCTGACGCGAGCCCGCCATGCCGTCCGAGTTCCGTGTATTGGAAGACTTGAAGGCCCTCAGCGGTGCCGCCGCCGAGTTGTTCGTCGCCGAGTCGGCCCGCGCTATTGCCGCCCGCGGCCGCTTCGCTGTCTCGCTGGCCGGCGGCAACACCCCCAAGCCCGCCTACGAACTGCTCGCAACCCCGGCGTTTAAGACCCGCGTCGATTGGTCTCGCGTGCACGTATTCTGGGGCGACGAACGCTGCGTCCCGCCCGACCACGCCAAGAGCAACTTTCGCATGACGCGCGAAGCCCTGCTCAATCACGTCTCCGTGCCGACCGCGCAGATCCATCGCATCCGCGGCGAGTTGGCCCCGCCCGCCGCGGCCGCCGATTGCGAAGCCGACCTCAAACACTTTTTCAATAACGGCCCGACCGCATTCGACTTGATCTTCCTCGGCCTCGGCGACAACGCCCACACAGCCTCGCTCTGGCCCGGCACGAGCGTCGTCCACGAAACGCGTCGCCTTGCCGCGGAAGTGTACGTCCCGGAACAGGATCTGTGGCGCGTCACGCTCACCGCCCCGGCCCTGAACGCCGGCCGCGTCGTTGCATTTCTCGTCTCAGGCGCGGACAAGGCCGACGCCGTGCGCGAAGTGACTTCGGGCCCGCGCGATCCGAATCGCTTCCCCGCCCAGCTCATTCAGCCCGATGATGGAAATCTGATCTGGTTGCTTGATCGACCGGCTCACGCAGCCGTCAATAGCTGACTGACAAACAGCGGAATATCAGCGGCCGAGACAACCCCGTCGCCCGAAAGGTCGGCATTGTCATAACGACACGCCGGCTGTGCGGCGTAATACGCGGGACGATTCAGCAGCACCTGAATGAACGGAGCGATGTCCGCCCCGTTCACCTTGCCGTCGCAGTTCATGTCGCCCGCCGATTTGTTCGGCAGCTTGCGAACCTGGGCGCCGTTGCACGCCGCTCCGAGCGCAGGATCGGCCCCTGGAACGATCCCGGAATGAACGCGCAGACGAAATTGCGGATCGCTCACCGTCGCGTAATGCCGCGAGTAGGTCACACCCTGAACTTGTCCGCCCGGCCAGGCCCCGCCAATGCTTGAGTGCGGCCGTCCCGGCTCTTCGTCACAGCTCGCATAACTGAGAATGGACGGATGATTCGGCATCCACGCGTACAGCAACACTTCGTAATCGCCCGGCTCAAGATTGAAGAAAAACAGGCAGGTTTCCAGGTTCGGCGTGTAGGTGATCAGGCAATGATCCATCAACAACTGATCGTTGCCGGTGGTGGCCGGGTCGTCGTCATTGCGCAGTTCCGTCCCGCCATACTGCCAGACGTAAACCGGCGTGATCGTTCCATCCAGCGTCCGCAGGTCATACGTGTACGAGTTCTGCTCGGCCGTCGTGCTGTTCCAGTACCCTGACAATCCCGCCGCGGCATAGCTCGCCGGCGGCTGAGCTGCCGGCGGGCCGACATCCAGATTGATCGACTGCCCCCGCGCAACGGACGATAGCGCTGCGATGACCAGAATGAGAAAACGCTTGGGCATTGTGGACCCTCCGCGCCTGGCCTGCCGAAAGGATGTGCTCGCCCTGGATGCGGCCAGACTCGTAATCTACCCACCGGACGCGCTCGCTTGCAAATGGGGCACCCCAGCGCGTGTGAATTCCAGATGAATTGAGATGAACCACCAGGAAGACGATTCTCAAAACGATCGTTGACACACCGGCGGCGCGCCACGCTACAATCCAAGTGTCCGCTGCAATGGCGGACATCTCTGGGCGGACCGTTGAGTGTGCCGGTCCGCCCTCTTTTTTTGCGCAATCCAGAAGATCAGCCGTCCCGACGAGGGCCGGAAATCGCGGAAGTTGTTTCCTGGGAACAGCGGGTGATGGGATTCGAACCCACGACATTCACGTTGGCAACGTGACGCTCTACCACTGAGCTACACCCGCACATCGCCGGCCATCACGCCGGCCCGAATTTTCTATCACCCGACAGGGTAATCGTCAACCCTGCCCCTCGGCTTCGGCTATTCCGCCTCAGCCCAGACGCGCGGTTCGTCGCGACCGGAAAACTCGACGTGGATGACGTTTGCCCGGCAGCAGACCGGGCAATCCTCCACGTATTCCTGCTCTTCGCCGCCGCTTGGATCGAGCGGAACAACGATCTGCTCGCCGCAAGACCCACAGATATAGGCCCCTTCCGCCTGCATAACACCATTCTCCCGCACCCGCCGGGGCAATCAATGCGGGGCTGCTACAAACCCCGCGCGGGTTTATATTGGGCGGCGACAGCGCTGCCGCCTATCTTGCACACACGGATCGAGGATCGATGACGACCGCGACGCACCTACATCTCACCGGCGTGCGAGCCGAACGCCGCGACGCAGCGGCCGAACTCGCCGGACTCCTGACGCCTTTGGCCGGCCCGAGTCTGCTCGGACTTACCATCTTCGGCTCGAGCGTCTCGGCGGATTACGATGGCCCGGCGGGACGCCTGACGTCGATCGCCGTCCTCGATCGCATCAACCTCGACCGCTTGGCCGACCTTGCTGAGCACGGGCCGCGTTTGGCCCGCCTCGATATCGCTGCGCCGCTCATCATGACGCCCGAATCGATCGAGCGCTCGCGCGACACCTTCGCCCTCGAATTGCTGGAAGTCATGCAATTCCATACCACCGTTTGCGGCCGCGATCACTTTGAACATATCGAGATCGAATCCGAGCACCTTCGTCTTCAGATCGAGCGGAGATTTAAGCAGATGTTGCTCGACCTGCGGCAGGGAGTGCTCTATTCGTCCGGCCGCGAGGGCATATTGTCCGAGGTCGTCGAGTCAATGGGCGATCGCCTTTTCCGGGCCCTGCGCGGACTTCTTTGGCTACGCGGCCGGACAGAGCCGATGTCGCGCGCCCATGTCCTCGCCGCGATTCGTGAACGAACCGGCTGCGACTTGCCCGGCGTACGCGAGGCCGTCACTGACAAAATGATCCACGACTGGGACGAGTTCAAGTCCCTCTACGGCGATTTGGAGCGGCTGGCCGCGCTCAGCGACGAAATGGCCCCTGAACAATGAGTTGGATGCCCCGATGGTTTGCGTTGCCGCTGTGTCTGTTGCTGGTCTCATTCGGCCAGTCCGCCGACGCTGCGCCCAATCTTCCGCAGCCCACCACGCACGTGGCCGACTACGCGAACATCATCAGGCCCGATGTATCGACGAAAATCGACGGCTGGCTCACGGAACTGGAGCAGAAGACCACCGCCCAGGTGATCGTCCTGACGGTCAAGAGTCTCGATGGCCTGCCGATCGACATGTTCACCATCGAGCTGATGAAGCATTGGAAGCTCGGTCAGAAGGGCAAGGACAACGGCGTCCTGATCTGCGTCTCCACCGGCGATCGGAAATACCGGATCGAGGTGGGCTATGGGCTGGAAGGCGCGATGCCCGACAGTTGGTGCGGTACGGTCGGCCGCGACTACTTTATCCCCAATTTCCGTCGCGGCGATTACAGCACGGGGATCTACGAAGCGACCGTGGCCGTCGCGAACAAGGTCGCCCAGGAATATGGCGTCACGGTCTCCGGACTGGCCGCGCCGATTCGGCCGCGCGGGAAGAACAGCCCAGCTGCCATACTTATCGTGTTTCTGATCATCATCATCGTGCTCATTGTCCTGTCGCGGAACAATCGCGGCGGACCCGGCTACGGACGTCGCCGGGGTGGATTCTGGGAAGGCGTCATCCTGGGCAACATGATGAGCGGCTCATCGGGAAGATCGCGCGGCTGGACCAGCGGAAGCTGGGGCGGCGGCGGAGGCGGTGGATGGGGCGGCGGATCGTTTGGCGGCGGGGGCGGTGGATCTTTCGGGGGAGGAGGTGCGAGCGGTGGCTGGTAAAGCTTGTCTGAAATGCGGAGTCGAAAATGACGTCGCTGCGAAATTCTGCGCCCGGTGCGGCGCCGATCTCACGCAGTCGGCTGTAACAACGAGCGGAGGTTCATCCATGAGCGCATCAAAAGGCATTCTTGTTTTCCTGCTGGTATTGCTCGCCGTGGGCGTGATCGGCGGCGGCTGCGCCATGAGCGGCTACAACCGCGCGATCGGGCTCAACGAAGGCGTGAAGAGCGCCTGGGGCCAGGTCGAGACGCAGCTTCAGCGGCGCTACGACCTGATCCCGAATCTGGTCGAAACCGTCAAGGGCTACGCCAAGCACGAAAGCGATCTGTTCACGGCGATCGCCGAGGCGCGAACCAAGTATTTCCAGCCCGGCGCTACGCAGTCCGACAAGTTGAAGTCGGCCAATCAACTGGAAGGGCTGCTCTCGCGCTTGCTCGTCCTGCAGGAGCAGTATCCGCAACTCAAGGCCAATGAGTCGTTCCTCAAACTTCAAGACACGCTGGAGGGCACGGAGAACCGGGTCAGCGTCGAACGCACGCGATACAACGACACGGTGCGAATGCTCAACAGCTACGTCAACGGCTTCCCGGGTCGCCTCTTCGCCGGGTTTGCCGGCGTGAAAGCGGCCGACTACTTCGAAGCCGCGCCGGCGTCGAAGGAAGCCCCGAAGGTCAACTTCGGCACGAAATAAGACGGATGCGTTACGGGCAGGCGAGCAGGCCCGGGCTTGCGATCAGTCGTTGCACAAGCAGCGGCGCGTCAGCAGCATTAACTGCGCCGTCCCCATTCATGTCGGCGCAAGCCCGCTGCCCCGCAGTGCCGCCGCCGACGACGCAGGTCGCGAAGAGTCGCACGTCTCGGCCGTCGGCAGTGTTGTTGCCATCGACATCGCCCGGGCACGTCGAACAACCGTGATCGACACTGACCAGCAGCGTGTAGGCCTGCGACGTCACGCCGCCCGTGTGACTGACTCGCACGGAGTAATTGCCCGCCAGCGGCGCATCAATCAGCACCTGTTCAACGTTATCGACCGAGTTCCGAGTCGTCCGCACGGCCGCAATCGAAGGATTGGCTGGGTCGAGCGTCCACGAAAAGAAAGTCGTCGTGCCTCCCGGGCCGACGACAGTCAGATCGAGATCATTGACGAGGACCGGCGTCGAATCATCCAGCGCAAGTCCGGGCACGCTGATCGGCGGCGGGTCGGTCCAGACGAGCGTGGCCTTGAGCGGGCCAACTCCGCTCGCGAAGACATTGATCGACTGCGTGGAACCGGCATAGGTCGCCGTCACGATTCGGTTCACATTGGGAAACGCGCTGAGCGCATCATTCAAAAACCGAGCTGCAGCCGCGGCATCCACCAGCCCCCAGCCGAATCGGTAATCCGGTCCGGTGTTGCCGGCATCGAACGCGGTGTGAATCAGCAACGCCTTGGTCGTCGCGCTGGCCGGCAGGGAACCGGCTCGATTGCGATAGTGCTCCACCAGCAGCGCCGCCGTTCCGCACACGTTGGGCGATGCCATTGAGGTCCCGCTGAAGGACGCGTAGTCGGCATTGCCGCTCGCGACCGACGAGGTCAGTCCGATTCCATTTCCGACCACGTCCGGCTTCACACGTCCGTCATCCGTCGGGCCGGTATCGGAAAAACTGGCCAGCAAAATGTCGCCCGAGGTGTAGGGGTCATTCGTAACGTCCTGGATGGCCCCGACAACTAGCCCGTTCTTTGCGACCTGCGTATTCGGGAGGCAATCGAAGCCGGTGCCCGCGTTCCCGTCCGGCGGAGGCGCCGTGGTCACACCGCTGTTCGGCACCAGATAAAAACCCGCCGTCGTAAAGCCGACGCCGCCCGGATCGCTCGTCAGATAAGTCATGTATTCATTGGTTGCGTGAGCATTGGAGTAGGCCTCACCGCGATCGTTGGCGGCCGCCCAGACGCTCAGCAGATTCGGATTGTCCGCGAGGACCTGGTCGAGCGCCTGCGTATATTCCTCATACTTCCCGAACTCCGAGTCCTCGACTGAGTCGATCGATCGATCGGCGAACCACGTGTCGACCGGCCCGATGCCCCAACCGATGGCTTGCGTCCACCCACGCACGAACGAATACGAGTGATTCGACAAATTGATCAGCCCCGCGTCCGTTGCCATCTCGGCCACGTCGTCATCGAAGTCGCGGCTGCGAATCAGCAACCCGCTCCCCATCCCGCGCGCGAGCAGATTGACGCCCGTCGCGCCGATCGTACCGGCCACGTGCGTTGCATGACTGGAAAGCCCGACCGCGTCGATCACGCTGATGCGCCCCGTCAATTCCTGGTGCGTCGCCAGGATGGAACCGCCGTCCCAAATGCCGACCGTCAGGCCCGCGCCGGTGAGGTTTAGGCCCAGCCCGCCGCCCAGCCAGAGTTGATCGGCGTTGGTCGTATCCGCCGCATTGATGTTCGCCAGAATCCTCGCCCGGATCTCGCGCGGACTCGGTCCGGTGGCGATGAGTCGAATACCCGCTCCCCTCGGTTGCGGCTGGTCCACCAGGTGAATGCCCAGTCGCGCGGCCGGGATCACCTGCTCGTTCGAAAAGGTAGCTCTGTCCGCGCCCGCGACGGCGATCGGGCCCGCGTTCGCAGCGCGTTCATTCAATGCCGAGACGGCAAGAGCGATCGAGCACGTTAAGACGACGCAGCGGGTCCCGGCAACGATTCTTGATATCACAAGCAATTCCCTCATTTCGACCCCATCTATCACATTCTACGACAGCATTGTGCGAGCACTACACATTGAAGAAGAGGCCCCGCTTACGATCTGCCCTGCCGGCCGGTGACCGGTTCAAAAATCGCGAATCGCCCGAGCCCCGACCGCTGTAGATTGTACTGTGCGATTGTCCACAGCGTCCGTAGGCCGTAAGTCGTGCTTCGCCGGAAATTGATGCTGCTCGCCTCGGCGAAGTAGCGGCACGGCATCGGCGCATCGCCAATCTTGAAGCCAAAGTGCGCGGCGGCCGCCAGGAATTGTGAATCAAATACAAAATCGTCGCTGAAGCGATGGTACGGAAGTGTCTCGATGACCTCGCGCGTATAACAGCGAAATCCCGAGTGAAAGTCCCCCAGATTCTGCCCCAACGCGACGTTCTCAACCAACGTCAGCATACGATTGCTGAAATACTTCCAGATCGGCATGCCGCCGGCCAGCGTCTCGCGCCGCGTCCGCACGCGCGATCCCAGCATGACGTCGCACACTCCTAGTTCCAGCACATTGAGAAACGCCGGAATCAACCGCCCGTCATACTGATAGTCGGGATGCAACATGAAGATGACGTCCGCCCCACTCGCGAGCGCGGCGTCGTAGCATGTCTTCTGATTGCCTCCGTAGCCGCGATTGACTTTGTGAGCGATCGTGGTCAGGCCCAGCTCGCGCGCGATCTCCACCGTGCGATCCGGACTGCAATCGTCGACCAGAATGATCTCATCAACCCACTCGCGCGGGATATCCGCGATGGTCGCCCGCAGCGTTGACTCGGCGTTGTATGCCGGCAGAACGACGACGCGCCGCTTGAAGGCCCGCCGATCGTGCCGTACGCGCCGAACAACATCTTCGCTCAAGATCGAAGTCATCTATTGGAAACATTGTACCCAGCCAACCGGAGCGCAGGACACAACCACAATTCTCGGACGATGGCGCGTCCAGGGACGCCGGCCAACCCGATCCTCAGGCCGCCAATGGATCAAACCGATAACCGCGACGGGGACATTACCGACGCATGGCAAACATACCCGCCATCTACGACCTTCTCGCCCGCAGCGATCATCCCGCCGCGGATGACGCCTTGCGCGAAGCCCTTCCCCTCGTCTCCGAGCCCTACCGCTCAATGGCCGCTCGCACCCTGCTCCACCGCGCATCCACCCCCGGCATGGTCGGACTGGTCGCCCATTTCCAGGTCCTGACCGACGACCTGCGACAGGACGTCGTTGTCCACAGCGCCCTGATGTCGGCCGCCCTCGAGTCGGCCCTCCACGAACCCGACGTCGAAACCCGCGTCAATGCCCTCACCATTTTGCGTCGATCCGGCAACCCACGCCTGGCCGATCTGGCCAATCTCGGGCTTAAGGATGGAACGCCTCGCGTCCGGCAAGCCGCCGCCGAAGCCCTTCGAGCGTTGGTGGACAATTTCTTCGATCGCCAGTCCGACGTGCGAACGGTCTTTCGCGACCCGGAAGTGGCCGGGAACGAAGCCGCCGGCGTCGCGGTCGAGGCACTCCGCATGCTCACCCAGGAGCGCGAGTCGCTGCTTCGCGCCGTCTCAGCCGGGCTCGCGACCTTCAGCGATCACCACCGCATGGAGGCCCTCGAGGCCGCCATGTTCTTCGCCCACGAGCTGACCGAAACACTGCTCGACCACGCCGGCCAGCGCCGCGGCGGACATACGGCCGCCATGATCGAGGTTTTTGAAAACTCCGACGACCGCCGGCTCTCGCCCTTCGCTTACGTCGCCCTGACCCGCGCCGAAACCCGCGCCCCGATCCTGCGCCGGCTCGAACTGCGTTGCGATTCGGAATTTTTCCATCAGATGATTCGCGATTCGTTCCTCGTTCGCGAACCGCAGATTCGCCGCGCCTTCGCGGCCGTACGCCGCCTGTCGTGGCTCGCCTCCGGAATCGAGTCGGTGCTGGAGATGCCCGCCGAGCTGCTGCCCCGCTTTCCGGCCTGGCTGACTGCGACCGGTCTCCCGCCTGAAATGAAGATGGACATCCTGACTCAGATCGCGACCGGCGAAAACCCCAGTGCCGCGGCCGCCGCCATCTTCGAACTCTCCCGAATGACGAGTCAGTCGGCTGCACGCGGACTCGATACCGCCGCGCGGCAGGGGTCGGGCGTCGTCCAGCGGATGGCTATCCGCGCCCTGAAACACCGGCGGCGATTGTCGGAGCGCTCGCGCCGGCTGGCGCACCTCCGTGCGATCGGCGCCAAAAACGATGCCCTGTTCGACTCGGCCTGGTCAACGTTCGACCGCCTCGACGCCAACGTGGCCCAGTCAATCGGCCGCCGCGCCCGCACCCAAATGAAGGAATTCGGAAACGCCCTTCGCGCGCGGCTCTGCTCACGATCGGCCGAGGATCGAACGCGAGCGGTGCGAATGGTGATGGCCCTGGGTTTGTCCGGCGATCTGCTCAACGAAGTCGCGGCGCTGTCGAGCGACGAAGACATCACGGTGCGTTCAACGGTGATGTCCGCCCTCTCGGCCGCGGGCGGCCCCACCGCTCGCCGAATCTTCGAGCGCGCCCTGCTCGACGCCGATCCGCGCGTCGTCGCCAATGCCGTCGAGGGCCTCGACCGACTCGGCTCCACCACGCGGCTAGACATGCTGACCCCGCTGATGGAACACGACGACAACCGCATCCGCGGCAACGCCATCCGCGCGCTGCTGCATCGCCGCGTCCCCGAGGCCGCTGGGGCGCTGCTCAGCATGCTCTCCGATCCGCGCCGAATGCACCGCATCAGCGCCCTCTGGCTGGTTGAGCGAATGCGCCTGACCGCCATGCGCGAGCGCGTCCACGGCGTCAGCCAGTGCGACCCGGACATGTCCGTCCGCCGAGCCGCCACCCAAACGCTGCATCGACTTTCCAAGCGTCTGGAGACCGCCATCCCGGCCGTCCCCGCGCCCGCCCCGGCCGGAGATCTCGCATGACCATCATCCTTGCCGAAGCCGTCATGTCGGATCGCGCCCGCGAGTTCCTCGAATACATGAAATGGGACTTCCGCGAAGGCCGCGGATCGTCAACCGAGATCGGCCGTCAGATCGCGATCGTCTTCACAGTATTCCTGGTTTTCATCGTTGTCCTCTACTCGCTCAGTGTCCTTCAGCGGCGACGCACCAACCCGGTTGCGCGCCAGCCCCAGAAGCTGTTCCGCTCATTGCTGCGAGGCCTGTCGCTCTCGACGCTAGATCGAATCCTGCTTCGGATGGTCGCGCGATCCAGCGGCCTACAACAGCCGGCCGCCATGTTACTCAGCCCCGAACTACTGGAGCGCGCCAGTCGCCACTGGAACGAGCAGGTCATGTTGCAATCGGTGCGGTCATCCACATGGACGCGCCTGTCGGAAGTTTGCCGCCAAATCCACGGCCAGCCCTTCGGTGAGGCATAATCAGACCGGGCGCGGTAATTCGCCGGGTGGATCCGGTGGGACTGATCTCTTTCGCCCAACGGTTCGATCGATAAGATAGTCGGCCCACCCCGCATCGCGAATGCGGGCCGAGGTCGTCTTCGTCGAGGTGTGCATGAAAGTCGCCGTTCCACGAGAAATCAAACCGGACGAGCACCGCGTAGCGCTCGCCCCTGAAAGCGTCAAAAAACTGGTGAAAGCCGGTATGGCCGTCTCCGTCGAGGCCGGGGCCGGCACGGCCGCGTCCTTTCCAGACGAGCAGTTCCGCGAAGCCGGTGCGACCATCGAATCCGATCTCGCCACGCTGCTGGGCAGCTCCGACCTGATCGTGAAAGTCCAGCCGCCGATGGAAAACGCCGCGATCGGCCGGCACGAGGTCGACCTGTTCCGCGAAGGCGCGATGCTGCTCGGCACCATCACCCCCACGCGAAACCTCGATGCCGTTCGCCGACTGGCGGAGCGACGTATTACGACCTTCGCCACCGACTGCATCCCCCGCATCAGCCGGGCCCAGTCGATGGATACGCTGTCTTCAATGGCGAATATCGCCGGCTATCGATCGGTCCTCATCGGGGCCATGACTCTTCCGAAATACTTCCCCATGTTCATGACTGCCGCTGGAACCGTGCTGGCGGCCAAGGTCTTCGTCATCGGGGCCGGGGTGGCCGGTCTGCAGGCCATCGCGACAGCCCGCCGCCTCGGCGCGACCGTCGAAGCGACCGACACGCGGCCCGCGGTCAAGGAGCAGGTGGAGAGTCTGGGGGCCCGCTGGACCGGCGTAGATACCAGCGAATCGGCGCAGGACGCTGGCGGCTATGCGAAAGAGCTATCGGCGGACTTCTACAAGAAACAGGGCGAGTTGATCGGCAAGCACTGTGCGTCCAATGATGTCGTCATCACCACCGCGCTCATCGGCGGAGTAAAAGCCCCGCGACTGATCACGGCCGACATGGTTCAGGGCATGAAGCCCGGATCGGTCATTGTCGACATCGCGGCCGAAGGCGGCGGAAACTGCGAGCTGACCGAGCCGGGCAAGACCGTGCTCAGGCACGGCGTGACCATTTGCGGACCGCTCAACATCCCGGCCGAAATGCCGCTGCACGCAAGCTTGCTCTACAGCCGAAACCTGACAACTTTCATCACCACGTTCTGGAAAGACAATAAATTCAACCTCGACCTGACGGACGAGATCATCAAAGGCGCGATGATCACCCATGAAGGACAGGTGCTTCACGCCCAGGCGCGCGACGCCCTGCAGAAAGGAGCCGGCGTCTGATGCAAACGGATTTCATCTCGGCGCTATACGTTTTCATGCTGTCCAGCATCATCGGACTGGGCGTGATTCGCCGCGTCTCGCGATTGCTGCATACGCCGCTCATGTCGCTGACAAATGCCATCTCGGCCATCGCCGTGGTCGGGGCCATCCTGATCGCCGGCGAGCAGAAGAGCACGGTGAGTTCGATCCTTGGAGCGATCGCGGTGTTCGCATCGATGACCAATATCATCAGCGGGTTTCTCATCACCGATCGCATGCTGAAGATGTTCAAGCCGCGGGAGGCGGGCAAGTAATGGAAACCTTCGCCTCTCCCCTGCTGTTGTTGGCGTCATCCGGCCGGGCTGCACATGCCGGCGTCATTCATTCCGTCATACACCTCATTTACATCTTCGCGGCCGTCATGTTCATCCTGTCGCTGCACTGGATGAGCGACCCCAAGACGGCTCGCCGCGGAACGTTTGCCGGCGTTGCCGGAATGGCCGCCGCCGTGCTAGGTACATTGGTTGAGCCCGAGATCGTGCGATCGGGGTATCTGTGGATCGCCATCGCGGCCCTGCTCGCCGTTCCATTCGGTATCAAGCTTTCAATGGTGCCATTGACCGCCGTGCCACAGCGGACGGCGTTGTCGCATGCGTTCGGCGGTCTGGCCGCCGGGTTGGTTGGCACGGCCGAGTACTTCATCTGGCTGCATGACGGCGCCCCCGCCGCAGGGATGTCCGGCTTCAAAATGGGCGCGATCGTCTTCGAGGTGCTGCTCGGATTCATCACGGTGACGGGCAGTCTCATGGCGGCCGGCAAGCTGCAGGAGATCATTCCCACTCGGCCGATCACCTATAAAAACCAGAACGCCATCAACCTGCTGCTCTTCGTGATCGCCATCGTCGCCGGCGTCACGCTGGTGCTGAGACCGAGTTGGTGGCCGGTCTACGCCCTGTTCGCTGGACTGGCCCTCACCTTCGGCGTACTGCTCATCATCCCGATCGGCGGGGCCGACATGCCGACGGTCATCTCGATTCTCAATTCCTACGCCGGACTTTCGGCCGTGGCCATGGGCTTCGTGCTCGACAACAAGCTGCTGATCACGGCCGGCGCGCTGGATGGGTCGAGCGGTCTGATTCTCTCGATCATCATGTGCAAGGCCATGAATCGATCGTTCTTCAACGTGCTGTTCGGGGCCTTCGGGCAGGTACAAGCCGCCGCCGCCGCGACGACCGACAAGTCGGTGCGCAGCACCAACCCCGAAGAAGTCGCCCAGATGCTGGAAATGGCCAACGAGGTGGCGATTATTCCGGGTTACGGCATGGCCGTGGCTCAGGCGCAGCGGATGGTCCGCGAGCTATATGACCAGCTCACCAAGCGCGGAGTGGTCGTCAAGTTCGCGATCCACCCCGTCGCCGGCCGCATGCCCGGCCACATGAACGTGCTGCTGGCCGAGGTCGAAATCCCCTACGACCGGCTGATCGATATGGAAACGATCAATCCCGAGTTTCCGCAGGTCGACGTGGCGTTGGTCGTCGGTGCCAACGACGTCACCAACCCGGCCGCTCGGCATGACAAGAGCAGCCCGATTTACGGCATGCCGATCCTGGATGTCGACAAAGCCAAGACCATTATCGTCAACAAGCGCAGCATGAATCCGGGCTTTGCCGGCATCGATAACGAACTCTATTATAACGATAAGACGCTGATGCTCTTCGGCGACTCGAAGGCGGCATTGGGCGATGTGGTGAAGGCGCTCTCGGGCGGCGGGATGCACTGATCCACGCGAGCGGCGGTTCAGGGAACGGCAACGCCCGACCATTCGGCGCGGGATCGCGCGCCGGCGCGGGCCTGCTGCAATCCATCGGCCAGGCGCTGCATGTCTTCGTCGCTGTGGCTGGACGAAATCGAGAAGCGCAGTCGATAGTGGCCGCGCGGCACGGCCGGGAATGAAACCGCGCTCATCAGGATTCCGTTCTCGCGCAGCGTGTCGATCACCTGTGAAATCCCGGCCAAGCTATTGAAGTCCACGCATACCACGGCGCTGTCTGTCGCCATCGGCTCGAAGCCCGCCTCGCGCAGGGCCCCGATCGCGCGGGCCTGATTCCGCCAGAGTCGGTCGTGCAATTCCGAAAGGCGCGGCGAAAGCAATACATCGGCGGCGGCAACGGCGCCGGCCAGCAGCGTGATCGGCAGCGGGCCGCTGAAGAGCAGGCCGCCGGCAAAATCGCGAATGGCGGCGCCGAGTGTGGCGGTCGTGCCCGCGAAGGCGCCGTAACAGCCGAGTGCCTTTGAGAGACTGCCAACGTAGATCAGGTTGTCGCGAACCGGGCCGAGCCGGGCCGGGACGCCTTCACCTCGGCGTCCAAAAACACCGAAACCGTGCGAATCGTCGAGGTACAGCAGCGATTCCGTGCGGACAGCCAGGTCGTAGAGCTTTTCGACCGGAGCCACCTCGCCGGACAGACTGTAAACCCCGTCGGCCAGAATCAGCGATGGAGAACCCGGCTCCTTTCGCGATAGAAGATCGGCCATGGCCGCAAGGTCGTTGTGCGTGGTATAGTGGATCTCTGCGCCATCACACGCCTTGAGGGCTTCATGCATCGAATGGTGCACCTGGTCGTCGGCGACGACCAGCGTGCCCTTGCGAGCCAACAACGGGAGCAGCGCCTGATGCAGCGCCGTCGCGCTGGGAAATACGATGGCCGCGGGCAGACCTGTCACGCGTGCGAGCCGGGACTCCAATTCGCGGTACTCGGCAGCCGAGAAAAACGCTCGCGAGATGTAGCGATGCAGTCCGCCGGATCGCAGCGCGTTGACACATGCCTGAACCACCGCCGGGTCCGAATCAAGCCCGAGGTAACTCGTTGTAGCGAAGTCAATAAAATCACTGCCGTCGATCGCGAGCGTGCGCGAACCGATCCGCGGCGAACCCGACTGAAACAGGACTTCGAGCCCACGGCCGCGATCCAGCAGGGGCTTGAGGAATCGGTGCGCTCGGGCGATTTCGGCGGCCTTTCGTTCGGCGGCTGACATTCGGCGAATACTCCAGCTTCGGACTTCCCTCGGTCCAGTTCGACAAGCTTGCGCGTCGAACCGCGTCGGCCGGCCGGCTGCCGGACCCGATACGAAACGATCGAGCTTAACGCATTGGATGGCCGTTTGCCACGCCCGGTTTCTGCCGCGGTTGAAAGCGTCCGGCGATGTAAAAATCGCGCCCCAAAGCCGAACGAAACCCGCCGCGCGAGTGAAATCGGCAGCGTCCGAGAAGTATTACTTGAGCCAACCAAACCGAATTGAACCCGCGTTGCGGCCTGTGAATTGTTTGCCGAAGGACTGCCGGTCGCCGACTTGCCGATGCGCCGCCTACGGGGCCGGTTTGAGAATGATCGGCAGCTCCGTCGCCTGCGGCCCTGTTCCAACGCCGGGTAGAAAGTCCGCGGCCGGGCCCTCTAGCGTCACGTGAAAGCCGAACGTACCGTCGATTCGGTCGCTGCCTTCCGCGCCCGCAATGGCCAGTGTCACCTCGGCCACCGTGACCGGGCCGGCTGAGTATCGGAAGAACGCCGTGATCGCGAGATTCGCGCCGGTCTGTCCGCCATAAGCCCCGCCGATGTAGGAAACGCCCGGGACCAGGTCATGCGGCACGCCGTCGGCTTGCAGCGTGGTGGTAAAGCCCGGAAGGTCGGTCGGAATGCTTCCCACGAAGTCGGGTGCGGCCTCAAAGCTGACAACCTGCCCGGCCTCGCCGAATGAGACCCGCGCGATGGCAATTGGGACTGGTCCAAGGATCGGGCCGGGGAAAATGTCCCAGGTCGAGTTCGCGAGCGAAGGAGCCCCGCTACCGAGCGGCGCATCAAAGCCGGAACCATCGGGCCAGAGCACCTGAAGCGACCCCGGCAGCGAATTGTCGGCGCAGCCGATGGGCAGTGTCAGGGCGGTGAGTGCCAAAAAGCTAAGGGCTGCGGTCCTGATGGGTTTCACGGCGTAGGACTCCTTTGGAGGAAAGGTACCATACTCGGGAGAATATCGGTGGGGCCGCTAAATCTTCCGAGAAATGTGCGGATTGGGAGGCCGCCGGGCGAGGGCGGGCCACGCAGCGGACGGGTTGAGATTTTAGAGACGGCGCGGGACGCGGGGCGGAGGCGGGTTGTAAGGCACTTTGCCCGTGGGGGTTGCGCATTCCCGTGGGATTCGTGGGACGATATTGGATGTCGGAAATCGGAAATGTGCATGCCTGTCTACCCCCCTACCGAGCTCAATCGCACGCGCGCTTACCCGTCGCCGGCGAAGCGCGGACTTGGCGCTGACCGCCCTACCGGTTTTGCGCGCAATCTGACCAGACGCCGCCCGGACTGGCCGAACGGGACGATTCTACGATGTTAGGTATCTGTTCAATATTGGCAACGTCCTTTTTCAAAATTCCTTAATTGGCCGTTCGGTCTTGCTCCCCACTCGAATAACCGACCGCCTGACGCCAATACCTAGGCGACGAATCGTTGGCGGCATTGGATGATTTGGCCTCTGGCGGGGCGTGGGAGATCGTATGCGCAGGCGACGTTGGGTGATCATGGGTGTGGCGGGACTGGTCATTATTGGGGCGACGGCCGGGGTGGTGGTTTGGACGTTTTTCAGCGAGCCGGGGGCGGATTCGGGATATGACACCACCGTTCAGTCGCCGCAGCTCTTGCAGCGGCATCCGCGGGTGTTGTTCGACGTGGGGCATCGCAATGCGCACACGCCGCGCGGGCGATTTGGGCCTTTCTGCAAGCTGATTGAGTCGGACGGGTGCCGGGTTTCGACGCATCGGTCGGCTTTTGATGCGGCGGCGCTTGGGGAGTGCGACATTCTGGTAGTCGTAAATGGGTGCGGGCCCGGGGATGGCGATCAGCGGACGGCATCGCCGTTTGATTCGGCGGAGTGCGCTGCGATCCGGGCGTGGGTGGAGGGCGGCGGGTCGCTGCTGCTGGTGGCGGACCATCATCCGTATGGCGAGGCGGCGGCGAAACTGGCGAGCGAGTTTGGGGTGGAGATGAGCGGCGGGTGGACGGATGACGAGGCGCACGCGCGGGCGGGCTCAGGCGATCCGGGGCAGCTTTTGTTTTCGCGGGCGAATGGGTTGCTGGGTGAGCACGCGATTACGCGTGGCGTGAACGTGGTTGAGACGTTTACGGGGCAGTCGCTGCGCGGGCCGGCGGGGTCAGTGTCTTTGATGACGCTGGTGGAGACGGCGGTGGATCGGGTGCCGAAGGCATCCGCGACCGAGGAAAAAAACGGCGTGCGGAAGACCACGTTTCAAACAGATGACCTGCCGGCCGGCGGGCGATCGCAGGGGCTGGCGCTGCAGTTCGGGAAGGGGCGCGTGGTGGTGCTGGGCGAGGCGGCGATGTTGACGGCGCAGATTGATGCGAACAGCGGGCGGAAGTTTGGGATGAATACCGGTGGGAATGATGATCGGGATTTTGCGCTGAATGTGGTGCGCTGGTTGGGAGCGTGAAAAACGGCGACGCGGCGCGACCCGCGGCGTCACGAAACACACCTCACCATCTCCAGCGAAGTTCGGCGTCAATTAGCAATTGCAATTCCGAAAACGCCAAGAACCTGTTGACCGCGGGTCAATCTCGCGATGAGCGCCCGGGTTACGCATTTGTCATGTCAGCGCTTTGCGTCTTAGTGCCGTGAGCCGAAATGCTCCAGTTTGGCCGTTTGTGGCTCTAATTCGGCAAATGTTGCAGGGTCGCGGGGGCGGGCTTTCACGAAAGAATCGAGGCGTTCGCGTCACTCAGAACTCAAATTGCGTTGCATGCGCCGGGGCTGGTGAGCATAGTCGACTCATCAAGATTTCCGAACATCGACATCGAAGGAGAACGCCATGGGTACGAACGTAATCTGGGTCGCCATGTTTGCTGCTTCGCTCGCGCAGGCGGAGCCGGGGGCTTCGGCGGCTGGGGCTTTTCAGGTTGCGATGACACTGCAAGTCGGCGGCGAGGGCGGGTGGGATTACATCACCGTGGACCCGGAGCGCCATCTGCTCTATGTGCCGCGGACGACGCATACGATGGTGCTCGACGCCACGACCGGCAAAGTGGTGGCCGATCTGCCGGGGCAACAGCGGAATCATGGCGTGGCGCTGGTGCCGAGCGTTGGGCGCGGGTTCATATCGGATGGGAAGGATGGCTCGGTCACGATCTTTGACCTGAAGACAAACAAGGCACTGGGCACGGTGAAAGCAGCCGACGACGCCGATGCGATCATTTTTGACCCGGCCAGCGGCAAGGTGCTGGTGTCGTGCGGCGATGCGGCGGCGGTTGTGCCGATATCGCCGGACGTCGACCCGAAGACCGGCAAAGCCGATGCGCCCGTGGCGCTGGGCGGCAAGCCGGAGGCGCTGGTCGCCGATGGCAAGGGAAAAGTCTTCGTGAACCTGGAGGACAAGGACCAGGTGGTGGTCGTGGATACGAAGATGATGAAAGTGGTGAACCGCTGGCCGACGGCCCCGGGCGGGGCGCCGGTCGGCATGGCGATGGATCGCGAGAAGCGGCGGTTGTTTGTGGGCTGCCGGAATCCCGCCAAGCTGCTGGTCATGAACGCGGATGACGGGAAGGTGCTCGCGGATGTGCCAATCGGGCAGGGCTGCGATGCGGTGCGATTTGACAACGGCTATGCGCTGGCAAGTTGCCGCGATGGGACGCTGACGGCGGCGCGCGAGACCTCGCCGGGGAAGTTCACGGTGGTGCAGACGCTTCAGACGCGGCCGGGGGCGAAGACGATGGATGTCGATCCGAAGACGCACCTGATCTATCTGCCGACGGCAGAGCTTGGGCAAGACAAAGATGAGCGCGGCCGGCCGAAGCCAAAGCCGGGGACGTTCATGGTGCTAGTGGTGCAGCCCACTCGATCGTAAGCGAGAACTCGGCGGTCCGACCCGCTGCGCCGATCAGGGCGAGCACTGCGACCCGGAGTTTCCGGCGAGGCAGTCTGCGCCCTGGTTCGCGGTGATGCAGTCGAGGTCGTTCTGGTCGGTGTAGCCGTCGTGGTTGACGTCGAACCAGCTTTCCTGGCCCATGTAGGTGTTCACGCCATCGATGTCGGCCTGATTGATCTGTTTGTCGAGGTTGCCGTCGGCGTAGCACGCCGGCTCCGAGGCGACGAGCTGGTTCATCTCGTCGAGCAGCGCGTCGTAGTTGGCCTGCTGGTCGGAGTTGAGCGGCATGCAACACTCGAGCAGATTCATGTCGGCCGTGTCGAGACCCTGCGAGAGGTCGTAGAACTCGTATTTGCCGTGGGTATCGCACGACTCGCGATCGAACTGGATGAGCTTGTACCGATGATTTCGGATCGCCATCGACGATATCGGCTCGATGGTCATTCCGGGATAGAGGTCGGTCGGCACGTCGCAGCACGTGGCATACTGAGCCGGCGCGCCGGAGGTCGGGCCATACCACTTGCCACCCTCGGCCGTGCAGAGACTCTCGCTGTCAAAAAGCTGATCGGTGCAGATGTAAGCTGGGCCGACGCTGAGGATGCACGGCCCGAGCAGCTCCTGGGTCGCGGGAGATTTCACGCCGCTACCGACCTGTTCGAAGTTGCGCTGGCGGATGGCGGGCTGATTCGGGTCGGTGAGGTAGGCCAGCATCGGCTGGCAGTCGAGTTCGTGCGATGCGGGCACGGCGGCGCGGACATCGACTCCGGCGATATCGCCCCAGAGCTGGAAGAGATCGGCGCCGTTGACCATGTGCGGGACGGTGCGGCCGGGCTGCGCGACGAGCGGGCCGGCGACGATTAGCGGGGCCAGCGTTCCGGTCTGGTAGCAAGTGCCCTTGGAGCGGAGGGGATCGTAAGGCGCCTCGACGCTGGGGTAATAGGTGCCATTGTCACCGACGATCACGACCATGGTGTTGCTTGCCTGCGGGTCGTACTGAAGCTGGCCGTCGGGGCCGCGCGTGGCGAGGCCGGTCGAGCAGAGCAGGCGGCCGATCTCCTTGTCCATGGCGGAGACCATCAGACTGCTGACCACGCGAATGGTCTGAGAGTTTGTCGACTCGTTCATCGGCACGTCGCTGGGCCAGACGAAACCGTCCGGCCAAAGCTCGGCGGGCGGCGGCTGATATGGCGTGTGGATGGCGCTGTAGCTCATGGTGGCCATCCAGGGGGCCGGCCGGCCGATGCCGCAGGACTGGCGCTTGATCCAGTCGATCATGGCGTCGGTCTGGAGCGAGATTGCGTAGCCGCGCGAGGTCGATTGCCGGATCTGGCCGTTCTCGTTAATGACGTTGGGCATGGAGTAGTAGCCGTTGTAACCGCTGTTGACGGTGAAGTCGGCGGGCGTGGCGGCCTCGGCGCAGGTCGCGGCAAAATCTCCGTTGGATTTGAGGGCGGCGATGCCTCCAAGTGAGGCGATTTCCTGACCCGTGTAACCGCGACCGAAGTTGTCGCGGCAGCGGACTGATCCCAGAGGCGTCATGAACCAACCGGCGCCGCGCAGATCGTTGAAGGGGAAACCCCAGCAGTATTTCTTCGTGTCGGTCGTGTACTGGCCGCCGAGCGAGGGGTCGATGAAAGGTGGCGCGCCCTGCATGATGCCGTTGTAGTAGTCCCATCCGAGCGCGGCGGGAGCGCCGTAGCCGTCGGGGTTGTTCGTTGGTCCGGCGACGTGGAATTTGCCGACCAGCGCGGAGGTGTAGTTGGCGTTGTGCAGAATCTGGGGCGTCGTGGATTCGTAGTGCGAACACTGGGCGGCGGCGAGGTCGGCGTCGGTGAAGGCGGCGGTCACACCGGTGCGGAGCGGCCAGCGGCCGGTGAAGAAGCAGACGCGGCTCGGAGAGCACTCGGGCATCATGTAGCAGTTGTTGAACTTCACTCCGGCGGCGGCGACGGCGTTGATATTGGGCGTGGACGGCGGGTTCGGCGCGGCGGGATTGAAGATGCCGAGCTGGTCGATGCCGACGTCGTCAAGAATGATGAAGAGGATGTTGGGCGGCTGGCCGGGCGGAGGCGGGACGTTGCACGAGTTGCCGAGGCAGACGACGGCGAGCAAAGCGAAGGCGAGGAGGCGGGTCCTGGGGCGACTGAAAGCGTTGGGTGTCACAGTTTGGTTCTTCCTTGAACAAATAGGCGACATCGATGGCGGCAACTGCACGGTTAGTCTAGCTAGCATCGGCGATTTGTGACAAGGCGCGGTGCGCGAACTTGCGGCGGCGATGTTGACTGCGCAGATTGATGCGAATAGCGGGCGGATGTTTGGGATGAATGCCCGCGGGGAATGATTATCCGCAGTTTGCAACTGGGGGTGGTGAGGTGGCTGGCCGAATAGCAAGTCGCTAGCCACTGTCCCAGAGCGATCGGTCGCGCCATGTCCAAATCACGAACCAAACGGGTCCACCTGTGTCTAGAAAGCAGAACAGTAATCCCAGCAGCGAGGTGCCGGATGCACCCCATCCGACCACGAGCGCGGCGATGAGGCCCAGCCAGCTTACCATCGGAATGCCCGAGACGTTTCGATACCCGTCCATGGAACGTATGCGTCGGTAATAAAGTCGCGGGCGAATAAAGGAGAGATAGAGGTTTAGAGTAGCGATCACGCCCGCGAACGCCAGCGGCACCGTGCCGGCAAACATGGGGCGACTCGGCCGCAGGACGCTCGAAGCGAGCGATGCTACGAAGAGGGCCGGCACCGCGAAACTCATCGCGGCAACAGCCAACCGCTTAAGATTAGCGCGCCGCCCTATTTGTCCAGGACTTTTCATCTATACAAACTGATCATAAGCGCTCAGCGCTTGGACTTGGATACCGAGCGCCATCACGGCAACCGAGCAATTGAGCAGCTCAACTAGCTCGCGCGGAGTTTGCGACGGCCGTTCGAGGTGGCTTGCAGTTTTGTCCGCAGATAGCGGCCGGTGTGGCTGGTTGGATGGGCGGCGACCTGCTCGGGGGTGCCTTCCACCACTACTTCGCCGCCGGCATCGCCGCCTTCGGGGCCGAGGTCGATGACCCAGTCGGCCTGGGCGATGACGTCGAGATTGTGTTCGATGACGAGAATCGTGTGGCCGAGGTCGCAGAGGCGGTTGAGCACGTTTAGCAGTTTGTGGATGTCGGCGAAATGGAGGCCCGTGGTTGGTTCATCGAGGACGTAGAGCGTGTGGGCTGCCGGGGCGCGGCCTAGTTCGGCGGCTAGTTTGACTCGTTGGGCTTCGCCGCCGGAGAGCGTGGATGAGGCCTGGCCGAGGGTGATGTAGCCGAGGCCGACGTCGCAGAGGACGTCTAGCAGGCGGCGAATTTCGGAGAAGTTTTCGAAGAACGGGGCGGCTTCCTCGGCGCGCATGTCGAGGACGTCGGCGATGGACTTGCCGCGGTAACGGATTTCGAGGGTCTCGCGGCTGTAGCGCGTGCCGTGGCACTCCTGACAAGGGACGAAAATGTCGGGTAGGAAATGCATTTCGATGCGCTTGAGGCCCTGGCCCTGGCAGGCCTCGCAGCGGCCGCCTTTCACATTGAAGCTGAAGCGGCCGGCGTCGTAGCCGCGGACCTTGGCTTCGCGCGTTTTGGCGTAGAGGTCGCGAATGAGGTCGAAGAGGCCGGTGTAGGTGGCGGGGTTGCTGCGCTGGGTGCGGCCGATGGGGCTTTGGTCGATTTCGATGATCTTGTCGACGCGCGACGCGCCGACGACGCGGTCGTGTGCGCCGGGGCGCTCCTTGCCGACGCCGAGGCGGCGCTGGACGGCGCGGAGGAGGATCTGCGAGACGAGGGTGGACTTGCCGGAGCCGGAGACGCCGGTGACGCAGCAGAAGACGCCGAGGGGAAACGAGACGTTGATGCCCTTCAGATTGTTCTCGCGGGCGTTGAGCACCTGGATGTGAGTCTTGCCGTTGGCGCGGCGGCGGCGGGCGGGCATTTCGACCGACGCGTCGTTGCGGAGGTAGCGGGCGGTGATGGATTCCTGCGACTTGAGCAGGCCGGCCAGGTCGCCGGCATAGATCAACTCGCCGCCGCCGGCGCCGGCGCCCGGGCCGATGTCGATGATGTGATCGGCGGCGCGGATGACGTCTTCGTCGTGCTCGACGACGAGGACGGTGTTGCCCAGGTCGCGGAGGCGGCGGAGGGTGGCGATGAGCTTGTCGTTGTCGCGCTGGTGGAGGCCGATGGTGGGCTCGTCGAGGACATAGCAGACGCCGACGAGGCCGGAGCCGACCTGGGTGGCGAGGCGGATGCGCTGGGCCTCGCCGCCGGAGAGCGTGCCGCTGGTGCGGTCGAGGGTGAGGTAGCCGAGGCCGACGTCGAGCAGGAATTGGAGACGCTGGCGGATGCCCTTCAAGATTGGCTCGGCGATGGTGCGGTGCTCGGGATCCAGCGGCAGCGCGGCGAAGGCGGCGGCCGCAGCGGCGATGCTCATGCTGGTGAGATTGTGGATGTTCTGGTCGCCGATGCGGACGGCGAGTGCCTCGGGGCGGAGGCGCGCGCCGTCGCACGTCTCGCAGGGACGCTCGGTGAGGTAGTTGTGGAGGCGGTGTTTCACAAGTTCGCTGTCGGTGGTCTTGAATCGGCGTTCGAGGTTTGGGATGGCGCCTTCGAATTGCCAGCCGAGGGCGGTGACGTCGGCCTCGGTGGTGCCGTGGATGAGGATGCGGCGCGTGTCTTCGGGGAGCGAGGCGAAGGGCGTCGAGGGCGAAACGCCGGCCAGCTCGCAGAACTCGCGCAGGAGCTTGGCGTAGATGGCGTTCATCTGGCGGCCGCCGCGCCGCCACGGGTCGATCGCGCCGAGGTCGAGGGTGAGCTTGGGGTCGGGAACGATCAGCTCGGCATCAAACTCGAGGACGATGCCGAGGCCGCTGCATTTTTCGCAGGCGCCGTAAGGCGAATTGAAGGAGAAGAGGCGCGGTTCTAGCTCGGGCAGCGAGAAGTCGCACTTCGGGCAGGCGTAGCGCGAGGAGTAGAGCGTGTCGTGCCAGGGGCCATCGGCCTTGTCCTGGTGGGCGATGATGACGAGGCCGTCGGAGAGGCGGAAGCTGGTTTCGATTGACTCGACAAGGCGGGTGCGGAGGTCGGGCTTGAGGATGATGCGGTCGACGACGGCTTCGATCGTGTGTTTTTTTCGCGGGGCGAGCGCGGGGATCTGCTTGGCTTCGATGATTTCGCCATCGACGCGGGCGCGGACGAAGCCCTCACGGAGGACGCGGGCGAAGACGTCGCGATGTTCGCCGGTGCGGCCGCGGACGAGTGGGGCGAGGATCAGGATACGCGCCTGCTCGGGGAGGGCGAGGACGGCGTCGACAACCTGCGTGGTGGTTTGGCGCGAGATCGGGCGGTTGCAGTTGGGACAGTGCGGCGTGCCCACACGGGCGAAGAGCAGGCGGACGTAGTCGTAGATTTCGGTGGTGGTGGCGACGGTTGATCGCGGGTTGCCGCCCGTGGCGTGCTGTTCGATGGCGATGGTCGGCGGGAGGCCGTCGATTTCGTCGACGTCGGGCTTGCTGAGTTGTTCGAGGAAGAGGCGGGCGTAGGCCGAGAGCGATTCGACAAAAAGGCGGCGGCCTTCGGCGTAGATGGTGTCGAAGGCGAGCGAGCTTTTGCCGGACCCGGAGAGGCCGGTGACGACGACGAGTTGGTCGCGCGGGATGTCGAGCGAGATGTTCTTAAGGTTGTGCTGGCGCGCGCCGCGGACGGCGATGGGCTTGGGGCCGGATGGGGGTTTTGGGGGCATGGACGGCGAATCCCCGATTGCCGCGCCGCAAGTGCGATTTTGCGACGTAGGCAAACGGTTCAGGATACCGCGCGGGGAGGTGCGCTTTCAAGAAGGCGGGGCTCGCCGGCGGCTGACGCTTCCGATGCGAGGTATAATGGAAATGGCATGGACGCCCTCGCGCAGATCAAGCGGCTGATCGTTCGACGCCGGTACCGGTTTTCGTACAAGGCGCTGGCGGAACTTGAGCAGGACTTGCTTGAACCCGAGGACGCCTTGGAAGCGGTTCTGAATGCGAAGCGAATCGGAAAACGACTCCGGGCTCAGCGACGGCCCGGGCGAGAAGCGGAAATCCTCTATGTCATCGAGAGCTACAGCTTCAGTGGCGAACTCCTCTATACCAAGGGCAAAATTGCGCGCGAAGATGGCGAGGAAGTCTACTACTTCTTCATCTCAGCGAAGGCGTCGCGATACCCCGATTGAGCTTTGCCCCGTGAAGACCTGCACGGTGTGTGGATCGCAACGCGTCTCGCGTGCGAAGACCCCCTTGCGGCTTCGAGGCGGCGCACGCGTGTATGTCTACGCCGACCACTGCTCGAACTGCGGCGAGACTTACTTTGATCCGAAAGCGATCGACGCAATTCGCGCCGCGAGGGACGACGCGGAGTAAGTCCTCCCACCGCCACTACATTTCCGAAATCGCTATTCCTCGTCTTCGCCCTTATGCGGTTTGTATTGGGCGATGATGGCGCCGGCTTCGTGGGAGGGGACGGGTTCGTAGTGGCTTAGTTCCATCGCGAAGCTGCCCTTGCCGCCGCTGATGCTGCTGAGGCGAGAGTGGTAGTCGGCCATTTTGGCGAGCGGGGCCTGGGCTTTTATGACGGCCATGTTGCCGGGGAGCATGTCTTGGCCCTGCGGGCGGCCGCGGCGCGAGGCGATGTCGCCAGTGACGTCGCCGACGTTTTCGGTGGGGACGGTCACTTCGATGTTGACGATCGGCTCGAGCAGGACGGGGTGGGCTTTCAGAATCGCGTCGCGGAAGGCGAACTTTCCGGCGATCTTGAAGGCGACTTCCTTCGAGTCGACCGGGTGGTGTTTACCATCGGTGATGGACACCTTCACGTCCTGAAGCGGGAAGCCGGCGAGGGCGCCCTGCTCCATCAGCTCGGTGCAACCCTTCTTGATGGCGCTTTCGAACTGGCCGGGGATCGAGCCGCCGAAGATGTCCCAGGCCCATTCGAGGGGCGGCTCGGCGCCGCGCTGCAGCGGCGAGACGGTGAGAAAGACCTCGCCGAACTGGCCGGCGCCGCCGGACTGTTTCTTGTGGCGGTAGTGGCCGTCGGCCTTGCTGCTGATGGTTTCGCGATAGGGAATCTTGGGCGGCTTGGTGTTGACGTCAATCTTATTCGAGCGATGCATCTTGCTCAGCATGATGCGGAGATGCAGGTCTCCCACGCCGGAGATGACCAGCTCGTGCGTCTGTGGGTCCTGTCGCGAGCGGAAGCAGGGATCGATGTCGTGCAGGCGGCGGAGGGCGTCGGCGATTTTGCCTTCGTCGCCGCGAGCCTTGGGCTCGACGGCCAGCGAGAACATGGGCGTCGGGATGCGCGGCATCTTGACGTTGCCTTCGGCGGGCACGCTGTAGACCGTTGTGCCAATGTGCAGATCGAGCTTGGCGATAGCGACGATGTCGCCGGCGATGGCTTCGTCGATTTCGACGTGGGCGGCGCCCTGGAATTTGAGCAGGTGGCCGATACGCATGCCGCGCTTGTCTCCAGCGGGATGGAGATTGCCGTCGCCTTTGATGTGGCCGGAGAAGATGCGGATGAAGGCGTACTTGATGTTGCTCTTGGCCTCGTAGTGGACTTTGAAGACCAGTCCGGTGAATGGGGCTTCGATCTTGGGGGGAAGCGCGATTTCCTCCGTGCCGCGTGTGATGCTGCGCTGCTTTCCGTGCGTCGGGGAGGGGCAGTCGTCGGCCAGACAATCGAGCAGCTCACGGACGCCGACTTCGCCCTTGGCATTGGTGAAGAGGACGGGAACCAGGATGCCGGCGGCGATGGCGTCGGAGATGCGATCGATGATTTCGTTGGGCGGAACCTCTCCCTTTTCGAAGTATTCGTTCATCAGTTTTTCGTCGGTTTCGATGACACGCTCGATGATCTGCGTATAACACGCGCCGACGTCGCCAAAATCGGGAGTGCCGGTGCCCTGGTGGCCGTGGGCGTCGTAGCAGGCAATCGTTGTCTTGCCTTTGTTGGCGGGCAGGTTGAAGGGGGCCAGTGACTCGCCGAAGGCCTCGCGCAAAGACTTGAGCAGCTCTTCCAGCGCTCCCGGATCGGCATCGATCCGATTCACGACGACGACGCGAGCGAGGCCATAGTTTTTGGCGTGCTCGAAAAATTTGCGCGTATTGACCTGAATGCCGGCGCCGGCGTTGACCACCAGCACCGCGGTTTCGGCGGCTGCCAGTGCGGCGATCGCGGGGCCGACGAGGTCGGTTGCGCCCGGCGTATCGATGATGTTTATTTGTTTGTGGTCATGCGTGACGTGCAGGATGTGCGGCTCGACGGAGAAACCGCGTTCGCGTTCTTCGTCGTCGACATCGAGGTGACTGGTCTTGTCGGCAACGGAGCCGAGCCGGCCCGTGGCGCCGGTGGTGTGCAGCATGGCCTCGGCGAGGGAGGTTTTTCCCGATCCGCCGTGGCCGACGAGGACAACGTTACGAATGTCCGCGGTGGTATAAGCCGGCATAAGGCCTCCGAAGGGAATGAATCCTTCGCCGCGCGGGCCGCCCAGGCGGCGAACGGTCTAGTCTATTCAGAGGCGCGCGCAGGAACAAGGAGCGCACACGACAATGGGCCTGCGTTATACTGGCGAGCGTGGGGACAGAGGCCGGGGGAAAGAGGGAGAAACGAGCGATGCGAACCGGCATAACGGTCGGAGCGGTGTTAGCGACCTCAGTTTGGGCGGCGACACCGGCGCGAGCAACGTTGCCGAATTACGTGGGCTACCAGATTCAGGCGCGGACTAATTTCGCGTCCAATCCGGGCGGGTCGTACAACGTCCCGGGGACTTATTTCTTCAGCGGCGAAGACATTCGCGTGAATAATTCGCGGCAGGTGAGCTTTCATCTTGGCGTTACCACCGGGGATTTTCAGTCGGTGTGGTTCGGGCAGAATGGCGTCGGAGGAATCGTCTATAACTCGGCCAACGACGCGTTCCTGGGGCAGACCTCGTTGAACAATCTTGGAAAAGTCGTCTGGGAGCAGACGTTTCTGTCGCCGAATGGGCTGTATTTCTACGATCAGCCCTCGAACTCAAGTGGATTCTTGACCAGCCGGCCGCTCGGTGCGACCGGATGGAGTTCGCCGCGGATCAATGACTCGGGCAAAGTGGGCTACCGGGCGATCTTTTCGGGAAGCGGTAATGTGTGGGTGTCGTGGGAGGCGCCGACGAGCACGGCGTTTCATGCGGTCGAGGCCGGTGTTGATCCGGGGAGCCCTTACTCATTTTTGTTTACCCCCAATTTCAACAACAATCGGCAAATCGCCGGAAAAGTGCGGCTCGGACTGGCCGGGCAGACCGGCGAATCGCAGCCCGACCAGGTGCGATTGTTCAATTCGGACGGTTCCTCGACGCTGATCGCCGAGGACCACGACTCGAATGCGGCGTCGCCGTATTCGCGATTCGACAACAGCGTGGGCGTCAACAACGTCGGGCAGGTGGCGTTCGTTTCCACACTTCAAGCCGGCGGACGCGGCGTATTTCTTTCGGACGGGACCACGACGCTAACGATCGCAACGACGACAGCGCCGGGGACGCAGGTGATGGATGTCGAGTTCTTCGCACCATCCGTGAATGACGCGGGCGTGGTCGTGTTTCGGGCCAAGGATTCGGCCGGCAGGCGGGCCATCTGGGCCGGCGACGGCGCGGGATTGAAGAAGGTTGTGACGCATCTCGACATTCTGCCGTCGGACCTCGGACCGGCGCGGGTCGAACAAAATGACGCAAGCCCGGTCTTCGGCGGCGCGCCGTCGATCAATGCCGGCGGCGACGTGGCGTTCAACTCATCGCTCACACCGCCGGGCGACAACCAAGTCGAATGGGGAACCGGCATCTATCTGGCGCTGGTTGCCCGCAAGGGCGACATGAATTGCGACGGCCTTGTGAACGCGGGCGACGTGCCACCGTTCGTGCAGGCACTGGTTGACGCAAGCGGATATGCGGCGGCCTATCCGAGCTGTGATATTTTGCTGGGCGATTTCAACGGAGACGGGGTCAACGGAGCGGATGCACAGCCGTTCACCGCAGCGGTTCTGGGACTGTGACGCGGAGCGGACCCGGGGCGAGAAAAGGGTTCGCGGGTGTGCGTACGATCTGATAAGCTGGAGGCAATTCAGGCCTCGCACGCCTGGGCGAGACTCGTTTCGCGAGTCGTCGCCCGGTTTCTATCTCCGATGGACCGGAGGGCGGAATAATCCGCTTCGAGATGGAGGATCTATCGAAATGAATCCGAGCAAGTCGCTCATCGCGCGAATGCTTTCTCTGTTGGCGATGGCGCTGCCTTCCATGGCGGCGGCCAGCACGCTGCCGGTATCGCCCGGTTCGTATCCGACGATCCAGTCGGCGATTGACGCGGCATCGAACGGCGATGAAGTCGTCGTGCCACCCGGTGAGTACAACGAGCAGCTCCGATTCAACGGCAAAGCGATCACGGTACGGAGCACGGACGGGCCAGAGGCGACATTCCTCTACGGATCGGGCGACAAGGGCGGCGTCGTCAGTTTTGACGACGAAGAGGGACGCGACTCCGTTTTGGACGGATTCACCATCTCCAGCTCCGAAGTCGCCGCGCCGATCATGATCGACTACGCCGCGCCGACAGTCCGCAATTGCATCATCGAATCGAACGACGGCTTCTACGCCGGGGGAATTCTGATCACGGATGACAGCGACCCGCTGATTGAGCAGTGCACGATTCGCGATAACACCGGCAACCAGTCGGGCGCGATTCTGGTTGAAGAAAGCCATGCGACCATCCGACGTTGCCAGATTCTCGACAATTATGGCGCCGGCACGGGCGGAATCAGGATCGACGACGGCTCGGCGGATATCACGAACTGCCTGATCGCCTACAACACGACCGATACCGAGGGGGAGGAAGCCGGCGGAATTACGGTGCGATCATCGGACCAGACCTGGATTTCGAACTGCACGATTGTGAATAACTCGACCACGTACGGGACCTATGGCGGCGTGGCGTTGTTCTATGGTTCGACGTACGTCAGCAACTCAATTGTCTGGGGCAATTCTCCGAGCGGAATCGGGCAGGTCGAATGGGACCGTGGGTATATCGTTCAGATTGATTTCAGCGACATTCAGGACGGCTGGGGCGGTCCCGGCACCGGCAACATCATTGCGACTCCAAACTTTCGAGACCCTGAAGCCGACTTCCATCTTGCGGCAGGATCGCCCTGCATCGACGCCGGCAGCAATACGCGCGTGCCGGAGGGAACGAGCGACGATCTGGACGGGCACGCGCGATTCCTCGACGACGCAGCGGCCGCGGACTGCGCGCAATCGCCGGGGGCATGCGGCGATGCGCCGATCGTCGATATGGGCGCTTACGAGCGCTGCGGCGCGGGACACCTGATCTTTCTGAGCACGCCGTGTCACGCGCGGGCCGGCGAGACATTGCTTCCAACGGTCGCCGTGGTCAACCAGTGCGGCGATATTGATACGGAGGCGTTTGGCGAAGTTGAACTGACGCTCTCTTCGAACCCGACCGACGCAGATTTGAATGGCAACCGAATTGTCGAGTTAAACGAAGGCGTCGCGGCGTGGTCGCACGACGATGAGCTCAACATCACGGTGGCCGGTTGCGGATATCGATTGCTCGCGACCTACAAACCGGGGGAAGGCCAGCCGGAACTTCCGGGCGGCTATACGGTGGAAAGCGACTCGTTCAAGATCAAGCCGGGATGCATGGATCATCTCACGTTCTGCCCGCAACCGGAAAACACACCGGCGGGCGCCGCGATCCTGACCGAAGTCTCCATCCGCGACACTTACGAAAACATCGTGCGGATCGACGATCTGCTGGTGGTGCTCTCGCTGGGCCAGAATCCGGCGGAAGCGACGCTGGGCGGGCAGTTCTTCGCGCTGACCTGCAACGGCGTCGCGACGTGGTCGTCCGATGAAAACCTCAATATCACTCGCGCCGCGGCCGGCTATACGCTGGTGGCCGAACTTCTTGAAGGGCCGGAGGTGACGCGCGGCGGACTATCGGGCGAGAGCGAGCCGTTCGACATTCTCGGCGGGGATCCGCACAGCATTGCATTCCTGCATCAGCCGGCCGACACGACGGCAGGAGTGCCGATCGCGACAACCGTCGAACTCCGCGACGAGTTTGGCAATCGCTCATCCGGCACTGAGCTCGCCGTTGAATTGTTGATTGATAGCAATCCCGGCGCGGCCACCCTGGGCGGAACGACGACGCTTACTTCAAACGGAGGCGTCGCGGTCTGGACCTCCGACAAGAACCTGAATATCACGGTGGCCGACGCGGGATATACGCTTCGCGCGCAGGCCGTTACGGGCGGAGTGCCGCTCATCAGCAGCGAGCCGCCCAGTATGGGCGAGGCCGTCAGCAGTACTTTTCGAATTCTTCCCGGCGCGCCGGCACGACTGGCCTTCACGGCCCAGCCGTCTGACGCACTGGCGAACGCGGCCATCGGTCCGCCGATTCTGGTTGCGATTCTCGACGCGTTCGGGAACGCGGTCAGCAGCGCGACGAATCACGTTTCGCTGGCGATCGGAACCAATCCGGCGGGCGGAACGCTCGCGGGCGGCAGTGCGGTCGCGGCGTCCAATGGAATGGCGGCGTTTGCGGCGGTCAGCATCAGCACGGCGGGGAATGGATACACGCTCATCGCGAACAGCCCGGAACTTCAATCGGCGTCATCGGTGGGATTCAACGTGGTCAGTGACGCGCCGGCGCCGAATCCGAACCCGGGCCTGCCGCCCATCGACCTGATCGGAAATGGCGATGCTCAGGACGTCTTGCTGGGCTTGTTGTTCCGGAACGCACTGTGCGGGCTCGGAGCGGTGGGAATGGTCCCGGCCACGCTGCTGGGTCTGGTCGGAATGAAGCGCCGCAATCGACGGCGTTAGAAATTCATCAGAAATGGAAGCCCGATACCGGCTGCACCGGCACCGGCCAGGGCCAGCATCAGCTTGCCGCGCAGCGAGAGCGGGGGCTTGGCTGGTTCGACGACCACTTTTGTGGCGGCGCGACGCAGCAAACCAAGCAGTTTGCGGTTGAAATCGTCCTGGCTGCCATCGCGTTCGACGCGGCGGCGATTTGAGTCCATGGCGGTCAGATGGCTGGCCGGATCGTCGAGCACACGGGCTATGGCCGCGGCAAGCTGATCCACTCGCCCGACTTCGAAGAGGCCGCCGTTCTTACCGTTTTCGATCCACGACTGATTCGCGCGGATGTCGGTCACGATCGGATAGAGCCCGGTTGCCATTGCCTCGAGCAACGAGGAACTCGTCCCATCACTGATGGATGCTGAAACGTACAAATGGGCCGAAGCGAGCAGGGCCGGAATTTCATTGTGTGGCAGATTGCCGACAAAGCTGACGCGATGGTCGAGGCGGCGCTCGCGGACGGCGTTTCGGCACGAATCGAGCAGTTCGCCCTGGCCGGCAAAGGTGCAACGGAAGTTAAAGCCGCGGTCGCGCAGGTCGGCGAGCGCGTGCACAAGATCGATGTTGCGATAGATGGGCTCGTGCTTGCGCGTGCAGATGATGTGCGGAACGTCGGCCTCGCTCAGCGGCTGCGCGGCGAGCGGGAAGTGCGACAGTTCGACGCCAAGCGGAAAGACCTCGAGCGCGTCGGCATCGGCACCGAGCCGGACCATCTCCTCGGCGACTTCGTCGGAGACAGCGTGCAGGCCAGTCGCGTTTCGCAAGACGTATCGCAAAATGCGGGAGCGAAGCGCCGTCGGCGGACCGGGTTCTCCGCTGCGCGTCTGGCGAAGGATTCCGCCTCCGCGACCCGAGACGACGAGCGGGCCATCCCAGGCGAGCGCTGCGGTGAGACCGTTGGAGATGATGTAGCAAGCGAGAACGACGTCCGGGGCGAAGTCGCGGAGAATTTTTCGGACGCGCGGAGCGCGGGTTACGAAAAGCAGTTTGCCTTCATTGGCGTCAAACGGCTCGCGGCCGACGAACTCGACCGGGATGCCGTCGATGGGGTCGGGGTGAAACGAAATGACGCGGACCTCGTGCCCTTCGCGACGGAAAAACCGTGCGTATGGCGCGGTCCACGGTGCATTGCTATGTGCTACGAGTGCGATTCGCATGGTCGGGTCGGACGCTGGGTCCTGCCCATTCCTTTCTGACTTGCCGCTATCGACGGCGGCAGTGTGCGGTGATCGAGTTGTCCAATTCCGCGGCACTTCGACCGCGGCCGATGGCTGACTTATCGGAAGCCAGCCACGAAAATCGGCGGCGAGACCGCGATCGCGTTGAACGAGAAGTGCAATTTCCGCGCCATCCCCTAAATAGCGTTTTGCGGGGCATGCAGGTCGGGCAACTGACGCCGGGCCGTGAGCAGCGTTCCACCGAACTGTGCATGATTACACAGAGCGAGGAATGGGGCTCCCCAATTCACAAACCTGTGAATCTGTGAGATTGCGGCTATTCGAAGCGCATGTGTTTGACCGACTCGCCCGAGTCGCGAAGTTCGATGAGCGATTCGACGCCGACTTGCAGGTGGCGGCGGACGAATTTCTCGGTGACGGTGCGGTCGCTGCGGGCGGTCTTCACGCCCTCGGGGGTCATCGGATTGTCAGAGACGAGCAGGAGCGCGCCTTTGGGGATGTGATTGGCGAAACCGACGACGAAGATCGTGGCCGTCTCCATGTCGATCCCGGCCGCGCGGGTCTGGGTGAGATACTGCTTGAACTTCTCATCATGTTCCCAGACGCGGCGGTTGGTCGTGTAGACCGTGCCGGTCCAGTATTCGAGCTTGTGCTTCACGATCATGGCCGAAACGGCCCGCTGAAGACGGAACGACGGCAGCGCGGGGATTTCGGGCGGGAGGTAGTCGTTGCTGGTGCCTTCTCCGCGAATGGCCGCGATGGGGAGAATGAAGTCCCCCACTTTCGTCTTCTTGAGACCGCCGCACTTGCCGAGAAACAGGACGGCGTTCGGCTCGACGGCCGAAAGCAGATCCATCACCGTGGCGGCCATGGCGCTGCCCATGCCGAAGTTCATGATGGTGATGTTGTCGGCCGTGGCCGTTTGCATCGGCAGGTCGCGGCCGAGGACTTCGACGTCAAAACGTTTGGCGAAGAGCTCCACGTAGTGGGCGAAGTTGGTGAGCAGGACGTAGTGGCCGAAATCGTTCAGCTTGCGGCCGGTGTAGCGCGGGAGCCAGTCTCGGACGATGTCGGTTTTGGTTCGCATGACGCGGAGAATGGTAACCGCGCGCGGCGCGCGGACCAATGCGCGCCGCGCGGCTAGGATGGAACCATGCTGGTTCGATTCTCGAAGCCGAAGGGGACGCCGGTGCTAACGTGCGTTCGCGCGGATGGGAGCAGCACGTATTCAAAGTCGGCGCACGGGGCGTTTTTCGGTCCGCATGACCTGATGCACTTCGCGGTCGAGACGACGCTGGGGTTGCGACAGGCGTTTTTCGGTTTGATCGCGGCGGGCTGGACGATTGAGCAATTCGCCGAACCGGGCGCGGCCGCTCGATTGCCGGCGGAGGCGATTTTCGCGGAACACGTCGTGAACCTTTTGATGCAGGAGGCGACGTATGGGCCGGCGCGCGACGCGGCGGAGTTCAATCGTGTGCTGTCGCAGGTGATGGCTGGGGAAAATCGAAGTTCGGGGAGTACTGTGCGCGTCGTGACAGAAGACGAGCTTCGTCTGATTCGGGAGCGATTTGCGCAGTTACTGGGGGAATTCCAGGCGTTGAAACTGGGCGAAACGCTGGATCGGGAATTCCCTTAGTTCGACGCGCTGACCGCCATTGGGGCCGGAAAAAGCCGGTTCATCAGTATTGTTGCTGGACCGTTTGCGCGACGCGCAAGCCAATTCTCGAAGTTCGTGTCAGATCATCGGTCTGGGGCGCCTAGGACCACTTGAACGAAAGCATCGCGCTGAATGTTCCGCGCGGGCTGGTCCCGTCGATATGGATGGGATTAATCGGGTCCCCTCGTTTGGATGCGAAAATCTGGATGAACGGGGGAGGTCGAAGAAACTCCGGAAGCACCCACGGGCGGACTTTCCGGAATCGTTTTCTCTAATCGGGAGTAAGAAATGAAGAAGTTATTGGGGTTGGTTTGTGCTGTTGTTCTGGCTGTCTCGGCCAATGCCGCGCGAGCGGACTATCAGACGTCGTACACTGCGACTCTGAATCTCGGGCCGGAGAATCCGGTCACGAATATCATGCTGCTCGAAGCCGGCCAAGACTTTGGATCGGCCACTTGGCCGTTCAGCGTTGCGGGGCAGGGCGAATCGACGATTACCAATCCGTTCTTTTGGCCGGTGCCGATTACGCGGGCGCTGTTGCTGGGCATCGTCACCGGCCTGCCGAACGACGGGACGCCGGAACAGAAGCACATCGTCATGTTCATGGATCCGACCGCGGCGCAGCTCGCGAACCACATTGCGTGGGGCACGCTCTTCCGCCATACGCTCGAAGAGGACCTGATCGACGCGATCGAGCTGTCGACGTCGGGCCAGGACTGGCCGATCATCCAGCCGGGACTCGACTTCGTGGGCGCGTTCGCGAACGGCGACGCGGAGACCGGAATCCTCGGGCCGGGCGGCGTTCCGCACTCGGCGTGGGTCAATACTCCGGGACCGCTGGCCGTGATGACTTTCTCAGATGGCGAGATCGTTGGCATGGGCGAGGCGTTTGTGACGTTTGTTCCGGAGCCGGCCACGCTGACGCTGCTGGCATTGGGCGGAATGCTGGTCACGCGGGCGCGACGACGGGCGTAAGAACACGAGAAAACCAATTGAAGCGAGAGCGAGGTTTCGGCCTCGCTCTTTTTTTGCCTACGGTCGGCGGGCAGGCGATGCACGACGGCTGATGCTATCGCTGGAACAGCCCATTCAGCTCCGCGAATGATGTGAGGCCGTCGAGGCCCGAGAAGTTGCCATCGGCGGCGATCAATCGGGACGCGCGAATGAACCCCGTCCATGCGGCACGAGCAAGGGCTGAGCCGACGCTAATGCGGCGGACGCCCATCGCGGCGAGGTCGGCGACGGTCAGTCCGATGTTGGCACTGACCAGAACGTTCACAGGTTTTGTGCCGACGGCCGAGACGATCGACTGAATGTCTGATTTTTCGCGCGGGCCGGGCGCAAACAGCACGTCAGCCCCGGCTTCCGCGTAGGCCTGCAGCCGCCGGATGGACTCTCGCAGCGGATCGGGATGATTGACCAAGAAGCATTCGGCGCGGGCGGTGAGAACCACGTCGCGTCCGGCAGCGTCGATGGCGGCGCGAGCGGCGCGCAGGCGATCGAGTGCTTCGGGCAGCTCGAAGAGAGGTTGGTGCGGGTCGCCGGTGGCATCTTCGATCGACAGGCCGGCTACACCGGCATCAACACAGCGTCGCACGCTTTCCGCGACGCCGTCCGGCGTGTCGGCGTATCCCGACTGATAATCGGCATTCACCGGCAGTGGAGTGGCCGCGGCGATTTCGGCGATATGTTTCAACACTTCATCGCGCGGCAGCACCCGGACAGAATCGGGCAGTCCGCGCGAGAAACCGAATCCGGCGCTGGTTGTCGCGAGCGCCGGAAAACCGAGCGACTGAAGTAAGACCGCCGAGCCGACGTCCCATGGATTTGGCATGACGAAGCAGCCGCGCTCGTGCAGCTTGCGAAATGCGGCCCGCCGAGCGGTCAGCGTTTGCGTCACGGGTACGCCGGCGGCTTGCTTTGAAGGCAGGTTGACTTCGCTCATTTGCGCTTGGTGCTCCGTTCCCGACTCAACTCGCGACATCCTTTGCGAAGCTGCGTCCGGCGTCAATCGACGGCTGGTCGCTGATTTTTCGATCGGGACACCGTAGAGTCTCGTCATGGCAACGAGGTCCAGGAAGCCGGTGCAGCGCTCCTCCCCCACCGCATTTCATATTGCACTCTTACGTGGCGTCAATGTGGGCGGTAAGAACAAGCTCCCGATGGCCGACCTCGTGCAGTGCGTGAGCGCGGCCGGCGGCGCGGACGTGCAGACGTACATTCAGAGCGGCAATTTCGTGTTTGCCGCGAAACGGTCGGACGCCGCGCGGATCGCGCGGCTCACATCGGAGCGCATCGCAAAGCGATTTGGCTTCCAACCGGTCATCGTTGTCCGCTCAGCCGAAGAGGTCCGCGCCGCGATCGACGCGAACCCATTCTTGAAAAAAGGTGCGGATCCCGACGCGGTTTTTCTCGGTTTTCTTGCCGATCTGCCGGAAGCGAGCCGCGTGTCGGGGCTTGATCCGCGACGATCGCCGGGCGATTCGTTCCAGGTGCTTGGCCGGGAGATTCACCTGCACCTGCCCAACGGCGTCGCGAAGAGCAAGCTGACCAACGCCCATTTCGATTCGAAGCTGGCGACCACCAGCACCTTTCGAAACTTGCGGACGGTGCTCAAGCTTCTGGAGATGGCGCAGCGCTGATCGGACCGAGCATCAACTGCCTGCTCGCACGCTTTCCAGTAACCGCACGACATCGGAATGGGCCTTTTCTGTCGCGATATCGAGCGGCGTCTTTCCGTTCCCATCGCGGAGCGCCGCATCGGCCCCGGCGGCCAGCAACAGCTGAACGATGCTCGCATTGCCGCTGCGGGCGGCTTCGTGCAGCGGCGTGGTCCAGCCGTCCTGCAGCGTCGCCAAAGTCGGGTCCTCCATCAATCGCCGCACGACGAGTTCGCCGAAGCCCCAGTTAGCGGGTGCACAGATGCCGAATGCGCGCGGCGTGCAGTGCAGACTGTTCTCGCGATTGTTCGGATCGGCACCGGCCTTCAGGAGTAGATCGATTACCGCTCGCGAGCCGCCAAAGTAGGCCCAGTGCAACGGTGTTCCACCCATGTACGCGTTGAACGAGAGATCGGGCGCGTGCTGCAAAAGAAAACGCACGACTTCGACGTGTGCGTTTCGGCTCGCGATATAGAGCGCGTCGGAGATCTGCTCCGTTGCACTCGCGGGAGGACAAGGCAGGCGCATTCCATCGGCGGCAAGGCGCGAACTGCCGGTGAGCGAGGCGTTTGGAATGAGCCGGCCGGCCGCGTCAAACGCAGCCCGGACGTGGTCCAGTTCGCCGAGGCCGGCGGCGCAGAAGAGGTCGGGCTTCGCCCCGCGGCGGATGAGTGTTCTCGCGAAATCGTCGGAGTGGTAGGTCACGGCCCAAGACAGGACCGTGTGGCCCGAGTCGCCATAGCGTGCGTCCGGATCGCCGCCGGCGGCGAGGATCGCCTCGGCGACGGCTGGCGAATTGCTTTCGACCCCGGCATGCAGCGGCGTCGCGCCGTCGGGGCCGCGGGCGTTTGCCAGTTCGGGGCGACGAGCGAGGATGGCTTGAACGGTTTTCGCATCACCTTCGCGTGCGGCCGAGAGCAACCGGGCGAGATCGGCGTCGTCGGGTGCGATTGGCGCCGAGGTCGCGGGCTTGCCCGCCAGTTGCTCGACGTGGGCTTTGAGTTTTCGCCAACTCGCAAAGCCAAATTCCGTCGCGACGGCGTGCTGCGCGGCGCTGAGTTTGGCGGCCGGATCGGCCTGGCGCATCGCGGCAAGGCGATCCTTGCTCAGTTTCTTCAACCATTCGAGATTGGGGCGCGGGGGAAGCGATCGAGACATGCGAAACCTTCCTTCAGCAGGCCCAACGTCCGCATCTTCGGGCAGAAAGAAGGTTATGTCAGAACAACGAACAGGCGGGTTCAACCCTTTACGCGGACCGTCGGCCGCCTGAAACGGCCATGTCGCATTCTACCAAGGAAGGACGATATGAAAAAAGCCCTCCAGCGTTTCCGCCGAAGGGCTTCATATTGCTATTGAATCGAGGAACGACGATTAGCGCGTCGCGCGCCGCCGTCGCAGCAGGGCTAAGCCGGACAGGCCGAGCAGACTGAGCGTGGCCGGTTCCGGAGCGATGGCGCCGGGCGCCCAGGCCGCGCCGCTGGCGCGATTGCCCGTCTCGGCGAGCGGGACAAAGATGGTCGGGTCCAGGGTCTGAGTGGCCAGATCGTATGGGAAGATGTTGATGCGGGAGTTGGTCCCGTCCTGCTCGGTCATCCAGAGCTTGCCGCCGCCGATCGCGAGTCCGTCGATGCGGGTGTGGCCGAGCGGAAAGTCCATCAACTTGACGATCGCGCCTGAGCCGAAGGCATCGATGGTGAAGATGCCCGGCGTATAGGTGCCGCCGCTTCCGGTCGTGTCGGCCGAGTTGGTGATGTAGAAGAGATTGTTGGCCGGGTTGAACTCGAGGCCGCCCAGAGAAAGCGTGCCGCTCGATGTGCCGATGCCGGTCGGGTCGAGCCAGAGCGGCGTCATGACGCTGTGCGGGGTCGGGCTCTGGCCGTCAGAGGTCGTTGAGACGCGATAGATTCCGCGCTTATAGATTGTGCTCGAGAAAGACGTCGCCCCGTAGAGATTGCCGTTGGCGAAGGCCAAGCCATCCACGCCCGTGGCGGTGAAGGTAACGTTGTCGTTCGTGCGATACATGCCGGCGATGAAGGTCGGAGTCGTGCCGATGTCGCCATAGTTCCAATAGTTGAGGCGGGCGGCATCGTTCGAGTAGAGCCGACCAGTGGCCGGATCGGCCGCGAGGCCGTTGACTTTCTTATTGGCAGCGGAGTTCCAAAGCGTGGTTACCTGGGATGTGTTGACATCCAGGTAGAAGGCCGACCCGTTGGTGGTCGCCGCGGTCGTTGTACCGAAGACGAGCTGGGCTGACGCGGTCGAAGCGGCCGCCGCCAGCCACGCGCAAGCGCAAAAACCAATCGCACGATGAATTCGCATACATCCTCTCCTGTAAGGCCGGATCGCGCTTCACTCGGAAGCAGCGATATCCAGCTCAACTGTTGGTCGTACTGCTGATTGGTCGCTCGATTGAGTTGACCGCCCAACCACTTTGATTGGGCATATCATACGGAATTCCGCCCGCGGATTCAATTTGCCGCGGACCCCGGTGCGAAGGAAAACGGGCGAGAGATCGGCCAGAGTGCGCATGGATACACAGCGAGCACCATCGCAGAGTCGAGCATTGCCCCGCACGGTCATCTTGCTCGGCTGGGTATCGTTTCTGGCGGATATATCGGGGGAGATGGTCTATCCGCTGATCCCGCTGTTTGTCGTCGGTGTGCTGGGGGCGACGGCGACATCGCTGGGCGGGATCGAGGGCGCGGCGCAGTGCATGGCGGCGATCATGACGGGTTGGGCGGGGCTGCAGAGCGACCGCGTTCGACGGCGCGTGCCGTTCGTTCGGTTGGGCTATGGCATTCCGGTGATCGGCAAATCGCTGCTGGCGCTGGCCGTGGCCTGGCCGATGGTGCTGGCCGGACGCCTGATTGATCGGCTGGGGAAGGGCCTGCGTTCGAGTCCGCGTGATGCGTTGATCGCCGATGCAGCCGGTGCGGATATTCGCGGGCGGGCCTTTGGGTTTCACCGCGCGATGGACACGGCCGGGGCGCTGGTGGGCGTGCTGGTGTCGGCGGCGCTGCTGTGGTGGTTCGGACGCGCTCATGCGCCGCAGGTTGGCGAGACGGGCACGGGCGATTCTGGCTGGGTGTTTCGGCTGGTTTTCGGGATTTCGGCGGCGTTCGGGCTGTTGTCGCTCGGACTCACGCTTCTCGTGCGTGAGCCGACGACGGCGCATGACGACGCCGATCGCGCGGCGACTACGATCGGCGGGCGGCTGGGTCTGCCGGCGGGATACTGGCGGACGCTGGCCATTCTGCTGATCTTCGCCCTGGCAAACTCCACGGATGCTTTTTTGCTGCTGCGGGCGCGCGATCTGGGATATTCGCCGGCCACGGTGGTGCTGGCTTACGCGCTATTCAATGCGACCTACACTATCGCCTCGTATCCGGCGGGTGTGCTGAGCGATCGCATTGGCCGCTGGCGGATCATTGGACTGGGGTGGATTGTATATATGGCGGTATATGCGGGGTTCGCGATCACGGGGCCGCGCGGTGTCTGGGCGTTGCTGGCGCTCTATGGCATTTACATGGCGGCGACCGACGGCGTGGGCAAAGCGCTAATCGCCGACCACGCGCCGAAATCGCGGCGCGGGGCGGCACTCGGTGTCTTTCACATGCTCAGCGGACTGACGACGCTATTGGCGAGCATTGTCGGCGGCGTGCTTTGGGATCGTGTCGGTCCGTCGGCGACATTTTGGTTTGGCGCGGCAATGGCGTTGCTCGCGTTGGTTGCGGCCGCTTTGCTGCGACCGAGGATCGCGGCGGCGCAATCGGAGTAGGATGAGCTACATGGAACGGGCCGAACGGCTTGATGCGACACAAAATCGACGACGGCCCACGCGGGCCGAATTGGAGGCGGCGCGCGAATTGACGGTTTCGGACATCATTCGGCGCGGCCTGCGCGTGTTGTTTGTCGGGATCAATCCGGGACTCTATTCAGCGGCGACCGGACATCATTTCGCGCGGCCGGGCAACCGATTCTGGCCGGCCATGCTCGCGGGCGGGTTCACGCCGCGGCTCTATTCTGCCTACGAAGAAGAACTGCTGCTTACCGACGGTTTTGGAATCACAAATCTGGTGGATCGATCGACGGCGACGGCCGACGAGCTTTCGCGCGAAGAGCTGCGCGAGGGGGCGAATCTGCTGACCCGCAAGGTGCGGCGGTATCGACCGAAGTTCGTGGCCATTGTCGGGCTGACGTCGTATCGAACGGCATTTGCCCGGCCGGAGGCGGCCATCGGGCGTCAGCACGAACTCATGGGGGCATCGACGATCTGGGTGTTGCCGAATCCGAGCGGGCTGAATGCGCACTATCAGCCGCCGCAGTTGGCGCGGCTTTTTCGCGAGCTCTGGACGGCATCGCAGCGGGCGGCCGCGTCGAAGTAGCGAGCCGATGGGCGTTCGCGTAATCTGCGGACGACGACCATTCGCAGGCACCGGTTGGAAGCACAGTGGGCGACCCCTTCGGAACGAACGCTGATCCCGCACTCGTCGAACTATTTCGGGCCGAGTCTGACACGCACATTCCCGTATTGAGCCAGGGACTGCTGGCGATGGAAAAGGGCCAGGCCGACGACCAATCTGTCGCGTCGATGATGCGCGCGGCGCACTCGGTGAAAGGGGCGGCGCGGATTGTCGGGATCGACGCGGCGGTTCGGGTCGCACACGTGATGGAAGACTGCTTCACGGCGGCGAAGGAGAAGCGCTCCATTCTTTCGAGCGACGCGGTTGACGTACTGCTGGCCGGCGTGGACGCGTTGCAGCGAATTTGCGCCCTGCAACCGGAAGCGGACATGACCGAGGCGTGGCTTGATTCGGTCGTCGCACAACTGACGGCGGTGAAAGAGGGAAAAGTGGTGGCCACTGCGCCACCGCCGCCAGTCGAGGCCGCGCCCATTTCGGCGCCGGCGGCGAGCGTGGAGGGCGGGGCTGCACGGAAGATCGTACTGCCGGCCGATTTCGGCGATGGCGCGGCAGAGGCGCTGCGCGGCCAGCTCCTCGCGGGGCTTGATGGCGACTCCGGGCCGATTGAAATTGATTTCCGGCAGGTGAAGACCATCAGCACGCGCGCCTTGGCGTTGCTAGTCTCAGCGACGCGCGAGGCGGCCCGGCTTGAACCACCCCCGACGATGACCGCTCGCGGTGGGTCCGGCGCGGTAGCGGCGATGTTGCGCGTGACGGCGCTGGACCGAACCCTGGGCCCGGGCGCGTAGGCGACGACGCGATGGCGGCAGAGTCGAACCAACAACAACGCTTTGTCGTCGAGGCACGCGAGCATCTCGCGGCGCTCTCGGCGGCGATCGTGGAGCTGGAGCGCGGCGCGTCAGACCCGGCCGAGCAAGTGGCTCGTATTCTGCGCTCGGCGCACAGTCTGAAGGGTGGAGCGGGGTTTAGCGGGCTGACGACCATCGAACGGCTGTCGCACGCGATGGAAACCGCGGTTGAGAATGTTCGCGACGGACGCATTGCGGCCAGCGCCGAGGTGATCGATACGCTGCTCTTCGCACTCGATCGGCTCAGCGCGCTGGTCGACGACGCCGAGCACAGCCAAGGGGCGGACATCACCGCCCCGCTCGAGCGATTGCAGCCGCTGGTAGCCGCCGGCGAAGCGTCGACCGAGCCGGCCAAGAAAATTTCGGCGCGACAGATCACCCCCAGTCAGGCGAGCTCCACGCCGCGGACAACGACGCTTGCAAAATCGACCGCCGCCGTAAGCGAATTCCCCATTTCGCCGCGCGTGCTTGAGACGTGGGAGCGACATGCGTCATTTCTCTACGGCGTGAAGCTCGACTGGTTCGAGGCCGAGCGCGACCTGGGACTCTCACCGCTGGAAGTTGCGCGGCGGATCGAGCGGGCGGGGACCTCGCTCGACGCGCGCATGGAACTGACCGGCCTGACGCTCGCGGACGGCCTTCCGACCCCCCCACTCTGGTATTGGACGATTGTGTCATCGGCGCTGCCGTCCGAGGACTTCGCGCAGCAACTTGAAATTCCGTGCGCGGCGATCGTTCGACTGGAAAGCGTTGCAAACAAGCCGCAGGAAAAGAAGCCAGAGGGGGGTGCGCAGGCCGGGCCGCGAGGTCCGGCGGCCGGTGGGTCGTTGCGGATTCCGGTGACGCTGATCGATCGCATGATGAGTCTGGCGGGCGAGCTGGTGCTGGTGCGCAACCAAGCCAAACGATCGACCGACGCCGGCGTTGACACGCAGCGACAGCTCCTGCGGCGGCTGGACGCACTGACGAATGAAATGCAGGACGCGGCGCTGCGGATGCGGATGCAGCCGGTGGGCGCGCTGTTTGATCGCTTTCCCCGGCTGGTTCGCGACCTGGGGCGGCAACTTGGAAAACAGATCGACCTGGAGATCGCCGGGGCCGACGTGGAGCTGGACAAGACGGTCCTCGAAACACTGGCCGATCCGCTGACGCACCTGATGCGCAACTGCTGCGATCATGGAATAGAGACGCCCGACGAGCGCGGCCGCGCCGGCAAAAGTCCGAACGGCCTGATTCGGCTGGCGGCGCGGCAGGAACGCGGGCAAATCGTCATTCAGATCAAGGATGACGGGCGCGGACTCGATCGCGACGCGATCAAGCGAAAGGCCATGCAGCAGGGCGTCAAGCAGCGCGATGAGCTTGATCGCATGAGCGAGCGAGAGGTGAACGAACTCATCCTGCTGTCCGGTTTCTCGACGGCGTCGCGCGTGACGGATCTTTCCGGGCGCGGCGTCGGCATGGATGTGGTGCGGACGAATCTGGAACAGATCGGCGGCGTGGTTGAGATCGACTCGGTGTTTGGCGAGGGGGCGACGTTTACGCTGCGATTGCCGCTGACGCTGGCGATTCTGCCATGCCTGCTGATGACGAGCGAGGGCGAGCGATTCGCGATTCCGCTTCGGGATGTCGAGGAGGTCGTCCTGCTGCGGAGCGAGACGAAGGCGCGCATCGAGTGCGCGGATCATGAGGAAGTGCTGCGGCTGCGCGGCAAGCTGGTGCCGGTCATGCGACTGGCCGAAGTATTGCGGCGGCGCGAGCCCTTCAGCGCGGACACGTGCGCCGCGATCGCTGATCGACATCACGGCCAATCGGCTGAGCTGACGCGCGGATACGTCGCCATTCTTCGCTTTGGTGCGCTGCGCTTCGGCATGGTGGTGGACGACGTGCTGGGAAGCGAGGAGATCGTCGTTAAGCCGCTGCATCCGCTGTTGCGACGGCTTGGGAGTTATGGTGCGGCGACGATCCTGGGTGACGGCCGGGTGGTGCTGATCCTGAGCTGCGAGGGGTTGGCACGGCACAGCGGAATTGTGCATCGTCAGCGGCGCGAGGTGCGGGCCGAGCTTCCTGCCGCCGCGGAGGCGATGGAAACCGGTGCTCTGCTGCTGTTTCGCTATGGCACCGCCGAACTGTTTGCCGTTCCGCTGGGTGACGTGCGGAGAATCGTGTCGATTCGTCCGGAGCAAATCGAGCGCGTCGGCGAGCGCGAGATGATCGCGATCGACGGGACGCCGACGAATGTGCTGCGGCTCGACCGTTTTCTGCGCGTCTCGGGCTTTGACGAATCGCGCGGCAGCTTCCTGATTCTGCCGAGGCAGGCCAAGGCGCCGGCCGGGTTTCTTGCCTCCGAGATTGTCGACACGCCGACGCTCGACTTGCGGCTCGACGATCGCGCCTATCGCGCCGACGGAATTCTTGGATCGGGTCTCATCCTTGGGCAAATTGCGATCTTTCTCGATGTCTTCCGGCTGATTGCGATGTGGGAGATAGAGCATGGCGTAGCTCCCGCCGCGCTTCCGGGCCCGTCGGCTCGAAAGAGAGTTCTTGTCGTCGAGGATACGGAGTTCTTCCGGCGGCTCGTCACCAGCTATCTGGCGGCCGAGGGCTGGGAAGTCGCAGCCGCGGGCAGCGGCGCCGAAGGACTCGAAAAACTGAACGCCGAATCGTTCGACGCGGTCGTCTCGGATATCGAGATGCCGGTCATGGACGGACTGACGCTGGCACGCGAAGTCCGGCGGGATGGCCGGTTCGATCGGCTGCCCATGCTGGCCCTGACTTCGCTCAGCAGCGAGGAGGACCGGCGCAAGGCCCGCTCGGCGGGCTTCGACGCATACGAGGTCAAGCTGAACCGCGAAACGTTTCTTGAAACGATTCGGTCGCTGCTGACATCCGGCCGTCCGGCGGCGCTGGTCGCGGGAGGGGCGCAACATGAGTAGTCTTGCGACCGTGTCGGCCCCGGTGACGCGCACATTCGTCACCTTCCGCGTATATGAACGGCTTTACGGCATCGAGGTGTGCTTCGTGCGCGAAGTCAGCACACAGATCGCGGTCACGCCGGTACCGCAGGCCCCGGCGATTGTCCGAGGTCTGACCAATCTGCGGAGCCGGATCCATCTTGTGCTCGACCTGCGGGCCGCGCTGGGGTTTCCGGTCGCGGCCGGAACCGCGGAGAGCCGGCTGGTTGTTCTGCAGGCCGGCGTCGCGGAGCATGTCGGCCTGCTCGTCGATCGCGGCGGTGAAATCGTGCAGGTAGCGCAGGAACAGATTGAAGATGCGGCGGCCGACGGGGCCGTGCAGGCAGGCGGTGCGAGCCGGCCATCGGCGGTTTCGGGCGTTTGCAAACTCGCGGACGAGCTGATGCTGATCGTCGATCCGATCCGGCTTATCGAGGCAACGGAAAAGGCAATCGGCTAGGACCGGCTCAATCGAGTCGGGCGCGGCCGTTGAACAGATTGAGAGGCGATCCGTGAAGAATCTGAGTCTCGCCACGAAGATCGGCATCCTGGTGGCCGTGCTGGTGATCAGCAGCGTCGCGATCACCGTGGTGGGCGTCCGGCAGTTCGCCCAGATGGACGACCGCTTCGAGCATCTGATCGATGTTGATAGCCGCGCGCTGGTGACGGCCGAGGCGACGCGAATCGACGTGTTACAGGCGATCCGCGCCGAGAAGAATGCAGTCCTTTCGATGGACGCGGCCCGGGCGGGCGAGTTCGCCGACGCGGCGCGCAATGAGTGGAAGGACCTGGCGGCGGACCGGACTGATCTGGCCAAGTTGGTGGGAACGAACCTCGGGACGCGCGAGGGCAAGGCACTATCAGATTTCGACCAGGCCTGCGACGACCTGCTGCGAAACCAGAAGGAAGTGCTGCGGTTGACGGCCGTCAAGTCATTAATGGAGGGCCGCAAGCTGCTGCTCTCGGATTATTACCGGCGTGCGCAGGAGGTCGAGGATTTTGTCGCCAGTTTGAGCGGAGAGGCCGGAGCGACCAGCCGGCCGGCCAACGATGGGCGCGTCGCCGAGCGGGCGGCGGCCGGACGGGCGATGCTGGGGAATTACTTCGAGTTGCTTTACTTCACCGGAGTTCACCTTGATGCGTTTGGCGAGATCGAAATGTCGCAACTGGACGGCGTCGTGCGGGCGCGCTTGAGTGCGTTTCAGGACAGTGTATGGCGGCTGAACAATCTGCTCGGCGAGTCGGACCGGGCGCGGGCCGCCGGCACGATGGCGGTCCTGGAGGGCGTGAAGCAAATGGTGACGCGGGTTCTCGAACTGTCGCACTTGAATAACGATCAGACGGCTCGCATGCTCACGACCACAAAAACGGTCGAGTTCGCCGATCGCTGTGACGCGGCGATGACGGAACTGATCAATTCGCTCAGCGCGCGGCTGGAAGACGAGAAAAAAAATGCCGACTGGCAGAACCGCATGGGCCGCTCGATCCTGATCGGCACTGCGGCATTTGGGTCGCTGATCGCACTGGCGCTGGCGGTCATCATCATCCGCTCGATCACGCGCCCGGTGGGCGTCGGCCTGCAGGTGTTCGAGTCACTGGCGTCAGGCGACCTGACGCGGCGAATGAATCTGGATCGCCAGGATGAAATCGGGCGGCTGGGGCACGCGTCGGACCAGATGGCCGCGACGCTCTGCGAAGTGGTGACGCAGATTCGCGCGCTGGCGGGACGGCTGGGCGAGGCAGCCAACGATTTGTTGGGGGTCTCGCACGATCTGCTGTCGCAGAGCCACGAAATGGCGACGCAGGCCGAGACGGTCGCAGCCGGGACCGAGCAGCTCTCGCAGAATATTTCGAGCATGGCGGCGGCGGCCGAGGAAATGTGCGTGAACATCGCAAGCATTTCGTCGGCGAGCGAGCAGGTCTCCGTCAACGTCGGAACGATCTCGTCAAGTGCCGAATCGGGCAGCCGGATCATCGGCTCGGTGGCCGAGTCAGTCGGGCACATCACCAGCTCGCTGCAGGAGACGGCCCGCGACGCGAAGAAGGGCTCGGCCATGACGCACGAAGCCCGCGACATGGCGACCGCGGCCAACGCCGCCATGCGGCAGCTCGATCAGGCGGCCAGCGACATCACGAAGGTTACCGACGTCATCAAAACTATTGCGATCCAGACCAATTTGCTGGCGCTGAATGCGACCATCGAGGCCACGTCGGCCGGCGAGGCGGGCCGCGGATTTGCAGTCGTCGCAGGGGAAATCAAGGACCTCGCGAACCAAAGCGGACAGTCGGCCGAAGAGATCGCGCGGAAGATCGAGAGTGTGCAGGCCAGCACGCGCGAAGCCGTCAAGGTGATTGAAAACGTCGCCAGATCCATCGGAGAAATCAACACGTCGGCCGGCCGGATCTCTGACGCCGTCGGTACGCAGACCGAAACGGCCGGACGGATCACGAGTGACATTGCCCTGGCCCGCAAGGGAGTCGAGGACATCGCGCGTTCAATCGCCGAGGTTGCCAAGGGCGCGAACGACGCCTCGAGCAACACGGCCGAAGCGGCCAAGGCCGCGAACGACGCGTCGCGCAACGCGGCCGAGGCCGCCACCGCCTCGCAGTCGATCGCATCGAGCATCCACGGCGTAAGCGAGGCGACGCGTTTGAACAATGCCAGCGCGGTCAAGGTTGACGAATCCGCGCGGCGGCTGAAGGAAATTGCCGGCCGGCTCCAGAAGAGCGTCGAACACTTCAACACCGGGGCCCGGCCCGCGGCGACGAACGACCATGGGTGATCGTATCGGGGTACTGGTGGTCGACGATTCGCGGTTGTTTCGCGCGGCGCTTGAGCAGGTGCTGGGCGGCCAGCCGGACATGCGCGTGGTCGGCTCCGTATTCAACGGGGCGAAGGCGATGGAGTTCATCCGCAAATCGCCGCCGCAGGTGGTCACGCTGGACGTTGAAATGCCCGGCATGGACGGCGTCGCCACGCTTGAGCAGATCATGGCATTCAACGCCGGTCGACCGGCGGGCGAGACGGTCGGGGTGATCATGGTCAGCGCGGTTACGCGGCGGGGCGCCGATGTGACTGTTCGCGCGCTCGAGCGTGGCGCGTTCGATTTTGTCACCAAGCCGAGCGGTCCGTCGCCTGATGCGAATCTGGCGGCACTGCGCGACGATCTTCTGCCGCGAATCCGGGCCTGCGCACGGCTAAGACCCGGGATGCGCACAACTGCCGTCGCTCCGCGTGCCACCCCCCCACCGCCGCCTCGGGCGGGCGCCCGGCGGAAAGCGGCGCCCGACATCATCGCGATCGGGGCATCGACCGGCGGGCCCAGGGCGTTGTCCGAGGTGTTGCCCGGTCTGTGCGCGAGTACGCGGCTGCCGATTGTTGTCGTGCAACACATGCCACCCGGATTTACGCAATCGCTGGCCGAATCGCTCGCGCGGCAGGCGCGGCAGCCGGTCGTCGAGGGGATTGACGGCATGCCGCTCTCGGCGGCGCGGGTGTTCATTGCGCCCGGCGGCCGGCACATGCTGGTACGCGGCACGGCGGCAGCGCCCAGTATCGGGCTGAGCGACGGGCCGCCGGAGAACGGTTGCCGGCCGTCGGCCGATGTGCTGTTTCGATCGGTGGCGGCGGCGTTCGGAGGCGGCGTACTGGCGATCATCCTGACCGGCATGGGCAATGACGGCACCGTTGGGCTGGGAGCGGTGCGGCGCGGCGGTGGCTACGTAATCGCGCAGGACGAGGCTAGCAGCGTGGTATGGGGAATGCCCGGCTGCGCGGTTCAGGCGGGGGTGGTGGATGACATCCGACCGGTTACCGAGATCGCTTCGGCTGCGGCCGCGATCAGCCAGGGTCCAACCGCGTGAAGATGGAACTCTCGGCCGACACCGGACGGCGACTTGCCGAATTGGTCCACCGACTGTGCGGGCTCGTGCTGGGGCCGAACAAGGACTACCTGATTCGGCATCGGCTCGAGCCGATCCTCGTGCGTGAGGGGCTGAGCAGTTACGAGCAGTTGCTGGAGCGATTGCAGGGGCGCAATGCGCCGCGACTGCACGACGCCATCGTCGAAGCCATCACGACGAAGGAGACAGGCTTCTTTCGCGATCAGGCATTGTTCCTGGCGATTCGGCGCGTCGTGTTGCCCGCGTGCATCGCCAATTTGAAGTCCAGCGGCGGCAAGCGGCACCGGATTCGAATCTGGTCGGCGGCCTGTTCAACGGGACAGGAGCCATACAGTCTCGCCATGATCGTGCGCGACCTGGTCGATGACCCGGACTCGGGCATGAGCGAGACGCAGTTTACGATTCTGGCGAGCGACATCTCATCGGATGCGGTCGAGACGGCCCGCGCGGGGCGCTACCTGGCGAGTGAAGTGCGGCGCGGGCTCTCCGAGGACCATCTCAAGCGACATTGCAGTCGCGACGGCAAGGCATGGATGATCACGGAGCCGGTGCGGCGACTCGTGCAGTTTCAGCGCTTCGATCTGATGCAACCGCCGACGCAGCTCGGGGCCTTTGACCTCATTCTCTGCCGCAATGTGCTGATCTACTTCGACGAAGCCACTCGACGGCGCGTCTGCCAGGGAATGCACGGCACGCTTTATCCGGGCGGATGGCTGGCACTGGGCGCGGCGGAGAGTCTTTTTGGAATCACCGATCGCTTTGAAACCGTTAGAGTCGGTCGGACGCTGCTGTATCGAAAGCCGGGCGAGCCGGTTTAGAGACGAATAAAAAGCAAGCTGCAATCATCAGCCAACGATGCATGGCCGCGCAGGGTGTGGGCGCGTTCGACGTACTGGTTCAGGACGTTGTCCCAGCCGGTCTGCTCGCGCGCAAACGCGGTGAATTGCTCCTGATTGTGCATATGGCCCTGCAGGTCTTCGATCTCGATGGCGCCGTCGCTGTAGAGCAGCAAGGCGCAATCGGGTGGCAGCTCGACGGTGTGGTTTTCAAAGTCCATGAAGGGCGGCAGACCGATGATCGGGCCGGTTGGCTCGAGTTCGTCGACTTTCACCGCGCCACCAGAACGGCTGAAGAGCAGCGCGGGCGGGTGGCCGCCGCCGCTGAAGGTGACTTTACGGGCGGCAAGGTCACAGACGCCGTACCAGATCGTGAAAAACTTTCCGCCGTGGCGATCCATTTCGAAAATCTTGTTCAGGGCGTTCATCACCGCGCCGGGGTCGCCGAAATCGGTCTTGGGCAGCGACTGGTGCGTCAGCGTGTTGAGCACCGAGACGGCCAGCAACGCCGAGCCAACGCCGTGGCCGCTGACATCAAGCAGATAGACGGCCAGCCGCTTTTCGTCGAGCCAGTGATAGCCAAAGGCATCGCCGGCGAGCTGCGTGGAGGGCACGAATCGCCAGTCGATCCGAACCGCCCCCTCTTTCATCACGGGCGGGAGGAGCGACTTCACATACTTGGCCGCTTCGGCCACTTCATCGGCCAGGCGCTTTTCGCTCTCGGCCAGTTTGCGATAGGCCTCGTTGCGCTGAAGCTGCGCGACGTAGCCGGCCGAGTGATGGCGGATTCGGGCCACCAGTTCGACGCGATCGGGCAGCTTGACGAGATAATCGTTGGCCCCCAGCGAAAAGGCCTGCGCCTTCACGGCCGGCTCTTCCTTGCTCGAAAGCACGATCATGGGCGTTTCACGCGTGGCGGCGTTGGCGCGGAAAAACTTGAGCAGCGTGAGGCCGTCGATGTCGGGCATGACGAGGTCTTGCAGGATGACGGTCGGGCCGAGTTCGTTGGCGGTGGCAACGGCCTTGAGCGGGTCCTGGCAGAAATGCAATTGGATGTCGGCCTCGGGTGCGAGCATCTGCTTGACGGCGTGACCCACGATGGCCTGGTCGTCGACGAGGAGCACCTTGACCACGTCGTTCGTCGGAACAGCGGGATTGGGCGCGTCGGCAGTCTTAGCGGGTTCGCTCATGCTTCTTTTCCAACCACGTCGCGGTGGGCGTCCGCAATTTCGCGGAAGCGATCAGTCACTGTTACGAATGCCTCGACCACGCGCGGGTCGAAATGCGTGCCGGCGTCGGCGGTGATACGCGCGACGGCCTCTGCGTGCGGCATGGCCGGCTTGTAGACGCGGGCGCTGGTCAGGGCGTCGTACACATCGGCCAGTGCGACGATGCGGGCCGCCAGCGGGATTGTCTCGCCGCGCAGGCCGTAGGGATAGCCGGTCCCGTCCCATTTTTCATGGTGACAGAGGGCGATTTCGCTGGCGGTATTGAGAAACGGGTTCTCTCCCCAGCGGCCCTTGATGGCGATGAGGGCGTCGCCGCCGATGCAGGGATGTTTCTGAATGATCTTGCGCTCGTCGTCCGTCAGCTTGCCGGGCTTGCGGAGAACGGCGTCCGGTGTTCCCACCTTGCCGATGTCGTGCAGGACGGCCGTCCGGGTGACCATCTGCACCCAGGCATGGTTTATTTCGGTGGCACCGCGGGCGAGCATCGCCCCACCGAGGATCTCGACATAGAGGCAAATTCGTTCGAGGTGCAGGCCGGTTTCGTTATCGCGCGATTCGGCCAGCTTGGCGAGGCCGAATATCAGCGTGTCGCGGCCGTTGACCAGCTCGGCGCTCCGTTCGGCGACTTTTTTCTCGAGATCGCGATTCAGCTCCGCCAACTCGGCGAAGGCCTGATCGCGCTCCAGCCGGGCGCGATAGGCGCGCGAGTGATATCGAATGCGGGCGATCAGCTCGATCGGATCGGGGAGCTTCACGAGGTAGTCGTTGGCGCCGAGGGCGAAGGCCTTGGCCTTGATCTCGGGCTCCTCTTTGCTGGAGAGGACGATCATGGGTGTTTCGCGCGTGGCTTCGTTGGCGCGGAAGAATTTGAGCAGAGTCAGGCCGTCCATGTCCGGCATGACGAGGTCCTGCAGGATGACCGTCGGGTGAACCTGGTTGGCCGTCTCGATCGCCTTGAGCGGGTCCTGGCAGAAATGAAACTGTATGCCCGGCTCCGCGGCGAGCATTTGTTTGACGGCGTGGCCGACGATGGCCTGATCATCGACCAGCAACACGACGACGGGATCGGCGGCAGGTGTGCTAGCGGGTTTCTGAGTCATGGCCTGCGCGTTTATTGGAACCACTCATCGGGCGGAGCATACCACGACGACGCGGCAAGATGAAAGCGATTGGAATTGACAATGGCCGCACGGCTCGCCGACACTATCAGCCCCGCGTGCTGACAAATCCTTCGCCGGAGCACGTCAGGTGACGGAGAGCATTCATGCGAAGCGCACGCGCGGCATGTCTGGCGGCACTGCTCTGCGGCTGCACGGCCCCCGGTGAATACTTCCGTAACGGCTTCAAAGTCGGGCCCAACTTTCGCCGCCCGCCGGCTGAGGCGTCGAAGGACTGGATCGACGCGTCGGACACGCGCGTTCGCAAATCGGGCGAAAGCGACGCGGCTTGGTGGAAGGCCCTGAACGACTCGAAACTTGACGCATTGATCGACGATGCCTACCGACAAAACCTGACGCTCCGCGAGGCCGGCTGGCGCGTACTGACGGCGCGGTCGAAACTCGACTACTCAATCGGAAACCTCTTTCCGCAAAAGCAGGAAGCGGTGGGCGGCTATTCGCGTAACGCCCTCAGCCGCGAGGTCGCGAATCGGCCGTACGTCTCGGAGCCCTACGACAACCAGTGGCAGTTTGGTGCCGAGGCATCGTGGGAACTGGATTTCTGGGGCCGCTTCCGGCGGGCCATCGAGCAGTCGTCGGCGCAGCTCGATGCGTCGGTCGACAACTACGATGACGTCCTCGTGACGCTCCTGGCCGACGTGGCCAACAGCTATGTCGAGTATCGAACCATCGAGCAGCAGCTGGTCTATGTGCGGGCCAACGTGGCCTTGCAGCGACAGACGCTTGATATCGCGCGGGCGCGCTTCCAGAGCGGCGAATCGGCCGAGCTGGACGTCGACCAGGCGCAGAGCACGCTCTCGCAGACTGAAGCGCAGGTTCCGCAACTGGACATTCGGTCGCGGCAGGCGAATAACCGGCTCTGCGTGCTGCTTGGCGTTCCGACCATCGATTTGCGTCCGCGGCTGAGCGACGCGCCGATTCCGACGGCGCCGAATGAGGTCGTGGTCGGCATTCCGGCCGACCTGCTTCGCCGGCGGCCGGATGTGCGGCGCGAGGAACGGTTGGCGGCGGCCCAGTGCGCCGCCGTGGGGATTGCCGAGTCGGATTTCTATCCGGCGATTTCGATTATCGGCAATCTGGGCTGGCAGGCGCAGCACTTTGATGACGCGTTCCAGAGCCGCGCGTTTGAGGCGAGCGTCAGCCCTTCGTACGCGTGGAAAGTGCTCAACTACGGCCGGCTGCTGAGTGTCTATCACCTCGAAGCGGCCCAGTTTCAGCAGATGGTCGCAAGTTATGAAAACGCCGTGCTGACCGCGAACGCCGAAGTCGAGGATGGGATCGTGCGATTCCTCAAGTCGCAACAGCAGGCGACGGCACTGGCCGAAAGCGTGTCGGCCGCGGAGAAGGCGGTGCAGGTTTCGCTGGCGCAATACAAGGCGGGCATGGTCGACTTCAACCGCGTGTCTCTGCTGGAGCAGAACCTCGTGCAGCAGCAGGACCAGCTCGCGCAGGCCAAGGGCAACATCGCGCTGGGACTGGTGGCGACCTATCGGGCGCTGGGTGGCGGCTGGCAGATTCGCGAGAGAAGCCCCGCCGATCTCAAGTTTGATCCCGCCAAGATGCGCGATGACATGCGCGAGTGGCCGGCCGCGGATTACAAGCCGAGCCCCACGCCGGGCGTACCGAGCGACAAACCCGCGGACGCGGCTGAGCCGTCAGGACGCTGACGCGGCGGCCGGCGCCGGGGGATTTGCGTCGGGCGCGGGCTTGGGCGCCTTGTTCCGCGAAAACCATGTGATGACGTAGTAGAACACGGGCGTTAGGAATAGCCCGAAGAATGTCACGCCGATCATTCCGCTCAGCACGGCCGTGCCGAGCGAGCGGCGCATTTCGAAGCCGGCGCCGGTCGCGATCACCAGCGGATAAACACCGAAAATAAACGCGAACGAAGTCATGAGGATGGGCCGGAGCCGCTGCTTGACGGCTTCGAGCGTGGCATCGCGCTGGGTCATGCCCTCTTCGTGCTTGGCCTTGGCATACTCGACGATAAGGATGGCATTCTTGGCGGCCAGGGCAATGAGCACGATAAAGCCGATCTGCGCGAAAATGTTGACATCCATGTGGGCGATCCACACCAGTCCGGCGATCGACGATAGCAGACACATCGGCACAACGAGGATGATCGCCAGCGGCAGGCCCCAGCTTTCGTAGAGCGCGGCGAGCACGAGAAAAACGAGCACCACCGAGAACGCGAACACGAAAATGCCGGTATTGCCGGCCGTGACTTCCTGGTAGGCGATGTTGGTCCAGTCGTAGGTCATGCCGCTCGGCAGATTCTGGTCGCAGAGCCGCTGCATGAGCTCGATGGCCTGGCCCGAGCTATAGCCGGCGGCCGAGTTTCCGAGGATGGCGCTGGATGAGAGATCGTTGTAACGCATGACGAAGACGGGGCCGGCGTCGTCGCGGACGTGAATCAGCGAGGCGAGCGGCACGGTCTGGCCTTTGTTGTTGCGGACGTAAAGCAGGCCGAGTTGCTGTGGATCAATGCGGTAGTTGCCGGCGGCCTGGATATTGACCTGCCAGATGCGGCCGTAGTTGTTCATGAGATTGATGAACATCGAGCCGGTGTTGATGTTAAGCGTGTCGAAGACGTCCTGCAGGGCGACGCCCATGGCGCGGGCCTTTTCGCGATCGATGTCAACGTATAGCTGCGGCGTGCCCGCGCGGAAACTGGTGAAGACGCCGCGCAGCGCCGGCTCGTGACTGGCTTTCTCAACGATTGACTCGGTCGCGTCCTGCAGGGCCTGCAATCCGAGACCCTGCTGATCTTCAATCTGCAACTGGAAGCCGCCGGCCTGGCCCATTCCAGGGACGGGCGGAGCGCCGACTACGATACAGTTCGCCGCGAGGATTTTCTGGTGATACTTGATGTTGAGATTGTGGGCGATGGCGACGGCGGATGTTTCGGGCGTCGTGCGCTTCTCGAACTCGTCAAGAACGACCCAGACGACCGCCCAGTTGGAGGCATCGCACGAATAGAAGGCCGAGAAGCCGGCGCAGGCGACGGTTTGCTTCACGCCGGGTGTGGCAAGGGCGATTTTTTCGACTTCGGCCACGACGGCCGAGGTTCTCTGCACCGACGAAGAGTCGGGAAGCTCGATGGCGGCCACGAGATAGCCCTGGTCCTGATCGGGAATGAGGCCGGTCGGCGCGGTCTTGAAGCCGTAAGCGGTCGCGGCGAGCAGGCCGACATAGACGAGCAGCGCGATCACGCTGACGCGGAGAATGCCACCAATGACGCGGGTGTATCCATTGGTGATAACCGCGAACGTTTGATTGAAGAGGCCGAAGAAGGCATTGAAGGCCCGGTTAGCGGCCCGCGAAACGAACCAGCCGAGCACGCCCCCTATCACCAAAAGCCCGGCGACCCTCGCGCCGTCGCGAGTCGCGAGACTGGCGAATGAGTGAACTGCGTCGGACTTGACGAGCCCGAACCGCCCGGCCAGCAGCCAGGCAAAAGAGGCGAAGAGCAGCACGTACGCGACGCGCGGCAACGCTTCCTTGCCGGATGTATCGCCCTCCTTGTGTGGCTTGATCCAGGCGGCGGCGCGAGCGGGGGCCATGGTCAACGCATTCGTGGCTGAGATCAGCGACGAACAGGCGATGGTAAGTGCAAACTGTTTGAAAAACTGACCGGAGAGGCCGGGAATGAACGCAGCCGGGATGAACACCGACGCGAGCACGAGCGAAATACCGATGACCGGGCCGGTGATCTCCTCCATGGCCTTGATGGTCGCGTCGCGCGACGACAATCCCTTGCTCATCCATCGCTCGATGTTCTCGACCACGACGATCGAATCATCGACGACGATGCCGACGGCCAGCACCAGCCCGAACAGCGATAGGTTGTTCAGCGAGAAGCCGAGGAACGACATGATGACGAACGTGCCAATGACCGAGACAACGATGTCGATCATCGGTAGCAGCATGGCGTGCCAGTCCTGAATGAAGACCAGCACGACCACAATGACCAGGATGGCCGCAATGATGATGGTGTTGAAGACGTCTTCGACGGAGTGCTTGATGAATGGCGTCGTGTCGTAGGCGATCTGGTAATGCAACCCCTTGGGGAAGCGCTTTTCGAGATCGGACATCAGGACCTTGACGCCGTTGCCGGTGTCGAGGGCGTTGGCTTGGGGAAGCTGAAACACCGCCAGCGCGACGGACGGTTTTCCGCCCAGCGAGCAATCGAGATCGTAATTCTGCGCGCCGAATTCGATGCCGCGCGTGCCCGGGATGGGATTGCCTTTCGGATCGACGGCGGCGGTTCGCACGACATCGCGCAGATAAACAATTCGCCCGTCCTGGCCGATCTTGACCACGATGTCGCCGAATTGATCGTTGGTCGTGAGCCGGCCGAGCGTGTTGAGCACGAGTTGGAACTGCTGGCCGGTGGGAACCGGTTGCTGGCCGATGTTGCCGGCCGAGACCTGGATATTCTGCTCCTTGATGGCCTGCACAACTTCGTTGGCGGTCATGTCGAGCGAGGCAAGCTTCTGCGGATCGAGCCAGACGCGCATGCTGTATTGCCGCTGGCCGAGATAGTTCACGAGGCCGACGCCGGGCAGTCGCGACATTTTGTCGAAGATGTTGATCTCGGCGTAGTTGCTCATGTAGAGCTGGTCGTAGAGGTCTTCGCCGGTGACGGGGTCCTTGTCGGAAAAGAGATTGACGACCAGCAGGATGTTGGGCGACTGCATCTGGACAGTGAGGCCTTCGCGCTGCACCTGGTCGGGCAACTGGGCCATCGCAAGCTGTACGCGCGTCTGGACGAGCAGCAGCGCGGTGTGAATGTCGGTGCCCACCTTGAATGTGACGTTGAGCTGGTAGAAGCCGTTGTTGGTGCAGGTTGAGGACATGTAGATCATGCCCTCGACTCCGTTGACCTGTTCCTCGATCGGCATGGCGACCGTGTCGGCCACGGTCTTGGCGCTCGCGCCGGGATAAGTGCAAGCCACCTGAATATTGGGAGGCACGATCGGCGGATATTGTGCAATCGGAAGCTGAAAGACGCAGACCAGCCCGGCGATGACGATCACGACGGAGAGGACCCAGGCGAAGATGGGCCGGTCGATGAAGAAGCGTGAGAGCATGGTCGCGTTCTCTGGTTCGGCGGCTAACGGGCCGGCCGGCTGGCGGCGGCGAGCGGTTGCAGCGTGAGCATGTCGGCGGGGACTGGATTCACCTTCATGCCCGTACGCACGCGCTGCAGGCCGTTGATAATGACGCGATCGGTCGGCGCAAGTACGACGACTTCCCGGCTGGTCGGCGCGCCGTTCGGGCCATCCTGAACGACGATGCGGGTCGGCATCACCTCGCGGAGATCGTCATGAACCGCGCCGACCTCGACAACGCGCTGCTCGACCGTGCCTTCCGCGTCGACCACCATCACGAAATGGGCCCCCTGCTGCATTCCGATGGCGCTCTCGCGGACCAGCAGCGCCGCATGCATCGCACTGACCGGCACGCGGATGCGGCCGAACATGCCGGCGACCAGCGATGTGTTCTGGTTGGGGAAGATGGCCCGGCAGCGGATCGAGCCGGTATTGGGGTCGAGCTGGTTGCTGATGAAATCGACAACGCCGGAGAGGTTGAAATCGGTCGTGTTGCCGAGGGCCATGTCGACATCGACGGCGTTGGCGCGGGCCGATTTCATCGTGCCCGCGGCGACGAGCTTCTGCACGCGGAGCACCGTGTTCTCGTCGACGTCGAAGTAGGCCCAGATCGGCTTGAGCGACACGATGTTGGTCAGCGTCGTCTCGCCCTGCGTAATCAGGTTTCCGATATCGACAAAATGCCGGTTCGTGCGGCCGGTGATGGGCGCTTTGACCTTGCACCAGCCAAAGTTCAACTCGGCCTGGTCCAGCGCCCCCTTGGCCATTTCGAGCTGTCCGCGGGCCTCATCGCGAGCGCCCTGGCGGCGAGTGAGGTCCTGGCGGCTGATCGCGCCGGGGTTGTTCTTCTGCGTGTTGAGACCGATCTCCAGCTCGGCCTGCGTGCGAAGCAGCGAGGCCTGAGCGACTTCGAGCTGGCCCTTGGCCTGTTCGAGGGCGGCGGCGTAGGGACGATCGTCGATCTCAAAGAGGACCTGGCCTTCGTTGACGTCTTCGCCGTCCTTGAAGTCGATCTTCGTGAGATAGCCGCTGACGCGCGGGCGGACGTCGACGGATTGAGTGGCCTGTGTGCGGGCAGTGAAGATCTGGTAGTCGCAGATGTCGCGCTTGACGGGCGGCGCGACCTCAACCGCCGGCGGCGGGAGCTTCATCGGCTCGGGCTTTTGGTCGCGGCAGCCCGAAGCCCACGAGACGGCGAGCACCGACAAACTGACAAAATGAATTCTCAGCGAGCGACAAGGTGTTCGCACGCCTGAAATCGTGCCTGGCTGATGGTGCATCAAGTTCTCTCAATCCGGCGGAGCGATCGAGCGCGCGGATTGTAACCGGCGAGCATACGTTGTGAAGGAGATTTCGCACGGCGGCGTTCCTGACAGCCCTGCCCCAGCGTCGTAAGATGCTCCCAGCGCGGGGTGCCGAGAATAATCGCGAAAGGGCGTCACGATGACCGACCAACAGCTCGACCTTCTGGCGATCAACACCATCCGAACCCTCTCGATCGACGCCGTTCAGCAGGCGCAGTCGGGCCACCCCGGCACGCCGATGGCGCTGGCGCCGCTCGCGTTCACGCTGTGGAACCGAGTGATGGCGTTCGATCCGATCGATCCGATCTGGCCGAATCGCGATCGATTTGTGCTGTCGAACGGCCACGCCTCGATGCTGCTATGGTCGATTCTGCATCTGACGGGCGTGCGCGCCGTAAACGCCGAATATGAGCGACTGGGCCAGCCGTCCGTGACACTCGACGACATTCGTCATTTTCGCCAGCTTGGCAGCAAGGCGCCCGGGCATCCTGAGTATCACCTCGTGTCGGGCGTCGAAACGACCACCGGGCCGCTTGGACAGGGCATCGCGACCAGCGTCGGCATGGCCATTGGCCAGAAGTGGCTCGCCGAGCACTTCAATCGGCCGGGATTCGACATTTTCAATTATCACATCTTCGCGATCTGCGGTGACGGCTGCATGATGGAAGGCGTCGGGGCCGAGGCGGCATCGATCGCGGGACATCTGCAGCTCGATAACCTGTGCTGGATCTACGACAACAATCACATCACGATCGAAGGTCATACGAAGATCACCTTCACCGAAGACATCGCCGCGCGGTTCCTCGGTTACGGCTGGAATGTGCTACGGGTGGGCGACGCGAATGACATCGCGCTCATCCAGAACGCGCTTGAGATTTCGCGGCGCGAGAAGGGCCGCCCCACTTTCATCATTCTCGACAGCCACATCGGCTATGGATCGCCCCACCGGCAGGACACGCCCGAGGCGCACGGCGAGCCGCTGGGTGAAGAGGAAGTGCGGCTGACGAAGAAGGCCTATGGATGGCCGGAGGATGCGAAGTTTCTCGTACCCGACGGCGTCCGCGAGCATTTTGCGGCGGGCATTGGGGCGCGCGGCGCAGCGGCCCGCAAGAAATGGACGGAGCTGTTCGCGGCCTATCGGGCGAAGTTCCCCGAATTAGCAACTCAAATCGATCAGATGCAGCGGCGCGAACTGCCGGCCGGCTGGGACAAGAACCTGCCGACATTTCCGGCAGACGCGAAGGGCACGCCGGGCCGCGAGGCGTCGGGCAAAGTGCTCAATGTGCTGGCTCAGAATATCCCATGGTTCTTCGGCGGATCGGCCGACCTCGGCAGCTCGAACAAGACGACGCTGAAGTTCGAAGGAGCGGGTGATTTTGAGCCCGGCTCGTACGGCGGGAAGAACCTGCACTTCGGGATCCGCGAACACTCGATGGCGGCAATCGTCAACGGCATGTCGCTGTCGAAGATTCGCGCGTTTGGCGCGACGTTTTTCATTTTCAGCGACTACGCGCGGCCGGCCATCCGCCTTTCGGCCCTGATGGAGCTGCCGACCATCTTCGTCTTCACGCACGATGCCATGGGCGACGGCGAGGACGGCCCGACGCACCAACCGGTCGAGCAATTGGCGTCTCTCCGCGCGGTTCCAGGCCTGGTCGTCCTGCGGCCGGGCGATGCGAACGAGGTGGTCGAGGCGTATCGGTACATCATGCAGCTTCGGCATGAGCCGGTGGTGCTGGCGCTTTCGCGGCAGCCGCTGCCGACGCTCGATCGCAGCAAGTATGCGCCAGCGGCCGGCGTGGCCCGCGGGGCGTATGTGCTGGCAGATGCGCCGGGCGGCAAGCCGGAGTTGATCCTCATTGCTACGGGCAGCGAGGTCTGTCTGGCCATCGAAGCACACGAAAAGCTCGTGGCCGAGGGTGTGAAATCACGGGTTGTGTCGATGCCATCGTGGGACATCTTCGAGCATCAGACACAGGAATACCGCGACAGCGTGCTGCCGCCGGGCGTGAAGGCCCGCGTCGCGATCGAGCAGGCATCGACCTTCGGCTGGGAGCGGTACATTGGCTCGACCGGCCGTGTCATCGGCATGAAGACATTTGGGGCATCGGCGCCGCTGAAGGAACTGCAAAAGCACTTCGGCTTCGAGCCGGAGCGCGTGGTGGAAGTGGCCCGCGAGGTGCTTGGTCGCAAGTAACGTCCGGCTCGGTTGACTTGCCGGTCCGCGCAGCTAAGCTGCCGCGCACTCGCCGAATGCCGACTCGCGGATTGAGCCGCAGTGCCGGCGAGTCGAAAGAGGCCCGCCGTGGTCCAGCGCCATCGGCATCATCAATGCCATCGCCTCGCGGCGCTGCTATCGCCGATCGCATTTGTTCTCGTCGCGGCACAATCGGTTTTTGCGGCGAACCTCTCAACCCTGGATCCGGCCGGCCCGGCATCCGAATCCATTCTCAATTTGTTGATGCTGGTTACCGCGATTTCGGCGGTCATCTTTGTCGCCGTCATCGGAACGCTGATCTACTGCATCGTTCGCTTCCGCGAGACGTCGGCGCAGGCCAATTCCGAGCCGCCGCAGCTTTACGGCAGTGCGCCGATCGAGACGGCGTGGACGGTCGGACCGATCCTGATCGTGTTCGTGCTGGCCCTCGTCATCGTCCGCACGGTGGTGGAGGCGCGACAGGCCGACCCGCAGACGGGCGCGATGACGGTGCGCGTCATCGGACACCAGTGGTGGTGGGAGTATGTCTATCCCGATCAAAGCGTCGTGACCGCCAACGAGATGCATGTTCCGGTCAGCAGCCCAAACGCTCGGCGGCCGATCCACTTGAGGCTTGAGTCGGCCGACGTGATTCACAGCTTTTGGGCCCCGCGGCTGGCGGGCAAGACCGACATGATTCCCGGCCACCCGAACGACATGTGGTTCGAGGCCACGCAACCGGGCGTTTTTCATGGTCAGTGTGCCGAATATTGCGGCAGCCAGCATGCGAACATGCTGATTCGCGTCGTGGCCGAATCGCCGGCCGAGTTCGAGCAGTGGCTGGCGGCGCAGCGGAACCCGGCCGTTGATACGCCGGCGGTGGCGGCCGGACGCGAGGTGTTCTTCACGCGCACCTGTTCGAATTGTCACGCGATTCGTGGGACGAGCGCGACCGGGACGGTCGGCCCGGACCTGACGCACCTGATGAGCAGGCAGACAATCGCGGCGGCGGAAATACCGAATGATCGCAAAAACCTCGCCGCGTGGCTGGCCGACCCGGGCGCGATGAAGCCCAGTTGCCGCATGCCGGACCTGAAGCTCAGCCCCGCGCAGATCGATTCGCTTGTGAGCTACCTGGAGACGTTGCGCTAGCCGCGCGACCCAACCATGACCACTCTTCCGATCGAAGCCGGCCTTCAACAGGAGCGCGATATAACGTCGGTGCTGCACGGCTGGGTGACGACCGTCGATCACAAGCGGATCGGCATCCTCTATATGCTGGCTACGCTGCTGTTCTTCGGAGTCGGCGGCATCGAGGCCCTCGTGATGCGCTGGCAGCTCGCCAAGCCGCAGGCCGGCGTGGTCGGGCCGGATGCATTCAACCAGTTATTCACGATGCACGGCACGACAATGATCTTCTTTGTGGTCATGCCGATGGTGCTGGGGGCGTTCGGCAACTATCTCATTCCGCTGATGATCGGGGCGCGCGACATGGCGTTTCCCCGGTTGAACGCCATGAGCTTCTGGCTCTTTCTGTTCGGCGGGCTGCTGACCTACTTCAGCTTTATCGCGGGCGGCGCGCCGAGCATCGGTTGGTTCGCTTATGCCCCGCTGACGGAATACGCGTTCTCGCGCGGGACCAGCACCGACTACTGGATTCTCGGCTTGCTCGTCGCGGGCATCGGCACCGTGGCCGGCGCGATCAATCTGGTGACGACCATTCTGACGATGCGTGCGCCGGGCATGAAGCTCAGCATGGTGCCGCTGTTCGTCTGGATCATGCTGATTGACGCTTTTCTGGTCGTGTTTGCGCTGCCGCCGCTGACGGCGGCGCAGATCATGCTGCTGCTGGATCGCATGCTGGGAGCACACTTCTTCGACACGAACGCCGGCGGGTCGGCGCTGCTATGGCAGCACTTGTTCTGGTTCTTCGGACACCCCGAGGTCTACATCATGGTGCTGCCGGCCTTCGGAATTATCTCCGAGCTGGTACCCGTGTTTTCTCGAAAGGTCATCTTCGGCTACGAGTCGGTCGCGCTGGCAACGCTTGCGATCGGGTTCATCAGTTTCGGCGTCTGGGCGCATCACATGTTCGCGGTCGGCATGAGCTCGACGCTCGATTCGATCTTCGCCGGCGTGAGTCTGCTCATCGCCGTGCCGACGGGCATCAAGATTTTCAACTGGGTGGCGACGCTGTACGGCGGGCGGATTCGGTTGGCGACGCCGATGCTGTTCGCGCTCGGGTTTCTCGCGATGTTCGTGATCGGCGGGTTGACGGGCATCATGCTCGCCTGCGTGCCGTTCGACTGGCAGGTGACGGACAGCTACTTCGTGGTCGGACATTTTCATTGGGTGGCGTTCGGCGGGATCGTCCTGGCCGTGATGGGTGGGGTCTATTACTGGTTTCCGAAGGCAACCGGCCGCATGCTCAGCGAGCGGATGGGCCGTTGGCACTTCTGGCTGCTGTTCATCGGGTTCCTGCTGACGTTCGGGCCGATGCACGCGGCCGGCCTGCTGGGCATGCCTCGGCGGGTTTACACGTATCTGCCTGGGCGCGGTTGGGAGATCTGGAATCTGCTATCGACCATCGGGGCGTTCGTGCTGGGCGTCGGATTCGCCATCTTCTTTGTGAACTTGTTTGTGTCGCTGGCCCGCGGGGCGCCGGCGGGCGACGACCCGTGGGATGCGTGGACGCTGGAATGGGCGACGACGTCACCGCCGCCGGCTTACAACTTTGAAAAGATTCCGGTCGTGCGGAGCCGCCGGCCTCTGTGGGATTTGAAACACCCGGATGACCCGGACTGGAAGCACGAATGAGCCGCGCCGCTGACATGACGCCTGAGCTTGCGCCGCCGACGCACGCACTCGACCGCGGAAAAGTCGGCGTGATCTGCTTTTTGTGTACCGAGGCGGCGTTTTTCAGCACGCTGATCGTTGCCTATATCAAATATATAGGGCAATCGACCGAGGGGCCGACGCCGGCGACTTCCCTGGGGTTGCCGCTGGCGATTGCCAACTCCTTTTTCCTCCTGACAAGCAGCGCCACCATGGCGGCGGCCGAGCACGGATTGAAACGCGGCTCCATCGCTGCATTTCATCGCTGGCTGACGGTGACGATTCTGCTTGGCATCGCTTTTTTGATCACAACGGGCGCGGAGTGGAAGCATTTGATCGTCAACGACGGGCTGACGATCGGGCGCAACCTGTTTGGAACGACCTATTTCACGCTGCTGGGTTTCCACGCGGCGCACGTCACGCTCGGGCTGACGGCGATGCTGATCTTGTTTGCGACGGCACGGCGGATTCAGCCGTCGGTACGCGCGGCGGGTCTGGCCAATCTGCTCGCGTGGTACTGGCATTTTGTAGACGGCGTGTGGGTCGTCATTTTCGCGGTGGTATATGTCCTCGGGCGGTGAACATCGAGCCGACGATCGCGAGACGATCGAGCTGCCGAATTCCACGGCGTATCCGCTCACGCTCGCGCTCGGTGTCACATTGTTGGCTGCCGGACTAGTCACCGAACTCGTGATCTCCGGCGTCGGACTGCTGCTGCTGGTGATCGCCGCGGTCGGATGGGCGCGGCAGGTTTTCACGCCCGCGGGCGAATCGGTCGTTCAAGTCGAGCCCGCCGCTCCGCAGGCCGCGCGACCGAAGCGCCGCGTGGAAACCCTGCGGCCAGGACTGCCGGGGCATCGCATGCGGATCCCCGAGAAGATGCACCCCTACTCGGCTGGGGCAAAGGGCGGGTTGGTGGGCGGTGTGGTGATGGCGGGAACGGCCCTCCTGTATGGCGTCCTCAGCGGGCGCGGAATCTGGTATCCGATCAATCTGCTGGCGGCCATGGTCATGCCGCGGCTGGTCGACGCGAGCGCGGCGCAGATGCAATTGTTCCATCCCGCGGCACTCGCCATCGCGACGGTGATTCACGGTGTATCGTCGCTGGGAGTCGGGCTGATGTTCGGCGTGCTCCTGCCGACGCTGCCGCGCGGACCGGTGCTCTGGGGCGGCATCATCGCGCCGCTGCTCTGGACCGGCGGCATTCATGCGTTCATGGGCGTGCTCAATCCGGCCCTGGAGCGGCTGGTTGACTGGAAGTGGTTTCTCGCGTCGCAGATCGCGTATGGATTGACGGTCGGCATCGTCGTCGTCCGCTCCGAAAAGGTTTATGTCAGCCAGCGTCCGCCGGTCGAGTTGCCAGAATGAGCCAATGCGTTCGATTCATCACGCGATGCATGGCGCTGCCGCTGGCCTGCGTCATTTCGAGCGGATGCGATCGACCCGATCCCGCCAATCGACCGCTGCGCCCAAGCGAGGTGCTCGATTTCGGCGTGCTGTATGCGCAAAACTGCTCCGGCTGTCACGGGGCCGATGGCAAGCTCGGCCCGGCGCCGCCACTCAATGACTCGCTCTTTCTCGCGATGGCCTCCGATGCCGATTTGCAGCGCGTTATCGCCGAGGGCAGGCCGGGCACGCCGATGTCGGCCTTCGCGCGCTCGGCCGGCGGCGGACTGACGCCGCAGCAGGTCACGGCAATCGTCTCCGGCATGCGATCTAAGTGGAGCGCGGCGACGACTCGTCCTGCGGCGCCGCTGTCGCCCTATCTCACCCAGGTCGGCCACGGAACCGCAACCGCCGGCGCGGCAGTCTTTTCGCGCAACTGCGCCATTTGCCATGGGGCAAACGGCGAAGGCGCGTCGAAGGCCGGAGCGGTCAATTCGCCCGCGTTTCTCGCGCTCATCACCGATCAGGCACTTCGACGCATCGTGATCACCGGCCGGCCGGACCTTGGCATGCCCGACTATCAACACGCGGCCGACGGCGCGGCGCGTCCGACGCCGCTCAACGAACAGGAAATCTCCGACGTCGTCGCGCTGCTGGCGTCGTGGCGGCAAACGGCAGCGCAGCAGTCGGGACAAGTCGCGCAAGCCGCAGGAGCATCGCGATGAATCACGGACCGGTGCATCCGGGCGAGCCGCCGATCATCAACAACGCCGACGAGCCCGATCGGCGCGGCGTGCTCAAGTTCTTCAGCATCGTGCTCGGCGGCATCGCGGCCGCGGCGGCCGGCGTGCCGGTCCTGGGCTACTTTTTCGGCCCGGTGACGCGCATGCTCCGCGACAAATGGGTCGACATTGGCGCGATCGACGAATTCCCAACCGGCCAGACGCGAATCGTCGACTTTGAAAACCCCGTGCGCCGGCCGTGGGACGGCGTGAGCGGTAAGTCGGCCGCCTATGTGCGCCGAACGGGGCCGGGCGAGTTCAAGGTTTTCGCGATTAACTGCACGCACCTCGGTTGCCCCGTCTCGTGGTTCCCGCAATCGGGCCTATTTCTCTGCCCCTGCCACGGTGGCGTCTATTACGCCGACGGCGAGCGTGCTTCCGGTCCGCCCCCGCGCGGGCTGTATGAGTACGCCGCACGAATCGAAAAAGGCCGGCTGCAAATTCTGACCGGACACCTGCCGACGCTGAACGATCCGCCCTCGATCGCCACGGAGAAGCGAGCGTGAATCGTATCGCGCGACAGATTGGCGGCTGGTTCGAGGCACGGCTGGGAATCGCCCAGGCACTACGGCCGATCCTCGGTCATCGAACGCCGCGCGGCGCAAAGTGGTGGTATGTTTTTGGCAGCGCCACGCTGACGCTGTTTCTCATTCAGGTCGTGACGGGCATCCTGCTCGCGATGGTCTACGTACCGTCCGGCGATCAGGCCTACGAAAGTCTGCAATATCTGAACTACACACAGGAACTGGGCTGGTTTCTCCGCGCCCTGCACAACACCGCTGCCAGCGGCATGGTGGTCATGCTCGTGATCCACATGACGCAGGTTTTCCTGATGGGGGCGTTCAAGTACCCGCGCGAGCTGACCTGGCTCTTCGGCGTCGGACTGCTGGCGATCACGATGGGCATGGCGTTTACCGGACAGGTACTCCGCTGGGACCAGGACGCCTACTGGGGCGTCGGCGTCGGGTCGGCCATGGCCGGGCGGCTGCCGATCATCGGGCCCTATATGGTGCGACTGATCTGCTCCGGGCCGACCATCGGCGGCGAGACGCTCAGCCGCTTCTTCGCGCTGCACGTGTTCGTACTGCCCGGAACGCTCATCCTGCTCGTGGTCGGGCACCTCTATCTGGTACTGCGGCTGGGCATTTCGTCACCGCCGGTGGCGGGCAAGCCGGTTGATCCGAAAACGTACGACGCGGAGTACGAGCGCGAATTGGCCAACGGCGTCACGTTCTATCCCAACCCGATTCGGCGCGACATGATTTTCTCGGCGCTCACGGTGATCGTCATCGTCGCGCTGGCGGCCATGATTGGACCGATGGGTCCGGGGGAGCCGCCTGATCCAACCATCATCAAGTCCGACCCGCGGCCCGATTGGGAATTCCTGCCGCTCTTCGGCCTGCTGGCGCTGTCACCCGCGCCGCTCGAACCCGTGGCGATCTTCGGTGTGCCCGCCATCATTGGGCTGGTCCTGATCCTGATTCCATTCGTTGGCAGCAAAGGCGAGCGCAGTCCGCGCCGTCGCCCCGTCGCCGTGCTGTCGGTCATTCTGTTTTTCACCACCGCGGGCGTGCTCGGTTGGCTCGGGCATACGTCGCCCTGGTCGCCGGTGATGGATGCGTGGAGCGGTTTGCCCGTTCCGGAGCGGATGGTGAAGAATCTCCGCCCGCTGGAATTGCAGGGGGCGGCCGTGTTTCAGGTGAAGACCTGCCGTAACTGCCACGCGCTCGATGGCATCGGTGGCGAGCGCGGCCCGGACCTCACCAAAGTCGCCACAAAACTGACTCACGACGAACTCATCCGCCAGGTGATTCAGGGCGGCGGGCTGATGCCGGCTTTCGGAAGCCGCCTCTCGCCGGCCGAAATCGACGCGATGGTCGCGTTTCTCGAAACGCTCCGACCGCCGGGCGAGCCGCCGGCGCGGAGTGCTGTAACGGCACGCCGCTGACGGAGTCATGGGGAAACGTACATGGATCCGATCCTGCGAGCCGTGCTGACGTCGTGGCCGGTCGGGCCATGGACGCTCACCGCACTGCTCGCAACCGCATGGGTCTACATCCGCGGTTTTCGCGCGCTGCGTCGAGCCGGGTCCACTCGCATCACCTCGCGCGAGGCATGGGCGTTCCTCGCGGGCTTGTTCGCCATTTTCATCGCCCTCGAATCGCCGATTGAGCCGCTCGCGTCGCTGCTGCTATCAATGCACATGGCGCAGCACCTGCTGCTCATTCTGGTAGCCGCCCCGCTGCTCGTGCTCGGCGCACCGGAAGTGCCCCTCCTGCTCGGCCTGCCGCAGTCAATTCGTCGATTCTGGATTGTCCCATTACTTCGATGGCCAACACTCCGCGCTGCGGGTCGATGGCTGATCCGCCCGAGCGTGGCATGGACGCTCAGCACACTGGCCGTCTGGGTGTGGCACATTCCCGCATTCTACGGGCTGGCGCTGAACGACGCGCGCTGGCACTACGTCGAACACGCCAGCTTTTTGATAACCGCCATCCTGTTCTGGTGGGTGGTCATCGAGCCCTACCCCGCCCGCCCGCGCGGCGAGCGCTGGTTGCTGCTCCCCTACCTCTTCCTTGCGGCGATCCAGGGTGGTGTGCTCGCGGCGCTTCTCACGTTCGCCAGTCGCGTCATCTATCCGCACTACATCGCCATGCCGCGCGTGTGGAGTATCACGCCCCTGCGAGACCAGGAGCTGGCCGGCGCGATGATGTGGGTCGCAGGCATCGTTGGGTATTTGATTCCGGCGGTTTGGATCGGCGCGAGACTGCTCTACGGAAACCGACGGACGACTCGCCCGGCGAGGCCGCGAATCGTCGCGCTGCCAGTCCTGCAGCGCAGTGCGACGACGCGACTTGATCTGCTCCACGTCCCGCTGATCGGACGCCTTCTCCGCTGGCGGTTTACGCGGTCGGCCATGCAATTTGCAATGCTCATCCTTGCAGCGGCTGTGGTGGCGGACGGCTTTCGCGGCCCGCAGGTTGCCCCGCTCAATCTGGCAGGCACGCTGCCGTGGATTCATTGGCGCGGGCTGCTGGTCATTGGCCTGCTGGCCGTTGGCAACGTCTTCTGCATGGCGTGTCCGTTTACGCTTCCGCAACGAATGGCGCGGCGCTGGCTGCCGGAGGGTATCGCGTGGCCGCGCCACTTGCGATCGAAGTGGCCGGCCGCCGGGTTGCTGCTGACATTTTTTGTCGCGTACGAGGCGTGTGACCTGTGGTCGCGCCCGCCGTGGACGGCCGGCATCATCGTTGTGTTTTTCGTCGCGGCCTTCGCGGTCGACGCCGTCTTTCGCCCGGGCTCGTTCTGCAAGTTCGTCTGCCCGATCGGCCAGTTCAACTTCGTGAACTCGCTCATATCGCCTTTCGATGTCGCAGTGCGATCGCATCATGTGTGCGCAGACTGCACGACGCGCGAATGCATTCGCGGCAGCGACACGTCGCCCGGATGCGAGCTGAATCTGTTCGTGCCGCGCAAGTCGGGCGGCCTCGACTGCACGCTCTGCCTCGATTGCGTCCACGCCTGCCCGCACGACAACATCGGACTCCTGGCGGTAACCCCCGGAATTGAACTCTGGCGAGACCGGCTTCGGTCGGGAATTGGCCGCCTCAGCCGCCGGCCGGACATGGCCGCGCTCACCCTGCTGCTCGTGTTCGCGGCTTTCGTCAACGCAGCGGGAATGGTCGCGCCGGTCTTGAACCTCGAGCGACAAGCGGCCGCGGTGCTTGGCGTGTCGAATCGAGCTGCCCTGGTCGCATCGTTCTATATCCTGGCGCTGGTCGCACTACCGGCAACTCTTATCTTCGCGGCTGCTCTCGCAAGTCGACGCCTCTCTCGCGACCTGGAAAGCTCCCCCACGCTCGCCATCCGTTACGCCTATGCCTTCATTCCACTCGGGTTCGCCATGTGGCTCGCGCATTACGGATTCCATCTGGCGACCAGCGCCGGCGCGGCCGTGCCGGCTTCAGCGCGGTTCCTGGCCGACCTCGGCATGCTCGGCAGATCGGCTGCGGATATCGCGTGCAATTGCTGCGCCCAACCCGCGGACTGGCTGATGCGTGCCGAAATCATCGCCCTCGACATCGGGTTGCTGCTTTCTCTATACGCGCTCGATCGGATCGCGGCACAGCGGCATGGCGAATTCCGTCGCCGCCTGGGCGCGATCGGCCCATGGGCCGGGCTGATGGTCGGACTCTTCGTCGCTGGCATCTGGATCCTCTTTCAGCCGATGGAGATGCGCGGCACCGTGGGGGCCATTTCATGAAAGCATGGAAAACGACGCTTCAACTGAGCGCCATGACGACCCTGGCGCTTGCCGCGACCGCAATGGCCGACGGCGGGACGGTGCAGCTATCGAAGACCAGCGGCCCCTATCACGTGACCCTCCTCACCTCGCCGTCGCCCCCGCGCGTCGGCACGCTCGATGTCAGCGTGGTCGTCAATAACGCGGAGAGCGGCGAGACGCTTCGCGACGCATCCATCATGCTCTCGCTTGCTCCCGCCGACGAACCCGATGCCGCAATCACCCGTCCGGCCGTCACAGACCAATCGCCGACCAAGCTGTTCCAGATGGCGTCATTTGACCTCAACCGCGCCGGCGCATGGATGTTGGCGGCAAACGTTGAGGGACCGGCCGGCCGTACCCACGTCGAGACGATTATCCAGATTGGCAAGCCCATACCGCGCTGGATCGACCTCGCCGGATGGATCGCCCTGCCGCTGATGCCGATCACGATGTATTTCTTCCGCGAACGCGCCGCCGCGCGCCGACGCCATTCATAGCTTCCACATCAGCGCGAAGCGGGTTAGAACCCGTCCCAGCGAGCCCTTTGTGCCGTAAGCCACTTGCCGAGGGAAAAGCCGCGATGCCAAAATTACAGCAGCTCGATCAACTCGTCGTCGACATCGCCATCGACAATACCAGCGACAGCTATTCAACCAAGCCGCCTAACGTCACGCCCGAGTTCAACAATGTCATGGCGGCCGGTGCGAAGGAAATCTCGGGCACGACGTTGTGCTGTGCGCAGCTTGGCCTCGCGCTGGTCCTGACCGCCACGGTCGGGAAGCACACGCGAAAAATCCTCTTCGACACGGGGCCCGAGGGCGCACTCTTCCTGCGTAATTGCCGCAATCTCGGCGTCTCGCTGGCCGACGTAGAATCCATCGGCATCTCGCACGGCCACTGGGACCACACCGGCGCCATGCTCGAGGTGCTCGACCACATCACGCGGGCTAACAACGGCAAGCAGATCCCCTGCTATGTCAATCCGGGCATGTTCTTCGAGCGCGGCACGAAGCTCTCAACCGGCCAGGTCGCGCCGTTTCAACTCGTGGCCTCGCCCGAACAACTCGCGCATCACGGCGCCGAGGTCATTAACGATCCGAACGCCCGCGTGCTGTTCGACGACTGGTTCTACTACAGCGGCGAAATCGCACGCGTGTCGAGCTTCGAGAAAGGCCGGCCGGACCACCTCTGCCGCCACACGCGAACCGCGCCGTGGGAGCCGGACCCGCTCTTGATGGACGAACGCTACCTGGCGGTCCACGTGAAGAACAAAGGCATCATCGTTTTCAGTTCGTGCTCGCACGCGGGCATCATTAATGTGATGCTCAGTCTTCAGCGCGAGTTCGGCGACGCGCCGCTGTACGGCGTGCTGGGCGGGTTCCACCTGGCCGGTGCCGGGATGGAGCCGCTCATCCCGGAGTCAGTCGAGCAACTCAAACAGTTCAAGCTCAAACAGATCATGCCGGCCCACTGCACGGGCTGGCGGGCCGTGCACGCCCTGTTGAACGCATTCGGCGAGAAAGTGATCACACCATCGGCTGTTGGCAGCCGGTTTTTCTTCTAACGCTGCAATCGCGACGATCAGGGCGATCTCGGCGATCAGGGCGAGATTGGGGCGGTGAAGCCCTGCACGTCGCGGCCATCGATCAGCCCGTTCCCGTCGAAGTCGCCGCGCATGATGTTGCAGCCGGCGAAGGCGGCGAGCGTGCCGATGTCGCTCGCGTCTGTCTAGACTGCGACGCTACGGTCTGACACGGGCCAAAATACTGGTTTTGTTTGAGCCGCTCAGTTTTGTGCAGGTCGAGAGGCCGGGGCTGTGGCTGCTGGCGCTGAAGTTTTTAGCTGGGCGAGCTTTGCTGTCCATGTGGCGACCTGTTCGGGCTGCTTCTTGGCCTGATAGAGCCCGATCAGTCGCGCGGCATAGCCCTGCTTGCGGGGCATCGCAATTTCCGGAACGGCATCGACGGCTACATAAGCTTCAAGGAGCAGGGCTTCGGCTTCGTCCAGCTTGCTCTGCAAGCCCAGCACGCTGACGAGACTGTCCATCACGACGAGCGTATCGGGATTCGCCAGGCCGCGAATGCGGCGAAGAATCGCGAATGATTCCAGCAATGCCGCTTCTGCGCCCGCCAGGTCGCCCTTGACGTAGAGCGACACGGCGAGATTGTGCAGACTCGTGGCGACGTCGGGATGGTCGGAGCCGAAGAGGTCGCGGCGAATGGCGAGTGCGCTGCGATAGGCATCAATTGCCGCATCCGACTGCTTCTGGCCTTGCAATGCCTGGGCGAGGTTGTCGTAGTTCGTCGCCAGGTTGGGATGCTTCGGACCGAGCACGCGACGATTGACCTCGATTGCTTCTCGCAGCGGCGGCTCGGCCGCGCCCCATTCCTTCTTGAAGATGTAGAGCAGGCCGAGGTTGTTGAGCGTCTCGCCGAGAATGGGCTTGCCGGCATTCGCGGGCAGGCGGGCAAGCGAGATGGCCTGACTAAAGAGCGGCAACGCGTCGTCGTAACGCTGAAGCGACATGAGACTGCACGCCAGATCGCTTGTCGCCGCGGCAATGGTCGCGCTCTCGACGCGTTTCGCCTGATAGATGGCCAGCGCGGCGCGGAAGTCGGGCTCAGCTTCCTTTGACCGGCCGGCGAGCTGGCGGACTGTGCCGCGCTGCTGCAGGGCGTTGGCGAAATCGGTGGTTTGCTCGCCGCCCAGAGCGCGATAGGCATCGACGGCGGCTACGGCTTGCTTGTCGGCAACATCGAACTGGGCCAGCTCGGCCAGCGTGCGGGCGACGGTCAGTCGGACGGCGGCGTCCACGTCGGGCTGGTCCTTCAAACTTCCGGCGTCGAGCTTGGCGATGGCGTGGTCGAGGGCCTGGCGGACGGTGATTTCGCGTTGAGCGCTGTTCTTGGGATCGGCCGACGCCAGCATCTCCTGGAGAAATCGATTGACGGCGTCGGCCTTGCTCGCGGCGCGCCGGGCGTCGTCGCGGGCGTGCACCGCCGCGACAAATCCCGAGACCGAAAGCCCAAGACCGATCACGAGTGCCGCCGCGATCCCGGTTGCCGCAACAACCATGGCTCGATTGCGCCGCGCGAATTTCCGCATGCGATAGCTGATGGCCGGCGGGCCCGCCAACACCGGCTCATCGTGCAGATAGCGGTCGATCTCGCGAGCCAGCGCATCGGCCGAGGCATACCGCCGCGCACGATCCTTCTCGAGGCATTTTATCACAATCCAGTCGAGGTCGCCGCGCAGTTCGCGCGTGCGGGCTTTCCCATCCGGCCCGAGCGTGGCGGCCATCCGCGCGCTGGGCCTCGGCGGCTCGACCTCGCGAATGATTCGCTGGGCCTCCGAGTACCCTTTCCCGACCAGACTCTTCGGGTCGAACGGCAATGTGCCGGTGATCAGTTCGTACAGCAGCACGCCGAGCGCGTAGACGTCGGTCCGCGTATCGATGTCCGACTGCGCGGCGTCGGCCTGCTCGGGGCTCATGTAGGCCGGCGTACCGATCCACATGCCCTGCTGCGTATAAACCGAGTGCTCGGTGAGGCGCTGGCCGGTGGCCTTGGCGACGCCGAAGTCGATGACCTTGACGTCGCCGTCCGATACGTCGCCGCGAGCGCTTCCGCCCTCTTTCGACACAACCAGCACGTTGCTCGGTTTGATGTCTCGATGAATGACGCCCTTCTGATGTGCATGCTGAACGGCGTTGCAGACCTGCATGAAGAGTCGCAGCCGGGCGCGGAGATCGAGCCGCCGCCGGTCGCAATAGGCGGTGATCGGTTCGCCCGGAACATACTCCATGACGAAATAAGGACCGCCCTGCTCGGTCGTGCCGGCGTCGAGGACGCCCGCGATATTCGGATGACTCATCAGCGCGAGCGCCTGCCGCTCGCTCTCGAAACGGGCGATGATCTCGCGTGAGTCCATGCCCGGCTTGATGATCTTGAGCGCGACCACGCGCCGCACCGGGCGCTCCTGCTGGGCGCGATATACGCTCCCGAAGCCCCCTTCCCCGATGATCTCGAGCAGCGAGTAAGCACCGATTCGCGAGACGATCGCCGGCCGGCCGGCCGCGCCCGCCAGCGACGACACCATGGCGTCCGGCGTGAGCGTCGGCGTCTCCATGAAGTCGCCGGCATTGTGGTGTGCCGCGACAAGCTTGCGAACTTCAGCTTCGAGCGACGCGTCACCGCCGCACGCGCGAACAATAGCCGCCTCGCGCTCGACCGGAGGAAGTTCGGCCAACTCCTCGAAGATCGCCTTGACTCGATCCCAGTCTGACATGCGGCTTACTCGGATTCGAGTTGCTGGTAGAGCCACGCCCGCGCAAAGGCCCAGTCACGCTTCACCGTTCTCTCAGAAATACCGAGCGTTGCGGCCGTTTCTTCGACGCTCAGCCCGGCGAAAAAACGCAACTGCACGATACTGCCGGCCTGCGAGTCGCGCTCGGCCAGCCGCGAGATGGCGGCATCGAGAGCCAGCACATCGTCGACATCGGTGGAAACAGCCAGGTCGATCGCATCCATTGGCATCTGCCGCCGGCCGCCGCCACGCTTGACGCGACCGCGGCTGCGGGCGTGCTCGATGAGAATGCGCCTCATCGCCAGTGCCGCGGCATTGAAAAAGTGTGCCCGGCTGACCCAATTGGGCGGCCCGCCGCCCATCAGCCGCAGATAGGCCTCGTGGACGAGCGCGGTGGCCTGAAGCGTGTGCCCGGGATCCTCAATCCGCATGCGCTGCCGCGCAATGGCCAGTAGCTGGTCGTAGACGAGCTGAAAGAGACGCTCACCGTCGGCCGATTGCGGATTGCCGGCCGCCGGATCGGGGCGTTTGTCGCTGGGGGAGCCGGCGCTCATGCGTCACGCCAACCGACCTTGACCCAGCGGGTGTCGACGCTCTGCTTGCGGAGGAACGCGCTGAGCTGGCCGGTGTGATGTTGCAGGTGGCGGATGTTGTAGAGATGCACTTCACCGCGCGTGAAAGGCAGCCAACTGAACCCGGAAGGCCCTTCGAGCGATTCGCGCGACTCGGCCGACAGACTCACAACGAGCTTCTTGCGGCATTCAGCCAGATACTCGAGCAGTTCGGCCCGCTCGAAACGCCGGCTGGGGTATTCGTCCTGCAATTCCTTAAGTCCGCGCGGGTGGAATCGGCCGGGCTTGAAGGCGTATTCATTGGGAGAAAGATAACAATCAACGAAGCAGAGCAGGTGATAGCCGACTTGCCAGAACGGATATTTGGCGATCCGGCCGTCCCAGTACTCGTCCGGGCACTTAACTAGACATTCATTCAACATGGCCAGCCCAGCCTCGAACTGTCCGCGGATGATGGTAATGACGTAATCGATCATTCGGTTCCTCTCGCAGAAGACGTCCAGTATAGTGCGAGTCAATCCAAGGGCGGAATCAGGAATCGGGAGGGACGAGCATCATGCGATCGGGCCTGTTTAGCGTTTTCTTCACATGCCTCTTCGTCGGGACAACAGCCGTGGCGTTTGACGAGCCGCCGCCCGACGACGCCACGTTCGACGCAATGACCTACTACTACATTGAGAAGGACACGGGCGAGATTCCCAAGTTCCTTCAACAGATCGAGGACTTGAAACTTCTCGATAAGTACGAGTCATCCGTGCATCCGATCACCGGTTTCCTGACCGTGGCGTTCGAGGAGAACCCGAAGCGCGTGACGAAGCTCGCCAAGTGCGCGGCGTTTTCGGGCAAGGCAAAGCGTATGGTCGAGCGCGCCCTGTGGCTCTCCGGCAACGGCAACAAAATCGAGTCGATCTTCGGCGAAACGCCGGCGTTCGCGAAGAAAAAGGCCATTGGTCTACGCGAGCGACCGTTCAAGAAACCGGGCGACCTGGACATGATGTGGGGCGCGTTTCTGGCGTCGGGCGATGCGAGCTACGCGAAGCGCCTGATCGACCTGCTGGACGAAAACTTTGAACTGGACGTCGAAGACGATGCGACCGCCAGCGCCATGCGCAAAGCGGCCGAGTGGTCGCTCGAGAGCAACATGCACCAGCACGAATTGATTTACCGCATGATCGTCGAGGAAGAAGCGAAGCGGACCGGCACGGTCAAGAAAAAGCTGCGCAAGCTATTGGACTTGGTAGCCTCGCCCGGTTTGCCGCATAAGGATGGCGATTTCTCCGCCGACCTCCTACTCATGGACGCGGCCGGATTGGCCGAGCTCAAGATACCAACCGACGAGCCGATAAAGCTGGACAGCAAGTCGAAGGCGGAGCGCGGCGATGTCCTCGGCATCAAGGTGGTCTTCACGGGAATCGCCCTCGATGACGAACTCGATTCTGACGTAAGCTACGATCTCAAAATCCTCGATCCCGACGGACAGATCTATTCAAAATCCGACGTCAAAAACCTCGTGGGCTTAAAGACCCGCGTGCCGACCAGATTCCGGTTCTTCGACAATGCCCAGGTGGTCAGTCTGCGATTCGAGCCCAAGGACAAGCTCGGAAAGTACCAGGTCCTGGTTACCGTGCGTGACAATATTGGGGGGAAATCAGTGAAGCTAAAGCGAACGATCGAACTGACGGATTAGCCACCTTTGAACCCATGCCGCCTTCACTTCTCAACGAACGCCTTCAAACGATCGAGCGCCTCGTCCCACTGACGCGAGATCGAATCGAGGGCGCGGCGCGCCTCGTCGAGCCGCCGCGGTTCCAACTCAAAGCAATTCTCGCGGCCGTGGCGAACGTTGCGGACCAGGCCGGCCGACTGAAGCACGCGTAGGTGCTTCGTGATGGCCTGGCGTGTCAGCGGCGTGCCGGCCGTGAGCTGCGCGATGGATAGCTCCGACCCGGCCGAGAGCTTGGTTAGCAGGCCGAGGCGCGTCGCATCACCAAGTGCGGCGAAGATCGGCGCATGCCGCCGCAGTGATCGGGCCGCGATTTCAGCGCGCATCGCCGACGTGTGCCTCGATGTTCTTGAGCTGCGCCGTCCAGCCGCCTTCGTTCATGCGGAACGCCTCGTCGCGCCGTCCGGCCGGGACCTTATCGAAGCCGGACTCCGTAACGCGCAGCAGCGTCCCGGTCGGTGATTTTTCCAGACGGAACTCGACCAGTGTCGGCTGCTCCTTCGAGTAGTCGACCTTGGGATCAATCGCATAGGGATGCCAGCGGAATGAAAACAGATGCTCCGGCTCGATCTTTTCCACGACGACCTCCATCACGACATGCTCATAGCCCGGATGAGTGATCCGGCCGCGCGTGGCCTTGCCCGCGACAAAAGGACCTTCAAGATTCACGCGGAACCACTGCCCGAATTCGCGATAATCGGTCAACGCGCGCCACACACGCGACACCGGTGCCTTCAGGTCGATCTGCTTGTCAATTCGATCCGTACTCTGCGTCGTCATTATGCAACCTCCGGGTTGCATGTTAGCAAACGGCCTGGGACATTGCAAGCCCGGATTTCAGCTCTATCTGATCGTCTAAACTGTTGCCGCGGGGAGCGGCTTGCAGAACCGGTGGCTCGTGATGGCGTATCCAAGGCGTTCGTAGAATGCGTGCGCTGCGGCGAGCTTCACGTTGCTGGTCAACTCGATCAGGCCGCAGCCCGCAAGGGCCAGATATTGCTCGGCCGCCTCGACCAGCGCCCGGCCGATTCCCTGTTTCCGAGCGCGGTTGGTCACCACCAGTGCCGTCAATCGCCCGACCGGTGTTGGCCGGTGAAGCACCGGCGTGACATGCACACTGACGAAGCCAAGCACCTCAGCTCCCTTCGATGCGACCAGCACTGACTCACCAAGGTCGGAAAGCCGCGCGAGCCGCCGCGCCACCGTGTCGAGCGGCGCGGGAAAGCCGAGTTCATCCAGAAGGCCCGCCAGTGCCGGAACGTCCTCCGGAATCGCCGCGCGAATGAGCAACGAATCGGTCATCTCCGGTATCTTACCAGCATGATTCCAGCATCACGCACCGCGCAATTCGCGAGGGCTCGAGCATGACATCCGGCTGTTCGCTGCGCCGCCTGCACTCGGTCAATGACGCGCAACTCAATCAACTGGCCGATGTCTTGATCGACTGCGTCGAAGGCGGGGCATCGGTAAGCTTCATGCTGCCGTTTACCCGCGCTCGGGCGCTGGCCTTCTGGCAGCGCGTGGCGGAGGACGTCGCCGCGGGGAAACGGGCCCTCATCATCGCGGAAGATGAGCGGGGTCTGTGCGGTACTGTCCAGCTCATCTTCGATCTGCCGGAGAACCAGCCACATCGCGCCGATCTGGCCAAGATGCTGGTCCACCGCCGCGCTCGCAGAAAAGGCCTGGGTGCGGCCTTGATGAAAGCGGCCGAGGCCGCGGCGCGCGAATGCGGCAAGACGCTGCTGGTGCTCGATGCGGTAACAGACGGCGACGCCGCTCGTCTCTACGAAAAACTGGGCTGGGTGCGTGTGGGCGACGTCCCCAACTATGCCCTGTTTCCGAATGGCGGCTTCTGCAGCACGACCTATTACTATCGCAATCTCTGAAATGAATTGAATTGGGCGCTACGACATACGTGCCGCGCCACCCGCTTAGCGGCACAAGAATCCATGGAGACTTGTCAATGGATCTAAAACTCACGGACAAACTCGCACTCGTCACCGGCTCAACCAAGGGCATCGGGCTGGCGATTGTCACGGCGCTTGCCCGCGAGGGGGCGCGCGTCATCGTCAATGGCCGAACCGAGCAATCGGTCGCGACAGCCCGCGCGGAAGTGCTCGCGCAGGTTCCAAAGGCCGCGCTGGAGGGTTTCGCCGGCGACCTCGCAACGGCGCCGGCCGCCGAGACGCTCGCGCAGCGATATCCGGCCGTAGACATCCTCGTCAACAACCTGGGAATCTACGAGCCCAAGCCCTTCGAGGAGATCAGCGATGACGACTGGCGGCGCTTCTTCGACGTCAACGTGCTCAGCGGGGTGCGTCTGAGCCGCACGTATCTTCCCGGAATGAAGAAGCGTAACTGGGGCCGCATCGTCTTCATCAGCAGCGAAAGCGGAGTTCAGATACCTGCCGAAATGATTCACTACGGCATGACCAAGACCGCGCAGCTCGCCGTTTCTCGCGGATTGGCCGAGCTCTGCGCGGGAACCGCGGTCACCGTCAACGCCATTCTGCCCGGGCCGACGAATTCGACCGGCGTGAGCGAATTCGTATCGAAGCTCAGCGGCGGCCGGTCATTCACGGAGTTCGAGCGCGAGTTTTTCGACAAGGTGCGGCCGAGTTCTCTGCTTGGGCGATTTGCCACGACCGATGAGGTGGCGCACATGGTGGCCTACATTTGCAGCCCACTCGCCTCGGCGACGAACGGGGCGCCGCTTCGCGTGGACGGCGGGGTGATACAGGCCTGCTTCTAGCGGCCGGCACTGAGACACTATCCGCGGCGATAGACGTCGGTACTGACGTATTTCATCCCCGAGTCGATCATCAGCGTGGCCACCGTCGCGCCGCGGCCCAGCCGTTCTCCTACGCGTATTGCCGCGATCACGTTCGCTCCCGACGACGTCCCCGCGAACAGCCCCTCCTCGCGTGCCAGCCGCCGCGCCATTTCTTTTGCGTCAGCCGTCGTAACCGTCTGAATCTCATCAACCAGCGACCGCTCCCACAGTGGCGGCGCAAAGCCGATACCGATGCCCTCGATCTGGTGCGCCCCCGGCTGGCCGCCACTCAAGACCGGCGACTCGGCCGGTTCGACCGCAACAATCCACACGCCCGGCTTGTGTCGCCGGAGCGCCGTCGCCACGCCGCGCGACGATGCGCCCGTTCCAATACTCTGCACGAAGGCGTCCACCCGCCCTTCTGTCTGCGTCCAGATCTCTTCGCCCATCGGAAAGTATCCGGCGATGCTGTCGCGATTGTTGAGCTGGTCGTTCCAGTGCGTGTGCGGCTCGCGGCTCAGGCGGCGCGTGGTTTCGATCATGTCGAGAAACAGCTTCTTGGTTGAGAGGCCGCCCTCGCTCGGGACGAGCGTCAGATCGGCCCCCAACGCCCGCATGTGATCGCGCTTCTCCTGGCTGAACGCATCCGAGCTAACGATCTGAATGCGATAACCCTTCGCCGCGCAAACCAATGCGAGCGAGGCCCCCGTGCTGCCGCCGGTGTATTCCACCACCGTATATCCGGGCTTCAGCCGGCCGTCCGCCTCAGCACAGGAAATGACGGCCAGCGCCATGCGGTCCTTCATGCTGCCGGTGGGGTTCTCCCATTCGAGCTTCACGAAGATGTCCGCGCAATTGTCCGGGACGACCTTGCGAAGCTGGACGATCGATGTGTTACCGATAGCGCTGAGGATGCTCATCACGGACCAGATTAGAGGGTAACAGTCACTCGCATGAAGGTCGCGGCGATCGACGTGCCGCCGTTCGCCTGCGAATTGTGCTCGGTCGCCAGTGCGACAAGCTGGTTGTGAAGCTCGCTCGCCTTTCCGCTCTTTTCGGCCGCTTCAAATGCGTTCATGGTCGGGCCGTAGAATTGCCGGAACGTCGCAACAAGCTCGGCCGGGCTCTTATCGGGTGCAATGAACCGGAAAGTATCTTTGGTCATCGAGATTTTGTCGCGCGGTACGCCGGCCTGCCCAAATCGCTCGACGATGTGCGATTCCACGCCCCAGGTCATCGGACTGACGAACCCCTCCGGCGGCGGCGGCATGAACGACGAGCTGATCTTGAGTAAGTGCGAGATGAACGACGTTGGATCGTTCGGGATCCAATTTCCCATCACGACCCGGCCGCCGGGTTTGGTAACGCGGACCATCTCGCGAGCCACATCGTGCGGCCGGGGCGCGAACATCGCGCCGAACACGGAGAGCGTCAGGTCAAACGAACGATCGGCGACTCCCTCCAAGTTTGAGGCATCCCCCTCCTGAAACTTCAGCCGATTGAGGCCCGCCGTCGCCGCGCGTTTGTTGCCGGCTTCGACGAGGTTCTTCGCGATGTCGATTCCGACAACCTCAACGCCCAACCTGGCCAGCGGCACCGCCGTGGTTCCGTCTCCGCAGCCGAGGTCGAGGACTCGCAGAGGCGGCTTCACGCCAAGCGATTTCACCAGTGCCTCGCCTGACTCACGCATCGTCGCGGCGATCTGAGTAAAGTCGCCCTTCTCCCACAACGCCTTGTTCGGATTCATGATCGCTCCATCGCATGGTCAGGGGTCGCGCGTTGAAGACTATCCGAAACCCGCCCCACCCTGAATAACATGGGATTGCTCTGGCCCCGCCCTGCGGCCTATCATAAACGCATGGCGTCAGGGGCGCCTCCAGTCCGCGGAAAGGGCCGTGCCCACCCTGTTCGACAGTTTGATACGCGAAAGCGACGAACCTTCTTTCGGCCCGATTGGTGCGGACTCCGGGCGACCCTGAAAGGAGCTTCGTATGTCTGACGCCCTGCCTCTGCCGCCCCGCCCCAATCTCGAACAATATCGGAAAATCGCGCGCGACCTGCAGCATGCCTGCAATTCTCCCAACGCCGGCGCTGTCCGCGACTGGGCTGCGCGCTGGGTTGAAGCCATCGCACGGCTGCGCGGCGTTGAAATAACGCCAGAGGTGCAATCGCAAATAGGCGCGGAAGCCGATCGCATGGCGCACCGCTGGCGAAAGTTTGTCGAAAAAGAGCGACGAGTGGAGAAGTATGCGCTGGCCGATGCCCAGTTTTTCGTCGCCCGCGGCCACGGATTCGCGAGCTGGCCGCGATTCACACACCATCTAGAGGGGCTGGCGCGCGAGAATTCACCGGTCGCGAAGTTCGAATCAGCAGCCGATGCGATTGTGAACGGCGATCTGAAGGCGCTTTCCAAACTGCTCGACGAAACTCCTTCGCTTGTGCACGAGCGCTCGACGCGCGACCACCGATCGACGCTGCTGCATTACGTCTCGGCCAACGGCATTGAGGATTTCCGCCAGAAGACACCCGGAAACATCGTCGAAATCGCTAGACTGCTGCTGGACGCCGTGGCCGATGTGAACGCCGAGTCCGACGCGTATCGCGGGCGCTCGACGACGCTCGGCCTGACCGCGACGAGCTGCCATCCGGAAAACGCGGGCGTTCAACTCCCGCTGATGCAGTTGCTGATCGATCGCGGGGCCGTCATCGACGGACCAGACGGCGGCAGCGCTGTGAACGACTGCCTGCACAATGGGCGCGGCGCGGCCGCCGAGTTCCTCGCCGGCCATGGAGCACGGCTCGATCTCGAGGGCGCGGCCGGCGTTGGGCGGCTGGACGCCGTTCAAACTTTCTTCGATCGCGATGGCCGCTTGAAGCCACCGGCCACAACGCAACAAATGACCGACGGCTTTGCCTGGGCGTGCGAATTCGGCCGGACCGAAGTCGTCGCATTCCTTTTGCAACGGGGCATTCAGCCCGGCGGTGAACTCAAACATGATGGCCAGACCGGACTGCACTGGGCGGCATATGGCGGTCATGCCGATATCGTCCGGCTGCTGCTTGAAGGCAAAGCGCCGATCGATTTCAAGGATCGCACGCATGGCGGCACGCCGTTGGAGTGGGCACTGTTCGCATTTGGGAACTGCCGCGACAGTCGGTCCGAGCGTGAACGTTACTATGTGGTCGTCGCCGCACTGGTCGGCGCAGGCGCAAAGCTGAGTCCGCAATGGTTTGAGGACGATCAAGGCCATCGCCGCGCGGCGGAGCGGGTACGATCGGACCAGCGGATGCAGGCCGCGCTTCGCGGCGACCAAAATTGAAAGGCGGCTCGGCGAGCTGAGGCAGCCCCGCCATTCCTCTGGAGTATTGAATGCAACGCCCAACCGCAGATGCACTAGTCGTCGGCGCCGGCCCCGTCGGCCTGACGATGGCTACCGCGCTGATTCAACAAGGATTGAGTTGCCGCATCATCGACAAAGCCCCGGCACCCAGCGACAAGTCCAAGGCCCTGGTGGTCTGGAGCCGAACGCTCGAACTACTCGACAACCTCGGGCTCGCGCCGAAATTCGTGCAGGCCGGCATGAAGGCGCGCGGCGCGAGCATCTTTAGCGAGGGAAAGCGACTGGTACACGTCGCCATCGCGGACGTCGATAGCCCGTTTGCCTTTCCCCTCATGCTGCCGCAGAACGACACCGAGCGGCTGCTCACTGAACATCTCGCGGAACGGGGCGTTGCCATCGAGCGACAAGTCGAGCTGCTCTCATTCAGCGAGCAGGCCGGCGCGGTAGCCGGCCGGTTGCGGCTTGCAGACGGGCGCGAAGAGTCTTTCGAAATTCCCTGGCTCATCGGCTGCGACGGCGCACACAGCACGGTGCGACATGCGCTGGACATCCCGTTCACCGGCACCGCCGAACCCAACGACTGGATGCTGGCCGACATCCACGTCGAAGGTCCGCTGGCTGGTGACGAACTCAGCATCTTCTGGCACGAAAAGGGTATTCTCGCGTTCTTTCCCATCACGCGCGGCCGATTTCGGGTGATTGCCGACCTCGGTACCGCGACCGACACCGGAAAGCCGCCCGACCCGACACTGGCCGAAGTGCAGGCGAAGATCGAGGAGCGCGGCCCCGGGGGGCTGACGCTCTCCGATCCGATTTGGTTGGCCGGCTTCCGCATCAACGAACGAAAGGTGTCCGACTACCGCCGCGGCCGCGCGTTTCTGGCCGGGGACGCGGCCCACATTCACAGCCCGGCCGGCGGACAGGGCATGAACACCGGGATGCAGGACGCCTTCAACTTGGCCTGGAAGCTGGCCCTGGTCCATCGTGGTGAGGGGCAGGCCGCGCCGTTGCTCGACAGCTATTCGACGGAGCGCAGCGCCATCGGCGACCAAGTACTACGCGGCGCGGGCATGATGACGTTGTTGGCGACACTGCGAAATCCGGTCGCACAGTTCGCCCGAAACCATATCGCGGGCGTGCTGACCTCATTCGGGTTCGTGCAGGATAAGATCAAGAACGCGCTCTGCGAGCTTTCAGTCAACTATCGCCACAGTCCGCTCACTGCCGAAGATTGGCCGTGGCGAGCCGGCGGTGTGCCGGCCGGCGATCGGTTACCCGACGCCCCATTGCTCAGTGAGGCGGGCGAAAACCAAACGACGCTGTTTTCGGCGATCCGCGGGACGACGCATTCGCTGCTGTTGATGCCCGGCTCGAATGATTCAGCGGACATCTCGCAGTTACTGTCGGCGGCATCCGCAGTACACCAGTCGTTTCCTACGCTGTTCACCAGTCACCTGATCCTGAAAGCTGGGGCCGAAGTGGATCGAACGGCAATCGTTCCGCACGACGTGCAAACCTGGATCGATCCGGACGCCCAGCTTCACCGCCGCTTGGGGGCATTCGATCGCGCACTGCTCCTGATCCGGCCCGATGGCTACATTGCCTATCGTTCGCAACCCGCGGACACGGCGAAGCTGGCGGCCTGTCTCGATCGCAATTACGTGAGAAAGGCCTAGCGGCGAACTACGGCCGGCGCCGCCCCACTCGGCCGCGCATCAGCATCAAACCCGTGATCAGCGGCGCGAGTCCGGTCGCCCCGGTCGTGCCACAGGCCGAGAGCTTCGCAGCTGGAACAGGGAGCGGGAACTCTGAAACCACCGTGGGCGCCGGAAGGTGCGTGTCGGTACAAGCATCGCCTTCACCGTCGCCGTCAGCGTCGGCCTGATCCGGATTGGCGACGCCCGGGCAGTTGTCGCTCGTGTCGCAGACCGCGTCGCCATCACCATCGGCATCGACCACGCCGCAGCCGCACACGCCGGGGGCAATCTTGTTCGGGTCATTCGGGCAGCCGTCCTGTGCGTCGGGCGTGCCGTCGCCGTCGCTGTCCACCGGCGCAACAGCGCTAAGGAAGACGCCCGATTCAGATGTCCAGCTCAGTCCACCCGGCAGCGTCCCGAACCGGAATTTCGCACCATCCGGGTAGTCGCAGACCGCGCCGGTTCGACAGTCAAGGGAGAGATAGGTCCGGATCGTGATGGAAACAACCCCGCTCGGAACGATCAGCGTTGACTTGATGAGCCCGCTGAAGTTGCCGACGGGAGTCACGATCCAGGAGCCATACATATTGTTGCCGGACGGTTGAAATCCAAAGCCCGATCCGAATTGGCCGGAATAGCTGAATTGGCAGCCGCCCAGGTTGTAGGCCGGGCTTCCCTTAAGATGAATGTCTTTCCAGTTGGCGTCATTCACGATGTTGAGCTCGACCGAGGAGCTGATGTCGGCGCTGCCCCAGTCGGGTCCGCTCGTGTCGACCACGCTGCCGTCGGTATCCCAAGAGAAGTCGAGTTCGACCGGAAATGCGTTGGCGTTGTTGAATGTGATCGTATCGGTCCAACGCGGTATGCCGATTGCGGTCGACAACCCGATACCGACTCCCCCACCCGCCTCGGCGTGGACCTCCAGATTCCCTCTCGACAGATCAGCGTTCGTCAACGAATTCGTGAAAACCGGTCCAGCGATCTGCGACGTATTTGCGAACGCAGTGGTGACCCCTGTCCCGATCGGGCCCGCGCTGCTGGTTCCGTTGGGCCCGGCGCTGTTGCTGCCGTCGGAGGGGAGAACGCCATTCTGAACGAGGGCGTACGAGCTCCCCGGCTGAGGACCGGCCTGCGACGAACTAACCGAAATGGCCTCGATGTAAACCGTGGCCTGCGTGGCACCACTCAGGGATAGTACGGTGATCAACGAAAGTCTGGTAATCAGCTTCGAACCCATCTGGCATCTCCTTTCAAGAATCTGCACATCAGGACCTAGGGGCAGGTCGCGCAAATCTCACAGAAAATCCCGCGAATTTGAGATTTCAAGAATCGGTGGATTTTCCTGTGAGAATCGGCCTACGAGCGCCTAGGTCTCACTGACCGAGGGTGCGGCTCGCCCGCGTATAATGCGGTTGAATGTCGGGCCCCTTTACTACCACCCACGGCACGCTGCTGGCGCGGATTTCAGACGCGTCGGACCCGGCGGCGTGGAGCGAGTTCTGCGCTCAGTACGAGGAGATGATCCGCGCGTTCGCCCGCCGCCAGGGAGTGGTCGGTACCGACGCCGATGACGTTGTTCAGGAGGTTCTGCTCGCCCTGACCAAGGCCCTGCCCGGCTTCGAGTACGACCCGGCCAAGGGCAAGTTTCGGTCTTATCTCAAGACGGTTGTCGTGCGGGCCATCATTCGCAAGCGGCAGCGGCAGGCCGGCGAAGCGCGGTCGCTCGACCTCAACGAAGAGAGCCGTGTCGCCGCGTCCGACGCCACGCTCGACAACGTGTGGGAAGAGGAATGGCGCCAGCAGCATCTGCGCCGCGCCATGCGAACGACCGAGGCAGAGTTCAGTGCGACCGACGTCCGCTGCTTCCGCGCTTACGTGCTCGAAGGCATCAACGCCGACGAGGTTGCGAAGCGCTTCGATGTCAGCGTCGGGCAGGTCTACAACGCGAGGCACCGCGTCCTCGCCCGATTGCGCGAGACGATCGCCGCGCAGATTGAGGACGAGGGCTGACGACCATCCGGACGATCGGATCAGCACATGACTTCATGCGCGCTCTGGTATGAAAATGACGACACGCTGGTCCGCGAGTTGCTCCTCGGACAGCGAGCCTACGCCCCTCCGCGCATCGCCGGCTACGACGACCTGAAAGAGTTGCGCCGCGGCGGCCAGGGCATCGTCTTCGTCGGCCGACAGGTTTCGACCCGCAGGCAGGTGGCGATCAAAATCGTCCTCGACGGCGCGATGGCCACGCGCGAGGCGCGGCGCCGCTTCGAACGGGAAATCGGCCTCGTCGCGACCCTGCGGCACCCCAACATCGTCCGCGTCTACGACAGCGGCGAAACCGGCGACGGCCGGCTCTATTACATCATGGAATACATCGACGGCGTCGGGCTGGACGAGTTCATGTCCGACGCCTCGCTCAATGGCGCCTTTGACTTCAAATCGCTCTTTCCACAATCGAATGACGTACTCACCATGTTCGCGAAGATCTGCGATGGCGTGCAGTACGCCCATCAGCAGGGCGTCATCCACCGCGACCTCAAGCCCAGCAACGTCCGTATCGACCGCGCCGGCGAGCCGCACGTGCTCGACTTTGGCCTGGCCAAATTGGCCACGCCCGGACCGGACGCGACGCAGGTCAGCCAGCCCGGCGGTTTCATGGGCTCGCTGCCGTGGGCCAGCCCGGAACACGCCGAAGGATCGGGAGCGCTGATCGACATCCGCAGCGACGTCTACTCGCTCGGCGTCATCCTCTATCAACTCGCGGCGGGTGCGTTCCCCTACCGCGTCGACGCCCCGCTGCGCGAAGTCCTGCAAAACATTCAGCAGGCCGTGCCGCGCTCGCCGTGCGACGTCCGCCCCGGTGTGAGTGACGATGTCGCGACCATCGCGCTCAAATGCCTCTCGAAGGAACCCGAGCGTCGCTACCAGAGTGCCGGCGATTTGGCCCGCGATGTCCGCCATTATCTTGCTGGCGAGCCGATCGAGGCCAAGCGCGACAGCGCGTGGTACTCGGTGCGCATGACGCTCAAGCGCTACAAGACCACCGTACGCCTCATCGGTGCATCGCTCGTGCTGTCGATCCTATTTTCAATCGGCATGGCCTTCCTCTGGGCTCGCGCCGTTCGCGCTGAGCGTCTTGCCGGCAGCCGGCTCGCGGCAGCTCAAGCAGCCCAGTCCGCCGAAGCCACCGCCCGCCGCGCGACCGAGAACCAGATCGAGAAAACGCGCAACCTCGCCGGCTTCCTTGATTCAACTATCCGCGCCGTCGATCCCTGGAAGCATCCCGGTCGCGACATCGGCCCGCTGCGAGAAATGCTCGATGCGGCCACCGAGCGGCTCCGCGGTTCGTTCACCGACCAGCCCGAAGTCGAAGCCGCCTTGGCGGGCACGCTCGGCTGGGACTACTGGACGCTCGGCCTCTACGACCCGGCCGAGAAACTGCTTCGCCGATCATTCGATCTGTATGGTCGCACCCTGGGCAGCCAGAACGAAAAGACGCTCGAAGCACAGAACAATCTGGCCACGATGCTGACCGACCAGGGGAAATATGATGAATCGGCGGAGCTGCTGCGGCGCTACCTGGAGATTCAGCGGCATCTGTCCGGTCCAGAAGCGCCAGCCACGCTGAAGGGCATGAACAGTCTCGCGCTAGACCTCGATTGGCAGGGCCACGGGGCCGAGGCCGAAGCGCTTTATCGAACGGCGCTGGAAGGTCAAACCCGATTGCTGGGGCGCAGCAACCTGGATCGGCTCAGTACGCTCAACAATCTCGCGGCCTGTTTGCAGGGAACCGGCAAGGGCGACGAGTCTGAACGACTGTACGCCGACCTCATCGAAGGGCACATCGCGGCACACGGCGCCGATCATCCCGAGACATTGCAGGCACGGATGAATCACGCGCAATTCGTCAACACCAGCGGCCGTGCGGCGGAAGCGGAAAAGCTGTTCCGTGACATTCTGGCGGCGATTGAATCAAAACTCGGACCGCAACATCCGCTGACGATCGTCACGATGAACAATCTGGCGAGCGCCGTGTCGAGTCTCGGCCGGCTGGACGAGGGGTTAGCCCTGTCGCGCAAGGCCTATGAAGCGCAGGTCGCGTTCGCGGGCCCCGACCACCCGAGCACGCTGGTCCGCAAAATGGAGTTCGTCGCGACGCTGATCGAACTGCACCGCTGGGCGGAGGCGATCCCGCTCGCACGCGAATTGGTAGCGCAGGACACGAAGGTGTTCGGTGCAAACGACTGGCGAACGCTGATCGTGGCCGGCAATCTTGGATTTGCTCTGAAACAAGTCGGCCAGGTCGAGGAAGCCGAGGCGACGTGGAAGTTAATCATCGACACTCCGAACGTCGAAGCGGGGCAAGGATCCGAGCCGATTATTACCGCGCAGGCCAACCTCGCCGCACTCTATGCCGATCAAAAACGCTGGTCAGAGGCGGAGACGGCGTTTCGCATGGCCATCGCCGCGCAAGTCGGCCGGAAGGAACAAGATCACTGGCGGACCGCCTACATGCGTTGCGGGCTTGGACATGTACTTCTTGAAACAGACCGAGTCAGAGAAGCAGAAGCGGAGCTCCGGCCCGGATACGACCGTCTGGCCGCCACGCTCGGCGACAAGCACGAGAAGACACAGCGCGCGATCGGCTACCTCGTTCGCCTCTACGAAAAGAACGGTAATTCGGTCGCGGCCGAATCATTCAGGACGAAGCTCACCACGAATTGACGTCAGCTCTTCGCTCAATGTCCAGAGTCTTTCAGCCGCCGCCTGGTCATTCGATGCTGGCGACGATGACACGACCTTGCCATGCGAATAGTACTGCCCGTTGGCGCGTACACCTGGCGAGCACGCCAGCTCCAAAACGGATTTGGCTCCCGCGGCCGCGCTAATGCCGAAGACGCGCGACCAAAGCCGCATGAAGAATCCAAGCGAGCCGTTACCCGCGCCAAAATTGCTCGAAACAAATCCCGGATGAACGGCGTTCGCGGTGACCCCCGTGCCGTCCAGTCGGCGTGCCAATTCATAGGTGAAGAGCAGGTTGGCGAGCTTCGTTTGGGCGTATTGCACGACAGCCGGGTGCGCCCACGGCATGGTCAGGCACATTCCCAGACTCATCAGCTCCGATTGTCCATACTGAGGGCGCCGGTGTCGGGCCAGCGGATCATCGAAATCAAACGCCTTGACGTCCTGATGCGCGTCCGACGAGACATTTACTATCCGGGATGGCGCGCTCTTTTGAAGCGTCTCAAGAAGCAAGTTCGTCAAGAGGAACGGAGCAAGATGATTGAGCGCCAGCGTCAGCTCAATACCGTCTTTGCTCTCGCGCCGCAGTGCAAATAATGCGCCGGCGTTGTTGATTAGTACGTCGAGCCGCGAATGACGACCGACGAATTCAGCGGCCAGCCGACGGACTTCGGCCTGCGACCCCAGGTCTGCGGCGATGTACTCCACTTCCGCACCACCGGTCTCTCGGCGGATCGATTCGACCACCGCGCCGCACCGCTCAGCGCTTCGACCGACGATGACGACGCGCGCCCCAGCCCGCGCAAGCTTCAGCGCCGTGGCCCGACCGATCCCGCTGGTCGCTCCGGTGACCAGACAGGTCTTTCCCGTCATCGGCGAAACGGACTCTGCCATCCCGGCTGCGCGGCCTCCGGCTGATTGTCCCCGGAACTGCCGAACCGACTATTTCTTCGGCGCCGGCACGTGCTGATCGATCAGGATCGGATTTCCATCGGGATCGTCCAGCGTAATGAAGGCCGGGCCCGAAGTGGACTCGTCGGCCGTTACTGTCAAAGTCAGGCCGCGGCTCTTGAGCACGCGCTGAATCTCGCGGACGTCTTCAAAGTCGGGCAGCGTCTTCTTATTGCTGTCCCAGCCGGGATTGAACGTCAGCGAGTTCTTCGGAAACATTCCCTGAAACAAACCGACGGTCGTCGTCCCATTTTGCATGACCTGCCAGTTTTTGCCGTTGCCGTGCACCGCGTGAAAGCCGAGCTTCTCATAAAACTCGCGCGATGTTTTGAGGTCCTTGACCGTCAGACTGATGGAGAAATTACCAAGCTGCACGGGTGCGGCTCCTTTTCCTTTTTCCGACTTGCCGGCCTGCGTCGCCGCCCCACCGCCAAGCAAACACACAATCACGCCAACGATGAATCCACGCATGAATAGCTCCTCGTTCTCCCCGTCGCCACCAGCGCTCCGGGCTGCCCGGTATGATACAAGCCGGGCCATTGAGGTCTTGCCAAATCTTGCGAACTTTGCAAAAAACCCGCCCCACAACTTCGACGGAATACGTCGAGCGAGTCAATCTGGCCATCGACCATGTGGTAACGCATCTCGACCAGCCCCTGCGGCTCGTGGAGGTCGCACAGGCCGCGATGTTCTCGCCCTTTCACTTTCACCGCGTCTTCCAGGCCGTCATGGGGGAAACGCTGGCCGACTTCGTTAAGCGCCTTCGCCTCGAAAAAGCGATGGTCATGATGGCGCATACGAAAAAGCCGTCGCTCACCCGAATCGCGCTGGCCTGCGGGTTTTCCTCGTCGTCCGATTTTTCACGGAGCTTCAAGCAGCGCTACGGCGCGGCCCCGAGCGCGTTTGACCTTCGCGCCTGGCGCGAAGCCCATCGCGCCGAATTGGAGGCGATGGTTCCACGAACGTCCGACCGGCTGCACATCAGGCGACTGCCGGCCGGTCAAAACCCCGACGGATTCCGCGTGAAAATCCGCGACCTGCCCGCCCGAACGGTGGCCTACATCCGCGTGAACAATCCGTACGAAGGGACAGCCGTCGTGAGCGCAGTCCAGCGCCTGGTCAGATGGGCCGAACGGCACGGTCTGGCCGACGGGCAGTGGCTTGGCTACCAATGGGAGAATCCGGAGCTGGTGCCGCTCGAACAATGCCGCTATCACGCGGCCGTCGAAGCCAAGCAATTCACCCCGGGTGGCGAGATCGGCCGCTTCAGATTTCCGCCGATGACGGTCGCACAAGTCGAAGTGCGCGGCGGCATCGACCTCGAATTACGCGCACTGCAATGGCTTTACGGAACCTGGCTCCCGCGCAGCGGCTACATCCCCGACGATCACCCATCCTTCGAGGCCTGGATCAGGCGACCCTTTGCACACGGGTTCGAGCATTTTGAACTGCACGCGCAATTGCCGATTCGGCGGTCATAGTCGGCCGGTCGAATCCGCGTACATTCCGACCGCACCCCATCTAAAGACAACTTTCGCATTGGGCCTCGTTGGCTTGGATTGCAAAGTGTTCAGTGTGCACGACTCTCGCCAAGGTGATCGCTTGATCCGCCGTGAGCTGGACCTTTTCGTCAGCTGCCGAAGTCGCGGCACGTCCGATCGCGCCACGGGTCCGTCGCAAAGCAATGTGAATCGAACGCAGCTCGACGATCGCCGGTGGTCAGCCCCCGGGCCTTGCCAGAAACATTGGCCGCCGCCGCCATTCTTCTGGAGATCATCCGGTGGATCGCGACGGAGTCGGAGATGGTCAGATGATCGATATCGCGTGCCGACGGCACGTCGCCTTCACTCCCGACGGCAACGTTCGTCAATCGCGTGTGCGTGTTTCCCGGCTCCAGCGAATCGCGCGGGCCACGGTGGAACATGAAAGTCGTTGGGACGAGATAGTAGTGCACCGCGAAATCGACATTTGCCGGAATCGGCCGCGGCAAACTGGCGTCCAACAACACGAGCAGTTGAACTTCGATCCCATGTTCCTGCAGGAGCCGGGCGGCCTTGACCGCCAAATCCCCGCCATGTGAATGCCCGATCAGCACAAGCTTCTCCGGACGTTCGCGAACGATCTCCTTCACGACCGACTGCCACGCCCGAAAGGGTTCGACACGCGCGTAGCACCCTTCGCCCCGCAGTTTCGTCGCGAGTTGGTCAAGCCCGCCAGACCACGCTCTGTCGCCGACCCCCATCAACAGGTAGATGCAAGTCTGGTCCGAGCGCGGTGGCGCGATGATTGGTCGATCGGATTTGTGACAACCGGCGAAAGCCAGCATGACTCCGAATAACAGCACACCCGAACAGAACCTGTGATGGGGGATCTTCAAACCGAGATTCCTTACAAAGGATTGAGCGATCCGCCATCGAAATAGGCAGGAGAGCAAGAAGCCGACGTGGCCGAACACCCGCAGGCATTCGATCACGTCGGCTTATTCGTTCACGAGCATTCCGGAACGGCCGGTTTGCCCTTCAGTTAATCATCCGACGATTTCGATTGGCGCTCTGGTCGGACCGGGCATCAAACTCGCACCGGCTCCGTTACCAGGATTGATCATAGTACGCGAAGAGAGCAGTTTACGCCGATTATTCCTCGGCGATGCTCTGCTTGCTCAACAAAAGCTGCAGGCTTTCGCCGCTCAGTGACCCGTCATTTGTTCCAGCCGCTCCGGGTACCGAACCCCCTGAATCTGGATCTTCGCCGCAGCGCTCTCGATCTCGCGGAGGTCGACCGGCGTCAGCGCGATCGCCGCGGCGCCGAGGTTCTCCTCCAGACGGTGCAGCTTCGTGGTGCCCGGGATCGGCACGATCCACGGCTTCTGCGCCAGCAGCCAGGCGAGTGCGATCTGGCCGGGTGTGGCGTTCTTACGAGCGGCGATCTGGCCGAGCAATTCGACCAGCGCCTGATTCGCTTTCATCGCCTCCGGCGTGAAGCGCGGCAACGAGCTGCGGAAGTCGCCGGCGTCGAACTTTGTGTTCGCGTCCATCTTCCCGGTGAAAAATCCCCTGCCGAGCGGGCTGTACGGAACGAACCCGATGCCGAGTTCTTCCAGCGCCGGCAGGACCTCCGCCTCCGGTCCGCGCGTCCAAAGCGAATACTCGCTCTGCACGGCCGTGACGGGCTGCACCGCGTGCGCGCGTCGGATAGTCTTCGCGCCAGCCTCCGACATGCCGAAGTGTTTGACCTTCCCCCCTCGGATCAGCTCCTTGACCGTCCCCGCGACGTCCTCGATCGGCACGGCCCTGTCCACGCGGTGCTGGTAGAGCAGGTCGATGGCGTCCACCCGCAGTCGCTTGAGCGAACCATCCACGGCATGCCTGATGCGCTCGGGCTTGCTATCGACACCGGGTGCGGCCTTCATTCCACGAGCGTCGAGATGGGGGCTGAGGTCGAAGCCAAACTTGGTCGCGATCACCACGCGCCCCTTGAATGGCTCGAGTGCCTCGCCAAGGAGTTCCTCGTTGGTGTACGGGCCGTAGACCTCGGCCGTATCGAAGAGAGTGACGCCGCGATCGACGGCCGCCCGCAGAAGCTTGATCATCTCGGGCTTGTCCTTGGGCGGGCCGTACGAAAAGCTCATCCCCATGCAGCCCAATCCGATGGCGGACACTTCCAGGTTGCTCTTGCCGAGTTTGCGCTTTTGCATTTGAGTTCTCCTTCCGGGGCCGCCTCGACCGTTCGTGTCAATGAATGGATTAGAGGCCGCTGAAGGCGTACGCTCAAGTCCAAAGGGAATGAAGGAGACGTCCCATGCCGACGACCCGGAGAGACTTCATCAAGCAGGCAGCCGCGTTGTCAGGCATCGGCGCCGCGGGTCTATTCCCCGAGTCGATTCGACGGGCAATGGCGATCGAACCGCAGCCAGGGACCAACTTTCTCGACGCAAAGCACATCGTCATTCTGATGCAGGAGAACCGGTCCTTCGACCACATATTCGGCTCGCTCCGTGGTGTGCGCGGTTTCAACGACCCTCGGGCGATCAAACTGCCCGACGGAAATCCTGTGTGGGCGCAGCCGGACAATAAAGGGAATCGCTTCCTTCCGTTCCGGCTAAACATCAAGGACACTCAATCGACCTGGATGGGCTCTCTGCCGCACTCGTGGACGGATCAGATCGATGCCAGGAACGAAGGCCGCTACGACCGGTGGCTGGACGTAAAGCGCTCGAAAAAGACTACGTACGCCGAGATGCCCCTGACGCTCGGGTACTACACGCGCGAGGACATCCCGTTCTACTACGCCCTCGCAGACGCATTCACCGTATGTGACCAAAACTTTTGCTCCTGCCTCACGGGCACGACACCCAACCGCCTGTACCTCTGGACGGGAACCATCCGCGCGAAGCAATCCTCGGACTCGTTCGCTCACGTTTTGAACGAGGACGTCGAGCACGGTCGCTGGGCAAGCTGGCCGACCTTTCCCGAGCGGCTTGAAGAAGCCGGTATCTCGTGGAGGATCTATCAAAACGAGCTGAGCCTGGAATCGGGCCTCAAGGGCGAGCACGACGCCTGGCTCGCGAACTTCGGTGACAATCCGATCGAGTGGTTCACGCAATATGGCGTGCGATTCGCCGCGACGCACCGCAAGTTTATCCTCAAGCGGCTGGAGGAAATCCCCGGCGAGATCCGGGCCAAACAGGCCGAAGCCGACTCGGCAACCGCCGAGGGCCGCGATCTTCTAAAGAAGGAAATCTTCAAACTGGCGAAGGCGCTTGCTCGCTTTCAATCCGAGCAAATCGAGTTCTCGCAGGAGCGATTCGAGTCGCTCGCGGATCGGGCCAAGCGGCTGCACGAGCGAGCTTTCACGATCAATGCGGGGGATCCAGATTTCCGTGATTTGGCAGAGCTCGTGTACGACGACGGCAAGATCGAACGCCGCCTGCTCACGCCCAAAGGCGACGTGCTGCACCAGTTCCGCAAGGACGTTGGCGAAGGAAAGCTGCCCGCCGTCTCGTGGCTGGTGCCGTCTGAACGCTTTTCCGATCACCCCGGCTCCGCGTGGTACGGCGCCTGGTACGTCTCGGAGGTGCTGGACATCCTGACCAAGAACCCGGCCGTCTGGAAGAAAACGGTGTTCATTCTCAATTACGACGAGAACGACGGATACTTCGACCACGTGCCGCCTTTCGTGGCGCCCGACCCTGCCCGGCCAGAGACCGGCCGCGTCTCCACGGGAATCGACGCGGGGCTGGAGTTCGTGTCCATTGAGCAGGATCGCGTGTGGCACCAGGGAAACGCTCGCGGGAGTTCGCTTGGGCTGGGTTATCGCGTGCCGATGGTGATCGCGTCGCCGTGGAGCCGTGGCGGGGCCGTATGCTCTCAGGTGTTCGATCACACGTCGGTGCTCCAGTTCCTGGAAAAAGTGTTGTCGCACATGACCGGGAAAAAGGTTGTAGAGCCCAATATCACCCGCTGGAGGCGAGCGGTCTGTGGCGATCTGACGGCGGCGTTCAAGTCGGCGGACGACTCTCCTTGCTCACTGACGCCACTTGATCGCGACCAGTTCGTGACGCAGATCCACCGGGCTCAGTTCAAAGGCCTCCCCAAGGGTTATCACGCCCTGAGCGAGTCAGATCTCGCGGACCTCAGGCGGAATCCGGCCGGTTCACCACTGCTCCCAAGGCAGGAGATCGGAGTACGTCCGTCGTGTCCGCTTCCCTACGAGCTGTTTGTTTCCGGCTCACTCAACTCAGAACGAAAAGCTCTCGTCATCCATTTTGAGGCGCGGAAGGACCTGTTCAAGGACCGCGCCGCCGGGGCTCCATTTACGGCCTACGGCTTCACCGCACGTGGCGGATATGTCTGCCGGAACTACGCGGTGGACGCGGGGGACGCCGTCGAGGATTCGTGGAAGCTCTCAGACTTCGCCGACGACGTGTACCACGTGCGTATCAGCGGACCCAACGGCTACTTCTGGGAGTTCATCGGGAGCAAAGATGACCCCATGCTCGAAGTGCAACTGGCGCCGGCGCGGCGCGGCGCTGATTCTGCTGATGCTGAACTTCTGCTCAACGCCGCCGGGGCACGGGTCGGAATAACGGTGTCGCTCCGCGATAACGCCTATGGCAACGCCGATCAATCTCATGAGCTTGCGGCCGGCGCCAAGGCGTCTCTCCGAGTTCCCGCGGCTCACAGCCGAAGGTGGTACGACGTTAGCCTTCGAGCGGCACATGCGGCCCACTTCCAGCGCCGATTTGCGGGCCGTATTGAAACTGGGGCCTGGGGATACAGCGACCCGAGGATCGGCTCGGCGTCGTAATTCGCACGCCTAAATTCATTTCATGGCAAGAGTCGCTCGAAACCAGCTCGATTGAAACTGAAACAAGCCCTCGGATTGAACGGCCGCGTGGATGGTGTGAGACTTCTCCCCGCAACGCGAGAGTCGGGGAAGCCAGTGGGGTCTTCAACAACTAGCAAACGCCGGTGCGGAAGTCTGAATTGGCGTGGCTAATGACGGTCGGCGCCGAGGAGGTGCCCGCCTGGGCCTGAAGCGAAACCGCGAGAGGGGGTTGAGGGAGGATCGAGGACGCTCGTAAACTTCCGGGAATGGCAAAGCGGCAGATCGTGGCGATGGGCGGGGGTGGGTTTCTGGTGCCCGGCGATGACGGTGTGTTGGACAATTACACGCTGTCACTGACACGCAAGCGAAGGCCGCGCGTTTGCTTCCTTGCGACCGCCGGCGGGGACAACCGCGACTCCATCGTGAAGTTCTATGAAGCATTTTCCGCCAAGCGGGCCGAGGCGTCGCATCTTCCGCTCTTCGGCGTGCCGCGTAAGGACATTCGCGAGTTCCTGCTTGCGCAGGATGTGATCTACGTGGGCGGCGGGAACACGGCCAACATGCTGGCGGTGTGGCGTGTGCACGGAGTCGATCGGGTGCTGCGTGAGGCATGGCGGCGCGGCATCGTGCTCACGGGCGTGAGCGCGGGGATGTTGTGCTGGTTTGAAGGCGGTGTGACCGATTCGTTCGGCCGGCCGCTCGCGGCAATCCGCGACGGGCTGGGATTCCTCAAAGGCAGCGCGTGCCCGCACTACGACGGCGAGAAGGACCGCCGGCCGATCTATCATGGGCTGCTGCGGCGCGGGCTGCCAGCGGGAGTCGCCGCGGATGACTGGGCAGCGATTCACTACGTCGGCGCAAAGATTTACGCGTGCATCGCGACTAGGCGCAATGCGAAATGCTATCGTGTCGGCGTGCGCGACGGTGTTGTCCGCGAAGAAGAGATGAAGACTCGATACATTGGGGTGTGACGCGCCCCGCAACCCCATTGGCTCGGTCATTTCGCGGTAGCCCGTTGTGCCGGATTGGAGGCAGCATGTTCCTTTCCGATTTGTTCAGCCGTTGCACGCTCCTGATTGTGGTTTTCCTCGCCATCTCGACTCAGGTCGATGCCGAGCCCGGCAAGACGGAGACTGCCAATCAACTCTCTCAAAATCTGAGCGACCGCAGGGCCGAGGTCCGCCGACGCGCCGCCGCGGACCTCTCGGAGCTGGGTTACGAATCCATTCCTGCCGTACCGGCCCTATCGGCTGCACTGAAGGACGACGACGCGGCGGTCCGATCGGCGGCGGCGGTGGCAATCTCCAGAATCGGACCGGAAGCCGCGGCGGCAGTGCCGAACCTGATGTTGCTCCTAAAGGACCAGGATCCGAGTATCCGTGAACGAGCGCTCATCGCGCTCGAAACGATCGGTCCGGGGGCGGAGCTGGCGATTGAGGCGCTGAGGGAAGCCCTGAAGGACGAGGCGCTCGACAACTCACCGCGTGCCGCAAATGCGCTGGGGCGGATCGGCGAGCCGGCGATTCCTGTCTTGATCGAGGCAATGAGAAACCACCCCAACGTTTCAACACGCAGTCAAGCAATGATGGGGCTCAGGGCGCTCGAACCGAAGACGAGAATGCCGATTCCCGCTCTTGCTGCTGCTCTACGGGACCCATACGGCTTTGTCCGCAGGCACGCCTGCTGGGTGCTCGGCAGCATGGGTGCGGACGCGAAGGAGGCCCTGCCAGCACTCCGTCAGCGTCTGAGAGATGAGAATCTGCTTGAGCAGTTCGAGGCCGCAGAGGCGATGTTGCGGATCGACCCATCAGCCGCAGAGCCGGTCGAGGTGCTGAAGAGTGAAGGCATGTTGCGGGAATATCCGCTGTACGCCGCGTCGGCGCTGGCCCTTGTTGCCACCGAGGCCGAGACAGCTTCGCCGGTACTTATGAAAAGGCTCGACGAGGAAGAGGCGCCCGCCTGGAGTCAGGCAATGGCAATCGTCGGGGTCGGCCGATTGGGGCCGAAGAGCGGCGCGCCCGCTGTGCCGAAACTTCAAACCATCGCCCGAAACGGCGAGGGAATCTATCGCTTATTGGCTGCTGAGACGCTCGTCACGTTGACCGGGAAGCCGGACGAACTACTTACTGTGATTGAGCAGGAACTGTTGAGCCCGCCCAAGTCCAGCGAACGTAGGGCGTCAGCGTTGAAGGCGCTGGCGAGGTTGGGGCCGCAGGGTCGGCAACTGGCCGGCAAAGTGATCCCACTTCTCAAGGACAACGACTGGGAAATACGCGAGGCCGCCCGCGCCGCGATGAAGCAGATTGACAAGGCACCGCGCGCCGCTGATGCACCGGCGCGGGTCGGCCAGCCCGCGAATCGCGATCCCTACTTCACGCCGACCGCGGCCAAGTCAACCCCGTTTATGCCGCAGGTCATCATTCGCAACATTCGCGAGGATCGGGTTGGGAACATCTGGTTCGCCACGTTTGCGGGCCCCATTCGCTACGATGGCAAGGACTTTACGAACTTCGCAGAAGAAGTTGGCCTGCCGAAAACGCGCGTTTTTTCCCTGCTGGAGGATCGAAAAGGCGCGCTTTGGTTCGGCTCCATCACCGGCGGCGCGTCGCGCTATGACGGCAAATCGTTCAAGAAATTCACGGAGAAGGAAGGCCTGGGCAATAACGACGTCGTATGGATTTTCGAAGATCGGGATGCAAACATCTGGTTCGCCACCGGTAATGGCGTCAGTCGTTACAACGGCAAATCGATGACGAATTTCACCACGAAGGACGGCCTCGTCGACAACTCGGTTTACACGATCGCCCAGGATTCTTCGGGCCGAATGTGGTTTGGAACTCAGGGCGGCGTTTGCTCCTACGACGGCAAATCATTTTCCAATCTCGCCGACCGGGTTGGAAGATCGTTTGTGAACGTTCGCGCAATGGTTGTGGACCGATCAGGCATCCTCTGGTTCGGCGGCCAGGAGGGGGCCTTCCGTTACGACGGCAAGACTTTGACGTCTTTCACTTCCAAGGACGGGCTGCTGGATGATTTTGTCGGCTCGATGATCATCGATCGAGCGGGAAATATCTGGCTGGGCCATCCGGGGCGTTTTCCCGACAACACCGGCGGTGGCGCGAGCCGATACGATGGCAAGTCCTTCAAGCAGTTCACGCAAAAGGATGGCCTCGGCAGCGCGACGGTCTATAGCATGCTCGAAGACCGGGCGGGAAACGTCTGGTTCGGCAGCGTCGACGCGGGTGCGTGCCGCTATGACGGAAAGACTTTCACTTATTTTTCGAAAGTCGTCCCGCCTTTGTTGCCGCCCGGGGACGAGTCAAAGTAGTCGTATGCCGCGCGGCCACCACTGAAGTGTTGAGCGCCACGGCCGCGCGAATCAGCGCCTTCAATGCCTTTTCATCAATCTTGTCGCCCTCGTGGATGTCGATGGCGCGCCGGGTATTGCCCTCTAGACTCGAGTTGAAAACGCCCGACGGGTCCGCAAGCGACGCACCTTTCGCAAAGGTGAGCTTCACGGCGTTCTTGTAAGTCTCACCGGTGCAGATCATTCCGTCATGCGACCACACCGGAACCCCTGCCGGGTTCGACGGCTTTGCCCACTTCACTTCCTCGACCACATCCGGGTCGGCCTGCCTGATGAGCAGCCGGACGCGCGCAAGCGTCTCGGCCCGCCAGTCATTCAGCGCCATGATCTTTGCATCGATAAGCTGAGCGGAGGCGTCTCCGCCCTGGTCGCCCATTGCGCCGCCGTTCGTCTTCTTCCTGGTTGCTGGTGCCTTCTTCATCGCACTGATCTCCCGCCCGAAACTCGACGATCACTCGTCAGCCCCTGCTCCATCGCTTCACCTCAGTTCCACGAAAGTCTCCGTCTCAAGCTTGCTCTCGTCGTTCGTCCAATGCCCGTACACCTCGACCATCGGCCAGCCGGTGCGGTGGCCGGCCGCTTCGAGGGCTTTGGTCATCGCGGCCCCCGTAGCCGGGATCAGGTGATACGGGCCGACGTGCTTCCACACCGCGTAACGCGTGAGGCGGACGGTCTTGCGTTCCAGCCCCCCCGCCGCCAGCATCGCCTCCGCGCCGGGGCCAAGCACGACGCCCGCGAACACCGTGCAGCCGCTGTCATAGACGACGCGGTTGATGCCGTCATGCGGGATCGCGCCGCCCTTGATCACCGGCCACACGCGCCCCAGCAGCGACATGATTTCCTCGCCGAAGCGTTTGGCAGGGTCGTGCGTGAGCGAGTGTCCGGCGATGGTGTATTCGATCGGCGTCGTTCGGATTTCGGGTTGCATGCGGCGATTGTACCTCCGGATGGCGTTGAATTAAGCCAGCACACGGCACCCCTCTCCTTTTCCATTCGTCAACCGATTCGGAGTTACAATTGCGGAACATCGCCCCGCGGCGCAGCCGGGAAATTCATATGCGAAATCGCGGGCAAGAAACTCGCATGCACCGACCGAGATTCTCAATTTGGGGCGCAATGGCCGCGTGGACGGCGGCATGCGGCATCGCGGGATGCCAGAGCGCACACCCCTCGGCGACCATTGCACGAACCCCGACCGATCTACCGATGCTTCACCGCGGCTGCGAGCCGGCCGTGGAGGTTTTCGTCAACGGCCGGGGCCCGTTCCTCTTCGCAATCGACACCGGCGCCAGCGACTTCGCCCGCGTGGACTCGTCGCTCGTCGAGCGTCTGGGGCTGCACACGACCGGGGTAGACATTGTCAACGACGCCACCGGACGAAATCGGCGGTTTCTGAGCACGGTCAACCTGAAGTCGCTCACCGTCGGCGGTGTGGAGTTCCACGATGTCGACGCGTCGGCGCGAGACTTCAACACGAATCCGGTCCTACCTCACATCGACGGCATCCTGACCTTTGACCTGTTCGCCGACTTTCTGTTGACGCTCGACTACCCCGCCGGGCGGGTGCGCATCGAGCGCGGCGAGTTGCTGGCGCCGGCGGAGATGAGCCGGGGGTCGAGTGACAAAGGGGCGCGGACTGCAAACACGGGGGAGATTCTCCCGCTCACGCGGATACACGGGCTCCCGGGAGTCGAAGTCACGATCGCCGGAAAGCATGTGAGCGCGGAGATCGACTCGGGCAATGTTTTGTGCGCCTTCCTGCTTCCCGCCTCTCTGGTAAGAGAATTGCCGCTGGCCAGTGCGCCGTTCGAGGCCGGCACTGCGCGTACGGTGAGCAATACAGTGGCGGTGCAGGCCGCGCGGCTCGACGGTTCCATCCTTCTCGGCAGCCACGAGTTCCGCGACCCGCTCATCACGTTTCCGGCGCCGTTCGACTTTGTGAACATCGGCAGCCAGGCGCTGCGCGAATTCGCGATAACGTTCGACCAGCGGAAGAACCTCGTGCGCTTCTCCCGTCACACCACCACGATGCCCGGAGAGTGATCGGCACGGGGAGGGGCGTGGCCTCGACGGACTGACATGGACACCTCCGGGGAGCAGTCTACTCCCATTTCTGCGTGTCAACGAAAGAGGGAGAAGTTCAACTCCTTGTCCCCCCCTTCGAGGCACTATTTCTCAGCTTCATGGTAGTTGTAGCTCTCTTCATCGTCGGTTCTGACACGTCCGCAATTGGCCCATTGGGGACGTTCAATCTAGTGCTGCTGCTCTTTGTGTACGATGAGGCTGAGAACTTCAGCGAGCTTTTCCTCTGCGAGCCCCGAGCTTATCTCGATCCACGTCGCCAAGTCGTGCCCGTGCGGTCGGCAACCCGTTGAGGCGCCGACTGAGAGAAGCCAACGGGCGAACTTCACATGTCCCGAATGGGCCGCCAACGACAGCGCCGTCTCGCCAAAGTCATTCGTGGCTTCGATTTTCGTCCCCGAAGCGAGCAGCACTTTTCCGATGCCGGTGTTGCCCTCCATTGCTGCAAGCATGAGCAAAGTCCATCCGGTGCGATTTGCTAGGTTGGGATCCAAGTGATCGTCCAAAGCGCGATTGAGAGACACCAGGTCCCCGCGCTTTATGCAACGATGAGCTTCAGCGAACGTCATAGCGTTTATGCTAGACCAACTGAGGCGCACCGCCTACGACTTTCCCCAGCCGGGCAGGATGGCCGCCTGCCGGATCCACATCGCCATCCGCGCCTCGTCGAGATCGTCTTCGTGGATGTCGATCCAGCGCGCGTCCTTACCCGTGCCGCCGGGCGGAATGGGCCGCAGCGACGTGCCCTTGAAAAAAGTCACCTTGACGTAATTCGTAAACGTATGAAAGGCGACGAACCAACCCCGCCCCTCCATGCCATAGAACGGCGAGTTCCACTTCACGGCCTTGCGCACACCGGGGATAGTGCGCACGACGAGTGCGTCAAGGCGGCGTCCAATGTCGCGTTTCCAACCCGGCATCGCGGCAATGTAGGCCTGCACGGGCGCATCGCCCGCGGCCTTGGCGATCTGCGGGTTGCCACCTGACAGAAGGGCGGGCTTCGCAGCGGCCCGCCCGCGCCTGGCCGATGCGGCGCCCGCCGTTTTGCCGCCGCGACCGACCGTTGCAGTCCGCGTAGTCGTCCTCTTGGCCATAGTGTTCACTCCGATAGAGAGAGAAACAGATTCACTCACATACTGGTAATCTGGAACGACCCCGCTTCGGTGTACAGCCAACCAATAGCGGATGCCTGGGCGCTCCGGTCGCATCAACTCGGTGATTCCGGCAACCGAGCGGCCGGCGACGGCACCGCCGCGCGACGCCGCGCTAAAGCTCGATGGCCTATTTTCGTTCCAGGATACCAATCATTTTCTCGCCAACGCCCTTGGCTGATGCCGGGTTTTGGCCGGTGACGAGATTCCCGTCGACGATGCTGAACGCAGCCGACGGGCCGGTCTTGTGGAAGATGGCGCCCTGGCTGGTGAGGGCCGTTTCCAACTCGAACGGGACATCGGCTATGGCGTAATTCTCCTCTTCTTCATTGGTGAACGAGCTGACATTCTTTCCGGCCAGCAGATAGGAGCCGCTACTGAGTTTGACGTTCAACAAGGAGACCGGACCGTGGCACACGGCTCCAACCACGGCCTTTCGCTCATAGGTTTCCCGAATGACCTTCTTGAGGAGTGGGTTCTCGGGCATATCGACCATCGGCGCAAGCCCGCCGGGAATAAAGATGGCGTCGTATGGACTGACGTCCACGTCTGAGAGCTTCCGGGCTTTCTGCATGGAGCCCCATCCCTTTCCCACCAGAAAGGAGAGATTGTCGGGGTCGTTCGCCAGATGGAGCGCATCCAGGAAAGGCGTGTCGCCGGTCAAACTTGCGAAGTCGATCTGGTATTTTGCCCTGTCGAACTCAGCGTAGGGGTGTGCGACTTCGGGCAGGAAATTGCCTGTGCGTCGATGGTGGGGACCAATCGCACTAGCGTTCGAGACGATTATGAGCACTTTCTTCGACATCATGTCACCTTTGTCTGGTCGGTGTAGGTTTCAAAGATCCATGTCGCTTCGGGCGGCCTGAATGGGTTCAGCCGGGTCAGAATTTCGCTGAATCGCGATTGTCCACGCGGCCATGGAGTCTAGCAGCAAGTGGATCATGGATGGAGCGATCCCGCTGGCGCGGCATAGAGAATTAGCGCGGTCGGGCTCCACACGAAACAAGGGCGATCGGATCAGCGCCTGGCGCCGTTGATCTCGCAGCAGACGATGCGGTAGCCCGCATCCAGCGCATCGAGCGCCAACAGCGGACCGTTGCGATCAGCCCAGCGTCCGCTGGCGAGGTCGGCTCGCAGCTTTGCCAGTCCGGGTTCGGCATCGATCCGCGCGAAGCTGGACATAGCACCTCGTACTGCGGCGTTGAGGTAGAATTCCGGCCTGCGCCAGTAGGCACACAGCAAACCGTCGCTGCAATCATGCGGAATTGAAAACGGCGTCATCCGCACCGGCCCGATGGTTCGCTCCAACATGCCCGTGAGGGCGGCGGAATACGGAAATATCGTGCGATCGTATGCCACGATTTCCGGAAAATAATCCTCCGTCAACCAGAACGGCGCGACATCGGGCACCCACGTGAGCAAAACGACACGCGTCCGCGCGACTCTCGCCAACTCGCCCAGACCACGCTCAAAGTCCGCCCAATGATGAGCACTGAGAATCGCCATCGCCGCATCGACGCACTGCGACTTGAGCGGCAGCGCTTCCGCTAATCCCCGCACACAGGGCGCGGCCCCCGCAGGGCGTTGCCGGATCATCACGTCGGATGGTTCAACCGCCAGCACTGTTCGGCCGAGCGGTTCATACGAGCCGGTCCCCGCCCCGATGTTCACCACGCTGCCGGCATCGCCGAGCGCCACATCAATGGCCGATGCGATCCGTGCATCCGGCCGCCGCTGGGCGGCGTAATCGCGTCCGATGCTATCGTACAGTGTCATGGGACACACGATGCAAATCCGCTTTGCCCGTGAACGCACATCCGCGGAATTGTACTTAGGATTCGTGGATCGGCGTCAGGCAACTTGTTGGCACGCGGCGCGGAAACTCGTACGATTCTCCCATGCCTCAAATCAATACCTTTCTGACGTTCAACAACCAGGCCGAAGAAGCCGCACGTTTCTACACCTCGATCTTCCCGAACTCGAAGATCACGCGCGTCTCGCACTTCCCCGACCTCGGGCCGCAGTCGCCGTTCAAGGTCGGCAGTGTCATGACGGTCGATTTCACGCTCGACGGCCGCGAATTCACGGCCCTCAACGGCGGACCGCAGTTCAAGTTTACTCAGGCGTTCTCAATCTCCGTCCTCTGCGACACGCAGCAGCAGTTGGATGAATACTGGGACAAGTTCGTCGCGGCCGGCGGCACACCCGTCGCCTGCGGCTGGCTCACCGATCACTTCGGCGTGTCATGGCAGATCGACCCCAAAATCCTGATCGAGATGACCACCGATCGTGACCCGGTCAAGGCCGGCAAGGCCATGCGGGCCATGATGACCATGGTCAAGATCGACATCGAGCAATTGAAACGCGCAGTGGCCCAGTAAGGCACGCCGGCCTCGCCCACCCCGGACAATCAGGACTATCTCTCCACAGCGTGATCCGGCCGTCGGATGGACAGCGCTCGTGGGACTCGCATGCCCCTGCGCGGCGGTGATCTGCGCAGTCGCCATTGAACGAATCGATCGGAATTCCCCAGAAAAGGCATTGACAAAAAGATTTGTCAATGGTACGTTGGTGCCCATGGTGGACCTGCGCGTCATTGACGATCCCGCATCAGCCAGCGTGGCGCTGGACCCGGTGCGCAGTCGTCTGCTCTCGGAGCTTCGCACCCCGGCGTCCGCCGCGACGCTGGCCGGCCGAATGGGTCTGCCGCGGCAAAAAGTGAACTACCATCTGCGAACGCTGGAAGAGCACGGGCTGGTCCGCGTGGACAGCAAAAAGCAATGGGGCGGACTGACGGAGCGGCGTCTGGTGGCGACCGCATCCGCGTACGTGGTCTCACCGGGCGCGCTGGGACCGGCCGCGGCCGATCCCGAGCGCGGCATGGATCGGCTGTCCGCGAGCTATCTCGTGGCGTTGGCGGCCCGCGTGGTCCGCGAGGTCGGGCGTCTGCTGCGCAAGTCCGAAGAACTCAACAAGCGCCTGGCGACACTCTCCATCGACACCGAGGTGAGATTCCGATCCGCCGAGGAGCGTGCCGCATTCAGCAGTGAACTGACCGCCGCGGTGACGACATTGGTTTCGCGCTATCACGACGAGTCCGCACCGGGCGGCCGTCGACACAGACTGATGATCGGGGCGTATCCCACGCCCGTGGAAGCCAAAGGAAAGGAAACGACATGAGCGTGAAGAAGGATCCATCCGGTCGACGATCGATCCAGGTCGAAATCGAAGTCCCCGGCACGCCAGAGGAAGTCTGGCGGGCGATCGCCACGGGGCCGGGCATCTCGTCGTGGTTCGTCCCCACGCGCAGCGAGGAGCGCGCGGGCGGAGAACAGGTGTGCACGTTCGGGCCGGGTATGGACTCTTCTTCAACGATCACGTCGTGGAACCCGCCCAAGTCCTTCGTCGCCGAGGGCGACATGGGCGGCCCCGGCTCGCCCAAGGTGGCGACCGAATGGAGCGTCGAGGCCCGCGCGGGTGGCATGTGCGTGGTCCGCGTGGTGCACAGTTTGTTTGCCAGCACCGACAAGTGGGACAATCAGCTCGACGGTCTCGAGCAGGGCTGGCCGACGTACTTCCGCATCCTGCGGATGTACCTCGAGCGGTTCAAGGGCCTGCCGTGCGCGGCGATGCACTTCGTGGCTTTCTCATCCGAGCCGGAGGCGAAGGCATGGGAGAAGGCCGGCGGAGAACTCGGGCTACTCAAGGTCGCTGAAGGGCAGAAATGGAGCGCACCAACCGGCCTGCCGCACATGGCCGGTGTTGTGGACCACCTGGGCCGCGCGTCACACAAGAACACCGTGCTGGTCCGCCTCGACACCCCCGCGCCCGGCTCGGCGTATATGGGCGCATTCTCCTGCGGCGGAATGGTAATGGTGTGCATGAGCGTCTATCTCTACGGCGACAAGGCCAAAGCCGCCACCGAGCGCGACGAACCGGCCTGGCAAAAATGGATCGGCGAGCAATTCCCAATGCCCCAAATGGGCTGAGCATCGAGAGAGCTAAGCGACAGACCTGTAATCACAAGGATCAAGACCCTTGCGCGGTCGCAGACGGGCGTGATCCTTCGCCGAGGCCGCCAGGCACGGGCGCTGTGCCTCCCAGTGAAGATCGCGCGCAAGAATCGTCAAGAGCAATTCCTGACAGCCGGTAAGTTAGGGCGACTTTGGTGCAGAGGAACCTCGACACTGACTGAGGATGCGTCATGACACTCGTTCGTTTGGCTTCGCTGACAGGTGTTGCACTGCTGGTCATGGTCGTGAACGTCGCCATGAGCGTCCTGTACATGGTCGTGTACGGCTATCTGATCAACCCGGGCCACCCGAAGGAGTTCTATGACGAGCACGTCAAGGTCGCCGCCCCGTATTGCAGCATCGTCGCCGGCGTGCCGCTCATGTTTTTGGCGGGCTTGTGGGTCGCCGGCTGGTTAGGATCTGAGGGTCAGCTCGGAATCAAAGCGGCGCTCGTGGTCTGGCTGGCCTACGCGCTGATCGACCTTGGCGTGCTGCTGGCAGCGGGGATGACCGCGAAAATCGCGATGCTGTGCGCCATTTCGCTTCTCACGAAGCTGGCGGCCGCCTTAGCGGGCGCGCTGGTTGCGGTTCACAACGCCTCGCAGATCGCTTCGGTCCGTCCGGGCTGAGAGATGGCCGTCTCAACGACCACTCACCGGTTAAGATCGCCCCAGAGCGCGAGACCATCGACATGGACCCGGCCGTCCTGACACGGTCCCTGACTCACATCCAGGCCAATCTGGACGGCAACCTCTCATTGAGGGCGCTGGCCGCGGTTGCGGGCTGTTCATCGCCCTATTTTGCGCGCCGATTCGCCGACACGATGGCGGAAACACCGAAGCAATACACATCGCGCCTCCGCCTGGAAAGGGCGGCACTGCGCCTGGTCCTGCTCGATGACGGCATTCTCGAAATTGCGCTGGATTGCGGGTTCACGTGCCACGAGACGTTTAGCCGTGCCTTTCGCCGGCGCTTCCGCGTCACTCCGCAGGCGTTTCGTCAAAAGGGCCGGTTGCCCGCGGCGGCCGAGCAGGAGCTGCCGCAGCGGGTAGATGCCGCGACGCCGGTGTCGCTCTCGCGTACGGTCGTGCGCACCCTGCAACCCATGTCGCTGGCGTTCATCCGCCACACCGGTCCGTACGAGAACGTGCCGATCGGCTTGTGGGACAAACTCATGGATTGGGCGCGTCGACGCGAAATTCCAGCGCCCTACGTCCTGCTGGGCATCGCGCACGATGCGCCCGGCATCACGAAACCTGAGAATCTGCGCTTCGACGCGGCGATTCGCGTCCCCGGCGAGTTCCGCTCCGGGAGGCGCGTCGGTCATCAGTGGTTTCCCGGTGGTCTGTTCGCGTTCACCACCAGCGTCGGACCGTTCGTTTCGCTCCCGGCAGCGTACAAGGAAATCTTCAAGCGAGTGCGGAGCGACCGGTCGCTGTTTTGCCTGGGCGTGCCGTGCCTTGAGTTCTACAGCGTCAATCGTGTGGTTGCAGACCTGGCGATCGTCAACACAGAGATCGCGATTCCCGTGCGATCGCGCCGTTGAGTCATACCTTAATGCCTGACCTGAGCCAGGTCGGAAAGCTCGTATGTTCGCGACCGGCCAGAGTGGCGTTGTCGTCGCGGCTACGACGCCGATCTACCTCGGCTAGGGCGGACTGCTGCCCACGCTGCGGACCTCGAAACGCGCGATCTGGCCGCCTTCGATGTGAAAGGCATGTATCACAGTCTCGTCTAGCAAGATCGTGCCCACAAGGTCGCGCACGGTCTGGCGCACCTCGACCACCGTTGAACCATCCGCCGCGGTGTTGAAACTCACCGGCTCGACGTGCGGGTCGATCTCGGACCACTGCTGCGTCCAGTACGCGCGGATGTCCTCATGCCCACGGACGAATCCGCCCTTAAAGGCCATCTGCCAAACCACGTTCGGACTCATGGTGGCGAGGGCGGCGTCGATGTCGCGCGCATTGAAAGCGGCGTAGGCCGCGCGTAGCAATCTTACTTCTGGCGAAGATTGATCTGGCATGAAAATCCCCAGGTTGGATGCATCAGAGCTGAAGCATGGATTTGCTGCGCGGTTGGCGTTACCTATTCCGGGTGGCCCCGATCCGGCGGCGGACATCAGCCGGCCTCGTCCCGACGACGAGGTAAAATGCTAGGCCCGGGGCGTGTTCAGAACAAGCGGCCGGAATCAAGAGTCTGCTTAATTGCAAGCTCCATGCGCAACGAGACACGGACTGCCGGCAATTGGAAACACATCACGCTCTACTGAGAGGTACGTAAAGATGCGGGTCGCTCTGGTCACATCCGACGCACTCCCACTTCTGCACGAAGACGATCGCATGCTCGTGCCCGCGCTCGCCGAACTCGGTATCGCCGGACAGCCCGCGGTGTGGAGCGACGCCGGCGTCGACTGGGCCGCGTTCGACGCGCTGGTAATCCGATCACCCTGGGACTATTTCCTCCGAATCGCCGAGTTCCGCGCCTGGCTCGATGCCCGCCGCGCGAGCGGCCCGCGCTTCTGCAACGCGATTGAGATCATCGCGTGGAACTTCGACAAGCAGTACCTCGTCGAGTTGGCCGCCGCCGGCATTCGCGTCATCCCGACGATCGTCGTTTCTCAACGCGACCGTCCCGATATCGCCGCGCTGGCACGTGGACGCGGATGGAACGAGATCGTCATCAAACCCACCATCGCCGGCGGTGGTCACGGTACGCGCCGTTTTCGGCTCGATGGAGCGGAGCACCATCGCGATGCGATCGCGCGAACGCTGGTCGATTGCGGACTGCTGGTCCAGCCGTTCCTGCCCGAGATCATGAGCGAAGGAGAACTATCGCTGATGTTCTTCGACGGTGCATTCAGCCATGCTGTCCGCAAGCGACCCGCGCACGGCGACTACCGGGTGCAAGGCCAGTTTGGCGGGACGGTGGAGCCGGTCGACGCACGCGCGGAATGGGTTGACGCGGCAAGAGCTTGCATTGCCGCGGCCCCGGCGCTGCCGACCTATGCACGCGTCGACGGCGTGGTCGTGGACGGGCACTTCCTGCTGATGGAACTTGAGGTTTTCGAGCCGCTCATGTTCCTCGCGCACCATCCGCTCGCGGCCGAGCGGTTTGCCCGCGCCATTCAGCTCGGGTTACGTGCACCGGCAATGCGGTGACGCGCGGCCAGATCGGGACAGACGCGAGCGAACGGCTTCACTTCGGTTTCGCTGAAAGCCATGCCGCCGCGGCCAAACACGCTGTAATCACGCCTGAAAAAGCGATCGGGAGGATGAAGAGGTATCTGCAGCTCACAACCGTGATGGCGGCAAAGCAAAGCGGCAGAGCCCAAGCGGTGACGCGCATGACCGCCAGAGTCTGGGCCGGAAGGCCGCCGAGCTGCCACGCGAGAACCGCCGCGAAGAGATATAGCACGCCCACCGAGAATCCCGCCGCGACAAAGAGGTCCCAGTAGGTCCGGCTGAATCCCTGGATGTCAAAGTGGTGCGACCGCATGGAGCCAAGTAGTGCATCCACCTTCCAAGCGGGATCGGACTGGCGAAAACCAAGCGTGTGCCCGGCGGCAAAAAGCAGCAGCAGAACAGCTGCAATTCGATACAACAAAGACGCCTTCATATCGTGCCTCCAAGGTAACGGCGGCAGTGTACGACAGTGCCCGCCCAGCTCCTAGAACTGGCTCCCAGATCTGGGTCTCAGCACCGTGGCTTGATGGTCAGGGTGCAGGAAGCGGAACACGTGCGGGAACTTCGTGGTTGACATTGTAATACCATTTGGTATAGTAAACCACATGGTATTGGATTGCTCACCGAAACTGGACGTCGTCTTCCACGCCCTGGCCCACCCCGCCCGCCGCGCCATCATCCGGCAACTCTCCGGCGGGGAGCGCAACCTCAGCGAACTCGCGTCGCCCCTCAGAATGACCTTCCCCGCCGCCACCAAGCACGTGCGCGTGCTGGAGGGGGCCAAGCTCGTCCGTCGCCGCATCGCCGGCCGGCAGCATCTCTGCCGTCTCCACGCCGCGCCGCTAAAGGAAGCAATGCTCTGGACCGAGCAGTTCCGCCGGAACTGGGAAGCCCGTTTCAAAGTGCTGGACTCGCTGCTGGATGAGATGAAATCCGAGGAGCAATCTCGTTCTCGCCGCCGCTGAGCGTTTCAGCGGAGATCACCCTGTTATCTATCTAAAGGACCGCTTCATGAACGCTACTTCCGCCAAAGGCCTTCAAGTCTCCACCCCGACGGACACCACCATCGTCCTCACCCGCACGTTCAACGCCCCGCTTCGGTTCGTGTGGGAGGCGATGTTCACCCCGGAAAAGATGCGCCGTTGGATGCTCCCTCCCCCGGGTTGGACCGTCACCGTCTGCGAGTGCGACGCGCGCGTGGGCGGCGCGTTGAAGTTGGCGTGGAAGAGCGAAGAGGCCGATCCGGCCATGACGCTCGAGGGTGTGTTCACGGAAGTGGTCCTGCACGAGCGAATCGTTCACACCGAAACGATGGCGTTGGGGTCCGGCCAGACGATCGGCTCGCTCGTAGAAAAGCACGAGTTTGCCGAAAAAGGCGGCGTCACCACGATGCGCATCACGCAGACGTACGACTCGAAAGAGGCCCGTGACGGCGCGATCGCTTCGGGCATGGATCAGGGGATGGAGGCCGGATACAAGCAGTTGGACGCGGTGCTCGCTCAGCCCGCGTAGGGCAAACGGCGTGGCAGAAGGTCCGCATCCACGATCACAGCACCGACAGGGCAGCGTGCTGATGAACGAAAGGGTTGGGCAACCTTGAAAGAGGCAGTATGAAATCCGGTTTGCCGCTAGTGCTTGGCATGCTGCTCGTGGGCAGTGGCTGCGCCAAACAAATTAGAACGAGCATGGCAATTCCCCGATCCGAGCCGCTTGTGTGCGGCCATGCCCCCGTCAACGGCATCAACATGTACTATGAAGTCCACGGTCGCCGGGATGGGCTTCCGTTGGTGCTGCTTCACGGCGGCGGGTCAACCATTGAAGTCACATTCGGCAGAACTCTTCCGGTTTTTGCCCGCGGCCGCAAGGTCATTGCCGTCGAGGAACAGGGGCACGGCCGCACGAGCGATCGTGACGGGCCGGTTACTTTCGAATCGTCCGCGGACGACGTTGCGGCCCTGCTTCGCTACTTGAGAGTCGAAAAAGCGGACTTCCTGGGGTTCAGCAATGGCGCCAGCGTCGCCCTTCAGGTCGCCATTCGACATCCGCAACTTGTTCGAAAGCTGGTCTTTGCGTCGTCAATGACTAAGAGGCAAGGCGCTCGTCCTCAGCTTTGGGAGTTCATGCAGCAGGCAGACTTTTCGAACATGCCGCAACCGCTCAAGGACGCATTTCTGCGGGTGAACCCGGACGCGCGTCAACTCAAAATCATGCACGACAAAGATGCCGCGCGGATGCGGAATTTTGAGGATGTGCCGGACAACCTAGTTCGATCGATCACCGCGCCAACCCTGATCGTCGTTGGGGACCAGGACATCGTGACGCTCGAGCACGCCGTCGAGTTGACACGCCTGATTTCAGGCGCGCGTTTGCTCGTCCTGCCGGGTGGACACGGAGACTATCTTGGTGAAGCGGTCATGACGCAGAGGGACAGCCGTTACCCGGAGTTGACAGCACAGTTGATTGCGGAGTTCCTCGACGCGCAGCAATAACGAGCGTCGGCGGCTGGATGCCGATTAGTCCTGCCGGCAGGCTTCCGACGAGCGCTATCAGGGCTTCAATTCCCAACTCTTGAGCTTCGTCCGAGCGGTCCCGAAGTTGCCGAGATGGTAGACCGACGCGCCCACCGGCGAAAACGTGAACGGCTCAAACTTCTCTTCGAGCATCTTCTTCAGATAGTCCTCGCTGGCCAGGCCGATCGTCACGTGCGGGTTGAACTTCTTGCCGGTCTCGTTTGGCACGAAGTCCTTCACATAGTCGATGGTCGGTTGATTGATGTCGGGGTCTTCTTTCGTGGTGACGTACGCCGCCGCGGTCCCTGTCTCCACGGTGAACGGAGCGACGGCATCGATCAGCTTCTTCTGATACCGGATGAGATCGTCGGTGGGCTCGATCACGATCCCGGCCAGGCCGACGTCCTTCCAGGGCAGGTAGTAATACCGGTACGCCTTGAGTTTCCAGCCGATCGGCTTCTCTTCCGCCAGGACCTTGCCGACGGCCGCGTACACCTTGTCGAGGTCCGCCGTCCGCACGTACCGCTGCAGGCAGGAAATATGCGGATGATGCGTCTTGCCGAGAACAAAGCCCTTGGGGAATTCCTTGAGCAGTCGCTGGTTGGCGGTCTCGGCCCTGTTGACCATCGCCGCGTCGGGTTCGAGCAGGATGTCGATGGCCGTCACGGAACTCGACTCATTCGCCGTCACCGGGTGAACAATGCCGAGCAGCAAGGCCAACAGGCCGACGGACAGAATCGCGAAGACCTTCACGTATCGATTCATGCGAGTCTCCTGGGAGCGTTAGCGGTTGGATACCACATTCATCGCAGGTAATTTATTTTACGTCCAGCAGCGCGGTCCAGCAACGCAGCCAAGTTACGCTGCATCAAAGCGGAAAATGCCGGACGCCACGGCGACCGAGAGATAGGTCATAACGACACACCATTGAAGGAGCAGGGATATGAACGGTGAACAGACAACGGTGGTCAAGCAATGTGCGGAGCTGTCCGCGTCAGGGCGGATTCATTTCGGCGAGGTCGTTGGACGTCTCACAACGGCCGGCATCGAGCGATACCACGCCGACTATTCGCGTAAGGAGATCACGTACTACACCCCGGAGGGACAGTCGTGCGTCGTGCCGATGGCGTACGAGGACGCGCCCATCGCCGCTGCCTTCTCGGCAGCGCAGGTCGAGGCCTCGGTGCGCCAATCACAACGGGGTGAAATCATGTATCCCCAGTTCACCCGCCAGGCCCTCGCCGCCGGGTGCGTCGGCTACTTTGTTCAGCTAACGGGGAAGTGCGTGCAGTACTTCGGCCGTAACGGCGAAATCCATACCGAGTGGTTTCCGGGCGCAAAGAAGTAGTCCCCGCCGAGTGCTCGCGCCGCATCGCCTCGGATCGTGTGGCGAATTCCTCACTGTGCATGAGTCGCCACGGAACGCCATCCCGCGTGTCCGGCAATTCGCCAGCGTAGTGTCAAGCCAAGCGAGCTTACAGGTCCTCGCAGGATCCGGTGTAGCAGCGACCCGGATGCTGCTGGCCGTGAAACCGTGAGCCCCGGTCACTCTGATTGCTTCAAGCGCCCGCTTCGCGTCCCCATGCCTCGGAAACAGCTCGACCCTTTGCAATGTCATCGACGACCAGTATCAGTTGATGATCGTGATCGCTATAGAGGACTTCGATATTGACCCCGGCATCGGCCATTCGACGGGTCAGTTTTCCGAGCTGGCCGGGTACGGCCTGTTTCAAGCGCTGTACGACGACCTCGCGCACGGCCAAAACGCGAATGCCGGCCGCTTCCAATGCCCGCTTGGCGACCGTTACGTCGTGAAACAAGAAATGGGCAACGCCCCCGCCATCGACAACCCAGGCGCCGCCACCTTCTATGCTGACGCCAGCTTGTCCCAAAACCTCACCCATCTCGGCAAGGGCACCGGGGCGATCGTCCAATTCAATCGTTACGTCATACATCGCGTACCTTCCCAACGACTGGTCAACAGTTTGGCGAGAATCGCACCTCGCCCCCCCTTCCGACTACAAATCGGAATGACAGTACGCCAATTGAACTCTTCGTGCGCGGATTTCAAGCGTGCGAGCCGCGAATTCGCGCCATCGTGCTTTGAACCCGCAATACTCTTCAGGCCGGGGCCGGCCAGCGCGGTCGTCGCCCCGCGGAGGAATTCGCGAGTCCACAGGAGAACGCCGGATGTGCCGGAACATCAAGACTCTTTTTAATTTTGAGCCACCTGCGACCGACGATGAAGTTCGTGCATCGGCGATCCAGTTCGTACGCAAGCTGTCCGGATTTCACGAGCCGTCGAAGGCCAACAAGGCAGTCTTCGATCGCGCGGTCGATAGAGTGTCGGCCGCCGCCCGCGAGCTGCTCGATGCGCTCGTGACTGCGGCCGAACCACGCGATCGCGAGTTAGACGCTGAACGAGCCCGCGCCCGTGCGAAGGAGCGCTTCGGCCGGTGAGCGACGGGCGCGAGTCTTCTCACCGCGATCTCGGAAAGTGATAGGCCCTGCGATGCAGGAGTCTTTACGAATCGGGGCGACAGGATTTGAATCTGCGACCTGCCGCCGCCCGCCATGACGGACAAACCCTGACCGCCCTAGCCGTATGCCTGCCGCAGCTTATTTCGGCCGCGACCCGTCTTGAGAAACCGCTCGCGCCGCATCGCCTCGGATCGTGTGGCGAATTCCTCGCTGTGCACGAGTCGCCACGGAACGCCATCGCGCGTGTCCGGCATTTCGCCGGCGTTGTGCCGGGCCAGACAATCGTCCAGCGCCTCGCACAAGGCCGTATGGAAGCGACCGGTGGCGTCGCTCTTCAAAACGTAGACGTGATACAAATCGGGGCGACAGGCTTTGAACCTGCGACCTCTTGATCCCGAAAATCCTGAAAACTTCCGCCAACAGCGGCCCAAACACTGATTCTACAATGAATAACGTATGGTCGACGCTTTCGCAATTATTCGCACCTCGTAACACGCATTGACAAGGGTTTACGCTGATTCGGCCGGCGCATTCCGGTAGAGAAAGAGAGAGCGGACATGGACAAGAAAACCCTCGGCATCATTGGTGGCGTACTGGCTATCGTCCTCATCGTGCTGTTACTCGGCGGGACAAAGATCGGTTGCCACGAGAGTTTTTGGGACAAGGACAAGACAGTCATCGAAATCAAGCATTGACCGCCTTCGGCGCCAAGCTGCGTGCCGGTGGGTGTGGAAGCGGATGCCATCATCGTTTCGATGTGAAGTGCAGGGAGTCCGCCGGCTCAACGGAATGGCCCGATGCCCCCGCCGAGCGAATCGCTATGCCGTGGCCTTCGCAAGGTCTGCCCCGACGCTGAACGTCTTTCGCCAATCAAGGCAAAACCTCGTCCCAACCTCGAAGTCCCGACAAATACCCGGGCGATATTCGTAGTGCTTGCATCGCATCGTCTGCGGATCCAGCCAGACGCACGGCAGATCCCGCGAACCGCGGTCAATGCCTGCGGCATCGTTGATTCGCATTTGTCGTCGAAGTTCGGTGAAGAGCTGCTTCGGCATGCGCCGCATGATCGTTAGCGTGCCGTCGTCGTCCGGCCACGCAAGCGAGTATCCCTGATTAATGATCGCGTAGTACCCCACCGGGTATCCCATCGTTCGGCAGCACGCCCCGCACCCTTCACACGAGACATCCGTGGTTGATCGAACGGGAAGCGAGATTGGGATCATGGATGATCAATCCTCGCGAATTGAAAACTTTGATTCAGATGCAAAGGCGATTCGCGGAGACTGTGACGGCGGGTACGCAAAGTCTCGCGTTCGGCGCGTCGTACTAAATCGGAGTGACTGCACACCAATAGAACTTTTCTTCGAGGGGGTTAGGGTGTGGACGATCGAACTCCGGCGCCTTTGCAATCCACTTCTACCACTGTCCGTCCGCTGAAATCAGCACATTCACGTCGCCTTCGTTGGAGAGCTTTCCTTCGGTCATTCCATCCGTCGTCACGCCTTTTCCGCGATTCCCGCAGCGCGGCGCCATTGCTTAAGCTGGCCCAGGTGATGCGGCGGGTGCGTCACAAGCAGCGTGATAGCGATGTGCCCGATGGTCGGCGAATGAGGGTGGAATTTCTCCGGCGCAGGTCTCGGGAAGTAATCGGCGTGCTTCTCGCCAACGACCGCGGCTAGTCGCGCATTCCGCTCGATGAACCCGTCAAGGAGTTCGCGCTTCGTCGCATAGGCGGCGCGGTCGGCCACGGGCGTGGTGCCATACCCATACCGCTCCATCTCGGCGTCGGCAGTCGGCACGCTCGGGTCGTCGAGCATTGACAGCAACGTTCCTGCGTATGCGTTGAGATGCGACAGTGTCCACGCCGGGTGGTTGACGACGGTGCCCGGCTGCTCGGTCATGCGGGACTCCGGAACGTCTTCGATCGCCTCGATGAGAAACCCGTAAACCATCGCATGGATATTCAGGATCGCGCCGATCGTGTCGTAGGAGTCGTGGCGGCTCATGGGATGAATGCTGAGCAATGGAGGCGCCGGAATCGTCATCGCCGAGCGGGACGACCGCTACGCCGAGAGCACGTGCAAAGGCTGAGAGTTCAAACTCTCAAAAAACGAAAGCCCCGCAGGTTTTTGACCTGCGGGGCTTTATGCGTGAATCGGGGCGACAGGATTTGAACCTGCGACCTCTTGGTCCCGAACCAAGCGCTCTACCGGGCTGAGCTACGCCCCGCTGGCGTTGAAACGATCATAACCGCGCAGAGCGTCCACGCAAGTGGAATGCCGTATGCCCCGTCGCGGCCCGAACTTGCGCCCATTTGCCTGCGCGGCCTCGCCGAATCAAGAAATCCCATTCGCCGCGGCCGCCGCCGCATTCATTCCAGCGTGTGCGTCCCATGCGTCACCGCCCCGCCCGCCCGCAGCGCCGCCGTGATCAGCGTCGTCTCGGCCAGCTCCTGCTCGGTCGCGCCGGCCTTCTTCGCCTTCTTGGCATGAATCTCGATGCAGTACGGGCACTGCGTCGTCAGCGCGACAGCCACCGCCATCAACTCCTTGTACTTGAGCGGAATCGCGCCGCCCTTGAACGCCGCTTCGTCGAAAGCGACAAACGCCTTCCACGCCTCGGGCGCCAAGGTCCCCAGATTCTTCAGTTTGGTCAGGTTCTTCATGTCGTACATCGCATTCTCCTTGCAGCAAACTCAAATTGGCCCGCCGATCCGATCGTTCACAGCGTCCGCACCACCCTGGCCGGATTGCCCACGGCCACCACATTCGACGGCAGATCGCGGACGACCACCGCCCCGGCCCCGACCACCGTATTCTCGCCAATCGAAACGCCCGGGCAAACGATCACCCCGCCGCCCAGCCACACATTGTTCGCGAGATTGATCGGCTTCGATCCCTCCCACTTCGCGCGGCGCGGTCCCGGCTCGATCGGGTGCGTCGCCGTCAGAAGCTGCGCATTGGGCCCGATCTGCACATCATCGCCGATCGTGACACGCGCCACGTCCAGAATGATCAATCCAAAATTCGCAAACGATCGCGCACCGATGTGAGTTTGAGAACCGTAGTCGCAACGAAACGGCGGGCGAATCGTCGTGTTCGGACCAACGCTGCCGAGCAGCTCACGAAGAATGCCCTGGCGACTTGCGTGATCATCCGCCCGGCAGGCGTTGAACTCAGCCGTCAGCAGCGCCGCCCGATCGCACGCGCGAAGCAATTCCGCGTCGTCGGCAATGTACTGATCGCCGGCCAACATCCGTTCGCGATTCGTGCGTTCGTCTGGAGTGAAGCGTGGGTCCATGTTGATATCGCGGCTGCGATCATAACCGCGATCAATCCGAGCTGGCGGGCTGAGCCGGAATGAGCACCGGCTGACCGGGCACGCTCGCCAGAACCCGCAATGGTGCGCGCTCGCTGGTCGTCGAACCACAGGCCCCGGACACGACGACGTCGTAGGCCCCTTGATCGCCAATGCCGACCGGATCAATCGTCAGCGTGTTGCCGGTTGATCCGCCGAGATGCACATCGTCCCCCACCGGCGTGCCGTTCTTCCGCCATTGAAAGCCGAGAGCGGCGGTCGCATCGGCTTCAACCCCAAGCTGAACCCGCTCACCGACGCGCGCCAATTGGCCCGCGGGCTGACGCGAAATAAGCGGCAGCGGTCCAGTCACGCCCCACCGCGCCCAATGGCGTGAGACTATTCCGCCGGCGGTCCCGAACCATCCCCCCACGATCAGGTCACCACGGAACGCCGCTAGCGCGTAGACGCCGCCACCATACTGGTCGTAATCTCCGATACCTTCGCCAAGTGGCTGCCAGTCCGATCCATCCCACATCGCGATGTATCGCGCGGTTTGCGAGCCGGCGAACGTGAAATAACCGCCGATGTACAGGCGTCCCTCGTACTTCGTCATGGCCTGAACAGTCCCGTTGGTTCCATTTCCATAGGCCACCCACTGCTTGCCATCCCAGCGCGCAATACAATTCGCGCGGATGTCCCCCGCCGTGGAGAAATTTCCACCGACGATCAAATCGTCACCATCAACTAGAATCGCGGTGACATAACCGGGGATTCCACCGCCGGGAGTATCCCATCGCTCGCCGTTCCATCGCGCGAGTCCGTCTATCGGCTTGCCATCGGGCAGCACAAAGTCTCCACCGGCATACAAGTCGCCTCTGAACGAGGCGAGAGCCGTGGCCTGCGCGTACTGGCCCGGCATCAATCCACCAACCGTGTTCCACCGATTTCCATCCCAGCGCGCGATCGTATTGACGGGCTCTCCGTCGACCGATTCGAAATTCCCGCCGACGATAATCTCGCCGTCGTGTGCGGCCAGCGCCATGATGGACCTGTCGAATCGCCCGCCGATCGGCGACCAACGATCGCCATCCAACGTCGCCACATTGCAGGATTGGCCGCCGGGCATGTAAAAATTCCCACCCGCAACGAGCCGTCCTTCGAGCGTCGTAAATGCCGACGCATGACCGGACAGCCAGCGGTTCTGATTCGCGGCTGCGTTCGGCGGAGGACAATATGTCTTCCAGGTACTTCCATCCCAAAGCGTCACAGCGCTTGCCAGCGCAGCGCCGGCCTGAGTGAAGCCGCCCCCAAACGCAAGGAAACCGTCGACGGGAGCTAGCGCCTCAATGTCGCCATTGATTCCGGGAGTAAAGGGTTCCCACCCGCTCCCGTTCCAACGGACGGGTCCTCCCTGGAACGCGGTACCCGACCAATAGAAACTTCCGCCCGCAACCAGCTCATTTCCAAACGGCGCCATCCAGGAGACGAAACTGCTGAGTCCGGGACAATACTCCCGCCACGTCGAGCCATTCCAGCCGGCAAGCCCGCGATAGTAAGAAGAAGGGTATTGGGCGCTAACGATAAGTTCGTCGTTGAGCACAAACATCGATCTGGGCGTGCCACGAAATCCAGCGCCAAGCGGCGTCCAGCTTCGGCCGTCCCATTGGGCCATCCGGTCCGGCACGCCGACTCCGCTGAACGAGCTGCTGATTCCGATCAGATTCCCGCGGAAACTGGCGAGCTTCTCCACTTGAGCGACATTTCCCGCGCCGACATGAAGCCATTTATCGCCGTTAAATCGAGCGAGGTTCTGTACATGTCCGTCATCAGCGAAGAATGAAAATGAGCCACCGATATAGAGGTCGTCATTTACGACTGTTGCTCCAAGCACGCGCCCAACATGTCGACCAGCGCTGGCTGAAATCATCCGGTGCCATGCTTCGCCGTCCCAGCGCGAAAGCGCCTCGCCCCCGCCCCCGCCCGCCACCGAGAACAACCCGCCCACGACCAGATCTCCTCTATAGACGGTCCAATCGTAGATCGTGCCGCTGACGCCCGACCCCAGTGCTTGCCACCGCAGGCCATCCCAACGGGCGATCCCTTGTAGTGGCGTCGCACCCGAATGCAGGAATTCGCCAGCCGCGATGATTTCGCCACGAAAGACGCACAGCAGCCGAACTGCCGCGTCGAAGTCTTCACCCAACGCCTGCCAAGCTGTTCCGTTCCATACAGCGACTCGATTTGCGAATGCGGCCGGCCCGGCCCTGAAAACGCCCGCAACTGCAAGCACGGGGCGTGACGGGCTGCCGCCTGCCGGGCTCCACGCCGTGGCGCAGAAGATCGTACACTCCACCGGCGAATCCCCGTCCCCCGAACTCCAGCCAACAGTGCACTGTGAAAATGCTCGATCCGCGATCACGCAAGTCAGAAATGCAGCCGCGGTGACAAATACGCTCAGGCGCGGAGGTGCGTGCAAGGTGAGGACCCGCTTTGGTGTGCCGCGCGCGAACAGTTGCATCCGCACGCCATCGGCAGATTATTCGCGGCGACCGGGTGTCAAACCAGGACGTATGGAGCGGAACTGCCTGACGTTACAGCAGCTTCTTCAGCGTCGCGCAAACTTCATCCACCTGCGACTCGGTCAGATGGCAGTGAAACGGCAGCGCAATCGTCCGCGCCGCCACGCGCTCGCAAACCGGGAACTGGCCCTGCTTGTAACCGAGGTCTTCCCGATAGAATTTCTGCAGGTGAATCGGCGCGAAGTAGTTGCTGCAGCCGATGCCCGCGTCGCGCAGCCGCTGAATGACCGTGTTGCGGTTCTCTTCGCTATAGCTGTCGGCCAGTTTCACCACGAAGACAAACCAGCTCAGCTTGCACTCGGGGATCACCCTCTGGAATGACACGCGCGACTCGCCGCCCAGCCGCTGCTTGTACCAGTCAGCCACGCGGTTGCGCTTGCCGAGAATCTCCTCGATCCGCTGCATCTGCACGACGCCGATCGCGCAATTGATATCCGACAGGCGATAGTTGTATCCTAGCCGATCGTGCGCCAACCACGACATGGTGTCGCGGCCCTGGTTGCGCATCGAGCGGCACATGGCGGCGATCTGATCGTCGTTGGTCGTGATCATGCCGCCTTCACCGGTGGTGATCTGCTTGTTGGGGTAGAACCCGAACACGCCCGCGTCGGCCAGTGATCCGGCCCGCTTGCCGTTGTAGGTGCTGCCGAGCGCCTCGCACGAATCTTCAATCACGCGCAGCTTGTGCTTCCGCGCCAGGTCGAGCACTTCATTCATCTTCGCCACCTGGCCGAACGCATCGACCGGCAGCAGCGCTTTGGTCTTCGACGTGATCGCTGCGCCCATCGCCTTGGGGTCGATGTTCCAGGTGTCGGGCTCGATGTCGACAAAAACCGGCTTGCCCTTTTCGAAGAGCACGCAGTTCGACGACGCGACAAACGAAAACGGCGTCGTGACGACTTCGTCGCCGGGCTGAACGCCGATCGCGCGAATCAGCAAATGCAGTCCACACGTGCCGCTGCTGCAAGCGATGGCGTGCTTCGCGCCGACATACGACGCGACCGCCCGCTCAAACTCCTCGACCTTGGGCCCGAGCGACAGCCGGCCAGACGAAAGAACCGCGACGACGGCCTGCTTTTCCGCTTCGCTGATATCCGGACCCGAAAGCTCAATCCGCATGTAAGTGCCTCTAAAATATAATATTACAATTCTGTACTGGACCGTCCCTCATTTGGTCGAGGCCGGCCGCATCCTCTTATCGTCCCGATTGCCGGGCCATTCAATCTACAAGGAATTCCGCCCCGCGTCGAAGGGCTTCGATCCTCTTTACGTCCGGCTACAGCTCCAGTTCGCCGCGAAGGCAAGAAGCTTGACAGCCGATTGCATCGCCCAAACAATACAACCAGATAGCTGAGGAAGAGGTCGCCCGGCGACCCCACTGATGACGGCGGTGCTTGTGCCCGCCGAATTTTGTCACAGACTTCGTGAATGTTTTCACAAAGTCGCGCGTCCGCTCGACGGCCGCACCCGCGCCGCCGAAGACGAAGGTTCGCAGCCCATGCACCCCTCGGGTGAGCATGCCGCATCCGCCGCCAGCCACGCCGCCGCTGCGCCCGAACCGCCTTCCGCCACACTGATCGGCCGTCTCTTCGTCGTCCCGGCCATCATCGTCACCGTCATGATCTGCCTCGCCATCGTGGTCGTCCTGTTTGGCGGCACAACCGTCGGCCAGCGGCCGTCGATCGACGATCTGCTCCGCACCATCGAATCCGACGCGGGAAAACACACCGCCGGCATGATGCTCTTCCCGGCCGACCGCGAAGTCTGGCAGGCCGCTCAGGAGCTGGCCACGCGCCTGACCCGCAAAAATCAGGAGCTGACGCCCGAGCAAATCGACCAGACCGCCGAGCGAATTGATCGCGTGCTCGGAACCCTCAAGAAGCCGGCCGGCGCGGACGACGAGGTCGTGCGGGCCTTCCAGACCAAGCAACAATTTCTCATTATGGCGCTGGCCCGACTTAACACGCCCAGGGCCGTCGACACGGTGGCCAAATACCTCGATAACACCGATCCTCAGGCCCGGCAGGCGGCCCTCTCGGGACTGATGGAAATGCGCGATCAGCCGGCCGTCCACGAGCGTGTGCCAGCCGTGGTTCAGCGACTCGACGACGAATCGCCCGCCGTGCAAATCGTCGCGACGGCCGCCGTCGGCGTCCTCGCAAAGCCGGACGACACGGCCGCCATCAAAGCCCTTCGGCAAAAGCTGGCGGGCGATCGCGAAGTGCAGTGGAATGCGGCCGTCGCGCTGGCCAAGCTGGGTAGCAAGTCCGGCAAAGCCGTGCTGCTCAACATGCTCGATCGCGGATTCTGGGAAAAGAGCCGCGTGCAATATCAAGACGCCGCCGAGACGATCGATCGACCCTTCACGTCGAACGAAATCGACGGCTATCTCGGTGTCGCGGCCGATGCCGCCCGCCGCCTCGACGATGCCGACCTGCGAGCCGGCATTGAGCGATTGAAAAACGATCCGTCGCCGTCCGTGCGCGAAGCCGCGCGACGGGCACTGACGGAAGGCGCGCCGACCGCTATGACGGCCGGCAAGCCGCAGAGTTAGACGCAGGAGCGACGATCATGTCGACAGCCGTCAAACTGGTGACCAAAGTCTGGATCGCGCCCGGTTGCATCGTGTGCGACGCGTGCGAGACAACCGCGCCGTCGGTCTTCGAAGTTAAGCACGACGATGGCACATGCCTCATCCGCCCCGCCGCGCTCGACGCCGAGTTCACCAAGCCGCTCACGCCGGACATCATCCAGGCCGCCGAAGAGTGCCCGGTCGACGTCATCAAGTTCGACCTGATCGAAGTCCCCGCCGACCAGGCGCCCAAGTTCGCGACGGCCGCTGCCGCCCCCGCGGCTGACAAGGCCGAACCGCACGCACCCGCCGCGGCCCACGCCGAAGGCCCGGCCCCCGGCGCCAAGGCCTCGCCCGAAAAACCAGCCCCCAAGAAGCCCACCGAAAAACCGAAATCGACTGACCCGGCCATCGCGGCTCTTATCGCGGCGGCCACGATCCGTGGCGGCGCGGCCGGCATCATCAAAGGCGCAGACGCCCCTTCAGCCCTCAAGGAAATCCAGAAGCAGTCGCCCGACAAACTTCCGCCCGACGCGCGCTACGCGAAGGTCATCGAGCAAAGCAAACCCGAAAAGAAGGACGGCGAGCCGTCGCGGCGCGAAATCCTCTCCGCCGGCGTGGCCTGGGGCATCATGGGCCTCGGCGTCGGCGTGCCAAGTCTGATGGGCTTCCAGCGCTTCATGATGCCCAACGTCCTCGAGGAACCGGAACCGAAGTTCCGCTGCGGCCCCTTGTCGCGCTTCGCCAACCTGCAACCGGGCGAAGTCGACGAAACATTCAAAAACTCCGGTAAGTTCTGGATCATCCGCGAAGAAGAGCGACTGGCAGCCGTCTCCATCGTCTGCACCCATCTCGGCTGCATCCCGAACTGGCTCGGCAACGATCGCAAGTTCAAGTGCCCGTGCCACGGCTCGGGCTTCAAACCCAATGGCACCAACTTCGAAGGCCCCGCCCCGCGACCGCTCGAGCGATTCAAGATCAACATCGACGCGGGTCAGGTCGTCGTCGATCGCTCCAAGAAGTTTTTGGCGATGGGCCCCAACGACACGGCCGTCTGGAACGATCCGGACGCGTCCATCCCGGTCTAACCCGCAGGCGAGAGTGGAACCAATCAGGGCAGGCGTGAGACAAACATGAGCGTCATCGGTCGAGTCGGCGATTACTTCCGCAACAGCCAGGTCTGGGGCTCGGTCTTTCGCCACGGCGTGCCGCGCGATCGACGAACCCGCGCCATGGCTGTCCTGTCCAACGTCTTCCTGCACCTGCACCCCGTCGCGGTCCGCAAGAGCGGCATCCGCCTCAGTTTCACCTGGTGCATGGGCGGCCTGACGTTCTTCCTCTTCCTCGCCGAGACGGTCACGGGCGTGCTCCTGATGTTCTACTACCGCCCCACCGTCGAATACGCCTATGTCGATATTCAGGGCCTGCGGGCACACGTCACCCTCGGCCTCCTCCGTGAAATCCACCGCTGGGGCGCGCACGCGATGGTGATTGCCATCTGGCTTCACATGCTGCGTGTCTTCCTCACCGGCAGCTACAAACCTCCGCGCGAGTTTAACTGGGGTGTCGGCGTCATCCTGCTCGTGCTGACGCTGCTGCTCTCATTCACCGGCTATCTGCTCCCGTGGGACCAGCTCGCGATCTGGGCTATCACCGTCGGATCGAACATGGCCCGCGCTACGCCCTTCCTCGGCCACGAAGGTCCCGGAGCGAGTCTGTTACAAGTCGCAGGTGTACCGCTGGTCACGGCCGGCTCCGACGCTCGCTTTGGTTTGCTCGCCGGAACATTCGTCGGGCCGAACGCCCTGCTGCGGTTCTACGTGTTGCACTGCGTGTTCATCCCGGTCGTGGTGACGGTGCTGATCGCCGTGCACTTCTGGCGTATCCGTAAGGACGGCGGGATTTCGGGTCCTCTGTAATCGAAGTCGGCGATGGGGCAGGACGAGGCATCGATGTTCGAGATACTCGCTAACTCAGGAGCGTCGCTCGGCGAGCGATTCCGGGGCCTGGTCAACTGGCTCTGCGCTCCCGAGAAGTTCGTCTCCCTGGCCACCGTCGGGTTCATTCTCGCCCTGGTCGCTTACCGCAAGTGGACCAAGCCGAAGGTTATCCTCACCGTCACCATCCTGTTTTCAATCTTCTACTTCGGCAGCATGACCGATCACAACTTCTTCAAGATCATCACCAAGCCCGACAACGTCCCCATCACGATGCTCATCTTTTTCACGGGCTTCGTGACCTGGCTGGCCTTTCGCCAGGCCGCCATCAACGACGAACGCACCGAGCGCGGCGAGCCGCTGCTCGAAGCCGGCTCCGACGACAAAGTCCTCGTCTGGCCCGATCTCGTTTACACCGAACTAATCTGCCTGGTCCTCTGCACAGTGTTCCTCATCGTCTGGGCCATCATCCTCAAGGCCCCGCTCGAGCCACCGGCCAATCCGTCGGTCATCCCCAATCCGTCAAAGGCCCCGTGGTACTTCCTCGGCCTGCAGGAGCTGCTCGTCTATTTCGATCCATGGATCGCCGGCGTGCTGCTGCCCGGGTTGATCATCTTCGGACTGGTGGCGCTGCCGTTCATCGACAAGAACCCGCGCGGCAACGGCTACTACACGCTCAAGGAGCGCCCCTTCGTCATCTCGGTCTATATGTTCGGCTGGGTCATCATGTGGATCGTGCTGATCATCGTCGGCACCTTCCTCCGCGGTCCCAACTGGAACTTCTTCGGCCCCTACGAATACTGGGATTCGCACCGCCCCGTCGCCCTGCTCAACATCAACGTGTCCGACGTGTTCTGGATCGTCATGCCGAGCAAATGGAACCTGCCGTGGAAGCCCGGCCTCCCCAATCAGGCGGCCCTCGGCGGTCTCGTCCCGGCCTACATCATTCGCGAAGCACCGGGCCTCGTGCTGCTCGGCTTCTACTTCTTCGTCATGCCCGTCCTGCTCGCCAAGACGGCCTTCAAAAAAATCTTCAGTCAACTCGGCATGATCCGCTACGTAGTTTTCTGGATCCTCATGAGCTGGATGCTCCTCGTCCCGATCAAGATGGTCCTCCGCTGGCTGTTCAACCTGAAGTACTTCCTGGCGATCACGGAATGGTTCTTTAACGTCTGAGAGGCGACGCGCCTGGGATTTAAGACGCTATGCCCGTAACAACTGACACCCTCTGGAACACCAAACGGCTCAACGCCATCTTCGCCATCACGGCGCTGGTGGCCGCCCTCTCCACGGCCTGGATGCTGTGGGCCGATTACGATCGCCCCTGGCGTCACACCCAGCTCCGCTACTTCGACATCATGGCCGCCCTCTCGCACTTCGATTTCCTCGGCTTCAAAACGCCCGAGTCTAAAGAGCGCCACAAGCAATTGCAGGACGCAGTCAGTGCCGCCGACGCCGACCTTTCTAAGAAAACCGACGAAGAAAAGGAGCTGCTGAAAGCGCGCAACCTGCTCGGCGGCAAGCTGGCCGCCGCCAACATGAGCTTCGGCGATCTGAATGCCCAGATTCAGGTGACTGAGTTCAATTACAACGAATACAAGACGCTGCACGGCGCCGAAAACGAAAAAACCGTCGCCGCCCGCAAACTCCTCGACGAGCAACGCGCCCAGCTTACAAAGTTTCGCACCACCAAAGACACTCTAGAAGACGAACAGCGCGCCCTCTCTCGCAAGATGCGCGCCTTCTACGCCAAACGCGACGACGCCCGCAAGAATCTCGCCGCCTTCGAAAAGGGAATGGACGAAGCCGCTCGCCGCGACAAACTCTACGGCGCAAAGGGTGGTGAACTCTTCGGACTCGTCCCCGTACGAGACATCTTCAACGCGCCCCTGGCCGACTTCCTCGCCCCGCGCGGCACGCCCGGCCGCGAGGAAATCAAGCAGGTCGTCCTGCCCGACATCCGCGCCGATTTCAACTTCGCCCAGTCCTACATCACCGACCGCTGCACCACCTGCCACGTCGGCATCGATAATCCAAACCTCACCCGCGAAATGTTCGCCGAGAAACTTCAGACCGCCCTGCGCGTCGTCAACGAAGAGCGCGTCGCCCGCGGCGAGAAGCCGCTCGAAGCCAACGCCACGCCGGCCGCCGACGCAAAACCCGGCGATGCCGCCGTCCCCACGCCGGCCTTCGCCGACATGAACGACGACCAGAAGGACAAGTTCCTCACCGGCCTCACCAACACGCTAAACACCTATCTCAAGTCCACCGGCCGCGCCCCGATCGAATACGGCCATCCGCTGCTCGCCCACCCCAATCTCGACCTCTACGTCTCACCCGACTCGCCGCACCCCATCAACAAAATGGGCTGCACCGTCTGTCACGAGGGCAACGGCCAGGAGACCGACTTCGTTCTCGCCGCCCACACGCCGCACAGCGAAGAGCAGGCCCACGAATGGGGCAAGAAATACTACGTCAAGCACGGCGGCGTCCCCGAAATCAACTTCCACACCGCTCAGGAATACTGGGAGCGGCCGATGCTCCTCAAACAGAACACATCGGCCTCCTGCGCAAAGTGCCACACGCAGACGACCGACCTCGAGCAGCGCGAAGGCGAGCGCCTGCCCGACGCCGACGCGATCGTGCGCGGCGAAGACCTCTACATCACGCTCGGCTGCATCAACTGCCACGCCTCCGAAGGCCTCAACGACTCGCGCCAGGTCGGCCCCGACCTCACGCACGTCGCCTCCAAACTCACCGAAGGCTTCATTCAGAAGTGGGTCAATTTCCCAAAGGACTATCGCCCGTCGACGCGTATGCCGCACCCCTTCCGCCAGGAAAACAACCTTCCCTGGAGCAAGAGCTTCGAAGACCCCGACCCGATCCTCCGCACCAACACCGAGATCGAAGCCATCAGCCACTACCTGCTGACCTTCTCGAAGCCCTACACCCCCGTCGAACTGCCAACCGGCATCCAGGGCGACCCGAAGCACGGCGAAGAGCTCTTCACCTCGATCGGCTGCCTCGCCTGCCACGCCAATCTCGAAGCGAAAAACCCCAACGACTCAGCCGGCCGCTCGTTCGGCGAATGCTGGATCATCGCCGACCTCGTCCACGACGGCGCCTCCGCCGATGACGCGGCCAAGCGTTACAAAGACATGACGCACAACCAGCGCGTCGAATACGCAGTCGTGCACCTCACCACCGAGCGCCGCGATCGCCTGCAGCGCGTGGCCGACGCCGAAAAGGCCGCGGCCGAAGCCGCTGGCCGCGATCCCGACCCGAAGAAGCAATACGTCCCCGGCGCGCTCACGCGTTTCGCGCCCGAGTTGGGCGGCCTCGGCACCAAGCTCAATCCCGACGCCGGCAACGCCGAACAGGCGACAGCCGCGCGGCGCTGGCTCTACGACTGGCTCCGCGAGCCCCGCCACTATTCGTCCTACACCAAGATGCCGCGCATGTTCCGCGACAACTACTACTGGCAGGAGCGCGACCCGGCCGGCAAGCTCAAGAAAAACGACCAGGACATGCTCGACGTCGCCGAGTACCTGCTCTCGTTGCGGCACGACAGCTTCAAACCCGAGCCCTTCCCGAACGACCCCGCCCATGAAGCCGAGGTCGTTCGCCTCGTCCGAATTCTCCTGGCCGGACAGAACACCGACAGCGTGGTCGCGGCGATCATCTCCGACAAGAAAATGGACCCGGCCGACGAGTTCGGCCTGCTCACCGATCGCGTTGTGAAAACCGTCGCGCCGTCATACGGCACGGGCGACGCGGGCGTGAAGGCCGTTGGCGAAATCATCGCCAAGCAGGATCTGGCCGGAAAGCAGAAGCTCTTCCTCGGCAGCAAGATGATCCTGCACTATGGCTGTTACGCCTGCCATTCCATCCCCGGCTTCGAAGGCGCGTCGCGTCCCGGCACCGAGCTGTCCACCTGGGGCCGCAAGCTGCTCGCCCAGCTCGATTTCGCCTTCTTCGACGAGGGCTTCGCCGAAGATCGCGAGAAGGACAAAAAGCTCTGGGACCATCTCTACCCCGAGGGTTCGGCCGAGTTCGAGCAGCTCATCCGCGCATCAGGCGGGAAGAACGAGCACGTCGACGTCTCCCACACGCACGCGTCGTTCGCCCACTACAAGCTCGCCAACCCGCGCATCTGGGACCGCGACAAACTCAAGAAGCCCTACGAAAAACTCAAGATGCCCAACTTCTTCCTCAACGAGGACGAAGTCCACTCGCTCGTCACCTATCTGCTCTCGCGCCAGGCCCCGCTCGTCCGCCCGCAGGTGCAGATCGCCTACGAAGCCACGCCCACCGGCAAGCTGGCCCGCGGCCGGCACCTCGTCGCCGAGCTGAACTGCATTGGTTGCCACTCCATCGAAAACAATTCGGCCAATGTGCAGCAGTATTATTTCAAACCCGACCCCGCCTCCGGCCAGATCCTCTTCGACGTGACCAACGCGCCGCCCAACCTCTACGGCGAAGGCGCCAAGATTCAGTTCTCCTGGCTCTATGGCTTCCTCAACAACGTCGAAATGCTCCGCCCGTGGCTCAAGATTCGCATGCCCAGTTTCCACCTCACCCACGAGCAGACCACCACCCTTGTCGAATACTTCGTCGGCGCGGCCCAGTCGCAGTCGCAGTCGCTCGCCGAGCGGCTCGCCACGGTTCACGGCTGGGAATCAAAGGTGAACTCAACGCCGACCTGGCGTAAGAGCTGGTTCGTCGATCTCTCGGTCAACTACGTGGCCGATTGGCTGGCCCGCTACGCCCTGCGGCAGAAGCTGGTCATGCCCTTCGACCTCGACACGAAGAGCGCCTCTAACGGCGAAGAGGCCTCGAAGGCAATCGCAACCGGCTTCCAGAAGGTCGTCACCGGCTCCGAGTTCCTGCAGCGGCTCTACAACGTCGAATATCCGTTCGCCGGCATGCCGCACGTCCAGGCCGACGACGCCCGCTATGACCACGGCAAAAAGCTCTTGCTTGAGTTGAAGTGTCTCGCCTGCCATGTCGCCGGCGATCCGTTTGCCGAGGGCACGACCGCCGACATCAAGGCCCCGAATTTCGCTCTCGCCCACAGACGCCTCAGGCCCGACTGGGTGAAGCAGTGGCTGCTCAATCCGCAGTGGATTCAGCCCGGCACCAACATGCCCCAGCTCTTTGCCGACGGAAACTCGGCCTTCAAAGACTTCCCCGAGGCCGATCGCGACAAGGCGCAAGCCGAATTCGGCCAAACTTCTGGCGACCAGATTCAACTGCTGATCGATTTCCTCTTCGACCTCGGTTCGCGCAACGCAACAGTCGTCCAGCCGCCTGCACCCGCCGCTCCGGAGGGCGCCAAGCCGGCCGAAAAGCCGCGCTCTGCGGAGGACGAATTCGAGGACCAGGGCGGCGGAGCCAAGCCGGCGGCCGAGCCAAAGGACGATAAAAAGCCCGCCACGGAAGGCAAAAAGGACGAACCAAAATCAGGCGGAGACGATTTCCAGCCCTAGCGCGTGCAGGGTTGCATTGTCTACACGGATAAGGGACATTGTCGCGGATTCGGGCGCGGCTCGGGCCGCATGTTTCAAGCTAAGGAGTCTCAGATGAATAATCGTTGTTGGAACACCACATCGCTGGTCGCGTCACTGACGCTCGCCCTGCTCGCCGGTTCGGCCCTCGCCGACGGAAAAATGGGCACGGCGACGGTCAAGGGCAAGATCTCTGCCGATGGCAAGCCGACCCCCGGCGCGCCCATCGCAATGGGCGCCGACAAGTTCTGCCTCGCGGCTAACCCCAAGCCCGTTTCGCCGCAGGGCAAGCTGATTTTCGCCGACGGCACGCTGCCTTATGCCTTCGTTTACATCAAGAGCGCCGACGGCAAACTCGACCTCGGCTCCAAGTACACGCCGCCCGCTGAGGCCCTCGAAATCGATCAATCCGGCTGCATGTACAAGCCGCATGTCGCGGGCATGGTCGCCGGCCAAACCATGAAAATCGTCAACACCGACGACACCAACCACAACATCCACTCGCTCCCGACCAAGAACAAATCGTTCAACTTCAGCCAGCCGAAGAAGGGCATGACCAAGGACCTGGTCTCGGCCGAGACTTTCAACAACCCCGAAGTCATGGTCCATATCAAGTGCGACGTCCACCCCTGGATGAGCGCGTACATCGGCGTCCTGCCCCACCCGTTCTTCGACACCACGAAAAAGGGCGGCGAGTTCACCATCAAGAACCTCCCGGCCGGCAAGTACAAGCTCGCCGTCTGGCACGAGGAGTGGGCTCCGCAGGAGATCGACATCGAAGTCAAGGACGGCGAGACGGTCGAGAAGGACGTCAAGCTGGCCAAGAAGTAACGTCGCCGCGCGTTATCGCTCGGCCGATCGGTCTATTCAATTCAAGGATTCCGAATGGGCGTTCAAAACCCCGGGTACTGGCTCCCCGTCGACCTGTCCAAGTATGGATACAAGATTGATGATCTGATCAACATCATCCACGTATTCATGCTGATCCTCTTCGTCGGCTGGGGCATCTTCTTCGTCTATTGCCTCGTGAGGTTCCGGGCCAAGCCCGGACACCGGGCCAATCCCGAGCTGATTCACGCCAAGGGCTCGAAGTACGCCGAGATCGGCGTCGCGATCTTCGAGGCCGTGATCCTGCTCGGATTCTCAATGCCGGTCTGGGCGGCCTACAAACACGCCCCGCCCGACAAGGACAAGGCCCAGCACGTCCGCGTCGTTGCCCAGCAATTCGCCTGGAACTTCCATTACCCGGGCCCGGACGGAATCTTCGGCAAGACCGATCAGAAATATATTGACGAGGCCGCCAATCCGGTCGGCCTCGATCCGAACGACCCCCACGCCCTCGACGACATTGTCGACGTCAACAACCTGCACGTGATTCGCGGCAAGCCCGTCATGCTGCGGCTCTCGTCGAAAGACGTGATCCACAGCTTCTGGATTCCCGTGATGCGCGTGAAGCAGGACGTCATCCCCGGCACGGTCTTCCCTATCTGGTTCGAGCCGGCCGAAAACGCCACGCTGGGCGAGTTCGACATCACCTGTGCCCAGCTATGCGGAAACAACCACTTCAAGATGCGCGGCGCGGTTCACATTGACACGCCCGAGTCCTTCCAGAAATGGCTCGACTCGAAGAAGGTCAGCACCCAACCCGTCAACGCCGAGGAGGAATTCAAGGAATGAGCGCCGGTCACTCCCACGATCACGGCCACGCGCATGACGATCATGCCCACGGCCACCACGAACTCGGCTTCATCCGTAAGTGGATCTTCTCGACCGACCACAAGGTCATCGGGATGCAATACACGGTGACCGCGCTCGTATTTCTGTTCTTCGGTTTCACTCTGATGATGATCATGCGTTGGCAGCTCGCCAACCCGGGCCATGTCATCCCGTTTGTCGGCAGCATGCTCAGCAAACAGCTTTATGCCGGCTACATGAACCTCGCGACCGAGGGTGTGCTGCTCCCCGAGGGCTATAACGCGCTCGGTGCCATGCACGGCACCATCATGGTCTTCCTCGGCATCGTGCCGCTGGCCGTCGGCGGCTTCGGCAACTTCGTCATGCCGCTCCAGATCGGCGCGCCCGACATGGCCTTCCCCAAGCTCAACATGATGAGCTACTGGGTCTTCCTGCCAGGCGGACTCATCATGCTCGCCAGCTTCTTCATGCCCGGCGGAGCGGCGCAGTCCGGATGGACCTCTTACGCCCCGCTCTCGGTCATCAACCCCGGCCAGACGGCCTGGCTCGTCGGCATGATCTTCCTGATCACGTCGTCGCTGCTCGGCTCGATCAACTTCATCGTCACCATCATCCACATGCGCGCCCCCGGCCTCACCATGTTCCGCCTGCCGTTCTTCGTCTGGGCGCAGTTCGTGACGGCCTTCCTGCTGCTGCTCGCCTTCCCGCCGCTCGAAGCGGCCGGCGTCATGCAGCTCATGGATCGCCTGGCCGGCACCAGCTTCTTCATGCCGTCCGGCCTGTGGGTCAGCGGCAAGGCGGCCGAGTGGGTCGGCGGCGGAAGCCCGCTGCTCTGGCAGCACCTTTTCTGGTTCCTCGCCCACCCCGAGGTGTACGTGCTCATCCTTCCGGCCATGGGTATCGTGGCCGAGGTCATTGCAAACAACACCCGCAAGCCGCTGTGGGGCTATCGCTCGATGGTCTATGCGGCCGCATTCCTGGGCTTCATGTCGTTTATCGTCTGGGCCCACCACATGTTCATGACGGGCATGTCCACCAAGATCAGCACCTTCTTCCAGACGACCACGATGATCATTTCAATTCCATCCGTCATCATTCTGACGGCCCTGGTCATCAGTCTCTGGGGCGGGTCTATCCGCTTTAACACGCCCATGCTCTTCGCGATCGCCTTCCTGCCGATGTTCGCCATCGGCGGGCTGACCGGTCTGCCGCTGGGCCTCACCAGTTCGGATATCCACCTGCACGACACCTACTACGTAATCGGGCACTTCCACTACGTGGTCGCCCCCGGAACCATCTTCGGGATGTTCGCGGGTATCTATTACTGGTACCCCAAAGCGACCGGCCGCATGATGAACGAAACGCTCGGCAAGCTTCACTTCTGGCCGACCTTCATCTGCATGAACTGCATCTTCTTCCCCATGCTGATTCAGGGCATGATGGGCCTGTCGCGCCGCACATACGACCCGAACATCTATCAGGCCGGTTTGGCGTCGCTCAAGCTCCACAAGATGATTTCATGGTCGGCGTGGATCATGGCCATCGCCCAGCTGCCGTTCATCTTCAACTTCTTCGTCAGCATGTTTGCCGGCAAGAAGGTCACCGAGAATCCGTGGGATTCGACGACGCTTGAGTGGGCCGCCCCTTCGCCGCCCCCGCACGGCAACTTCCTGACCGAGCCGAAAGCTCACCGCGATCCCTATGTTTACAGTCCGCCGGGCCGGAAGGACGACTTCCTCCCGCAACACGTTGTGCTGGAGGTCTAAGCGCAAATGGACGTCGCCATCCCCTGTCAGGTCAAACCCCACCCGGTGACGGGCATCGCCAATGGCAAGCTCGCCATCTGGCTCTTCCTCGCGTCCGAAGTCATGCTCTTCGGCGCGCTCTTCTCAAGCTACATCCTTCTCCGCACCAACGCCGAAACATGGCCGCGCGGACACGACATTCTCAGCGTGCCGCTCGCGACCCTGAACACGGCCGTGCTCATCACCTCCAGCGTGACGATGGTCATGGCCTGGGCCCAGCTCATGATGGGCAATTTCAGCAAGGGTCGGAAGTATCTCGCCGTCACCCTGTCGCTGGCCTGCGTCTTCCTCGTCGTCAAGTTCTTCGAATACAAGGACAAGTTCCACCACTATCAGGTCTGGTTCAACACCCCGACCATGGTGGCCGGCCACGAAGTCACGACCATCACCGGTCACATCGAAGAGAAAACCGACGACTTCATCAAGTTCCTCCCCGACCCGCCCAAAGGTCACAAAGCCGAAGCCGGCCACCACGAGCCGATCAAGATTGAAACCAGCCAGATCAAGCGGCTGTCGAACTACGGCCCGTGGCACAGCAACTTCTTCGCCGTCTATTTCACGATGACCGGGCTCCACGGTCTGCACGTCATCGGCGGGATCATCGTTATCGGCTATCTGCTCGGCCCGGGCGCCAAGCTCTGGCATCGCGACCGCCAGTTCTATATCAACCGCATCGAGAACACGGGCCTCTACTGGCACTTTGTCGATCTCGTCTGGATTTTCCTGTTCCCCTGTCTCTATCTCATCTAGCAGGAGCATTCGTGAGCAATCATTCATCCACCGCCGCGAAGGACACCCACGCCGGGCACCATGACGCCCACAGCCCCGAGGAAATCCAGAAGCACGTCCGGACCTACCTGGTCGTCTTCGTGGCCCTCGGCGCTCTCACTGCGATCACAGTGGGCGTCTCCTATCTTGATCTCCCGCCTGTGAAAGCCATCCTTGTGGCCGTCTTCGTGGCGAGCATCAAGGCGTCGCTCGTCGCGCTATACTTCATGCATCTGATCTCCGAGAAAAAAGTCATCTACGTCATGCTCGGGATCGCCGGCATGTTCTTCGTTGTCTTGATGGCCCTACCGGTGGTGACCGAGACTGAAGTGCGGTCGTGGCTCAGAGCGCTGCTGATGAAATATGTCCCTTAAGGCCTTTCACATTGTGTTCATGACGGCGTCGATCCTGATCGCGCTCGTCTTCGGCGCCTGGGCGACCCAGCAATACCGTCAGTCCGGCGGCCTGCTCATGCTCGCAACGGCCGCTGGCTCACTGGCAGCCGCCGCCGCCATGTTCGTGTATGCCCGCTGGTTCCTCCGCAAACTGAAACACGTGAGCTACCTGTGACCCGGCTCGTCCGCATCCTGTCGCCGCTCATCGTCGCAGCCGCCGCCGCCAGCGCGTCGGCCTGCGCAGTCTGCTCCGTCGGCGGCGAAGACTCCAAGCTCGCCGAGTCGGCCAACCTCAGCGTCCTCGTCATGATCGGCTTCGTCGCGGCGGTCCTGACCGGAATCGCCTCGGTCGCCGGCTTCTGGTACGTCCGGTCGCGCCGCATCGGTCCCGGGGCCGACTGACGACGAGGCGGGCTTCTATGCGCGACTTAACCACTCCCTACAATCCCCGCCTGCACGCCTTCGCTTGCGTCATGGTCGGCGCGACCTTGCTCCTCATCTGCGCCGGCGGCCATGTGAAGAGCAACGAAGCCGGCCTCTCCGTCCCCGACTGGCCCACCACCTACGGCCAGAACATGTTCACCTTTCCGCCCTCCAAGTGGACCGGCGGAATCCTCTGGGAACACAGCCATCGCCTCATCGCCTCCACCGTCGGACTGCTGACCATCGCGTTAGCTTCGGTTCTCTGGATTTACGAGCGCCGCAACTGGGTCCGTTGGCTCGGCATCGTCGCCCTGGCCGCTGTCATTCTGCAGGGCGTCCTCGGCGGCCTCACAGTCATCTACAAACTTCCTGCGCCGATTTCAGTCGCCCACGGCTGCCTCGCGCAGCTCTTCTTCTGTACCACTATCGCCATCGCTGTCTTCACCTCCAAGCTCTGGCTCAATCCGGCCCCCATCGCATCGCAAAACGGCGCCGGCCTTCGCCGCCTCGGCATCGCCACGATCGCCATCATCTTCGTGCAACTCATTCTCGGCGCAGTCATGCGCCACACCGAATCCGGTCTGGCCGTCCCCGACTTTCCCCGCGCCTACGGGCAGTGGTCGCCTTCGCTCGACCCCGCCGCCCTCATTCTCTACAACTCCGACCGCACCGTCGCCAATCTGCCGCCCGTCTCGCGCGACCAGATCGTCTATCACCTGTTCCATCGCGCCGGCGCCGTCTTCGTCACCGCCATCATCGCCATCACCGGCATCACCACGCTTTCGCGTTTCGGCCGCGACCCGCGCCTGGCCAACCCCGCCATCTGGATGCTCACCCTGACCGCCCTGCAAATCATGCTCGGCGCGGCCACCGTCCTCAGCCGCCGGACGCCCATCATCGCCACGCTGCACGTCGCCGTCGGCGCGATGGTCCTCGGTTTCGCCGTCCTGCTCACGCTCCGCGCCTGGCGCCTCCTCCCGGCCGGCAACACCGAATCAAATACATTTCTAGAACCAGCAGCGGCGGTGGCCTGACATGGAACCCGTCGTCGAACTTCAGCGTGCATCAGTTTCCTCCGCCCCGACAGCGGCCGTCGCGCTGGCGCCGACCCGCTCGCGATTCGCCGACTTTGTCGAGCTCACCAAACCGCGCATCGCCGTCCTCGTGCTCGCCACCACCGCCGTCGGCTTCATCGCCGCCTCGACCGGCCCGATCAACGTCGCCCTGCTCCTCCACACCATCGTCGGCACCGCCCTCGCCGCGGCCGGCGCCAACGCCCTCAACCAGCTCATGGAGCGCGACTACGACGCCCTGATGCACCGCACCGCCAATCGCCCCATCCCCAGCGGCCGCATCGCCCCGATCGAGGCCCTCTGTTTCGGCCTGCTCACTTCCGCCGCCAGCATTCTCTACCTCGCCCTGCTCGCAACGCCGCTGGCCGCCGCCGTCGCCGCCGCCACGCTCGCCAGCTATCTGCTGCTCTACACGCCGCTCAAGCGCCGCACCCCCTGGTGCACGGCCGTCGGCGCGATCCCCGGCGCACTGCCCCCGGTCATCGGCTGGGCCGCCGCCCGCGGCTCAATCGGCATCGGCGCGGTGCTGCTCTTCGCCATCGTTTTCGTCTGGCAGATCCCGCATTTCTGGGCCATCGCCTGGCTCTATCGCGACGACTATCGCCGCGCCAATTTCCCCATGCTGGCCGTGATTGACGCCGACGGCCGCCGCACCGGCCGCCAGGTCATCTGGCTGTGCGGCCTGCTGCTCGCAGTCAGCACGCTGCCGTGGTGGCTCGGCGTGGCCGGCGTGTGGTATCTCGGCGGCGCGATCATCCTCGGCTTCCTCTTCCTCGCCAGCGGTCTGAAGTTCGCGACCGACATCTCCAACGCCACCGCCCGCCGGCTCATGCTCATCTCGATCGCCTATCTGCCGCTCCTGCTCGGCCTGATGATCCTGGACCGCTGACGCAAACCCATTCGGCGACGCTCACCGTGCCCTGCATCGAAATCCAGAACATGACCTACCGCTACGCCGACCGCGTCGCCCTCGACGCAGTCTCATTCGCCGTGGAATTCGGCCAGAGCTGCGGCCTGCTCGGCCCCAACGGCAGCGGCAAGTCCACGCTCTTCCGAATTCTCTCGACGCTCGTCCGCCCGCAGACCGGCGAAGCCCGCATCGCCGGCGCCGACGTCCGCACGCAGCCCGACGCGGTCCGCCGCAAGATCGGCGTCGTCTTCCAGTCGCCCAGTCTCGACAAGCGCCTCACCGTCGCCGAAAACCTCCGCTGCCAGGGCCGCATTTACGGCCTCTCCGGCGCGGAGCTGAATCGCCGAATCGACGAACTGCTAAATCGCTTCGAACTGCGCGATCGCGCCGCAGAGATGGCCGGAAAACTCTCCGGCGGCCAGCAGCGCCGCGTCGAACTCGCCAAAGGCCTGCTCCACAAACCGCAGGTCCTCCTGCTTGACGAGCCCTCCACCGGCCTCGACCCGGCCGCCCGCATCACGCTCCGCCAGCAACTCCAGCGCCTCCGCGACGACGACAACATCACCACCCTGCTCACCACCCACATCCTCGACGAAGCCGATCATTGCGACCGCCTCGTCATCCTCGACAAGGGTCGCGTCATCGAAAACGGTACGCCCTCAGAGCTGAAGAGCCGCATCTCTGGCGACTGCGTCCTCGTCAGCGCCGTCAACCTCGAAGCCCTCGCCGCCCGCATCGAGCAGCGCTTGGGCCTCAAGCCGCAGCGCATCAACGACGAACTCCGCATCGAAACGCCCCGCGGCCACGAACTCATCGCCAAACTCATCGACGCCTTCGGCGACGAAATCCGCTCCATCACCCTCGCTAAGCCCACCCTCGAAGACGTCTTCATCGACCGCACCGGCCGCCGGCTAGACGCGGAGGCCGCCTGATGTTCCCCGCCGTCGCCACCCTCTGGCATCGCGAAGTCGTCCGCTTCCTCCGCCAGCGCAGCCGCGTCATCGGCGCGTTCGCCACGCCAATCGTCTTCTGGTTCCTGCTCGGCTCGGGCCTCGGCAAATCGTTCCGCGCCGCCGGCACGCCCGACGACCACGGCTACCTCGAATATTTCTTCCCCGGCACGCTCACGATGATCCTCCTCTTCTCCGCCATCTTCTCCACCATCAGTGTCATCGAAGACCGCGCCGCCGGCTTCCTCCAGGGCGTCCTCGTCGCGCCGATCCCGCGTTCCGCCCTGGTCCTCGGCAACGTCCTCGGCGGAACCACGCTCGCCCTGCTGCAGGCCACCGTGCTGCTCTTCGCCGCCCCGCTCATCGGTCTGCATCTCACCGCGGCCACCGTCGCCGCCACCATCGCCGTCATGGCCCTGCTCGCCTTCTCGCTCACGTGCCTCGGCTTCCTCATCGCCTGGAAGCTGAACTCCACCCAGGGCTTTCACGCCATCATGAATCTGCTGCTCATTCCCATGTGGATGCTCTCCGGCGCGGTCTTCCCCCCCACCGGCGCACCGCGCTGGCTGAAAATCGTGATCCAGCTAAATCCGGTTGCCTACGGCGTGGCCGCCATCCGCCGCTGCCTCTATCCGGCCGCCGCTACCAACGGCATGGGTCTGCCCGCGCTTCCGGTTTGCATCGCCGTCGTCGCCGGCTTCGCGGCCGTTCTCTTCGTGCTATGCGTCCGCGGCGCATCCAACTACGAGGCCGCCGCATGAATCGCCTGATCGTTCTACTGCTCCCGGCCCTCTTACTCGCCGGCTGCCGCGGCCGAAGCGAAAAGCCCCTGCCCGACCTCGGCACAGTCCCCGACTTCAAACTCATCGACGATCAGGGCAAACCCATCACCCTCGCCGATCTCCACGGCAAAACCTGGGTCGCCGACTTCATCTTCACCCACTGCGCCGGCCCCTGCCCGCGCATGTCCAGCCGCATGAGCGACCTCCAGACCTTCATCGCCGGCGCCAAAACCGTGACGCTCGTCTCATTCTCAGTCGACCCCGAGCGCGACACGCCCAAAGTCCTCACCGAATATGGAAAACAGTTCGGCGCGCGACACGAATCATGGCGCTTCGTCACCGGCGACGAAAAATCCGTCCACGAACTCGCCCGCAAGGGCTTCAAGCTCGCCGTCGAGCCGGAACAACCCGCCGCCCCCATCACCCACTCAACCATGTTCGCCCTGGTGGACCGCGACGGAAAAATCCGCGGCTACTACGACGGCGACGACGCCGAGGCCTACGCCCGCCTGAAGTCCGACCTGCAACGGCTCATGTCCGGAAAGGATTGACCCCCGCGTGACGATGAACCACCTCCCCAGCGTCAACGCCTCGCTCAACGCCCTCAGCGGCGTCCTCGTCGTCGCCGGCTACGCCGCCATCCGCAATCGAAAGATCGCCCTGCACAAAACCCTGATGCTCGCAGCCGTCGCCAGCAGCACGATCTTCCTCGCGTGCTACCTCACCTACCACTACTACCGCACCCGCATCACCGGCCTCGGCCCGACAAAGTTCGCCGGCCAAGGCCTCTCCCGCCCGATCTACTTCACAATCCTCACCACCCACACCATCCTCGCCGTCGTCACCGTGCCGCTGGTCATCATCACCGTCATCCGCGGCCTCCGAAGCAACTTCGAAAAGCACAAGCGCATCGCCCGCTGGACGCTCCCCATCTGGCTCTACGTCTCGGTCACCGGCGTGATCGTCTACTTCATGCTTTATCACTGGTTCGCTAAGCCGGCGTAGCCGCCAGCCCGCGCCCCGGCGTGCCGCGCACCGCGAGAATCGGCACCGTCAACCCGTGCCGCACGCCGCCGATCGTCTCGCCCCGCAGCAGATCGGCCAGCCCGCGATGCCCGTGCCCCCCCACCACCATCATGTCCACCTTCTCGACATTCGCGAGCCGCACCAGCTCCCGCGCCACGTCGCCATAACCCAGCACCGGCCGCACGCCGCGCCCTCCGGCCCGCGCAATATCCGGCCCGAGCCGCTCAGCCAGCGTCTTCAGATACACTTCGTCGTCGCGGCTCTCCTGGTCGGCCGTCTGCTCGCCATACCACTGCCCGCCGACGCCCTCGACCACGTGCATGAGCACCAGCTCGGCCCCGTGCACCTTCGTCAGTGCCACCGCCTCCGCCAGCATGGCCGCATCGGCCGGCGCCGCCTCGAGCGCAACGCCGATACGCCGGAACTGCTGCGCCATCCGCCCGGCCGCATCGGCCACTTCATCGGCCGACACAATCGCTTGAGGCCGCGCCGCGCGCTCAACCCGCAATGTCATCCAGAGCAGCAACGCCGCCAGCCCGGCCGCCAGCGGAAGCGTGATCGCATAAACCAGCGGACGCATCTTCCCGGCCGCGTCGCCCCAACTGATGATCTGCTCGGCCACCAGCTTTGCGTTCAAAGCAATGATGATCGCCGCAACCAGCCACGCCACGACGCGGATGACAATCGGCGAAACAAACGGCCCCATCTTGAGCTTGCTGCTCGTGAACTTGATCAGCGGCACGACCGCGAACGGAAGCTGCATGCTCAGGATTACCTGGCTCATGATCAGCAACCGATAGCTGCCCTTGTCACCCGTAATCGCAATGACAATCACCGCCGGGATGATCGCAATCGACCGCGTGATCAGCCGCCGCAGCCACGGCCGCATCCGAAACCGCAGGAACCCCTCCATCGTGATCTGACCGGCCAGCGTACCCGTCACGGTCGAGCTCTGTCCGGCGCAGATCAGCGCCACCGCAAATGCGATCGGCGCGACCTTTGTCCCGAGCAGCCCCTGCAACAAGGCATGCGCCTGCTGAATTTCGCTGACGACCGTCCCGCGCGTCCAGAATGTCGCGGCCGCCACAATCAAAATCGCCGCGTTCACGAAAAACGCACAGTTCAGCGCAACGGCCGAGTCAATCAGGTTGAACTTGCACGCCTCGCGCACGCCTTCGACGCTCCGCTGCACATTGCGACTCTGCACCAGCGCCGAGTGCAGATAAAGATTGTGCGGCATCACCGTCGCCCCCAGGATGCCGATCGCAATGATCAACGCCTCGCCCGACAGCGGCGTCGGCACGAACCCGCTCGCAATCCCCGTCCAGCTCGGCTTGCACAGGAAGATTTCGATGATGAAGCACACCCCGATGATGGTTACCAGCATCAGGATGAACGCCTCCATCTTGCGAATGCCCAGCCGCTGAATCGCCAGCAGGATGAACACGTCAAACGCCGTCACCGCCACCGCCCAAATCAGCGGCACCCCCAGCAGCAGATTCAGCCCGATCGCCGTCCCCAGCACCTCGGCCAGATCGCAAGCCGCGATCGCGATCTCACACAGAACAAACAAAATCCATCGCACGACGGGTGGATAATCATCCCGGCAGGCCTGCGCCAGATCGCGCCCCGTCACCAACCCCAGCCGCGCCGACAGCGTCTGCAACAGCACGGCCATCAGGTTGCTCATCAGGAGCACCCAGATCAGCCGGTATCCAAACTGCGCCCCGCCCGCCAGGTCAGTCGCCCAGTTACCCGGGTCCATGTAGCCGACCGAAACCATGTAGGCCGGCCCGGCAAACGCAAACATCCGCCGCCACCAGTGGCCGTGCGATACGTTGACGCTGCGATGAACCTCTTCAAGTGAACGCGACCGGACGGTCGCGGCATTGACCGCTGGCATTGCATTGGCTCCTGCGAATCGGGCCCGAACCGCGGGTCCCGGATTCGCCAATGCCCACTATTGTAGCCAATGTTACATCTTAGACTAGGGGTTGCAAAATCTTTCCAACCGCGACAGAATTCACCCCGATGAATCGAACCGGAATCACCGCCAAACCGCGCCGCAAGCGCGAACTCGCCCTGCCCGTCCCCGAGCTTCAGGCCCGCGGCCACCGCCAGACCCGCAAGGCCCACGGCAGCGAAATCGCCGAAGATTATGTCGAGGTCATCGCCGATTTGATCGACGCCGGCGGCGAGGCCCGCGCCGTCGACATCGCCCGCCGCCTCGGCGTCACCCACGTCACCGTCACCAAAACCGTCGCCCGCCTCCGCACCCAGGGTCTGGTCGACAGCAAACCCTATCGCTCGATCTTTCTCACCCCCGCCGGCCGCCAGTTGGCCGAATCCGCCCGCCGCCGGCACGACATCGTGATCCGCTTCCTTCGCGCCATCGGCGTCAGCGAACACATCGCCCAAACCGACGCCGAAGGCATCGAGCACCACGTCTCCGCCGAGACACTGGCCGCCTTCGAACGCCTCGCCCGCCGCCCCTGAACAGTCTCTCTATCGCTTCACGGAATTGATGAATTTCTTAACGCTGCCCATATCGAGCGGCGCCGTCGTCCGTCCGCCCCGCTTCAGGCACGTCCCGACGATCAACCCATCGGCCAGCTCGAGCAGCTCGTTCGCCGTCGCGTGCGTCACGCCACTGCCCACCCAGATCGGCCGATCGGGAACCTCTTCGCGTACCCGCCGCAAATCCCCCATATCGACGCTCATCCCCGTCGCCTGCCCGCTCACGATCAGCATGTTCGCCTTGCCGCGATAGGCCGTGTCCGCCGCCGCGCGTCCGATGTCCGGCTGGCTGATCGGCACCGCATGCTTCACGTGCACGTCCGCCGCGATCCGCACGCCCGCACACAGCCGCGCCCGCGCCCGCGCCACCTCCGCCGCCCGACCAGTGATCACGCCCTGGTCGGTGGCATAAACCCCGCTCAACACATTCACTCGAATGAACGCCGCGCCACTCGCCGCGGCAACGGCCAACCCCGCCTCGGCATCATTCCGCAGGACGTTCACGCCGATCGGGACCTTCACCGCATCCGCGACCCGCGATGCCACCACTGCCATCGCCGCAATCGTCTCGCCCGGCACGCGCTCGGCAAAAAAAGGCGCATCCCCATAGTTCTCGACCACCAGCGCATCAAATCCCGCCGACGCCAGCATCCGCGCATCGTCGCACGCCTGCGCAACGATCGCCGCCATCGTCATTCGCGACCCCGCCGCCCCCGGCAACGCCGGCAGATGCACCATCCCGATCAACAATCGCCGGCCCGAAAGCCCCGCCCCATGCCTCATACTCACTGGTCGTTTTGCCATTCGGCCGATTATGCGATCGCCCACAAAAAAAAGCGACGGCGCGCCCGATGGCACGCCGCCCCTCAAATCGCTCGCCAATTCCCGTTGGCTTACTTGGGCATCCCCGGCATCTTCTTCATCGCGTCGCCGGCAGCGCCCTTCATGTCATCCATCCCCATGTGCATGATTTCGAGATACTTCGCCGGTTCGGCGTCAAACTTCCCCTTGCACTTGTCGCAGCAGAAGTAAACCTTCTGTCCGTCCTTCAGCGTCACGAACGATGCCGGGTTGATGTCCTCGCCGCCCACCGGGCACTTCCGCTGCAGCGTGTAGCAGGAAACCATCTTGTCGGCGTACTTGGCCGGATCCTTCTGGAACTTTCCCGCGCACTCCATGCAGCAGAAATATATCTTCATCCCGCTCTGGTCGATCGAAGCGTCCTTCTTCGTCGGGGCGCCATCCACCGGGCAGGCCACCTGCACGCGCTTGTCGGACATGCAGATCATCTGATCGTGCACCTTGTCCGAATACTTCATCGGATCGGCCTTGTACTTCCCCTCGCACTTCGGGCAGCAGAAATAAACCTTCATCCCGCCCGCCTCGACAAACACCTTCTTGTCGATCGGCTCGCCCGACACCGGGCACTTCGGCGTCATTGCCGCCGCGATCGGATCCGGACCGGGCGTCATCGGTTTTTCATCGCCCGCAAACGCCGCGAGTCCCAGACCGAGTGTCAGACAACAACCCGCCAGCGCCATTCGAAAACGATTACTCATAACGAATCTCCTCGTACCCAGCGCGGCCCGGCCGCCAGCCCGCCGCACTCACGCGCCCAACTTGCCACGCAGCAGCCGGGCGGCTTGTTCCAGTGCCTCAGGTATCTTAGCCGCATCCGTGCCTCCACCCTGTGCGATGTCCGGCTTCCCGCCGCCGCGACCGCCCACCACCGGGGCCACTTCCTTGATCAAATCCCCGGCTTTTAGGCCTTTTTGCACCAAATCCGGGGTCATGCCGGCCAGCAGCACGACTTTGCCGTCGTTCTCGGCCGCCAGGAATACCGCCGCCGAACCAGCCCGCGTCCGCAGCGAATCGAGCGCCGAGCGCATCTGATCCACCGTCGCCGAGCCCAGCCCGCCCACGATCACCGCATGCAACCCAAGTCGCTCGGCCTTCGCCAAAAGTTGATCGGCCCGCGCCACCACATCGGCCGTACCCGCCTTGGCTTGCTGCTTCTGCTCGCTCCGAACGCGCTCCTGCAGCGAAGCCAGCGCTTGTCGCAGCCGCGACTTCTCGAGTACCGGCAGCGGCTCCGAGTCGATCGCCGTCGACACCGCGCCGAATTGCTCGACCAGTACCGCCCCCTCCAGCTTCTGCATCGCGTCGATCTTGCTCGTCAGTTGCGTCGCCAGTTCCTCGGCCCGCTCCGCCCGCTCGTCGGTTACGCCGACCACGCGCCGAATGCCCTTCGCAACCGCCGACTCCTCAATCACCCGGAATCGCCGCCCCTCGCCGGTTCGCTTCAAATGCGTCCCGCCGCAGAACTCGATCGAGTATTTCCGCCACATCGGATTCCCGGGGTCGCCCAGCAGTTCATCGATCGTCGGGCCGATCGAAACCACGCGCACCACATCCGGATACTTCTCACCAAACACCGCCCGCAATCCGTTGATCTTCAGCGCATCCTTCTGCGGCACTTCCTTCGCATTCACCGCCAGGTCAGCATGAATCTGCTCATTCACCAGCGCCTCAATCCGCTTCACTTCATCTTCCGAAAGCGGCGCCTGGTGAGAATAGTCAAACCGCGTCTTGTCCGGATCAACCAGCGAGCCCTTCTGCTGAACATGATCCCCCAGCACCTCGCGCAGCGCCCAGTTCAAGACATGCGTCAGCGTGTGATTCTGCATGGTCGGCACGCGCTGTTCGCCGACCTTCAGCCGCACCTTCTCGCCCGCATTCAGATGCCCGTGCAAAACGCGACCGACATGCACGACGGAGTCGCCGCGCCGCTTCGTGTCTTCAACGACGAAAACACCGCCCGGCCCCTCGATCTCGCCCGCGTCGCCGACTTGGCCGCCCTGCTCCGCGTAGAAGGCCGTCTGCCCGAAAAACAACCCCACGTGCGCCCCTTCCGGCACGCGCCCGCTGTTGGCAAAGCGACCATCGTGAACCCAACCTGCCAACACCGCGTCGATCGCCTGCCCGGCATGCTTCGGCGCGTCATCCGTCGCTGCCCAATCCGGCAGCGGACCACCCGGAAGAATATCCACAGCGCCGCCGGCCGACCCGCGTGCTTTCTCGCGCGCCTGCTCCATCAGCCGCTCATATTCCGCGACGTCCACAGTCATGGCCTTCTCTTCCGCCATGATCTGCGTCAGGTCGATCGGGAAGCCATACGTATCGTGCAGCTTGAACGCATCCTCACCCTTGATCCGCCCATGATGGTGCGTCTTCGCGAACGTCGCCGCCTCCTCAAACAGCGCAATGCCGCGCTCCAGCGTCCGCCCGAAGCTCTCCTCTTCATCCCGAATCACTTCCGCCACGTGGTTCGGATTTCCGCGCAGCTCCGGAAACGCCTCCCCCATCGTCTCGACCACCGCCGGTACGATTTCGCAAATGAATGGCTTGTGCATCCCGAGATACTGCCACCCATACCGAAACGCCCGCCGCAAGATCCGGCGCAGCACATACCCGCGCCCCTCATTGCTCGGCGTCGCCCCATCGGTCAGCGCAAAAGTCAGACAGCGCACATGATCGGCGATCACGCGATACGAAATATCCAATAGCTGCTGCTTATCCGGCGCCGCCTTCCCCGGCAGCGTCCCGCGATAATCGCCCGCCCCGGTCACCTTCTGGATCGCCGCAAAAATCGGCGTGAACACATCCGTGTCGTAGTTACTTTTCTTCCCCTGCAACACCGACGTAACGCGCTCAAACCCCATCCCTGTATCGACGTGCTTGGCCGGCAGCGGCGTCAGCTTCCCGGACCCGCCGCGCTTGAACTGAATGAAGACCAGGTTCCAGATCTCCATCACCCGCGCGTCGCCGGCGTTGACCAGCTTCCCGCCGCTCTTGTCCGGCGTCAGATCGATATGAATCTCGCTGCAAGGCCCGCACGGCCCCGTGTCGCCCATCTCCCAGAAGTTGTCCTTCTTGTTCCCGGGATGCACGCGCGACTTGTCCATCCCCGGCACGGCGATCCACAAATCGCGGGCCTCCGTATCCGGCTCCAACCCCTCGGCCGCGTCGCCCTGAAAATAAGTCGCATGCAGCCGCGAAGCGTCGATCCCCCACACCTTGGTCAGCAGCTCCCAGGCCCAGCCAATCGCCTCTTTCTTGAAATAGTCGCCAAACGACCAGTTCCCCAGCATCTCAAAAAACGTGTGGTGATAGGTATCCTTCCCCACGTCATCGAGGTCGTTGTGCTTGCCGCCGGCGCGAATGCATTTCTGCGAATTCGCCGCCCGTTTCATCCGCCCAAACTCGCTCGACGGATCAGCCGTCCCGAGAAAAAGCGGCTTAAACTGGTTCATCCCCGCGTTGGTGAACATGAGCGTCGGGTCGTCATGCGGCACGACCGGCGAGCTCGGCACAAACGTGTGCCCGCACCGTTGGACGAAAAAATCGATGAATTGCCTGCGAATTTCCGATGCGGTCCGATTCATGCAGATCAATGTAGCAACGGAACTTGCGCGAATCAAACCGACGCCGAATCGCGTCAGCGGCGGCCGAATCTGCGCCGCTCGCCCAGCCCCCGTTGTATTTCCTCGCCTCCCACAGGTACGATCCCGATGCTCCCGGAAAGGAATCCTCGCAAGGACATCCCCCGCGCGGTAGTTCAATACATGGAGGAAATCTCATGAAACCCCGAACACTCTTGTGGAGTCGGTTCGCCCGCTCACTTTTCGCCCTGACCGCCATCGCGGCCGCGGGCACGTTCGCCGGTTGCGACGGCGGCACCTTCACCGGCACTCTGAACTTCGACGGCGACAACTTCGACTTCAGCTTTAACTTCCCCCAGATCGCCACCGACAGCAGCACCCAGACGCAGGACGTCACCGGCATCACGACGCTCCGCGTGAAGACCAAGAACGGCTTCGTCCGCGTGCTCGTCGACGCCTCGCGTGACGACGCCCTCATCCGCAGCTTCACTTTCGCCAACGCAGGCAGCGACAACGACGCCGAAGACCTGCTCTCCCAGATCACCGTCACGGTCGCGAAGGCCGGCGACAATAACGAAATCCTCGATGTCTCGGTCACATTCCCCGACACCGATGACAGCGCCCATGGCAACGGCGACGGCCACGGTAGCGGTCAGTTCGGCCGCGACGCCGTCGGCGCATCCTTCAAGATCACCCTCCCCGCCGGTCTCATCCTCGACCTCGATTCCTCGAACGGCGCAGTCAGCATCGAAGACAACGCCGGCAACGTGAAGGCCCGCACCACCAACGGCCCGATCTCGATCGACGGAAACGCGGGCAATGTAGACCTCGCCACCGATAACGGCGGCGCCGAGGTTCGCAAGATCACCGGCAACGTCCTCATCCGCGCCGTCAACGGCAACATCGTCGTCCGCGCCACCCCGGCGGATAACGGCTCGATCGATGTCGAAACCGTCAACGGCGGAATGTCGATCTCCGTACCGACCAGCACCAAGGCCGCGTTGGATCTTCACACCACCAACGGCCACGTCGATACCGATTTCACGGGCTTCACCGTCACCGATGAAAACAGCGCCGCGAAGGATGTCACCGCCACGCTCAACGGCGGCGGCGGAACGATCCACGGCAAGACCACCAACGGTGGAGTCGAGTTCGAGGGCCTCTAATCCTCGAACAGACTTAGTACCTTGAAAACCAAGAGGCCCGTCGGTCGGAACCGGCGGGCCTCTTCTCATTTTTAAGAATGCCGCTTCGTCAGAGCAGCTTGCCGTTCAATATCGCCAGCGCCGTGTAGAAATAAATGATCAGCCCGCTCACATCGACCAGCGTCGCCACAAACGGCGCGGAACTAGTCGCCGGATCGAGTCCAAGCCGCCGCAGAATGAACGGCAGCATGCTGCCCATGAGACTCCCCCAGAGCACCACGCCAACCAGCGCCAACGCGACGGCCAGGCCGACATAGTGGTAGTAATTCGTATAGTCGCTCCAGCCCACCCACTGCCAGACGTGAATTCGCACAATGCCGATCACGGCCAGCAACAAGCCCAGCAGCAGCCCGCTCACAAGCTCGCGCCGCATGACATGCCACCAGTCGCGCAGCTTCACCTCACCCAGAGCCATGGCACGCGTAATCAGCGTCGACGCCTGCGACCCGCTGTTTCCCCCGCTTGAGATGATCAGCGGAATGAACAACGCCAGCACCGCCGCCTTCTCAATGTCCTTCTCAAAGTGCCCCATCGCCGACGCCGTCAGCGTCTCGCCCAAAAACAGCACCGACAGCCACACCCCGCGCTTCTTCACCATGTGCAGCAGGCCGATCTCGAGGTACGGAGCGTCCAACGCCTCCATACCGGCCATCTTCTGGATGTCTTCCGTATCTTCCTGCTCGGCGACGTCCAGCACGTCATCGACCGTGATCATGCCGACCAGCACGCCGTGCGAATCCACCACCGGCAGCGCCACCCGATCATATTTCTTGAACGCCTGGACCGCCGCCTCCTGATCGTCATCCACCTTCAGCGCGACGAACTGCTCGTTCATCAAATCCGAAACATGCGCGTTCGGATCGGCCAGCACGATCTCGCGCAGCCGGATGTCGTCGATCAGCTTGCCTTTCTCGTCCGTCACATAGACGACGTTCAGCGTCTCCTTGTCGCGCCCCACCTGCCGGATGTAATTCATCACATCCGAAATCGTCCACTCCCGGCGGACCGCCACGTAGTCCGGCGTCATGAGCCGGCCGATTGACTCCTCCGGATACCCCAGCAGCGTGTTGGCGACCTTGCGCTCCTCCGGCGTCAGCAGCCCAATCAGCTTTTGCGATGCCTCGCTCGGCAGCTCTTCCAGCAGCGCCGTGCGATCGTCCGGCGCCATCGCGTTGAGCACACCCGCAACCTGCTCCTGCCCCAGCGCCTTGAGCAGCGCCTCCTGCGTCTCGACCGGCAGATACTCAAACACGCGCGCCGCCTGGTCGCGCGGCAATATGCGGAAGATCACCGCCACGCGCTCGGCCGGCAGGTCGGCGAACAAATCGCCCATGTCGGCCGGCGTGAGATCGGCCACGGCTTCGCGCAGCGCCGCGAAGTCGCGTAGTTCAATCAGCTCTTCAATTTCGGGCAGCAGCAGTTCGCCAAGCATGACGCCGCCTCCGGATTGGGAACTCGCGGTTTCAAATCAGTCGAATCCGGCGATTGTAACTGCCCGCCGTTCGCCCGAAAGCGAAAAGCCGCCCCGATTTGAAGAAATAATCGCCCCCTACTTCGCGCGAACCAGCTTCGTCCCACCGCTCGCCAGCCCAAGCATCACGTCGCCGCTCGCGTCATCGAGCAACGGCCCGCCCGACTCGATCGTATCGAGCGTCCGCCCGGCCACGCGCACGATGACACTCCCCGGCTCCAGCCCGGCCCGCGCCGCCGCCGAATCGCTCGCAACCCGCACCACCATCAGCGATCCCGCCGGCGCCGCCATCTGCCGCCGCAGCGAATCGGGCATCGGACTCAGCCGCGCCCCGCGCCACTCGCGACCCTCGCCGAGCGTCGTGCGCGGCCGGGACGACAGGGACTCGCGCCGCGTTACCACGGATAGCGGCGGCAACTCGCCACCATCGCGTCGCACCACCACGGCCAGTCGCGATCCCGCCTCGGCCTCCGACACCTGCTCCTCAAGCCCATCGGCCGACCCGACCGAATGCCCGTCCACCCGAACAATCACATCGCCGACGTGCAATCCCGCTTGGTCCGCCGGTCCGCCCGGATCGACCCACACCACGATCGCTCCCGCCTCATCGATCTGACTCGGCGGCCGCGGCCCGGCGGCCCGAGCAGGTCCGATCCGAATACCGATGTCGCCACGCTCGATCTTTTCACCCCGCCCCAATCGCTCGACAATCCGCCGCATCGCGGCCGTCATTGGTGTCGCCATCGCCGGGGCCAGCCCGCGCTCCGAGTCTGAAGCCACCGCCGACACCACTCCGACCAGTCGCGCCTCCAGATCGATCAACGGACCGCCCGAGTCTCCTCGCCGCACCAGCGCGCTCGTTTGAACCAGCACGCCGCGCTGCTCAGACCCGTCAGCTCCAAACGCCGACGGCTCCGGCCTCCCGATTGCAGCCACGAAACCCACCGCCGCCGACGGCTGACTCGATGCCACGACGCCGGCCGGGCTTCCCAGCGCGATCACCATCCGCCCGCGCAGCAGCCCATCGGCGTCGCCCCACGCTGCCGGCTTCAACCCGCTCACCGCCACTCGAATCACGGCAAGGTCGCTCCGCGCGTCGCCCCCCACCAACTCGGCCCGCGCCCTACGCCCGTCCGACAGAATGATGTCAATTTGCCGCGCGCCCGCCACGACGTGCTGACAGGTCAGTGCAAGGCCGGCCCCGTCAATAATCGTCCCGCAGCCGTTGCTTACCCCCCCGCCGCGAATCGCCTCGATCCGCACTACCGACGGGCTGATTGCCTCGATCGCCGCGACAACCGCCGCGTCGCCGCCACGTGCCGATGCGCCGCCCTCCGCCCCGGCAGATCGCGGCCGAACACTGATTGTGATACAGACAAGCACGAAAAAACGCGCCAGGCCAGATCGCCCGGCGTCGTGAAGAAAGGACATGTGGTTTACTTGACGTCGATGTCGATGGCCTGCCCGTTGCGCGACGTCGTGTTGAACTTCACGAGATGCGTGCCCTTCGGGACCAGAAACAAAAACCCCATCTTGAGATCGCTCGAGTTTGCGGCCATCCGCAGCAGATTCGTCGTCAGACGTTTCGCCGGCTCAAGCGCCCGCTCGGGGACTTCCTCGCGCTTTCCCGGCCAGTATTGCAATTCCAGCACGCGCTTCCCGCTCACCGTCGCCGCCGTATACACCCCCAGCGCAAAGTATTGGTCTCCCGCCTCCGACGTAACAAAAATCTGCGCCAGTGCCTGCTTCGCGAATTCCAGCGCCTGCCCCAGAGTGCTGCCCGCGAAGTTTTTCTCCGCCCCGACCTGCACCATCACCAGGTCTTCCGGAACATCGAACTTCGTGACCGCGTCCGCCTTCGCGACCTTGCCGCCCACGTCCTCAATGACGACGTGCCCTTCCTTGAACTTCCCGCCAGCCAGCGAACTCGCCGGAACGTCCGATTTCTTCAACGTGACCGGCAGCTTTGCCGAGACCCCCGTCGCCTCCTCCACGGCCGACGCGACGTTTGTCCGCCCGGCCGCCTTCTCGCCGACCTTTGGTTTCTTCGGAGCCGCGGCGGCAGCGTCCTCGCCATCTGATTTGTCGTCCCCTTCCTCCTCGTCTTTCTTGCTCGGTTTCTTCGACTTGGCCGGCTTTTCGTCGCCGCTCGAGTCCTCATCTTCGTCCGCGGCCGACGAATCATCCTTCTTCGCCGGCTTCTTCGCGCCAGCCGGCTTCTTGGCGGCGGCGGAGTCCTCGTCTTCGTCGCCGGAGTCGTCCTTCTTGGCCGGCGTCTTGGCGTTCTTTGTTCCTGAATCGCCTTCGTCTTCGTCGTCGCTGTCTGCCGCGGGTTCAGCCGTCTCTTTCTTCGAGCCGGTGGAAATTCCCTTGGCCGGAGCATCGTCCGCGTCGTCTTCGTCGTCCTCGCTATCGGACTTCTTGCCCTTCTTGGGCGGCGGCGGCTTGGGCGGCTCAAGCATCGGCGGCGGCTTCTTCAGCATCTGGCTCGGGTTCATTTCGGCCCGCCCATTCGCCTTGAATTGCACAAACCACGGCGAAAACTCAGGCGCGACTTCGAACGCCACATCAATCTGATATTTGCCGTCTTTGGCGATTGCGGCGGCGTTGTCATTCCCAAGTCCGAACCGCTGATCCGCCTTCCACTTCACCACCCGCTGCGCCCGGAACGGATCGAGCTTCGAACCGACCTTCTCGGAGAAAATGTCGCTCAACCCCGACGCGATGACGACCGGCGACATCGCCCCCGCTCCGTCGCCCGCCTTACCCACCAATCGGAACTGCGCCGGCGTAAACCGCACGAAAGATGGCTCGTTGGTGCCATCCGTCTTGTCCGCCGCGATGCCGTCAATCGCCACTCGCACGATCATGAATTTCCGCGACGAATCGTCCGGCGCCGATTTCGTGAAATCCCGCTTCCAGGTTTCGCCCTGCTGCGTCTGGGTCACCGCGTCGATCGCGTCGACCTGCCAGTAATTCTTCACTGCCATCGAATTCGGTGGCACGATTCGCCGGCTTTCGACCTGGAAACCGGTATTGGTCGTCGCCAACTCGCCCAGAAAATCCGGATGGGCCCGCTCCAGCGGTTCGCCACCAAATCGCCCGGTCGAGAGCAAGCCCGCCATGCTGACCGCGAATCCGTCCGGGTTCAGCCAGATGCTCCGCCGTCCCGGTGGATCGAACGACACCCGCTGGAATCCAAGTGGCGCCGGACCGATCGGCAGCATCTGTACGCCCGTCAGCGTCGTGCCGATCAGCAGAAGCCCCGTCAACAGGCCCAGCAACCCGCCGCCGGCCCGATCGACCGGCATCGGAAACTGAACATTCCCCGGAATGAACTTATCCGTCAGAAGCCGCAGCACGGTCAGCGTCACGGCGAATAACAGCACCAGCGCCGCGCCGTGCGCGTATTCGGGGATGTACTCCGTCGCCAGCCCCGCGACCGGCTCGTAATACCCGAACGCCACCATCAGCGCGACAATTGTTTCGATCAGCATGATCGCGCTGCTGAATACCCCCTGCATCGCCCAGAATGCAGCCACCAGCAGCACGAATAACGCGGCGATCAGCGACAGAATCATCTCAAATCGCTCCCGTCCCGAATGCTCACGCCGGCGCCTTCGGCGCTGGTTTCGCGGGCCCGGCCGGACCCGCCGCATCGTCGCGCGTCACGCGCAGCACTTCGTTAATGCTTGTCATCCCGTCAAATACCTTGAGCAGCCCGCACTCCTGCAGATACTGCATCTTGTTCCGTCGCGCATGCGCCTTCACGTTCATCAGCGGCGCGCCTTGCGCCAGCATCGACCGAATCTCAGAGTCGACGATCAGCACCTCGAAAATGCCCGTCCGTCCCAGATAGCCCGACCCCTGGCATACCTGGCAGATGATCGGGACCCCCTTCTTGTCCACCTCCAGCTCGTCCGGATTCGGCGGCCGATAGAAAACGCGCGTGTCATCCGCCGGCAGGTTCATCCGCTTCAGCAGCGTCGGATCGGGCTTGTATGCCTTCCGGCAGCTTGGACAGAGCACACGCACCAGCCGTTGCGCAATCACCGCTTCCAGACCGGCCGCCGCCGACTCGGTTTCACCGACCAACTGCATGTATTTCCGCACCGCCGACAGCGTGTCCGATCCCGCCAGCCCGACGTAGATCTTGCGATTCTGCTTGCCGCCCGCCGCGATCAACTCCGCCGTTTCGTGATCGGTGCATTCGGACACCATCAACACGTCCGGCTCCATTCGTATGATCGACTGAAGCTGGCGCGAGAACGGGATCGTCCCGCCCTTGCTGTCGAACACATGCTGGGTGACGTTGTCGATGTCCATTACCTTCGCGTTTTCGAGCGTGTGGATGTTCTTCAAGAACGCGTCGTGCGATCGAATCAGGGCGTACAGCGTGCTCGTCACGCCGCTTTCCTTCGGCCCCGCCACCACCACCACGCCGCGCGGCTTCTCGATCACCGCCTGCAACGCCGGAAGCTGGTGTTTGTTCAATCCGATGTCCGTTATCCGGAACTTGCTCTCCTCCGAGAACATGTTCATCACGACCCGCTGACCGGCCGTGCTGCCGCTCGTCCGAACCTGGATTTCCACCACCTTGTCCTGCTTGCCGCCCGGCCCCACCGCGCCCGTCATCTTGCCGCTCTGTGGCTTCCGCTGCTCAACCGCATCCATCCCGCAGATACGCTTGAGGTGCTCGAGCATCTCATCCGCCAGCGGGCGTTCGATCGGCTCGCGTTCGCGATTCACCCCATCGACCCGGTACATCACCTTCGCCTGCTGCGCCGCGATCGTGATGTCCACGACACTCGCGCGCCGCCAGATCGCGTCAAACAGGAATTCCTGCAACGCCCGATAGCTCTCGCGATGTTCAGGATCGGTCGGCCACTTCGCCGGCTTACCGTCCGCCCCCTTGATGCGAACCCGGTCACCCGCGTTCGCCGCGTCGTCCGACTTCGACTTCTTGCCAAAGAGCCGCTTCAGGTGCGCGGGCGTCAGGACCTGCTGTCCCGGCGAAACCTTGCCGTTTCGCATCAGGCAGTACCAAACCGAGGTCCCGCCGTACAGCAGCAGGAACGCCAGTAATCCGAGATAGAACTGCGGCAGCAAAATCCACAATGCGATACCAAGCGCACCGCCGCCGAACACAATCGCGTTCCAGGGCTGCTTGGTGACCTTTGCGCGGATCGTGTCCTGGTCCGTCCATGCCGCCGTCGCGGCCCATGCCAGGCCGAGGACAGCGAATAATCCCACCTTCAGCGGCGAAAAATATCCGCCCGTCGTCGGAAGGTCGGCCAATATCATCGCGGGGTCAAATCCCATCGTTCCTCACGCCGCCCGGCCGTTGCGTCGCCGCCCCCGCGCGCCCGACCGCCGTTTCCGCGCCATCTAAAGCCCGGCCAGATTATCCGCCCGACCCGCCAAACTCAATCGCCCGACGCCACCCGCTCCGATTCCTCAAATGACGTCAATCCTTGCAATACCTTCCGCCGGCCGCTGTCCGAAAGCGTTCGAAACAACCAGTCTCCGGCCGCTTTCCGGACTTGGGCCACTGTCGGTCGTGTCAGGATCACATCCCGAAGCGCCGGCGTGAACCTCATCACCTCGAATATTGCGGTGCGCCCCGCGTAGCCCGTCTGCATGCACCGAGCGCAGCCCACCGGGACGAAGAGTTCAACGGACTGTCGCTCATCCAGGCGGAGGTCGCGGATCATCCGTGCGTCCGGGCGAAACGGACGCTTGCAATGCGGGCATAGCAGTCGAATCAGCCGTTGTGCAACCGCCAGCGACACCGACCCCGCAATCTGCACCGGCTCAATCCCCAGGTCCAGGAGCCGAAAAATTGTTCCCAGCGCGTCCCGCGCGTGCGCCGTCGTCAACACCAGATGCCCCGTGCTCGATGCGTGCATCGCCAGGGAGGCGGTTTCCTTGTCCCGAATCTCGCCCACCAGAATGACGTCCGGATTCTGCCGTAATACCGAAGCGAGCACCGACGCAAACGTCACCTGATGCCCCGGGTCGATCGCGATCTGCGTCGCTTGATCGATGCGATATTCGATCGGGTCCTCAATCGTCACGACATTTCGCTGATGGGCGTCAATCCCCTGTAAGATGGTGTAGAGGGTCGTAGTCTTCCCGCTTCCTGTTGGCCCCGAGACGACAATCATCCCCGCGTCCTGCGCCAGGGCTCGTCGCACTTCGCTCAACAAATCCTCGTCCATTCCCAGCGAAGCCAGGTTGTCCGGAATACGTGCCTTGTCCAGAATGCGAATCGCTGCCTTCTGCCCGTCCGACACCGGCAAAATCGAAACCCGCAGATCGACTCGCCGATCCGGCAGCGCCACGACGAATGTCCCCTCCTGAATCATGCTTCGCTTCGACAGGTCGATCTCGCAAAGTATCTTGATCGCATTCAGAAGCGCAAGACCAAGCGGCTTTTTGATCTGGGCCATTGGCTGCAGAAGCCCGTCGATCCGGGCCCGCAGCGCAAACCCGCTCTCCCCCGGCTCGATAAAGATGTCCGATACTCGAATCTGAATCGCCGTCAGCACGATTTCCAGGAGTGCCGTCTCGGCTTCGGTCGTTCCGCTCTCGCCGATGGCCCGTGGCTTTGAATGCCGATCCAGCAGACGCGCATTGCGAAGCGTCAAGGCACGGTCGGTCGTCCGCGCCAGCAGCGACGCCGCCTCGCGCAACGGACGCAACTGCTGCTGTACCGGCCCGCTCAGTCGGGTCGAAAACCCGGACTTCGCCTCCCGCGCGATCTTCGGCTGTTTCGGCGGTGGAATATCGATGATCTCAATATTCATCGCGTGATCTGAGCGGGGCATCGCTCCCGATGCGATAAGCTCAAAAACGGTTCGCCCGATCCGAAACGCCTCCCCCGCCGACAGTCGCGCTTCCCGCACGCGCTCCTCACCCACCCAGGTCCCATTCCGCGAATCCAGGTCGCGCAATACGAACTGTTCGCCGCTTTTCTCCAACACGCAGTGACGCCGCGACGCCTTCTTGTCGTCGATGACGATATCGTTGTCGTCCTGCCGCCCGATGCGATACATCGATCGCTCCAGCTGCACCCGCCGACGCATTCCCCCCGCGCTGATCTGCAGTTCCACGCAATCCCTTGAAGATGTCTTCGCCATGTATGTACTGCGAGCCCTGCAAACCTGGATTCGCTATCCAAGAATCCCGCCGCCACCCGTGCGGATGCCCTTCATGACCATCTTCAATTCCTCGGGATTGGTGGCAACCTCCAGCGCCACTTTCAAGTCGATGTATTCCTTTTGCACTAGATCATGCAACGCCGCCGTGAAGTCCTGCATCCCCTCCGCCGACGACCCCTTCATTACCGAAGTAATCTCGACGTCTCGCCCATCCGCGATCAGCTTCCGGATCGCCGCATTGACGATCATGATCTCGCAGCAAGGCACCCGCTTGTACTTCGGCGTGATCGATGGCAGCAGCTTTTGGGCCACCACCGCCTTCAAGTTGAACACCAGTGACTGCCGCACCAGCGCCCGCGCCCCCTCCGGGAAAAGGTCCAATATTCGCGTGATGGTCTGGGCGCAGGTGGACGCGTGGATCGTCCCGAACACCAGGTGCCCCGTCTCCGTCGCGTGCATGGCCGCCTCAAACGTGTCCCGATCGCGCATCTCGCCCATCAGCACCACGTCCGGGTCCTGCCGCATCAGGTACTTCAGCGCTGCGTGAAAATCCCGCACGTCGATCCCCACCTCGCGCTGATTGATGAACGCCTTGTGGTCCTCGAACAAATATTCGATCGGGTCCTCCAGCGTCACGATATGCACCGGCCGATTCCGGTTGATGTAATCCAGCATGGCCGCGATCGTCGTGCTCTTGCCCGACCCGGTGATTCCCGCCAGCAAGACCAGCCCCTGCTCCGCCTCCGAGATCGTCTTCAAAATATCCGGTACGCCCAGCTCCTCGAATCCGCGAATCTGCCGCACCACGCGCCGCGCCGCGATCGACGTATGCCCGCGCTGCCGAAACACGTTAACGCGAAATCGATCCGCCCCCTCCAGATCATGCGCGAAGTCGACTGCCCCATGATCCAGAAAGTGCTGTCGCTGCGCCGGCGTCAGAATCTCGAACACCATCTCGTCGATCTGCTCCGACGACAACGGCGGCTCGTGCGCCTTGCGAATGTCACCCCCCAGCCGAAACCGCGGCGGCGCCCCCGCCTTCACGTGCACGTCGCTCGCCCCCAGCTTGCAACACGCCTTGAACAACCGATTGATCTTCGGATTCTTCCGCACCGGCAACACGCCGGACGACTCGTGCGTATCAATCGGATTGAATGCGTCGACGGACGGAATCTGATCGTGCATGGAGAGTTACCTTTATCGCAGGCCGACGGCCGTGCTCCAGGCCGCCGGTGATTCGGTTTGAGGCGTTGTTACCGGCTGTCGCGGCGACAAGCAATCGTGGCCGCCGCTACTCTATTTTTGCGTTCTACCGCCCCCGAATCAAGCGTGCGCCTGCCGGACCGGCGAACAAGCGTGCCTACGGCCGATGCGGCGGCTCAATCGGCGCCTGCGTCCCCGGCCATCGAATCGGCGGCAGCCACTTCTCGATCTGCTTCCCCCGATAGACGATCAGCCCCGTCAGCAGCAGCCAGACGATCGCCGTGATCAGAAACGGCCGATCGTTAATCAAAATGTCCGTCGGCCCCGGATGCTCCCCCCGCTCAATCACCATCGCGTACCGAAAAATCGCATAGAAAACGAGCGGAGTAGTGAAAATCAGCGGCCGAAACGTGTGCGCCGTGTACGGATCAAGCGTGTACAACAAAAACGTGATGACCGCGATTCCGCCCGTCACCGACAAAAGCTGATTCAAAAGGTCCGGCGTATACCGCGCCAGCGTCGCCCGATGCCCCGCCGCCTCGCCCGGCGCGTCCATCATCGCCAGCTCGCACCGCCGCTTCCCGAAGCCAAGGAACAGACACAGCGTGAACGTGCAGATAAGCAGCCACGCCGACACCTCAACGTTCAGCGCCTGCGCCCCGCCCAGCGCCCGCAGCACGAACCCGATCGCCACAATGATCACATCCAGCAGCACCAGCCGCTTCGCCCCCAGACTGTAGAACAGGTTGAGCAGCAGATAGACCGTCGTCGTAAACAGAAACCCGCGCCCCAGACTGTACGAAATGAACACGCCCGCCAGCGTCAGCAGAATCGCGTCCAGCCCCGCCGCCGCCGGCGAGATCTTCCCGCTCGCCACCGGCCGGTTCCGCTTCGTGGGGTGCAGCGCGTCCTCGCGATAGTCGCGCATGTCGTTAAACGCATACACCGCCGCCGACAGCAGCGAGAACGCGAGAAACGCGACCGACGCCGTCAAAAACGCCGCTGGCTCAAACCGTTTGTCCGAAAAGCCCCACGCCGCAAAGACGAAGATGTTCTTCACCCACTGCGCCGGCCGAAGTAGCTGAATGTGGGCTTTCAATGTCCGCAGCAAGTGCAATCGCTCCGCGCCAACCAACCGAGCGTATCACGTCACCCAAGCTTTTCAACCGCCCCCGCCGCCACGAATGCCCCGCTCCCCCGCATCCCCATCCGCGTTTTCAGCCCAAACGCCGATATTCGCCCAATCCCACGACCGAATGCGAACCGAATCCGCCCCAATCCATCGCGCCGCTTGTCGCGATCTCCGCTATAATGATCGCACATGAGTATGAAGCTCCTCATCAACGTCAACTTCAAACGCCTCCAGCAAAATCTTTCCGGCATCGCCCGCCGCCCCTGGACCGAAGAAGCCGTCCGCGAGTGGCTGGTGCGCAAGGGCTTCGTCTCAACCGAAGAGGGATGGATCGGCGACGAAATCCTCGCCGGCAACCTCCAGCCCGCCGAATACAGCGTCATCCGCGAAATGCCCTGACTCGGTCCCCCCCGTCATACTCTTCCTCGTATTCTTAATCCGAATCCTGCTCATGCTCCTGCTCCCCGCTCGCTCCGCGTCCGAGCCCGAGGCGTAAGCCCGGGTACGGTGCTCCGTGCGAATCGAGAACGTCAAATGCGCGCGCGCGACCGCCAAACTACACGTGCTCCCACCGCGCCCCCATTCCCAATTCATCTCGTCGGTTTCCGTCGCCCCGCAAATTCGCCCGGAGGGCGATCGAACATAGCCGCGGGGTCTTAGCTCCCGGAATACCTACCGCGCCCGCCGCCAACGCGGCACACAGTTCCGCCAACGAGCCATCTTCCCACGCTGGTGGTCGGTGAGCGCAGGTGCGTGCACGTGGAGCGTAAGGGTGCCGCCTGAGCAGTCTCGTCAGATGATGGTCGTCGAGACCTCGATGTTGCCGTGGACCGCCTTGGAGTACGGACACAGCCCGTGCGCCGCCTCGGCCAGCTCCTGCGCCACCTCGCGCTCCACGCCCGGAATGCTGACGCTCAGACTCGCCCGCAGGAAGAACGAATCGCCGTCGCGGTTCAATTCGATCTGCGCATCAACCGCCGGAGAGCCCGCAAGCTTGATCTTGCGCAGCGCGGCGGCGTGCTGGATCGCGGCGATGTAGCAGGCCGACCAGGCGGCGGCAAAGAGATTCTCGGCGGCCGGGTGCGGCTGCGCCAGCTTGATGTCCAGAAAGCCATCGCTGCTGCGCGTGGCGCCATCGTGGCCGCCCGTGGTGTGAGTGCGGCCGGTGTACAGGACCTTTGCGGTGGTGGTGGACATGACTTGTTTCGCTCCCAAAGGTGAATGTTTCAACGGATACGCCTCGATTGTATGCGATCCGTTGGGCGCACGTATGGGCGCTTCCCGGTCCGAGTCGGTCGAGTCGCGATGCTAGGTTTCGCTCGATAATGCGCGGCCGTGATCCCGAACTCCCCCACCGCCCTCCAATACCCACCCGCACGGCGGACCCGCGCACCATCCGAGCCCGAGGCGTAAGCCCGGGTACGGTGCGTTGTGCGAATCGAGAACTCCACGTACACGCGCGCGATTGCGAAACGACGAACGCTCCCCCACCGAGCCCCAACGTTTCTGCACTCCCATTCCCACTTCACATCTTCGGATTCCGTCGCTCCCATTTCGCCCGGAGGGCGATCGAACGTAGCCGGGGGTTTCAACCCCCGGAACGCCGGCCCCGCCGTTTTCCCCTATTCGCCCGGAGGGCGAACGACTCCACCACCCCCGCCGCCCTCCAATCGCCACCTAAGCAGCCGCTCCGCAGCTCAACCTTCCCCAAACGTGGTCTGTGAATCCCCATGTCTAGGGACTAGCGGTGGCGAGGCGACCCCGGGTACGGTCCCCGCTACGAATCAAGAGCACTAAGCCCACCCGCGCGTACGATCGGAGCGATGGAACTCATGAGCGAGATTAAGTTATTCACAATAAGCGACGGCAGAGCTACCGAAGTGCCCGGAGAAGCCGGCGGACTGGAGAAGTCGCTTCAGACGCTAATCGAGAGCAACCTTGATCCAATGCTCGCCGTCCGCTTTGTGGCGTCGGAGCATTCCACCGGAAAGCTCCACGGCGGCCGAATAGACACGCTCGGACTCGACGAAAACGATTGCCCGGTGATTCTCGAGTACAAGCGAGCAGTGAGCGAAAACGTGATTAGTCAGGGGCTCTACTATCTTGATTGGCTCCTGGACCACAAGGCGGAATTCAAACTGCTGGTCCTTGATCGTTTTGGCAAAGATGTGAGTGATCTAATAGACTGGACTTCGCCACGACTGATCTGCGTCGCAGCCGATTTCACCAAACACGACGAGCACGCCGTCCGCCAGATTGATCGGAACATTGACCTCGTTCGCTATCGTCGCTTCGGGCAAGCGCTACTCGCGCTTGAGCTTCTGACCAGCACGACCGCTGATCCAATCGTGGTTGACGGACCCGCTATCAAAACAAAGCCGGGAAAGGCCAGTTCCGATCGACCCGTCGAGCAGGCACTCGCCGAAATGGACGAGCAAATGCGCGATCTCTACGAGGGACTTCGTGCATTCATCCTTGGTTTGGGAGACGATGTTGTTGAAAAGCACCTGAAACTTTATGTCGCGTTCCGGCGGATTAAGAATTTCGCCAGTATCGTCGTCTTGAAGAATGAAATACTCGTGTTCCTTAAAGTTGATCCCGACACCGTGACAATCGAAGAAGGCTTCAGCCGCGATATGCGCCAGATTGGTCACTGGGGAACGGGCGATCTGCGATTGAACATAGCAAGCAAGGACGACCTGAGGCGGGCGGAGCCACTCATTGTACGTAGCTACGAAGGAACTTAACCCGATATGAGTCAGCACGTGAACGAAGCCGAAACCAAGGCCGAACACATCGACCCAACTCTCCTCGGCGGCTGGCTCGTGTGCTGTTGACGGTTCGAATGTGCTCCGCGAACATCCGATCACCGTCCGGCGGTTCAAAGGCGTCGGCGGGTGGCGCGGCGAGGCGCTCCGCGCCGAATCCGAACCGCTTTTTTCGCATTGCCTCATGAAGCTCGACGCCCTCAAGAAATCTCTCCTCTACACCGCCCAACACTGACCTGTCGCCTTCTTCGACACGCCCCGACAACGTGTCGATAGAATCATTTTTTTTCGACACGTTGAATTGACCCGTCGCCGGCATCGACATAGCATGTCGCCATGTCCAGAACGACTTGGTCCCCGCGCCAGCCCCATAATCAACTGCCCCTCTTGCCGCCAACCACCAACTTGGAATCGAAAACCGTTCTTAAGACCTGTATAGAAGCCCGCGCTGCGCTCGCCGAACTCAAGCAGGCTGCAAAACTGATCCCTAATCAGGCCGTTCTCATCAATACCCTCCCTCTCCTCGAAGCCCAGGCCAGCTCCGAAATCGAAAACGTCATTACTACCACCGACCGGCTCTTTCAATTTCGCGAGCTCGACGAAAACGCCGATGCACCCACGAAAGAGGCCCTGCGCTACGGCCGCGCCCTCTTGGATGCATTCAATTCCCTCAAGCATCGCCCACTGGCCGTCCGCACCGCAGAGCAAATCTGCAGCCACATCAAAGGCGTCGATATGCACGTGCGACGCATCCCGGGAACCGCCCTGGCGCACGGAGTCGGTAGGATCGTCTATACCCCTCCCGTCGGTGAGGAGCTGCTACGCTCGCTGTTGGCCAATTGGGAAAAATTCTTGCATCAGCAGACCGACATCGACCCGCTAATCCGCATGGCCGTCGCCCACTACCAGTTTGAGGCCATTCACCCCTTCACGGATGGCAACGGGCGCACAGGCCGCGTGCTCAACAGTCTTTTTTTCACCAGCGAGAATCTCCTCACACTGCCACTCCTCTATCTGAGCCGCTACATCATCCGGAACAAGGCGGACTATTACCGACTGCTGCTTGAAGTCACAAAAAAAGCCGCGTGGGAGGAATGGATCCTCTTCATGATCAAAGGTGTCGAGGAGACCTCAAGGTGGACAGTCGCCAAAATTGCAGCGATCTGCACTCTGCACGAGTACACCAGGGATTATGTGCGGAAATACGGGCAGAAGGTCTACAGCCGCGAACTTGTCGACGTAATCTTCGAACTTCCCTATTGCCGCATCCAGAATCTCACGCAACGGGAAATTGCCGGCCGGCAGACTGCGTCGGTCTACCTGAAAAAACTCGTGACATTAGGAGTGTTGGAGGAAAGAGTGGCCGGCCGGGAGAAGCTGTTTGTTCATCCGAAGTTGATGCAGCTACTGACGCGTGACGGCAATCAGTTTGCACCCTATAAATGACCGGCCGGGCCCTTGCATGTCTCTTCCGCAGGATTGAATACACAACCGTTCGCCGAAACGGACTCCAGCAACTAGCCCCACTCACTCGCCAGAAAATTCTGCTTGGCAAGCCAATGGAAATACCTAACCGAACTCGAACTCTTCAGCCGGGACTTCGATGATCCGGCTGGCGAGCGATCAATCTTCGTGCGCAAATACCCGGCTGGGTGGAGAGCGCCCAATTCCTGCACCCCCTCCCGACGGCCGAAGAAATCCCTCCAATCCCACGCCCGCCTCCGATTAGACCGGCAGCAAAAGCCCCCAATTCCCCCCAATCCCGGCAATTTCCCGCCTCCCGCCCGAAAGCCCCGCGCTTTTCCCGGACGCCCATTTTTGCCGATGTCTTATCCATCGGTCCGCCGCGGCGGGTGCGGGTGCGGTTTGCCCACATTTCCCCGCCAAACGGACCCAACAAGGGCCTCTCCATGTCATCCGCCGCGCTTCGTCGTCTCGCCGTCCTCGCCGCCGCCCTCCTCCTCGCCGGCTGCGGAAAGCCCGAGCCCATCCCCCTCGCCGCCCCGGACTTCAGCAACGACAAGGACTACGACAAACCCCTCCCCCCCGGCCAGCTCGCCCTCCGCAAGATCACCGACCCGAGCCAGATTCCCGACTTCTCCGACGCCTTCTACAACTCGCAGTCGGGCGAGCTCATCGCCGCCATCGACCGCAGCTTGCACTACTTAAGCAAGAAGTCCTCGCAGCGCTACTTCCCCTACGGCGACGTCTCCCACCAGCGCGCCGTCGACAGTCTCATCCTCTTCAAGGAGGTCCTCGCCCAGGCCAAGTCGCCCGACGAGCTCAACGCCACCATCCGCGAGAAGTTTGACGTCTATATCTCCGTCGGCTGCGACGACCGCGGCACCATGCTCTACACCGGCTACTACACCCCCATCTTCGACGGCAGCAAAACCAAAACCGCCAAGTTCACCAGCCCGATCTACAAGATCCCCAACGGCTTCCAGAAAGACATCGAGGGCAACCCGGTCGGCGGCCCCTGGAAGACCCGCGAACAGATCGAGTCGCAGGGCATCTGCGCCGGCCGCGAGCTGGTCTGGGTCGACGATCCGTTCAAGGCCTACGTGGTAACGGTCCAGGGCTCCGGCCAGATCCGCATGCCCGACAGCCACATCTTCGAAATCGGCTACGCCGGAAACAACGGCCACGACTACAAGTCGATCGGCCGCGAAATGGTGAAGGACGGCAAGCTCGAGAAAGACAAGCTGTCGCTCAACGCCATGCTCGACTACTTCGCCGCCCACCCGAACGAGATCAACGAATACTGCTGGCGCAACGAGCGCTACGTCTTCTTCCAGCCGGCCCCCGGCGGCCCGTTCGGCTGCCTGAACGAAAAGGTCTCGACCAACTACACCATCGCCACCGACAAGGAAGTTTTCCCGCGCGCCTGCCTCGCGTTCATGGACGTGAGCAGCATCCCCTCCGACGAGAGCGGCGCCCGCCGGCCGTATAAGGGCTTCGCCCTCGATCAGGATCGCGGTGCCGCCATCCGCGCCGCCGGCCGCTGCGACATCTTCATGGGAGTGGGCGACGCCGCCGGCAAGCGCGCCGGCTTCACCTACAACGAGGGCAAGCTCTACTACCTGTTCCTGAAGGACGCCAACAGCCCGCCGCCGCCCCCGGCCGTGGCCAGCAAAGACAGCCCGTCCCGGCGCTCAAGGCGCGATCCGTCCGTGAGCACCGACCACGACACCTCCACCGCCCCGCGCCACCGAAGAACCCCGCCGCCCCCGGCGCACAAGGAAGAAGAAGGCGTCCCATCCGCCACCTACGACAACCAACCCCCAGCCGGCGACCCCAAACCGGCCAGCGAAGAATAAACTAGCCGACCTCGATCCCCGGCGCAGCCTTCGCGATCTGAATGAACGCGTGCTCCTCCGCGGGCGACATCTCGACCTTGCGTCGCGACATTGCCTTCTTCGCCACCGCCAGCGCCCGCTGCGGATCGTAGACCGAGCAGCGCTCGTCCGTCTGCCACGCAAACGACGGAACAAACTTCTCCGGATACCGGCTGAGAAACACATTCGCGGCGAACCCGATCACACAACCGGTCGGCAGCGCCACATTGATGCCCGTCTTGGCATGGTCGCCAATGAAGCTCCCGACGAACATGTGGCCCGTGTCGATCGACTGCCCATTGACCGCAACACGCACCGAACCGTAGGTATTCTTCAGATCGCTGTTAACCGTCCCGGCGCCGAGATTCACCCATTCGCCGACGTAGGCATGCCCAAGAAATCCATAATGCTGCTTGTTCGAGTAGCCGTGAATGATCGTCCCTTCCACCTCGCCACCAACCTTGCACCACGCCCCGATCGAAGTCCCTTCGCGAATCAATGAGGCCGGCTGGATCAGCGTATTGGGCCCGATGTAGCACGGCCCTTGGATGGTGACGTTCGGCGAAACGGTCGCGTTTTCAGCGATATAGATCGGGCCGCCCTCAGCATCGAGTACCGCCGCGGGCTTGACCTTCGCCCCCGTCGCGACGTGAATCTCGCCCTCGTTCAACAAGTGTGCGCCGGCATAGACCCTGCCCAATCGCTGCCGCGACGCCCCGCCGATCTGCCTGCGCAGTTCCCCGGGATTGGCATGCACGAGTTGCCACACATAGTCGATCAACTCGAACGACTCAGCCGGCAGCGTCTCATGTCCGACGCCCGCCAGCGCCTGCCGCGTCAATTCCGCATCGAGCAGCACATCCGGCGTGAGCTTGCTCGCAAAGGCCGTCTGCACGTGCGCCGCCAGCAGCGTGTCGCCCCGCCAGGCCGCGACCCCCACCGGCAACTCAATCGGCGCCCGCAACAGCAGCCGCCCGTTGACGAACAATTTCGGTCGAACGGCGTCGATCGAGTTCACCACCCGCTCCTGCCGCGCCGCGATCACAGCCGCCAGATCAGGTCGAACGAGCAGTCCGGCGCGGGCGCCGCAAACCCGCTCGATCTTGTCCAGAAGCGAATCCAGGCCGCAGCGCAGGTCAAACGCCGCCCGCCACCAGGTCAGCGGAAGCAAATTGCGCCAGCCGGCATCCTCAAATACGGCCAGTTCAGTCATCGCGGCATACGATACGGGGATTCGTCGCCGATCGGAACAGCCGGCCGAGGGGACGATGGAACGACCGGACGCCGGTCCGTAACATGCGTGTCTATGCCGCCGTTGCCCGTGCGACTGACCAAGAGCGGGGCCTTTGTGCTGCTGATGCTTCTTTCGGGGGCCATGCTGCTCGCGCCCCCGGGCTGGACTGACTGGATGAAGGGGATCACCCAGCTCCTTGTCCCCGCCCAGGCGGTGGTCTACGAAGCCGGAACCTGGACCACAAAGTCCCTGGCCGACGTCCGCCGGGACATGCATGGCGGCCCACCGACCACCCAGCCCGGCGCTGCCGAACTCGAGCGCGAGCTGCTCTTTCAGAGCGGCTTCCTCGACCAACTCCGGCGGGAAAATGCCGGCCTGCGGGGCCTGCGCGAGAAATATGTCACCTCGTCCGTCCGTCTGATCCCCGCGAGCGTGGTCGCCCGCGATTTGGTCGCCGCGCGCGACTCAGCCCTCGTATCGCGCGGCGCGTCCCGCGGCGTGAAATGGCAGGATTGGGTCATCTCTCGATTCTTCGTGGACGCCGGTGGACACGAGGGCGTGGAACGCGGCTTTTCCGTGCTGGCCCGCGAGGCAGTCGTAGGCAAAATCGAATTCGTCCAGCCCTACATGGCTCGTGTCGTCCTTCTATCCGACCCCGATTGTCGAACGGCGGTGCGCGTCGGCCGAATCCGCGGCGGCAGGTTTGTCTCGGTCGATTACCCCGCCACGCTTCGCGGCCGCGGCCGCGGCGAAATGGTCATCGAAGATGTTCCGCAGCGCTACGTGTCCACGGCCGGCCAGCCAAACACCGACGATCAGATTGCCATCGGCGATCTCGTCGTCACTGCCCCCGACACGCCGGGGCTCTCAGCCCCGATGTCGATCGGCCGCGTGGCCGCGATCAACAGTGATCCGAAGAAACGCCTCGTGTACGCTGTCATCGTCGAGCCCGCGGCGAAACCCGACGATCTGACCGACGTTTACATCGTGGCCGGGCTTCCTGGGCGGGATGATTTGCTCGGCGCGGGCGGCCCTTAGCGGCCAACCGGCGGAGGGAAATTTGTGAGCGAGAAACAGTCCGACGACGACTGGGATGACGAGGGCGAAGAAATCGAATGGGGCGAATCGGCCAAGCCGACTGCCCCGCCGGCAGAACCCCGCCGTCGCGATCAACCGAAGCGGATCGAACCCACCGTTCTCTTCAGCGACGAAGAGATTGCGATAGTCGACAAACCGTCGTGGCTGCCCATTCGTCCGGGACCCGAAATCGAAGTCAGTCTTCTCGATAAACTCGATTTGCCCGAGGAAGCCGTTGCGATCGGCGCCGCCGAGGACGAAGCAAGCGGCCTCGTCGCGCTGGCGAGGAACGAACGCAGCCGCGCGAACCTCTCCGAACAGATCGCCGATGGCCGCATGACCATGGCCTGCCTCGCAATCGTTCGCGCGACCCTCCCCGAGCCATCGGGGACGATCGATGCTCCACTCTATGTGCCGCGTCAGCCGTGGACGAAAGTCCGCATCGACCCGGAACGCGGCATCGCCGCGCGAACCGAATGGCGGCTGGTCGAGGCGTTCGCGGGGACTGCCATCATCGAATGCGTCCCGCGCTCGGCTTGCCGGCATCAGATCCGCGTACATCTCATGACCGTCGGAATGCCGCTCGCTGTCGATCCAACCTATGGCGGTGCGCAAGAATTAATGCTGTCATCGTTCAAACCGGGCTACCGCGAAAGCCGTCGTGGTCCCGAACGGCCCCTGATCGCCCGCCTCAGTCTGCATTCCGCACGAATCTCGCTCCGCCATCCGCTGAACGGCGATCCGATGGAATGGTCGATCGCACCCCCACGCGATTTCCGCGCCGCCGCCAATCAATTGGCGAAGTACGGCCGGCTGTCACCCGGCCGGTTCTAGCGACTTGCCGGTCATTCCGGGATACTGGCACTTCAGTCTTCAAGGTTCAGGTATCGGGAATGAGCCAGGTCGTCGAGTGGAATGCGAATCGCGGTGCCGCCAGCCGCATTGCGGAAGTCTGGAGCTTCCGTGAAGTCATTAAGAACTTCGTTTCGCAGGACCTGAAGGTCAAGTACCGGCGATCCACGCTCGGGTTCGTCTGGTCCCTTCTCAATCCGCTCCTCCAAATGACGGTCATCAGCATCGTCTTCTCGCTCTTGTTCCGGATGGAGACCGGCTACGCGCTCTACGTCCTCTCCGGAATTCTTCCGTGGAGTTTCTTCGCAACGTCAATGGACGGTTGCGCTATGAGCATCGTCTCGGCCGAGTCGATGATCCGCCGGCAATACTTTCCTAAGTTGGTATTCCCGCTGTCGTTCGTCCTTCAGAATCTCATTACATTTGTTTTGTCGCTGACCGTGCTGATGATCACACTCGGGCCTTTGCCGTTCGTCGGCCTGAAATTCTCGGCGGCCCTGCTCATTCTGCCGCTGTCGTTCGTCTGCATAGTCAGCGTGGCGATCGGTCTCGGCGCAATCGTGGCCGTCATCACCGTTTTCTTCCGCGACGTGCAGCATCTCATCACAGTATTTCTCAGCGCCTGGTTTTATCTCACGCCGGTCATCTATCCGCTTGAGAAAATGCCGCACAGGTATCAGTATTTCTTCAAGCTTAATCCGATGTTCGGCATCATCGAGATGTTTCATCGCCCGATCTACTACGCGACTCTCCCGACAATGCTGGAGATGACTTCGGCGATTCTTGTCGCAGCCGTCTCACTCACGGTCGGCCTTTACGTGTTCTGGCGCTACGAAGATTCGCTGATCTTCGCACTCTGACGGAGCCGCATGTCAGACAATTACATCACGCTTGAGGACGTGACCCTGCGGTTCCGCATCTATACGACGCGTGGACGATCGATCAAGGAAGCAGTCGTTAACCTGCTGGCGCGACGCAATTATGGCAAACCGCACGCCGACGTGACCGCCCTGCAGAATGTCAGTCTTCACATTGGCGGGGGCCAGCGCGTGGGCATCGTCGGCGACAACGGCGCCGGCAAGTCCTCCATGCTGAAGGTCATCTCGCGCATCTACCCACCCACCGCCGGCAGAGTCAGCCACCGTGGGTTCCTCGTCCCGCTCCTCGAAGTCGGCATCGGCTTCAACGGCGAATTGAGCGGCCGCGAAAATATCTTCCTGACCGGTGCGATCATGGGCTTTCCGCGAAAGGCCATGGCGCAGAAAGTCGGCCCAATCTTCGACTTCGCCGAACTGAACGAGTTCGCCGACACGCCGATCAAATACTACTCGTCTGGAATGGCCCAACGACTCGCCTTCAGCGTCGCCACGGAGATCGACCCCGAAATCCTCCTGCTCGACGAAATCTTCAGCGTCGGCGACATCCACTGGGTCGAGAAAGCGCGAAATCGAATGCAGGCCCTGATCAATCGCTCGCGCATCATGGTATTCGTCTCGCATCAAATGGAACTCGTCACACAATACTGCAACCGCGCGATCTGGCTGCGGGGCGGAAGAATCGCCGCCGATGGTCCGCCGGCCGAGGTCGTCGCCGCATACCGCGATGCGGCTGACGCAACCAGTCGGCCGCCTCCCGAGCCGGCCCCGGCCATCGCGGCGGCAACCCCCTGACGAAATGGCATTAATCCTCCTACTTGCGACGCTCGTAACGCTGTTCGTCCCGGGCGCTGCGATCCTCCATCTCGTCGCGCGCCGCATGGATGCAACGGAAAAGCTCATCCTCGCCCCGGCCGTCACGATTGTGATTTACGCGCTGGCGGGCATCGCCGGCTGGCGCTATCCCCACCATTTTCTGATGATCTCGCGCGTAACGGTCTGCGCCGCGACTGGATTGGGACTACTCGCGCTCGGACTCGGACCGCTCCTGATCGCGGTATCGCGTGGCTTGCGGGCCTATCGCGACGCCGATCGCGTGCCGATCATCGGCTACATCGGTCTGACGATCGTTGCGACGCAAGTCGTCCTGCTTCCGATCAAGATCCCCACCGAATTCCCCGGCATCCTGCAGTACATGTACTACGTCAAGAAGGATGTCCTGCCGGTCCGCATCCAGTCGCTGCTCTACAACGCGCCCAACGACAATCTCGTCTCCTACCGATTCGCCGAGTTCATGCTGCACGGCGTCGACTTCCGCAAGCCGCGCGAGTGGGACAACCCGGATCGCCCCGCCATCGCCCCGGGACAATCCGTCACGGCCCGCACGCCCTTGATGGCTCTAGTTGGCGCGCACTACATCAATCTCTTCAGCCCGCAGACCTCTGTGGATGGTCGATTCGGCGTGCTGGGCGACTTGCTCACCGAGCCGGCTTATCTCGCGTTCTTCGTCGCCGCGGCCGCGATGAACGCATTGATGATCCTGCCGGGCTACCTGATCGCCCGTGCAGTAAGCGGAACCCGCGCCGCCCGCCTCGCTGTTCTCTTGCTTGCCCTCTCGGCCGGCGTCGTGATCCAGTCGAGTTTCATCTGGCCCAAGGCGCTGGGCGGTTATTTCGCGCTGCTGCTGGCATGGCTCGTCATCGCAAGGCGAGCCCGCTGGATATCGCTCGGAGCGCTGGCGGCGCTTGCGTATTATTCGCATCAGTGCGCGGCGGCCGTCGTCATCGGATGTTGTCTGTACCACCTCATCGCCGAGAGGCCCCGCCGCCGGGCATTCGTGCGGCTCGTGCTCGCGTCCATCCTCGGCGTCGCGCTCCTCGTACCGTGGCACCTCTGGACAACCCGTTATATTCACGACAGCGGAAACCTCATTACGCAGAATATCTTCCAGAATTCCAGCGAGGGCTGGTGGCGAATCATGTCGATTCGAATCGACAACACGCTGCGGACGATTTTCCCAACGTCGTTTTCGCAGTCTGACGGACTGACGCCGAAGGCACTCTTCCTCAGCGCGTTTTTCACGCTTCCGGGAATCATGGGCATCATCCTCGTGCCATTCTTCGGAGCAGCGTTGTACCGGCGAGATCGGGCACTGCTGGCGGCCCTCGCCGGCCTTGGATCGATTCTGATCACCGCAGTGACTTTTGGGCAGAATCAGGCCGGGCTAGCGCCGTTTGGCCCGTTCATCTTCGTGCCGCTTGCAGTCGCCTTCGCGGCCGCCATGCTGGTGCGACTCGCTCGCCCGGCGATCGTTGCGGTGCTTGCATTCGCTTTTGCCGAACAGCTGCTCGTGACGTGGTATGCAATCGTCTGGCCGCAATGGAGCGCGACTTCCGCGCACACACCGGGAGATGTCCGTCGGTTCAGCGCTTTGGTATTGGTGCAGGTGATGATGTTCGCCGTGATGATTCGCGAGAGCTGGCGCGATGAATCCGCCCCAGTTCTGACGCCGCCCGTCCCAACTCCAGGCGGCTAAGAGACGCAGAGGCCCAATGCATCTGGCCGGTCCGCTTTGTGTTCTGCTGCTGCTCGCCTTCGGGCTGCTCGTGCTCGAGACACCGATTGCCCGGGCCGTGCGCGACGAGGACCGACTTCTATTCGCACCGGCCGTCGGCCTGATCGTCGTCGGCGTCATCGGCCTCACGGCGGGCATCGTCGGCCTGACCGCGGCACTGCGTTGGATCGGGCTGCTAATTGCTCTGCTCGTCCTGGTTCGCTGGCGCGTCATTTGGCAACGTGTTCGGGCTGCCGATTCGCTCACTCGATTCGCCTTCATCGCGTTCGCGCTGTCACTCGGCTCGCAATTCGCCCTCGCGAAGGTTTTTCAAAATACGGCTCCCGGCCCGGACCGAGTTTGGACTGCATTCAACATGTCCGGTGTCTCGCCGCCCGATCAGATGTTCGCCTGGCGCCAGGCGACCTGGTATCAACACAAGCTGCGCTTCGGCCGCGATGAATTCTATGAAGACATGGACCTTTTCGACCGGCCGCACCTCGCCGGCGCGGTGACGCTCTTCTTTGCCGAGTGCGCCGGATTTCGATTCCCCAATACCCGCTTGCCCGAGGGGGGCTCTGAAATCTACGAATATCCTCGCTCCGCGCTGCGGGCCTATCAATCACTCTGGCGTTCGCTGAATACGCTCTACCTGCTGGGAATCGCGGTGCTCGCGCGGCGGCTACTCGGCGAACGAATGGCTGTCCTCGCCGTCGGCCTGTGTGCCCTCAGCGCGCATTTTGTGCTCTCCGCCGGCGGCATCTGGGTCAAGTTCGCGCCGCTCTACCTGTTGCTACTCATGGCGGCCCTTCTGATCGAGAACCGAGGACCGCTCCTGGCCGGTATCCTTGCGGCCGCGTCGTTCCACCTGCACGGCTCCATGCTGCCCTTCCTCCTCGGCGCCGGTGCATTTCTATTCTGCCGATGGATCACGCGCGACCGCGCCGAACGCCCGGCCGCATTTCGAGCCGTCGCCGCCTTCGCCGTCTGCGGCATGATGCTCATCGGCCCGTGGTTCATCGTCCCGAAAGTCGTGGGCTCGCGCCAGCCCTTGCTGATGTATTACCTCTATGACGCCGGCCTGACCGAAGCGCAGCACACGTCGCGCGATGAAATACAGCGGGCCTTCCGCGACCGAACATCACGGGCCGGTCTCGTCGCACTTCCCATTTACAACGTACTCCGCAACCTGACCCCCTATCGAATCATCGAACACATCGGCGGTTTCTCCTACCGAGACCCGTCGCACGCTTCCCTGCAAAACATCAGCACCGCCATGATGCACTCGGAGACGAATTGCCTTCCCGCGGCCGTCGGAGTCTGGGCGATACCAATCGTCTATCTCGGACTCGTCCGGATGCTCCAGCTCAGGCGCTGGGATGTCCTGCTGCTCTTCGCCTATGCCGTTCCGACGGTCTTCATCGCCCTTCTCTATCGCAAGGATCGGATGATCATGACTCCGGTCATTTCGCCCTATCACGCCATCGCGGTGTTGTCCGTGTGCCTCGCGCTGCGACGTCTCTCGGCCTCCGGCTGCCTCACGCTCTGCTTCATCGCGGTTGCGGACAATCTTTTTGTCTCGTTGTTTGCGTGGGAACGGTTTCACCCCATGACGCGCGGTTTGGCCTGGGATGCGCTCTGGTCGTTCGCGCCCGGGGCAGTGGCGACTTACGCGGGATTGCTCATCGCGATCGCCGCACTGACCGGCGCGGCAATACGCATTAGCCGCGGCGAAACCGTGATGGATACCGGCGGGGCCGGCTGTCTTGGGTTCGAGCGCGACATGCGCACCATCGTGGGCCTACCGCCACTCCTCTGGAAGCTGGCGGCTGCCCTGATAGCCGTGATCAGCATCCTCGCCGTTTACGGCGCGATCGTCTCACGCTCGTTTCGATAGTACTCACGCCTTTGGCATCGACTTGAGACGAAACGAATTGATCCGTTCCTGCAGATCGCTGTCCTGCCGATGGTCCACGAGTATTGCCCGCCCCGTCTCAACTCCCGACGCGAGCGCCGTGCCAGTCGAAACAATTGAAGGAAAGGTGCGGTAATTGCCCGCGAAGTAGCAATTCCGCCAGGTCGCACTGCGGATCGCCGGGTTTTGGAAGCCGCGATTAAAGACCGGGGAGTACATCGGTACGCGGGCAATGTTGGTCCAGAACGGCTCCAACTCAAATCCGAAAACCGCTCGAAAGTCGGCCTTATAGACCGCCAGCAGTTCGTCGTCGCTCAGGTGGAACAGCGGCCGATCGCGGCTTTGCAGGTGCGTCACAAAGTTGACGCAGGCGTCGCCAGCTCGCCCGATTGTCGGGTTCAGTGAGCTCAGCAGGAATATTCCGCAGGCAGCACGATCGAGCGAAGCAAGATTCATCCAGTAGAATTCCGGCTCGATCTTCTGCCGCGTCGCGCAAACCACGGAAATCAGTCCCGTATACTGAATCGACCTCAGATGCGGCGTCTCGTCTGAAATCAACTTGCAGAAGACTTCGGTGGGGATGGTGCTGACGAACAGGTCGCCCTCGACCCGCGTTCCGTCCTGCAACTCGGCGGTCCGAATGCGGCCATCCTCCGCATGCAGCCGCGCGACCGTCGATCGTACGCGGACGGAGACTCCCGCGTCGCGAATGAGTCGCGCGACACCTTCGCACAAAACCTTCGTCCAGTTGGCGTGCGGGATGTAACCCAGCGGCGCCGAGCCCTCGCGGAAATGCAGCCGCGCCCCAAGCCACGCCCCGCTGACCTCGCTGCACGGCAGATCAAACTTCAACCGCGATAGCTTCTCGAAAATCGCCTTGCGCACGCCCGGCCCGGCCCATGCATCAATCAGCTCCGCGGCGCTACGATTGTTCCAATCAGTCCAGTCGCGCTTGTTGAACGCTTTCATCATCAGGCGCACAAAGCGAAACTTGTCCGACAATGCCATCGGAAACCGGAGAAACCCGCCCGGCGTCCCCAGGTCGAACAACCCCTCGGCCACTCGAAACAACATGCGGATCTTGCGCCAACGGACATCCGGCAGCGCCCCGATCTCGTTCAGGAAAAACAGCAGCGCCCGGTCGCGATGAAGGATGTGGTGGTATCCGAGTGGATAGAAGTGTCCGTCCTTCTCGAAGCTCCCCGCCAGCCCGCCCAGCTCGGGCCCGCGCTCGATCAGCGTGATGTTCCGCCAGCCGGCTCGGGCCAGGCACCAGGCCGTTGCAATCCCCGAGAGCCCGCCCCCCAACACCACGACCGACGGATGAGAGTCGGCGGGCACAGCGTTTCAATCCGTGGCCTGGACTTTTGCCAGTTCTGGAGACGACGAAGCGTTGGGAGCAATGCGTCCCGAGTCGGCGACGGCATCAGGTCCGACACGCCGCCACTGCGGACCATACACCGGATGGGCGCGCGCAATCTCCCAGCAAGCGCGGGCATGGTTGCGAGTCCAATTCCGGTAGTACACCTTTGCCCCGAACAAGCAGCCACTGAAAATGGGAGTGTTGAAAAAGAGTTTCTTGAGTACTGACTTACGCAGGATCGTCTCGACCATTGAAACGGCGTTATGCCTGGCCGACGCGAATGCAATCTGGCTCGCCAGCGGGTCCATCCCGCGCACATCGATGCGATTTCGATCGTTCGTTCCAATGCCGCGCGCCGCGCAGGTCGCAAGATGGACGACGCGGGCCGGGTCAATGCCCATGTTGATCGCCTGGATCGTATCGAGTGCCACCGCATCGCCCGAACACAGCACTCGATCCGCAATTCGGGGATGGCCCGACTTCGGACCGTTACCCTCCAGACCGATGGTCCCATCCATGACGGCCAGCGCCGGACGGACCACCGAGTTCAGGTCGGCCAGCGCCTGATCGAGCACCAGATGGTACTCGTGCCGCAACTTACTCAGGCAGCCCCACTGATTCTTGATCGCGCCCGTGATGACCGTCTTCGCGTGCGTCTTCATCACCGGTACGGTGATCATCAGCGTGTCGCGTAAAATCTTGGGAACGTCGATCCGTTTCAGCACGGTGTTTCCGGGCGCGTCGACCGGGACCGTTTTGCCGCGGCTCATATTCACCCAGGTCACGCCGGTCCGACGGCAAACATCGGCCATTCCGCAGCCATGAAAGGCCTTCTCGATATCTTCCAGCACCTGGTCGGACTCGACCATGAAAATGCGCCCGACGTGCGGTCGGATGCACGCGATCAGCGACTCAGCAAAAAGCGGCGACGTGATCGAGCCGGGAATGAACAAGTCCCAGCCCAGATTTACCTTGAGCGAAACGTCGGCCCCGGCCGGAATAAATCGCTTCCACTCGGCCGCATCAAGAGCGCGCTGCACCGCCGCTCGCACGTCGCCCTTCACGGGCTCCAGGGCGACAATGCTGCGTCCTTCGAGATGGGGCACATTTGCGTGCATTCAAGGTACTCTATTTTCGATGCGCGCAGGCGGCAAGCTGCACGCGGCGAATTGACCTGAATCTGAGCCACCCCGATAATTGGAAACGACGAAATTAAGCGCCGATCCTGTTTGCGATTCGGCGGAGCGATGCATGAATTCCCCTCTTCGGGTCGAGCAAGTCGATCGCCGCGGTGACAAGCGGCTCTTCCACCTCAGTAATGGCGTGTCCCTGCTCACACCCGGTCGGGAACTCTGCGACGAGCGCACCATCGACGGAATCATTCACGAAGTGTGCGTCCGCGATGATTACCTCGGCCACCCCTTTCTCTCGCTCGTTACGCCCGATCCCGGCGACGCGATCATCGACATCGGCGGACACATCGGATCGTTCGCGATCCACGCGGCCACGCGCTATCCAACGCTCAAGGTTCATTCGTTCGAGCCAGTTCCCGCGAACTACGCCCTCCTGAGTGAAAACCTCCGCTTGAACGGGCTGACCGAGCGCGTCTCGGCGTCAAACGTCGCGGTCGCTTCCGGCGGAGGAGATCGCACGATTTTCGCCAGCGCCGCCAACTCGGGAATGAACTCCTTCTTTCCGCTGGCGGGCGACGGGGCAACTCGATTGACCGTGCCGACCATCCGCTTGAACGAATATCTCAGCAAGCGATCCATCGGCGGAATCTTCGTCCTCAAGCTCGATTGCGAAGGCGCCGAGTATGAAATCCTTTACCAATGCGATCCGGCTGCGCTTCAGCGAACCAAGCTGATCCTGCTCGAATATCACACCATCCATACCGACGTTGGTTCGAATCCCGAGGCGATGTGCGTCTTTCTGGCGGGACAGGGGTTCATCGTCGAGCAGTCCGTCGCGCCCGTCGGAAGCATGATCTATGCCATCCGTGCGGAGTGTCTTGCGCCGCAGGTACGAGAGATCGTGGGTCGCTATGCGGCTTGGATGAAACGTTCAAACGACGAGTTTGCTTCGGCGATTAACATCCAACGCGAGGCATTCGCCCATCTGACTGAGGATCGTGCCGCTGCCCAGCAAATCATGGAGCACCAGGCCGGCGTCATCGAGGAAATGCGCGCCGGCAGCGCCGCGCGCAAGGCCGCACAGCCCGCCTGACGCACCCCGTTTCCGGGAAACCTCCGCGAAATTGCCCCATCGCTCGCGCGCCCTTGAACATCGCTCGCAATCCGGGATAATCTGACGCGGGCGGATAAGCGCCGCCTCGCCGCGACTGTCGCCGCCACAAGCCCGATCCAGGACGGATCGACGCAGGCGGTTGCCCATCAAAACCCGCACGACCGACGCCAGTGCCGCCGGTGGACCGGCTGCCGGTGTGACCGAGGGTCGAAGATGACCGCGTGGCGTGTCCTGTTACTGAATACCAAGCTAAGTAATCTAAACGGATACCTCACAACCTTCGTGCGCGACGCCTTCGAAGAGTTGCTGGGGGAAAACTCTGTCTTCGTCTCCGACTATCACAGTTGCCTCGAGGACCTGGCGAGACATCGCTGCAATGTAGTGGTGTGTCTGGACGGCCAGGAATTGCACCGGCGAATGATTTCGCGGCTGCGCGAACGATGTCCGCGCATGGTCCTCTGGCTTACCGAAGACCCGTACGAGCAGGCCACCAACCAGCGAAACTTTGACCTGTTCGATCTCATTTTCTCGAACGATCGCGGAAGCGTGCGCTCCTACGCATCCCCCAAAGTCCATCATCTCCCGCTGGCGGCGTCCGAACCGTACCACTATCGCGAAGTCGTCGAGGCTGAGCGTGACTTCCTTTACGACGTCTTCTTCGCGGGTGTGGCCTGGCCGAATCGCGTCGCGCTATTGCGCAAGATTGTCGGGCAGCTCCACGGCCTGCGCTGCAAATTCATCCTGCCGCACAATGAGTTCGTCCCCAAGCCCGATCTGGGCGTACCCGACTTTGAGTTGAACTACCGACTGGGCAATTCCGAACTCGCCACCGTCCAGAACCGATCCAAAATCGTTCTCTATCTGCATCGCGTGTTTTCCGCCAGTGGCGTCGATCAGCCGAGCACGACGCCCGGGCCGCGGCTCTTCGAGACCGCGCTCGCCGGCGCTTTCCAGCTCGTTGAAGATACGCTTCCCGAAACCAACGACTACTTCGAACGCGATAGCGAACTGAGCTATTTCCGAACGGCTGACGACTGTGTCTCGCTGATTCGACACTTTCTCGATCACCCCGAGCGCCGCGTACGGATTGCCCGCGCCTCCCAGAATCGGGCGCGGGCCAGCCATCTCTATCGGCATCGCGTGCAGGCGCTGTTGAAACGGCTCGAAGACGTCGAGCCGCGTCAGCAGCTGCGTATCGAATCCACGAAACCCCGATCAGTGCTATACGTCGTCCATAACGCCAGCGAAACGCCTCCTTTCGGCGGAACCGAGCTCCATACGCTCGACACCATCGAGCGTCTCTCGCCTTCGTTCCACGGATATCTCTACTATCCGGACAGCCGCTCCGCCGATCGAACCCGCATGGTCCTTCGATCGCGAGATAATCGCTGGTCTTTTCCACTTTCCAACCCGCTCAGCCCGTACGCTTACTTTGACATCGAGCGCGAACACCAATTCGCCCGAATCCTCGAACGCCATCGCATCGACGTCGTGCATTTCATGCACTTTATGCATCACCCCATGTCGCTGCTCGATGTCGCCCGGCGCCACGGTGCCGCGACCGTCGTCACGCTGCACGACTATTTCGTCGTCTGCCCGCGATTCAACCTGCTCGACGCAGCCGGGAAGTTTTGCTGGACGACGCGCCCCCCCCTCGATGCTTGTGACATCGACCTCCGCCGCAGCGACAGTCTGGCTGCGGGAAGCCAGGCGGCCCGCAGGTCATTCGTCGCCTACGTTCTGTCGCGGGCACATGCAATCACGTGCGTCAGCGAGAGCCAGAAAGCAATCATCGCCTCCGCGTACCCACACCTCGCCGAACAAGTCCGTGTAATCTCGCCGGGCATCGATCCAAAGCGATTCAGCACAGTCCGGCACCGGCCGCCCCACAGCAATCGCCCCCTGGTCTGCGCCGCGGTCGGAAACTTCACCTATCCCAAGGGTGGCGATGCCCTCATCCACCTCTTTAATCACTGTCGCGACACCAAAGCCGTGCAGTTCATCGTCATGGGTCGCCTCGACGAACCCTATCCCCAGATCATGGACACCGTCGGCCTCGACCATGTGGAAATCATCGGGTCGTACAACCCCGCCGACCTGCCCGACATGCTCAGCCGGGTCGACGTCGCGTTGCTCGCCTCCGTTTGGCCCGAAAGCTACGTACTGACCCTGTCCGAATGCTGGGCCGCCGGCGTCGTACCGATCGTCTCGGATATCGGTGCGCTCGGCGAACGAGTGACCGACGGCGTCGATGGGCTGAAGGTCACGCCCGATTCGCCGGGCGCAATCGCCGAGGCCATCGAGCGGCTCGTGCATGAACGCGGCCTGCTCGAACGGCTCCGCGCCGGCGGCGCCGAAGCGCATTTTGCAACCCACGGCGGCGCCACCAGCGCCTACGAATCTCTGTATGAATCGCTGCTGTCCCATGAAAGCAGTTTTGCCGCGCGCCAGCCGGACTCGGACGACTTCGACCCCATCGACTGTGGCAATCGCCGGCTGCACGGCGCATGGGGCCGGGCTGATTCGCACGATGCCGGGCGCATGGCGTTCGTGCAGCTCTCGGCGCGGGCGCGGCGGCTGTCGCTCCATCGCAAGGTCATGAGCTACTACGGTCGGAACGGACTAAAGCAGACATTTCGCCGCGCCCTCTCGCGATTGCGGGGGATGCCATGACGATTGGCCTGGAAACCGAAATCGCCGCGCCCGCGCGGGAAACTCCCGTCGCAAAACTGAGTTCGGCGCTCGTCATGGGCGGCGTACCCGACGCCTTGAACCGCAACACATCCATGCGCGACGCGGTCGTGGACGCCCTGGCTGAGCGACTTGGCTCGGATCACGTCCGCACCTGCTCCCTCCCGCGCTACGAGTCAGCCCTGCGCGGCATGCGCGATGCATTTGTCTTGATCTACGGCTCCGCCCTGGCCGACGAATCCGATTTCTACGGCGTTGCCGATGCCGCGAAGAAACTCGGTTTCCCCCTCGCCATCTGGTTGACCGACGACCCTTACGAATTTGACGCCGAATACAAATTCGCCGAACTGGCCGACGTCGTCTTCACCAATGATCGCTGGACAAGATCCTTCTACCGCCGGCCGCACGTGTTCCACCTGCCGACTGCGGCCTCGAAGACGCAGCACTTTCGCGAAGTACCCGCATCCGACCGGAAATACGACTATGACATTTTCTTTTGCGGCGTCGGATTCTCAAATCGCCAATCCATCATCGACGGTCTCGCCCCGGTCCTTCGCAAACATCGCACGCTCATTTGCGGCGACGAGTGGCGCGGTCATGCCTCTTATGTCCGCAATGAGCGACTGAGCAGCCATCAGCTCATCGAGCATTACAGCCGCTCCCGCATCGTGCTCAATCTCGCACGCGACCACTCGTACGCCAATGAACGCTTCAAGATCACACCGTCCACTCCCGGCCCGCGCACGTTCGAGGCGGCCATGGCCGGCGCCTTTCAGATGATCTTCGCCGACCGCCCCGAGGTTCTGGACTACTACGAGCCCGACCAGGAAATTGTCCTCTTCAGTGGGCTTTCCGACTTCGCCGAAAAGGTGAAGTTCTATCTCGGCAATCCGGCCTCAAGAATGGAAATTGCCCGCGCCTCCCAGCAACGCACCCTTCGCGACCACCAGTATCTCAACCGGGTCGACGTCCTGCTCCGCCGGCTGTCGCTCGTTGGCGAACTGGGCGCGGGATCGCGTTGACCGTCGCCTGCCCCGCCATTATTGTCGCCACACCTCAGCGCGCCGCAGCGCGCGGCTGATTTCGGAGTTTACCTGCAATGGACAAGTCGAAACTGCCCCCTCTTCGCGTCGTCTTTGCCGACGAATCGCTCCTGCTCCGCGGCCGAAAGACCGTCATTGAAGGCGTGCGCGCCCGCCGGGCGCGTATTCTTCCCGACGAGCGCGGTCGGCTTGGCGAAATCATGCGCGCCGATGACCCGTGGTTCGAAAAATTCGGTCAGGTCTACTTCACCACCACCTATCCGGGCATCGTGAAGGCCTGGCATTTCCACAATCTGCAGACCGATCACTTCTACTGCGTTCGCGGCGCGATCAAGGCCGCCCTCTACGACGCCCGCGAAAACTCGCCCACGCGCGGCGAAGTAAACGAGATGTACCTGAGCGAGCATCAGCCCGCCCTCCTGCGTATTCCGCCCGGCGTCTATCACGGCTGGATGTGCGTATCGGACCACGAGTCGATGGTCGTGAACGTCACCACTGAATGCTACAACTACAAAACCCCCGACGAATTCCGCGCCGACCCGCACGAAAACGACATCCCCTACGTCTGGACGCGCCGCGACGGTTGATCTGCCCGCTCCTGGCCGCGCATGCACTCGCGCGCCGCAATCAACGCCGCCAGCATGCTCAACGCCCCGAGCAACGGCAGGCCGTGATTCACCGTCCATTCCCGAACGGCCGGCGTGAGAATGTCCGTCGCCACGACGAATATGAGCGAGGCGACCAGGGTGCCCACGCACGCCACGAGGTGGCCAAATCGGCGAGTGATGTCGCGCGGCCGCGACAAGAATGCAAACATCGTCGCAATCGGCAATACGAGCATGCAGAAGTGCCCGGTCCACGTATAACCTGAAAGCGCTAAAGTAACCGGCGCGAGAATCGACCATTCGATCGCGGCAATCAGCGCCGCGTTGCCCGCCAACGGAAATGGATTGGTCAACACCGCGCCGCGACATGCCCACCCGGTCAATACAATCAGACCCAGTGCAAGCCCGCGCTGAATCCAGTGAATCGTACGGTCGTTGAGATCGACGATGACCGCCCGCCGTTCCTCTGCCCCCAGATCGGATCCACCCAGGAGCCGATTCGTGACCGCCGTGAGTGACTGGTTCATTCCGATGGATTCGATCTTTCCTTCCGCCACGAAGGACTCGATCACATGCGCATTCCACCGCAACAGCAACTCGTGATTCAGGCGCGGCCCGATGACCAGCCACGGAACGAACTCCAGCGCAATCGCAGCCCCCAAAGCCGCCCCCAGCAGGGCTCGCCACTGACGTTTCCACGCGAAGTACACAATCCACAGCGCCGGCGTCACCTTGATGCACGCCGCCACGGCCACGGCCGCGCCGGCCGCAAATCGCCGGTTGCTCACAAACAGCCAAGCGGCCCCCGTCACCAGCGCGGCAATGAACAAATTGATATTCCCATGCCTCAGATCGGAATGCACAAACCGCAGCGCGACCACGACCGTCGCCAGTTCAACCCACATCGGCAGCGGCCCGGCCCGCCGCAATACTCCCCATGCGGCGGAAAAAGTCTCCACGATCGCGACATATTTCGCCAGTTGCCACATCATCGCCGCCGTGGCCGGCGAAACGCGCGTCAGCGGACGAAGCAGCACAAGAAAAAACGGCGGATACAAATAATCCGGATGACGCTCATAGAGTCGATCATCGCGGCCAAGCTCGGCCGCAAACGGCAGCCACCGCTTAAGCGTCGGCTTCCGTTTCTCCATCGCCTGCGGAAACCTCACGCAGTCGACAACGGCATATGCCACCGCCGCAATGACCACGGTCTTCCAAATAATACCTCGATGGAGCTCGATCCAATTCGCTGCCCTCCCTGCAAAGCCGGTGGTCGCCGGAGTGCCGTCGTTGTTCATTTCGAGGGCTCGACTTGAAAGATGAATACGCGTCGTCCCGCCGGCCCAAACTCCATCGCGGGCCGAATCGCCGGAATGCCGCCGGCTCGGATTGATGCGAAGTATGCGCCCTCGTCGAGCAGCCCGCGATGCGTGTCCTCGGCGTCGACAAACCAGGCCGGATGTTCAGCAGCGATTCGCCCCGCGATCTGCTCGATTCCATCCGCGCGCACAGATTTGCTCCACGTTGCCGCCGGATAGGTTCGATCGGCATAGAACATGGCCTGTTCGAGGTTTTCGTGTGCGAGTATCAGGTCCTCGGGCTTGGAATGCTGCCGCAGCCAAATTCCCGCCGCGCGATAATGCGCCTTCCCACCATACACCGGACGCGTCAGATAAAATGCCAGCGGAAGCACGGGAATCACGATCGCGGCCGCTTTGGCGGCACGATTGGGTCGCACGCGCCGAATGAGTGTCAGCCAACCCGACGCCGCCCAGGGCAGCGTGAGCGCGAGCGGTATTGCCACATAGCGGGCGCTCAACTCGCCGTAAATCGCCGCCCGCGTCTGCAGCAGCAACAACTGCGCGATCACCGCCAGCACGACCAACCGCCGCCCGCGGCGCTCAGCGCGCGGCGCCATCCTGGCAAGCGCGCCATAAAGGAAAAGAACAGGCAGCACGACGCGACCACTCCTCAACCAGTCCGCAATCAACCGATCGGGAACTCGCCAGGACGTAACGTCATAGCCAAGCAGGAATCCCGCCGTGGCCGGTCCGCTCGAAGGCGGATGCAGCAGGCGAAGCAGATCGAGCGGATTCTTATTCGGTATCCACCGCCCCGTCAGGATGGAGTGTGGCGACGCAGCAAGGACAAATCCGAGGCCGAGCAGCAACACGCCCGCGAATCGTCGGCGAATGCTTCGGTCCGGCGAGTCCAGCCACCAGCACACCGCCGCGGCCGCCACCAGCCCTACCGCCTCCTGACGCATCAAATAGCACAAGCCGGCCAGGAGCCCCCCGCACAGTAGGACCCCTCGGCTCCCGTCCCGAATCGCGCGTAACACGCAAAGCAGCGCCCCCAAATAAAGCGCCAAGTGCGGCATGTCCGACAGAACTTCGGCCGACATCTCCGCACCCTGCGGCCATAGCGCCGCAAGCACACCGGCCGTCGCCCCGATCTTGACGTCAAACAGCGCCATCGCGAGCAGAAACACACACCCGCACGTGGCCACCCCGCCGATCAGCGCCAGCAACTCTCCGCAACGCTGCCACGCCTCCGGAGTGTTCCCGCCCAGCCAGTCATTGAACAGCGTATGCGTTACGAATATCAAAGCCGCAAAGCCCGGCTGCCGGGTGGTTGCCTTCATCCAGCGAATCGGGTCGTCCCCCAGTTGCCGGGCGAACTCGACAAACTGGACCCCGTTGCGGTCGATGCAGGCCGGCTGCAAAACGAGCGGCACGCGGATCGCAAGCGCGAGCAGCAGCACCGCGACGCCCGCTATCCGCCACGCGCCTCCGCCCGCCTGCATTGGAGGCACGATCGAAGTTGCGGCGGCATCGGTTGCGATCATCGCCACGCATTATCCGAAAAGCCGGACCGGCCGCCATCGTTAAATGCTTCGCACGATCCCCCGCGCGAACCTATAATACGCGCGGCCCTCCGATTGAGGTGTATCAAGGCATGGAAACGAAGGTTCGAGATCAAATCGCTCAAGCCGTGGGTCGTCTCCCCAGTGGCGTCTTCATCCTTACGGCATCCTCCGGCGACCGGCGCACCGGGATGCTGGCATCCTGGGTACAGCAGGCGGGATTCGAGCCGCTCGCGCTGTCCGTCGCAGTTCGTAAAGGCCGACCAATCGAACCACTCATCGACGAATCCTGGCACTTCGTCCTCAATCAGATCGGGACCGACCCCAAACCTATGTTCCGCCACTTCGGTCGCGGATTCGAGGCCGGTCAGGACGCCTTCGCCGGCATCGAGGCAACGAACACGCCCGCGGGTGTCGTCCTGGCCGACTGCGCCAACGCCATCTCCTGCCGCGTGCATGCGAAATACGAATCAGGCGATCACTGGCTCTACGTCGGCGAAGTCATCGACGCCCGATGCCAGGACGGCTTCGAGCCCTATGTCCATGTTCGTAGAAATGGCCTGAACTACTAAAGGACGCTACGTGCACCAGGCAGCCCACACCTCCGTTCAGAAGAAGCGCCGCCGCGGCCACAGTGGCTTAACCGGCCTGTTCGCCACAATCGGCGAAGCCGCCGGCAGTCTCGGCAAAAATAAAGTTCGCACGTCGCTCGCAACGCTCGGCATCATCATCGGCATCGGTTCCGTCATCACCGTCGTTGCCATGGGCGAGGGCGCCCAGCGCCGCGTGCAGCGCGAAATCTCCGCCATGGGCGACGACTGGATGTTCATCGGGTCATGGGGCATTCAGCGCCAAGGCGTCCAGACCGGCGCCGGCGCATCGGCCACCATGACCACCGACGACGCCCTCGCCGTCATGCAGCAGTGCAGCCACGTCCGCGCCGCCACGCCCTCCAATCGAATCACGATGCAGGTCTCGTCATCTTTCGCGAACTACCAAACTTCGGTCCAGGGCGTCTTTGCGAACTTTTTCGACATCCGCCGCTGGCCTGCCTCCGAAGGCCGCAACTTCACGCAGGAAGACGATGACTCACTCGCAAAGGTCTGCTGCATCGGCCAGACCGCCGCCCGCGAGCTCTTCGGCTCCGTCAACCCCGTCGGCGAGACGATCCGCGCCAATCGCGTTCCATTCAAGATCGTCGGGCTGCTCGCCGGGAAGGGCCGCAGTTCGGATGGACGCGATTACGACGACTGCATCATCTTCCCGTTCCGCTCATTTCAAACAAAACTCGCCGGGCAGGAAAAATCCGGCACGATGCTCGCCGCGGCAAAGCAGGGAGTCCCGATGCCCCTCGTCCGCGAGCAGGTGCGACAGGTGCTACGCGAGCGGCATCACCTCGGCCCCAACGAGGCAGATGACTTCCGCATCTTCGACCTCGCCGAAAACGCCGCCGTTCAGGAAGAAACCGCCGAGGTCTTCCGACAGTTGTTGCTCGTCATCGCCTCCGTCTCGCTCGTCGTCGGCGGCGTCGGAATCATGAACATCATGCTGGTGTCCGTAACCGAGCGCACCCGCGAAATCGGCCTGCGCATGGCCATCGGCGCGAACCCACCCACCATCATGGGCCAGTTCCTCGTCGAAGCCGTCTTGCTCTGCTGTCTGGGTGGAATTGTCGGCGTTCTGGCCGGCGTGGGCGTCTCGCGCATTCTGGAGACATACAAGGGTTGGGAAACCGTCGTCACCACCTGGTCAATTTCGGTTTCGGTCGTGTTCTCGCTGCTCGTCGGAATCTTCTTCGGCTTCTATCCCGCGTGGCGCGCCAGCCGCCTCGACCCGATCGACGCCTTGCGCTTCGAATAACCTCAGCGCATCGCCGTTCGCGGCGGGTTTTTCACCACCATCGCCAGCATCACCAGCGACCAGCCCGTGAAAATAAAGTCGATTCCGATGAACAAGCCAATCACCCACAGCCCCGAAATCGGCCACTGACGCCAGATCAGTACCCCCAGCGCCAACGTCACGAGGCCATTCAGAATTACCCACCCGCGATGCGGCAAATCCAGGGCAATACCGGCCGCGATCCGAAACATCCCGCCGATCATGAACCCGGCCGCGATCAGAATTGTCAGCGTCAGAGCCCCGGCGGCCGGATGGGCGACCATCATGAATCCCACCACCAGCGCCTGCAGCCCGCCGATCAGTTGCACCAGAAAGCCGCCCCACGCCCGCATCGCAAATGCATGCAGTGCCTGAATCGCGCCGCCAATGATCAGCAGCCAGCCAAACACGACCACGGTTGAGAACGTCGCCATGCGGGAACGACCGATCGCGGCCGTCCCAATCACGATCAGCACGATGCCGATGGCAAGAATCCAGCCCCAACTCCGGCGAAGCTCGTGCAGGCCGATGCGGGCAATGCTGACAGGCAGAATGGGTGCGTCCGACATGAAGTTCTCCTTGAGAAAGGCGGGCGAAGCATACGGCCGGCCGCTCCGGTCGGCAAACGCATTGATCAAACGGCTATTCGCCGTGCATAATCCAACCCGGAAGGAGGCGTCCCATGCCCGCGACCGCCGTAGAGACACTATCGAAACTGCAGCCCACCGACCTGTGGAGATTCTTTGGCGAGCTGACCGCCCTGCCGCGACCCAGCAAACAGGAAGGCAAGGTCCGCGAGTGGGTGCTCAACACCGCCAAGCAACACGGTTGGAAGCACCGCAGCGACGCCGTAGGCAACATCGTCATCGACGTACCCGCCTCGCCCGGCTGCGAGAAGGCCCGCCCGCTCTGCCTCCAGTCGCACCTCGACATGGTCTGCGAGAAAAACGCCGACGTCGATTTCGACTTCAATCGAGATCCGCTTAAAATCCGGATCGACGGCGATGAAGTCCGCGCCACCGGCACCACGTTAGGCGCTGACAACGGTATTGGTGTCTGCGCTTCGCTGGCCGCCGCAACTTCAAAAGACATCCGCCACGGCCCGCTCGAACTGCTCTTTACCATCGACGAAGAAACCGGCCTGACCGGCGCCACCGCAATTTCGCCGGAACTCGTCAAGGCCCGGCAACTCATCAATCTCGACTCCGAAGAGGATGACACGCTCTACATCGGCTGCGCGGGCGGACGAACCACCACGCTCTCCCGGACCTTTTCACTGTCGCCGGCCGCTGCGGGCGAGAAGGCCGTCAGCGTCACGGTCACGGGCCTGCGCGGCGGCCACTCCGGCGCCGATATCCACGAATGCCGCGGAAACGCCAACAAGCTGCTCGCCCGCCTGCTCGGCGCGGCAACATTTCCGTTCCGGCTCATCTCCTTCGCGGGCGGCAACAAACACAACGCCATACCGCGCGAAGCCCAGGCCAACTTGCTGCTGTCGGGCGGCGATATGCCAAAGCTCAAGGCACTCGTCGACGCAACCGTGAGCGAAGCTCGAAAGCTGCTGGCCGATGTCGATGACGGCATTCAAATCGCGGTAGCCGACGCCAGGACCGCCCCCGCACTCTCCCCCGAGCAGTCGCGCCAGGCCGTTGATCTCATCTGTTCCCTGCCCGATGGCGTCCTGGGAATGAGCCGCGCCATCAAAGGCCTCGTCGAGACTTCAAACAACATCGCCGTCGTCGCGTGGGAACCCAGCGGCTCGAGCGCAACACTGAAAATCGTCGCCTCGTCGCGAAGCTCATCGGCGCCCCACCTAACCGCCGTCATGGAACAGGTGGCCGGCTCGGCCCGACTCGCCGACTGGCAGGCGGCCCCGTCCGACGGCTATCCCGGCTGGCAGCCCAATCCAAAGTCGAAGCTACTCACAGTCTGCGAGCCGATCTACGAGAAGCTTTTCAACAAGAAGCCGCTTGTCACCGCCATTCACGCCGGCCTCGAGTGCGGCGTCATTGGCGAGCGCGTCGGTGGTATGGACATGATTTCATTCGGTCCGACGATCAAGGGCGCCCATTCACCCGATGAACGCGTCTCGATTTCGTCGGTCGAAAAATTCTGGAAGTATTTCTCGGCCGTACTGGCCGCCCTCGCCACGGCATAGTCGCCGTTTAGAGATACGTCCCGCTTCGCCGCGCGTAGGTAACCTGGTCCGGCTCAAACCGCTTCGCGCTCTCCTGGCGAAGCGACGGTGCATGCATCGACTGGTAGTGCTCGAACGCCTGCCGGGATTCGAACTCGAACTGAACCAGGAATGTGTTTGCCGGGCTGTCGAGTGCCACCACCCGGCCGCTCAGCGCCCCCGCGTGAACCACCCGGTCAATGTGCTCCCCAACCATCCAGCGCGACCACTCCTCGGCTATGCTGCTGTCAATCATCGTGGCGGTCACTTCGTAATAGACGCGGCCCATACGACCCTCCAGCGGACGAGTCCTGCCGTCCATATTTCTAAATCGGAATCCGCCGCAACGCAATTCCCCGCCCCGTCGGCGCGATACAACAAGCGCGCTAGAATCAGGCCCAATGCTGACCGAGCCATTACCGTCGACAATTGAATCCTTCCGCCAACAAAGCGGCCTGAACGGCTTGCCCGTGCTGCTCTCCACCACGACCGACATCGATCTCACCGGCGAATTCAACCGCCAGTGGCTGGTCGTGACGCGCGATGACGTCTCCGTCCTTTCCGATGGTGCCGCGCCTGCCTTGCTTCGCCGCTGGACCATCGCGCAGCTTTCCGGCTTCCGCTCGCATAGCGCCGTCGGCTCCGGCTTTCTGCAGGCCCAGGTCGACGGGATGTGGGTCGACATTCTCCGCTACTCCAACGCGATGGCCGATCGCTTCGGCCGCGTCGTGCGCAAGCTCCAGCAACTTCAGTCGGAAGGCACACTCGAAATTCACCTCGAAGACGAGCTGGACGCCCGCCGCTGCAAAACCTGCGGCATGACGCTGCGCTTTGTCGGCGACGTCTGCCCGCGCTGCATCAATCACGGCGCCATTCTGTCGCGCGTCTGGGAGCTGGTCCGGCCCTATCGCAGCTCCGCCCTGGCGATGCTGGCCCTGCTCATCGTCAGCGTCGCCGCCGAGCTGGTCCCCCCCAAATTGCAGCAATACCTGGTCGACAACGTGCTCCAGGTCCAGCACACCGGTCCGACACTCGCCAACCTGACGGCCACCCTGTTTGTCATCGTTCTGTCGCTGGCCGCGACGCGCGTCGTTCTCGGTGTCGTCAATGAGTTCAAGGGTCGCCTCTCCAGCCGTGTCGGAACCGCCATGACGTTCGACCTCCGCGCCCGCATGGTCGAAAAGCTGCACGAGCTGTCGGTCGGCTACTACGACCGCCACCAGGTCGGCGTGCTCGTCAATCGCGTCGCCTACGACACTGAAGCACTGCACGGGCTCGTCCAGCAACTCACCGGCGGATTCCTGCTCCAAATCCTTCAACTTGTCGGCGTGGGCGTCATGCTCTTCACGCTCAACAGCAAACTCGCCCTGCTCACCATGATTCCCGCCCCGCTCGTTGTCACCGGCAGCTGGTTTTTCTGGCGATTTGTTTACCCCAAGTATTACCGCTACTGGGATTCCACCAGCAAACAGGCCGGCGCTCTATCAGGAATGCTCTCCGGCATCCGCGTCGTGAAGGCATTCGCGCAGGAGCGCCGCGAGTTTGAACGCTTTGCGGCCAACAGCGGCTACCTGCGGCGTTCGCGCCTCGGCGTCGAATACTCGACCACGACGTTTTCCGCGGCCATGCAGCTCATTTTCAGTCTGGGCGGACTGATCGTCTGGTATGTTGGCGGCAAGGACGTGCTCGGCGACAAGATGACCCTCGGCTCACTGATCGCCTACCTTGCTTACCTGCAGATGTTCTACAGCCCGCTCTCGACGCTCGCCGGGTTGACCACCTGGCTGACGAGCTTCATGACCGCCAGTCAGCGCATCTTCGAGCTGCTCGATACTCCCGTGCAGATCACCGATCCCGCGCACGCCCGCTCGTTAGAGCGCGTCGAGGGGCGAATTCGCTTCGAAAATGTGACGTTTGGTCATGACCGCCACCAGCCCGTCCTCCGCGACGTCACCTTCGAAATCGCGCCCGGTGAAATGGTCGGCGTCGTCGGTCGCAGCGGGTCGGGAAAAACCACGCTCGTCAATCTGATCTCGCGCTTCTACGACGTCGACGAAGGCCGCGTCACGATTGACGGCATCGACGTCCGCGAGCTGAATCGCGACACCCTGCGGAGGCAGATCGGAGTTGTCCTGCAGGAACCCTTCCTGTTTCGCGGCACAATCTGGGAAAACCTGATCTACGGCCGGCCCATGTCAACACCCGAAGAGGTGCTCGACGCGGCCCGCGCCGCCAACGCCCACGAATTCATCATGGCCACCGCCTTCAGCTACGACCAGCCCGTCGGAGAGCGCGGCGCGGGGCTGTCCGGCGGTGAGCGCCAACGCGCCTCCATCGCTCGCGCGCTGCTGTTTGACTCGCCCATCCTCATCCTCGACGAGGCCACGAGCAACGTCGACACCGAGTCCGAGAAATCCATCCAGGACGCCCTGTCCGTCCTGACGCGCGGCCGCACCACCATCGCCATCGCTCACCGGCTCTCGACCCTGCGAAACGCCGACCGCATCCTCGTCTTTGACCGCGGCAAGCTCATCGAGGAGGGCTCGCACGAAACCCTGCTGAACAAAGCCGGCACCTACGCCAAGCTCGTCCGAATGCAGACCCAGCTCACCCGCGACGTCAGCGTCGATCGGCTCGCGATCGATCAACCGGTCGCCGACCCCTCACCCGAACTACCCGCCGCGCCGCGCGTCGCTCCACCCGAGACGTTCCGCACGCGCTGGCTCACCCCGGAAAACTCTCGAATCCACCTCGGCAATCACGACGCCCTGCACGTCACCGTCGTCGATGACCGAATCTACGGCGGCGTCAGTGCCGTGCGGGCCTTTCCGGTCGCCCGCCCCACGCAGTACGTCAGCTTGCGCCATGCCGACGCCGACGGCCGCGAGCAGGAGATCGGCATCATCCGCGATCTGGCCGACTGGCCGGCCGACGCGCGCGGACTGATCGAAGACGCCCTCCGCCGGCGCTACTTTGTCCGTGAAATCACCTCAATCGAGTCGATTGAATTAAACCAGGGCTACCTGCACTTTACCGTGCAGACCGATCGCGGCCCGGCCCGATTCCTGATGCGCTGGACCCATAGCCAGGCACAGGACTTCGGCCCGAACGGAAAAATCCTCACGGACGTCGACGACAATCGCTTCCTCGTCCGCGACATCGACGCCCTGCCGCGCCGCCAGCAACTGCTCTTCCGGCGGCACGTTTACTGGTAATTCAGCGACCGCCGCCGCCGCTCAGGGCGTCGTCAGCAGCTTCTGCACCATGGCCGGGAAGTCAGCCGCCGTCAGGGCGTTGTCCTGATTGACGTCCGCCGCACAGCCCTCGGCCGCACTGGCCAGGAACGGATCAACGAACACGCGACTGAAGCTCTGCACGTCGGCGCCATTGACCTTTCCATCGCCGTTCGTGTCGCCCGGAATAACCGCACCGCACGAAAGCGGCGTCAGCCCGAGGATTTCCACGTCGTCGATGTTCCAGCCCGGATAGGTCACGGAGCCGTCGGTCGGACCCATGCCCCAGCGGATATAGACCGTTGGCTGATTGTCGGCCGAAAGCAGGCTGTACTGTTGCAGCGACCAGCCGGCCTCGTCGAGTGCCGCGCCGGAGTGATTCCAGACGTTGGTCCACGTCGTCCCGTTCGTCGAGACGTCAATGGTCGCATGGTCGTACTGCGAGGATTCGACGCCCAATCGCCGTCGGAACCGGAGTTGCGTGCCGGTCACGCCCGTGCAATTGAACGCCGTGGTCGTGAGGTACAGTGGTGCGGCCATATTGTCGGTGTAATCACCGGCCAGGTTGAAACCATATACATTCGTGCCGGTGTATCCGCCGCTCGGGTCGTGGTTGTGCGAGCCGCCGCCCGCCGGCACGCCAAAGGCCCACTGCCCCTGCACGCTCCAGCCGGGGTTCGAGTCCATGGGGAACGTGTAGATCGGCTGCGGCCCGCCCACTGTCATTGCCACCGTTGCAGTATTCGAATCGAAGGTGCCGTCGTTCGCTTTGTACTGGAAGCCGTCAGTACCCTGATAATTCAGCGCTCCCTTGTACAACACCTGATTGCCGCTCAGCAGCAACGTGTAAGGCACGCTCGTGATGACTGCGCCATTCGGGTCCTTAAGCGACCCATGCGGCGGCAATGACGTGATCTTGAAGGTCATCGGGTCGCCATTCGGGTCAGTGGCCGCCAGCGTCACGGACTTGATCGTGTTCACCGCGACGCTGTCGCTCACGCCCGCGGCCGAAGGCGGCAGCGGACCGCAGCCGCCCGTGAGGGCTGTCAAATCGGATTCCGAAAAATCGACCGAGAGACCCGAGCCGTCGGAGAGTCCAGCCAGACCATCCGTCGCGGCGACCGAGAGATAGTTCAAGCTGATCCGTCCGTCGAAATACATTTCGATCTGAATCGTGTTCTGATTCGTCGTGTTGTATTCGGGAATGTTCAGCCAGGTCACGGCCACGCGGTCGCCAAGCTGCTTCCAGCTTACCGAACCGCCCGCGCCGGCGGTTAGATCGTCAAACAACGCTGCAACCCGCGGCGCCGCAAAGTGTGTGGCCAACGATTCGAGGTAAGCCGTCTCGCCGGCGGTAAAGGTGAGGTAGCCGTTCGTCGTGACATAGAAACTGCCATAGCTCACGCCATAGAGCTTCACACTCGCACCGCCGCTGAGCGTCACCAGCGCGTTGCCGTCGTCGGACGTGCCATTCCAGGTCGTGATCTGCGTTCCGCCCGTCGGATCGGTCGGAAGTGCCACGCTCGCAAACGAGCACGCTTTGTACCGGCTGACGCTCGCATCCGGCGTAAACAGAATCTGCCGGTTATCGAGGTCATTATCGTTCGACTCGAAAATCTCAGTGAAAAAGTCCGGCACGACCGGCGTCGAGAACGAGTAGCACGATCCACCGTTGTTGTCGGTTGCGGGGTTACCCGCCGCATCAGTCGCATCGATCGCATAGTAATAGGTCGTCGATGGGCTGAGCCCCGTGATATTCATGCTGTGCGACGTATTCAGGCCGCTTCCCGCCACGGTGTTCGACAGTGACCCGCAACTCGTCCCCCAGCGAACCGTCCCGTTCGCCGGTTCATTCGTATTGAACGTCACCGTCGCCTTCCGCGGAGCAATATTGATCGTCTGAACGTTCGAAATAAGCGGTGCGACGCAATCTACCGTCGCCGTCGCCAGGACGTTCACGTTGGTATGTCCCTGGCCGTCGTCAGCGTCCACGTACTTTGCAGTAATCGTGTCGCCGTTCGCGATCTTGAGCGTTCCCACCGCGTTGGTCGTGCTCAGCGGAATGGTGCCGGCAAACGCAGCCGTCTGGGCGCCCGTCTCGGTCAGCAGCACGGTCTCGCCGCCCGGCTCGCTCGTGGATGAAATGTTGACGCTTACGGTCTCGATCACATTGTCGTTCTGGTTCAAATCGCAGTCGATCACGCGGATGGTCGCGCTCGATGCACACGGATATTTCTGTCGGTCGAGCACAATCACGCCCGCCCGCGAGCAATTGATCAGTTGCGGCGAACCGCACAGCGAGAACGCCTGCGGCCCGTTCGGCACGTTGAACCCGCGTACCTCGATGCGATACACACCGGGAGCCGGATTCGGAATGGCAACCTGCTCGATGTTGTCCCGATGATTCGCCTGCGTCTGCACTGCGGCATTGGCCGGATTAGCCGGATCCAGCGTCCACGGGAATCGCTGGTTATTCGACGGATCGAACACCACCAGATCGAGGTCGTTCACCAGCGCCGGGTCCACGTTAGGCGTTCCAGGGGCGTCGTCCCATGCCAGGGTAACCTTCATCATCGGGTCGCCCGGGTTCACCAGCACCAGCACGTTGTAGCTCTGCCCCTGCGAAACAGAGTTCTCCAGGAAATTACCCGTCCGCATGAAGTCGATGGCCGGCTGGATGCGAACCGAGCCGTAGCCGGTCTGGTAGTCCGGACCAGTGTTGAACAGATCGACCGCTGTCTGCGCAAGCAGGATTTTCAACGTTGAGTTACGCGGATCAGGCCGCGACGGAAACTGCGTGCGGAAGTCCTGAATCAGCAGCGCGCTCAATCCGCAAACCGTCGGCGACGCCATCGAAGTCCCGCAGAACACGGTGTATGACGTATCGCTGCTCGCCGAGCACGAAGTCACGCCGCCATCGCCGCCAACCTGGCAGCCCGGCCCCGAAAGATCGGGCTTCATTCGGCCGTCATCCGCCGGGCCCCAACTGGTGAATGCGGTCACCGAGTCGTCATTCGAGTTCAAAGCGCCAACCGTAATATGATTCTTGGCGCAAGCCGGCGGCGCGGTCGTGTGATAGGTCGTCCCGCAACGTCCGCTGTTGCGCTCATTGCCGTTGGCCCACACGATGCGGAACGGCTGCCCGTTCGCAATGCCCGGCGTGCCTCGAACGATGCTGTCAATCAGCACATCGGTCACGCCATAGTCACCTTCCCAGTCGCACGGATAACCGTTCGGCGCTGTGTTGGTTCCGATCGAGTTATTCGCAATGTCGGCGCCAAAGTTCGTGATGGCGTCCGTGTAGTCGGCCTGCATGTCGCCCGGATCTGTATAGAGAAAGCCCTGCGAAAGACTGCAGCCGCCGCCCTGATTGAGCGCATGCCCGACGATCGTTACGCCCGGCGCCATTCCCTTCATGTTTGGATTGGCAACGCCTCCGCCGCCGATCGTCCCGGCCACGTGCGTCGAGTGGTCCGCCAGCGTCTCGCAGGCCGGCTCGGGTCCGTTGACGGCGCGGCCTTGAAAATCGACGTGCGTCGTTCGGATCAGCCCGCCGTCGTAGACAAGCACCGAAACGCCGGCGCCGCTCAGGTTGTAAGGGGCGGCCTGGGCGATGTCCGCCCCGGTCCGCGCGCGATTGCCGTCATTCACGGCCGTCAGACTCGGCAGCGGCGGCTCAATCCACTGAACCTCGTCTTCTCCCGCCAGCACCTGCACATTCGCCAGCGGCATTTCGATCACGAGCGCATTGATCCCGTTCAGCACCGATCGAACGACCGCCCCATGCCGAAGCGCGATATTGACGCCATTCGGATTCAGCGGCACGTCTTTGTGAAACATGATGTATGCGGCAACCTGCTCCTCGCCGGCCGGCGTGCCATTGCGCTGCTCTGGCTTCAGGAGCTTGCGCTGCTCCTCCGAAAGCTGCCCCAGTTGTGCCACATTGCGCTTCACGGCCCACGGCGGAAGCGTATTGCGGAGGAAAGCCGTATGCAGCTTCCAGTCCGACTGCATCGGAAGCACGTCCTGCACCGTCGCGACCCGCGACAGCGCCGTCGCGCTGAAATTCATCTCGCGCGTCGCGAAGTACGCGTTGTCGCCCACATACTCGTCCAGCGTCACGCCCGCCGCGTTCAACTTCTGGCGGACTTCATCCGTAACGGGCTGGCTGAACTGCACGACAAAGTGCGCCCCGCCCGCCCGAACCACCGCACTGCCCGCCGCCGCAAGCTCCGGCTCCGCCTTGTGCGACGTCGCCACCTCGCCGCTTCGGAATCGAATACGCGAGGCCTGCGGTTGTACGGCACTGACCGCGCTCGAAACCAGCAGCGTCGCCAGCGCCATCCGGGCGCAGCAGCAAATCGAAGCGGTGACGGAACGATTGCGATTGAACATGAATTGCGGCTCCCTTCCAAACCGGCCGACGGTGTTCGGCCATCATCCCGCCACGAACGTGGACGAGATGCAGTTCAGGATAATCTCGGAAGCCCCCCCGCTACAAGCAAATCCTCGGGGCGAACTGGCAGATAATCTCGATTAATCCGCGGATCGCTATTAATTTCACCCCGTGTGCTGGAATCCGCCCGACTGCACCCGCTCGGGGGCTGTGTTCGAGACACGTCCGCGCCGCCGCTCCGACTAACGTAGTAGGCTGGCCGAAATCCCCGCGTCCGTTTTTCCGCCGTGCGTAATCGTTAGTACTGGATCACGCGATGAATCGGATACTTCCCGAGCTTCTCCCGGCCATTCAGGAATGCGAGCTCGATCAAGAAGGCCACCCCGACAATATTCCCCTTCAGCGACTCGACCAGATCGCAGCAGGCCGCCATCGTGCCACCTGTCGCCAGCAGGTCGTCGATCATCAGCACCCGCGCGCCCGGCCGAATCGCATCAAGGTGAATCTCCAGACTATCCGTACCGTATTCGAGCTCATACGAAGCCGAATGCGTCTTGCTCGGCAGCTTCCCGGGCTTGCGGATCGGCACAAATCCGGCCGACAGATTTCGAGCCACAGCCGTCGCGAAAATAAACCCGCGCGACTCGGCCCCGATCACCAGTTCGACACCGGCATTTCGATACGGTTGCGTCAGAAACTCCACCGCCATCGAAAGCGCGCTCGGATCAGCCAGCAACGGCGTGATATCCTTGAAGACAATCCCCTTCTTGGGAAAGTCGGGAATGTCGCGAATGCGCTTCTTGAGATCCTCTGCGCTCGCGATCGATAGTGATGGGCTCGGCATCGCTCGGCGCGCGGTATCGGGTCGGTCGCTCGTCAGCATCGAATTATGCTCCTGTTCCCTGGTTCGCCAGTCGGCGGCTGAGGATGGGTCGCAGTTTATCTATCGCCGCGCGCGGCACTTTGGCCATGTTCGACCAGACCGCAAGATCCAGACTCTTCTGGCATTCACACGGCGGCAATCCTTCCGTCGCGATTCGTTGCAGCGCCGATCGGACAAGTTTGATCGAATAATCGGTCACTCGATTCAGATTCTGGATGATTTCATTCAAAAGCGCGACCTTGTCCATGCTCGGATCATGCGGCCGCCAGCAGTCATAGTCCGTCGGCAGCGCCACCAGTCCGTAACAAAGCTCCGCCTCCCGCGCCAGCTTCGCTTCGGGCATGCAGGTCATGCCGATCAGGTCGCCACCCCAGCTCCGATGCGCCCGGCTCTCGGCCGCCGTCGAAAACGCCGGCCCCTCCATACACACATACGTCCCCGCGTCATGTACGGTCGTGTCGACCGCATCGCGTGAGGCCAGCAGCGTCCGACGCAGCACGGGGCAGAACGGATGCGAAAATTCGACGTGCGCCACAATCCCCGCTTCGTCGAAAAAACTCGATGCCCGGCGAAAGGTTCGATCGATCACCTGGTCCGGCACAACCAGATCGCCCGGCCGAATCTCCTCGCGCAAACTCCCGGTAGCGCCGCTCGCAATGATGTGCGTGCAACCCAGTGCCTTCAGCGCAAAGATATTCGCCCGATACGGAACGGCCGTGGGTGGATAAATATGCCCATCGCCATGCCGGGGAAGGAAAGCGATCTCAACCCCGTCCATCTGCGTCCGCACAATCGGTGCGCTGGGCGGCCCAAACGGCGTCTCGACCCGCTCGGCCTTGCCCCCCGCCTGCGACGTCAGCGCCTGGCCGAACCCCGACCCGCCAATGATGCCGACCAGAATTCTCGACGAATGCGCCACTCGCACGCTCCAATCCGACTCCCCGTTCGGCCAAAATCGTATCGCCTTCCATGGGTCGCGTCGACGCCGCCCCGAACCCCGTTAATAATCCGCACTCGATGCAATTCACCACCTCACGATCGAGCACGCTGATCTTCCTACTCGCCTCGGCGTCCGCCGGATTCTGCGCCGGACAGGTCCCGCATGACGCCCCGGCGACGCAGCCAAAACCATCAACGCAGTCGAACTCGATTCCCGAGTTCCAAGGCGAATACCGCTTCCTCTCCAATTTCTGGCCGGCCAAAGTCCAATTCGAGGGAGTCATCTACCCCTCGTCCGAACATGCCTACCAGGCCGCCAAGTCGCTCGACCCGACTGAACGAAAGCGCATCGCCGCGCTTCCCACGCCGTCCGCCGCCAAAAAGGCCGGCGCAGCCCTCAAGCTCCGCCCCAACTGGGATACTGAGAAATTCAAGGTGATGGAAACTGTCGTCCGCGACAAATTCACGCGCCACGCCGAGCTCCGCGCCAAACTGCTCGCGACCGGCGATACCGAACTGATCGAGGGCAACACCTGGGGCGATCGCACGTGGGGCGTCTACCGGGGTCAGGGCGAAAACCGGCTGGGAAAGATTCTGATGAAAATCAGGACCGAGCTGCGCAATGCGCCAACCACTCAGCCGGCGGTTAGTCGTCCGACATCTCAGGGCGCCGGCTGAAACGCGTGATTGAACACATGGTCCGCCACCTTGCGGCCCATCGAGATCCCCTCCGTCTTATCGAACCGCCAATGGATGCCGAGATAGATGCGGCTCTGCCCGTTCTCCTCCTCGGCCTGCGAGAGCGACGTAAACGAGCGTGGAATCAGCGGCCGGACATTGCCCTGATTGTCGTGCGTGGTCCCGTTCAACTCATCCGATACAAATGTGAACGCAATATCGTCGGTCCCGAAAAAGTCGCGCAGCGTCTCAAACAGCGCCCCACCGAAACCGGCATGCCCGGATGGATACGCCGGAAACGGCGGAGTGAAATTAGGAGCCGTCAGGTTTGTCGCCGGCGCGCACAGCGGAACGAAGTTCACATCCCCCACTGTGTCCGGGTTTCCATCACCCAACCCGGACGGCCCGGTTCCCGGATCGGCCTCGCGAATCCCCGTCACCGGCCGCCAGAAGTTGTGATGAAACTTTGAATCCCAAATGGCGATTCCCGCATCCGCCATTGCCACGTTGACCAGCGCCAGCAATCGCGCCAGGTCAATCCCGCTGACATTTCGTTCCTGCGCGATCTGCCGGGCGATCTGGTTGTAGAGCCGCGGCGGCGCGCACAAGCTCGGCGTCCCGTCATACGCCCAATAGATCCCGATGAAACCCCGCTCCTGAGTGCGGATCGTCGGCGTGACGACTCCGTCTCCGCCAAGCTCTTTCACTTCGTCAAACGCGCTCGTGTACTCCGAGCTGGTCAACGCCGGTGGCGCCGGCGAACGGAATTGCGTCGCACTGTTCAGCGCAAATGGCTTCACGTTGTGCCACGCTGCCCCGAGCGGCTGCTGCCCGGGATTGATCGGATCGACCCGCCACGCCCCGGGCGCGTTGCTGAATACATACGGCTCGTTCAGTTCTGAACCATCACCGTCCCGCATCGCCAGAATCCGCCCCGCCGTCTCCTGACCGAGTGCAATCCCGTCCTGCTCCGCCAGCCCGTCCGGAATGGCGTCCAGGTCCTCGGCCAATAGTTGATCGAGCCTCGGCGCGTGAGACGGAAACAACGCGACCAGTGTGTCATGCGCTGCCTGCGCGATGGCCGCCCTGACAGACGTTGTCGGTGCCGCAGCGGGCGTCCGCGTATAGCTCTCAAAACCGCCCACCACCGCGTTCATCGCGTCGAACATCGCAATATGCACAATCGCCATCGCCCGGCTCGAGCGAGTAGGACCAAGCTGATGCCCAAAAACACGGTTCTCCCCAGGTTGAACCGCCGTGTGGTCAAGCCCGCTCGAGTCCACCGCGATGACATTCCACCGCAGCAGCGTATCCGTCGCCGCCGACTCCGCGCCCGGTAGAAATTGCCACGGAACGCAGCCCGCCGACAAGCCCAGCGTCACGGCCATCGCGCATGAGAAAACCCTGCATCGGCCGATGAATTTTGGTGAATTCATGATGCTGGCTCCGAGCGGCGAGGTCCCCAGGGTCATCATCCTATCTCGCCGGCCTTTAACCGGTCAACGCAATTCACCCGTGCACGGAAGAAACGCTGCCCGATTCGTGCAGACATGCACACCGACTTACCGCGCGTGCGCCGATATACTCTCGCCTCGGAAATCGGAGCACGACCTTGGCCACCCTCGGCGTCAATATTGATCACGTTGCGACCGTTCGGCAGGCCCGCGGCGCAGACGAGCCCGACCCGGTCTGGGCCGCCGTGGAAGCCCAACTCGGTGGCGCCACCTGCATCACCTTCCACCTTCGCGAAGACCGCCGTCACATGACCGACCGCGACCTCCCGCCGCTCAAAGCATCCGTAAACGTCAAACTCAACATGGAAATGTCCATCGCGGCCGAGATCGTCCGCATTGCCGCCGACCTGCGACCCAATCAGTGCACCCTCGTGCCGGAACGCCGCGCCGAGCGAACCACCGAAGGCGGGCTCGACGTCGTCCGCCTCCGTCGCCGCGTCGCCCCGGCCGTAAAGCGCCTCCGAGATCGCGGCATCGTCGTGAGCGCCTTCATTGAGCCGATCGCGGAGCAGATTGAGTGCTCGGCCGAACTTGGCTTCGAAGCCGTCGAGCTCTGGACCGGCGCCTACAGCCACGCCCATTCCCCCGCCGGACTCCGCGCCGAACTCGATCGCCTTCGCGACGGAATCTCAGTCGGCCAGCGCTGCGGCCTCGAGGTCCACGGCGGCCACGGTCTGACCTATCGCAACATCGGCCCGATCGCCGCCATGTCCGGCTTCGGCGAGTTCAACATCGGACACAGCATCGTCTCGCGCGCCATGTTCGTCGGCATGCGCGCCGCCGTTCGACAAATGGTGGACCTGCTCGTACAGTTTGAGCCCTAGAAATGGAGTATTGCTCACGTGTTTGAAGGCTGCTTCGTCGCCCTCGTCACCCCCTTCCGCGACGGAAAACTCGACCTCCCCGCCTTTGATCGCCTCTGTCGCGACCTGATCGACGGCGGCGTCGACGGTCTCGTCCCCTGCGGAACCACCGGCGAATCTCCGACTCTCAGCGACGAAGAACGCGACGCCATCGTCCGCGCCGCGGTCAAAGCCGCGAGCCGCCGCGTCCCGGTCATCGTCGGCTCGGGCACAAACAGCACCGAACACACGCTCCATCAGTCGCGCGCCGCCATGGAAGCCGGTGCTGACGGCCTCATGCTCGTCAATCCTTACTACAACAAGCCCACCCAGTCCGGCCTGTATCAACACTTCAGTTGTTGCGCTCGCGAACTATCCGCCCCCATCATGCTCTACAACATCCCGGCCCGCACCGGAGTCGAACTTTCAGTCGAAACGATCGCCCGACTCCGCTCCGAGCACCGCAATATCCTCGCCGTCAAACACGCCACCGGCGAAGTCGATCGCGCCAGCGAATTGTCGCTCGCCAGCGACATCACGATTCTTTCCGGTGACGATCCGCTCACCCTACCGCTCATGAGCATCGGTGCTCGCGGCGTCGTCAGCGTCCTGGCCAATCTCGTCCCGGCTGACGTGAAATCCCTCACCGCCGCCGCGCTGAAGGGCCGCTGGGACGACGCCCTGCGCGCCCACCGCCGCCTCTATCGCCTCGGCCGCGACCTGCTCTCGCTCGAAACCAACCCAATCCCGATCAAAACTGCCCTCGCGCTGCGCGGGAAAATGGCTGAGGAATTCCGCCTGCCCATGTGCCCACTGCTGCCCGCCAATCGCCAGAAGCTCCAGGCAACGCTCGACCGCTACTTCTCAATGGAAGCCGCCGCATGACCGCCGCTCAATCTCCCGCCGAAGTCGACGACATCGAATCCGGCTCAGAGAATCAGGCCGCCCTCGCCGGCAAGCTCCGCTCGCTCGCCGCGCTCGCCGTCCCGGCCCTCGTCTTCTGGTTCGTTGCTTACTGGGTCGTAGCCCCCACCGACCCGCTCGCGCCGGTCACGCTTCTCATGACCCCGCGATTGTTTCTCGTCATGCTCGAAATGCTCGGCCTCGCCATCGTCGCCGCCGGACTGTCCGTCGCGATTCGCGGGCCCCGCTCGGCCACCTTCGGCCCCCTGGGCGTCGCGGTCGGCCTGGCCGCCGTCAGCATTCGCGGCGGAAACATGGACCTGCTGCCCATCTGCCTGCCCGCCTCAGCTGCCCCGTGGCCGGTCCGCTCGCTCATCTTCGAGTTCTGGCTCTGGGTCGGACTCATCGCGGTCGGTGCGGTAGTCGGCCGCTGGGTCGATTCATGGTCCACCACCGATCCCGAACACCTCGCCCGCCACCCGCGCGATGCCGACGACGAAGTCGTCGACAGCGCCGCCGAGATGCGACGCGCCTTGCTCGCCGTTGCCGTCGTAACGATCCTCGCCTTCGTGCTCGTCCCGGTCTTCGCCGGAGGAATGCGCTCCGCTGTTCTAAAAGGCCAGGTCTTCTTCTCGGTCGGGGCCGGGTTCTACGTCGCCACCGTCGCTGTCCTCACCATGGTTCGCCTGCGCTCGCCCCTCTGGATTCTTTTTGCCCTGGTCGTCGTCGGCTCGGCCGCCTACGTCGTCGGCGAACCGGCCTTCACAAAAGAGATGATCGAACACGGCACCCGCCTGGTCATTCCCGGCATCGCCCGACCGACCCCTATGCAGTTCGCCGCACTCGGCGCGATCGGAATCTGGTCCGGTTTCCTCAGCTCTCCCGGAATCGTCTTCGTCCGTAACAGCGTCGAAGTTCGCTGATCCGTCTTAGCGGTCCGACCCCCGGTTTGCCGGCGGCGGGAATATCGTCTCGAGCGCCCGGCGAATGTTGCGCGCCTGCTGCGTCTCGATTTTCGGATCGCGCAGTGAGCCGGTGATATGCAGCTCAAACAGATCGCGCGATGCCCCTTCAATCATCTCCGTCACGATCGGAACACGCAGCCGATGCGGGCTACCCGCCAGCAATCGCACGTTGACCTCGTCGGTCTCGATGTTCAACTCGCCGCTGCCGATCAGCGAAATCGCCCCGCCCTGCAAATCGATCTTCGTCAGGTGCATCGTGTTCCCCTCGATGAAAAACTTCAGCCAGCCATCGTGGAACATGTTCTCGTCGGGGGCCAGGTTTAGGAGCTGGAAAATCTTGAGAATCAGCGGCAATTTCCACACCTGCGCCTCGCGCAGAAACAATTCGCCTCCGCCGCGCCGCTGATTCGGATGGCTCGTCAGCCCGCGCATCGCGAACTTTCCGTAGAGCAGCCCGCGCGCCGATTGCTGCGCGTCCGTCAGTCGCCGCGACGCCTGCAGGTACCGGTGCAGCTCCGCGTCGCGTAAGTCAAAGCTCAACTCATATTGCGTGTCGTCCGGCAGAAATGTGATCTTGCACGACCCGCTCGCCGTGCCGCCAAACAGCTCGGCCCGCGCGTTGGTCAAATCGAGAACGTTCGACCCCTCGCGCATCTCCGCGTCAAAATGCAGGTTCTGCAGATCAAACTGCCCTAACACCGCCCGTGCCAGCGCCGCCGAGCCGCGCAACTGCATCCCCCGCGCCCCATACGACGCCTGCTCGACATGCAGCCCGCCGTTGACGTCGCGCACGTCGAGTCCGAGCGACAACAGCACGTCACGCAACGAAAGATCGCCCCTCCAGGCATACTCCATCCGCCCGGTCGCGCCCGGCTTAAAACTGAACTCGTTCAAGTCGAGCCCGAACCCGCCCCGCAGCGCGATCGACCGCCACGCCGACTGCATCGCCGCCGGCAACGCCTGATTCAGGGCATCGTCAAACCGCATATTCCCGGCATGCACGGCAAGCGTGCCCTTCGGCCCGTCCGATCCGATCTCGACCGTGCCATCGAGCTTCACGTCACCTTTCCCGGTTCGCCCGGTCACGCCCTTCAGCGTCACCCGCCGCTCCGTCGCCTCGACCACGCCGTGCAAATCGGTCAAAAGCAGGGGAAGTTCGCGATAGCGCATCGCGGCCCCCTGCAGGTCCACCGTCGTCACATGCTCAGTCGTCACTCGCTCGCCGTTGCGGACACGATGCAACTTCGCCTTGATGTCCAGCACGCCCGAGGGTTCGAGCATCTGCCAGAGTTCCTTCAATTGTCCGCTCACCGCCCGGCGGACGTCCTCATCCAGCGCCAGCTTGGCGATCGACAGACTCAAATCGGCGTCGTATCCCTCGGCGGTCTGGCGCACCTCGCCCTGCGCTGCGAATCCCGTCGATCCATGCGATCCGGCCAGGTCGATCAGAGTCAGTCGATCCGGCGAAATGCGAACCCGCCCGCGCATCCCGCTGATCGCGTAGGGCAACTCCGCGTAGCACATCGCGGCATCGCGGACTTCCGCATCAAGGTCATACTTCAGCGTCCCGGCCGCGTCATTCGTGAATACGCGCCCGAGCACGTCGATCCGGCCGCTCGGCTGAAGCTGCTCAAACGCCACCCGCGCATCCAGCGGCATCGCCTCGATCAGCCGCCGGTCGATCGCAAGTCCGCTCGCCTCCAGCCGCAACTCAAGATTGCCGACCGAAGCCGGATCGCGCGGATGCTCATCAATGTAGTACCCATCCACCCGAACGGTCGCCGGCGGCCCCTCAGCCCCCTGCGATGCGCCTCGCCCCATCAGCCCGTCAATCCGAATCATCCCCGATTCGACATTCAATCGCCCGCGCACCCCCTCCAGTGGATACGGGAACTGGTCGAAACGCACATGTGCGTCGCGAAGATCGGCCTTAACTTCCGTTCGAAACGGCCGCGAACCGGTTTGCGCATCTCCATTCGCCCGCGAAACCCGAATCTCGGTATTCAAAATCCCGCGCAGATCGAACCGCCGCCACAGCCGCTGATATCCTCGATCAAGCAGCCGATACAACTCGCCGTTCAACGGTAGCGCGTTCCCGTGAACATGCACGTCGTATCCCGTCCACGGATGCACGTTGTCCACAAATCCATCGATTCGAATCGACGCCGACCCGCGATGGCCCACGATCCCGTCCACCCAGACTCCGTCCGGCCGGAATCGCACCACGCCCGAAGCACCCTCGATCGGATACGGAAACTCCCGAAACCGCGCGATTCGACAGCGTGCAATCAGATCGCCAATAAACTGGATTTCGCCACCCCCGGCCGGCCGCACCAGACGCCCGCGCACATCCATCGGTCCATACGGATCGTACTGCATTAGAAAATCGCGAATCTCAAACGGCGCGGTGGTGTCGTGAATCAGCCGCTCGCGCTCCTCCCCCTCCGGCATCATCAGGCCGCGCAACCCAAACTCCAGGTCGAGGCCCACCTGCTCCAGCGATTCGTTGTACCCCGTCAGACGCCCCTTCAGATCGCAAGGCGCGTCATTCAGCCGGCCGACCAGCCCGATGTCGATGTTCAATCCCGAAAGCGTGATTCCGCCGCGCACATCGGTCAGTTGCAAAACCGGAGCCCCGCGTGCCCGCGCCTCCGCCGCCGATTCCGCGTGCCCGCTGCCCAGTATCGCGTACGGCAGCGAAAGCTGCACATCCTTCAAGTCCAGCTCGAAGTGCCGCGCCGGCTGCGTCGAAGTGCCATATCGAATCGAATGAGAGCTGATCTCACCCTCCAGCCCGATTCGATCAAAAAACTCCTGCGCATCCTTCGGCAGCAGCGGACGCACCGACCCCAGCCCGATGTCCGGCGTATCGCTGATGCTCCCCGTCTGCGGGTCGTAAATCATCCGACCGCGATTGGCCTTTCCGCTGTGTTTGCGGATATCGACCTGGTAGCCGCTCGTGCTCTCCGGCTGCGGCGAGACATCCACGTCCAGCACAATCGATCCGGTGTTGTGTCGGCCGGACGCATCGACCGTCGCCGTGTGCACCTCCGCGTCGCGCAGTCGCACAAACGGCCGCGTCGGCGTTGCACGGTGCTCCCCCATCATGGCCGGCGACTTCAGGAGTTCCCAGTTGAACCGACCGGTCGACAAATCCTGGACCATCGCGAACTCCGGCCGCACCGCCGCGATCTCGCTCACGTCCAGCTTGAGCAACAACATCTTCCACGGTTTTGGAAAGAGCGTGACCGACTCGGCGCTGAAAATCTGCCGTTCATCCGCTGTTGCGTTCGAACCCGCCTCCGCCGGTGTAGCGATCCGAACGCCGCGCAGCGTAATCCCGTCAAACATCGAGAACTGCGCCGACCGTACGCTGACTTCGCCATGGGTCGCCGATTCCAGGAATCGAATCGCCCGTTGCCGGATGCGCTCATCCGAGGTCGTCCAACGAAATGCCCCCAGTGCCGCCGCAAGCAGCGCGAGCAATACCCACCCAAATCGCGTCCGCGTCGCCGAAACCGGGCGACGCAGGAACACCGGCCGTGGCGGCCGAAGAAATCGCGGCAGTCGCGTCCACCAGGGCGCTGTCGGCGCAAATCGCGTCATGCCGGCCGCTCCGATCCGCGCCCCGGAATCACCGCTGCGATCGCCGTCCCCGCCAACACGAACAAACCCGGCATCGCCGGAACGCGATAACGCACGGAGCCGACGAATACGCAGTGAATGAGTGTCACAAAAATCGCCGGCGCCAACAGCGCGTAGAGCAGTGCCGTCCGTCGCCGTAGCAAAATCGCCCCAATCACTGCCAGTAGATAAACCGGAGCAACCGTTGCCCACGCAATGCGATCAAAATTCCCGCCCTGATATCCCGGCGCGTGCAGCGTGATCGACCACGTCCGTCGCAGTTTCGCCAGCCCCAGTTCCACGCTCCGCCGCGGATGCTCGCCGATCCAGTCGAATACCGTCTCACGGCAGATCCGATCGCGCTCGACTTCGTCCGCCTCCGCCGGAAACTCGGGCCACTTCACGCGCTGCATCCCAGTACCGCCGTCCGCCCAATCCCCGAAACTGTCGAGCAACGTCGCCCCCATGCCGGTCCGCACGGGCACAAACGACCCCAGCAGTCGATAATTTCGAATGGTCGTCGGCAGCAGTATCATGACAATCGCTGCCACCCACGCGACGACCAGCCGTCCGCGATGCGGCGGCATCCCTGCTAACAGCAGAATCGGCAACAGTAAGAGTGGGAAGACGATCGCGCTGCTTCGCGTCAGCGCCGCCGCGCCCAGAAACGCACCCGAAAGTACGCCATACTCAATTCGCCCCGTGTCAATCGCGCACAGCAACCACTCGATTGCCCACAAGAGCGCACAAGTGAACATTACTTCCGTCAGCACCAGCCCATGAAAGAACAAGCAGATCGGATCAACGGCCATGATCAGGCCGGCCACAATCGCGGCGGCAATTCCGCCCGCGCGCCGCGCCAGCCGCATTGCCGCGACAACCGCGAACAGACCGAATAGTCCGTTCGCAACGCGCCCCCAGTTCATAGTCGCCGAAAATGTGTCAAAGCCCCCGAGCCGCCCAATCGCCAGCACGTACGGATAGCCCGGGTCCGTGCCGCAGCGCACGCTCTGCGACTCTATCGGCCCGCGCCCCGCCGCAATGTTTTCCGCCACCCCCACGTATCGATGCGAATCCGGATAATCGAATCGCTCGGGATGCGTATAAGCGTAATAGCCCATCGCCCCGCGCGCCGCCGCCGCAACAACCAGACACAACGCCAGCGCTCGCCGCCAGCGGCGCTCGGCCAGTCGCGATGCAGTCGCCGCGTCAATCATTCGAGTGCATCAACTCCGCACCCCGCATTGTCCGCTCGAACGAAATCGTCTGCCGCGTCCGACAAACAACGATCCGGCCCGGCAATTCAAGCCGCTTGCCATTGCGAGTCGCCGCGGCGAGGCCCGCTGCATCGCGCAGATGTTCGAATCGAATCCGCCCCAGCGGCCCGCCAAGTCGCCGCAAAACCGCCCAAATGATATCGACACGAATAATCATCGGCAGCCGCGCAAATGCCGCTGCGTCCAGCTCGGCCCGCCGCGCACCGCAGTCCCGCGTCACATCCGTCAACGCCCTCTCCGACGCCTCTTCTACAAAGTCCTGCGTCCAGCGCGCCGCCTCGGCCAGTCGCGTTAACGCCTGCCGCGCGTTTCGGCCCACCTCGGCCTCCAGTAACGGCAGCACCCGCTTCCGAATGCGGTTGCGCGTCAGCGATTCGTCGTCATTCGTCCGATCATCGCGAAACGCCTGCCCCCTCGCCGAAAGGTATGCTCGGACATCCGCTCGGCGCATCCTCAGCATCGGCCGGACCAGCCGAATCTCCCCATCCCGGCGCAAGCTTCGTACCGGCCGCATCCCCCCAACGCCGCGCAGCCCGCTCCCGCGAAGCACATGATGCAGGACCGTTTCCGCCTGATCATCCGCCTGATGCGCCACAACCACGGTCGCGGCCCCAACCCGTCGCGCCACTCGCTCAAGAAACCGATATCGAGCCAGCCGCGCCCGCTCCTCCACGCCGCGCTTCGATAACTTAAGTCGCGCCCGCCCTACCGTGCATGCGACGCCCAGGTGCCGAGAGACCGTCCGCACAAATGCCGCGTCCGCGTCCGCCTCGGCTCCGCGTAATCCATGATTCAGGTGCGCGACATGCAACCGCCAGCCCAGTTCATCGCGCGTGTTCCGCTCGCAAATGGCCCGCAGCATCGCCACGGAATCCGCCCCGCCCGATACCGCTAGAACGACCCCGCACCCCGCGCGAAGCCCGGCCGCCACGCGCAACTCATCGCAAACTCGACGTTCAAATTCGATCGGTCGCATCAGACTGGGGCCACCGCTGCAACTGAGAGTGTAGGTGGACCGTCGTCGCGCTTGCAACTAACGGACAATGCCCAGCTCGCGCCGCACGATCATGTTGAACGTCCGCGCCGACTCGCCCGGTGCCACCGCCAGACTCAGATGGCTCGCCGAAATCTCATGCGTTTCGATCCCCGGTCGCGCCGCCCACCACGGCCGTAGCCGCTCGATGTCCACCATCGTGTCGTGCCGACCGTTGATCATGACCAGCCGTCCGCCCCCATTTCCTACGTGCTCATCGATATCAACCCCGGTTCGTAATGCGTCATGCGGCACGCGCACCCGGTATCGTGAATCCACCAGCCGCGACAGCGACGATTTCACCAGCAATCCCGCAATGAACGGCGTCGCCGCCAGCGACACATTGCACGTGAATCGCGGCTCATGCATCGTCTCAATCATTGAAATGATGCCGCCCAGACTCATCCCGCCCAGCACCATTCGGTCATACCGATCGCCAAATCGATCGGCCACTGCCTTGGCCACCGCCACGCTGCATCCCAGCATCGCGACAAACCCGTCAATCCGCGCAAGCCGCTGCCGCAGATCGCGCCGCCCCGGCACGTGCCCCACCCCAACCATCAGAACCCGATCCGCCGGCAAAGGATCGCGGCGATCCCCAAACAGCCGCTTGAACGACCGATTCGGCGGAAATTCGCCCAGTCCGTGGTGATACACCATCAAACGCCGCGTCGGCTCCACCCATCGCTCGTGATACAAAACCGTCTCGTGCGACTGCCCCGCCCCACGAATACGAACGTCGTAGCGCGTCACCCGCCCGTCGATCGACTCTTCATTCAGATCAACCTCGGCCGTCTGCCAGCGCTCCAGTAACTCCGCCGCCGAATGTTCCGGCGGACCGAAGTCGTCGCGCAGGTAATTCGGTCGCGTCGCCGCGACCAGCGACAACACCGACAGATCGATAAACTTCGCGAGCGGAGCCCACATGCGTGATGGATGATAATGGAATGTCCGCGAATTGTGTTGACGGCGCGATGCGCGATTATTCCCCGTCGTTCGGAACCCGCGCCGCGGGCGTCACCACCGACTCCGCCTGCGCCTTCCGCCGAAGCTGACCGCACGCCGCATCGATATCCATGCCACGCGACTTGCGAACATGCGCGTTCACGCCCGACTTCCTAAGTATCGCCTGAAATCGAGTCGTAGCATCCGACGTCGGCCGCCCGAATGGCAGCGGCGAAACCGGGTTGTATCGAATGAGATTGACGTTGCAGCGCAGTTGCTTCACCAGTTTCGCAAGCTGCTCCGCATGCTCCGCCCGATCGTTCACCCCCGCCAGCAAGATGTACTCAAACGTGATCTCCCGCCCGGTCTTCTCGAAATAATGCCGACATGCCGCCACCAGTTCGGCCAGCCCGATCTGTTCCGCCCACGGAATCAGCTCGCGCCGCAGTGCGTCATTGGGCGCGTGTGCGGACAGCGCCAGATTCACCTGCAACCCTTCCTCCGCCAGCTTGCGGATCTGCTTTGGCAGTCCGACCGTGCTGATCGTGATCTTTCTCGCCCCGATGTGCAGCCCCCATGGAGCGTTCAGAATGCGAACCGCAGCCATCACATGCTGATAGTTCGCCAGCGGCTCCCCCGACCCCATCATCACAATATTGCTCAACTGATGCAGCGTCGTCTCATCCGGCACGCGATCCACGTCGCGGCAGATCTGCTCCACTCGCATCACCTGCTCGACAATCTGCCCCGCCGTCAGGTTCCGCTCGACTCCGTCGATGCCGCTGGCACAAAATCGGCAACCCACCGGACAGCCCACCTGCGAGCCGATGCACACCGTCCGCCGATCGCCGTCCGGGATCATCACGCATTCGCTGGTCGCCCCATCCGGCCAGGCCAGCAACAGCTTGATGGTCCCGTCCGAAGAATCCGCCCGCCGCGCAATCGACGAAGTGTATATCTCAAACGCCTCAGCCAGCCGGTCGCGCAGCAGCTTCGGCAAATTGGACATCGCCTCGAACGATTCGGCCCGGCGGCGATAAACCCACTCGAAAATCTGTTTACCGCGAAACGCCGGCTCGCCCGCCTCCGCTAACCACGGGGCCAGCGATTCGGGCGTCTCAGCCAGGATATGACGACGGGGCTTCGCACTCATGGAGTGATTGTAGTCGAGAGTGCGTTTCAGATCGCCGCGCTAGGGCAACATCAATTCGTTCGCGAATAGCTGCAAATCGTCGCCGTCCGTCGCGCCGCTGGCGTTCATGTCGCCGTTGACGATGCAACCCGGATAAATCGCCGAATACGCCGTCGGATCGGTCATCGCCAGCACCATCGGCCCGACGTCATTCGCATCGACATTTCCGTCGCAGTTCATGTCGCCAAGGCACGGCAAACCGGCGATCCGCAAATTCGCGGTGCTGCTGTCATAGCCCGTGTTGCTGTCGCCGTCGCGAACCAGGACCCGGATTCTCGCCCGCTTCGTGCAGATGTTCGGAACGGTCCAGAGGTACGACCCGTTGTCCGCCACCGCCGATGCGATCGTCGTCGGCCACGTCATCCCGCCATCCGTCGAAAGAAGCAGGTCCGCATTGCTCGTTCCGACGTCATCATCCGAAATCCAATTGATGCTGATCTGATTGCCCGGCGTCAAAACCTCGCCGCCGCGATAGTTCTTCAGGTACGCCGTCGGATTCGCCCCGCCCAGCGGTATCGGAATGTGCATCGCAATACAGTGCATGACTCCCGCCGACGTCACGATCGCCTGACAGGGAACCTGCACAATCGTCTTGCCCGGCATGGCCGCCTGCCAAGTCGCGAGCGCCGTCGCGTTTGACGGCGAAACCGTCGCATTCGTGTAGGACGGGATCAGCACCAGGTTGTTGCAAATCACGACGTTGGTATACGTGTAGTGCGTCCCGCCCACGCTGAACGCTGGTATGCGATACACCGTGTACCCGTTCGTCGCCATCATCGTCGCCGTGCTGTCGCAGATATTGTCCTGCGTCGATCCCGGATTATTCGGCCAATCGCTGATCACGACCTTGTTGTCGCCAATGATCTCCATCCACATATCAAGATGCTGAGTCGAATCCACGCTGACCGGAAACGGATCAAGAAACGTATGATTCGTCCCCCAGTATTGCCCCCAGATCGTCACAATCTGCGATTCGGTCAGTGTCGGATTCTCGTTCACCGTCAGCCGCGTCGCGTAGCCGCGCCCCAGCGAGTCGAGGTGATAGTTCCCGCCGCCGTGAATCAATTGTTGATTCCCGTACAGATTCTGGAACTCGTAATACGGATTCTTCTTGTACGTAGCAAAAAACGATGGCAGCACGTCATCATTCGGTCGCGGCCGATTGTATTTGTGGTCGACAATCACGCGGCACTGCCCTTCGTAGCAATACCGCGGTCCGTAGTCGCGAATCCAGACCGAATCGGTGGTGCGAACTACAAACCGCACCTTGCTCATATTGGCGCCCGCATTCGTCAGCGTCGTCGTCGCGCTGTTCTGCGTTGCGACATTGTCGACCGCTACGTAGGCAATCGTGTTTGCGGTCGTGGTGATTTCCTTCACCATCGTCGTGATGATCGCAGTGAACGACTTCCACTCAACCAGAATCCCCTCCATCGGCTCATACTCGGCCACGCAGTGCAGCGGCCCGCTCGGCGCTGGAGTTGCCGCGCGCGGCGAAGGCCCATCGCCGAACATCTCGCGATACTTCTTCTCAATCTCCGTTTCGTAGCGCGGAATGATGTAGCCCTTCGGCCAGACGATCCGCCCGTCGATGATCTGCGGTTCCTCGGCTCGCGCCGTCGAAAGCAGGCAACCAAATAAAACCGGCAAAAGCGCGATGGCGACGAGGCAATTCCGCATGGTCCCTCCTCGGGGAGGGCCGTGCGTTCGCACGCGTAACTCCCCGGTAACAATAATATCCGCCCGGCCGGCGCGCCTCAAACAATCAGTTATTTCGGCCTATCCACGCCGCAACGGGATATCAAAGCCCGTTGCCTTCCCATTTCGGACGTGTTCAACCCGCGCCACCACGCGGTCCGCCCCCGCCTTGCGATATGAAATCCTCGCCGGATTCTCCCCTTCGCTCTCCATGAAAACGATTCGATCCGCCCCGACCTCGATCGCCTGCATCACCTTCGGCTCCGCATGCTTCGCCTTCATGCCATCGGTGTAGTGCATGATCCGGTAAGCCAGCCCCTTCGGCGTCTCCTCGATCAGAATCAACTCGTAGAACGGCGCCCCCTTCTTGTCGGTCATGTGGCACATCCCCAGCATCCCGCCGTTGATCGCCTTGCCCCACGTCTCGCTGTAAGGCGGCGACCCCGTCTCGCCAACCCACGTCCCCGCCAGCCACGCCACCGAATCAATCTTCGCCGGGCTCTCGCTCGAACCAGCCGCCGCCACCGCCCAAAGACATCCCACCATTCCAGCGCACGAAATCCCGATCCATACTCGCTTCATGCTTTAGCTCCCAATGGCAGGCTCGTACCACCATCCTAACAACCAGCCCAAAATCAAAAAAGCCCGCGACATCCCGTCGCGGGCTTCGTTGCGTTAATCAAATCGAGCGGCGTCGCCTAGATCGTCACCTTCGACGCCTTCCCAAATCGCGCCTCGGCATCCTTCCAGTTCGCGACATTCCAGAACGCCGTTACATACTCCGCCCGGCGGTTCTGATACTTCAGGTAATAAGCATGCTCCCAGACGTCGAGCATAAGAACCGGAATGCTCCCAAGAATCGTCAGGTTCTGCTGATTCATCATCGTCTGGATCGTCAGCGCCCCGAGCGCCGGCTGCCACGCCAGCACGCCCCAGCCGTTCCCTTCCACCGCCGCGGCCGCCGCCGAGAAATGCGCCTTGAACTTCGCGAAGTCGCCGAAGTCCTTGCGCATCTGCGTCGCCAGCTCGCCGCCCGGCTCCCCCCCGCCGCCCTTGCCGGCCGGCGCGAGGTTATTCCAGAAAATCGTATGATTGCTGTGACCGCCGCCATGGAAAGCCACCAGCCGCGAGAGCTGCTGCACCGCAGCGAAGTCATTCGCCTCGCGCGCCTTAGCCAGCCCGTCCAGCGCCTTGTTCAGCCCGTCCACGTAGGCCTTATGGTGCAAATCGTGATGCACCTGCATCGTCTTCGCGTCGATGTGCGGCTCCAGCGCCTCGTAGGCATACGGCAGCGGGGGAAGTTCGTACGGCATGATCTGACCTCCTCATTTATGAAAATCGTTGTCGGTGTTAGACGCGTCGCACGGAGCATAGCCGCGCCAAATTGGGGCATCAAGCGAATTGCACCCGCTTCGCCCGCGGCTGTCCCGGACTCGGTGCATTTCGCGCCCCGACAGGTACAATCGGCCCCAAACACGATCATTGAAATCCTGTTTCGGTGCCCCAAATGCCCAAGCTTCCTCGACGCCCGCTGCTCCTCATCGTCCGCGACGGATGGGGACAAAACCCCTACCCCGAGTGGAACAAAGCCAACGCCGTCTTTCTCGCAAAAAAGCCGGTCGACGATCGCCTCATGCGCGACTACCCCAACGTCCTCATCAAAACCAGCGGCGAAGACGTCGGCCTGCCCCACGGCATCATGGGCAACTCCGAAGTCGGCCACCAGAACATCGGGGCCGGCCGAATCGTCGACCAGGAGCTCATGCGCATCACTCGCCGCATCCGCGACGACTCCTTCTACAGCAACTCCGCCATCACCGGCGCCATCAATCAGGTCTTTCGCACCGGCGGCAAGCTTCACATCATGGGCCTCTGCTCCGACGCCGGCGTGCACAGCGCGCTCGAACACGCCTTCGCCGTCGCCGAGTTCGCCCGCCGTCGCCACGTCCCGCGCGATCGCGTCTGCTTTCATGCCTTTGCCGACGGACGCGATTCGCCGCCCAACGCCGGCATCGGCTTTATCCGCCGCGTCGAAGCCAAGCTCAACGAATTCGGCGTCGGCCGAGTCTGCTCGGTCGTCGGCCGCTTCTACGCCATGGATCGCGACAACCGCTGGGACCGGGTCGAGAAGGCCTATCGGCTGCTCACGCGCGGCGAAGGCCACGCCGTCGAGTCCGCCGAAGCCGCCTTCCAGCGCTACTACGACAACCCGACCGACGCCTCCCGCCACGGCGACGAGTTCATCGAGCCGACCTTCATCGCCGACTCCGCCGGCCGGCCGCGCGGCATCATCCAGTCAGGCGATGCCGTCGTCTTCTACAACTTTCGTGGAGATCGACCGCGCGAAATTACCAAGGCCTTCGTTCTCGAACATTTCCCGTTCGAAGCCAAAGACAAGGACGGCACCATCAAACTCATGGGCTTCGCCCGTGGCCCGCGCATCAAAGACTTGTACTTCTGCACCATGTGCGAATACGAAACCGGCCTCCCCGTCCACGTCGCCTACCCCAAGCCCGAAAAACTGCCCAACATCCTCGCCGGCTACTGGTCCGGCCTGGGCCTCACTCAATTTCACTGCGCCGAAACCGAAAAATATCCCCACGTCACCTTCTTCTTCAACGACTATCGCGAACCGCCCTTCTCACACGAAGAGCGCCAGATCATCCCCTCGCCACGCGACGTCGCCACGTATGACCTCAAGCCGCAGATGTCCGCCGAAGAAGTCACCGACGAAATGCTCCGCCGTATCGCCTCCGACCAATACGATCTGCTCGTACTCAACTACGCCAACGGCGACATGGTCGGCCACACCGGCGTCCTGCCCGCTGCCATCAAGGCCGTCGAAGTCGTCGACGCCTGCGTCGGCAAAGTGGTTGACGCCGTTCTCGCCAAAGGCGGCGCCGCCATCGTCACCGCCGATCACGGCAACTGCGAACAGATGATCGACCCCACCACCGGCGGACCGCACACGTCCCACACCACCTACGACGTCCCGCTCATCCTCGTTGACGACCGCTTCAAAGGCCGCAAACTTCGCGAAGGCGGCCGACTGGCCGACATCGCCCCCACGCTCCTCCAGATGGCCGGGATCGACAAGCCCGCCGAAATGACCGGAGTGTCGCTCCTCGAGCCGGGCCCGCGATGACGCAGATCCTGAACGCCCGCAACCTCCGCGTCGACTACGCCCGCTTCAACGCGCTGGCCGAGTTCAATCTCGTGCTCAACGGTGGCGACCTCCTCGGCCTGGTCGGCCCCAACGGCGCCGGCAAAACAACTGCCCTCCGCGCCATCGCAGGACAACTGCCCCTCACCACCGGCGAGGTCCGCGTCCTCGATCGTCGCGTCGAGCCCGGCGCCATCGATGCCCTCTCGACCATCGGCTTCACCCCCGACACCCCCGCCCTCTACGACGCCCTGACCGTCGCCGACTTCCTCCACTTCATTGGCCGCTCCTACCGCCTGCGCGACGAAATGATCTCAGAGCGCATCGACTTCTGGCTCGAACAGCTCTGGCTCTCCGATCGCCGCGATTCAAAAATCCAGACCCTCTCGCGCGGCATGCGCCAGCGCCTCAACGTCGCCCGCACCCTGCTCCCCAACCCCTCGCTCGTGCTGCTCGATGAACCCGCCGCCGGTCTCGACCCAGCCGGCCGCATCCAGTTCCGTCGCATGCTCGCCAGCTTGCGCGATCAGGACAAAGCTCTGATCGTCAGTTCCCACATCCTGGCCGACCTGCACGAGTACTGCACGCACATCGCCATCATGGAGCAAGGCCGCCTGCGAACCTTCGGCACCGTCGCGTCAGTCGTCGGCGGCCTCGCCGATCATCGCTGCCGCTACTCTGCGACGCTCGTCGTACCGCGCGACGATCTTCAGGCCCGCCTCGCGGCCATTCCGAACGTGACCAACGTCGAAGTCACCGGCCACACCTTCTCGCTCGAATTCGACGCCGATGCGGCCGCCGCGGCAACGCTGTTGCGCCGCCTGCTCGCCGAAGACCTGCAAATCGCCGCATTCACCCCGCTCAAAGGCGACCTCGAAGACGCCTACCTTCGCGCCGGCATCCGCCAGGTCGACTAACTTGCCCCGCCCGGTTTCCGAACCCGCGCCGTTGCCTGCTCTACCCAAGCCTTCTGCTGCCGATACCGCTCGAGCCGTTCGCCAATCTTCTTCACGAGTGCTTCGTTGTCGCGCTCCATCGCGAGCCGCGCCGCCGCCTCGGCCGCCGCAACTGCCTCGTCAAACTTCCCCTCGGCCGCCAGCGCCGCGGCAAGTGTGTCCAAGGCCTGCGGAATCCTGTTCTGCAGCCGCTCCGAGGTCCCCCGTGCCAAACCCTCTGCACGCTGCGCATCACGAAGTTCGTCAATCGAAGTCGTCGCCAGAATCCAAGCCAGCTTATTGCTAACCCGCGTATCCGCCGGATCAATCTTGTTCGCCTCGTCCAGCAATCTGACCGCCGTCGCGATCTCGCCGTCCTGCTCCATCAACACGGCCAGTTGCGCCCGCGCATTGACCTGCGCCGGGTCAACCTCGATGCATCGTTGAAACTCGGCCCGCGCCTCGTCGCGACGCTGCGTCGCCAGTAATACGAGCCCCAACTGCAAATGCGCCTCGCCGCTTGTCGGATTGGTTGCGATGAGTTTCCGGAATTGTTCTTCGGCAAACTGTGGCTTCCCCGCGCGAACATACAGCTTTCCAAGATTCAGTCGTGTGACCGCGTCGCCCGGCTCTTCCACCATCAAGCCAACCAGCAGCTTCTCGGCATCCAGATACTTTCGCGCCTTTGTTTTCGCCGCCGCCAGATTGTTTCGCAGTTCCCGGCTGCTCGGATCGCCGCGCAGCGCTGCTTCATAAATCGCGATCGCCTCATCCCCGCGGCCCTGCTTCAACAACACCGCCCCCAGATTGTTCGCCGCCGGATGCCACGACCTGATCGCCACCGCTCGCTCATACAGCGCCAGCGCCTGCTCCGGCTTTTCCTCTCGCTCCACAATCATCCCCAGCGTCATCCACGCATCGGGATAGTCCGGATGCAGCCCCACCGCGGCGTTCGCGTGCGACTTCGCCTCGTCTGTCTTCCCCGCATCGAGCAGCACCGAAGCCAGATTGTTATGCGCCACCCAATTCTTCGAATCGACAGCCAGTGCATGTCGCCAGAGTTCCCCGGAATCGCTCCAGAATGACGCCTGCCGCCACGAAAGCAACGCCAGTCCGATGATCGCGACACCGGACACGCGCTGTAGGATCGGCCCCGCCATCGCAATTGCCCCCGCCAGAACCGCCGCGAATCCAAGGCACGCCAGGTAGCTGTACCGATCCGCCGTCAACTGCTCCCCGTGCCGCACGATCCCGAGCGTCGGCGCAACCATCACCAGAAACGTCGCCGTCGCGCATGCAAGCCCAGGCCATCGCCGCCAGCAGGTCAGCGCAATCACAATCGCAAGTCCGCTCGCAGCAACCAGCGCAACCACCCGCGCGCTCCAGACCAGCGCCGGCGGCATTTGATAAAATGGCGACAACTCCGACGGCCACACCGTCTTCGCCAGCAGCATCCCCGCCCCCTGCATCCCGAACACGATCCGCGCCCAAAGTCCAGGTGGTGCCCCGCCGACCATCGGCACGATCGGCGTCGCCATCACGTACCCACCCACGAGAATCGCCGGCACGGCAAATGCAAATGTCTCGGCCCATACCGGACCGGCAATACGCCACCGCAACGGATAAATATCCAGCAACAGCAGCACCAGCGGCAACGGCACGACCGCCGCTTTCGAGAGCAAAGCCGCGACGAACAGCAGCCATGACAACACGATCCAAAATCCCCGCCCGGTCCCCCCCGCACTCGCCCGCAGATACGCCAACACCGACGCCATCCCAAACGCGGCTGCCAGCAGATATGACTGCCCCGACGCCCACCCCACACATTCCACCCGCAGCGGATGCACCGAGAAAAGCAGCGCCCCCACTGCCGCGCCCCACGTCGCCGACGTGGCATCGAGCCCCGGCCGAGCCAACAACACCAATCGTCGAATCAGGAAATAAGCCAGCCCAGCGCAAACACCGTGCAAGACCCACGACACCGCATGAAACGCTGCCGGTTTCAATCCAAAGATCGAATAGGTCGCCGCCTTCAACATCCACGACAACGGCTCATAGACCCCAAGATGCCGCGACGCCCACATCCATGCGAGTCGGCCCCCGTCCAAGCCATGCACCCGCGAATTATCGATAATGTTCGCCCCGTCATCCCAGTTGACGAAGCCGCCCCACAGCACGCCCAGTGTCGCGATCAGCGTCGCCGCGACCACGATCACCCCGGGCACCAGCCCATGCGCCAGCCATCCCCGCGCAGTCTCTGCCCGCCCCCCGCCTGCGTCACCCGTGCGTAACAAGTTATCGGACAATGTCCTGCGCCCGCATTTTCGCGCCTAACTGACTGGCCGAACGTCAATTCTGGCCATCGCCAACGCCGATGACAAAGATATCGCGGCGGCCATAGAATGAACATCCGCCTCGCTTCGTCCAAACCCGCAGGGACATGACCCGCCGGTCGCCGGCATCAATCTCCGCCTCGGGGAACGCTCAATATGAAGAAATTCATCTCGTTGTTGATCTGCCTTCCACTCCTCACGGTCATGATGGGGCAGAGTGGTTGCCCGGGGACCATCCCCACCCCACCGCTCCTGCGCCCGGCCCCGCAGATCGCTCTCGTCAATCCGTCTGACAGTTCCCTCGAATTGTCATTCACGCTCGACCTCGGCCTCTACCCCGACGCCTGGTCCATCAACTGGGAGTATGGCGACGGCTCGCGCGTCATCGGCCTGACACCCAATTCGGGCAAGTTCGTCACGCACGTCTTCGAAGCCAACGGCAATTTCACCGTCAAGGCCTACGTCTTTAACTCGCAGGCCCTCATTGGCCAGGGCGAGCTGCCCGTCGTGGTACAGGGCCCCAACCGCGCGCCCACCGCATCCTTCACCGCCACACCTGTCCCGACTTCGCAACCCGGCGTCCTGCCGCGCACCATTGCCTTCAACGGCACCGGTAGCGCCGATCCCGATGGATCCATTGTCAGCTTCTCCTGGAACTTCGGCGACGGCTCGCCGATCGGCTCCGGTGCGACTCTCAACCATACCTACTCCAGCTCGGGCCGATTCACCGCCAAGCTGACCGTCACTGACAATCGAGGCGCGACCGGTTCCGCTTCGCAGTCCGTCACTGCCAACATTCCACCGACCGTTGCGTTTTCATTCACGTCGCTCGGGCCCGAGGCGCCAGACCTGCTCACCGTCAATTTCAATGGTTCCGCTTCGTCCGATCCTGACGGCGGAATCGCCACCTTTGCCTGGAACTTTGGCGACAACTCGCCCTCAGGTTCCGGACCGACGCCCCAGCACGTCTACCCCGTGCAGGGCACCTACAGCGTCACCCTCACCTGTTTTGACAACCTGGGCGGCTCGAGCTCCCTGACCCAATCCGTGCCGCTGCTCGGCACCCTCCCCTTCATCACCCAGATTTCCCCCTCGAACGGAACTGTCAACTCGACCGTTTCAATCACCAACCTGTCCGGCGGAAACTTCCAGAACGGCGCAGGCGTACGCCTCACCCGCACCGGCCAGACCGATATCGCGGCCAGCAACGTCACGGTCGTCAACTCCGGCCAGATCACCTGCGACCTCAATCTCAACGGAGCCCAACTGGGCGACTGGAACGTCATCGTTCGCAACCCGGATGCGAATGAGGCCACCCTCACCGCCGGTTTCCGCGTCGTGACGCCGGATATCGTTCGGCTGACGACCACCCTCGGCGACATCGTGCTCACGCTCAATCCGGTCAAGGCCCCCGGCCACGTTGCCAACTTCCTCCACTACGTTGACACTCGAAAATATGACGGAATCGTCTTTCACCGCGTCCCACCTAACAACTTCGTCATTCAGGGCGGCGCCTTCGAGAGCCTGGGACAAGGCGCCAATCCGCGCTTACAGGAAGTCGAGGGCTTCCCAACCATCCCCAGCGAAGCCAACAACGGCCTGTCAAACCTCCGCGGCACGATTGCCCTTGCCTTGCGTGGCACCGATGCCAATTCCGGTTCAAACCAGTTTTTCATCAATGTTGGCGACAACCCAAACCTGGACACCGGCCCGCCGCCTTTCACCGTGTTCGGATCGGTCACCGGCGGCCTCTCGGTCGTCGACGCCATTGCCGGCGTCGCAACCGCGAATGCCACGGTCCGACTGGTGAACGGCACGACCACAACGTTCCAGGACGTTCCCGTGACCGATGTCACCATCATCACAGCCCGACGCGAATAGGCGCTCGGGGCACTTATGACGGTTGAGTCGCCGCCGCATGCGTGGCATACTCCACGCATGAAAGCCGAACCGCTGCTCGCAAAACTCAACGAACTCAGGCACGAAGCCGAGGGCGATCCCACCGACCCAGAGTGGCTCGCCCTCCACCATGCATTTTGCTTCATCTCCTACAAAATGGGCGACTTCCAGAAGTATCTCGACACTGTGGCCGCGCAGGAGCGGAAGCCGGCCGGTCCAGGCAACGACTAACGACAAACAAAAAACCGGGCCCGCCCATCGGCGAACCCGGTTCGTTGAAACATCAACAAGTCGTCCGCGTTATCCGCAGCACGACCCTTTGGCACTGCCTCGGACAGCGCACTTGCCGCTTCCGCAATCGCAGTCGCCGCACTTGCAATCATCGCAAGCGCACGAACCGCAACTGCATTCATCGCATGCACATGATTCGCACGAACAGCTTCCGCTGCCGCACGTGCAATCATCACATGTGCAGTTCTCGCCGCAGCAACACGAAGCGGTGAATGGCAACACCGCCGCGGCCGGTGTCGGCGACGCCAAAGCGGCAAACGCTACGATGCCCGTCGTCAACAAAACCAGTGAAATCAACCTCTGCATGAGATAACTCCTGAATCAATCCAAACAGTCGAACACTCGCCACGCTCGAATTCGAAGCGCGGCACCAGATCCGTCGATCCGCACGAGCGGCACGACGCGATCAGTCGATCGAATGCCGAAAGTGATTCAATTGTTCCAAACGCAGAGAACGGAATGCGAAGTCGAGGCCCCCTGCCTCATGAGCCAGTTTTCAGTCGCGTGCTTGTCGTGTGCGATCGCGGCCCAGCCCGTCGCCAATACGTCATGCAGTGAAATGATGTCGATCGCGACCGGCGCGGACACCTTGACGACGCCCGGCGGCATGCCCAGTGGCTCGTCAGGCGAGACGCAGCATTTGCAATCCTCGCCCTTCGGCTTCGATCGGTGGTCCGACTTGGGGCTGCAACAGCAGCTCGACTGCTCGCCTGCCGCCGATTCCTTCTTCTGACAGCACGGCGATTTGGAGGTCTCGCACGTCTTCGGCTCATCCGCGGCGCAGGCGCCCATGCAGATGCTCACGGAGTGCATCATCACGGCCAGAGCTAGTACGATTCGCAGCATTCGGCTTATTATAACAGACGTATCGGCTCGACATTCCCTGCATAATTTACCAAAACTCACAACTTGACGCCGGAACTCCAGTACGATACGATACTTACAGTCAGGGCCTATGACGAAGCCCGCCGCGACGATTCCTGCGGTCCTCGTCATCGGCCTGCAACGGAACCTGTTGGCAGGTCTTTTCATGCCGCCCGAGAATTGGCTCGACCGCTGTCAGGCGGTCACCGGACACGAATTCAAAAACGCTGACGTCATCCGACAGGCGTTGACGCACTCGTCCGTCGCCGAAACCCGCGCCGTCAGCAACGAACGACTCGAATTCCTCGGCGATGCTGTCCTCGGCCTCGTCGTGTGCGAATATCTCTTCGCGAACTACCCAACTTACCTCGAAGGCGACCTCACCAAGGTCAAATCCGCCGTCGTCTCGCGCAAGTGTTGCGCCGACGTGGCCCAGCGAATGGGCCTGCATAAGCTGCTCAATCTTGGAAAAGGCATGGCCACCGCCAACGGCATGCCCGAATCCCTCGCCGCCGCCGTCTTCGAATCAGTCATCGCCGCGATTTACCTCGACGGCGGCTTCGAAGCCGCCCGTGGCTTCATCCTCCGCAGCATGGAGCCCCTCATCCAGCGCTCCGTCGCCTCCGAGCATCAGGAGAACTTCAAGAGCAAGCTACAGCAGCACGCCCAGAAAGACCTCGTCTCGACCCCGTCCTACGAACTGCTCGATGAAAAAGGCCCCGATCACTCCAAGTGCTTTGAGGTCGCCGTCAACGTCGGCGGCCGTCGCTTCGGAAGCGCCTGGGGCAACAGCAAGAAGGAAGCCGAGCAACGCGCCGCATACAATGCATTGATCGCCTTGAATCTACTCGACCCCGCCACCGAACCGCAGCCCGCGCCTCGGTTCGATGCCTGATCGTTTACCGTTCTCCCCGCCGCGATTGCCTTCACCCCGCTCCGTCGATACGATCCGCGCCCGACGATCATGTGCGTCGCAATCCCCTCACGCGTGCCAGTCGCGCTCGGCCCGAGCTTGGCCGAGTGTGTTGATTCCCACGCTTTCGCCGATCCTAGAATGGTACGAGCCGCGCATGCGGAAAAAACTCAGCCGGGAGGCAGCCAGCCATGGTGAACAAGGAACGGATTCTCAGTCTCGTTGACAAAAATCTCGACGCCCAGAGCTTTCGGGACGAGCACTGGGAGGGAACCTTCTGGGATTATCTCGACATCGTCTCGCGCAACCCGCGCGTCGCCCGAAATGCCTTCCAGCGCATCTTCGACATGATCCTGCACTTCGGCACTGAGCACTACAGCCACATGAAGCAGGACATGCTCCGCTATAAGTTCTTCTCCGATCCCATCGGCCACGGCGAAGACGCCATCTTCGGCCTCGAACGTCCGCTCATGACGCTCGTCGATTTCTTCAAGTCTGCCGCCCACGGCTACGGCACTGATCGTCGAGTCCTCCTGCTGCATGGCCCCGTCGGTTCGAGCAAGAGCACCATCTGCCGTCTCATCAAAAAAGGCCTCGAATACTATTCCCGCCTCGAAGAAGGCGCCCTCTACACCTTCTCCTGGCGTCTGCCCGGCGAAAAAGGCGACCACGAAATCATCTTCTGCCCGATGCACGAGGAGCCGCTCAAGCTCATTCCGAAATCCGCCCGCCGCGACGTCCTGAAGGAAATCAACCAGCAGCTTCCCCCCGAGCAGCAGATCTATATCGAAGGCGACCCCGATCCGTTCTGCCGCCGCACTTACGAAGAGCTGCTCGTCCGCTACGACGGCAACTGGCGAAAGGTCATGGACCACATCGTCGTCCGCCGCCTCATCGTCAGCGAAAAAGATCGTCGCGGCATCGGCACCTTCCAGCCCAAGGACGAAAAGAATCAGGACTCAACCGAGCTCACCGGCGACATCAACTATCGCAAGATCGCCGAGTACGGCTCCGACTCCGATCCGCGCGCTTTCAACTTCGATGGCGAGCTGAACATCGCCAACCGCGGCATCGTCGAGTTCATCGAAGTCCTCAAGCTCGACGTGGCCTTCCTCTACGACCTCCTCGGCGCCAGCCAGGAGCACGTCATCAAGCCCAAGAAATTCGCGCAGACCGACATCGACGAGGTCATCATCGGCCACACCAACGAGCCCGAATACAAGAAGCTCCAGAACAACGAGCTCATGGAGGCCTTCCGCGATCGAACCATCAAGATCGACGTCCCCTACAACATCCGCCTCTCCGACGAGATCAAGATTTACGAGAAGGACTTCAACAAGGAACACATCAAAGACATCCACATCGCCCCCCACACCATCGAAATGACCGCCATGTGGGGCGTCCTTACCCGCCTCGACGAGCCGAAAAAAGCCGGCCTCACGCTGATGCAGAAGCTCAAGCTCTACGACGGCAAATCCATCCCCGGCTTCACCGAAGACTCGGTCAAGGAGCTCATGTCCGAGTCCCCGCGCGAGGGCATGCAGGGCATCTCCCCGCGTTACATTCAGGACAAAATCTCAAACGCACTCGTCAGCCAGCAGGCCCAGGCCGACAAGTGCATCAATCCCTTCATGGCCCTCAACGAACTGGAGGGCGGTCTGTCGCACCACTCCCTCATCGCCGACGAAGAGACGAAAAAGCGATTCCGCGAGCTGCTCGCCGTCGTCCGCGAGGAATACGACGACATCCTCAAGGGCGAGGTCCAGCGCGCCATCTCGGCCGACGAAGAGGCCGTCAAGCGCCTGGCCGCGAATTACATCGAAAACGTCCGTGCCTACACGCAGCGAGAAAAGGTCCGCAACAAGTACACCGGCAAGGACGAAGAGCCGGATGAGCGGATGATGCGCAGCATCGAAGACAAGATCGACATCCCCGAAAGCCGCAAGGACGACTTCCGCCAGGAAATCATGAACTACATCGGCGCCCTCGCCCTCGACGGCAAAAAGTTCGAGTACCACACCAACGCCCGCCTGCACAAAGCGTTGGAGCTGAAGCTGTTCGAGGATCAGCGCGACACCATCAAACTGAAAAACGTGGTCAGCGGCGTCGTAGACGACGAAACGCAAGCCAAGATCGACGTAGTAAAGCAGCGCCTGATCAAATACTTCGGCTACAACGAAACCAGCGCCGCCGACGTCCTCAACTACGTAGCCAGCATCTTCGCCCGCGGAGACTCAAAGAGCGAAGACTAGGGCTTATACAACATGCCTTACGGTCGCCTGCATCGAATGCGCCAGTTGCTGGCGCGCGAGCGCTCCCGGCCGTCAAATTATCCCGTTGGCGCGCTGGTCCTGCTCTGTTCGGGCGCCTTGTTTGCCGACTCGTTCACTACCAGCCGCAATTTCCCACTATGGCCCGCACGCTGCATCCCGCTCGCATGCTTCGCTGCCGCGATTGCGATGTTCATTCAGGGAATCAGGGTGCGCCGCTCGCTTCAACAAATGCCATACGCGCACTGCGGCGTCTGCGGCTACAACCTGGCCGGCAATCGCTCCGGCCGCTGCCCCGAATGCGGTACGCCGATTCCCAAATCCGACATGCAAATGGAATCGACCCCGCCCAACACTTAGAATCGCCCATATGCCCGACCGAGACCCCCAAGTCCAAATCTTGAGACGGGCAAGAACTCGACGCTGGAAATAGGCTAGAAACGCTGCCGTGCATCATTCGTATTCAAATACCCTCACGCGCGCGCAAGCGTGAGCCGCGCTCGACCCAGCCAACTACGTTGGGTGTGCGTCGCGACATCGCTCGTTGCACTGGCGGCATGGGCGTTTTGCCTCTTCGGAACACTCAATCTCACGACCGGCCGGATAGAGTTGGAGCTTCGATCGGGCATTCTCGATATTCGACTGAGGCCATGGACTGGCGCAGATGTCGAGAGACTTCGCGTAGTGGGCGGTTATACGAGCCGCATCGATTTTGCCGTCGGTCCGGCTGCCTTCGATGGGCTCGACGGCTCGCACGCCTTCCCAAATTGGCGGGCACTGCTACCTCGGATGCCAAGCTATTCATCCACCGATCTGCTGGATCAATCAGGCATAGTCTTCAATGCGCCATCTAGTTCTGCATCGCCGCCAAATTCGCTCAACCAATATATGTTGGAACTTCCACTCTGGCTCATTGCGGTTCCTGCGACAAGCTTGACCGTTGTCGCCTTCGCTCGTTCTCGTGCGGCGCGCAACCCCGCTCCCTGCCCAAGGTGCGGCTACAACCTCACCGCCAACACCTCCGGCAAATGCCCCGAATGCGGCACGTCGATCGCCAAGTCGAGCACGCAATTGGAATCGCCTCCGCCGCCCACTTAGAATCGCCCATATGCCCGATCGAGACCCCGAACTCCAAATCCGCAGCTGCCGCTCCTGCAACGGTAATTACGACTACCCCATCATCAAATCCCGCGCCACCCGCTTCTATTGCGACAACTGCGCCCTGCTCCCCGATACCGTCCGCGCCGTCCTCGAGAGTATGAACAAGCGCATCAAGGCGATCGAAAAAAAGCTCGCCCCCAAACCCGCACCGGCCAAACCCCCGACCCCGGCTGCCCCCAATGCCTGACGAATCCCCCGAAGACCGCCCGCAGGACCGCCGCCGCTTTTTCGCCGCCGGATTCGCCAAAATCCTCCGCCCGCTCGCCGACGCTATCGAAAAACGCCTCCCGATTCAGCTCCCTATCCTCCGCGAGCGCCTCCGCCCGCCCGGCGCGAAACCCGAAAAGCAATTCCTAGACACCTGCTTCCGCTGCGGCGCCTGCGCCGACGCCTGCCCCGCCAAGTGCATCATCCTCTACCAGACCGACGACGAGAATCTGCGCGGCACGCCGGTCATCGACCCAGACCTCTCCGCCTGTGTCATCTGCGACGAGCTCGCCTGCATGAAGGCCTGCCCCAGCGGCGCCCTCACCCTGGTTGACCGCTTCGACATCCGCATGGGCCTCGCCAAGGTCCGCCACGAAGTCTGCGTCCGATCCAAAGGCGAAGATTGCAAGATCTGCATCGAGCGCTGCCCGCTGGGCGACACCGCCATTGTGCTCGGCACCGACGGCCGCGTGCACGTCATCGACCCAGAAATGAACGCCGGCCGCGGCTGCGTCGGCTGCGGAATCTGCCAGTACTATTGCCCCACCATGCCCAAGGCGATTGTAATTAGCCCGAACTAGCCGAGTGTGACTTTTCGCTGGCGAATGCCGACGATAAAATCTAAGCCGAGGTGTAGCCCCATGAGCTATAGCGGAACCGTCAAGAACGGCGTAATCGTCTTGGAACGCAGCGCGCGGCTGAAAGACGGAACCAGGGTGCGTGTCCACGCGATTCCGGAGCAATCGCACGCTCCGCGTAAAAAGTCCGCGACAACGAAGGCAAAGCGAAAACCAGCACCTGAGAAGCTCTCATCAATGGCAAAAATGCTGCTCAAATACGCCGGAAAAGTGAAGGGACTGCCGGCCGACTTCGCTGAACAACATGATCACTATCTCTACGGCACTCCGAAAAGATGAAAAACGTCTTCGCGGACACGAGTTTCTATCTCGCACTTCTGAATCCCAATGATCAGTGGTTTGCCGCCGCCGACCGATGGTTGCGCTCATACCCCGGTCGCTTCGTCACTACGACTTGGGTGCTCCTCGAGTTGCTCAATTCCGCCGCGCGCGGGCGATTGCGCGGCGTGGCTGTCCGCATGTGCGCAGATATTCAGAGACACAGGCTCATCTTCGTTGTACCTGCGAGCCAGCGTTGGTTTGCAAAAGGCCAGGAACTCTACGCCGCCCGAGTCGACAAAGACTGGTCACTGACGGACTGCATTTCATTTCAAATCATGAAACAGCTTCGCATCACGGAAGCAGCCACCACCGACCAACACTTCACCCAGGCCGGCTTCAAGATGGTCCTAACCTAACCCCGCCGCGCCTACGGCCCCAGCAGCGCCGCAATCATCCCGCCCACATCCGTCGCCGTCACCGCATAGTCCCCATCAAAATCCCCGCGCGCCCGCGGATCCAGCGCCGGAAACGCCGCCCGATACTCCGCGATCCGACCATCCAGCACGACCTCAAACCATCGCACGTCCTCGCCGTCAACGCGCCCGTTCCCATCCATATCGCCGCGCGGCAGCCCCGGATCGTAAATCACATTGGCCTTCGCCAGCGGATCGCCCACCGCCAGCTCCTGCCAAGACAGGGCGGGAATCGAAGACCAGGCCGCCTCGCCCCACGTCCTCCCGTTCACCAGAAAGTTCTGCAGCAGGAACTCATTGTCCGGCACAAACGGGCTGATCGGCTCCCACACATTGCCCACGCCAAAGGTCCCGCCCGCCGCCAGAAACGTCGCGATCTGGCACTGGTTGAACAAAGTCGCCTGCCCGTTGAATCCGCGCGCATTGTAAGACTCGATCGTGTTGAAAATCGCCCCGTTCGGAAACCGATACCCAACGATGTAATTCGCCCCGCCCGGCGGCGCTTCTCCGGCCCCGCCCAGACTGTGGTTGCCGCCATACGACCCATAGGCAATCAGCAAATTCGGCTCCAGCGCCGGCGTGATGAACGCAAACGTCTGGTCATACCGCACATTCCAGCCGTTCATCGAAAGCGCCATCGTCGTGTCCGCGTAATCGGGCCCGCCCCAGAATGGATCGGCGCTCGGCGGGTTAAACAAATTGTCGTCGTCAATCGGCGCCCGCGCCGCAGTGTTGTACGCATCCAGCAACACCTTCGTCACGGCCCGATTGACATACAGCCCCTGCGCCCGCCCCAGTGCCGCCAGCGCATCGGCCTGCGTGTTCCCGTCGATGCGGCTCACGACATACATGTCGCCCGGCGTCATGCCCGAGCTGCTCGTGAACCACGCCACGCCCGCAACCGCCGTCAACGTCCGCTGCGCCGTGATATTCGCCCGCGAAAAACTGTCGATCCCCACCATCGACTTGAAATATGGATTGGTAATCGCATTGTCCGATCGGCTGTCCATCGACCCGCCGGCCTCGCCCGCCTCGAGGTTCTGCCACAATAGCGTCAATTCCGAGTCCACCGAGGCAAACGTAGCGTCGCCCGCCAGAAACTCATTCAAAGCTTGGCTCGGCGTGTCCCCGACCGGCGCGTTCGTATTGTCCTGAATTCGGTGCGGAATCGGCCGGATTAGAACGATCGCAATGATCGAGTCCGCATCCGGAAGCCCCGGCTGCGCCAGATAATTTCGAATCGGGTCACGTATCGTGGCGACGAACGTCGCATACGCCACTTCCGGCAGCGTCAACAATACTGCATTGTTCAGATCAACCACGTTGACCGCCGGAATCCCCGGATGCGCCGCCATGTAGGCGTTCTTCAGCGCGGTCCCCTCAGCCGATGCCGAGTTGAACACCACCAGCACTTGATTTGGAAGAATGTCCGCCCGGCTGATCCGCGCGCCGCCTGCCAGCGCGATCACGACCGCGGCCAACCGCGCCCAGACGCCGCCCCTGCTAAGTAGCCGCACGCTGCTCCCTCCGGTAATCGGCGCAGCCCCCAAGCCCCGCCGCCGCATGGCCATTATATGCCGAAACCCCCGCGCCCGATCCACCCGACCACCACAAACGCCCGGGGCCCCGCTCAAACCTTCCGAAACGGCGTTTCAACCACTTCCGACCCGTCGCTTAATTGCCGAAACGTATAGTCCCCAAAGAGGTTGGGCGCTTCGCGCTGCAGCACCTTGCACACCGCGGCCGCCACCTTCCGAATTTCCGGCTCGGCGAATTCATTACACCGAAGTTCAATAAAGTGCCGCCAACTGCGCGCATTCGCCGTCACAAAAATCTTCGTCTCGGTCGCATTCGGCAACACGCATCGCGCCGCCTGCCGCGCCATTTTCCGCCGCGCCGTCTTATCTTCGATGTTCGTGAGCATCGCCCCCAGCCGATCCGCGAGCTTCAGATACGCCGCATGCACGTCGGCCATCGCCGACTCAAAAATCGCGTGGCATTCCGGATCATCCGCAATGATGTCCGGCTCGACATATTCAGCGACGCCCTCATCGACGTATCGCTGCGAAAGCTGCGAATACCCAAACCCGGCCCGATGCCGGATCAGCTCATGCGTAAAACTTCGCGACACCCCGGTGAAAAGCACGTTCCACACCGCGTGTTCCAGCACGCTGCCATGCCCGACTTCCAGAATATGTTTGATATACGCAGCATTGCCGCCCGGCCGCGGCTTCGCGAACGACATGTAGCAGACACGCCCCGCGACTTCCGCCAGCTTCTGTCCCGCGACCTCAGTATCCGTCTCCCACGTGTTCACGTCGTGCTCGGCAAGAAATCGATCGAGTTCCGCATCGTCAATCATCTGCCGCCCAACGATGAACACGCCCGGCTCGCGAATTATCTTCATGGCGCCCACTCCGTCGCTCCGTTCCGATCAATACCCCGCGCCAGTTTCTACCCCATTCGCGCGGCGGTTTCTATCCTCACCGCCTCTCCGCGCCGATCCCGACTGCGACGCGCACAGAGAAAAACCGCGATGACGCATTGAGTCACGATCCCTGGCCACAGCTGGACGTCCAGCTCGCGCGTAATCGCAAACGCTGCTCCCACAGGAGAGAACGCGATCAGCGGCGTAAATGTCCGCACTGCCGCCTCGCTCTCGCCATAGACGTAAAATACAACCTCGGCCGCGATCGGCAGCACCCACAAAACGAGGAAGAACGCCGCCCCCGCAAACCAGACGCGGTCCCGCGTTGCATAGGCCCGCCGCAAAAAGCCCGCCAGCCCCAACAGTCCCACGCACAAACAGATTCCCGCCTTGGCGGCAACCGAGACAACCTCCCGCACTTGATGATGCACGAGGTCGCCCACCGCGATGCTGAGCAGAACAAGCCCCACCGCCGCCAGCGCCACCAGCAAATAACCGCGCGGCGCGCGATCCTCAAACTCCGCATCCACCAGCCGCCGCCGCTCCCACCGCCCTGATGCCTGCGCCGCCGCCGCGATCGGGAGCATCGCCACAATCGTCAGAAACATCGATGTCGCAAGCGTCATCGCCTCGATCGGCGCACTCAACGGGTCGCCCGGGATGAAATTTCGAAAACCATCCACCATCGCCAGTCCGGCCGAGCACGAAACCGCCATCAATGCCAGCAGGATCAGTCCCAGCGCCGCGTCAAATCCCTGCACATCTGCCCGCCGATACTTCCGCGCGGCCGCCGCGCAAAATACGAATCCCACTGCAACCTGCAGCGGAATCGACAGCAGCATTTCCGCTGGCGGTGTTACCCCCGTAGCGACCCCTCGGAACCGCAGCAGCAACAGGATCGGCCCGATGATCAACAACAGCGGCGGCAGAGCATGAAATGCTGCGATTCCGCCCATGATTCCGAATGCCATCAGCAATCCGACGAGATTGTTTTTCCCCTGGGTCGCGACTGCCATGAATGTCGTCATCGACCAGACCACGAACGCCACGCAGATTACAAAAAAGTTCGCGATCGCCCACTCGACAAACGGCCGGTTCGGAATGAACGCCGCCGCCACCATCCCCATCGCAAAGTTCGCCCCCGCCAGCGTGAACGCCTGAGAAGTCGCGCCGCTGACGTATCCCAGGATCACCGTCGATGAGCCCATCGCCGTGAGCCGATGCGACTCCACCATTCCCGTCGCATAGTCCCGCTGTATCGCCCGACGAATCGCCCCGGAGGCGACCGGCGCCAGCAGCAGAAACTGAATCCCCGCTGCGATCGCCACAAAGCCGGTCGCCAGCGTCGCCACCGTCATCGGCTGCGACGCCCGATACACCATCAGTGCCAGTGCCGCGACGCCGACCGGATACCCAATCGCGATCTGCAAATGTCGCTTCGGCGTGCACAGCAATCGCGCCTGCGCCACACCCAGTGGATTGGAGATGACGAGTCCATCACCCATGACCCCCATCATACGACCCGTTCCAGCCCCCACGCCACTACGTCCAACCGCCTCGCAAAATGCAGCACCGGCCGCGTGTCCGGCAGACTGATCCCTAGCGGCCGCGTCATCGAGTTCCGCGTAATTTCCGCCTCAGCGAGTTGCAACGACCACGGCACATGATGGATGTCCGCCCGCGACGCCCGCCCGCGCCGATCCATCGTGTAGAGGCAATACCGCTCCGTCAGCCAGTGCTCGAGCGTCCCGGCCCGCGCCGAAAACACCACGTCGCTCGGCCCGTACTCCCCCACAAACTCCGCTTCAGCCGCAACGCGACGCGACGAATACGCGACGAAATTCCCGCGCGTCTCCGCCCGCATCGCCGCCAGATGATAAGGCAGCGAATACGTCGCCCGCGCGGCCTTCACGGCGATCAATCGCTCCGCATCCAGACTGAGAAACAAAACTCCCGGCCGCCCGCCTGCGGTTACATACGTTCGCACATTGATCTCCGCGAACGCCGACAACCACGGCAGCGCCGGCATAAGCCGATGCCGCACACCCGTCATCCGAAACGGCACCACCCCAATCCACGCCTCGTCCCCAAACGTATCGATCTCCAATGCCCGCGGCACCAACGGCCGCAGCACCTCCTTCTTTACCGGCCAGTGCGCGAACAACAGATCATGCCACACCATCGCCATCCGCCACGCGCGCGCCGGCAGCGCCCACGGCCGATGTGAAGTCTCAAGTAGGAACGACGTATCCATCCAGGAGGACGATACACGCCTCGACTATTCAATGCTTTTGAAACTGGCTGTGCGCTCCACGCCCATCAGCGCCGCCAACGCGACGAGATAACAAACCGTGCCCGACCACCACGCGCTCGAAATCCCCCACCCCATCGCAATGACCACCGCGAGTACAGATGCCACCACCGAGGTCGCCCCGTTCAATCCCCACAGCCACGCCGTCGTCGCCGGCGTCACCCGATTTGCAATTCGCATCCCGATCGGAAACGCCATCCCCATGAAAAACCCGGTCGGCACCAACATCGCCAGCGCAATCCCGATCCGCACCGGCGTCGATCCGGATTGCCACCGATCAACAACCACGGGCGTCGCCACCCCAACGATCAGCAATACTCCAAGCAGCGCCAAAATTCGCCGGGCGCCCGCGCGCGTCAACTGCGATTCAGAAATTCCACGCGTCGCATAGCTCCCCAACCCACCCGATACCAGCAACGCAAACAACACCACCGAAAGCGTGTACGTCGGATGCCCCAGCAGCACGATCAACCGCTGTACCTGCGCGATCTCAATCAAGATGAAACCCAGCCCGATGCAGGCAAAGTAAACGGTCAGCCCCAGCGACCCGCCCGCCCCACCGCCAACCAGGCGCGGCGGAACAACCAGCAACAGCGAAATGACAAGCACAAACGCCAGCAGCCCGGTCAGCACCCGTACCGCTCGCAGATTCATATCCAGATTCGGATTCGTCCACGCCGCCGGCCGCAGCGCCGACGAAAGCTTCGCCATATTGAAGAAGAAGGGCCGATCATCCGTCGGCGCGGTCAGGTTCAATTCCTTCGGCGCGTCGCCCGACTCCGTCGCCCCGGTCGATGCAAGATCCGCCATCACCCGATCCACCGCCGTCCGCGGGCTGAGCAAAATCGGAAACTTCAACCGCGCCGCCAGTTTCTCCAGCTCGTCCAACTCCGCCGCCGTGAAAGGCCGCCGACAGACCAAAGTGGTCGAAGTCCGGCTCGAATCCGCCGCCTGTCCCCGCGCCGGTTCCGACCCCAGAATCACAATGTGCGCCCGCGGGTCCGCAATCCCCACCCTCCGCAGCGCGGCATTCGCCAGTGCCGCCACTCGATGCGTCTCCCCAAACTCCCCCGGCCGATACCACCGCGACACCGACAGAATCCCGTCTTCCGTGAGATGCCGCAGATACTGCGTCCACGCCTCGACGGTATACAACGAATTCTCGCTCAGCACATACGCGCCCGCAGCCGTAGCCGCCCAGGTGTCGATCAGCGAAATCTGAATGATGTCAAACAGATCGCGCGACCGCGCCACAAAGCTCCGCGCCTCATCATTAACGAACGAAACCCCTGGCCGCCGATCCAGATGCCCCGTAAACTCCCCAAAAACCTCGTTCACCGCCGCCAGACTGCTCGCATTAATCTCCACCGCCGTGATCTTCTTCTGCCCAAACACGATCGCCGACAGCACATCCCGCCCGCCACCGGCACCGATCACCAGAATCGACCCACCATGCCGAATCGCATGCACCGCGTTCGTCACGTCATAGCGCAGAAACTCCACCGACTCCGGGTTGCCGTCGAACTTCGTCAGAAAGCTCCCGGCCGTCCCATCAATGCTCATATACAACTGCGGAAACACGCGCTCCGCCGGATAAGTCGAGCTCAGCCCCCACCCCTGCGGCGGAATTCCTTTTGCCTGATCGCCCCGCACACTCACCCGCGAAAACGAATTCCACCGCTCAAAGTCCGATGGCTGCTCCTTCGACCCCTTCACCCAGATCAACCGCAACCACGACCGCCCGCCCGCCAGCTCCATCCGATTCGCCGCCGCCGCCCCGGCGCAGATCACCGCGCACAACACCGACGCCCCCAACACGCCACGTGCCCCCGCATCCCACGCAAACGCCGCCGCCCCCACCAGCGACACGCACCCGATCACCAATACCGCCGTCGGCCCATCCACCACCCCCAGCAGCAGGATCAGCAGCGGACACCCCGCCGCCGCCCCGATTAAGTCCGCCGAATAAAGCCGCCCCACCTGCCCCGGAAACCGCGTCAGCGCCAGACAAACGCAAACCCCGCTGAACACAAACGGCACCGCCACGAGCACATAGGTCACCAGCAGCAGCGCCAGTCCCGACCCACTCGTCTCCGGCCGGATCGGAATTCGCACATGCGCAACAAAACTCAGCACCAGCGTCACGCCAAACAGCAGCGCCGCCAGCGCCATCTCACGTCGCGTCCGCGCCAGCGAAAACCGTCTCGCGAAAACGTGAACACCAACCGCCCCCGCCGTCATCCCAAACAGCGCGATCGAAACCGCCACAAACGCAAAGTGGTAATAAAGCGTGACGCTGAAAATCCGTGTCAGCAGGATCTCATACGTCAGTGTGCACAGCGCCACGGCAGTCAGGCCGATAAACGTCCCGCGCCCGGCGACAAGTGGCTGATCTGTTTCGCGAGGCATCGAGTCTCGTGCAGTCAAACGCAGCTCCAACAATGGCGAATTTCGATGCTATGGTTGGAATGCACCGCATTCAAGCCGCCGCCGGCCACCCCCCAGTTCGCACGCGCCGCGAACTGCTTGACACACATGCTACAATGAACGTTGTTCCATTCGCCGACCCCGGACCCCAACCGGAGCCGCCCATGAACCCAAACGACCTGCTCGCCTCCGTCTCAACGACTTCCGACGAAGCCGAAATCTACACACCCATGCCCGCCGGCTATAAGCCCGGCAAAACCAAATACGTCGTCGTCTTCGGCACTGTCATGTCCGGCCTCGGCAAAGGCATCCTCGCCAGCTCCCTCGCCAAAGTCCTAAAGGATAAAGGCCTCACCGTCGCGCCGATCAAACTGGAGGGCTACCTCAACCTCGACTCCGGCACCCTCAACCCCTTCCGCCACGGCGAAGTCTTCGTCCTCGACGACGGCATCGAGTGCGACATGGACCTCGGCACCTACGAGCGCATGCTCGACCAGGACCTGACGCGCCTCAACTTCACCACCTCCGGCCAGATATTCTCGCGCGTCCTCGAAAAAGAGCGCAAAGGCAGCTACCTCGGCCGCGACGTCCAGATGATTCCTCACGTGACAGGCGAAGTAAAAGCCCGCCTCCGCGAGCTGGCGGTGAACACCGACGCCGACGTCGTCTTCGTCGAAATCGGCGGCACCGTCGGCGACGTCGAAAACAATTACTTCATCGAAGCCATGCGCCAGATGGCCTTCGAGGAAGGCCCCGGCTCCACCTGCTTCGTGGCGCTCACCTACGTAATCGAGCCCGCCGCCCTCGGCGAACAAAAATCCAAGGCCGCCCAACTCGGTATCCGCAGTCTCATGGAGTGCGGCATCCAACCCCACGTCGTCGCCTGCCGCGCCCGCAATCCGGTCGGCCGCAAAGTCCGCGAGAAGCTCGCCCTCTACTCCAGCGTCCCGATGGACCGCGTCTTCTCCATGCACGACTGCGATTCGATTTACCTCATCCCCGAAATGCTCCGCGGCGCAGGGCTGGACACCGCCGTAATAGACATCCTCAAACTCGCCGACCGCTGCCACCCCGAAATGGAAACCCGCGCCCGCCAGACCTGGACCGACTACATCACCCGCCTCCGCGCCGCCTCAAAGACCATCACCATCGGCATCACCGGCAAATACACCTCCGTCCGCGACAGCTACGCCAGCGTCATCAAGGCCTTCGAGCACGCCGGCACCCACGCCGGCGTCAAGGTCCACATCGACTGGATCGACACCACCGAAATCACCGAGGAAAACGTCGCCGAAAAGCTCGCCCACTGCGACGCCATGATGACCCCCGGCGGCTTCGGCGCTCGCGGTGCTGAAGGCAAAATCACCTGCATCCGCCACGCCCGCACCATCGGCCTGCCTTTCCTCGGCATCTGTTACGGCTTCCAGATGGCCGTCATCGAGTTCGCCCGCAACGTCTGCAACCTCGAAGGCGCAAACAGCACCGAGATCGACCCCGAATCACGCCACCCCGTCATCGACATCCTCCCCGAGCAAAAACAAATCGAAGGCCTCGGCGGCAACATGCGCCTCGGCGGCCGCGACCTGCAGATCAAACCGGCCACCCTCACCGCCGCCCTCTTCAACAACGCCCCCGAAGTCCGCATGCGCTTCCGCCACCGCTGGGAAGTCGAGCCGCGCTACATCGAAGCCATCGAAAAAGCCGGCATGATCTTCTCCGGCAAAGACCCCAACTTCCCCATCATGCAGGTGCTTGAGCTGCCGCAATCAACTCACCCGTTCTTTGTCGCAACCCAGGCCCACGCCGAAATGACCAGCCGCCCACTGCGCCCCGACCCGCTCTACTTGGGTTTGGTTAAGGCGGCCATCGCAAGAAAGTCGCACGCGAACCCGATCACCGAATCCTCCAACCCAACCTGGACCGCGTCGGTCTAACATCCTCGCAGTTCGCCCCAGCCGGGCGAACGAATGTATCCAGTATTGGTATTTGTTTGTAATATCATTGCATGATCCGTGCGATTCTCGAACGCCACTCGGAGTTCACAAGGGCCAAGCGCCCCCAGACTTGAGAGGGAAAACAATGCTGCAACGACGCTCACTTTCGTCTCGAACGGGCCCGCTCGCGGCCGGGCTTCTCTGTGCTCTCGCCCTCGTCTACGCCGGCTGTGGAACCACCATCCCGGCCGATCCAACGGTGGTCGGCCGCGGGCTCGAGCTCCAGCGCGGGCCGATTGAGCGCGCCTTCCAGATCCGTGGCGTCAACTACTCCCCGATCCCGATCGGCGGCTCGTTCGACGACTACGACGCCAACCTGCGCGGCAACGGCGGCGACGTCTTCTGGGGCGATTACTTCGAGCCAATCTGGAAGCAGGACGTCGCGCTGATGCGCCAAATGGGCGTCAACACAATTCGCGTCTACGCCACCTATCCCTGGCAACCGCAGATCGGCCCGAGCGAGCCGCGCGATCACACCCGCTTCCTGGATCTCCTCTGGAACGGCGGCCGGCAGCAGATCCGCGCGTTTCTCGCGTACCCGCTCAGCAACGGAATCTTTCGCTACAAGGTCGTCCCGTCGGAGCCCACCGACGGCACCTGGTTTGTCACCCTGCCGACCGGCCCGGGCGGCACCGATCAGGTCTGGGTCGAGGACGAAACGCGCAGCGAGCCGGGCTGGCACTTCAACGGCAATCAAACCGCGCCGCAGCGCCGCGCCACCGACGCCGAGGCCTACAAGGCCCTCGTCGAGAAGTACAAGAATCATCCCGCCGTCTTCGGCTGGGTGCTCGGCAACGAGATCAACTCTCCCCAGAGCCGCGCCAACCCGCACTACTGGGCCTACCTCAACGACCTCGCCAAAGACCTGAAGGCCATTGCCCCCAAGAAAGAGATCCTGGTCGCCCTGATCGACGACTCAATGACCTCGCTCAACCTCGTCAAGCAGAACAACTGGGACGTCACCAACATCGATATGTGGGGCATCAACTCCTACCGTGGCCGCCTCGGCGACACGACGAACAACTTCGACATTCTGTTCTCGACCTATGCCGCCGTGAGCACCAAGCCGCTCATCGTGACTGAGTTCGGTCCGCCTTCCACCACCCGCCAGCAGATCGTCGATGGAATGGGCGTGCCCATCCCGCAAGGCACCGATCCGGCCGTACTCGGCCAGCTCTGCCAGACCGGCTCGATGACCGACCTCGTCGACTCCGGCCAGCTCGCCGCGAAGTACATCGAGGGCCACTGGAACGACATCGCCGCGAACAAGGACGTGTGCGCCGGCGGAATCGTCTTCGAGTGGCAGGACGAGTGGTACAAGGCCGGCGACCCCGCCGTGCGCAATGTGTCGCCCGGCGCAAACGACGCCTTCCCCGGCGGCTGCTGGGACGAAGAGGGCTTCGGCATCAACGCCGTAGTCCTGAAGCGCTCAAGCGCCACCAGCTTCCCAAGCCCATTCGTCCCCGACGAGCGCGTCCCACGCGCCGCATTCCAGACGCTAAAGGGCCTCTGGAACCCGGGCTAAACCCGATTTGGTTTTCGGAATCGGCCTTGTCTTGGAACAAACAACTCTGGGGACCCAATCCCGCCGGAGCCGCACTCCCTTGGCGCCGTCCGAAATGGATGCCGCCTGCATTCTGGAATCGACTCGTAATTTGGCGAAATCTGCACCTGTGCTTTTATACAGCTGGGTCCGCCTTAAGCATGTACTGCATAGGCGCATTCGGTGGATTTCGCTGGGGACTGGCATTAGGGGTGTTGCTAATCGGCGCCGCGATCTCGCTCGCGCTGGTTCCGCGCATGCTTTTCAGATCATTTCGCACGCGACTCGCCGACAATAATCTCGCCCTCTGCATGAATTGCGGATACGCCCTCGAAGGCCTGCCAGAAGCGCACAAGTGCCCAGAGTGCGGCGAAGGCTACGACCTCACTCGTGTCCGCGCAAACTGGGATTACTGGCTGGTATACCGCCGCCTTCCAAACGATTCGTAATCGACCGGACACGAATCAAACGCGAGACGCGTCGTTGTCTTATGTGCCGGCCTTCGCGCAACCGCATTGCACGGCACGCCAAAGGCGTGCGCCAAAATAGCCCAGGGCAACGCCCTGGGCCCGCATCGCATCAGTTAGAAAAGCCCTGAAAGGGCGCACCAAGCTCGCCCCAACGGGGCGAAGGAATGTAGCCACGCGGTGGAGCGAGCCCGCCGGGGCTCGCGCAGCCCGTGGAAACAGAAGGCCCGTCTACCCTCGCGTAACCCGTGGTAACGAACGACCCCTCGATTTCTTCCGCCCCCAATGGGGGCGGAGGAATCACACGCCAGCAAAACGCACGTGGCGAAATCGTTCGCCACTGCAAATCGTCCGCCACTACACGCCAAAGGCGTGCGCCAAAATAGCCCAGGGCAACGCCCTGGGTAGGCATCGCATGAATTAGTGAAAGCCCTGAAAGGGCGCGCCGAGCTTTCCCCGCCGCAACCAGGCGGGGGAATCACGCGACCGCGATGAGTCGCGTGCTATCATGAAACTCGCCATGTCGTCACTCACCAAAGAACAGATCATCTCGCTTGCCCGCGTCGGTAAACCCGCCATCGACGAGATCCCGCGCCTCGTAAAGGTCTGCTCAGAAACAAACGATCCAGTACTTCGCGCCATTTGTCTGAACGCGATGATGAAAATTCTGTTCGACTCAAGCCACCAGTTCGCGAAAGAAGCCGCCCGCGAATTAACCATCATGTTCGAACATCCGCGCTGCCGTCGAGTGCGACGCCGAATTGCCATGACTCTCGCTTACATCGGCCGCAGCGCCGCTTGTTCGCTGCCGGCACTGGTACGTCAGAAACGTCGCGGAGCCCGTGAATCGCTTCACGGTCCGGTCCGCACCGCCATCTTCTACATAGCCCGGGACTGTCTCGATCACGGAACCGATTCCGAGCGGCTCGAAGCGATTTCAGCATTGGCCAGCGCCGGCGGCTACGGGCCAACGTGGCTGCTCCGCGACTTTCTCGTATCGGGCGCTGGCGCACCTTCCACACAGGCCGCAGCCAATGCCGCATTTGAACAATTGATCAAAAGAAATCCGCTTGAACCCCGGGGGCACTCAGGAGCGAACAGCACTTAACCCCCGCCTTCCTTCATCCGCCGCCCGTTTCTCCGCTCCGCCGCCCTCCGTCGCGCCCGCTGCCTTCCGCGCCGCTCCGCGTGCCGATTCTCGCCGAACGCCACCACTCGGCTGCCGCGCCGGCGCTCGCAAAGTTTTTGCCGGAAAGAAGGTTGAACGAATGCAGCGCGACGCGCGCAATGCGCGCGTCGCTCGATTCGAGGCCACTCGCCACGACTGGTAATTCGGCCCTCCCGCCAAACCATCCCAGACAATAAAGTGCCTCGGCTTGGTATTTTGTCCCCACGAAGTGTGCCATGTCGCGCACAAACTGCTCACGCCCGATGTCCTTCTCGACAAATTGATACCAGCGCGCCGATGGTGAAGCCAAATCGCCGGATTGCTCCGAATACATGATGTAAGCATTCTTGATGCTCGTCTCGGACTGGTTGGTGCACCCGGTAACGAGCGTCGCGGTGACTAGCGCTCCGAGTCGCAGTCCTTGGCGCAGTCGTCGTCGATAGCATGGCATCGAAACGATGATATTCGAGGTTAATCCCAAGAGTCGATCATCATCGCGAAATGGCCGGCCAACTACCCCGCGCGTTATCATGCCCGCCATGCCCCCCACCCCCCAGGTCAACCTCTACGACAACGCCTACGGCCACTTCGCCGACAGCGCCATCGCCGAAGTCCGCCGCGACACCTACGGTGACGACATCGGCCAGTCCAGTTGGACCACCGCCGACGAATACCGCTCCTTCATCGCCGCTCTCAACCTCTCGCCCGATTCCACCGTTCTCGACCTCGGCTGCGGCTCCGGCGGCCCAGCCCTCTTCCTCGCCGCCGAGGCCAACTGCTCCGTCGTCGGCTGCGACATCAACGCCGAAGGCATCGCCAACGCCACCACCCTTGCCCGCTCGCGCAACCTCGACCAGCGCGCCCGCTTTCAGCAAATCCAACCCGGCAAACCGCTCCCCTTCCCCGACCAATCCTTCGACGCCATCATCTGCATCGACGCCATCATCCACATCCCCGACCGCCCCGCCCTCCTCGCCGACTGCCGCCGCATCCTCAAACCCGCCGGCCGCCTCCTGTACACCAACCCCACCGTCGTCACCGGCCTCGTCTCAAAAGACGAGATCGCCATCCGCGCCTCCATCGGCCACTTCGACTTCGCCGGCCCCGACGCCGACAAGGCCATCATCGCCGCCGCCGGCCTAACCCTCCTCGAAACCCGCGACGCCACCGACCAGGCCGCCCGCATCTCCGGCCGCTGGCACGACGCCCGCGCCAAGCGAGCCGAAGCCCTCACAAAAATCGAAGGCCCCGAAACCTTCGAAGGCCTCCAACGCTTCCTCGCCACCGTCCATAAGCTGACCCAGGAACGCCGCCTAACCCGGCTAGTCTTCGTAGCCCAGCGAGATCGCTGACAAAATCCGAGCCCGAGGCGCAAGCCCGGGTACGGTGCCGAGTGCGAAGCGAGAACCCCAAAGCCATGCGCGCAATCCTCAACCCGCCCACAAGAGCGTGCTCCGCAAGCACCGCTCCACCAAGTCCGAACCCCGAGCGCAAGCGAGCGGTCGCGAAGCACTACAACAACCAGCGACGCCCGATGATTCCCAGGTAGCCCCACGACCCAACAATTCGCAACTCCATTCCCTCCGCTCCTCTCCCTGGATAGGGAGAGGTCGGGAGAGGGTCGAATTCGCAAAGCCCACAATTTTCCCATTCGCCCCCAACGAGGAGTTCCGCCCCAACCGCACGCCCAAACGGCCAACCGCCCAACAAATCTTCTTCCTTGACTTCACCAGGTGTGCTAACTAAACACTAACCAAACATCGCCCGCTGAAACAAGGACTGGGGGGCGAACCGGTGGATTCCGCGCAAATCCCGTCTGATTCGGGACCCGCTCAGACTCCGCCAATGCAAAAAACGTCGTCATCGCGCGCTAACCCGCGCGCATGAAACGAAAGGCCCTGCACTTGCAACGCGTCTCAAAAATCTCATCGCGGCGTCTCAACCGCGTCTCACGAACGGTGCCGCCCCGCAACCGCAGTCCCTTCGTGCTGCAGCCTGGTCGCCGCGGCGACTGCCTGAGTACCCCCGTGCCTCGCCATGGCAAATCTCAGCGATCTCACGCAACAACCCTCGTTTTCACCCCAAAAACGGGGGCAATCCGTAAAATCTCACGAATCTCACCTGCCAGATCTCACCACGTCCCCACCTGCCATGTCCCCGCCCGTCTCAGCCCAACCCGCCCCAGGTCCGCCGATCTACTCGCGTTTGCTCCCCTCGCCTGCCGCTTTCTCTGCCGGCGCCCGCTCCGCCGGCTCCTGCGTCTTGAACGCCACGCCGTCCTGCCGTTTCTTGATCGCCTCCGCCGCCCCCTTGAACTTGAAAATCGAGCAAACCCCCACCGACATCATCGCCACCATCAGCGTCAGCAATATCCACCGCGCAACGTCGCTCGAATCAAACCGCGACCCGCGCCGCCGCAGGTCCTTCTCCTCCCCGATGACCGCGTCCGGCCCCTTCTCCTCCACCGTCTTCACATACGCCGGCAGCGGCGTCGGCCCGTGCATCTTGCTCCGGTCATCAATCTCCGTGACCTGGAACCCCTCGGCCGCCCGGTTCTCCAGTTGCTTCCGCAGCGCCTTGGCGTCCCACGACTCGCGATCGACGCCCTTCCCCGGCAGCCGCGCCTTCGCGTTGATCTCCGCCTCGATCGCCGCCTTGCTCTGATCGCGATCCAGCCCCCGCGCCAACTCATGCGCCTTCAGCATGTATTGCGCAAATGGCGGGTCCGTGTAGAGCCGCCGCCGGAACTCCAGCGCCGGCATGCTCACGCCAGTCACGATCTCCTCGGCCGCCCCCACAATCTTCTTCTTCCCACCCCCCGGAACCTCCACGTACGTAACCGGCACGCTCCGATGCCGCAGCGCCTCCGCCCCATCAAACCCCATCAGTTCGCGGACAACGTCGGCCGCCATCGCCCGCTCCATGCCCACCCGCTTCGGCACCTCGATCATCACCGACCACGCCGCTTTCTTCGCATCGACGACGATCGGCCCGACATGCTCCGAGATGTACCGCTCGAGCGGCAGCCCTTCCGACCGCCGAATCTCCGCCCCCGCCGGCAGGACAAAAATCGTCAGCCCCGCCGCGCTCCGCGCCAGCCCCTGTCGCGTCATCGCCGCCGATCGCAGCAGCCGCCACCGCAGCAGGTCGCCCTCGCTCGTCTTCAGCGCCTCGTCAAACGGCCGCGTATGAAACGCCATCCCTACCTTCCGCGGCGACTTCTCGTTCGGCCGAATCCGGTCCTCTTCGACGGCCGACAGATTGAGATGATGTTCCTCGGCGATCCGATGCGCGAACGTCAGATCGATCGACCGACCGGCCGGCGCGACGATGACGGTAATCGTGTCACCCCGCAGCGCATCCAGACGTTTCGAGTAGCGCCCCGCCGAAAGCCGGCTCGCCAGCGAATTCGCCGCGGCCTGCGCCCAGTCCCCGCTCGTCCGTGGCCGCCCCTCGCGGTCGTGCCAGATCCCCCCCTTGCCCGCCAGCGGACTGAGCAGCTTGATCTGATCATCCGCCACCTGCGGCACGAATATCCGCACGTCGGCGGCATCCGCTTCCGCCTGCTGCGCAATCTTTTCGTCCACCGGATCAGGCGCAACGTCCAGCTCATCCACCTTGGGAATCAGATCGTTGACGTACAAGAATGCGCTGCGCGGTTCACGCCCGTCGTCCAGCAACACATAGGGCGTCGCTTGATCCCCATGCGTCAGCAGCCGCCGCAGGACAAGACTGTCCCGCAGACGCTGATGAAGCGCGTCGGTGCGGAAGATCACACGGCCGACCTTCGGCTTGGATTCCGCGTTCGCTCCCGGCTGTGGAACGATTTCAATCTCGGCCTCGGCAAAGATCTTGCCAAGTTGCAGCATGAGCGCAGCCGGAACCGGCTCGCCGCTGCGATCATAAAAGCTGGTAGCAAGTGCGCCGGGAGGCATGCCGGTCACGGACTCCACAGCAAAAGCCTAGTCGATCCCCCGCCCCCGGACGACCCCCTCAAACACCTCCGCCGCGACCGCTCACCGATTCGTCCTTGCCTTTGAACTCGTCCGGGCTAAACACCATCCGAACAAACTCTCATGCAACGCGGACGGAGCAGTCCGGGGTCTCAATGGACAAACGCCCGCCCCAAAAGGAAGCGCCGAGTCCTGGCCCGAAAGAAAGTTCTTTGAAAAGTGAATGAACCGCCGCGCATGCCGCGGATCTCAAGACGGGCAATAAACCTCGCCCCCAATTATTCCGGGGGCTGTCGCCTGGTCACGTTTCGCTAACCCCGGCCGTCTAAACCGGCGCCCCTCATCCCTCGCGCCGTCCACCCCGCTCACCCTTGTGTGCTCGGCCACCCGCCCACTGCGACCCAGGCCGTCCACCGCCCGGTCGTCCGCGGCCCGGCCGGCCAAAATGTCCAGCGGGTCCCGGCTGCCCCGGTCGGCCACTCGGCCTCGCCGCCGGCCGCGCGGTCTCCGGCCGCCTCGGATGCGGAGCCGATTCAACTCGGCCCGCCGGCTGGCCCACGCGCTCCAACGGCGCTTGAAGCAGCCGCTCGATTGCCCGCAGGTTGGCCCGATCGTCGTCCGTGCAGAACGAAACAGCCGCCCCGCGTGCTCCGGCCCGGCCCGTCCGTCCGATGCGGTGAACATACGTCTCCGCGTCAGGTGTCAGGTCGTAGTTGAACACGTGCGAAATGTCATCAATGTCGAGCCCGCGCGCCGCGATGTCGGTAGCCACCAGCACCGGCGTCTTCGCCGAGCGAAACTCGGCCAGCGCCCGTGTGCGTGCTCCCTGGCTCTTGTTCCCATGCAGCGCTGCAGCGCGAACGCCCGCCTGCATGAGACTCTTCGTCAATCGATCCGCCCCGCGCTTCGTCCGCGTGAAGACCAGCGCCCGTGTGTGCCGCGTATGCGCCAGCAACCGGATCAACAGAGCCGGTTTCTCCGGACTGCGAACAAAATGAACCTTGTGGTCGACCGTCGGCGCCGGCGACGAAATCCGCGCCACCTGTACCGGCACCGGCTGATTCAGAATGTCGTCCGCAAGCTTGCGAATCGGCTCAGGCATCGTTGCCGAGAACATCAGCGTCTGCCGCTTCTTCGGAATCTGGTGCAGGATCCGCCGAATGTCGGGCAGGAAGCCCATGTCCAGCATTCGATCGGCCTCATCGAGAACAAGAATGTCAACGCCTGAAAGGTTCGCCAGTCCCTGGCTCATCAAGTCAAGCAACCGTCCCGGCGTCGCGACCAGAACATCCACGCCGGCCTGCAGCGCCCGCGCCTGCGGCCCCTGCCGCACGCCGCCGAACACCACGGCCTGCCGAACATGCGAGTTCCGCCCGTACGTAGTCACGCTCTCGCTGATCTGCTGCGCCAACTCGCGCGTCGGGCAAAGCACCAGTGCCCGCACCCGGCCCGGCGATCGCGGCGCGTGGCCCGGCTCGCTCAATCGCTGCAACATCGGCAGCACAAAGGCCGCCGTCTTTCCCGTGCCCGTCTGGGCGCAACCCAACACGTCTCGCCCGGCGAGTACGTGGGGAATGGCGCTGGTCTGGATCGGCGTGGGGTGGTTATAGCCCGCTGTGCGTACCGCACGCAGGAGCGGCTCGCTGAGCCGCAAGTCTTCAAAACGCATTCTGTACCTTCTTATCAATCCCAGGCGAAGATGTGTCGGACGCAACTCACGCCGTTCATAGCCATCGGTGCCTGCTGTGCTCCGATGGTTCCATACCTTCGAAGTGCAAGCCCAAGTCTAGTCGGAGGTTCGGTCATTGTCAATCGGCCGGCCTGCGGCTTGGGACATCCCGCCCCATCCCGTACCATGTCGGCAGGTCGCAATTCGGGAATGCGCATGTCCACGCAAGACGTAACGCAGATTCTGCAGGGCATGCAGCCAAACGCGCCCCGCGCCCCCGACGCACTCCTCGAACTCGTCTACGACCAGCTCCGAAAAATTGCCCAGCAACGCCTCGCCGAAGAGCGCAAAGGCCACACCCTTCAGGCCACCGCCCTCGTCCACGAGGCCTACATGCGTCTCGTCGGCGACGGCCCGGTCGATTGGCAAGGTCGCGCGCATTTCTTCGCGGCCGCTGCGGAAGCCATGCGCCGCATCCTCATCGAGCACGCCCGCGCCCGCGGCCGCATCAAGCGCGGCGGCCCGGGAAAAGATCGCCGCCGTGTTTCACTCAACGTCGTCGACCTCGCCGTCGAAGGCGATCCCGACGACATCCTTGCGCTCGACGAAGCCGTCAAACGCCTCGAAGCCAAGGACCCTGATCTAGGCCGCGTCGTTCGGCTCCGCTTCTACGCCGGCCTCAGCGAACTCGAAGTTGCCGAGGCCCTCGGCGTAACCGATCGCACCGTCCGCCGCGAATGGTCGGCCGCGCGCGCCTGGCTGCAGCGCGAACTCGTCTCAGCGCCCGATTGAGCACACATGCCGCACGATGACTGGCCGCGAGTCAAAGCTATTCTGCAGGACGCCCTCGATCTGCCCGCCGCCGACCGGCCTGCCTTCCTGGATCGCGCCTGTAAAGATGACGCCGCCCTCCGCCGCGAAGTCGAGTCCCTTCTCGAGCACGAGGCCGACGCCGATACGCCCGGCCCCACCCTGGCCCCGCACGGCCGGGCATCGCTCCCCGCATCGGCCGCCATCGCCGTTGGTCAACAGATCGGCCCCTACCGCCTGATCGAGCCGCTCGGTGAAGGCGGCTTCGGAACCGTCTATCTCGCCGACCAGCAAAGGCCCGTCCGCCGCCAGGTAGCTCTCAAACTGATCAAGTTCGGCATGGACACCCGCCAGGTCGTCGCCCGCTTTGATGCCGAACGCCAGGCCCTCGCGATGATGGACCATCCCAACATCGCCCGCGTACTCGATGGCGGCGCGACCGACACCGGCCGCCCCTACTTCGTTATGGAGCTCGTCCGCGGTACACCCCTGACGACCTACTGCGATCAGAACCGCCTCGACATTCGCTCGCGGCTCGATCTTTTCGTCACCGTCTGCCACGCTGTCCAACACGCCCACCAAAAGGGAGTCATCCACCGCGACATCAAGCCGTCGAATGTCCTCGCAGTGACGGTCGACGGCCGCGGCATGGTGAAAGTGATCGACTTCGGTGTCGCCAAAGCGATCGAACAGTCCCTCACCGACCGCTCCATCGAAACGCAGGAGCGCCAGCTTATCGGCACGCCGCAGTATATGAGCCCTGAGCAGGCCGCCGGCAGTCTCGACATCGACACCCGCACCGATGTCTACAGCCTCGGAGTCCTGCTCTATGAGCTGCTCACCGGCACCACACCCTTCGACGCCACGCGCCTCCGCTCAAGCGAATTCGCCGAATTGCAGCGCATCATTCGCGAGGAGGAACCAGACCGCCCCAGCACGCGGATAAAAACCCACGCCACTGGCACACAAGTTGTCATCGAGACAAGCCAGCAGCGCGGCCGCACTTCAATCGTCGAAATCGCCCAACAGCGTCAAAGCGACCCATCGTCGCTACGGCGTCAGCTTCGCGGCGACCTCGACTGGATTGTCATGCACGCCCTGGATAAGGACCGCGCCCGTCGCTACGAATCGCCCGCCGCCCTCGCGGCCGACATCGTCGCCTTCCTCGCCGACCGCCCCGTCTCCGCCGGTCCCCCGGGCGCGGCGTATCTCGTCCGCAAGTTCGTCCGCCGCCATCGCGCCGCCGTCATCGGCGCATCCGCCGTGCTCATCGTGCTGCTGGCCGGCTTGATCGGAACGGGAGTCGCGCTCGTCCGCGCTCGCCGAGCCGAAGCCGCCGCGGTGGCAGGCGAGCGTAAAGCCCGCGAAGAAGCCGCCCGCAGCGCCCAGGTCTCGCGCTTCATGCAGGAGATCTTCAGCGGCGTCGACCCCGAAACCGCCCAAGGCCGTGACACGACCATCCTCAAGGAAATCCTCGACAAAGCCGCCGATCGAATCGGCAAGCAACTCGCCGATCAGCCCGCCATTGCCGCCCAGCTCTACGCCACCATCGGTGGCGTCTATGGCAGCATCGGCCAGTATGCTCGCGCTGAGGAAATCGAACGCCAGGGCCTCGCACTCCTCCGCGATCGCGGCGACGCGACGAACGCACAGGCCGCCAATTTGCTATCGCTCATCGCCGTCACGCGCCAAGAGCAAAGCGATCTCGAGGGCGCCGAAAAATTGATCGACGACGCGCTCGCGATGCGCCGATCACTGTTCGGCGAGACCCACATCGACGTGGCGACCTCTCTCAACCAGCTCGCAAGTCTGTCCATTATTCGTGGGGATTTGCCCAAGGCCGAGCGCCTCCTCAAACAGGCAATAGAAATCTACGAGAAAGTGTTGGGGCACGAAGATCTGACCACTGCGAAGGCCATGGGGGAGCTTGCGAACGCCTACCTGAACATGGGTGACTACCCGAAGGCTGAGACGCTCTTTCGCGAATCGATCGCTCTGCAGACCAAGCTCGGCCCGAAAGACTCCCCTGAACTCGCCATCACGCTCTCGAATCTCGGCCTCGCACTCTACTATCAGGGCAAACTCGACGAGTCCGAGCAAATCGCCCGCCACACGCTCGAACTGCGCAAACGAATCCTCGGCGAAGACCACATGCGCACGGCCGGCAGCAAGGGCGCGCTGGCCCTCGTGCTCTACAACCGCGGCAAGCTCGAGGAGGCCGAGCAACTCTTCCGTGAGCAGGTTGCGACCTATCAGCGATCGGCGGGGAAGGAGGCCGCCAGTCTCGGCACCCCGATGATGAACCTCGGACAAATCCTCCTCGAGCGCGGCAAGAAGGACGACGCGCTGAGCACGATGTCTGAGGCGCGGCGAATCATGGAAAAGACCCTCGGCCCGGAACATCCCAAGGTTGGCCAGGTGCTGGGCACCATGTGCATGATTCAGATCAGCAAGAACGATTACGCCGCCGCCGAGCCGCTGGCCCGTGCGGCGCTCGCAATCCAACAAAAGGTGGCCGGCCCGAATCGATTCTTCGTCTTCCGCGACCAGAGCCAGCTTGCTTCGATCCTCACCGAACGGGCTTGGATCGATCGCAAGGGCCCGAATCGGTCTGAGGCCGCGCGCCGCGCCGCCGAAGCGGCCGAAATCATGCACACCGTGCGAGCGGCCACCCAGCCCGCCTATCCGCCTGAGCACTGGACGACACCGATGTCCGAGAGTCTGGAAGGCGCGGCCATCGCAATGATGGCCGCCACCACCGACGACCCGTCCACCGCCCGCGCAAAGATTCGCGCGGCCGAGCCGCTCGTCCTCGACAGCCATCAGCAGCTCGGCGCTCGTCTCGAATCGATGCCGCCGCAGTACCGCAGCCGTAACACTCGCATCGTCACAGAGCGCATTGCTCGTCTCTATCAAATATGGGACGAACTGGAACCCGGTGCCGGCCACGCCCAGAAAAGCGCCGAATGGCGATCTCGAGCCGATGCCCCCGCCAGCGCCCCCGCATCCTCGCAAAAAGCCGGGGCGCCCTAGGTCAGCCACAAATTTCAAAATCCCCGTCCGCTTTCGCCAACTCCCGTCGCCTGACGGCTTGAACATGCTTTGCGATGTCGCGGGGCTAAATCCACACGCAATTCAGGCCAACGGGAGTACGGATCATGAGAAAATCAGCAAGACTTCTGTCAATCGGATCGCTCTGCCTGGCGCTCGCCGCCGGCTGCGGCGTTCGCGGGCTCCCCGGAACCGCCGGTGAACCGGGCATTCAGGGTCCCGATGGCCCCACCGGACCAGATGGCGCCGATGGCCAACTGCGTGTCTACGGCGATGGTTCGGCCGGTGAGCTCCATCTGGCTGAGAACCGAATCCTCGGCCATGACCTCGCGACCGACGGCAACTATCAGTTCACTGACGTGACCATTGACGCCGGCGTGACGCTACGCGTCGCCAGCGGGACTGTCCTCCGCTGCACCGGAACGTTCACTAATTACGGAACCATTTGGGTCAGCACCGGGGCGGGCGGTGGTGGCACCAACTTCAACGGTGGAAACATGCCGCAGTCGGGAGTTCGGCCCGCTGACGCCGGTTTGTCGAACGGCGCGGCAGGCAGCGGGTCCGTGTCAGTGAACGGCGACTATGCCTACGGCGGACTTGGCGGGCGCGGATTGGAGCGCTATGAAGCGATCAACATCGTGAACCCCGGCCGGCTTGGCGGCGGCGGCGGCGGAGCCACGGGTACGAGTTTCGGAATCGAAGCCGGCCGCGGTGGTGGGACGCTGGTTGTGCTCGCCGCTGGCGCGATCCTGAACGCCGCCGGCGCGACCGTGATGGCCGACGGCACGGCCGGGTTCGGAGACGGGACCGGCGGCGGAGGAGGAGGAATTGTCGTCCTGGCCAGCAAAACTTCGGTCCAACAGGAAGGAATGCTGACGGCCAAGGGCAGCGGGGGCATGTCGCAGAATCAGAACGTCGGCGCGGGTGGTGGCGGCGGTGGCGGGATCGTCCATCTGATTGCCCCTTCGCTCTCGGGATTCGGTGAGGTGCACGTTGAAGGCGGGGCCGCCGGTTTCACCAATACGATCGGTCCGAGCAATCGTTACTTCGGAGGCGGTGGCGGCGGGGCCTGTGGTGGCAGCGGCGGCGTGGGCGCCGGCTTTGATCAAGGCGGAATGATGATCGCGCCCGGAATGGGCTCGACCGGCCACTTTTTTGAGACACAAACCGATCCAACCGCGTTGTTTTGATTAACCCCCACGAAGTGCGAGTTCACCGGGCCAAGCCGTCCAGAAACAGATACTCCGCGTGATTTGGTTCGCCCCATCCAATCGTCTAATGCGTCGAATTCCGGACCTTGCTTCAAGCCCGGTACCCTGCGATGATTATAAGTGACTCGCACACCCGGGCAGTAGCCGACCTCGTCTGGGAGTGAAGCATGTCGCCCCGCCTGCGTCATTTCGTTGCGCCGTTCGTCTGTCTGTCGATTGCCGCTCTCGCGCCCGAAGCGCTCGCCGGCTTTGTGAACTGGGAATCCGCCCCGGTCCACCCGCTTGAGCTCACGCCCGACGGCCTCAAGCTCCTCGCCTGCAACATCGCCGACAACCGCCTCGAAGTCTTCAGTCTCGCCACCGGCGCGCCGGTCTGGATCAACTCCATCCCCGTCGGCCTCGACCCAACCAGCGTCCGCGCCCGCACCAACACCGAAGCATGGGTCGTCAACCGCATTTCCGATTCCATCAGCATCGTAAATCTCACCACCATGAACGTCAGCGCAACGCTATTCGTCGGCGACGAGCCCGGCGACGTCGTCTTTTCCGGCGCTCTTCAGAAGGCCTGGGTCAGCATCTCCTCCCCGCCGCAGCTTAAGGCCTTTAGCCCCGCTAACCTCGCCGCCGCCCCTACCCTCGTCACGCTCGCCCTCTACGATCCGCGTGCCATGGCCGCCGACAGCACGCACGTTTATGTCGCCGCCTTCAACTCCGGAAACGTCTCCACCGTCCTCAACGCCGCCGTCGCCTCCGACCCGACCGGCCCCTGGTCCGGGCAGAACCCGCCGCCAAACAGCGGTGCAAGCTTTAATCCACCGATCAACCCCGCCAATCCGCCGGCACCGCCCACCGCTCTGATCATCAACCGCGAAATCGGCCACTGGCGCGACGACAACAACGCCATCTGGGACGCGAAAGCCCCATGGGGATTGAACACTAACGACGTCGCGATTATTAACCCGGCAACCCTAGCAGTCACCTACGCACACGACGTCGCCAACATCCTCACCGCCATGACCATCCAGCCGGGAACCAATGCGCCAACCGTCCTCGGCGAATACCTCGTCAACGAACACCGCTTCGAACAAGCCGCGCGCGACACGCTCTCGCACGTCCGCATCATCACCTTCGACCCCGCCAATCCATTTCCGGCCAACGGCCCCCTCAACCACATTTCCGACCTCAATCAGCACCTCTTTGTGAACCCGCCCATCCCCATCTACAAGCAGTCAGTCACACAGGCCGAGCACGACCTCTCGATAGGCCTCGTCCGCGGGGTCGCATGGAACACGAACGGCACCTTCGCCTACGTCGCCGGCATGGGCTCCAACAATGTCATCCGCACCAACGCCCTCGGTCAGCGCTTCGCCACGATCAACGTCGGCCAGGGCCCAACCGGCCTCGTCTTCGACGGCCCGCGCAGCCGCGTCTATTGCCTAAATCGCTTCGATGCCACCCTCTCAATCATTAACACCGCCAACGACACCGAGCTTGGTCGCGTCTCCTTCTTTGATCCCACACCCGCCTCCATCAAAACCGGCCGCCCGCTCTTCTACGACACTCATCTCACCTCGATGCGCGGTCAGGTCTCCTGCGCAAGCTGCCACGTCGACGGCAAGACCGACATGCAAGCATGGGACGCGGGCGATCCCGCCGGCGCGATGAAGCCGCTCAATCAGAGTTGCAACGCCGGAATCCCCCTCGTCGGTGCCTGCAACGACTGGCACCCGATGAAGGGCGCCCTGATGACGCAGACTCTTGTCGATCTCACCGGCGCCGAGCCCTTCCACTGGCGCGGCGATCGCGAAGACCTGCTCGCCTTCAGCGCCGGCTTCCCCGGTTTTCTCGGCACGCCCGCGCCGACGCCCGCCCAGATGGCCGACCTTCAGGCATTCCTCAACACGCTCGTCTCACCGCCGCAACCCAACCGCACCATGACCGACACGCTGCCCGCTTCCATCGTCGGCTACTCCGGGAATCCCGCCAACGGCGCATCGCTCTTCAACGGTCCCCCCATCGGCGGCGGCGCTGTCAAATGCACCGACTGCCACGGTCTCCCCACCGGCGGAAGCAATACCCTCATCTCGGCCAACCTGCTCGGCCAATCGCAGGCCCTGAAAATTCCGCAACTCCGCGACCTCTACCGCCAGACCGGCTTCTCCAAGGCCTCGCTCAACAACACCCGCGGCTTCGGCTACAGCCACGACGGCAGCTTCGACTCGATCTTCGCCTTCCTCTCCGGCCATTTCGCCACGCCCACCGACCCGCAGCGCCGCGACCTCGAGGCCTTCCTCGTCTGCTTCCCCACCGCGACCCATCCGGCCGTCGGAGTCCAGATCACCTTCACCGGCACAAACAACAACGACGCCACCGCCACCGCCCTGCTCAACACCATGCTCTCCCTGGCCGACTCGGGCGCAGTTGGAGTCGTCGCCAAGGGAATCGTGGTGGGCCTCCCGCGCGGCTACTACTACCTCCCTAATACCGGCAACATGCAGTCAGACCGCCTTGTGCAAATCGTCTCGGCCGCATCACTCCGCCAATCCGCCGCCGCCGGCGCCGAAATCACCTTCACAGTAGTCCCCACCAACACCGAGCAGCGCATCGGAGTCGACCGCGACGAAGATGGCTACTTCGACCGCGACGAATTAGACCAGTGCAGCAATCCAATGGACCCCCACAGCATCCCCGGCGCGCCCGGCGCCGACATCGACGGCAACGGCGTCGAAGACCAGTTCGACGTCGCCGCCTTCATCGCAGTCCTGATGGGCACCCCGCAAAACCCGTCCCACATCGCCCGTAGCGACATGAACTGCGACATGCTCGAAGACGGCCGCGACATTCAGGGCTTCGTCGCCTCGCTGCTTCTGCCCTGAAGCGCGATTCAAAGTCCGTCAGGGAATGAGATGACGCGACGACCGCTCACTGCGACCTACAACGCCTTGCACTTTTGCAATTCACTTTTCTTGTGCGGCCTTCCGTTCGGCCATCCGTTTCTTCGTCGCCGCGATTAGCTGCTCCCCCCGTGCGCATCGTGCGTCGCCGGTCGCGAGTGATTATGCCATCTGGCCGCTACTATCCGGCGTGAGGAAGTATCAACCGTTTTGCCCGTACTAACTCGAAGACGATTGGCTTACCCCGGCCATTCCGCCGCAAGCGACGGTACAATTCGCCCTTCGATCGGCGCGCCTCATGACGCGACAAACGTTGGAAGCCCGCATGTCAGATACAGACAAAATGCAGACGCCGCCTGATCACGCCGCGCCGGTCCCATTCTCCCAGAACAATTACCACCATCCGGCGGCTGCTTGGGGGGCTGCAAAGAGCGTCGCGCTGACTCTCCTTCGACAAGGGGAAATGGTCGAGGGCGTTCGCGCAATCTTTCGCATGAACCACGAAAACGGCGGTTTCGACTGCCCCGGCTGCGCATGGCCCGACGACCGCAAAGGCCTGCGCATGGACATCTGCGAGAACGGCATCAAACACGTCACCTGGGAGATGACCTCGAAGCGCGTTACTCGCGAATTTTTCGCCGCCCATCGCGTCGCCGAGCTGATGAACCAAAGTGATTTCGCCCTTGAAAACGAGGGCCGGCTGACCGAGCCGATGGTTTACAACCCGGACACCGATCGCTACCACCCAATCGCGTGGAATGACGCCTTCGCCCTGATTTCCCGGCACCTCCGCGGCTTGCCGAGCCCGAATCACGCCGCGTTTTACACATCCGGCCGGCTGAGTAATGAGGCCACGTTTCTCTATCAGCTTTTCGCCCGCGAGTTCGGCACCAACAACCTGCCGGATTGCTCCAACATGTGCCACGAAGCCAGCGGCCGGGCGTTGACCGCCGCGCTCGGAACCGGCAAAGGCACCGTGGACCTGGTCGATTGGCAGAAGGCCGACGCGATTTTCGTTATCGGCGTCAACGCAGCGTCCAACACGCCACGCATGCTCACCGCACTGGCCGACGGCGTGAACGCGCGCGGGCTCAAAATTGTCCACATCAATCCGCTCATCGAAGCCGCCGCCACGCGCGCTATTACTCCGCACGAAATCCTCAGCATGATGCTGTTCCGCTCGACGCCGACCAGTACGCTCAACCTCCAACCGCGCATCGCAGGCGATTTCGCGATCATGCGCGGCATCGCCAAACACTTACTCGAAGCGTCGCGCAGCGATCCCGCGGCAATCGACGCATCGTTCATCAAACATCACACGGCCGGCTTCGACGCCTACCGCGCCGCCTGCGAAGCGGTTTCCTGGAGCGAACTCGAGCGCCAATCCGGAGTGTCCGCCGATCAGATTCGTTCGGCCGGTGAGATCTACCGTCGTGCTCGCTCGTCGATCATTAGTTGGTGCCTGGGCATTACGCAGCAGGAGCGCGCCGTCGACACCATCCGCGAAATCGTGAATGTCCTCCTGTTGCGCGGCAACATCGGTCGGGAGGGCGCGGGACCGTGCCCGATCCGCGGCCATAGTAATGTTCAGGGGAACCGCACTTGCGGCATCGACCACCGTCCGTCCGAAGCGTGGCTGGCCCGCATGGACGCCGCATGCGAGATTGCGTCGCCCCGCGCGCACGGGCTCGATACGGTGCAAACGATCATGGCCATGCACCGTGGCGACGTGCGGGTCTTCCTTGGCATGGGTGGCAACTTCGCTTCGGCTACGCCGGACACGGCATTCACTTTCGAAGCCCTTCGTAAGTGTGACTTGACCGTCCACGTCAGCACCAAGCTCAATCGCAGCCATCTCGTGCATGGTCGCGAAGCGCTCATTCTGCCCTGCCTGGGCCGAACCGAGATCGACAATCAGCGCGGCGGACCCCAGCAGGTCACTGTCGAAGATTCCATGAGTATGGTGCACCTATCGCGCGGGATGAAACAGCCGGCATCTGAGCAGCTACTTTCGGAACCGGCCATCGTCGCCGGCATCGCCCAGGCAACGCTGCCAAACTCCCGCACGCCCTGGGAAGACTACGTGGCCGACTACGACCGAATCCGCGACAAGATGGGAGAAGCGATCGGCGGCTTCGAGGACTTCAACCGCCGCGTCCGCCAGCCGCTCGGTTTCCGGCTTCGCCAGCCCGCGCGTGAGCTCGTATTCCAGACCGACACCGGCCGCGCGAATTTCTCATCCGCCGCACTGCCGGACGTCGTCCCGCCGGCTGGAAAGCTCGTCCTATCTACAATGCGATCGCACGATCAGTTCAACACGACCATTTACTCCAACAATGACCGTTATCGCGGCGTCAAAAATCTGCGCACGCTCGTCTTCATGAATGTAGACGACATGCGCGAGCGCGGCCTGCAGGAATTTGCACTGGTCGACATCACAAGCTTTGCCAAAGACGGCACCACGCGCTGCGTCCGCGGCTACCGCGCCGTCAAATACGCAATCCCGCCCGGTTGCGCCGCCGGCTACATGCCAGAGCTCAACGCTCTATGCGCGATCGGTGATTTCAGCCCCCAGAGCGACCAGCCGCTGATGAAGCACCTAACGGTTGAGATCGCTCCGTCGGCCTAGGCGCCGGCATGCCGCCGCGATGCCCAGCCGGAAATCCTCGCAGTTTCTGATTGAATAATGCGAAGTGAGCGCGGTTGGCGCTACTCGACCGGGGCGTCTTCGCTCTCGGCGTCCGGCTGATCCGCTTCATACCCTGCGGTGGCGACTTCACGATTCCGTTGCGCCTTGATCTGCTCCCACTCATCGCGCGTGATAGCGACTTCGCGGGCTTGGCTCCCCTTGTATTCGCCCACGATCCCCGCTGCCGCCATCTGGTCGATCAGCCGGCTGGCCCGCGAGTAGCCAACCTCTAACCGCCGCTGCAACAGACTCACGCTCCCGCGCCGCGAATCAACAATGATGTCCACCGCCTCGTCAAACAGCGGATCGCGCTCGCCCGTATCCTCGTCCCCAGTCGGCCGCAGCTTCACCAGCTCATGGTGGAACTCCGGCTGCGCCTTACCGCGCAGGTCATCAATCGTCGCCCGCAGCTCATCATCCTCGACAAATGTCCCCTGCGACCGCATCAGCTTCGCCGAGCCCGGCGGCAGGAACAGCATGTCGCCCTGCCCCATCAGCAGTTCGGCCCCGTTCTGATCCAACACAATCCGCGAATCCATCCGGCTCGCAACGCGGAATGCAATCCGGCAGGGCAAGTTGCTCTTAATGAGCCCGGTTACCACGTTCGCCTGCGGACGTTGCGTCGCAACAATCAAGTGAATGCCGACCGCCCGGCTCTTTTGTGCCAACCGCGCCAGGTGATGCTCCACTTCCTTTCCGCTCGTCATCATCAGGTCGGCCAACTCGTCGATCACCACGATAATGTACGGCAGATGCGTCGGAATCTTCGCCCGCTCGTCGTCGTTGGTCGGCTCAAACCGCTTGAAGATCTCCTCTTTGCCCAGCCGGTTGAATGCCTCGATGTTCTTGACCCCCGCCTCGGCGAGCAGCTCATACCGCTCGTCCATCTTCGTCGTCGCCCAATCCAGGATCAGCTCGGCCTGCTTCATGTCCGTCACGATCGGACACATCAGATGCGGCACATCCTTAAAGACGCTCAGTTCCACCATCTTCGGATCGATCAGAATCAGCTTCACATGGTCCGGCCGCTGCGTAAGGAGGAAGCTCATGATCAGCGAATTGATGCAAACGCTCTTGCCGCTGCCCGTCGTCCCCGCGATCAGCATGTGCGGCATGCCCGCGATGTCCGAAATCAACGGGTTCCCGCTCGCATCCTTCCCGAGGAACACCGGCAGCGCCATCTTGGTCGGCTTCACGCCGCCAAGCATGATCAGCTCCTTCAGCCGCACCTTTTCCTTGTCGAGATTCGGTACTTCAATGCCAATCGTGTTCTTCCCCGGCAATGTCGGCACCACTCGCACCACCGGCGCCTTCAAAGCCCGTGCAATATCATTAGAAAGAGCCGATATCTGCCCAACCTTGATCCCCGGCGCGAGCTCCACCTCGAACAGCGTGATAACCGGCCCGGTGTCGATCTCGACCACCCGCGCCTCGATCCGAAACTCCTGAAGGGCCTTCTCCAGCACCCGTGCCTGATCTCGAACCATTCCCTCATGCGCCGCCGACCGCACATACTCCGGATCGCGGAGCAGCGACAACGGCGGCAGCACGTAATCACCCAGCTCTTTGGGCCAGGGACTCGCCGACGGCTTCTTGGCCGTGTTCTGGACGCCGGACGTCCGCACTACCAGGTCGCGAACCGCAGCCGCCAGTGAATCGGCCCGCGCTTCGCCTGCCGCGACATTTGCCGCGGCGGTCCGCGCTTCGGCGGCCTTCGTCTCTGGATTCTTGGAGTCAGTGGCGACTTCGGTGCTGGCGGGTTCCTTCTCCGTTGCCTCGACTGCCTTGGCCGACTCCAGCGATCCGGCGACCAGCCCTCGCGGATGGCTGATCTTGGCCGCACTTGTCGCGCGGCGCTGCACGGCCGGCTCAACCTTTTCGTCCGCACCAGTGATGGCTCCGCCCATCGTCGCCAATGCCGGCCGCAGCGGTTGGATCAGCCAACGAAATGCAGCAGCTAGGACAGTTCCGTGTCGCCGTGCCCACGCGTAGGCCGATGGGGCCCGCAACACAAGGTCGTCAGCCGCAAGTAACAAGCCCACCAGCAACGAGCAAAGCAGGATCAGCGCCATTCCGGCCGAGGAGAAGTACCGCTGTAACGCCGCCAGCGTGGCGATCCCAAGAATTCCCCCGTTTCCCTCTGGAAGGCCCCGAACGGATTGCGGGGCGATCATCGCTACCGCCGTCGAAGTCACCGTGACGAGCAGCGCCACCCCGATCATCCGCAGCGGCAGATCTGTTATCGAATCTCGCGCTAGCCGCGCAATCGCTCCCACGGTCGCAAATAGAACCAGCGGATACGCCCCCTCACCCAGGTAGTGCAGGAGCACATAAGCCAGCAGCGCCCCGCCGCGCCCCGCGGCGTTCCGCGTCGGGAAATTTGCCGGCCATGCTGCCGGGCTGGGCCAGTCGTGCGCGTCAAACGTCAGAAGTGCCACCCACGCCACGGCGCAGAGGGCAAGTCCGGCGATCATTCCGCAGGTCTTAATGGTCCGAATGCGTAGGTTGTCCGCCATGGTTTGTGCCGATGTCAGGCCGCGGTCCGCTTCCTCCGTGCCCCGGCGCCGGATTCAATGCGCGCGGGTTCCTCCGCCGCGGGGGTCCTCTTCTTCGATATCGACCGCCTCGTTTTCAGTGCTGGAATCAATTCTTGGCCGCGCGAGCGTGTTGATCGGCATGGCTGCCTTCGTTATCATCCCAACCCGGATCCTCGGACGCAGAATCCTGTTCCCGCCTCCGAGTATCACTCGCCGCCTCAACACAAGGAGTTGACCATGCGCGCCGCCGCGTTCCTCCGTATCGCTCTGCCTGCCTACCTGCTTGCGATTGGCTCAATCGCACGTGCCGACGTCAAAACCCTGCTCTCGCGCATTCCACCCGGCGCTAACACAATCGCCGTCATAGACGTGAATGGCGTGATCAATACGCCCATGGGCAAGCAGAACCACTGGAAGGAAAAGCTTGCCGATGCCTATGCCGCGAAACCTCTCGTTGTTCCCCCCGGCGCGCTGAAGCTCGTTCTCGCGTCCTGGATCGAACCGGCGACCATGCGCCCGGTCTGGGAGGCATCCGCGATTGAATTGGACAAGGCGCCTTCGATGGAAAAAATCGCGAAGGCCGAGCGCGGCTTCGCTGAGTCCGTCGCCGACAAACCGGCCGCCTGGTCGCCGATCAACGCCTATTTCATTCGTCTCGATTCTCGAATCCTCGGCGCGCTCTGCCCGGCCGATCGGCAGTTCCTCGCCCGCTGGGCCAATCAGTCCGGATCAGTCGGCGACGTTGTCGCGCCCTATCTCCAGTCAGCCGTCGACGGAATGGACCCAAGCACCGACTATCTATTTGCGATCGATCTTCAGAACGCCGTCTCGCCGAAGCGCGTGCGGCGCCGCATCGCGCTTGACGAATTCGACTGCCTGGCCGGGAAAAACGTCGATGCGGACAAATTCAGCGCGGCACTCGGTTCACTCAAGGGCGTCACACTCCAGGTCGACATCAACGACGACGCCGTCGGCAAGGGAACCATCGATTTCGGCCAGTCAGCGGCGCCGCTGGCTCCTTACGCCAAACCGTTTGTTCTCGAAGCCCTGGGCAAGTTTGGCGTGGGCCTTGATGATTTTCAGAATTGGGATGCTTCGGTGAAGGGTAATTCGATCACCTTGAGCGGAAAGCTCTCGACCGAAGGCCTTCGCGAGCTGTTCAGCATCGTCGATCCTCCCACTCCCATGCACACCGGCGATGCCGACGCGCCGGCCTCCGCCGACAAGCCCGCCGCGCCCGCTGCCAACAACGATGAACCGACGGCCGCCGCAACCAAGCAGTATTTCGAAGCCGTCGGAAGCATTATTGACGGCATCGGTGTGAAGATTCGCCGCGCCCCGTCCATGATTCAGTCGGGCACCTACATCGCCCGCGACGCGCGTCGCATCGATCGCCTGCCGATTCTCAACGTTGACCCAATCATGATTCAGTGGGGAACGGGTGTGAGCACCCAGATCGATCAGCTGGCTGGCACGATGACAGTCGGCGGATTCCAGGCCCGCTCCAGCACCGTCGGAATCCAGAATGCTCAGATCGATTACATGAACGACGATTCCGCTACGGCTCAGGTTGACCCCAATGACGCCGTCAATCGCCAGAATGTGACGCGACAGAGACGCGCAGCCCTGGCCGCGGCGAAAGCCCAGACCGGCCAGTCCGTCACACAGCTGCTTCGAGACATTGAGACATCGCGGGCCCAGATCCGCGCGGCAATGACTCAAAAATACAAGATCGGATTCTGAACCTCTCAGCGCGACGCCGGCGCGAACACAGTCGAACGCGCCGCGCGGTTGCGACTTTAACTCGACGCTGATACGAGCGCCTCGAAGAGGCGCAAGTGCTCCGGACGCTCGATCAGGTCCTCCGGATGCCACTGGACGGCGATCAAAAATCGATCTTCAGTCGATTCGGCCGCCTCAACGCAGCCATCCGGCGCAAACGCGACCGGCCGCAGCCGGCCGCCCACCTTCTCCCGGTCCAGGACCTGGTGGTGCCGACTGTTCACTTCGAATCGTTGCTTGCCCGTGATCTGAGCCAGCCGCGATCCCGCTTCCAGTTCGACCTCGTGAAACGCCGAGGCACCACCCGGTTTGTGGTGTTCAACCCCGGTCTTTCGCGGCAGGTCATCGACGTGCTGAACAAGACAGCCACCTCGCCCGACATTCGCGACCTGACAACCGAGGCAGATGGCCAGTATCGGTTTGCCGCTTTCATCCGCGGCTCGAAACATCTCGAGTTCCAGCGCGTCGCGCCGCGTGTGCATGACGTGGGTCTTTGCATGCCGCGCCTGGCCATAGTGGCGCGGGTCGAGATCCGCCCCGCCCGTGAACAGGAAGCCATCGAACCGGCCGGCCAGTTCCGCGAGTAGCCCGTCATCGACTTCGCCCGGAGCCACGATCGGCTGTGCCAGCCCGCCCGCCGCGAAAATGGCATCGGTATAAGCCGAGTTCACGTAGGCCCGCAGCTTGCCGCCCTCATCAGCCCCGACGTCCACACTGCAAGTAACGCCAATCACCGGCCGCATCGAACGAATCTCCATCAGATCAGTAACCACAATTGATACGGGCGGGACGGTATCCGGGTTCTGGCTGATCGACAATCGGCAAATGCGACATCCAGCTCCCGGAGTCCCAGCCCTTGACCTGCGAAACGCGAAATCTCAATTTCCTGGCGCACGAAGAACCTCAATCAGGTCGCGCCAATTCTGGTGGAGAACCAGGCAAATGCCATCCGGACCGCGCGATTGTCCGCCGTAGTTGGCACGGACCCAGTCGAGCAGCGGCGCGGTGAGGCGTACCTGGGGGTGGAATGGCTGAGCGTTCAGTTGCTGGTAGAGAGAGATTTCGTTCTCGGGGACGAGGATTTCGAACCGGCCGTCCTGGAGTGGATTCAGTTTGAGGTGGGTGCGGTCAATGATCAGCGCGGGCGAGTCGGACCGGATGTTGGCGAGGAGGGCATCGATCGAGGGATCGAGGCGGTAGCTCTTTTCCTGAAAGAGAACGTCGGCGTTGGAGATTTCGAGTGGAGTGCGACGGCGGGCGTAATAGCTGAGCGGATAATCCGGCGGCCAGACGAGGACCGCGTCGTCGGGATGGGTTTCGCTTTGGATGCGATGAATCCAGCCGTCGATGGCTTCGCGTTGAAATGCGTAGGCGATGCGGGCGGGATGAGTCGAACTCAGGGTGAAGCTGAGATGGTCGGCGAGCGTGAAGAGGGCGACGAACATGGCTGCGGCGCAGCGCCGGGCGGTGCGCGGCCGGCGCGTTGCGGGGTCGAAGAACACGAATTGGAAGGCGACGGCCGCCAGTGTGGCAGCGGCGGGAATGAGTTGGAGAAGGTAATGGCCGTAGCCGAACGGTGCGAGCGAAAAGGTCGCCAATTCGAGCGCGACGACGAGGAGCACGAGTCCGAGGCCGCGGCGCGCGTTTTCGGGCAGTGCGATTGTGGGCTTCATCGCGATGACGGCGCCGACGGCCGCCGGCAACAAGAGAGCAGAGGCAAGTTTGAATTGGCGGGCGACGTCGAACCAGTGGTCGATCGAAGCGATACGCGGGGCCTCGGAGCCGGGCGTCGCGCGGCGGAGATCGTAGAGAACGGCAAGCTTCCAGAAGCCGGCGAGTTCGCCGCGATGGAGGAGCCATGCGAGCACGGGAAGCCAAACGAGGGCGGCGCCGAACGCGAGCACTAGCAAGAATCGCAGCCGGGCTGTGAGCGATTCGCCCGTACGGCGCTGAGCAAAGAGGAGATAGATGGCGGCGGCGACGGGATACAGGATCGCAGTCTGCTTGAAGCATCCCGCGAGTCCCGCCCAAATGCCGGATTGAAGCCATGCGCTTAAGTTTCGCCGCTCGATTGCCCTCGTCCCGGCGAGGATTGCCAAACCCTCGAAGACGGCGACGAATTTTTCAACGTTGCAACCCCAGTCGGCCAGGATGCGGTGACAGCAGATGAAAGACGCGAGAAAGACCGCGAGGGCGGCCGACTCGGCCGATGCGAATCGGCGGGCGAGTTTCCAGGAGACGCCGAGGATCGCGAACGGTAGAGCCGTGTCCAGCCAGAACGCCGGGCGGTCGTTGCCTGTTCCACCCAGCCGATTGCAGGCGGCGAAGACCCAGTAGATGCCGGGCGGTTTGCTGTCCCAGAGATCGACGTAAAGGCGACGGCCTTCGTTCAGGCGGGCGCCGATGTAGGACCAGATGCCGACGTCGGTTTGGATTGGGATGTCGCGCCAACTGACGCGCGTGAGGGCCACATGAAGGATGGCTAGAACCAGCAGGACCGCGACGATTGAGAAGTGTTTTGTCCCGGCCGGGCGGTCCATAGAGGGAGAATTACGCCTTGGGGCCGGCGGCCGCCACTTCTAATGAGACGCCGGCGAACTTCTTGAAGTTGGCGATGAAGCGGTTGGCGAGGTCGCAGGCCTTAGTGTCATAGTCGTTGGCCGACTTCCAAGTTGACCGCGGCTGGAGGACGTTTTCAGGGACGTCGGGGCAGCTTTGCGGGACAAGGACGCCAAAGATGGGGTCGGGTTTTGAGGGGACCTCCGCGAGTTTGCCGCTGAGTGCGGCGCGGAGCATGGCGCGGGTGTAGTCAAGTTTCATTCGCTGGCCGACGCCGAATGGGCCGCCCGACCAGCCGGTGTTCAGGAGCCAGCAATTGGCCCGGTGCTTCTCAACACGCTCAGCGAGGAGCCGGGCGTAGGCCATCGGCGGGCGCGGGAGGAACGGCGCTCCGAAGCAGCTGCTAAAGGTGGCCTGCGGCTCGTTGCCCATGCCGGCCTCAGTTCCAGCGACTTTCGCCGTGTACCCGGAAAGAAAGTGATACATGGCCTGGGGCGTGGTGAGACGCGCGATGGGCGGCAGCACGCCGAAGGCATCGGCGGTGAGGAAGACGACGGCCTTCGGATGAATATTTACGAAACCCTCGGGAACGGCGTTCGCGATGTACTCCAGCGGATAGGCGACGCGCGTGTTCTCGGTGAGGGAGCCGTCGTCGTAATTCGGCTCGCGGGTGTCCGGGGCCATGACGACGTTCTCTAGCACGGCACCGAATCGGATGGCGCGAAAGATCTCGGGTTCGGATTTTTCGCTGAGCTTGATGCACTTGGCGTAGCAGCCGCCTTCAAAGTTGAAGATGCCGCGATCGGACCAGCCGTGTTCGTCGTCACCGATGAGGCGGCGCTGCGGATCGGCCGAGAGCGTGGTCTTGCCGGTTCCGGAGAGGCCGAAGTAAAGCGCTGAGTCACCGCCGGGGCCGACGTTGGCCGAACAGTGCATGGGGAAAACCTGCTTGTCAGGCAGGAGGAAGTTGAGGATCGAGAAAATCGACTTTTTCATTTCTCCGGCGTAGTGGGTACCGCCAATGAGGACCAGTTTGTTAGTGAAATTGATGACGACGAAGACCTCAGAATTGAGTCCGACGGCTTTGAGGTCGCCGGGATTGCAGCGCGGGGCAGCGAGGATGGTGAACTCCGGGCGCATGGAATCGCGCTCGGCGGGCGCGGGCCGGCGAAAGAGCTGGCGGCAGAACAGCGCGTGCCAGGCAAACTCGGCTACTACCCGAATAGGCATTTGGAGTTGCGGGTCGGCGCCGGCCCAGGCGTCTACGACAAATAATTCGCGGTCGACGAAGTGTTTGGCGATGGCCGAGTGCAATTTGTCGAAGTGTTCGGGGGTCATGGGGACATTGGTCGTGCCCCACTCGACCGTCGAGTCGGTGATGCTGTCGCGGACGATGAACTTGTCCTTCGGTGAGCGGCCGGTGCGGGCGCCCGTGAGGGCGACCAGGGCGCCGTTCGCTGCGAGCTGACCCTCGTTTCGTCGAATGGCATGCTCGGAGAGTAGCGGCGCGGCGAGGTTCCAATGAACCGGACCGGTTTGCTGAAGGCCGTGAAGATCGAGGCCGTGTTTGCTGGGGTTCATGCGGAGAATTCCTCGCGTTCGTGTTTCAATATCGGCATTGTGCCGGAGGGAGGGAGGGAGATGCAAGCTGGTCCGAGCGGGAAGACATGCGGAGCGCTAGCGGAGGTCGTATTTGTTGCGGCGATAGAGTTCACGCCACTGGGCGAGTTTGGCGCGGGCCTGATCGCGGCGCTTAGGGTCCTGTTGGGCTGCGTCGGCGTCGTCGGCGGCATTTTCCAGCAGGGCTGCCAACTGTTCGAGAATCGGGGCGTGCGATTTCTGGCGCAGGATGGCGATCTGATGCCGGTGTTCGAGCGCAACGCCGCGGAGGAGGTCGGCGACGAGCGGCCACTTGTTTTTCTGATCCAGGAACTCGAACGCAGACAGGAAAGACTCTTGATCTTCGAGGTCTTCCGCGAGGAAGTAATCGCCGAGGTCGAAGGGGAACTGTCCGTTGCCGACCGTGACGAGGTAAGAGGCCAGGTCGGCGATTTCGGGTTCGGTGAGGCTGAGCTTGTTGTGGTCGTTGAACCACTCGACGACGGCACGGAGGGTGGGCTGGCTTCCGTCGTGAAAATAGGGAGCCGTGAGGGCGACGCCCAAGAGGGTAGGCGTGTCGAGGGCGCCATCGCGCGAAAAGTCGGAATAGCCGTGGACGGTGCCGATGTCGTGCCGCTGATGATCGAGAAAATTTGAAGAGGGAATGTGGCAGCTCGCGCAGCTTTTGTTGTCCATCTGCGGAAAGATCTTGTTGAACAGCACTTCGCCGCGGCGCGCTTCGGTGCTGGCGCGCGAATTGAGCGTGCCATCACGATTGAGGGCCGGATTGGGGAGGAAGTCGAACTCGTTCATATAGATGACCATGGCGTCGAGAATGATGGGGTCGGGCTCGTCGCCATCGAACTCGTTCACGATTACATTTCTGACGAACTCGCGCAGTGAAGCGAAGCGGCCGTTGCGGCCATAAGGCGCGGTGAAGCGGATTCCGCGGAGATCAGGGATGTCGAGCGGATCAAAGACGGCGTTGTTGGCGTGAGGCGAGAAGAAGCTGCTGGTGACATCGACGCTGCCCGGCCGGTGAGAGAGCCCGGGAATGAAGAAACCGGGATTGATGCCGGTCTTGTTATGGCAGGTGTTGCACGAGATGCCGAGGGATCTGGCCGGCTCGCCGAACACGTTGGGATTGTTAAAGGCGGCGGCGCCGAGGGAGGAAAGCGGCATGTCTCGTTCGGCGGCGCCGAGCTGAACGCTGTGAAGCAGCTGGCGCGGGCGAGGAATGGGCCGGTCGATGTGAGTGCCCGGCGGCAGTGAGATGGGCAGACTGGACGGACGCTTGGCGGTGGGACTGGCGTTTGGGTATGGAATAAGCGGACCGTTGAGCGGGGCGGTGAATCCGGGCCCGAAATTGGCCACAGCGTATTCGGAAATCCTTGAAGATAGTTTGTTTAATTCATTGCGGCGATCGGCCGCGGCGGGCTGCGATGCCGGAGCCGACAACCGATGGGCCAGCTCGCGCCAGTCGCGTTCGAGTTCATCCAGCGCTTTGGGGTCGCATGCACGCAGAGTGGGCTCGAATGCAGCGAAGGCGTCGCGCGCGTCGGCCAGGGCGCGGGTAGATGTCGGGCCAGCAGGGGCAAGTGCGGCGAGGCGCTGCTGAAGGAGGGCGCTGGTGGCGCGAGTGAGCTGCTCAAAGACCTGGCGGGCGGCCTCGCGCGGCGGAAGGGCGTCGACAATGTCGTCAGGGTCGGCGTTGGGGACGTCGGGGTCCGGCAATGGCATCGGCTTGGCGAGTGCGGCGATGACGTGATCGACAGTGGCCATCAGTGCGTCGGCACTGGCGGCTTCGACGGGCTTGAGGGCGGTGGCGATTACGGCGGAGTCGGCGCGAACCTGATCCCAGGCGGCGGGTGTGAGATTGAGGACAAACGTCGCACGACGATAGGCGTCGGCAATCGAGGAACTCGGCTGAGTGGCCGGACGCTGCGCTCGGACATCCGCCGGCCATGCCGAGCAGAGCATTAGCAAAAGAAGCGTGGGGTGGAAACTGGGTCGAATCGACACGGGTGGTTGTATTCCTATATCTCTATTGTATCGGGTCGATTGGAGGGCGCGATCAGCACGGCGCGGAGCCCGAGCGCGGCGGATAAGTATGCTTGGCTGAATCGCTTAGCGTGCGTCCGCGGATTGAGTCGCTTCGGGGCGATCCTCCCCCACCACCCGTACGGTCCCGCGGTGCTCGGACAACCAGGCGGCCAGCCACGGCTCGACCTGATCAGCCGAGTCGACCAAAAGCTGCACGGCCGGCGGGTTTTCGCCAAACGGTTCGAAGGCGACCATCCATTCGCCGCGCTCGACGGACGACGATGTGTAGAGCCAGATGGAATCGGGCTTCAAGGACGCAGCGGCGGTAACGAGCGCGATTGCCTCGCTTCCGGGCCCGCCCCACCGCAGGCCATCCATGCGGTCGTAGGCGCGCACCTTTTGTTCGCTGGTGGACTGAGTCGGTTTGGGCTCGGGGCCGATGAAGGTCCGCCCGCCGGACAACGCGATGACGGCAAAGGCGCGGTCCTTCGGCAGGCGATGAATTTTCTGCTTGATGTTTTCGCGTCTCAGCTCGAATTGCTCGGCCTTCGCGGCGGCGCAGTCCAGCGCGAAGACAACCGTTCGCGAGAACATGGCCATCGGAATGCGCACGGTTTTGGTCGCTGAGCGCTCGATGTCGTTGACGGTGAGTTTGCCGAACCACGCGCCCGGGACGAGCGCCTCAACCTGCAAGGCGGTTGCGAGCTGATCGTCGGGCAGTTTGACGGTCAGCGGCGAACGGCCCCTGGGTTCGCCGTTAACTTTCACCTCAGCGCCGGACGGTTCGGTCTCAATCCGCAGTGCGGTGGCCGAATCGCCCAGTTTGAATTCCGCACGCAATTCGGGTCCGGCGGATTTCGGAATTTCGACAAGCCGCTCGACAGCGTCGTGCTTATCCAGTGCGACGCGGACGGCGACCGACTTTCCGCGGGCTGCGTCGTCGAGCGTGGCTGTTAAGGGAGAGACGCCGACCGCTTTTCCGTCGATGCTCACCTGGGCCCCGGGCGGTTCGGTCGTCACGGCGAGCTGCGGTGGCCTGGCGCGGAGCGTCAGGTCGAGGCGGGCTGGAGCTTCGTTCTCGGGCGGCAGTAGCTCGCTTTCGACGGGTTCGTAGCCGGCCTGCTTCGCGATCACATGCAGCGGCTTCTCGCCATCCGGCAGGCACTTCACCACGAGAGGGCTGAAGCCGCGCAGTTCGTTTTCGACCCAGATCTCGGCGCCGGTCGGGATCGACGAAACCAGGACTTCGAATGGACGGCGCCGCAGCTTGAGCTGCATGCTGGCCAAACCTAAGTAGGCCGAGAGGGCGCGCTTGGTTGGTTCGAATCCGGGCTTGCGCAGCTCCATCCAGCGCACGTCGGTGTTTCGCGGATCGAGTTCGAGGGTGAGTCGGCCGGATTCAGTCCGCCCGAGCAGTTTTCCGTCGAGATAGACGTCGCAATCGCCGGGTTCGGCCATGACGACAAATGGCACGGGCTGCTCAAGGTTGATGGTCTGCGGGACGGAGCGATAGAGATGAAACGCGATCAATCCGACCGTGAGAACGAGCCCGCTGTAAATTCCGAGTCTCAAGGAAACGCCTCGCTCCTCCACGACGCGGGCGGCGCGATCGCGCCATCCGGCCGGCTGCTCGGCTTCCGCGAAGTTCGACGGTGCGGCTCCTGTCCGCGCATCGCGCGGGTCCGCGTGACCGCCAAGCTCCGGCGGAGGCCTCATCGCAGCGGTTCACCTCGTCGGGGCACCGCACGAGCGAATGATTAGGAACGCATCGCACGGGTGGCCGGTCGACGAACGCATCCTTCGGCCGGCCAAGCCCTTAGTCGTCTATCGACTCGGCGCGTCCCATAAATGTAGCCAATTGAGCAAGAGTGGCGGGTGCGTTTCCGGCGTAGTGATTGTCCGCCAGAATGATAACATCCGTTTTTTCAATGAGTTGCGTGACGGTTTCGGACAGTGACTCCAACGCGGCAGTTCGATCGATGATGGGCTTGTCCCATCGCGTGGTTTTCTTTTCGATCGCTTCGGTGTCACCCAGCAGGCGGACGAAGACGGCGTTGCCAGAGGCAACGTCAAACTTGTCCACCAGTTCCGCGATTGGCGTGAGCCACGGATGGTCAACAAGAACGGCCATGGTGTGATGACGCTTCAAGAGTTCGAACCATTCGGCTGTGAGCCAGTTGCGATTTCGAATCTCGACAGCGATGGGAACGTCGCCGGCGGCCGACTCGAGGAACTCGTCAAGCCGTTCGAAGAACTTGGTGTGCTGGGGAAAGGCCTGCTTGGTGAAGGTGTCGAATTGCAGGAGCACACTATGGAGCTTGTTTTCCAGCCCGTGGACGGACTCGACAAACTGCCTGAATACCTCGCGGCTTCCCTGAAGGATCTGTTCGTGGGTGATGATCCGCGGCGCACGCAGGACGAATTGAAACTTACGCGGTGTGCTCATACGCCATTCGTCGATCTGCTCGGATGTCGGCATTTGCCGCGCCGTGGACTCGGCTTCGACGATGTCGTGTTGGTGAGCGTACTCGACCAGATAGCTGCCGGGCTGCGTGCCCTCGGGATAGAAAGGGCCGACCCAATCGTGATAGTGCCAGCCGCAGGCGCCGAGTCGGATGTCGTGGTGCTTGCCCATGTCGGATGAGTCCTGCCCGCCAACGAACGCCTTAGTGTGCGTCCTTTTGGGTCTGTCTGTGCGCGCCCGATCGTACACGTTTCTGGCCGAATCGGCAAAACGAGGCGACTGCACCCGCCACGACCGCATGGCCGGACGGACGGCACGGCGATATTGTAGGGGCGCATGTCGATCGTCAGTCTGCCGCAGACCGTCCGCAGCTTTGCCCGGCTTCGCACGATCGCGCAGGTGCTGACGCGGCACGGCTTCGGCCACATCGTCGAGCGGGTTCAGATCCGGCGTTACATCCCGATGCCACAGTGGTTGGTCGGCCCTCCCCCACCGCCGCCCGAACACGACGCGCTGCGAAGCATCGGCCAGCGACTGGTGAAGGTTTGCGAGGAGCTGGGGCCGACGTTCATCAAGCTCGGTCAGCTTTCGGCGGCGCGGCCCGATCTGGTCCCCAAATCGATTATTGAGGAACTCTCGAAGCTGCAGGACCACGTCGCGCCGTTTCCGGCGGACCAGGCGCGTGCGCTGGTCGCCGAAGCGATCGGTCAGCCGATCGAGAGTGTGTTTCGCACGTTCGAGAGCGAGCCGTTCGCAAGCGGGTCGATCGCGCAGGTGCACCGGGGCGTGACGGCGGCTGGCGAGAACGTGGTAATCAAGGTGCGGCGGCCGGGGATCGACGGGGTGATTGCGACGGACGTCACCATACTTCGCTGGCTGGCGGACGCGGTCGAGAAGTACGTTCCGGAGGTGGCATTCGCGCGGCCGACCGTACTGGTTCAGGAATTCGCACACGCGATCACGAAGGAGCTAGATTTCGTGAATGAGGCGTCGGTGACGACTCGCTTTGGAGAGGCATTCGCGGACAACGCGAACATCAAAGTTCCAAGGGTGCATTGGGATCTGACCGAGTCGAATGTGCTGACGCTGGAGTACGTGGACGGGCAGCGGATTCGTGACGTGCTTGAGCGACCGAGCGCGGGATTCGACCGGCGGGAATTGGGCCGAAACCTGGCCGAAGCATTCATGCGGCAGTTTTTCCAGTTCGGCTTGTTTCACGCCGACCCGCATCCCGGGAACTTGATATTCATACCGCCGGCGACGATCGCGCTGATCGACTTCGGGAACGCGGGGCAGATCGACGACGAGCTGATGGGACGGCTGGTGGTGGCGCTGGTGGGGACGATTCGCAAGGAGGTCGATCTGGTGATCGATTCTCTGGCGGACACGGGGGCGTTGGGGCCGCATACGGACCGGTCGCTGCTGCGCCGCGATTTGCGCGAGATGCTGGAGAAGTACTACGGGCTGCCACTGCGACGGTTGGAGTTCGGGGCGATCTTTACCGAGCTGATGGAACTGGCGCAGCGAAACGACGTGGTGCTGCCGCGCGAATTCGTGCAGTTGGGGCGCAGTCTGGTGGCGGTGGCGGGGACGGCGCTGCTGATCGATCCGGAGCTGAATATCCTGGAAATCATCCGCCCGCGGCTGACCGAGACGCTGAAGCGGCAGTTTTCGGGGAAGCGGATCGTCCGTGAGTTGGGGTTCGCGGGCTGGAACCTCGTCAACGCACTGCGGGATGCGCCGCGGATGCTGCGAGACCTGATGCGGCGCGGGACGCGCGGGCAGCTTCAGGTGACGATCCGCCATCAAAACCTCGATCACCTGGCGAGCGAGTTGGATCGGTCGAGCAATCGGCTGGCATTTTCAATCCTGATGGCGGCGACGTTTATCGGTAGTTCGATGGTGATCAGCCGGCCGGCGGCCGAGACGATCTGGGGTATGCCTATCCGATTTTTCGGGTTCGCCGGCTACGTCATTTCTTTTTTCATGGCGGTTTGGCTGGTTATCGCCATCTTGCGCAGCGGCAAACTTTCCTGAACTGAATCTGGGGACTCGGGGAGCCGAGAAGCGAGGGGGAGAGGTCATGCGCATGCGCGTTTTGGCTGAGTCGTTGCCCAAGACTCCGGAAAAGATCGCCGGTGCACCGTCGCACGGCGAGTTTGAGCGGATGCTGCGCCCGAGGGGCGAAATGCCGGCCACGAAGCCGGCGGCTTGGGTGTGGACGCGGCTCACGCGCTGGGACGTGGTTGTTTGTGCTGCGCTTTTCACGGCCGCGATTCTAGTGCGGTGGCCGCTGATTGAGCGGGGCGAGACGCTGCTGCACTCCGACGAGGCCATTGTCGGCATCATGGCGCAGGACATCGCGGCCGGGCGGTCGCTGCCGGTGTTTTTCTACGGCCAACGTTACATGGGGGCGCTTGAGGCGTATGTGGTGGCGGGTCTGCTCGGATTCGTCGACCGCCCCATCACCGCGCTGCGGCTTGCGCCGGCCATGTTTTTTGCCGCGATGGTGAGCGCGCAATACCTCATGCTGACGCGGTGGCGCGGACGGGGATGCGGTCTTGCGGCCGCGCTGGTTCTGCTGGCCGGTGCGCCGATGTTCGCTCAGTGGAGCATTTCGGCGCGCGGCGGATATATCGAGATTCTGCTGTGGGGAACACTGCTGTTATGGGCTTATAGCGAGTGGTGGATTCGAACTGTCGCCGGGCCGACTGCGATGCAGCGATTTCTGTTCGGCGTACTGATCGGGTCGGGGCTCTGGATCAATCCCAGCATTGTGATTTTTGTCGCGCCGATCGCCTTGCACGCCCTGCTGGCGGGGCCGATGAGGACGTTGCGGAGTTCAGCTTCGGTCGATCGCGCACTCCAACAATTGGGGACACTCGCCCTTCCGATTTTTGTGCTGGGAGCGGCGCTGGCATTGAATCTTGTGCAGACCGTGCATGTGGAGAACGGAAAGGTCGTCAGTCAGGTCTTGCTCGGGCTGCTACCAAAGCCGTTGGCCATCGCCGTTCAGGGATTGGCGGCCGGTGCAGCGATGAGCTATGCACAGCTGCGATGGAACGCGCTCGCGATTGCGCGGCGGGCACTGGGCACCAATGGGCCGCTGCTGTTTGGAATCATCGTTGGGGTCATCCCGATCATTTATTACGTGGCGGGCGGCGCGCTGGGAACCCACGCTATCGAGCCGGCCCTTCCGCTTGGGTTTCGGCCGCTTTGGAAAATCGGCGAGACGGCCGGGTTTCTCGCGAATGGCTTGCCGCTGCTGCTAGGGGCGAGTTCCGATCGATTCCTGCAGTTGATCTGCATTGGCCGGGAGGATGTTCTCCGGCCAATAAATGAAATGACCGCTGGGTTGATGCAATTCGCGAACTGGTTGGTGGCAGGCGGGCTGGTGACGCTGGCCGCTGCCCTGGTGCTACAGAATCGCCGCGGGCTGGCGAGTTGGCTGCGGCTCGAGCCGTCGCGCGGGTCGCCGGTGACGCTGCTAGTGTCGGGCATGTGTGGATTGGCAGCGCTCTATCTGATGAGCGGCTGCGCGCATGATTTCAATACCATCCGTTATCTGATTCCGATGTGGGCCTTTTTGCCGGGGCTGATTGCATGCGCCGCGGTCGGGAAGGGTGATGGCGAGCCGAGTTCGCACGTCGTGGCGGCGCGAGCGGCATTTGTCACGATATTGTTTGGATGGTCGATTGGCCAGTTCGGGCTCTGGCAACGGCTCGGAGCGGAGCACCCACTGCGGCCGCTGGCAAACGAGCTACGGCGCGAAGGGATCACTTCGGCACAGGCCGAGCTGTTTGACGCACACATACTTTCGTATCTGACCGAGCAACGATGTAAGGTGAGCGAGTTCCAACCGTTCTGGCCGCGGCTCGGGCACTACCGAAGCAAACCGTCGGGCGGCGCGGGGGCGCGCTACCTTGTGCGTGGAGCAACTCGGAACTGGGCCGATGCCTGGGCGGCCAGCGGATTTCCCGGGACCGCGCCGCCGGAAACCGACTCCAACCTGGCTCCGGCGATTGCACAGCACCTCGCGACCGATCCTGGGTGCCTTATCAGGCGGCTGCCGCTGGCCTGCGGGTTTGAACTAATCGATCTCAAGCAGCCACTGGCCGAATCCAACGCCAGTATGGCTCCCTGACCCTGAAACCAGCGCTTTTCGTTGTCCGCGTTTCGGGCGGCCATCCGATAACCCTGACGGGCGATTTGGACATCGCCTGCGCAGAAATTGCGCTCAGGGATCGGCCGAATGGATGAGGCAAATCACAGCGAAGTCCCGCGGGCGGCAGATGATACGACTGCCGAGGCGACGGACCGGCGGGAGTTCCTTTCGCGCTCGGCGCGGCGGCTGGTCTGGGTCATTCCGCTGATAGAGACGTTTCGCGCTACCCCCCTGCTGGCTCAGACGAGCACGGCCGGGTCGGCGGGTGGCTCGGCTGGAGGGTGAAGTTGGAGGCCAGCTCATCAACCATCTCGGTGCATGCGCTGGGTGATGAATTGATCATTTTTGACCCGCGCAGCAACGCGACCAATCGGCTGAACGCGACGGCTGCGGCGATCTGGAGATGCTGGCGCGAGGAGCCCGACGTGGACCGGGCCGCGATGCGGCTGCATCAGATGTTCGAGGTTGAATACCAGACGGCGCGGGAATGCGTCCTGGCGATGGTGAAGCAGTTTCAGGAGCTGGGGCTTGTTGGATAGCGCGTTCCAGGTCGGCGCGATTTCGATCCGGCTGCGGACGAACAGTTCGGCCGTGATGGCCGGTTATGAGCAATGCTGCCGCGCATTTGCGACGCCAACAACTGAGCAAGTCGATGTGGTGATCGACGCGATTCGTTGCGGGTCGCGCGACGGGCGCGATCGGCGTTATGAAATCTCTGGCAATGGCCGGCGACGGACGGTGATTCGCCATTTTGAGCATGTCCTGCCGCACCTGGAGTGGACCTGTAACTGGGCGGTGGCGCTGGATTGTCATCGATTCCTTCAGGTGCATGCGGCGTGCGTCAGTCGCGGCGCTGGCGGCGTGTTGTTGGGCGGGAAGCCGGAAGCGGGCAAGACGACGCTTGCGGCGGCGCTGACGCTGGGTGGATGGCAGTATCTTTGCGACGAGTTTGCACTGATCGATCCGGCAACCGGATTGCTTCAGCCGTTTCCGAAGGCCTTGAACGTGAAGGCCGGGTCGGCGGCGGTGTTGAACAAGTTGTCGCCGCACGTCGGGATTCGGCTCAGCCGGCGGCCGTGCGGCAAAGGTCGCGTGGCGGTGCTGCCGGTTGATCGCATCCGTGCCGGAGCCGTCAGCAGTCCGGTTCCGCTGCGAACCGTCGTCTTTCCGACCTATCGTGCCGGAGCGCCGGGTATGCTGCGCGAGATTTCGCCGGCCGATGCGCTCATGCGGCTCGGGCGGCTGAGCTTCAATTTTCACCAGCATGGCGGAACCGGGGTTGAGCTGCTGGCGCGCCTGCTTCGGGATACACGCTGCTTCGAGATGGAGAGCGGGACGATTCGCGGCGCGATTGAAATGATCGAGCGCGCGACGGAGAATGCGGCCGTGCGCCGCGTGGCCTGAAAGGGGATGGAAGATGATCGAGAGCCTTTCGACGCGATCAGTGCTGGCCAGCCGACGCAAGCTTGCGGACGACGTTTGCGCGATTCTCGCGACACTGGGCACCGGATCGGCGCACGACCCTGATCTGCGGCCGCTCAGTGCCGAGATGGACGATGTCGCGGTCGAGGCCGAGGTCGGAGCGGCTTTTTTTGCGGCGGCCCGGGGGCTGGCTGGGGCGGAGGAACGCTGCGATGACCTGCTGCCGCGTTGTCGCGAACGATATTTCACCACGGCTGGGCACACGACTCATTTGCTGAAGCGAACGGAACAAGTGGTACACGCGTTTGCCGACGCGGACATTCCGGTGGCGCTGCTGAAGGGCGTGGCGCTGGCGAAATGGACGTATGTCGATCCGGCGGCGCGGCCGATGGTGGATATCGATCTGCTGGTTCCGCCGCAGGAAGTCGAACGCGGCGAACTATTGCTTCGCCGGCTGGGTTATCAGATATGCGTGTCGCGCCGCCACGAGCGCGACGCACGGCGCTGGCTGCATCACCTGCCGGAATACCGCCATCCAAAGCACGGGGACACGATCGAGCTGCACCATGCGCTGGTGCCGCCGTCGGCGAAGGTGCGAATCGAGTCGTCCGTACTCTGGTCGGATGTCCGGCCGATCGCACCGGGAGCGGGCGTGTATGTGCTCTCGCCGGCGGATCAGTTTCTGCACGTGATGCTGCATTTGCTGTATTCGTCGCCGATCGTCGGGCGGTTGCGGCAGTTGCTGGACCTGCACGTGCTGGCGAGCCGGGCCGGCGGCAATTCCGCCTATTGGCAGCGTGTTTCAGTTCGTGCGCGGCAGTACGGATTACAGGACTGGCTGAATACGTCGGTTGAATTACTGCGGCGAATCTTTGGCACCTATGTCCCGCCGTTGCTGCTTGAAGATCGCGGGCTTGCGCATTCGGCCACAGCACCCGCTGACGTCGATCGCTATGAGCGGGCCATTTGCGCGGTCGTTCGGCGTGAGCCGGACCGGCGGCTGGCGGCGCAGCTCGCGCGACGCAAAATGTGGCTAGAGCGACCAACGCTGGCGATGGGGTTACGGCTGGCGGTCTCGGCGGCGCGGCGTTCGCTGACGCTTTCGTAGGGGGCGGCGGGGGAAGAGTCCTGAGTCTCGAGTCCTGGGTCTTGAGCTTTGGGCGGTGAGATTTTCGAGAATTTGACCTCTTTTCGACTCGGCGGTTCCCGTCGACAGCGACTTCCGGGCGTGAGACGCGGGTGAGACGGCTGCGTGAGATTTTTGAGACGAGTTGCAAGTCGTTCATCTCCTAAGGGATGCGCGCTGACCTGATCGCACGTCTATCAAATTTTGCGAGCGCGGGGAGTCAGCGCTCCCCCACCTACCGGGAATTTGCGCACGCAGATTGATCCGCTCGCTCCGCCCGGAAAGCGATTTTCGGCGGACGAGTTCGATTTATGTTAGGTAGCTGTCTGAGTAAGTCAAGTCGCGGGGCTTAACAATTAGCAGTTAGCCACAGGCGCGGCGTGAGGCACGATGTAGAGGGGGCGAGATTCGCAGAGGGGTTTGCCGCCGGTGCAGCGCGGGGTTTCAATGATCGAATGCCCCCGGCGAGGGTCTTCCGTTCTCACTTCCATTTGACTGCCGCGCCGCGGTAGAATCATTACCAGACGGCGGCACGCTCAATACGCTGCTTAAAAGCTTGGTGCGAATTCACGGAGGAGAAAGGATGTTGCGATCCAGGTTATTCGTCACTGGCATGGTTACGTTTCTTCTGCAATTAGGTGCGCAGGCCGCTCCGCCTTCGTTCATGGGTATCGGCGTGTTGCCCGGATGGAGCATATCCAGCCCGGCGGGCGTATCGGCCGATGGTTCGGTGGTGGCCGGAACTTCATACGGTGCTTCCGGAGCGGGATACCAAGCTTTCCGTTGGACGTCACCAACAGGAATGATCGCCCTTCCATTCGGCACGATCGCACGCGATGTTTCGGGGGACGGCTCAACCGTCGTCGGGTCGCGTGATACGTACAGGGCATTCCGCTGGACCGCGACCGAAGGCACCGTCAACCTCGGGTTCCTTCCGAATCCCAGCAACGAGCGTTACAGCGACGCCACGGCGGTATCAGCCAATGGCGCAGTGGTCGTGGGTGTAGGTTCTAATTCGTCCGGCGCGTCGGAGGCCTTTAGATGGACCGAGGCCGGGGGCATGCAGGGACTGGGTTTTCTCGGAGGCAATTTCAGCCAGGCAACTGACGTATCAGCCGACGGCTCCGTGGTTGTCGGCTCCACCGGCGCCAGTTTGTTTCGCTGGACCGCGGCTACTGGAATGGTGGACCTGGGAGTGCCCACAAGCTTCTATTTCGGCATGGAGGCAGGCATCTCCGCGGATGGCTCGGTCGTCATAGGTTCTCGCGTTGATTCGGAGGGTCATTTCGAGGCCTTTCGATGGACAGAGGCGTCAGGCCCCATTGGATTAGGTCGTCCGGGAGGGTTTAGCGACACGTATCCGCTGGACGTGTCCGGGGATGGTTCCACAGTCGTTGGTTTTGGAACTTTCGCGTCGGGCCAACGGGAAGCATTCCTTTGGACCCAGTCAGGCGGGATGCGTCTTCTTCGCGATGTACTTTCGAACGACTGTGGTCTCAACCTGACGGGGTGGACGCTAAATGCGGCCGGGAGTGTCTCCGCGGACGGTTTGACCATCGTGGGCGGTGGTCTTAATTCAACCGGTTCGTTTGAGGCTTGGGTCGCGCACATCCCCGAACCGGGCACCTGGCTTCTCTTCGCCATTCTTGTGATGGCGAAGGGTTGCAATCGAGTACGCGACGGGAACGCCCGGGTCAGCTAGCAAAGGGGACATTCTAGATCGCCGGGTAGGCCGCACTAAGATGAGTTTGCTCCGTTGACGATCTCACGCGGCACGCCTGAGGAGTCGTGGGTCAGGACTTTCCAAAGCACCTCTTCGATTCGATCCCGATCACTCGTGGCCTGCAATCTACGGCCCGGCCCGCGGTGCAGCTGTAGCCTCATGATTCTGGCGAGTCAGCGATGTCGCGGGGCGGAAATAAATCCTGAATCAGGATTCCCGCAACCGAGTCTGGATGTCGCGGAGGGTGTTGAGGGCGTCGATCGGGGTGGTGGCGTCGACGTCGATGCGGCGGATTTCGTCGCTGAGGGCTTGCCACCAGGCGGGCGGCGGCGGGGCCGCGGGGAAGAGCGTGGGCTGATCCGGTTCGGCCGGCGCGCCGGAGACGCGGCGCGATTCGGCGGCGAAGCTCTGTTCGAGTTCGGCGAGGACTTCGACGCTGCGAGCGACAACGCTGGGCGGGATGCCGGCCATGCGGGCGACGTGGATGCCGTAGCTCTTGTCGGTGCCGCCCGGAACGATGCGATGGAGGAAGACAATGTCGCTGGGGATTCCGTCGGCGCGGCGCGACTCCTGCACAGCGACGTTGTAATTCACGACGCCGGGACAGGACGTCGCCAACTCGGTCAGCTCGTGATAGTGCGTGGCGAAGAGCGTGCGGCAGCCGATGCGGCGCGCGAGATGTTCGGTGAGGGCCCAGGCGAGGGCGAGGCCGTCGAAAGTGCTCGTGCCGCGGCCGATTTCGTCGAGGATGACGAGCGACGCGGCGGACGCCGAGTTGAGAATGCGGGCGGTCTCCACCATCTCGACCATGAAAGTCGAGTGGCCGCGGGCGAGTTCGTCGGCAGCGCCGACGCGGGCGAATATTCGATCGGCGGGCGCGAGTCGCATGGAACGCGCGGGGACCCACGAGCCGGTGTGTGCGAGCAGAACGAGCAGGGCAGTCTGGCGGATGTAGGTCGACTTACCGGCCATGTTGGGGCCGGTGATGATGAAGACGCGGCCGGCGTCGGGGCCGAGGTGGGTATCGTTGGGGACGAACTTTTCGGCAAGGGTCTGTTCGAGGACAGGGTGGCGGCCGTCGTCGATTTCGAGAAGGGCTGCGGCGCGTTTCGATTTTTTGTCCGGGGCGTCGGCTGATTCGACGAAGGCCGGGCGACAGTACCCACGTTGCATGGAGAGTTCGGCGAGTCCAGCGAGGACGTCGAGATTGGCGACGGCGTCGGCGGCGCGCTGCAGCTTGGCGAGTTCGTCGAAGGCGCGACGGCAGATCTGGTCGAACAATTCGATTTCGAGGCGGACGGCGCGCTCTTTCGACGTAAGCACATCAGTTTCGTGGCGCTTCAGCTCGTCGGTGATATAGCGTTCGGCGTTGCGGACGGTCTGCTTGCGGACATAGTTGGGCGGGACTTTGTCCTTGTGGGTATTGGTGACTTCGATGTAGTAGCCGAAGACCTGATTGAAGCCGACCTTGAGCGAGGTGATGCCGCTGCGGGCGGCCTCGGCGGCCTGGTACTCGGCGAGCCAGCGCTGGCCGTCTTGCTCCAGCGATTGCAGCCGGTCGAGTTCGGGATTGAATCCGGCGCGAACGAAGCCGCCGTCGCGCGTGACGGGAGGCGCGTCCTCACGGAGCGACTTGTCGAGATATTCGGCGAGCGGGTCGAGGCCGGCGAGCGAATCGGCGGCGTCGGCCAGAAGGGGCGCGGCGCCGCCCAGTGCAGCAGCCGGCGCATCGCAAAGCAATTCTCGCAATGGACGGAACGAGGCGATCGACTGCCCGAGGCTCAGCAGATCGCGCGGGTTGGCGCGGCCGAGCCCGAGACGGGCGGTAATACGTTCGATGTCGCGTATTTCTCGCAACAGATCGCGAAGGCGAGCCAGGCCAGTGCGATCCTGTCGCAGGTCTTCGATCGCATCCTGCCGGCGCCGGACGGCGGCCACATCGCGAAGCGGAAAGCAGAGCCAGTCGCGGAGGCGGCGGGCGCCCATCGTTGTGACGGTGCGGTCCACCGCGGCGAGGAGCGATCCGTCGCGAGAGCCGTCGCGCGCCGTTCGCTCGACCTCCAACGCGCGCAGCGTGGATGAATCGATCGCCAGGAAGTCGCCGTCGTGTCGGGCCTCAATCGAGGCGATGTGGCGGAGGGCGGCCTTCTGCGTTTCCTGAACGTACTGAATCAGCGCGCCCGCAGCGCGGAGCGAACCGTCGACTGTTTCAAATCCAAACCCGGCCAGACTCGCTACGCCCAGTTGCTTGCAAAGTACGCGCTGCGATTCGTGGGCGTCGAACCAGTGAGCGCCGCGCGGCGTGACGGGGATTCCCAACGCGGCGTGCAAATCGGAAGACCAAGCGTCGACTGCGTCGATGTCGCGCTCAGGAATGAGCAGCTCGGCCGGGCGAAGGCGTGCCAGCTCGTCGACCAGGCGGGCGGCGGGCAGCATCTGTGCAAAAAATCGTCCGCTGGAAAGCTCGACGGCTGCGAGACCGATCTCAGCCGTCTGCGTCATACTTCGCTTCGCGCCGCGGCGGGCGGGCGCGTCGTCGGCAAAGACGGCGGCGAGCCAGTTGGCGGACTTCTCGTCCAGTAATCGCTCGTCGGTGAGCGTCCCGGGCGTGATGATGCGGACGATCTCGCGTTTGACGACGCCTTTCGCGAGGCGCGGGTCTTCCATCTGCTCGCTGATGGCGACCTTGAAGCCGGCGCGGACGAGGCGGGCGACGTAGCCGTCGATGGCGTGATAGGGAACGCCGGCGAGGGGGATGGGGTTTTCGGAGTTTCGGTCGCGGGCGGTGAGAGTCAGGCCGAGGACGCGGGCGATCGTTTTAGCGTCGTCAAAGAAGGTTTCGTAGAAGTCGCCCATGCGAAAGAGCAGGAGCGCGTCGGGAACGGCGGCCTTCTGCTCCAGGTATTGGCGCATGGCCGGTGTTGCGGTGGAGGCGGGGCAGGGCGGCGGATCCTGGCGCGGCGCGGCGGGTTGCTGGGGGTTTGAGGTTGAGACCGGCGGCATCGGCGTATCCCGGGACGCGGATAGCGTAGGGGAAATGGCGCTGGCCGTCACGAATCGGGCGTCCGACTGATGCCGGGAAAGCCCTTGTAGCATGGCGATCGCGCGCGGATTAGAATGGCGCCCCATCAATCGTGAGCCGAAGAAGTACTTTTTGAAAAGGAGAAATCCCATGAAGCGTCGACTGATGTTGCCGTGTCTGCTGCTGTGTATCGCCGCGCTGGGCGCACGTCCGGTCTGGGCAGACGACAAGCTGAAGGATGCGGCCGGGGCGGCTGCTGACGAAGCCAAGAAGAAGATGGGCGACGCCGGCCAGCAGATGGCGGACGAGGCAAAGAAGAAACTGCAGGACGCGGCCGGGAAAATGGGGAAGGACGGGATGCCGGCGGGCATGTCGAAGGAAGACATGGACAACATGACAAAGATGGGCATGCCGGGCCCGGAGCACGAGTACATCAAGGCGCTGGAGGGCAAGTGGAACGCGGTTGTGAAGATGAAGATGGGGCCGGATGCGCCGTGGGCAGAGTCGAAGGGCGTCATGACGAACAAGATGGTCCTGGGCGGGCGCTGGCTGCAGATGGACTTCAACGGCGAGTCAATGGGTCAGCCGTTCGCCGGCATGGGCCTCATGGGCTACGACAACATGACGAAGAAGTACGTTTCGACGTGGACCGACACCATGAGCACCGGGATGATGGTGACCTATGGCACGGCCGACGCGGCCCACAAGTCGTTCACCATGGAAGGCGAGATGCCTGATCCGATGGCGGCCGGCAAGATGGCCAAGTACAAGACCGTGACGACGATCGAAGGGGCGGACAAGAGCACATACAAGATGTTCTGCGCGGGTCCGGATGGGAAGGAGTACTGCTGCCTCGACATTACCTACACCAAGGCGTAGGCGAGCGGCTGAATTAGAGCATCGAGCCCCTGGCCACGCGGCCGGGGGCTTTTTGTTGCGCTGGTGCGGGCGGCGAAGTCAGGCGTCTTTGGGGCGGAAGGCGAGACGCGCGCGATTGACGTCGGGATAAATCGAAAACAGTGCGCTCAGGCGCGTGACATGCAGCAGATCGGCCAGCGTTCCCTTGAGGCCGGCGAGCTTGATATCGCCGCCGTGCTTTCGAAGACGAGAGTGCAGCCCGACCAGCACGCCCAGGCCATAGCTCGATACGTAATCGAGCGACGTGCAATCGACAATGATCCGCTGCAGGCCGGCGTCGATGAGTTTTTCGAGTCCCTTCACGAATTCGGCGGCGTTTTGCGAATTGAGTCCGCCGTCGGCGCGGATGATGAGGACGTCGTGTTCGGATTCGTCGTAGCAGAATTCCATCCTGCGTCTCCTGCGAGGCGGGCTGCCGGCCGCGTCATTTTGCGTTGCGGTCGGCGCGGTAGTGGATCACGCGGACCGGTTCGAGGGTCACCAGGCCTTCGGTGACCATCTGGTCGATGTACGGCATAAGCTCGTCGATCTTGGCCTTGCTGTCGACGATCTCGATGACGATGGGGAGGTCTTCGGAGAGACGGAGGATTTTGGACGTGTGGACGCGGCTACTCGCGCCGAAGCCCATGGGGCCGCGGAGAACCGTCGCACCTCCCAAGTGAAGCTCACGGGCCTTCATGACGATGGCCTCAAAAAGCGGTTTGCCTTTCCACTTATCGCTTTCGCCAATGAAGACTCGCAGCAGGTGACCGCGTTCGGGGATTTTCATCGCGTCAGACTCCGAAGAGCTTGCGGGCGACGGCCAAGCCCGCCCAGACAGCGGCGAGGCCGACCATGTTGCTCAGGGCGATGTTAAGCAGGGCCAGTCCGGTTTGGCCTTCGCGAAGCAGGGCCATCGTCTCCCAAGCAAACGCCGAGAAGGTCGTGAATCCGCCGAGGAGGCCGACGACGAGCAGCAGGCGGTATTCCGGCGGGCGGAGGATCGGTCCCGAGAGGACAGATGCGATGAATCCGACCGCGAGGCAGCCGACGAGATTGACGCCGAGGGTGCCCCAGGGAAAGTTGAAACCGGATTTAGACTGGAGCCAGCCCGAGAAAAGGTATCGAAGCACAGAGCCGACGGCACCGCCGCCTGCGACCAGCGCGATCCGGGTCAGCCAATCGGCGGTTGAAGCCACAGCGCGATTGTACGAACGCGCGACGTGCTGGAAAACGGGCCAATCTTAGCGCGAGGCGGGGCTGTGCATTGGCACCCGGGATTGATTCGTGAAAATCATTTCGGTACTCTACAAGGTGGATCGTCGCGCGGGCGTTCGCCCGCCGGATCCGGTCGGGAGATTCAGCCCGAAGCGCCGCAGCTCCAGGGGGTACGGCCAACCGGGCGAAGCGAAAGGTGAGGAATGTTGCGAGCAAGTCTAAAGCGAAGCATTCTCCGTCTGACAATTTTCGGCGCGATGGTGGGATTGGCCGCATCGGCGAGCCAAGCCCAGGTGATCGTCGCCAAGGACGCCGCCACGGCCAAGGGCAGGTTGCGAATCCAGCCGGCCGCGGCACGATTCCAGTCTTTGCCATTGGAAAAGATAGCGGTGCAGGGCGTCAAGGAATTGCAGTTGGACGTCCTCCGCCAGGAGGATATCGCCGCGACGAAAGGCGCGAACGCATATCGTTTCGCCGTCCCACAGCCGGTAAAGATCACCCCGTTCACGGGTGGTACGTGGGAGCAGCTCGACCCCAAGACGCAGGTCTGGCGGCTGCACATCGACGCCGGCAATGTCCCGCACGTCAACTTCGGGTTCACCCGCTATCACATGCCGGCCAGTGGCCAACTCTACATCTACTCGGCCGATCAGATGTCGGCGATCCGACCTTTCACGAGTGAAGACAACGCGGATCATGGCCAGCTTTGGACGCCAATCATCCCGTCCGGCTCGGTCGTCATTGAAGTGACGATCAGCACTGCCGAGATGCATCTGCTCGATTTGGAGCTCGGTTCAATCAACGTCGGCTATCGCGGATTCGGCCTGGAAGACCTGACGATGGCAGGCGCGCCGCAACCGCGATCGGGTTCCTGCAATCTGGACGTGGTCTGCTCAATCGCCGATCCGTGGGATTTGCAGATCCCCGGCGTCTCGGTGCTTCAGATCAGCGGATCGCTCAACTGCACTTCGTTCATGGTGAACAACACTGCCCAGGACCTGAAACCGTATCTCCAAACGGCCAATCACTGCGGCGTGACGGCGGGCACCGCTGCCACAGTCGTGGCCTATTGGAACTTTCAGAATTCAACCTGCCGTACGCCGGGCAGCGGCGCCAGTGGCGGCGCGGGTGACGGCACTCTGACGCAGTTCAACAGCGGCTCGACCTTCCGGGCCGCGAGCGCCGCGTCCGACTTTACGCTCGTCGAGTTGTCTTCGTCTCCTAATCCGGCCTGGGCCGTTTCGTGGCTCGGCTGGGATCGCACCGGCGTTAACCCGCCCGATGGCGCGTGCATTCACCACCCAAATGTCGATGAGAAGCGCATTACGTTCTGGAACAGCATCACACACCCGAGCCACGGTTCGTCGTGGGGCTGCTCTCCGTTCCCGGGCCCCGGCGACAATACTCACATTCGCGTCTATTGGGATCCGACCCCGACGCCGCCGCAGGTCACTGAGGGCGGTTCATCCGGCTCGCCCCTGTTCGACAACAACAAGCGCGTCATCGGCCAGCTTCACGGCGGCCCGTCGGCGTGCGGCCAGACCGGCGACAACCTCTCCGATTGCTATGGCCGCGTCTCTGTTTCGTGGACCGGCGGAGGAACCAATGCCACGCGGTTGAGCAATTGGCTTGACCCGCTCAATACCGGCGTCATGAACCTCGACACCATTTCGGGCGCTGGAATGACGGTCACGCCGTCGGCCAATGTGCTGAGCGAAGGCTTGGTCGGCGGGCCGTTCACCAACAACTCGGTTACCTACACGCTTTCGAATCCGACGACGACGCCGATCAACTACCAGGTTTCTCTGACGATCGACTTCGGAATTCTGCTCAACGGCAGCAACGCGCCGATCAGCGGAACGCTGGCCCCGTTGGGCGGGACGACGAACATCGTTGTGACGCTCGGGCCGGCCATCAACTCGCTGCCAGCAGGCGTCTATGTTGAGTCGATCAACTTCGACGACCTAACCAACAGCCGCACGTCGACGCGGCAACACACGGTCGAAATCGGGCAGACGGCGTTCACGACGACGCCGGCGACCGGCCTGACTTCGGATGTTCCGGTCGGCGGTCCGTTCCCCGACACGGCGGTCTACACACTGACCAGCACCAAACCGACTCCCGTCGGCGTGCAGGTTTCGGTCGATCAGCCGTGGTTGTCGGTCAACGGCGTTCCCGGCCCGGTCACCATCAATCTGCCAAGCAACGGTTCGACCGGTACCGCGACGATTGCCTACTCAGCGGCGGCCGCATCGCTGCCGGCGGGCGTCTATAGCGGAACGATCACGTTTACGAATACGGCCGGCGGCGCGGGCAATACGACCCGGCCGGTGAGTCTGTCGGTCGGCCTGGCCGACTTCACGACCGCACCCGCGGGCGGATACGTCACGGGCGGGCCGGTGGGTGGGCCGTTTACGGGCACCCAAATCTATACCCTGACCAGCATTCGGCCTTCTTCCGTGAGCATTCAGGTTTCGGCCAACCAGCCGTGGATCACGATCAACGGCGGGCCTGGCCCGGCGACCATCAATCTCGGCGGGACCGGCTCGAATGCCCCCGTGACCATCGGGATTGGCGCTGCGGCGAACTCGCTGGCGGCGGGACTTTATAACGCGACCGTCAGCTTTACAAATCTGACGACGCCTCCGGCTGGAAACACCACGCGAACCATTACGCTCGACATCGGACGCTTCACGTACGTCTCGACCGACGTGCCGAAGCCGATTGCCGACAATTCGAGCGTCAGCAGTACGCTGACGGTTCCGGACGGGTACTGCGTGGGAGACATTCAGCTCGATCTGAATATCACGCACACGTTCGTGGGCGACCTGGCGATCACCCTGGCGCACAACGCGACCACGGTGACGGTAGTCAATCGGCCGCAGAGCCCGAGCGGAAACTGCTCGTCGAACAATCTCAACGTCCGGCTCGACGATCTCGGGAGCGGTGGTTCGATTCAGAATAACTGCGGAGCGAATAGCGATGCTCCAACTCCGACGTCACCGCCGAGCTTCACACCGGCCAATCCTCTGGCTGGATTCAGTGGAATTGGTGTCGGCGGCGTTTGGACGTTGACGGTCAGCGACCTAGCGACCATCGACACCGGAACGCTCAACGCGTGGACGTTGCGAATAGCCGCATCCGGCGCCGTTTGTCCGCCGATCGCCACGAATATGGCTGTCAGCGTGCCTGATTCGTTGACGACGCCGATCAACCTGAGCATTGCGTCGGGCCTTCCGGCAGCATTGAACTCAATCATCGTGTCGCTGCCCGCCAGCGGGACGCTTTACGACCCGAACGGTGGGCAGATCAGCAGCGTTCCTTACACGCTGCTGGCGCACGGCAAGATCGTCAATTACCGACCACCTTCCTACTTCATCGGGCTGACTTCGTTCACCTTCAAGGGCAACGACGGCCAAGAATCGAATGTGGCGACGGCAAATGTCACCGTGGTTCCGGGAACCGCGGTGGAAGTGATCTACGACTTCCCGCTCGACAGCAATCCGGGTTGGGCAGTCGATTCGGATTGGGCGTTTGGCCACCCGACCGGCGGCGGAACGAGCAATCACGATCCGGCGAACGGCTTCACCGGCACGAACGTGTACGGTTACAACCTGGCCGGCGACTATCCGAACAACCTGACGCCGGCTCGGTTCCTTACCACGACGACGCTCAATCTGTCCAACATCGTGGATATATCGCTCGAGTTCCGGCGCTGGCTGGGAGTCGAGCAAGCCGCGTTTGACCATGCGACGATCGACATCAGCACGAACAATGGCGGAAGCTGGACCAACTTCTGGTCAAATCCGTCCGGTTCGGGCAATTCGATCTCCGAGACTGCGTGGTCATTGCAGACCTATGCGTTGCCGGCGGCGGCTGGTCAGGCCGCGGTCAAGCTTCGCTGGGGCATGGGGACGACTGACGGTTCGGTCGTTTTCTCCGGCTGGAACATTGACGACATCCAGATCAAGGGCCGACGGGCGCCGATCCTCGGGGACATCAACAACGACGGTGTCCACAATGCGGCGGACAACGGCTTCTTTATCAACGTCCTGCTCGGCCTGGACACCGATCCAATGCATGTCAGCCGGACCGACGTCAATATCGACGGAATTGCCAACGGAAAGGACGTCCAGACTTACGTAAGTCTGCCGTAGTTCGCGGACTTTAGTGCATCTAAGCGGGCCGACTGCCGCCCCGTGAGGCCGCCCGGGAGACCCTCCCGAGGCCCCCCTTGCGAGACGGCGGCGGCCCGCTATACTTTGTCTTTGAACCCAAGTTGAGGCAGGCCATGAAAAAAGACATTCACCCCAAGTACATCGATAGCACCGTGATCTGCGGTTGCGGCAATACCTTCCAGACCCGCTCAACCAAGCCCAAGATCAGCGTCGAAATCTGCTCGGCCTGCCACCCGTTTTTCACCGGCCAGCAGAAGTTCCTCGACACGGCCGGACGGGTTGAGAAGTTCCAGAAGAAGTATGCCGGCAACTACTTCAAGGATGCCAAGTCGGCCAAGAAGGCCGGCGCCGCATCCGCCTAGCTACCCGAATCTCAAACGCCGCGTGCCTGTCAATTTGCACAGTCTCGCGGCGTTTTTCTGTTTTGAGTGAATCCGGCCCAGCTGCGCCAATGCAACGACCTATATGGAACTCGACCCGGCATTTCTGAAGAAGCTCGACGAAATCGTCGCCCAGCACGAGAAAGTCGCAAATGAGCTGAACGAAGCCGCCATGGCCGGCCAGTCGGCCCGCCTGGTCCAGCTCAGCCGGGAGCATGCGCGCCTCGGCCGGATGGTGGAGCCCTACAAGCGCCTCCAGCAAGTCCGCAGCCAGATCGCCGAGGCCGAGACGATCATTGCTGATCCGGCCGGCGATGCTGATTTCAAGAGTCTTGCCGAATCTGAGCTGCCCGCCCTGCGGGTTGAAGCCGACCGCCTCGCCGAAGGCCTGCTCGACGACCTCCTCACCGGTGACGAAGCCGCGGTCGATTCGATCATCATGGAAATCCGTGCCGGAACCGGCGGCGAGGAGGCCGCCCTGTTCGCCGGCGACTTGCTGAAAATGTACGAGGCCTATTCCCGCGATCACGGCCTGAAGTTCGAAGTTCTTGACGTCTCCCACTCCGACATGGGCGGCTTCCGCGAAATCGTCGCCAGCGTGAAGGGTCCCGACGTTTACCGCATGCTCGGCTACGAAGGCGGCGGCCATCGCGTGCAGCGCGTTCCCGAAACCGAGTCACAGGGGCGCATTCACACGTCCGCCGCGACTGTCGCCGTTCTGCCCGAGGCACAGCAGACCGACGCCAGCATCGACTGGAGCAAGGATGTCGTCGAGCACGTGAGCTGCGCCGGCGGCCCGGGCGGGCAGAATGTCAACAAGGTCGCGACGGCCATCAAGCTTGAGCACAAGGCGACGGGCATCACGGTTTCGATGCGTGACGAACGCAGTCAGCATAAGAACCGCGACCGTGCCCGCCGCATCATGGCCGCCCGCCTGAAGGACTTTTACCAGCAGCGCGACCACGCCGAACGCTCCGAGAAACGGCGCACCATGATCGGCTCGGGCGATCGCAATGAGCGCATCCGCACCTACAACTTCCCCCAGAGCCGCTGCACGGATCATCGCCTGAATGCCAACTTTCCGCTCGACGGCGTAGTGGCCGGGAAGCTCGACGAACTGGTCAGTGCGCTCCGCAGCTTCGACCGACAGCAGCGGCTCAAGTCGCTCTGATCCGCGCCATCAAAGACGCGTCATCTGTAAAATCAACTTCGCGGCGAAGAATAGCATCAGCAGGCCGGTCAGCCCGCGCGTCAGAATATCCCACGACGGCTTCGCAAACCTCGCCCCGGCACGCAGGGCGATCGACAGAACCATGCACCAACTCAACGCGCCCCCCACCACTGCCGCCGCCTTGATCACCGCCGACCGAAACGGAAGCCCGGCCCCCGACTCGCCCCCCAACACCCCAAACCAAAAAGCAATATTCCACGGGCTGGTCAGCGCGAGCGTCAGCCCAAGCAGATAGCCGCCCCGCGCCGTCGGCCGCGCCGCAGCTGTCTCCTCGTGAAACGCTCCGCGTCGAACCGCGGCCCAACTTCGATAAGCCCCCTTTAGAAAAACCCAGGCCAATACCAGTAACAAAATCACGCTGATCGCGGCCAGGACCGGCCGCAGTGCGGGCACATTTGCGACTGCCCCAAGACCGGTCGCTACCGCGAGCGCCCATAAGAAGTCGCCGGTGCTGGCCCCCAGGCCAACGGCCACGCCCGATGCCGCATGCCCGGTCAGCCCGCGCCGAATCATCTCGGCATTGATCGGCCCCGGCGGCCAGGCAACCGACCACCCGAGCAACAAACCTTCACCGACAAGCCGGGCGATCGTTGGATCGGACATCGCGGGTATTCAAACGACCACGCGAAAAAACGCAATCACTCCGGCCGGCGCCAAATCCCATCCGCCCCGAGCAGTTCATGGGGTCGGTACTGCGCCTTGTAATTCATCTCGCGGCAATCGCGGACATACAACCCGATATACCACCAGGGCAGACCGAGGTGACGACAGTGTTCTATCTCGCACAGAGCCGAAAAAACGCCCGGGCTGCGGCGTTCGAACTCCGGATCGAAGTAGAAATAGACGCTGCTCAGGCACGCGGGGCAGGCGTCGACAATGCCGACGCCGATCAGCCGCGGGCCGAGGCGATAGGTGAACTCGATTGTTTCAATCGGCGAATCGTAGAGAAAGCGGGCGAAATCCTGCCGATCGATCCCCATTCCGCCACCGTGGCGCACCTCTTGAAACGCCTTATAGACCAGGTAGCGCTCGTCATCGAGCTGCGGCCGGCCGATCTGGACTGACAGGTCTTCGTTCCGGCGCGCGGCGCGGCGCTGCGAGCGGCTGGCGGCGAATTCGGCGACGGGGACGCGGATGGGGACGCATTCGCGGCACCCATCGCACTGCGGGCGATAGAACACCCGGCCGCTGCGACGAAAGCCGCGGTTCATCAGCGTCTGATAGCCCGCCGCGTCGATGCGCGGCTCGATCAGCCACAAGTCAGTCGCCGTGCGGCCGGGAAGATAGGGGCAGGCGTGTGCGGCGCCGCGGAACAGCGGCAATTCGTGGAGCGAAGGCGCCGAAGCGGGATCCATGCGCGGATTCTAGCGGACGAATGCGCCGGAGGTTGGTGAGCGGGACTCAGGGCGCGGCGGCGAAGCGGCGGAGCTTTTCGCGGGCCTCGCCGTCATCAAACTGCTTGACGGGCGACTTAAAGAGGTAGGCGCTGGCTTCGATAATGGGGCCGGAGAGCTTGCGGTCGAGCGCGACCTTGGCGGCCCGCACAGCGTCCACAATGACGCCGGCCGAGTTGGGCGAGTCTTCGACGCTGAGCCGCAACTCCAGGTTCATCGGGATGCCGCCGAACTGCTCGGCCTCGATGCGGATGAAGCAGACCTTGTTGTCGTTGAGCCAGGGGATGTAGTCGCTGGGGCCGATGTGAATGTCGCCATCGGCGATGGGGTGGTCGGCCGTCTGGCTGCGGACAGAGTCGGTCTTGCTGCGTTTTTTGCTTTCGAGCCGCGAGCGATCGAGCATATTGAGGAAATCGGTATTGCCGCCGACGTTGAGCTGATAGGTGCGCCGGACCGGTTGCCCGCGATCCTCAAATAGCTTGGTCAGCACCCGGTGGACGATGGTTGCACCGACCTGCGACTTTACATCGTCGCCGAGAACCGGCAGGCCGGCTTCCTTGAACTGCCCGCCGAGCGTCCGCGACAGGAAGACCGGCACGGCGTTGACGAACGCGCAGCCGGCCTCGATGGCGCACTCGGCATAGAAATGCGAATTCTGTTCGCTGCCGACCGGAAGATAATTGATGAGCACTTCGGCTTTCGCGGCTCGAAGCGTCCTGACGATCTCGGCCTTGGCCTGAACGGGAGATTCATACTTGTTGGCCAGCGGCCGGAACCGGACCGGCTCAGGATAGCGGGCATTGTGCGCGGCAATACTGTCGATGATGTAGCCCATTTGAATGGGGCAATTCAGTCGCGGTATATCGCGATGGAAAACAGCGGTGCAATTCGGCGGCGCGAATATGGCTTCGGAAAGATCGAGTCCGACCTTGCGCTCGTCGACGTCGAACGCGGCCACGAATTGAATATCGCAGACGCGATAGCCGCCGAAGACGCGCGTGATGAGTCCGGGCACGTCCGACTCGGGGTCGGCGTAGAAAAACCGGCCCTGAACCAGGGCGCTCGCACAATTCCCGATGCCGATGATGGCTGCTTTGATGTCGCTCATGATTTACGGTGCTCGCACGGCCGATCTGGCTCGTCGCGCGCCTCCTGCTCGACTTGCAGCTTGGGCCGCGTCAACCGCGCTGCCGGCCCGCCGGGGCGTGCCGGGCACTCGGCACCCCGAAGGGCGTCTATTATGAAAGAGTCGGGCCGAGTGTAAAGGCCCTGTTATGCCGAATCGGCGCAGATAGTGGGGTCGGTTGAAGGCGGCGGTCGGAGGGTTTATAGTCCGGAAAGCGCGGGCGTTTAGCTCAGTTGGTTAGAGCGCTTCCTTCACACGGAAGAGGTCGCAGGTTCGAGTCCTGCAACGCCCAATCCACGTCGTTCACGGGTGTGCCGGCCATTTGACGGGCTGAAATCGGGTTTTCGCGGCCACTCAGGACGGCGTCCTGCGCACTCCGCCATGAGCGACAGCACCACCCGCCCCAGTTTATTGATCCGTCTGAAGAATGACGGAGACAATGCCGCATGGAGCGAGTTCGACGCGATCTACCGGCCGATGCTGCGGCGGGTGGCGCGGGCCCGCGGTCTAAACCAAGCGGACGTCGAAGATGTCGTGCAGCATTGCCTGCTGGCAGTCGTCCAGCATATCAAGTCTTTCGAATATGACCGCAGCCGGGGACGGTTCAAGGGCTGGCTCTGCACGCTCATCAACAATCGCGTGAGATCGCTTTATCGCGACCGTCCCAAACCTGAAATAGGCGCCAGCATTTTCGAAGCGGCGCAACAGCGTGAGTCTTCACCCGACGAGGAGTTTGAGCGGGCGTGGATGGAGGAACACCTGCGTTTTGCACTCGAGCAGATAAAAAGGGAAATCACACCGGTCGCGTATGGGGCATACCGGCGGCATGTCCTCGATGGAGATGAGGTTGAGGCGGTCTGCACCGCGTATTCATTGACGCCGGGGCAACTCTACAAGGTCAAATGGCGGGTGACTCAAAAACTACAGGCACGTCTGCGCGACCTGCTGCTCAGCGACGACGAGCCGCCCGCAGCCCATTGATTCATCGCGCCGCTGCTAAGCAAATAGGGGAATCTTTTCAAAACGTTCAACATCGACCAGTCCCTGGTTGGTCAGTTTGAGCTTGCCGATGACCGACAGACTCAGAAATGCCAGGGCCATGAAGGGCTGTTGCAGCTTGCAACCGAGAGTGGCGGCGGCCTGTTGCAGTCGCTGGTGCTGAGCCGCGACTGTTTCAGCCGTGCCGTCGCTTACAAGTCCGGCGATCGGCAGTGGAACATCTGCGATCACGCGCCCCTGGTCGACGACGCAGAGGCCGCCGCGAATTTTCACGAGGTGGACCAGCGCGGCAAGTATGTCGTCATCGTTTGTCCCAACCGCGATGAGGTTGTGGGCGTCGTGGGCAACCGAGGACGCCAGCGCTCCCCGCCGCAGTCCAAAGCCGCGGACCAGGCCGAGGCCGATCTCGTCACTGGCACGATGCCGCTCAACGGAGGCGAGCTTCAGCAGATCTCGATCGATGTCGGCCACAACCGCGCCGTCGCGCGTCGGGGTGGGCTCGATCGTCCGTTCGGTATCGATCCGGTTCTCCATGGCCTCAATTACATGCACGCGCGGCTGGGCATGCCCATTGACGGGAATGCGGAACTTACCAACGTCGAGTCGCTGAATGTTGATGGTGCTGCGCAACAATACACCGGCGGATGGGGCCTGCGGTCCGGTGAGACAGGCGCCGTTTTCGGCCGTCACAATGCCGTTGCGGATGCAACGGGTCACGCGACAGCTCTTCCAGTCGGAGACGATCGCGAGATCGGCCCGAAACCCGGGGGCGATCGCGCCGGTTCTTTGCAGGCGGAAGTATCGCGCGGTGTTGTAGCTCGCCAGGCGGACGGCCTGGGCCGGGTGCATGCCCGCCTCGATCGCTTTACGGACCATGTAATCGATGTGACCTTCGGCGAGCAGATCGTCGACGGTCTTGTCATCGGTACAGAAACTGAACTGGGAAGCTGTGGCCGGCGTGACGGCCGGCAGGAGGGCCGCGAGATTCCGCGTTTGCGACCCCTCGCGAATGAAGACATGAAACCCAAGCCGCAGCTTCTCACGGGCCTCATCGGCTGAGACGCACTCGTGGTCGCTGCCAATGCCGGCCGCCGAATAGGCCACCAGCGGCTTACCGGAGAGGCCGGGGGCGTGACCGTCGATCACGCGATCGCCGGCGATGCGAATCTTATCCAGCACGTGCTCGTCGCCAGCGACGACACCGGGATAGTTCATCATCTCGGCGATGCCGCGCACCCAGGGATCCGAAAGGAAAGGAAGCAGGTCGACGGCCGACAACTCGGCGCCAGCGCCCTCAAAGGGCGAAGCCGGTACGCAGGAGCTGAGCATCACGTAGACGTCGATCGGGGCGTGTTTGGCGGCTCGCAGAACGAATCGAATTCCTTCAATTCCCATGACGTTGGCGAATTCGTGCGGGTCTGCCACGATGGCGGTCGTGCCGCGGGCCGCCACGACGCGGGCATATTCCGGAACCGAGAGCAATGATGATTCGATATGAACATGTGCATCGATAAACCCGGGACAGACGAACTGCCCGGCCGCATCGATGACCTTATCCGCGGCATAACCCGCGCCGACCCCGGCAATCCGGTCGCCAAGGATAGCGATGTCGGCGGGATAGATTTCACCGGTGAACACATTGACGATTTGCGCACCGCGAATGAGCAGATCGGCCGGTTTTCGGCCGGCGGCTACATCAATGAGATATTCCAGCCCGCGGCGCGGGTCGCTTTCAATCATGATCGACCTCCGGCTCCATCGTACAGAATCGCGGCTGATCGTGCAGCGGCGATGATTGAACCTCCGAGCCAGCCAGAGTAGAATGAAGCAATCGGCGGTGGTCCCTCCCGTCGCATTCCTGCCATCCGGACTCGGAATCGAGTCCAGTTTGCGTTTTCTCCGGTGATTCCATGAATATCGGTTCCGTGCTGTCGATCGTGATTTCGCACGCGCTGGCCACGCCGCCTGTGGTCGAGCCCGCATTGGTTCAATTGCTGGATCGTTCCGCGGAGCATTCGTCGTATGCGATCGTCGTACTGAAAAGCACTCCGGGGTCGACGCCCGGCCAGCTTCGCGAAGAAGTCCTGGCGGGCGTCGGAGCAGAGTTTAGACCGGTCTATCAATTCAAGCATTTTGCCGCAGTGACGGGGCGATTGTCGCGCAGCGGACTGCGGACGCTGTCGACCGATGAGCGCGTGTCGTTCATCGGCGCGGACGAGATAGTTCGAACCGGGCTGGACACCAGTGTGCCGTTCATCCATGCGGACGTCGTACACAGTTTCGGGCTCACCGGACACGGACAGACTGTGGCCGTGATCGATTCAGGCGTCGAATCGAGCCACCCGGACCTGGCGGACAGCATCGCACCTGAAGCATGGCATTTTCTCTATCAGGGCGAAGACGTTGGCCCGGGCGCTGAGGACTATTACGGACATGGGACTTTGTGCGCCGGTGTGATCACGTCGAACGGCATCATCGCCCCGCGCGGCGTGGCTCCCGACGCCGACGTACTCCCGGTGCAGACGATGGACGGCACCGGGTTCGGATATCTCAGCGACATTGCGGCGGCGGTCGACTACGTCATCGGATTGCACGAAACGACGCGCCCGATTGCCGCGATCAGCATCAGTCTGGGCAGCTTTCCCATTTACAACCAGTGCCCGTGCGACAACGTGAGTGCGTCGGCGCAGTTGATGGCGATCGCGATTCAGGCGGCGCGCAACGCGGGCGTACTTACCTTCGCCGCTACGCTGAATGATGGCTCGTGCGCCGGAATGACAAGTCCGGCCTGCCTGTCGCCGGCGGTCGCCGTAGCGGGCGTTTACGATGCGCCGCACACTCCGGATTGCACCGGGCCGGGGTTGCCCGACGAAATCACGTGCGAGTCAAATCGAAGCCCATGCAACAAGTTGGCGGCGCCTGGCGCGGACATCACCACGACCTTCGTCGGAGGCGGGACGATTACCGGATCGGGGACATCGTTTGCGGCGCCGCATGTGGCAGCCGTCGCCGCCCTGCTCCGCGAGAAGGATGCCCGCGATTGTGATTTGCTGTCGGCGAACGAACTGCTGCAGATCATGATCGATACTTCTGTTCCGACGATCGACCGGTGTTCGGTATTTCCGCATCCTGTCCGCGTCGACGCGTTGGCCGCGCTCCAAGCTGTACCGCTGCACGGTGATTTCAATGAAGACCATCAGGTGTCGCAGAGCGACACGACCGAGTTCGTCCTGGCTCTATTGGAAGGGCAAGGGATTCCGGGAGGATTCCTGACCGCCGACGCGAACTGCGATGGCCGGGTGGACGGTCAGGACGTGGCCGCGTTCGTGACGCGCCTGCTGGAGTGACGGAGCAGGACAAATCGCCTCCATAACTCCCGCTGCGACAAGGACAAACGGGCCCGGCCGATCAGTGCTTGCTCGCCCGGCAGGGTCTGATACAATCAACGATCCGTCGCACGCCGGGGTAGGCCCGGTCAGGCACGAGGCATTGCAGCGAGGTTGTTATGGCAGTCAAGATCAGACTTAAGCGCATGGGGCGCTCCGGGCGTGCGTTCTACCGACTTCAATCAATCGACAGCCGCGTACGGCGCGACGGCCGGCCCATCGAGGAGCTCGGCCATTACGATCCTCTCGAGAAGAATGCCGAGAAGGCCATCTCGCTGAAGAAAGAACGAATCGAATATTGGCTCGGGGTCGGGGCGCAACCGTCCGTCACCGCCGTGGGCCTTTTGCGACGAGCAGGTATCGCCATCAAGCGGAGGACTCAGACCAAGGCCTAGCGCGCCAGTCCGCGAGTCGGCGGGTCGACCATGCGGATCGATGTCCTGACGTTGTTCCCCGAAGTCTGCGAGCCCTATTTTGCGGCGAGCATTCTGGGGCGGGCACAGACGGCCGGGCTAGTCACGATCCGCTGCCACAACATTCGGCACTACAGCACCGACTCTCATCGAAAGGTGGATGACCGACCGTTCGGCGGCGGACCGGGAATGGTGCTGATGTGCCAGCCGGTAAAGGATGCGGTTGAGGCCGTTGAACAAGAAGCCGGCGGTCCGACGACACGAGTGGTGCTTTCGCCGCGCGGCGAACGACTGACGCAGTCGATCGCGAGCGAACTGGCCGGGTGCGAGCGGCTGATGCTGATCGCCGGGCACTACGAAGGATTCGACGAGCGAATCTTCGAGCTGCTGAAGCCGCGGGAGATTTCGGTCGGCGACTATGTGCTGTCGGGTGGCGAAGCAGCCGCGATGGTGCTGGTCGATGCGATCGTGCGATTGAGGCCGGGCGCCCTGGGCGACCCGGACGCCCTGGCGGAAGAGTCGTTTACGGGCGGGCTGCTGGAGTATCCGCAGTACACGCGCCCCCGCGAATATGAAGGGCTGGTCGTTCCGGAAGTCCTGTTCAACGGCGACCACCAGAAGATTGAACAATGGCGTCGGGAGCAGGCCCGGCGGATTACCCAGGAACGTCGGCCGGATTTGCTTGACCGACCCGGGTAGAATAGATCGATACACGTCGTGAGGTAGGTGTCATGCGAAACAGACTGATCCAGGCCGTCGAGGCCAGCCACCAAAAATCGAGCAAGACGCAGTTTGTCATCGGTGACACCGTCGAGGTCGGCGTCCGCATCGTTGAAGGCGACAAGGAGCGCGTCCAGCCGTTCATCGGAGTGGTGATCGGACAGCGCGGCGCCGGCACGAGTGCGACGTTCACCGTTCGGCGCATCGTCAACAACGAAGGCGTCGAGCGAACCTTCCCGAGCCATTCGCCGCGGGTCGCTCACATTGAAGTGATCCGGCACGGCAAGGTTCGCCGCAGCAAGCTCTACTTCCTGCGCGATCGCGTTGGAAAGGCCCGAAAGCTGGCCGAGCGCCGCGAGATCACGGGCGAAGCGACGCCCGAGAAGCCACCTGCCGGGCACAAGCCCCGCGCCGCGGAACTCGCGAGCGTCTAGTCTCCGATCGTCATGTTTGGATTCGGCCGCAAGCTCGACCTGGGCGCACAAGGTGAGCGCGCTGCCGTCCAATTCCTGCGACACGCCGGTTTTCGTATTATCGATAAGAACTTTCGAACGGCGATCGGCGAGATCGACGTGATTGCGCTGGACGCGGAAACAATCGTATTTGTCGAAGTGAAGACGCTGCGATCGGACGCGGCAGGCGACCCAGAGGGAAAGGTCGACCGCCGAAAGCAAGACAAGCTTCTTCGAGTGGCGCGAGACTGGCTGACGCGCCATCGGTACCCAGATCGTGCCTATCGCTTCGATGCCGTTTCAGTGGTCATGCCAGCGACGGGCGAGCCGGAAATCCGGCATATCGTGGAAGCGTTTGTTCCGGAGAGATAGCGGGTGCTGATCGACTCGCACTGCCACCTGACTTACGAGCCCCTGACCGCGATGCGCGGCGAAGTGCTCCTTCGGGCGGCCGAGGCCGGGGTGACGCAGATGATCAGCATCGGCACCGACCTCGCAGATTCACGGGCGGCCATCGAGCTGGCGGCGGGTCATGCAAACGTTTTCGCATCGAGCGGCGTTCACCCGCACCAAGCCGGCAAGACGGAGGCGGGCTGGGAGGCGGAGCTGCGAGCGCTGGCGGCGGACACCAACGTGGTCGCAATCGGTGAGACGGGGCTCGACTATCACTACGATTTCTCGCCACGCGATCGGCAGCGAGCGGTTTTTGAAGGCCAGCTCGCCCTCGCTACCGATACTGGCAAGCCGGTCGTGATTCATTGTCGCGAGGCGCATGCCGATGTGATGGCTGTCCTGGCGGGGTTCACGGGACTGAAGCGGGTTGTGTTTCATTGCTTCACCGGAACGCTTGCCGAGGCGCGCGAAATCCTTGATCGCGGTTACTGGATCTCGCTGACCGGGGTGGTCACATTCAAAAATTCTCGCGAACTTCAGGAAGTGGCACGTTTTTTACCGCCCGATCGGATTATGATTGAGACTGACTCGCCGTACCTTTCGCCCGAGCCGGTTCGCAGCCGGCGGCCGAATGAGCCGGCGCTGGTCGTATATGTCGCGCGTCGGGTTGCTGAGTTGCGCGGCGTGGCGTTCGAGGAGTTCGCGGCGTTGACGCGCGCGAACACGATCCGGTTCTTCGATTTGCGGCTCGATTGACCTTGCCGCAACGGGGCCGTCTAATGGCAGTTTCTCTGAAAGACTCACCGAAGAACCGATCACCCATGACCTCATCTCCAGTAACGGCAGCCGTCGGCGTTGATATCGGCGGAACAGATATCAAGGCGGGCATGGTCGCGAGTGATCAATCGATCCTGGAGCGACGCGTCATTCCCACCGAGGCGTCGGCCGGGCCGGAACATGTCATTCGGCGGGTAATTGATCTCTCAAACGACTTCAAGCAGGCGGCTTCGCGGCGCGGGGTGCGGCTGACCGGCATCGGGATTGGCGCGCCTGGCTCGATTCGGGCAGCGCGCGGCACGGTGGTTTCTCCGCCCAATCTTCCGGGCTGGACCGAGGTGGCGCTGGTGGAGCCGGTGTCACGGGCGGCGGGCGTACCAGTCACGCTGGATAATGACGCGAACGCGGCGGTGGTCGGCGAGTTCTGGAGCGGGGCCGGTCGCGGGACGCGCGACATGGCGATGCTGACGCTCGGGACCGGTATTGGCGGCGGGGTTGTGTTGAACGGCGCGCTGTGGCGCGGGCGGCACGAAAACGCCGGTGAATTGGGGCACAAGATCGTGATCCCCGACGGCCGGGTGTGCAAGTGCGGGCAGCGCGGGTGCCTCGAGGCGTACGCCTCGGCATCGACCACGGCCCAACGCGCGTGCGAGCTGATCGCGGGCGGGAAGCGCTCGTCGCTGGCAGACGTCGTGTCCCGGGGCGAGACTTTGACATCCAAGCATGTCTGCACCGCGGCGCGGGCGGGGGATGCGCTGGCACGCGAAGTCTGGGAAGAAACCTGCCGGTTGCTGGCGGTGGCGTGCGTCAACCTGCAGCACACGCTGAACCTCGAGCGGATCATCCTGGCCGGTGGCATGTCGGCGGCGGGTGACGACCTGTTGCGGCCGGTTCGCGAGCATTTCGGGCGGCAGATGTGGGCGGACATCGGCGACCGGCCGGAGATCGTGCTGGCCGAGTTGGGCAACGACGCGGGGTTTGTCGGCGCGGCGTATCTGGCGATGAAGCACGCGGGTGTTGCGGTCGGGGCGACGACGGGCGGGCGATAGTCGCTCGCACGGCATCCGGTTACAATCCAACCGACGCGGAAGACGGCGCGATGCGTGGGGTGCAGCGACCGCGAACGCGTGACGGAGCAGGCCGTGCAGCCGAGCAACGAATCCAACCCGAGCAAAGTACTCATCGTCGATGACAACATCCAGAATCTGGAGCTGCTCGAGGCGTACCTCGAAGGCGTTCCGGAGATCAGCACGCTGCGCGCGACGGGCGGGGCCGAGGCGCTGGATGCGGTGCGCGAGCATCGGCCGGAGCTGATTCTGCTCGACATCATGATGCCGAAAATGAGCGGCTACGAAGTCTGCAAGAAGCTGCGGGCCGATCCGGCGACGGCGGACATCGGCATCATCATGGTGACGGCCCTGAACGAGTTTGCGGACGTCGAGCGCGGGACCGAGGTCGGCACGGACGACTTCGTCAGCAAGCCGGTGAACCGGCACGAGCTGATCGCACGGGTGCGCAAGGTGTTGGATGCGCGGCGTCAGCGGCTTACTGTGGCCCCGTCGGCCGCGCAGTAGCCCCCCCCACTGCTGCTTCGAATTCGCGTCCTCTCCGGCCGATATACCTCATAGCGTGTCAGCAGACCCCGACTACATCATCAACATCTCCCATCTCGACGGCGGCGCGCCTGAAGGCGAAGCATGTGATCGGCGGCGATGGATCGGGGTTCATTTCGATTGCTGCGGGGTCTATGCCCGGATCTATCGCTCCCCCACCGACGACGCCTATGAAGGCCGATGCCCGCGATGTGCCGGGCGTTTGCGGGTGGCGGTTGGGCCGGGCGGGACGACGCAGCGGATTTTTCGGGCCAACTGAGCGCTTGGTCGCATAAAAACCGTTGCGGTCTTACACAAATTGCGACCGTTTATAGCCCTTTCATTTGACTCTCGGGGTTCTAAATTCCATATATGAGATGACGGCCGCTGCGCGTCGCGCTGCTCCAAGCGACACACGCCACGCAGCCCGTCCTTTGGGGGATTCATCGATTTGACGTGCGCGCGGTCCGAATGTTCGGACCGACCCGGCCTTGCGGGGATTCCGCGCGCGGTGGTCGGTGGCGTCCCTGGTGGGAAGCCGGACGGGAAAGATTCGCCCTCGGAGGAGAATCATGAGACGCCAACATTACATTTTGTGCGCCCTGCTGATCGCGATCGTTGCGGCGTGCGGCGCCCATGCGCTGACGCCGGATCGTTCGCGTGGCAGCGGCGCGGCGGAGTCGGCGCAGGATCGTTTTTTGCGATTCGAGGACGCGCCGAGCGCCACCGTCCCGGAGCCGGCCACGCTGGGGATGATTGCCCTGGGCGGGTCGGCCATGTTCTATCCGCGACGGCGGGCACGGCTGTATCGCTGAGGGTTTTCCCGCGGTGGCTCGTCGGCGCGGCGTTCCGATCCAAGTCGCTGACCTGTGATCCGAGGCCGGGTGAGGCGCGGTGAGATTTGTGAGACGATTGCGTTTTCCGCCCGAAAATCGCCGTTTCGAGTGATACGCGGAGTGAGATTTGTGAGATTCTTGAGATTCGGGGCACTCCGCTTCGATCGCGACTGATCGTCGCACGTCTATTCGTTTGACAAAGAGCACAGCCGATGCGGGCAGAACACGAGCGACTCCCGTTTAGCTCGGGATTCGCGCGGACTCAGCCCGTAATGCCGGCGTTCCTATGGCTGGACGCGCCCAGATGTTAGGTTTGTGTTCTGACGAGTCAAGGCGGCTTGAAAATTATTAGTGTTAGCGAGGCCCGTGCGAATCGATCCAGCTTTTCATCGAAGGAGCGATGGTCCGGCCGCATTCGGGGCAGCGGCCGGATTTGTTGCCTCGGAGGTTGTAATCGCAGGCGGGGCAGGCGTGCGGGTGCTTCGGCTCGGATGAGCACTCGCGAAAGACTTCGCCACACGCGAGGCAGGCAAATTCCTTCGACACCCACTCGGCGCGTTCCACAAGGTCGAATCCAAGCTCGATTGCGATCGGCAGCACCAGGAGCTTGAGCGGTAGATTCAGGATGGCGGCGATGATGTTGTGGTCACTTTCAGTCTCGCGACAGGGCGTGTCGCGATCGCAGGTCGGGCAGCGCAGCGTTCGGCGGGCTGGGTCACTCATGGGTTTGGCCGGTTTGGAGTTGGTTGCGATGTCGGAGTCGGGCCGAACGAATTCAGTATCGATCGCAGGTTCGCATCGTCTCTGATTTGGGGTGGCATGAGCGGGCCGGCGAAGTCGGGCAGAGGTGGAGGTGGGCTGACTCGAGTTGGGCTATAGCGTTCTGCCGCTGTTCGCTCTCGATATCGAGCCTGAGTCGGATCCGGCGTGTATGCTCGGGTCGCACGCCGCGTATCCTGAGTCACGACGATCGGACCGAATTCGAGTTCACCTTGCCAGGTGGACGCCATCCCGGTCGTCATGCGTGCCGGTTCGGGATCAAAACGCAGGACGACGGTGACAGAATCGCCTACGTTAATGCGTTTCGCGATGTCGTCGCCGCCCGAGTTGGACCCGCTGCCGCTATTTTCCATCGCTCGAAAGTCGCCGAAGCGAAGCCGATCCGTTGAGTTCGGCGGGATGACATATACCGCATACGTCAATCCCACGACGGGAATTTTGCTTGTCGTCGCGAAAGCGTCCACCCATAGCAACTTTTTTCCCGTAGCGGGTTCGGTCGCGATGGTTACCGTCGGCGAAATCGCATCGCGAATACGATTTCCTGTTGCAGCGTCGGTCAGGATCGTGATCGATCCATCCTGGCCCGGTGGCAGCGTTTCGAAATGACCTTCGAGTTTCTCTGCGCGCTGCCAGACGGTTCGCGAACTCGGGCGTGGGTCATCGGTCCATCGTGATCGTCTGTGGACGACATCGATGGCGATACAATGCGAGCCAGTCTTAAAGTCCCCCGGCGGATCGAGAAAGTAAGAAACCGTGTCCTCCAAGCAATTCACAAGAGGACGGGCTCGTTCGGTGACCCAGTACCGCGGCACGTCCATTCTTGTCCCATCGAGCGTCAGTCCCTCGATGGTGAATTCGTCAGAATACGGCGATGAGCGGGGCGCTCGGAACTCCTGAATGATATCAATCGGGATTCGGTCGCCGGCTTTGACACGCGGCCTGATCGCCAGTTGCAGGCGGGCGAATTGCTCTTCGAACTGCGCCTGCTGCTGGTCGGTCAGTTGGTTGTGGCGCCAAAGCTGGTCGAGCAGATCGACCCAGAGCGATGCTCCCCAATGCGGGCAATTGAACGACTGTCGGTCGAGCGCTGCGTCGATGAACGCGCTTCGTTCATCCGGTGAAAAGCCGCTGAAACGATTTTGAATGACAAAGAAGGCCTCCCAGTCGCCGTCGCGTGCGGCGGGAATG
>JAATGM010000045.1 GCA_015654675.1 Planctomycetota bacterium | reverse complement strand
TGCCGGACGCGGAGGCGGTGCGGGCGGCGCCTTAGGCGCGGCGGGGCGAGGCGGCGGTGCGACGGCCGGTGCCGCCTTTGCTGCAGGCGCGGCTTGGGCGGGCGAACCGCCGGCGCCATCGACCGCGAGCAGCGGCTGACCGACCTTCACGGTCTGGCCGGGCTGGACGTAAAGCTTCGACACGACGCCGGCGAAGGGAACCGGAATCTCGACCGCGGCCTTGTCGGTCTCGACTTCCATGATCATCTGGTCTTCGGTGACGGTGTCGCCTTCCTTAATTTTGACGTTGATGACCTGGGCCTCGTGAATGCCTTCACCGAGGTCGGGGAGATTGAATTCCTTGGCCATGGTGGCTGCTCCGCGCTTGATCTTCCGTTTGTGGGAACGAACCCGATCTAGAAATCCAAAACTTCCTTCGCGGCCTTCACCACCCGCCGGGCGTCGGGGATGAAGTATTTTTCGTTCGCGAAGAACGGCATGATGACATCGTAGCCCGTGACACGTTTGATGGGCGCTTCGAGATATTCGATGCTGTTTTCGGCGAGGCGGGCGGCGACTTCGGCCGCGGGGCCGCAGTTTCGCGGGGCCTCGTGGACGATGACGGCGCGGCCGGTTTTCTGGACTGAGCCGCAGATCGTCTCGGTATCCATCGGCGAGATGGTGAGCAGGTCGACGACCTCGGCCTCGATCTGATGTTCGTCGGCGAGTTGTTCGGCGGCCTCGAGCGTGGGGCGCATCATCGCACCGTAGGAAATAAGCGTCAGATCCTTGCCGACGCGGGCGACGTGGGCCTTGCCGATGGGCATTTCCTCGGGCTCGTCGGGCACTTCTTCCTTGAAGGCGCGATAGACGCTCTTCGGTTCGTAGAAAATGATCGGGTCGGGGTCGAGGATGGCCGATCGCAGCAAGGCGCGGGCGTTGCGCGGTCCGGAGGGGATGACCATTTTCAAGCCCGGCAGATGGGCGTAAATCGCCTCGCGGCTTTCGCTGTGATGCTCGATGGCGCGGATGCCGGCCGCGAACGGCATGCGGATGACGATCGGCATTGAGAATCGGCTGCGCGTCCGCGTGCGGAAGCGCGAGATGTGGTTTTCAATCTGGTGAAAGGCGTGATAGCCGAAGCCGGAGAATTGCATTTCGGCGACGGGCCGCAGGCCGCGGACGGCGAGGCCGACCGCGCAGCCGGCGATGCACGACTCGGCAACCGGCATATCGACCACGCGCTCGGCGCCGAAGTCGCGATAGAGGCCTTCGGTGACTCGGAAGACGCCCTCGTCCTTGCCGACGTCCTGCCCGAAGACGATGACGTCGGGGTCGTCAGTCAGCGCTTCGCGGAGCGCCAGGTTGAGGGCCTGCACCATTGTCAGCTTTGCCATGGATTGCTCCGCTTAGCTCTCGGCCATCTGGCGCTCGGCGGCTGGTTGCGCGGCCGCCGCGGCATCGGCTTTCAACTCGGCCATGTATTCTTCGAATTCGCGCGACTGGGCCGCGAGTGACGCGGGCATCTCGGCGAACGTGTGGTGGAAACTGTCCATCGGGTCGGATTGATAGGCCTCGGCCCGCGCGACGGCGGCCTGGATTTCGGCGGCCACTTCTTCTTCGAGCTGCTTCATGCCGGCATCGTCGAGACCATGTTTGGCGCGCATGTATTTTTCGAAGCGGATGAGCGGATCGCGCGGCAGCCAGCAGGCCACTTCCTCTTCGGTGCGATACTTCTTCGGGTCGTCGGCGGTGGTGTGCATCGCGAGGCGATAGGTCACGGCTTCAATGAGCGTCGGGCCGCCGCCCGAGCGGGCTTTGGCGAGGGCGTCGCGCGAGGCGACGATCATGGCAAGGATGTCGTTGCCGTCGACCTGAATGCCGTCGCAGCCGTAGGCGATGCACTTCTGGGCCAGCGTGGCCGACTTGCTTTGCATTTCGCGGGGCAGCGAGATGGCCCAGTGGTTGTTCTGGATGACAAAGACCGCCGGCAATGTGTGCGAGCAGGCGAAGTTCAGTGCTTCGTGGAAGTCGCCCTCTGAAGTGCCGCCATCGCCAACGAAGCAGACTGTGACCGACGGGTCTTTCTTGTACTTGCAGCCCCAGGCGATACCAGTCGCGTGCAGGCACTGCGATGAAACCGGGACGCAGATGGGCAGGTCGTTCTGGCCCTCGGGCGTCGCGGCGCCAAACTCGTTTCCGCCCCACCAGAGGATGATTTTTTCGATGGGCCAGCCGCGCCACAGCATGGCGGCGCCTTCGCGGAAGCTGGGCACGAACCAGTCGTTCTTTTTCATCGCGACGGCCGGGCCGAGAGACGCGGCTTCCTGGCCCATGCCCGGGCCGAAGGTACCGATGCGGCCCTGCCGTTGCAGGCGGAGAAGCCGCTCATCGAGCCGGCGGGCCAGCAGCATGCCGCGAAAGACGGTGTGAAGCTCGGCCGGATCGAGCTTGGGATCGAGGGCGGCGTCGACGTTTCCGTCCACGTCGAGAATCGAAAGGTATTCGATCTTATTGCTCGGCTGGATGGTTTTTCGGGGCAACGTCGGCTCCTTTCCTTCCGGCGAGTGCGGATGCATGCGCCTGCCGGCGACCGGAACCGGCCGCCGAATGTTAGAGCGAATTGTAGCAGACGATGAGTTTTCGGGAAAGACGGCAGGTGGGGATGGCTGGCTAGCTGCCGCTGATCACGCCGGTGACGTTGGATCGAATGCCGCGAATCATGCTGGCCAGCGCCTCGGGATTGGGCGCGAATTGGATGGCAGTGTCGTAGTAGACCAGTTCGCTTCTGACAACGCGTGCCAACGAGGAGGTGAAGTTATGCATACCCTCTTTCTCGCTGGCGGCAATCAGGTTGGGCAGATCGGAATCCTGTTCACGGCGGATCAGGTCGCGTGCGGTCGGCGTATTCAGCAATACTTCGGTCGCCGGCACCATGGGGGCTTTCTTTTGATCGATCCCGGGCAAGAGGCGCTGGGCGCAAATGGCGCGGAGACTATTGGAGAGCGAACTTCGGAGAAAACTGTGCTCGGAGCGAGGGAAGAATTCGAGAATTCTGCCGAACGCCTGCGTCGCATCGGCGGTGTGAAGACTGCCGAAGACGAGGTGGCCCGTCTCCGCGGCCTGAAGCGCTGCAGCCATGGTGAAGTGGTCGCGCATTTCTCCAATGAATACAACGTCCGGATCCTGGCGAACCATGTATTTGAGGCCTTCGCCGTAATCGGGAATGTCGATGCCTATTTCGCGCTGCGAGATGATGCATTTCTTGGCGTGAAAGGTGTATTCGACCGGGTCCTCGATGGTGACGACGTGTTCGCTGCGATTTTCGTTGATCCACTCGAGCATGGCAGCGAGCGTGGTCGATTTTCCTGAGCCGGTGACGCCCGCCACGAGAATCAGGCCTTCGTTGGTTCGTTCGATGAGCTGGCGATAGATGGGTGGCAGATGGAGGTTTTCGAACGAGGGAATGAAGCTCTTCACGCGACGAACCGCGGCATTCATGGCGGCGGCGGATCGGAAGATATTGAATCGGAAGCGATCACCGTCGGGCAGCTGGATCGAAAAGTCGAGGTCGCCCTTCTCGTCGTAGTTGGGGCGGCGCTTCGCCGGAATGACGGGGATCAGCAGGCGCTCGATGTCTTCGCCGGACATGACGGGCAGGTTGAGTTTGTGCAACTCGCCATTGATTCGGAAGTAGGGGGCGAGGCCTGCCTTGAGATGCAAGTCGGAGGCGTTGAGCTGACCCATGCGGGCAAGCATGGCGTGAATGGTCAGTGCTGCGGCCGGCGGGGGCTGGGGAGTCGGGGATGGTGGTGTGCTCATGTTCCAGTTCCTGCCAACTGGGGAAGCTCCAACGAGAAGCCGGTCCGCTCAATTTCACGCGCTTCGAGCTTCGCGGGAGAATCGCAGGATTCGATCGTGCCGTGCAGCGTGTAGGGGGTCATGGCGACAACGCGAACTTCGATCATTTGGCCGATGAGCGATGCCGGGCCGTCGAAGACGACAATCTGGTCGCCGCCGGTGCGGCCGACGAGTTGGCGTGAGAGGCCGGGGCGGGCATCGTGGTCGACCTCACCGCCGCGTTCCTGTTCGGCCTCCTGCATGCGCAGCGCGGCTTTGCTGAAGCCCTCAACGAGAATCTCGATGCTGGTGCCAATGAGGCCGCGGTAGTTGGAGAGGTTGATCTCCGCCTGGGCGGCGAGCAGGTCGTTGTTGCGGCGGCGCTTGATTTCGTCGGGTATGTCGTCGACGAGTCGCGCATCGGCCTGCGTGCCCGGTCGCGGCGAATACTTGAAGACGAAACAGTTCTTGTAGCGGGCGTAACGCAGGAGTTCGACTGTTTGCGCGAAATCTTCCTCGGTTTCGCCCGGGAAGCCGACAATCATGTCGCCGGAGAGCGAGATGTCGGGCATGAGGTCGCGGGCGCGATCGAGGAGTGCGCGATATTCCTCGACGCTGTAGCCGCGATTCATCCGTTTCAAGACAGTGTTGCTACCCGATTGGGCCGGGATATGCAGGTAGCGGCAGATGCGCGGCGATTCGGCCATCGCGCGCAATGCGTCGTCGGTGAAGTCGCGCGGAAAGCTGGTGACGAATCGCAGACGCGGCAGCTCGGGTACTTCATCGTGAACACGCCGTAGCAGGTCGGCGAAGCTCGTATGCCGGCCGCGCTCGTCGGTGAATTGGTAGTGATTGACGGTCTGGCCCAGCAACGTGACTTCGACGACGCCCTGCTCCGCCAGGCGCCGGACTTCGGCGACAATCTGGTCGGCTGGCCGGTGCACCTCCGGGCCGCGCGTCATGGGGACGACGCAAAACGTACACCATTTGTTGCAGCCGCGCGTGATTCGGACGTAGGCCTGGAACCGGCTGGTCGAGCCGGTGCGAGCTGACGCAATGCGCGGGTCGAACGAGCGCGACGAATCGAGCGTTTCCAGATCGTCGTGCGCGGCGGCGTGCAATGGCGAAGTCGAGAGTTGCCGGAGCAGCCCCGACAGGGCGATGGCCTTGCCGCGCGAGGCAGACACGTCGTCGACCAGTGCGGGCAGGCGGTGGATGTCGCCCGGGCCGCACAGAATATCGACATGCGGCATCTTGTCGAGCAATCCCGTTCCGTCGCGTTCGGCCATGCAGCCGATGACGGCGACGATGCGGCCGTCGCGTTGAGCGCGGCGCGTCTTGAGCTGGCCGAGTCGCGAGAAGACTTTGTCCTCGGCATGCTGGCGGACGGAGCACGTATTGAGGACGACCAGGTCGGCCGCGAGCAGCTCGTCGATCGGCTGATAGCCGCGCGCCAACAGCTCGCCCAGCACCAGCTCGCTGTCGAGCACGTTCATCTGGCAGCCCATTGTTTCGAGATAGACCGTCCGGCCGGAACTCACTTCTTGTCTCCCGGCTTGACGGGTTTGTCTCCCGGCTTGGGCGTATTCGCGTTGGCCGCTTCGGGCGAGGTAAGGGCTGCGATGCGCTGCTTTGCTTTTGCCTGGAGCTCGGGCGTGGCCTTCGGGTTTATCCAGCACTTTCGATAGAGTTCGAGGGCCTTCGAATAACGCTTGAGGTCTTCGTGCGATCGGCCGGCGATAAAGAACGCTTCCGGGCATTCGTCGCTGCCGGCAAATTCCAGAACAATTCGCATCGCCTGCACGCCGGCATGCCGCGTGCGGCCGCGGGCCAATGCGATCTCGGCATCGAGCAGAAGGTATCCGGGCGAATTATCGGAACCCAGGCGGCGGGATTCTTCGAGCAATCCTTCGGCGGTCGCGATGTCGCCGGCCTTCAGCGCCATGCGGCCCTTTGCTACGACCGCGTCGCCGGGAGTCGGCGCTGCGGGTGGTTTGACGTTTGGGGCGGGCGGCTTGGTCGTGGCGACTGGGGGTTGCTGGGGTTCACGGGGCGCGGGCTTGGTTACCACGGGCGGTTCCGGCTCGTCCGGCGGTTGAGCGGTTGCTTTTGTTACGGCCGGAGGCGGCGGTTGTTCGGATAGCGGCTTCGGGACGACGGCGACGGCTGGTTGCGACGTGGGCTGCGCGGCGGACTCGGGCGGCGGCGCGACGTTTTCGCGGAGGATGGCGGATCGCATCCGCTTCAGGGCGGCCGTCAGGTTTTCGGGTTGCGGCTGGCTCAGGATGTCGTCGATGTCGCGCAGTATTTTGCGACATACCTGCGAATCCTTGCGCGGGATGCGGCGCGGGATGATCCGCTGGCAGAGCTGCGGATGGGTCTGGGCCAGCTTTGAGTAATTCTGGTAGGCGCTCCACAAGTCGCCCGAGTCGGCGTGCAAACCGACCAATCGCATGAGGGCGAAATCGCGGACCCACATCTTGCCGCCGACGTTGACGACGCGCTGGTAGAGCTGCACGGCGTCGCGGCGCTTGGAATCGAGCCGAAGCGTCTCGGCGCGGGTCAGCTCGTCGGCCGCGGAGTCGTTTCCCGGGTTGACTGCAATGGCTTTGATCGTGTCGGCCTGCTTTTGGATCGTGCGTCCGTCATTGAAGACGAAGACGAGCTGATCGTCCTCCAGATTCAGGATGGTGACGTGTGCGAAGAGGCCTTCGCGGTCTTCGACGGTGTCGGCGCGGACAAAATCGGGGGCGCAAAAGGAGGCAAAAATGAGCAGGAGCGCGGCGATCGGTCTTTTCATTGGGTTGTGATCCATCACCTGACTTCCATTGTATCGGCGGGAGCGGCATTTGGAATGCTCGGCATGGCTTCCGCCGGTCATTTGCCTGTTCCGCTTCAGGGCGATGGCTGGCTTCAGGCAGATGATTGGCACGCGGCGGCGGCGTGTCGCAGGATCGGCTTGACAGGCGGAATTGTTTGGTACAACTTACCATCCGTGAAAAAGATGCAGACAAATGGTGTCGACGTGCGGCTGCGAGAGTTTGAGTCGCAGTGCCGGGCTGCCGGTCTTCCGATGACCGTGCAGCGGCGGGCAATATTTGAAGCGGTTGTGGAGCGCGAAGACCATCCGACCGCAGAGCAGATATATGAGTCGGTGCGGGACCGAATTCCGGGTGTGTCGCGGACGACGGTTTATCGAGTGCTGGATACGCTGACGGAATCGGGAATGATCCGCCGGGCGCAGCACGTCGGGGCGTCGGCGCGGTTCGACGGCAAGACTCATCGGCATCACCACCTGATATGCACACTGTGCAAGCGGGTTTTTGATTTCGACGATCCGTCGTTGGATTCGCTGCAGATTCCACGCGGCGTGCCGCGGGCGTTTCGTGTGAGCGATTTTTCGGTGCAGTTCATGGGTACTTGCGCTGCGTGCCGGAATGCGTCGGCCTCGGTAACAGACCGGGCTGGCGTTGGCGGTACGCGGCACCGCAGATCTATTAATCTTCGAAAGAACGGAGGCGCAAAATGAAAAAGAACTCTTTGATTGCGAGTGGATTGGCTATCGGAGCGATGGTTGGAGCATTTGCCTGGATGGAAGTGGTCCGTGCCGCGGACAACACGGCGGGCTCGAAGCCGCCGTCGAGTTACGCGCCGGTGGTCATGACCGAATCGTTTTCGGCGGTGAAGGACCGCATGTCGGCGGCGAAGGATGGGATTAACAAACGCCAGGCCGGTCTGCTGGCCGAACGGTACGACCTTTCGGACAAGCCGGCGGGTGGTGTGACGATGTCGCGCGGCAAGGCGGTGCAGGGCGGCGTGCGGGTCAAGCTGCCGGCGGGTACGACCTGGGAGCAACTTGGATCGATGACGCCGGATGAAATTCTGGCCAAGGGGGCGTGGCCGGCGGGGTTTTATCCGCTGCCGCATCCGAACCACCCGGAAGGGGGGATGCTTTTCCCGAAGGAGGAGATCGACGAGATCAAGAAGCAGGAGGACCGCGACCTGACGCGGTTCGATCTGGATTTCGATCTGCCGTCGCACTTCCTGGCGGAGTTTCCAGCGGCGATCTATCTGACGACGCGGACCGATCTCGGCGATGTGTCGCAGGGCAAGCTCGTCACGATCGACAACTACTTCGATCTGTTCAACGGCATCTTGAATCCGAAGCAACTGGAGGGGTTGCGGTTGCTTGTCACGCCGTTTCCGCAGCAGCAATTCAACCAGACGGACGACCGCCGGACGGTGAAGGCGAGCCGGGGCGTCTCCTGTTTCGATTGCCACGCCAACGGCCATACCAACGGTGCGACGCATCTCGCCGGGGACGCTCGGCCACAGGAGTTTCGACATCGAATCGAAACACCGACACTGCGCGGCGTGAACATCCAGCGGCTCTTCGGGTCACAGCGGGCGTTAAAGACAGTCGAGGACTTTACCGAGTTTGAACAACGCGCCGCTTATTTCGACGGCGACCCGGTGATCGCAACCAAGAAGGGCGTCAATGTCCTCGAACGCGGAAGCCAGGTGCACTTTATGGCCGAGTTCCAGGAGATGCTCGACTTTCCGCCGGCACCGAAGCTCGGCATCGACGGCAAGTTGAACCCGGCCAAGGCGAGCGAGGCGGAGATGCGCGGGCAGACACTCTTTTTCGGCAAGGCGAACTGTGCGAGCTGCCATCCCGCGCCGTATTACACCGACGCGACGATGCACAATCTGCAGACGGAGCGATTCTTCAAGCCCAAGACGATCAACAACATGATGGCCGTCGGCGACGGACCGATTAAGACATTTCCGTTGCGCGGCCTCAAGGACTCGCCGCCGTATCTGCACGATGGCCGGTTGTTGACGCTGGAGGACACGGTTGAGTTTTTCAACGTCGTGACGGGGACCAAACTGATTGCCGACGAGAAGGCGGATTTGGTGGCGTTCCTGCGCTGTCTTTAGGCTGGCGCTACAGGCTGTTTTCGAACGCCTGAATGTCGCGGCCGTTGATCAGGCCGTCGAGGTTGACGTCTGCTGCGCAAGGCGTCGCCACCGGGTTGCCAAGCAGCGCGTCGATGAACATCGGTATGTCCGCGGGCGTGACCTGGCCGTCGCCGGTGAAGTCGCCCGGTTTGACGGTCAGCGTCCAATTCTGGCTATTGTTGCCACATGCGTTGGTTGCCCGCGTCGTGAGCGAATAGGGCGTGGCGGATGCGATCGGACTCGGCCATGAGACGATGCCGGTGCCCGGGTTGATCGTCATGCCCGGCGGCGTAGCGCCGACCAGCGACCAGGTGATCGGGGCGGTGCCGGCCGAGACGCTTGGAGCTGGGGACGTGAACGAGACGCTGCAGACTGATGCGGTGTTCGCGATGGTATTAACCACAGGCGGAATGCAGCACGGGGCCACAGTGAAGCTCGCGACCCAGGTGCCCCAGGTGTTTGACGCGGTGGCGATTTCGCCGTCGCACCAGAAGGTCTGGCCGTCGGTCGGGTCCACATCGGCGCCGAGATAGTCACCGAAGCGGTTGTCGGTAGGCGAGTATCCGACTGCACTCACTTGCACAGCGGTCATGGGGCGCATGGTTCCGGGCGTGTCAGTCGCCTCGCGGCCGGTGACGTAGATGCCTACATGCTCGCTGGCGGACGATCGTGTGAAGACCACGCCGAGCTGGTCGCAGGTGTTCACCGTGATGGCGGGCTGATAGGTGTGAATGCCGGGGCCGGCGTCGATGTTGCCGGATTGGATGAGAGTCGGGCTGCCGCTGGCGGGCCAGTTTCCAGTGTCGATTTCATACCAGCTTGCCAGGTTGCGCGTTCCGGTGCCGTCGTCGATTGAGTGAGCGGTGACCATGCGACCGTTGCGCCAGACGGCATTTTGCGTGCGGCCGTCGAGGGGGTCGATGCCGCTGCCGCCAAGATTGGGCGCGAGGACGGCGGGAGGCGACCACGAGGGGATGGTAACGTCGACGGCGGCGAGCGTCGGAGACGCATTGGGGTTCTGGATGCAGGTGATGTGCAGTTTGTTGGGCGTGACCACGCCTGCGAAGAAGCCGCCCTGCGGCGAGCCGAAGTGGTGCGATGCGCGTGGACCGGAGAAGTCTGCGGGGACGGACGTGTCGAGCAGATCGTTGAAGGTGGCGGGGCTTCCCGAGAGGAGCGGTGTCTTGTTGAACGCGCGGTACTTCACACCGCCGAACACGGTCCCGGCGGCGTTGTAGAGGTTGGCGCAGAAGTAGACTGACTGCTGGTCGATTCCGAGCGAGGTATAGTCTGCCCAATAGTTGGTGCCGGCGATGTTGGTAGTCGAGACCGTCCGATAGCGATTCCAGACGCCGGTGGGGTTGGAGGTTGCGGAGACCGCGAGCAGGACGGCGCCGCCTGAGAAATCGTTGAAGACCTCGATCATTTCGACGACATAACGGTCCGCGTATTCGTCATACATGACCTTGGGGTCGGAGGTGAAACCGACCACACCCATGCCGGACCAGAAGTTGCCTGCTGCGCCGGTCAGGGTGCTGAGGAATTGCTCGGTGCCGGTCTTGGTCGTGACCCGCAGGCGAAGATTCACCACCTGGGCGACGTGATTGGGGCCGACGGTCATATCGGGGTCGGGCGGAATGGCTGAACCCTGGGCTAATCCGACGAACGACGCACCGATCGTCGGCGGCGGTATTACTCCGGGGCCGACGTCCACGGGGAGGTCGCGCGGCGCAGCACTCGGCACGACCGAGCTGGGCCGGTGGCCCATTCGTGGGATGAAGGCTTTGCCGTCTTCGGCTGCGACAGCAGATTCCGACTTCGCGACATCCTTCAATGCAATCGGGAAGCAGGGCGCTTGTCTGCCGGGCGCTCCGCTGTCGGCACGGACGGCGCAGACCGCAAGAGCGGCAAATACGACAACGAGGGTTCCGATCAGTTTTGCGCGCGCGGTTTTTTTCACCTGGCAGCTCCTTCACACCACTCTGCTCTTATTCCCCGGCCGCCGCCCGGCGCTCGCCGAATTCAGCCCGCGGATTTCCCTATCGAACCAGCAAGTGGTGCAGCTGTGCACACATTCCGGGGCAGGGGCGTCGAAAGGCCCCGACAAACCGGCTAGTATTTCGCCCGCGAAAGGAGTCGCGGGCATGGGTCGAAGCAAGGCAAAGAGCAAAGGGCGGCCGACGGCGGCCAAGATTGAGGAGCTGGCGGCGAGCGTCGTTGAGCTGGCGGCCAAGCGCCGCGAGCCGTCGATGGGGATTCCGCTGCGCACTCTTTCAAACGCGAAGTACAACAAAACCAAGCGCATCATCGAGATGGGGGCGGCGCGGCAGGACCGCGAGTTCTTCAAGCTCGGCATGGCCAAGAGCTTCATGCAAACGATGCTGATCGCGTCGGGCTGTAAGCAGCTTATTGACGAGGGCAAGTCGGTCAGCATCCGCGGACTCTACTACCGCACCAAGCACACCATTGCCGGCACACAGGAAAAGACCTTCAACGATCAGCAGGAATCGGACCCGATCATTGAAGATCTGGAAGTGGCCATCGGGGCGCTGCGCGAGGAGCTGCATGTTTTCGCGAGCACGCGCGGGACGATCGTTGGCAACCTGACCATCGTGAGCCAGGGCGACACGATCGACTTGCGCCGCATGGGAGCGGGCGGGTTCGGTATTCCGTCGATCTGTGAGCCGGATGTGCTGGGCTTCAAGAAATGCGAGGCCGATTTTGTACTGCACGTCGAGAAGGACACCGTCTGGCAGCGCTTCAATGAGGACAAGTTCTGGAAGAAGCACAACTGCGTTCTGACGCACGGAAACGGCCAGCCGCCGCGCGGCGTCCGCCGGCTGCTCTACCGTCTGCATGAAGAGTTGAAGCTGCCTGTCTATGTGCTGCTCGATAACGACCCGTGGGGGTATTACATCTACAGCGTCATCAAGCAGGGGTCGATCAACCTGGCCTTCGAGAGCAAGCGCATGGCCGTGCCCGACGCGAAGTTCATCGGCGTGCGCAGCGGCGATTTTGAGCAGTTCAAGCTGCCGGATGACGTGAAGATCGGCGTCGATGACAAGGATGTGAAGCGGGCCAAGCAGATCCTCGACTATCCGTGGTTCGAGGGGAAGAAGGAGTGGAAGAAGGAAGTGGACACCATGCTCAAGCACGGCTTCAAGATGGAAGTCGAGAGCATGATGACCAAGAGCATCAGCTTTGTGACGGAGACGTATCTCCCGCACAAGCTGAAGCATCCGGGGGAATGGCTGGACTAGTTCTGCTTCGATCGCCCGAGACGCAACCACGGCCGATGAACGCGATGGCGCGGGACGGCGGTGGAGTGGGCCCTTGTTGTCGCGATGAGCTGGCGCTTTTGCAGATGGGCCAGCGAGCTTTGCACCGCGCTGCGCGAGAGGCCGGTTGCGTCGGCGATCGACTGGTGTGAGAGGCGGACGGACCAATTGGGTTGCTCGGCGGCGTGGCGGTAGAGATGCAGAAAAACAACGAACGCGGCCGGACGGCGGTCGTGGCCGACGAGGTCGGGGAGCAGGCCGTCAAATACATAGCGGTCAACGGGTATCTGTATCATTGCGCACTATAGCGTCAAGTTGTATAGTGGCCAAGGGCGCGATCTTTTTGACCGGCGCCAAGTTTCGATGGAATCGCGTTGGCTCGCGTGTATGGTGGGTGTAACCCGCCGGTCGCGGGGAGGCACTTGCACGAAAGGCCGACGCATGATTCGCAAGATCAAGTTTATGACCATTCCGGTTCGCGATCAGGATCGGGCCCTGGATTTCTACGTCAACAAGCTCGGATTCACATTGGTGACCGATCAGCCGATGGGGCCGGGGCAGCGCTGGGTCGAGGTGCGCCCCACCAAGGGCGAGACGGGCATCGCCTTGTTCACGCCGCCGGGGCAGGAGGATCGCGTCGGCGGATTCACCGGTGCGTCGTGGGAATGCGACGACGTGGAGAAGACTTACCGCGAACTCAGCGCCAAAGGCGTCGAGTTTGCCAAGCCGCCGGAGAAGCAGCCGTGGGGCGTGATGGCGATTATGAAGGACTCCGAGGGCAATGAGATCGTTCTATCCACGGGCAAGTAATTGCCGTTGCCAGAAGTGGAGCTCTAGAACTTCACCTTCGGCGCCTCGCGTTCCTCGAAGCTCTGAATCTCAAAAAATGGTTCTTCGCGGAACGCCATCATTCCCGCCACGATTGCCGTTGGGAACATCGCGATCGACGCGTTGTATGACTGCACCGCCTGGTTGTAGCCCTGCCGCGCGGCCGAGATTTGCGACTCGGTCGACGCCAGCTCGCCCTGCAACTGTACGAAACCCGCGTTTGCCTTCAAATCCGGATAGGCCTCCGAGATTGCCATCAAGCGGCCGAGCGGGCCGGCCAGCGCCGATTCGGCGGCCGCCGCAGCCTGCGGAGTGTTTGCCGCCAGGCCCTGGTTTCGGGCCGCGATCACCTGTTGCAGCGTCTCCTTCTCGTGCGTGGCATAGCCCTTCACCGTTTCGACCAGATTCGGAATCAGGTCGTAGCGGCGCTTGAGTTGCACGTCGATCTGTGCCCAGCCGCCGGTGCAGGCCATTCGCCGCGACACCAGCCCGTTATAAGTCGACACGAGCCAGATCAGCGCGATCGCCCCGAGCGCCAGCCCCACGATCGCCGCCGTTCCAATCACCCCGAGCATCATCGTCATCTCTGTCTCCCGCCGGCCGCCATCGCGTGGCCGGTATCGGATAACGTAACACGCGCGCGACAGCCGGGCTATTCCAATTGCGCGTGTCGTTTATACTCCGCCACTCGGCCGGACAGGCAGGCGATCCATGAAGCCCTATTCCCCATCGAATCCGTTACATGGCGTGATCGGCGTGCTGCGCCGCGACGAGCGATTTCTGCTCATTCGCCGGGCAGCCATCGTGCGAGCGCCGAACCAATGGTGCTTTCCCGGCGGCGGAATCGAGCCGGGCGAGGGCGAGCCGGATGCGCTCGTCCGCGAGATGCGCGAGGAGCTGGACGTCGTTGTGCGACCGGGCGAGCGGATCATGACGCAGGTGAAGCATGGCGGCGGGCTGGTGCTGCACTGGTGGTCGGCCGAGCTGGTGGCGGGCGAGTTGAGGCCCAATCCGGCCGAGGTGGCCGAGTTGGCCTGGCTAACGCCCGACGAGGTCCGCCGGCTTCCCGACGCGATCCCCGGCACCGACGCGATCTTTGTGAAGCTCGGCCTTTAGGTGCTTGCCGTGCTTCTCCTCGTGCGCGAGCCGGTGAAAGAGGAACAGGCCGATCGTCGCCACGATAAACGATGCGCCGAACACGCCATAGCCGATCCACTCGTAGAGCAGGGCCCCGATGAACGGCGCGGTCAACCCGCGCAGTCCTGTGAGCGAGACGTGGATTCCCATATATAGCTCGGCCTTGTTGTCCTCGGTGAAGTGCAGGTGGCCGATGTTCCAGGCGATTGCGCCGCCGCTCTGGGCGAGGCCGTCGAATACGCGACCGAGCGCGTAGATGGCAATGGCCGCGGTCATGTACGCCGCCACGCCGCCCGTATGAATCGCCAGCGCAGCGCCCACGCCACAAATCAGCACGGACAAGCTCCAGCAGGTTGAGTTGACCACGCGAAAGCGCAACACGCCGACACGATCGAAGTAGTGCGCCCAGATCGGCAGCATGCCCAACGTGATGAATCGCGGAATGATGTCGATCAGCGTGTTGCTCGACGTATAGCTCAGCTTCATCACCTTCGTCAGGATGATGGTGTTGACCGGCATCACCATCAGGTTGGCCGAGCCGATGCACATCTGCGCCTGGATGTAGCGCGCAAAGCGCGGGTCTTCGAGCAGGGCGCGCTTCATCCGGCTGATGATGTGCCAGGGTTTCATCATGCTGACCAGACTGTACGGTTCGCCCAGCGCCTCGTTTGCCAGTGCGTCGTGATCGGCCGCCGGCCGCCGCAGGGCGCGCCGCTCTCCGCGAACTCGTGCATGGCGATAGATGATCAGGGCAACCACCCCGACGATTGCGATGGCCGGATAGAACCATCGATAGGCCGCCGGGTTCCGGTCAAACAGGAGCCCCGCCCCCAGAATGAGCGGCAGACTGCCGACGGTCCGCACGATCTGCAATGCCGCCGTGATTCGCCCGCGATGGCTGCGCGGATAGTTGCTCTTCCAGGTGCTGGCCCGCGCCTCCACCACGCCCGACATGAAGAGCCGTGAGAGCGCGATCTGAGCCGCGAATAGCCACCCGCCCCACGCGGTCATCGGCGTCGCGCCCACCGACATAACCGTGACAATCGCCGCCGCCCCCAGCGCGAACATCACCGGCAGCTTCCGCCGTCCGACCAGCATGACCCCCCATAGAATGCTGATGAGGTTCGCGAAGGCCGGCGTGGCCTGCACCACCGTAATCAGCACGATGCCGGCGTTAAATGTCTTGCTGACAATGACGGCCGAGACCGTTCCCTCGATCAGTCCGGCAAAGACGCCCCATAGGAGCAGATGGCGAATTTCGTAGGCGAAGCTGCGCCGGGCCATGTACGGCAGCCGGCCCAGGTGAAAGAGTTCCAACGCAACTGACTCCCGTTGCCCCCAGGCGGCCGGCGCAACCTAACGCCGCCGCGAATTTTGGGTCTAACGAAAAAGAGTATAATCACCCCCATGCGTACTCGTCTTGTCTGGCATGCGATGCTCGGGGCGGCCGCGTTGATTTCCGCGGCCTCGGGGACTGCTCGCGGCGAATTGTTCTACTTCAAGAACGGCCGCTTTCTCGACGGCGTGATCGTCTCACAGGATGACCACGAATTCCGCATCCGCCTCATGGGCGGCGTCATCGACGTCCCCAAGACCGACGTCGTCCGCCGCGAGCCGAAGGCCGCGCCGTGGGACCGGCTGGCCGACGAGCGCGTCAACCATCCCGATACGGCCCAGGGCCACTACGACCTGGCCCAGTGGTGCAAGGCCGAGGGCTTCGTTGCCGATATGAAGTCCGAGCTGCGGCGTGCCATCGAGCTCGATCCCGACTTCGCCCCCGCCCGCAAAGACCTCGGCTACATCCGCGACGCCAACGGCCGCTGGGCCATCCCCGAAAACCTGCGCATCCGGCACATCCCCGAGGCCGAGCAGACGCGCAAGGAGGAGGCGGCCGCCATCCGCAAGGAAATCGGCAAGTGGGTGACGCGCGTCCGCCAGATCCGCTCGAACAAGCTCGAGGGCGGAAAGCGCGACGAATCGTCCAAAATGTTCCAGGCCGGCCGCCGGCAGTTGCTGGCCTTGAACGATCCGCTCGCCATCCCCGCCATCGCCGGCGTCCTGTCGGCGGGTACTGAGCCGACTCGCCGCCTCATGATCGAGGCGCTCTCGCGCTATCACGAGGACGACGCCACGCTGAACCTGATCATGATTTCGATCTTCGACCCTTCGCCCGACATCCGCCGCCGCGCTGCCGAGGTACTTGCGTCGCGGCGGGACAATCGCATGGTGGCTGAATATCGCAGCGCCCTGCGCAGCAGCGAGGACCAGGTTGTCCGCAACGCGGCCCGCGCCCTCGGCGTGATCGGCGCCGAAGAGGCCGTGCCCGATCTCATCCCGCTGCTCGACGTGGCCGGCTACGCCACGGTCGTGATCACGCGGCAGGAGTATTGTGTTTCGGCCTTGAACGACTATTGCGGCCCGAGCATCACCTGTTTTGGCGGCGTCCCGCTGGTCTACTATCCGCCCAGCATTTCGGTCTTCGGGGCCGGCTCAGTCATCGGCTCCACCTGGTACACCGAGATCGACAAGATGGCGATCTATCGCACGGAAGTCCAGGAGGCGTTGATCGCCATCACGGGCAAGAACTTCGGCTTCGACATGGGCGCCTGGAGCCGCTGGTGGGAGCAGCGCCGCCGCGAAAAGACAACCGCCCAGGCCGACGGTCCGCCGACGGCGCGGCAGTAGCAGACTTCCGGCAGGGAGAGGCCTTTGAAAATGTTTTCAGCATCAAAGGTCGCTCAATCGAGTGCGCGCGTAGCTCACTTCAATTCCTTACGAAACTATCTTGGATGACCCCATTCCCGGCGGGTTTCGTACCGGGTTTCGAACTCTGAGATGTAGCGGGTTCGTTCAGCGCCGCGACGTACCGGAGTCCGGCCCATATTTTATTGGTGAATTTCCAGAGTATTCCGAGTATTCAATTCAAAATCACCGCTGCCTATGTGCGAAGTGCCCGTGGATATCAGGTCCCTCCCGATGCTCTCGACCGCGCAATCACTGATCTCACGCAACCGACGATATTAATTACACTTCACTCATTCTTGATTCCGCCGGCCCTAATACGCTCAGCAATATCACTAGCTTGCTTCAAATCTCTAAAATCCCCGATTACGAACCCGCCTCCTACTCTCGTCACTGTTTCCACACTCTGAACATGCCCGTCAATCAAAACTAGAACCAGTTTCATAACCGCCTCAGGGTGATGATCAGGCACGCGACATGGAAAAACGCCTGGTACATGGTCAGATTCCGTTCATATCGCACGACCAGGCGGCGGAAGGTCGAGAGCCACGCAATTGTCCGTTCCACGA
>JAATGM010000025.1 GCA_015654675.1 Planctomycetota bacterium | reverse complement strand
CCGCCCCAGCCGGCAAGGCCGGCGCGAAGCCCGCCGCCGCGGCCAAGCCCGCAGCCGGTGCGAAGCCCGCTGCCAAAGCCGACAAGAAGAAGTAGCCGGCCTTCGTTGAGCCGACCGCCGGCGTAACGCGCCGAGCCCCCGGTCGCCTCGCCACCACCGGGCCGCATCGCAACGAGGATCCCGATGAATCTCGGCGAGCGCCTCTCCAATCGAGCACGATCGATCGAGTTCTCCGGGATTCGCAAGGTCTACGAACTCGCGGCCAAGCTCAAGGATCCGATCGACCTTTCGATCGGCCAGCCCGACCACGCCGTGCCTCATGCCGTCGCCTTGGCCGCGATGCGGGCCATCGAGTCCGGACAGAATCGCTACACGCTCACCGCCGGCATGCCCGAACTTCGACGCAAGACGCAGCTTGCCGTTAACGCGGAATTGGGTTGGGACGCGAACGTGATGATCACCAGCGGCGTCTCGGGTGGCCTGATGGTGGCCCTGCTGGCGCTGCTCGATCCCGGGGACGAGATCATCTTTCCCGATCCCTATTTCGTGTCGTATCGCCAGCTTGTGCGAATGGTGAACGGCGTGCCGGTCGCGGTCCCGTCGTATCCCGATTTTGGTTTTCCGGCGGCTGCCGTCGAGGCGGCGATCACGCCGAAGACCCGCGCGATCATGATCAACTCGCCCGGCAATCCGACGGGAACGGTCATGTCCGACGCCGACATCCGCCGCGCCGCTGAAATCGCCGAGAAGCACGATCTCGCCCTGATTTCCGACGAGATTTATTGCGATCTCTCGCTGGACGGCCCGAGCACCTCGCCTGCGCGGTATGCCCCGCAGCACACGATCGTTCTTCGCGGCTTTGGCAAGACGTACAGCGTGACGGGCTGGCGGCTGGGCTATCTGGCCGCGTCGGGCTCGTTCGTCGATGAAATCACCAAGCTGCAACAGTACACCTACGTTTGTGCCCCGAGCATGTCGCAGGTAGCCATGCTGACCGCCCTCGATGTCGACGTCACTGACATCTGCGCGGAATACAAACGCAAACGCGATCTGGTGTGCGAGTCGCTGGCCGGCACGTTTGAGTTCGTCCGGCCGGGTGGCGGCTTCTACGTTTTTCCGCGCGTCCCGGCCACGTTTGATTGCGGCGCGGCCTTCTGCAACGCGGCCGTCGAAAGAAACGTCCTCATCATTCCCGGTAACGTCTTTTCCGATCGCGACACGCATTTCCGCATCAGCTTTGCGACCACCGACGCCAAGCTGCGCGAGGGCTGCAAACGCCTTTGCGAGCTCGCTCGCCGCGGACCGGGCTAACGAGCACTCGATGAATTCCGAATGACCTTCAAACCGCGCCGACCACAAACTGACGCCCGGTGCTGCATCGGGCTCGTCGCCTGCGCGAGCGTGTTGATCGCCGGCTGCAATTTCTTCAAGGACGGCGCATTCAACTGGAAATCGCGCGACAACACGGCCGGGGAAAATCCCTTCAAGGTCGCCGAGTCTCAACCTGCATCCGACACACCCGGAATACGCACCTGCACGGTCCGTTTCAGCGTCTTGCGCGTGGAGGTTCCCGGCGGCGGCCTCCAGCGCATCGACAAAATCTGGTCTATGGTTGACACCAACGTGATTCCGCGCGACGTGGCCGCAACCATGCGCGATAACGGATTTCGGATCGGCGTCGGTCACGACTCGGCTCGCGCGCCGATCCGCGCCGCCATCGACACGCTGCCGGACGTCCGCTCGCGCGATGATCAGGTCCTGCCCGGCGTGAACAAGACGGTCGAGGTTTTCATCACCGACGCGCAACGCGACATGGAGTTAATGTGGTTCAGCCCCGGGGGCGGGCTCTCGGGGCTTTCGTTCAACGCGGCGCGACCGGTGCTTCGATTTGGCTGGGCCATCGAACCGCCGCGGCTCAGCGACGTGATCGTGCGGGTCGAGCCGGAGATTCGCGAGCCGCCGGGCCGCGTTCGTTATCAACGACTTGACGACATGTGGCAGTTGCGGCCCGAATACCAGGGACGTGTTTTCAAGGAACTCGCATTCAGTGTCGTGATTCCGGAGGGCGGATTTCTGATGCTGGGGCCGACGGACGATCTGGCCGGCTCCCCGAAGCTTGGGCGGCCGTTTTTCGTCGAGCCGTCCGGGACCGGGCAACGCGAGAGTCTCTATGTCATCAGTCCCATTGTAAGATGGGGGCCCGCCCCGGCGATCTCGGCCGACTCGGTCGCCCCGCCGGCTTCGGCGCCGGCCCCCGACTGACCCCGGTAGCCACGATGCCCGATGACGATGCCTTCTACGAAGCCCTTTGCCGAACCGCCGGCTTTGCGCTCATCGGTGCTGATCGCGAGCGGATCATTCGAATCTGGAACGACCGCGCCGCGCTGCTTTTTTCGCGGGGCGCCGATGCCATGCTTGGCCGGCCGCTCGCCGAGGCCTTTCCCGAATCGCTGCGGCCGCAGATCGAAGTCCTCGTACGCGAGGCGATCGAGCGTGGGATCAGCAACGATGTCGAATATACGTGGGTCGATCCCGTCGAAGTCGAACGCGTCTTTGTCGCGGTCGTCTCTCCGATCGTTCCCGCAGTGGGCGATGCGCTGGGCGTATCGATCGCCATCCGCGACATCACGCCGCGCCGCGTGGCCGCGCAGGCCGTCCGGAACACAGCCGCCCGGCTCAAGGCCGTGTTCGACACCGCCGCCGAAGGCATCGTTACGGCCGACGAAACGGGACGAATCGAGTCATTCAATCCGGCGGCGGAACGCATTTTTGGCTGGCGCGCCGACGAAGTCATCGGCAAAGATCTGGCCATGCTCATGCCCGAGCCCGATCGATCGAAGCACGGCGACCATATTCGCCGATACCTCGAAACCGGCGAGAAACACATCATCGGCATCGGCCGCGAGGTGGTCGGCCTTCGAAAGAACGGCGAGACATTTCCCATGGATCTGGCCGTCAGCGATGTTCACCTCGGCCGCACGCACATCTTCACCGGCATCATCCGCGACATGACCGAACGAAAGAAACTTGCCGCCGAAGTCGCGTCCAGCCGCCGGATGGCCTCGCTCGGAACCATGGCCGAGGGCGTCTCGCATCACTTCAATAACATTCTTGGCGGCGTTCTGACGAGCATTGACGCCGCCCTCTCAAGCGACAGTCCGCGCGAATATCGCAAGACGCTCGAACGCGCCGCCAACTCGATCGGCCGCGCCTCGCGCATCACGCAGCAGCTATTGGCCTTCTCGCAGAGCGAGCATTCCATCGGCCATGCCATCGATCTGACCGAGGCGGTGCGCCGCTTCGTAGACACGTTTCGGCCCGAGGTCGAGAAAAAAGGCCTCGCGCTGGATGCGACGATCGACGCGCTGCCTCCCGCCACGTTTGAGTCGCACCGTATTTTCCCCATATTGGAGGGGCTCTCTCAGAACGCCGTCGACGCGATGAAGCCCGGCGGCCGGCTTTGCATTCGACTGACCGCCGACGGCGATCATGCCGTGATCCAGATCGCCGATACTGGTTCGGGAATCAGCCCTGAGATTCTCGAACGGGTGTTCGAACCATTTTTCACCACGAAGGGTCAGTTGGGCGGCGGCGATGGAGCCAATGTCGGACTCGGTCTGTCGGCTGTGCATGGTCTCGTCAAAGAGCTTGACGGCACGATCAGTGTGGCATCGGTCGTCGATCGCGGGACAACCATGACTATCCGGCTCCCGCTTCGCGCCGTCACGAAATCGCGCGACTCTGCGGTGCGCTTCGAATAGTTTCTCAAACGATGACGATACGTCGCGGCCCCAGGAAAACCAACACGCGCCGCGTTACGTTTTTCTTCCAGATGGCCGCCAGCGCCTCGGCGTAGACTCGAAGCTGCGGACCATATACTTTCGTCCGCGCCGCGACTTCCGACTCGGCCACGCCGTCCGTCTTGTAATCCAGGAGCACGACTCCGCTCGGCGTTTCGAAGAAACAGTCGATTACGCCGCGAACGATGATCCGATCGTCGCCCGCCGCGCCGGCGTCTGCGTCGTAAGTCGTCGGCAGCATGCCAAAGACAAATGCTTCTTCGCGGCGTGCCGTCGCGCGGCGCTCGCGAAGCTCGCCGCCCACTTCGGTGCTGAAGAACCAGGCCAGCGCGGCGAGATCGAGTTCAGCTGCTTCTTCGGGCGCCAATTGCCCAGTATGTACGAATCCTTCGCGCTGCGCGCCCAGATCCTGTTCGTCGCATATCCGCGACAGGTCGACGCGCTGCAGGAAGGCATGTACCGCAACACCGCGCTGAGTCGGCGACGCGTGTCGTGCTGTCTCGATGAACATCGGCATGGCCAGTCGGGGCGCGAACGAGAGCCGATCGCCAGCCGCCGGATTTTCGGGATCGCGCGTCGTGTCGAACCGCTGTTTCAACGCGCTGGCCGCGACGACGGCCGGAAGCTGGGTCAATCGCTCGAAGCCGTATCGAGCAGTCAACCGCGCCATTGCCGCACGCGCCGCGACCGTGTCGAGCGAGATCCGCGCGAATGCCTTGTCCGGTGGTCCGAGCGCCGCAAAGGCCTCCAGTCGGGCCCGTACGTCGGGCTCAAACGTCTGCCCCTGCGTCCACGAGCGCATCTCCTCGCTCGAGATCATCGAAACCGTGAGCAGCGCGTCTGCTCCCGGCGTTTGGTCCGGCCAGACGGCCTCCCCGGCGCGCAGCGTCCGAAGCACCGCCAGCAACCAGTCCAGATAGCACACCGCCGCCGCGCGCTGATGCAGCGGCAGCGGCCCGCCGGCCGGCACGGCGCCCGCCCGCGCTGCGGCAAGCTCCTCGAGCGAACCGCTCCCAACCAGCACGAGGCGATTCTTCGCGCGCGTCATCGCCACGTAAAGCGTGCGAATTTCTTCCGCGAGCGACTGGCGCCGAACCTCCCGAGCGATCATTTGATGCGGCAGGGTTGGATACGAGATTCGCCTTTCGACGTCGGCCGCGCGCATCCCAAGCCCCAATCGCCGGTCCACCAGAATCGCGGCCTGCGAATCGCGCAGATTGAATCGCTTTCCCAGCTCCACGACGAACACAACTGGGAATTCCAACCCCTTCGACCGGTGAATTGACATCACGCGAACCACGTCGGCCGACGCCGCCAGCGCCGGCGCGGCGCCTAGGTCGGCCTCCTCGTCGCGCAATTGATCGAGAAAGGCGAGAAACCGGTGCAGACCCTGCCGGGAGAACTCGCCGAAATCTCGTGCATGCTCGTGCAGCCGAGTGAGATTCGCGGTCCGCTGCGGGCCCTCTGGAAGGGCGGCCGCGTATGCCGCGTAACCCGTCTCGCGAAGAATCTCCGCCAGCACGTCGGGCAGCGGTCGCTGGCGAATATCTGCCCGACGGCGTTCGATTTCGCCGAGCGCGTCGCGGAGCAATCGGCGCAACTCCACGTCCGCGCCTTGCTCCGCATATCGCGATACTGCAAAGCAGAAGGGCTCGCCGTGTTCCGCCGCGGCTCGAATCGCCACAAGCTGGGAATCGTTCAGAGGCGTCGGACAGAGCGGCGAGCGGAGCCACGCCGCCAACGGAATGTTCTGCTGGGCGTTGTCCAGCACCGACAGGAATGCCAGGACGTCGCGGATTTCCAGCGAGTCGAAGAATCCCCCCGTCAACTCGGCGAACACCGGCACGCCCTGCCGCTCCAGTGTTCGCACGAGTTGTGTGGCATGAATTTGGGGAGAGCGCATGAGAATCGCGATGTCGCCAAACTTCAGCATCGGGTCGGCTCGCCGCAGCTCGTCGATCCGTCGTGCCACCCACCACGCCTCGCGCTCGATCCGCTCCCATTCTCCAGCACCGGTTTCCGGGGCGTTGTCGTCGCCCGTTTCCTCTATCTCGTCCGGCTCAGGCCCGCGCTCCTCCGCCAACACCGCCAACTCAACCGCCGGCCCCGCTACAGATTCCTGCGCCGCAGTTCCGGGCCGCAGCGCCGCGCGATCGTCATACACAATCCCGCCCAGATCAGCCGCCATTAATCGCGAGAACATCGCGTTCACTAGCCGCAGCACTCCGCTGCCGCTGCGGAAGTTGGCGTTGAGGTCGATGGCCGTCTCGCGGCCGGCGTTTCGCGGGTCGCGCGCCGACTGCTGACGCGCGATGAACAACCCCGGCTCGGCCAGTCGGAAGCGGTAAATTGATTGCTTCACATCGCCCACCGCGAACTGATTACCCGTCCTGCCAGTCTCGTTTTGCCGGGATACGCGTCGCAGAATCTCGGCCTGAACCGGGTTGATGTCCTGATATTCGTCAACCAGCAAATGCTCGTACTGGCTTCGCAGCCATTTCGCGATGAGCGTGAGTCCGTCGGGGGCCTGCGGGTCGCGCAGCAAGTGCAACGTGAGTCGTTCGAGATCGGAAAAATCCACGGCCACCAACTCGCGCTTCGCCGCAACATAGCGCCGGCGGAATTCCTGCACCAGATCGAGCATCGTCGCCACGTGTGGCGCTGTCATGGCGATCCCTTCGGCATACTCAGCGATACTGAATAATCCGTACCGAGCTTGAAACTTCTTGAATCCTTCGCGAATCGCCGTGAATTGCCCTTGTCGCCGCTCAAACTCTTCGCGCTCATGCGCCTCTGCCCGCTTCACTTCGGTTGCGTCTTTTCGTGGCATCTTGGGAAACGCAAACTCTATCAGCTTCTCGCGTACGCGCTCGACCCCCTTCACCCGATCGCGATCCAGCGTCGCATGCCATTCCTCAAGCTGTTGCCGATATGCATCCAGGGGTTTGCTCAGTAACGCTAATACGGCCATGCCGCGCGCGGCCATCTCAGCAATGCCCGCCTGGGCTTCGTCGATCAGTCCGACCAGGTCTTCGAGAATCGTCCTGCGCAATTCCTCAGACCATGCTGCGCTCAATTCCCCCGGCTTGGCCGCCGCGTATGTTGCCTGCAATTTCGCCAGCCATTCATCCGCATCGACCACCGATTCGAGAAATGCCGCCAATTCGTCAATCGTGCCTCGAATCGTTTCGTCTCGCCCCTGTCCAATTTCCGCCACCAGCGCATCCAATCGTTTCGCAAGCGGCGACTCGTCCGAGTGCAACTCGCGCATCAGATCGTCCAGTACATCCCGCCGCAGCAGCCGCGCCTCGTGCGCATCAAGCGTCCGAAATCCGGGATCGAGGCCCACCTTCGCGAAGAACCGCCCCAGCACGCGCCGGCAAAACGAGTGCATCGTCGAGATTGCGGCGGTATCAACCAGCGCGATCTGCTCCGTCAGCCGCGCATCCGAGGGCCGTGCCGATTGCCGACGCCGCAGTGTTTCAATAATCCGGTGCCGCATCTCCGCGGCCGCGGCGTCGGTAAACGTCACCACCAGCAAGCGATCCACGTCGCAGGCCGGCCGCGCGTCGGCCACCAGAAACGCGCAACGTTCCGCCAGCACCGACGTCTTCCCGCTGCCAGCGCCCGCCGACACGAGGACGTTTCGGCCGACTTCGCCGATCGCCTCGCGCTGCTCTTTCGTCCACGCCCGCGAACTCATGGCTCGTCGTTGCCCTCGCCCTCGCCGAACCGTCGTAGCATCTCGCCCCGTTCGATGACCGGAAGCCGAACCGCAAACCCCGACGAATATTCAAAGCGGCAGACCGCTCGATATTCGCACTGCTCACACGGCAGCCGGTTGCGATAAATCGCCGGTGCGACGCGAATCTCGCCATCAATGATTCGATCCGCCAATTCCCCCAGCTTCTCGCGAACGCCTTCAAGGATTCGCTCAAATGCTGGCCGCGACGCGGTATCGAGCGAGCGCGCCTTTCCCATCGTCCCGTCCTTGTTCCGCCGCGCGCTGAACAGCGAACTGGCGCCCTCCGCGAGGCCAGGGTCCAACGCCGACAATGCATCGAAGTCGAATAATCCGCGCGGCATGAACGGTCGTAACGCCGGTTTCGCTTTGGAAGGATGCTCGACGGTCTGAAATCCCGTCACCAGCGGCAGATAAAAGGCCCCAGCCGGCCGCACGCCACCGCCGGCCAATTGTTCGCCGTGGTCCTTCAGCACCAACAAGTAGGCGAGCAACTGCAGCGCCAGACCGTGCAGCGCCTCATCCAGTCGCAGGCGATTTTTGTCCAATCGTTTGTAGTCGAACACGACTGCCAGCGTTTCGCCGCGCTGCGGTTCCTGGACCAGGTCGATTCGATCGATGCGTCCGCGCAGGCGAACGGTCCGGCCCTTCGGCGTCTTCAGCACGATGGCCGGCAGCGATCCGGTCGCGTCGGACCCAAATGCCCGCTCAGTGAACCTCGGCCGCAATCCGGGAGCGGCGCGAAGCTGTTGAGCGCGAATAGAGACCGCCAGGTCGCGCGCTCCGCGCGAACGTAGGATTTTCTTCGCTGCCGCGTCCAGCGGGCTCGCGTCATTCAGCGCACTGACGGCCGAATCCGCGATCTGCGCAAGTCGGTCCGTGATCTGCTGGTCCGTCAGCGCAGCCAGTGACTCGCCGTTGTACGCCAGCACATTGACGAACTCTTCCAGCATCGCGTGATAGAGCCGGCCCCAATGCAGGGCCCCGACTTCATTCACGCGGCGCGGCGTCAGCCGAAGTTCGTATTTCGCGAAATGCTGAAACGGGCACTTCGCAAACGCCTCCAGTCGCGTCACACTGGTTGCCAGCGTTTGGCCATGCAGTGCCAATATTGCATCGGCGCTCAACGCGGCTTTCCGGGTCGGCGCTAGCGCCCGCAGCGCCCCTTCAGCTCCCGGACACCGTTTCGCGCGCACCTCCTCATACACTGCCAGCCACGCTTCCGCATCGATGATCGTCCGGCTGGGCCGCTCGGCCAGTGAACGCATTGCGACCGCGAGTCCGGCCGAGAGATCGCCGACCGTGGATACATCCGCGACGCGCGGCAGCTCCGCTGTGCCGCGCAATGTCTCAACCGACGACGAGTCCCATCCCAGCGCCCGCAGACAGTCCGCCAGGTAGGGCGACGGCTGTATCGCGCGACCCTGATCGTCCGCGGCCGGATAGCTCACCCACAGCCGTTCGCTCGGACGCGTCACGGCGATGTAGGCCAGCATCCGCTCATCCAGCGATCGCGACCGCCGCGATGGCCCGAGTTTGACGCCGCCCCGTTCGAGCCATTCGCGCTCCGCGTCATCGATCAGTTCAACGCTCCGATGACGATGCGGGAATTCGCCGTCCGAAAAGCCCAGTACGAACGCCGCCCGCACCGGCGGATGCCGGCTCCGCTCGATCGAACTGACCAGGGTCTGGTCCAGAGTCGGCGGCACCAGCCCGAGCGAAAAATCGGCCAGGCCCGCCTCGAGTACCTCACGAAACTCGCTCATCGACATTTGCGTGTCGCCGAGGGCGCTGACGAGTTCATCCAGTAGCTCGCTCAAATCGGTCCAGACTTGCGCATGCTCCTGAGCTTGATCCAGATCGCCGGATTGCGACGCCGTGAGTGACCACGACGAGAGCGTGGCCGGCGCGCCGAGGCGTACCAGCGCCACGACCAGCCCGGCCGCCAATTCGCGGCAACTTGTAGAGCGCTCGTTCGCGTCGGCGATCCACCATTCGCCCAGTGCAGTAACCAAGCGCTGCCGCGCTGCGTTGACGCGCGCCAGCGTTTGCGACTCTAAGTCGCTGACGCGCCCGCTCGAGTCCGAATCGAGGGACGGATAGGTCCAGTCACCGCCGGTCCGGGCGGCTACCTCGTCCAGACCGTGCATCAATTGGTAGTTCTCGAGCAGATCGGCCGCATCGTCGTCGAGGGGCGTCAATCCGGTCTTGAGCAACAGCGGAAGGGCCGACGCCCGCCCGGGCCGTCCGCCGCGCAGCCGCAACAACGCCCGCACGGCCTCGACCAGCGGATGATGGCTGGTCGGCCGCCGCCGATCGATGAAGAATGGCACGCCATGTTCGCCCAATTCCGCCGAGAGCAAGTCGTGGTAGGGCTCCAGATCGCGGACGATGATCGCGATGTCGCGATAGCGCAGCGGCGCCTGTTCGCGCCGCACCAGGCGGCGAATCTCCGCCGCAACCGCACGCGCCTCCGCGCGGCGATCAGGCGCCGCGAAAAACCGTACCGAGTCGCTCGTCCTTACCTGGGCACCGGCCACCGGACCGAACAAGCCCGCTTCCAGTTGGATGAGCTCCGCTGCTCGAAATCGCGGCGGATGCGCGGACCTCAGCACGATGGGCGACGCCAGTTCAACTCCCGCGTCCCTAAGCGCGTCGTGCAGGCCGATCGCCGTGCGCTCCGTCCTCGCAAACAGACCGATCGGATCGACTCGCGCACCGACCCGCGCCGCCGCGGAGTCCGCCGGATCAACCAGGAACGAAACCGTCGCATCCGCCGCCCGCCCGCACAGATCGACCAGAAGCCGCACCTGTTCCTGGGTGAATCCGGCGAATCCGTCCACCCAGAGCCGGCAGTCCTTCAGCCACCCAACCCGATCAAGATGCCGGCGTGCCAGGTCCAGAACGCCCTCCGGGTCTACCCGCTCCGATCCGAGAAACTGCATATATCGTTGATACATGACCCCCACGTCGTGCAGCCGGTCGCCCGACGGATTTCCCGCCGCCCTGCACGCCTCCGCCTGCTCGAGCATCCGATCCGGCGACACCGATTCCTGTAGCAGCTCAACAATCGTCCGCCCCAATGACGCCACAAACCCCGGCCGCAGCGCCACACCGTCAAACTCGCGCAGGCCCGCCCGATTGCGCGCCAACAGATCGCGCAGCACCATTTCGCGCCCGATCGGCGTCAGCACGACCGGCAACGGACCGCCCGCCGCGTTCAACACGCGGTGCGCCAACCGTCGAAAACTGAGAACCTCACATCGCCCCAATCCCGGTAGCTCGCCGCCCGACAGAAGCTGTCGCTCCATCTGCAGCGCCGCCTGCTCAGGAACGAGCAGAACCAGAGACGGCGTCCCGACCAGTCGCTCGCTCAGTTCGCCGCGAATCTCCGACAGGCAGTGGTGAGTCTTCCCCGTCCCCGCGCGCCCCAGAACAAACCGAACGGCCATGAGCATGCTCCGTCGGCGGTGCAAACCGCCTCATTCTGAACCGCGTAGCGCGACGAATCTTATCCCGCGCGGTAATATCCGGCCAGCCACAGGACCAACCCGTGCTCACTGAAATCCTCGGAATCCTCTCTCGCCACAAAAGCTACATGGCTCTCTTCGTCGCCGCCGCGGCCGCGACGTTTCTGCTGACGCCGCTCTATATCTCCTTCGCACGCCGCGTGGGCTGGGTCGACGCACCGGGCGGCCGCAAACAGCACGCCGCGCCCACGCCGACCATGGGCGGCCTGGTCATCTTCGCCGTCGTATTCGCCGGCATCGCCGCCGCCCTCTCGCTCAACAACCGCGTCGCGGAAATGCTGGAACCCCACCGCGCCGCCATTCTTACCGCCGTTCTTTGCACGGCAGTCATGATGGGTGTCGGCATTATTGATGACCTCCGCCGGCTGCCCGCCCGTTCGAAGCTGCTCGTCGAACTGGTCGTCGCCATGGCCGCCTATCTGCTCGGCTATGGTGTATCCGCGGTCACGATTCCCTGGGTTGGCTCGGTCGCCATTCCGCTGGGGCGGCTGTTCGCCCCGCTGCTTTCCATCATCTGGATCGTCGGCATCACCAACGCCGTCAATCTCACCGACGGCCTCGATGGGCTCGCCGTCGGCATTGGCTTCCTTGCCGCGGCCACCAACGCGGTCGTCGCGATCGCGCTGCAGAATTACTACATGGCTGTCATGATGATTGTTCTGGCGGGCGCACTACTCGGCTTTCTTCGCTGGAACTTTCATCCGGCCCGCGTCTTCCTGGGCGATACCGGCAGTCTCGGTCTCGGCATGTTTCTCGCACTTTGCTCGCTGCATTCGGCGCAAAAATCTCATACGGTCGTGATGATCCTCGTGCCGCTGTGTGCGCTCGGCTATCCGATTTTCGACACGCTCATTGCCATCGCTCGCCGCTCGGTCATGGGCCAGCCGCTGCTCTCGGGCGATCGCGACCATGTCCACCATCGGCTCGCGTCGCGCGGCTACGGTACGTCCGGCGCGGCCCTGCGCATCTACGCCGCCAGTCTCGCGCTGATCGTCATTTGCGTGCTCCTTTCGAGTGTCAATCATCTGGTCGTGGGACTTGGTCTCTTACTGGCCCTCGCCCTCGTCATTTTCTGCGTCCGGGTGCTGGGCTATCTCGAATGGGCCGGCTGGACCGACATGGCGCGCGGCCGAGACGAGACCCGCCTCCTTCACGCGGCTGCCGAGCTGGCGCGCCTCAAGATCGCGGCCGCGACCAATCTTCCTGAACTGCTCAACGGCCTCGGCGTCTTTGCCGCCGAAATCGGCGCGACCGCCCTGGAAGCTCATCACGCCGGTGAGACCCATCGCTGGACGCGCTTTGGCGCACCCGTCGGTGAACAGGTAACGAGTTCGGCCTTTTCCATCGGCCAGTCCGCCGGCCTGATCGAGCTGCCGGCCGGCGTCACGCTCGACCCCCGCGCCCTCGTTCGCTGGGATGATCTGTGCCGTCTTGCCCGCGATCGTCTCGAATCCTGGACTGCCGCGGAAAGTCCCGCCGGAGCCGCCCGTTGAGCAAAGACGATCGGCGAAGCGCGCATATCCTCTTCATCAACGAGTTCTTCTGGCCCGACGTCTGCGCTAGCGCTGCCGTGCTGACCGACCATCTACCGCTCATCGCCGAGGCCCGTCCGAACTGGCGAATTACCGTCCTGGCCGGCGACCGCGCCTGGGACAAGCCCGGCACGCGCTGGCCGCCCGCCGAAACCTGGCGCGGAATCAATATCGTCCGTGTCCCGCGCGGTCCGGTCCGCCGCTCACTCCCCGGCCGCGCCTGGGGTTTCGCGCGTTTCCATCGCGCCGCCATCACCGCCGGCCGCGTTCTTGATCGTCCGGACGTCGTTGTTTCGTCCACGGCGCCGCCGTTGGGTGGTGGAATCGGTGTTGCCATCGCGCAGCGACATGGCGCCGCGCTCGTCTATAAAGTCCTGGACCTCTACCCGGATTGCGCGGAGGCCCTGGGCGTCATTCGACCGAACGGTGTTATCGCTCGAATCTGGCGTGCCGCGGACACTTCAGTCATGCGCAAGTCGTCCGTGGTCGTCCCGATCGCAACGCGGATCGCCGAGCGGATTGTTGTCACGCGCGGCATCGACGCAGCCCGCGTGCGCGCCATTCACGACGGCATCGATCCCGCCCGCGTCGCTGGCGGCAATGGCGACGCCTTCCGACATCGCCACGGGCTCACCGGCAAATTCGTCATCCAATACGCCGGCAACATGGGCCTCAGCCATCCGTTCGAATCGATTCTCGCCGCCGCCGAAGCCCTCAAAGACGACGCCGCTGTCGTTTTTCAGTTTGTCGGCGCGGGCCCGGGCCGGGCCGTTGTTGAACGCGCCATTCGCGAAAAGCACCTTCCCATTCAACTGCTCGATTTCCAGCCCGCCGACCAACTCGCCGACATGCTTGCCGCCGCGGATGTGTGCCTTGTGTCGCAGCACGCCGCGCTCTTTGACCATGCCCTGCCGCACAAGATCTATGCGGCACTCGCGGCTCGTCGGCGGGCGATCTTTATCGGAAATGCCCGCTCGGAAATCGTCGATTGGTTTCGCGATGCAGATCGCGGCTTGCATGTAGAGCAGGGCGATTCGATGGCGCTCATCGCGGCCATTCAGAAACTACGCGGCGATAGTTTGGCAAAGCTCAAAACGCCGATCGAGTTCACCGCCGCGCGCGCCGCGCAAGCATGGACAGCTTTGCTCGATGGAATTCTATCGAAGCGCCCCTGACTATCTGGCTCGGTAGGCCGTCCGCACTTTCTCGCGTATCTGCTCGATCGAGGTGCGCCCGGCCAACAGGGCCGCATCCCAGTCTTCCGGCAGCCCCGATGGCAAGCCGGCGACCCCCAGTTCGGAAACGCTCGCAAACACGCGATCACCTGTTCCGAAGTCAGTCGGCCCGAGTTGTTTGCCGGCGATCATCACGCCTTCCCACGGCCGCGCCGGTTTCGGCGCGATGATGTTTCGATCGATCGCGGCAATCGTGCCGTCCATTTTTGCTTCATCCATGACGAGCGTCGGCAGGCGCAGAAACGTGTTCTCGATGATGCTGGCCTCGAGCCGTTCACGCGCGCCGACGTTCAGGCGAATTGCCTGCGACGTGTCGCCCAGACCGTCGAACACATTCTGGCGGATGGTCATTTGCTCGCGCGCGGCTCCGGGCGCGGTTTCGCCGGTGCCTGCCGCCTGCGTTGCCAGCAGTGCATAGGCCGGGCCGATCAGAACATTTCGCTCAAACTTAGCCCCGCCCGGCAAATCAGCCACCACGTAGTGCGTCTTTGCTGCTTTGCTGACCCGGCTTGAAAGCCGGCCGCCCGACACGAGCACGTTGCCGGTCATGCTGCGTGAGCCATCCAGCACCACATAGGTGCCGCCGCGGAACACGTTGTCGCGGATTTCCGCGGCCCCGTCCGCGCACTTCAAACAGTAACTTCCGTCGTCCGCGGTCGTGCTGTTGTGAATGTAGTTTTCGATGATCCGCGAAGCGGGCGTTGTCGCCGAATTCACCGCCAGCGCCGCACGCGGACCGGTGAAGATATTCCCTTCGGCGTGGACGCCGCATCCGGTGACGTCCAAGACGCCGCTGAACCGGCTTCCCAAAATCGTGTAGATGCCCCCGACCAGTGAACTGATTTCGACGTCAACCCGCTCCATACCGTCTTCAAATGCGCATGCCTTGACGCCGCCGACGGTCTCCGCGCCGACGCGCAATGAGAGTCGCGCGCAGCGTCGAAAACTCACGGATTCCAGGCGTACCTGCGTTTTGCCGGTTTCGGCAGTGATCGACACCGCCGGTACAACCGAGTTCTGTTCGCCCGGCTTCCGATTGCCCGTCAGCCGGTCGTCGAGCTTCACGTTCGTGCGATAGCCCAGACCGTCAATCAGGACGTTCGCCCATTCGACGCCCTGGCCGGCCTGCACAAACACCCGTACGCATCCCGGCTTCATTCCAGACCGGCTCCTGAGCGTGACGGGCGCTTCCTTCGTTCCCTTTAGCAGGAGTCGACCACCCTTGTCGGCTGTCCCAACCGCCAGCAGCGGATTTGAGTCCGTGCTGCCGGCGACAAACTCAATGGTGCTTCCGGCCTCGACCGTCACCGTGCCGCTTGCGATTTGGACGTCACCGGTAATGAACACCATCCCGCGCCACGTCGCGTCCTCTGTAATCGGGCCGCTGACTCGCATGGCGCCGGCGTTCTGCCCCAGCGCCGTCGCACACGCCACCAGCCATGCCAACACCGAAACCCGGCCCATCATGTCCGCAGCTCCAGACCCAGCCGCCCCAGGAAGGTCGTGAACTCATCGCGAAATTTCTGCAGATCCGCTTCTGTCAGGGTCCGATCGGCCAGCCCTAGTTCCGCCCGTACGGTGAAGCTCCGCTTGCCAACCGGCACCGACCCGCCCTCATAGCTTCCGACATAGCTCATTCGTTCCAGGAGCGCATTTCCGAATGTCCGCAGATCATCCGCGATCTGTGCGTAGCGCCGTCGCCCGTCCGCCAGAAAGCTGAAGTCCAACCGTACACGCGGGAACTCGGGGACCTTCCCGAGCTTCATTCGGCGACCGAGACGACCACCCAGTCCGGCCAGATTGAGCTCTCCCAACGCGACCGACCATCCGCGCAGCCGTTCATCGATTCGCTGTTTGCAAGCCAGCGACAATACCCCGATTCGCCCGATGGATTGCCCATCCAAGGTCACATCCGCCAGCCGGCCGGCGTCTTCCCATGGTGCGATGGCTTCGGCTTCGGCGAAGCGAATCGAGCCATCCAGAATCTCGACAGCGTATGCTTCGAGCGCGCCTTTGAGGCGGCTCCAGACGGCGTCCGTCTCCTTCGCGCCAGAAGCCGCGACGGCGAGGCCGACGTGCCGTTCCTGCGCCCGCGTTACGTCGTCCGAATCGCTCGCGCCGGCGGTTCCCACCGGTCGAAAAACCGATCCGACCTCAAGCAGATCGAATTGCTGCAACTGATGTCGGTTTTTCTCCACCGCCGCGAGTAGACCGGGTATGAGCGACTGTCGCAGCTTGCTGCAATCCGCCGCCGCCGGGTTTCGTAACGTGATGCACTTGCCGGGATCGAATCCGATGCGAGCCAGCCACGCGTCGTCGTACCAGATGTATCCGTGTATCTCAAAAAACGGTCCGGATCGGCAGAAGTGCTCCAGTGTCAGTCGCTCCAGCCGCAGGGCAGGGTTGAGACCGATGTACCTGGTCGTCACGGCGGGAAGTGTCGGCTCGATCCGGTCGTAGCCGACGCTCCGCGAAACCTCCTCGATGATGTCCGCCTCAATCGAAATGTCCTTCGTTGCGCGGAAGCTGGGCGGCGTCACGCGCAGTTTTTCGCCGTGTGCCTCGACGCCGAACGAGAGCGCGGTCAGGATTCGCGACATCTCGCTCGCCGAGACGTCTTTTCCGATGAATCGCGCCGCGAAACCCGCATCCACGTCGATCGGCTTTGGCGCGAGCGGACGCGGATAGGCGTCGCTCAGCCGGCTGGCGAATCCCAGACTCGGGAATTGCTCCCGCGCGAGGTGCACAAACCGGGCGATTCCCAGCACCGTGTTGTTCGGGTCCAGCGACTTTTCAAATCGCGCGCTCGCTTCGGTCCGTAGCGACATCGCCGCCGCGGCGCGCCGCACCGTTGCCGCGTCAAAGTTGGCCGACTCCAGCAGCACCGTTGTCGTCGCCGACGAGACCTCCGTTTCGGCACCGCCCATGATCCCCGCGATCGCCACCGACTTGCGGCCTGACTTGATCATCAGCGTGCCAGCCGGCATGACGCGATCCGTGCCATCCAGCGTCCGGAACTTTTCGCCTGCAGCGGCCGTCGCCACTTCGATTTGCTTGAGCAGCCCGCCATCAAACGCGTGCATCGGCTGGCCGATCTCAAGCATGATGTAGTTCGTCAGGTCGACCAGAAAGCTGATCGGCCGCATCCCGCAGCGCCCCAGCCGGACCTGCATCACGGCTGGCGACATGGCCGTCTTCAGGCCTGTCATTAGCAGCGCGGTATATCTGGGGCACTTTGCCGGATCGTCTATTTCGATTGGTATTGCCGGCGCTTTGGAATCGCCCACCGCATCCTCGGCCTTGGCCGGATAGGGCCGAAGCGGCAGGTCCAGCATGGCCGCCACTTCCCGCGCGACGCCGTAGTGCCCCCAGAGGTCTGGGCGATGCGTAATCGACTTGTTGTCGACCTCGATGATCCAGTCTTCCCGCTCGCGCTCCGGCAGCGCTCCGCCGGGCGGCAAACGCACGCCCTCCGGAAGGCGCGTCACGTGCTCGACGCCCTCGACTTCAGCCGTGGTAATGGTGAACCGATCCGCCAGCGCCTTGGGATCGAGGGTGGCCGGAATGTCGACGAAATCACGCAGCCAGTTGACGGAGATCAGCATGGCTCAATGAGATAATCGTTGGGGCTAAACTAGGCAAGGTTAAGAGGCGCCGTGTCAGGCTGGACGGCGGCGCCGCGCCGCGACGAGTGCTCCAGCGCCCATCAGGATGAGCGACGCCGGCTCGGGCAATACAGTGATCCGATCCAGACCGAATCCGCCCACCACTGGATCCGGATTGTTCTGATAGGGCGGCTGATCGTACCGGAAGAGGAGTCGGCCCGAGTTTGCGAGGGCTTCAGCAAACGTTCCGTCCCCCTGCGTCCGCGACCACTGCGACGGATCCGAGAAATCGATCGAATACTCGCGCCATTCGCCGCTGACGGGTGTGAACGAGAAGTTCGTCTGCCAAAAGCTGATAAACGGATCGCCGATCAGCACATGAATGTTCAACGGCTGCGGGCTTCCCAGATCGCGCAGCCAGAAGGAGTAGCCCGTAACGCCGTCTGCCGTGAGATTTCCAACGATATTGAGATCGGAGGTTGCCGCACCCAGATTCCCGGGGGTCTCCCGGACGACCGAAATCCAGCCATCGTCGGCTCCGCCAACTCCGCCGCTGGCGTGCCAATCCATCGTTGCCCCACTGTAGAACGGATCAGTCGATCCCTCGTTGAAGTCCACCACATATCCGGGGACGGCCGCAAAGGCGGCGGAAGTCGTCACACAAAGCAGTGCTGTAATTGCGAATAGGCGACGTGAATACATATTTGATTTTCCCTCTCCACACATCATTTTAGCGAGATCGATCCGGTGAAGACAAGCTCCCCTCGTTCCGATCAACTCAATGCACGTATAATCGGACCGCATTGTTTTTCGACCACGATGGAGCCGGATCGTGCATTACCCTGCCTTAAGTGTTCCCCAGATCGGCGGTGGTTCCCTCATTGCCATCGTCGCAATCGTTCACGTTTTCATCGCGCATTTCGCCGTCGGCGCCGGAATTCTCAACGCGGTCGCGGAGACTTTGGCCCGCCGGCGCGGCGACGCGCTGCTCCTGCGATTCGTCCGGGATTCGAGCAAGGTTCTGATACTCATTCCCTTCGTCCTCGGGGCCGTCACCGGCGTCGGCATTTGGTTCACCATCGCGGTCGTCGCCCCGCGCGCCACGTCGATGCTCATCCACAACTTCGTCTGGGGCTGGGCCACGGAATGGGTCTTCTTCTTTGTCGAGATCGCCGCCGGCTATGTCTATTACTACAGCTGGGACAAGCTTTCGCCGCGGCGGCATCTCATCGTCGGCTGGATCTACGCGGGCGCCGCCTGGATGAGTCTGGTGGTCATTAACGGCATCATTACATTCATGCTCACGACCGGACGGTGGCAGTCGCTCCGCGCCGAGGGGCGTTGGGACGCCGCCTTCTGGTATGCCATTCTCAACCCGACCTATTGGCCGAGTCTGGTCCTGCGAACCGTCTCGGCGCTCGCGATTGCCGGCATCGCCGCATGCGTCCTGGTCCATTTCCTGAAGTCCTACACGCGCGACGACCGCATCGGGATCATTCGCCTTGCCTCTTACTTCATGCTCCCGCTGCTGCTCATGCCTCCCGTCGCTGTCTGGTACTTTTTCCAGGTGCCGCGCTTCCCGCGCGATCTGCCGTTCGGCGGCTCTATCGCCATGACGATGTTCTTCCTGTTCGGCGGCGTTTGCAGTGCCCTCATCTTTCTCTATGCCCTGGGTGTGATTCGCCGTCACGAACACGTCAGTCTCGGTTCGGCACTGATGCTGCTTAGCATGGCATTCGTCGCGACCGGCTCCATGGAATATGTCCGCGAAGGCATCCGCAAGCCCTATGTCATCCGTGGCTATCTCTGGTCGAGCGGCATTGCCGACCAGCCCGCCGAACTCGCTCGCCTCAACGGCGAAGGCATCCTCACTCATTCTCCGTGGATCGCCCCGGCGGATCGTTTGGCTCGCGCCGATCTTCGCACGCGCGGGGAATGGGTCTTCAAAGCCGAGTGCATTCAGTGCCACACGGTAGACGGCGTCAACGGCGTTACCCCGCTCGTTTATGGCTGGAATCGCGAGATGCTCGACATCAATATCCGTTACCTGCATCGGCTTAAGGGGTTTATGCCGCCTTTCATCGGCACCGACGCCGAGCGCGACGCGCTGGCTGAGTATCTCTTCAGTCTTAGTCCGACGCATCATGAAGACCCGCCCATCGCCATTCCCGTCGCAGCCGTTCAGCCGGGGGGCCGGCCATGACCTCCGCCCTTTTCGCGCAAGCCGCCAACGCGCTCATTCCGCCGCGCGATGAGTTCGGCCTGCCCGGGCCGCTCTGGCTCTTTCACATCCTGCTCCCATTCACGTTCGTGCTGCACGTCATTTTCATGAACTTCGCGCTGGGCGGAGCCCTCGTGCTGCCCTCGATCTGGGCCGTCGGACGCCGTCGCGACCGAAGAGACCTTGTCGACGTTGCCATGACCGGAATGGGGTTCCTTCCCATCGCCGTCTCCTTCACTATCACGACCGGTGTTGCCGTTCTGCTATTCGTGCAGGTCGTCTACGGGCATTTCTTCTATACCGCGAACATTCTTCTTGGTTGGCAGTGGCTCTCGCTGCTCGCCTATTTGTGCGTCGCGTTTTATCTCATCTACGCATCGCAAAAGCTCATGCGCGCCGGCCGCGCTGCCCCCGCGCTCGTCGCACTGGTGGTTGTTGCGGCGTCGCTTCTGATGGTCGCGCATATCTTCAGCAACAACGCCGTCCTCTCCATCCGGCCGAATCTGTGGCGTGCCATGCACGACGGCGGCAGCAAGCACGCCCGCGACCCGATGTGGACGCCGCGCTATCTGCACAGCATCGTCGGCAGCGTGTCCGTCACCGGTCTTTGGCTGGCCGTTCTCGGTCGCTGCTCGCATACCCTTCACGAGGCCGCCCGCCGCGCTGCCGTCGTCACCGGACTTTGGATCGCACTGATCGCGACAGTGTTTCAGGTTGCCGTTGGATTGTGGTTCTTTGTTTCGCTCGATTCGTCATTGCAGCGTTCCTTGCTGACGTTTTCGTTCTCAGATCCGCGCTCCATGCTTTGGGCGCTGGCCGCGGTCGGAGGCATCGTCGTCATCGCCGTGCTGTGGCAATCTGTTCAAACGCCTGATCGCCCGCGATCGGTCTGGCTCCCCGTGGGTCTTCTCGGCTTTGTTCTTGTCGGCATGTCAGCCGGCCGCGAAGCCGTTCGCATCCACGCACTCGCGCAAATCCCGAATGCCCTCTATCAGCCCAGCGATGTCCGGCTCCAGAGCACGCCGCTCGCGATGTTCCTCATCGCGCTGGTGCTGGGGCTGGGGGTCGTCGCCATGCTCTTAAGATGGATGTTTCCAAGATTCGAGCCCAGTCATGCACACTCGAAAACCGCCCCTTGATCGTCCGATGGCATTCGGCCCGGCTTGCAATTGCGCATTCGTTCTGGTCGCCGCAATTCTGTTGATGGCGGTTCCCGCTTGGGCCAATGCCGGCACGCCGCTCATGTGGCTTACGATGGGCCATTTGTTCCTCGGCAATCTGCTCATCGGGCTCCTCGAAGGCCTGATCCTCGCCAAATGGCTGAAGCTCCATCCGACTCGGGCCATTGTGGTGATGATCCTCGCGAACTACGCCTCTTGTTGGGCCGGTTTTCCGATCGCCGCGGAGATCAGCGCACATGTCCCCGGCTGGCTCGGCGCTCCTGCGCTCAGGGCGATGGTCTGGATACTTATCGCGTGCTTCGCAGTCTTCATCATCGTCACTATTCTGATCGAATGGCCGTTCGTCTGGTTCCTGATTCGCAAGTCACCGCGGGCGGTGAGCCGTTCGTTCCCACCCTGCGTCGGCGTTCAATTGATCTCCTACGCCATGCTCGTCCCGGTTTATCTCATGACCGGATCGGTCAGTCTCGCGATGAACGCCCATATTGAACCGGCTCCGACGTTTGCCACTCCGGCAAGCGCATGGGTCTATTTTATTGATCCAGACAGCGGCCAATTATTTCGAATTCGCCTCGATGGTAGCCAGCGCGAATCCGTCGCAACAACCACCTATTCAGATCGGGATGCCCGGCTCTTCGCAAATCGCAACGATTTCGGTTCGTTGGATCTCTGTTGCGTCATGCCGGAGAAGAATACTCCGCCTGTAGTGGCAATCCCCGCATTTGCCCGGGCTGCGATACCGCTTCGAAATGAAAGATTTAGTCGGGAGCCGGACACTTGGTCGAATGTTGAGTTTCGCAATTCGTGGATCAACCCGCCGCCCGACCAGTGGTACATTCGCTGCGGCTTCTGGCCGGGTTCGGGGATCATGGTCGCAAATGGATCTCGCGAGGCCTACTCACTCAGCTTTGAGCAGCCGTTTTCTCCTGGCGGTTGGATCTTTCGCAACGCCGCGATGTACTCGAAGAAACAGGGAGTGTTTCAACTCGACGATGAGATCGTGCTTATCGATGCCCCTACCCGGCGACTTGCCGTGCTCACTCGTGGTCGGGGACCGGTCGTGGTTCTCGAATCAATCAAGGAAAACTCCACGACACGATCGACTGTTCAAGAAGCGAATTGAAACGCGTTGGCGGTTCGTGTGTAAACGACTGCCAACCATTCACCTTTTCCTTAGGGTTTGCTAAGGGTCTCTTCATAGCATCGAAAACCATCGACACTCATACCCTTCTCCCGCAATGTGACCTCCACGCACCCATCCTCAGCCGTGCTGAAATAGCTTCGTCCTCCGACCAGTCGACGGATGCCGTTCACCGTCTCGCGCTCGTGCTGCCCGCTCGATCGAATGCACACGCCCGGATTCGCCTTCGCGATAAAGGTCTCGGTCGAATCCGTCACGCTTCCGTGGTGCGGAAGCTGGAGCACGTCGCACCGCGCGCTCCCGCCCGCCGCAAGCTGATCGAGCGAGTAATTATCGATGTCTCCCGGCAACAGCATCCGCCGCCCGCCAAACGACACACGCAGCACCGTCGAGCTGCTATTGTCGCTCGTCATGAACGCACCGGCCGGCGGCGGCCAGATACACGCAACTTCGGCCCCGCTGCCTGAGAGCTTCCATCCCGCCGCGATTCGCTCGATCGGAATTCCCAGCTCTCCGGCCCGCTTGAGCACATTCATCGCGGCCGGCTGATCGGCGCCGAAGCTCTCGAAGTGCTGGTTGATCATCAGGCGTCGAATCGGGATCGCCCGCGCCACACCCTCAATTCCCGAGAAGTGATCCGAATCCGGATGCGAGACGAACGCTACGTCGATCGCACCGATTCCGCGCTCACGCAGGAAGGGTAACACCGTCCGCTCGGCCACATCCACCGGCGACCGTGAGCCGCAGTCGTAGAGCAGCGTGCGCCCGTCCGGCAGTTCCACGACGGTCGCCGTCCCATTTCCCACTGCCAGAGTCCAGACGGTCACGGCATCGGCCGGCCGCAGCCAGCGCCGGACCGGAACAAACGGCCATGCGAGAAGTGCAAGTGCGACCACCGTCGCCGCGCCGCGCCCAAAGCGCAGTCGCTCTCGCCACTGCTTCACCAGCGGATGGTTCCAGGCCACGACGACGCCGAGCAACAGGTAGCACCCGCTCACCCAGACCACGTTCAACCGGCCGATCTGAATGTAAGTGCCCGGAATCGCAGCAAACCGCTTGACCAGCCAGTTCATGAGCCAGATGACGCCGTTCAGCGTTGGTCCGGTGATCGTCACCGATGGCGGAATGACGAACGCCAGCACGAGCTTGATGAACCCAAGAATCGTCACCAGTCCGGCCAGCGGCGCGAGGATGAACGATGTGATAAACCCCCACGGGGCAACGGCCCCGAACCAATACGCCGCGAGTGGCAATCCGCTGACCCACGCAGCTACCGAGCAGACACTCCCTGCCCCAAGAAGATCGATTCCGATCTGCCACAGTCCCGCGGCGTGGAGTGCGCGATTGCCCACGGACCCGCCGATATCTTCGGGTGTGGGTGATAGGCCTGTGGCAGCAAGGCGCAACCGTTCTGCCGGATCTGGAATTCGCCGTGACAGAACGATCAATCCGATGACCACCGCAAACGTGAGCTGAAAACTTGCGGCAAACAAAACGCAAGGATTGAACAGCAGTAGTACGATTGCCGCCGCCGCAAGCCAGTTTATGGCGTTTACTTTGCGGCGCATCAGTATTGCCGCGCACGCGGCCACGCCCATGATCACAGCCCTTAAGATTGGAGGATTGGGCTCCGACACGATGCCGTATAGCACCAGCGTCGCGAGTACCAGCAGCGTCGTGGTGCGATAGTGAAGACTCAGGCAGAAGCCAATCGATCCAACGAATAGGGCCAACCAAACGACATTCAAGCCGCTCGCCGCCAGCAGATGCGAGTTCCCCGTGCGCTGGTAGGCCTCGTTAATCGTCCGATCAACCCGGCTCCGCTGCGCCAGGACCATGGCATCCGCCACGCTGCCCGCGCTCTCGTCGGCCGCTCCGTTTCCCGTCTCGCGCAGCGCGGCCGACAGCACCCGCCGCGCCGCCGCCAGCCAGCGCCGTGGTCCCGCCGACGCCGGTCGCGCGAGAACTCGTACCGCCTCGCCCGTGTTTGCCGATAGCTGTACCAGAATCCCGTCGCGTCGCAGCGCCAGACGCCGATCGAATTCGCCGGGGTTGGCCGGTCCGGAAACCCGCCCAAGCATTCCGAATACTTCGACCGTGTCGCCCGGCTGCAATCCCGCGGCCGCCGTGCCGACATGCACCGCCACGCGACCGGATGCCGCGTGCGCCGCGCCCGTCGTATCGATCACCGCATCCGAATCGACGACGAACCGCATCTGCTGCCCGGCCGCGTACGGCGGTAGCCCGTGCTCCGATTCGCGCGAATAGATCGTCGGACCATCGACGATTGTCCCGCGAATCGTCGCCAGAATCGGCTCGTCGCCGACCCGCCGAGCAAGGTGATTCGCCGGCCAGCGTCGAAACGCCAGATCGTGTCGCGCCGCTCCCAGGCCCGCCGCAGCCAATGCGACCGCTGCGCCGAGCCAGACGCGATTCCGCCGCCGCAACCAGAACAGTCCGGCAACAGCCAACATTCCAACGCAGACAATTCGTGGAACCACGATCAGATTATCGAGTGCAATCCCCGTGACGAACCCGATTGCCGGCAAAAGCAGCGGCGCAGGCAGCGATTTGCGTTCAGGCGTCCGCCGCGCGGCGTCGAGTGCGACCGGTTTCATCCCCGCCCATTAGACCTTGCCGCTGACTGACTCGCCAAGCTCTCATCAAAGGTGAATTTTCGGCCAAAGCGCCCGATACACGATCAGAAACACGATCTGCGCCACCTGCCCGGTCGCCAGGAGCGTCGATCGCGTCTGGCCGCCCACGCCTCGCGCCATGAACACACTCGACAGATAGCTAATCGCGAAAACCGCCAAACCGATCACCGCCCCGATCAAAAAGTTCTGCTCCCGGCTGAAATAGATGCACGACAGCGTGAGCGGCAGGATCGAGTGTCGTAGCAGCCGCGCCGGCGTCATCTCGGCGCACATCGCCGCCGTCGCCGCATCGGCCCCGCGCGCCGTTCGCCCGACGCACGCCGCCAGCAAAATCGCCCATCGCCCCCACAATGGCGCGAGCAACAACGGACGATAGATGGGTTCCGGGTAGAGGAAGTTGAAATACCGCCGCCAATCGGTCGGCCACCACGCGTTCCAGCGCGGCACGCTGAGAATAAGCACCCACTGCGTCAGCACCAGCAGGACGAGCAGCAGCGTTCCGCGAAATCGCGGCGGCGTCGAAAGGTCATCCACGGCCCGCGCCGTGACCGCGCCGCCACCGGTTTCCAGCACATCCACCACGCGGCACAACGCCAGCGGCAAATATCGGCCGGTTACGAGCGCCTCCAGCAAGACGACCACCAGCGCCGGGATCACGCGATCGCGGCCTTCCGTCTCGCCGAACAGCCGCCACGCTCCGCGAAACGCGCCAGCCCACGCCAACCCGATTGCGAGGCCCAGCGGCGCCACCCAGAAGATGACGCGACCTAAGTAGCGCCGATCGTCGCTCGTCAGCCCGACATGAAACGAGAGCATGAAGCGCGCCGCATCCGCCATCGCGCGCCATCGAGTCGGCATTGTTGCGCCGTCGCGCCGTTCAGCCGTCGCCTCGTTGTCCAGCTTCGTCGTCATTCCGCCACACCACGCCGCGCGCCAGTAAGTAATACCCCATGCTAATCGCCGTCACCCCGACTTGACGAACCTCGCCCTCGGCCGCACGCTAGGGGTTCCCAAACTTGCGAAAACGTTTTCGCAGGCCCGAAATCGACGATACCCCGAGTACAGATAATGCAGATTCGGACCTTTACTGTCGTCCCGTCGCTTCCCAAACCCCTTCAGCGACTTCGCGAACTAGCCCTCAACCTCTGGTGGAGCTGGAACGCCGACGCCACCGACCTCTTCCGCCAGCTCGATCCTGACCTCTGGGACGAAGTCGAACATAACCCCGTTAAGCTCCTCTCGCTCCTCGGCGCCAAGCGACTCGAACAAGTCGCGGCCGACACAGCCCTCCTCGCTCAAATGGACAGAGTCCTCGACAAGCTCCACGTCTATCAGAAACGCAATGCCTGGTTCCAGGAAAAGTTTCCCCACCTCGCCAAACTCGACGGCGCTCTCACCATCGCCTACTTCTCCATGGAGTTCGGCGTTCACGAAAGTCTCCCAATCTACTCCGGTGGCCTCGGCGTACTCGCCGGCGACCATCTTAAGAGCGCCAGCGACCTCGGCCTCCCGCTCGTCGGCATCGGTCTCCTCTATCGTCAGGGCTACTTCCACCAGCGTCTCGCCGTCGACGGCATGCAGATCGAGGAATACCCGCCGCTCGACTTCTACCAGATGCCGCTCTCGCGCGTCACGAAGGACGACGACCGTCAGCTCGTCATCGACGTCGAAGTCGGCCCGCGCGTCGTCCACGCTGCCGTCTGGAAAGTCCAGGTCGGCCGCGTCCCACTTTACCTGCTCGACACCGACCTCGCCGACAACGACCCGCTCGACCGCGAAATCACCGCGCGCCTCTATGGCGGCGATACCGAGCAGCGCATCCGCCAGGAAATCGTCCTCGGCATCGGCGGCGTCCGCGCCCTCGACGCCCTCGGCATCACGCCCGCCGTCTGCCACATGAACGAAGGCCACGCCGCCTTCCTCTCCGTCGAGCGCATCCGTCAGGTCATGGACCGCCGCAAGCTCCACTTCGGCGAAGCCCGCGAAGCCGTCGCCCCCAGCCACGTCTTCACCACCCACACCCCCGTCCCCGCCGGCATCGACCGCTTCGAGCCCGAGCTCATCGAAAAATACTTTGGCAAGTACGTGAAATCGATCGGCCTCAACCTGGTCGAGTTCATCAACCTCGGGAAGGTGGATGCCTCCAACCCGGCCGAAAAGAAGTTCAACATGGCCGTCATGGCCCTGCGCCTGGCCGGCAACGCCAATGGCGTCAGTGAGCTCCACGGCTCCGTCTCGCGCAACATGTTCTGCAATGTCTGGCCCGGCGCACCCAAAGACGAAGTCCCGATCCTCTCCATCACCAATGGCGTCCACACCAAGACCTGGATCTCCGTCGAAATGCAGACCCTGCTCGAGCGGTATCTCGGCCCCGGCTGGTCCGACAACGCCGCCGACCACTCCATCTGGCAAAAAGTCGCTGAAATCCCCGACGCCGAGGTCTACCGCGCCCACGAACGCTGTCGCGAACGCCTCGTCGAGTTCACCCGCTTCCACTTGAAAGAGCAGCTCCGCCGCCGCGGCGCGCCGCCCGCCGAAATCAAGCAGGCCGACGAATGCCTCGACCCCGAAGCCCTCACCATCGGCTTCGCCCGCCGCTTCGCTCCCTACAAGCGCGGCGCTCTCATCTTCCGCGACCCGGAACGCCTGCTCCGCATCCTCGCCGATCGTGATCGCCCCGTTCAGATCGTCATCGCCGGCAAGGCCCACCCGCGCGACGAACGCGGCAAAGACATCATCAAGAACATCCTCGCCGCCACGCGCCGCCCCGAGTTCCGGCGTCGCCTCGTCTTTCTCGAAAATCACGACATGAACACCGCCCGCTACCTCGTTCAGGGCTGCGACATCTGGCTCAATAATCCCGTCAAACCCCAGGAGGCCTCCGGCACCAGCGGCATGAAGGTCGCCCCCAACGGCGGGCTCAACATGTCCGTCCTCGACGGCTGGTGGCCCGAGGCCTACGACGGCGGCAACGGCTGGGCCATCGGTGACGGCCAGATCTACGAAGACCCCGAATATCAGAACTACGTCGAAGGCGAGGCCATCTACGAGCTGCTCGAAAAAGAAATCGTCCCCATGTTCTACGACCGCACGGCCGACGGTCTCCCGCGCCGCTGGATCGCCCGCATGAAGGCGTCGATGCGCACCATCACCCCGCTCTTTAACACCGCCCGCATGATCGAGGAGTACGCAACGAAGCTTTACGCCCGCGCCGCCGACCGCTGGATTGAGCTCTCAAAGAATGAGTTTGCCGCCGCGAAAGAACTCTCCGCCTGGAAGGAGTCGATGGGCAAGCGCTGGACCAACGTCCGCGTCGAGCAGGTCGAAACCGCCGAACACGGCGAGCTAGCCGTCGGCTCGCAGATGCACGTCCGCGCCCTCGTCCGCCTTGATCAGGTCCGCCCCGAGGAAGTCGCCGTCGAACTCTACCAGGGCAATCTCGACACTTCCGGCAACATCGTCGCCGGCCGCAGCGACCAGATGACGGTCGAAGGCTCCATCGTTGAAGGCCGCGCCTGGTTCAAAGGCCTCTTCGCCTGCCAGCGCTCCGGCCGCCACGGCTTCGCCGTCCGAGTAGTCCCGAAACACGACCACCTCGCCCACCGCTACGACACCGGTCTCGTTCTCTGGGGCTGACGCCCTCTCACCTTGCGAGAGCGAAGGGTGACGGCTAACCCCCTTTCCCCGTGGGAGAGAGCTCTGCGAGCAGTGCGGACATCTTCGAGCCAGCGGCGCCGATCCGCCGCCATCTACTTGTAGCGCCAACTCGTGACATCCGCCCCCGGCGGCGCCGTCGCGGCGATCCGCTTCAGAATCTGGTCGAGATACATCTGGTGGTACCGCAACCGACTGATCGCGATGGGCCGCGAATGGTCACCGTTCCAGCAATGTTCCGCGCCGCATCCGTAATCCACCACTCCGCCATACGGCGGATTCGTCGTGGTTCGCAGGAAGTCCTCCATCAGGACGACCGCGTTATTCAGAAAGAAGTTATCCATCGTGCCGCAGTAGATATGAATCTTGCCCGCGAGTTTCGGCCCGAGCGTCGGCCAGTCGCGCTGCAGGATATGGCGCAGGTCGTAGTGCTCGCGCCAGTAGGCGGCAATGGCCGGGTCGATCGCCCCGGTCCGCTTGTCCCAGATGCGGGCGGGGTAGCCGTCCGCCCCGACCGGACTGAAGACCGCCTCCCAGATATCCCACTGCTCTCCCGATCGGCTGTGTGTTCCGATGACAAGTTCGCGGCGATTGGACTCTTCCAGCGTCGCTGTCATGATTCCGCGCCCGTCGCGCGTGGCCGGCCGCGGGACCCGCTCCCAGGGCCCCTGCGCGAAATAGGCGTTCTTGTCCGAGTAGATGTTCACCGCGCCATACGAGCGGAAGTCGATCGGGTCCGGGCAGGCGGCGAAGCAGCCGTTGAACGCGTCGGGATAGAACATCTGCACCGCCAGCGCTTCCCACCCGCCCGTCGATCCGCCGTAGGTGAACCGCGCCCACCCCTGGCCGATGCAGCGGAACTGTTTCTCAATGGCCGGCAGCAGCTCGGTCATGATCGCATCGCCATACGGCCCCAGGTTCGCGGAGTTCACCGCGTAGGAGTCGTCGTAGAACGGATTTGCATGTTGAACCTTGACGACGACGAATCGCGGAAAATCCGGCTTGGTCCAGTCCTGGTAGAACTCGTGCGCGACCTTCTGTTGGACGCGGTTGTAGCCGGCCATGTGGAATCGATCGCTGTAGTCGGGCTTGAGGTCGGGGTCCAGCGGATCCTCGCGGAATTCACTGAAGCCCTCCTCGAAGTGGCCGTGATTCAGCATCAGCGGATAGCGCGATTCGGGATGCTCATCAAAGCCCTTGGGCAGCAGCACCACAGCGCCAAGGGAAACCGGCCGGCCCCAGAACTTCGTCAGCAGCTTGCTTTCCACGCGCACGTGCCGGACATATTGAGTGTCCTTCGGCGGCACGATCGGCGGGATCTGCTGATCGAGCACGATCCGGATCGGCTCAGACGCGGCCGGATCGACATGCATCTTGCGCGGCGTACTGTAGAGATTGCCGGGGGCGAGGTTCCAGTGCTGCCCTTCGCCGCGGTCCATCGGCAGCTTGACGACGTGGCCGTCGGCGCGATGAAACGTCTCATATCGGTGCAGCACGGCCTGCACGAAGTAGTCGCCCGCGGGAACGCCGCTCAGCGACTCGAGCGGGTAGCCCAGCGCCGCCCGATCGATGGTCACAGAGTTTCCCGGCCGCAACCCGTCGGCATCGACCCCGAAGACCTGCTGCGATTGAACCCCTTCGGATATCTGAAATCTCGGCTCCTTCTCGTCGGAGGTCGAGATGAGCAGCAGCACGCGCCCGTCAATCGGCCCCGCGCCAAGCTTCTCGGCGACCGAAACCTCAAATCGCAGCGGCTGGGCAGGGGCGATCTGCAGGCCCGCCGCAAGTGACGGCAGGAAGATAGCGAGAAGAAAAGTCCGTACGCGGAATGCCGAGGAATGCAACATGCGGGACGACAGTAGGGCCGCGGCAAATTTTGTCCAGAGAGGCCGGCATCGAGGAGGGATTACATCTCTCTCTCCGGCCGGCCGGGCCGCTTCACCGGCCTCGTCCTCTGGGGCTGAGCTTTTCCTTCTCCCCGTCGAGGGGAGAGGGCTAGGGTGAGGGGTGAGACCAACTCAACAGCGAAACTCCACACCAGGCAGCGCCCCCCTCTCCCCTCGGGAGAGGGTTGGGGTGAGGGCAAATCCCGCAAACAGCGAGATTCTCCGCCCGGCAGGGCACCCTCCAACGCTCTCCCCATTGAGCAACTGCCGCGCCCCTGTCAGAGCCCGGAGCGCCAGCGACGGGTCGTTCCCCGCAACCGTGCCGCCGGGCCGCGCTATAATGATTCAGCCCGCCGAACCACATCCCCGCACGGCCGCTGCTCTGGAGGTCCACCCATGAAACGCATGCACGGCATGCTCCCGCTCGCGGCCATCGCCGCACTCCTCGCCCTCAGCGGCTGCGGAACCGCCGCCGAGTTTCTCTTCAGCAACATCAAGAAAGCCGTTGTCGAAGAGATCAAGACATAGACCAGCCAGGCCGTCGAACAAACCGCCGCCGCGCTCCAACTCGCCGTCCAGCAGGCCGCGACGCAGTTCATCCAAACCGCCACCACCCAGGCCGCCGAGCAAACTTCCGAATTGCTCCAGTCCTGGAGCAGTCAATGAGCAACACATAACACACGCAGACGCAAATTTTCCTGGCTATGCGTGTGGAAATTCCAATCGCCACGTTCTACTAATCTGGCAAGGCGAAATGACGGAGTCGGACCCGACGCCATCATAATCACGCCATCATTCCATCCGTTTTCCTGCCGCCGGGTCGAATCCAACACACGCCTTCCCGACAACTTCACGCGTTGATTCATGCGCTCGGACCGTCCGTGCGCATTCAGAAGCGGTCTTGCCTTGCAGGAGGTCAGACGATGACGCCCAACGCGCGCCCGCAGTTGCAGGGGTTTCTCCACTGGATCATTCAGAAGAATCCGACGTACCTCATCAGCGCCTGTCTCACCGCCGCCGGAACCCGCTTGCTCCTGGTCGGGCCGTCCGACGTCACAGGCGATCTCCGGCTCATCTTCGCCACGCTTTGCCTGTTGCAGCTCTATGAATGGGCGGTGGCCGCCATTTTGCTCACACTTCATCGAGCCAATCGCTCCCCCGAAGACCGCCCGTCGTTGCTTCTCGTCGCAGCCGTCTTCTGGACCGGTCCCATCGCGGCCACGATCGAGCTGATGGCGCTAAACCCGAATCTGGGAATCGCCCTGGCAGCGGGCGTGTGCGTGATTGCAATCGGCGAACTGCGGCTCGCCTGCCGCACGCTCGGCCTTCGTCTCGCGCCGACCGCGCAAATCATCGGAATGGGTTGCGTCGTGCTGCTGGCCGTCGCCGCCCGATTGCTCAAGACCTCCGATGCAAACAATGGCCTGAACGAGCTCTATCTCTACGCGACATGGTGGGCCTTCGCCGCGCTCGTTCTGGGAGTCGTCACCGTCGTCCGCGGCCACCGCTCGGAGGCCGCTGGCGCAATTCTGGCCCCGGGACAAGACTATCTTTTTCTGGCCATCACCCTGATTGCAACAACTGTCCACCTGATCGGCATGAACTATGGTTTCTTCTGCCACGCCCGTCCGTTTTATGCATCGCCTGCGATCGTCGCGCTTACCTTTGTCGGCTTCGCCGCTATCCGGCCGGGGGCCACCTGGTCTCGGCCGGGGTTGCTCACGATCGCACTTCTGCCCGGCGTCGCGATGATTCTCGCCTTGCAGGGATTCGATTCCGACGTGCCGATGAAGCCACTCGCTCTCTGGCTCCGCGACCCACTGATCGCCACGTTCATTTTCTCGGCCGCCGCCTGGTGGTACGGATTCCGCGGCCACGGTTCCACAATTCTTCTCCACGCCGCATTCGCCGCGCTCATCTTTGTGGCTCTCCGCGTAATGCCCCCGCCGCTGATGGCGCCGGTCGCCGTCCGGGCAGCCATCGGCCCGACAGTGCTGTTCGGCGCAACGGCCTATCTCGGCCTGATGGCGCTGCTCTGCCGTTCGCGCCGTGACGCGGTCGCCGCGCTAACGGCGAATCTCGCCGCCGTCGTCTGGCTCTTCGCCGACCGATCACCGGCAGCCAACCTGGTTATCTGTCTGGTCGCTGGCTGGAGCGCCTGGTTCGCGATCCATCTGCTCGCTCGCCGCCCACGTCTGCTGTGGCGCACTGCGCCGGTAGTATTCCTCGCCATCGTCCCCTGGATGCTCGACTCGGCGACACCCCATCGCTATTTGCTCGCCGCGCACGCCGCCGGACTCATCTTGATATTGTTCGTCCTCGGCTCGATCTGGCCGTGGACGCGATATCGCGGACTCGCCCTCGTCCTGCTGGCCGGACATGCCGTTGCCGTGGCAATCGGTGGCGCCACGCGCAGCCCCCGACCGGCCGCCGGTCTTCTTCTACTGGGCGGATTCGCAACGCTCGCCGCCGGCGCGCTGATCAGTTGGTTCAAGCGGCATCTGGTGGTTGCCGTCGCGGATGACCAGCCGGCGCTGACCGAGCCACAATCGGAATGATTCTCAAGCCGACGCCGGGTGCGCGCTCCGCACTCCGTACCCGGCGTCTGCCCGCGAACCGATTTACGTGCTCGGCGGACGGGCCGGCGCCGGGGCCGCCGCCAGCACCAGCGGCTCCGACTTCGCATAGTCATTCCATACAAACACCGGGATTCGATCGACGAATCCCGTCGCAAAGTTCAGCGTCCGCCAGCAATCCTCCGCCGTGTGATCGTTCCACGGCGCCGAGAGCAGCATTCGCCCACCGACCAGATCCAGACTGCCCACGTTCGCCAGCAGATACTCCATCATCTGCGGATGGATCACCGCGTACGCGAACTCCCGTTGCTTGCACTTTACGTAATACTTTCGCGAGAATTCCTCCGACTCGAAGTCGATATCGTCGAACCCCACCAGCGCCGCCAGCTTTTCAATCCAGCTCTCCGGCCGGACCACTAGATCCGGAAACGCCGCCGACAAATCGATGATCAGATATCGCTGATGGTGGCTCTCCTCGTAGGTTTCGGTCCGCGTCTGCAAGCTTCCATTGGAATCCGTGTAGGTGACGACGCGCGTCTCCCATGTTTTGTAGAAGTAACGAAAAAAGTGGACGACCAGCCCCGCCCGCCGCACCAGCACATCGGTGGCCGCCCGATCATGCCCGCGGCCGATGTCGACCAATCCCTTGAAACGCGATTCGACCTCGGCCGTCAGATCATCATGAACTTCAAACCCCGCGGCTTCCGCCCATGCCACCAGTGCTGCTTTTCGCGCCCGCTCGCGCTCCGCCGCCCGCCGAGCCGCCAGGATGATGAGATAAATTACCCCGCCGCCAAGCGCGACCATCGCCACGATGCCAAGAATTACTCTGGGGTCCATAAGGCCGAACAAACTACGCGGCGACATCGCCGAGGGCAAAGCCACTCGCACAACACAACCGTGCGTCCGCGCGCATTCTCCGCCACAATCCCGCCATGAATCTTTTCATTCCCACTCACGCGACCCTTCGCGCACTGCTCTGCGTCTCCGCGTTGCTCGTCCCTGCCAGCGCCGGCGCCGCTTCGCCGCTGGCACCTCATCGAACGCCGGCAGGCGCTGTGTTTCAATACTCGGCCCCCGACGCCAAGACTGTCTACCTCGCCGGAGATTTCAACGACTGGGCCGAGAGTTCCGCCGGCCGCATTCTCGATTCGCGCTACGCCATGACGCGCGGCCCCGACGGCGTTTGGGAAAAAATCACCCCCATCGAGGCCTTCTCCGCCGCGTATCAGTTTGTCGTCGAAACCAAGCCCGGCGTCCTCGACTGGCGCAAGGACCCGTATGCCGAATGGACCGACACGGCCGGCCATTCCGTCGCGCTGCTTGCTCCGGAAGGCAGCGCCGTCCGAACCTGGCGGAGCGAAAACCTCACCGTGATCCACGATTCCGAATCCGGGCGGGCCTGCTGCTTCGTCAGCGCCAACGTCGGTGGGCAGCGCAAGTTCGTCTGCTCCGTCCCGATCGCAGCCACAGACACCGGCGCAGATTTCAAAGCCGAACCGCTCGGGCCCGCCGCCATCGCGCTGACCTGGACACGTCCAGACCCTACCGACCGCGACATCGCGCTCGCAGTCCACGACAACAGCGCTTACTTCGGCACCGGCGAACGCTTCAACGCCCTCAATCAGAAGGGCTTTATCCTGCCGATGGCCAGCATCGACCGCCCGGAAGCCAAAGGCACCGTCTCCTACAAACCCGTCCCCTTTTTTATGAGCAGCCGCGGCTACGGCCTCTGGATCGACAACCCCACTCCCGGCCAGATCGATTTCAACGCCACCCAGCGTGACAACGTCGTCATCAGCTATCCGGTCCGCTCGCTCCGCGTCGTCCTCTTCGCCGGCCCGCGCTTTGCCGACATCCTCCGCGAGTTCACCGCCCTCACCGGCCGGCCGCCGCTGCCGCCGGCGTGGTCGTTCGCACCGTGGAAGAGCCGCGATGTGCATCGCTCGCGCGAAGAAGTGCTCGAAGACGCCGAACTCACGCGCCAGCATGACCTGCCCGGTTCGGTCATCGTCATCGATAGCCCGTGGGAGACCGGCTACAACGACTTTCGACTCAACGACGAGCAATTCGCGCGTCCGGCCGCGATGTTCGAGCGCCTCGAACAACTCGGCTTCCAGACCTGCCTCTGGCTCACGCCGTTCGTCAACAAGCGCAACAAGATCGACATGCCCGGAATCGACCCCGGCCCGACCTCGACCTATCGCGAGGCCCTCGAGCGCGGCTTCCTCGTTCAAAAGCCCGACCGCTCGCCCATGCTCGCACATTGGTGGAAGGGCGAAGGCGCGCTGGTCGACTTCACCAACCCGAAGGCCGTGACCTGGTGGCACGAACAACTCGACCGCACTCGACAGTGGGGCGTCCGCGCCTTCAAGTGCGACGACGGCGAAGGCAACTTTATTAGCGATGCCGTCTTCGCTGACCACTCCACCGCCGCCGCGATGAAGAACCGCTACGCCTACGAATATCTCAAAGCAATGCAGGCCTATATTGACACGCGACTGGGCGGCGACGGAGTTCTCCTCGCGCGCTGCGGATTCACCGGCACGCAGAAGTTCCCGTTCTGCTGGTGCGGCGACCTCGAAACCAATCTGTCGTTCGAGAACGGTCTGCCCGCCGCCATCATCGCCGGCCAGACCGCCGCCTTGAGCGGCCTATCCATGTGGGGCCACGACATCGCCGGATACATCGGCGAACCAACGCCGGAAGTCTTCATCCGCTGGACGCAGTTCGGCGCGTTCTCGCCGCTCATGCAGGTCCACATGACCTGCAACAAGGGCCCGTGGGACTTTGGCGATCAGGCCCTCGACGTCTATCGCCGCTATGCCAAGCTGCACACGCAGCTCTATCCCTATCTACGCGACGCCGCGATCGAAGCGTCTCACACGGGCATGCCCATCATTCGCCCCATGGCGCTGGCCTTTCAGGACGATCCGCAGGCCGCCAATCGCATCGATCAATACCTCTTCGGCCCCGATCTGCTTGTCGCCCCGATCTATCGCGGCTCCACTCGGCGCGAAGTCTATCTGCCAGTTGGAGTTTGGATCGACTATTGGACCGGCCAGCCGACCACCGGCCCAGCCGTCATCGAGGCCGACGCCCCGCTCGACCGCATTCCGCTCTACGTTCGCGCCGGTGCCATCATCGAAATGCTCCCGGCCGACGTTGACACGCTGGTGTCCGCAAACCCCGCATTGGACAAGTCCGTCGTCCCGATCGACGAACGACGCATTCTTCAGATCTGGCCGGGAGCCGAGTCCAAGCTGGCGACCTCCGACGGCTTGACCGCAAGCGTTGCGCTACGAGCCAATCAAGCGGAACTTTCGGTTGAGTCGTCGCAGATCCGGCCGCTCGAAATCTGGCTCATGCACTCAAGCGCCAATTCGCTGACGTCAGCGACATTGCCGCCCGCCGCCTGGAAGCACGCCCCCGTGCCGACCGCGATGGTGGTCACAATCCCCAAAATGTCCGGCGCGCACCGGATCAACTGGTCGCTGCGCTAGCGCCCGTCACAGACCATCCGCCTGGCCCGATGTCGCGCCCACCTCGACGCGTCGTACCGGCGTGCCGCGTGCGGCCACGTCGTCGTTACCGCACAGCGCCGCGCGTACAAAGGTCTCGATCGTTTCGCAATATTTCTCCAGCGGCAGATCGTCCCCGGTCGTTCCGAATGGCTCCTCGACCTCCTCCGCCGCAAGCTCAACCCCCAGCAAAAAGATGCACCCCGCCGCGACGATCGGAAGACTCAGCCAGCCCGCCCACTGTGCCGCCGCCAGCGGAACCAGTGCCAGATCGATCGCGATCGCCCACCGCAGCAGCGACCGGTACGACGACGCCAGCGGTGTATTCTTGATCCGCTCGCACGCCCCGCTGATATCCATGAACGCCCCCGCGTGCCGATCCAACAGCCAAACGCTCGTGTGTAGCTTTCCTTCGCGCTCCCATCGCTCCAGCGAGTCAAACACGAGCCCCGCCACGTACCCCGGCGCGTGCGGAAAGGTGCTCGCGTCGCGCTCAAACCCCGGCACCGCCCGAACCGCGCACGGACCGCGCAGATGCATCCGCAGCGCATGGGCAAACCCGATCAACAGCCGCCCGAACTCGGCCCGTTCGCCGGGCTCCAGCGCGACATAGCTCCGGGCCTTCAGCGCCAGATTGCGCGAGTCGTTGATGAGCTGTCCCCACAGCTTCCGCGCCTCCCACCACCGGTCGTTCGCCGCGTTGTTGCGGAACATCACCTGGAAGCCGAGCAGCGCCGTCAGACCGCCCACCAGGTCGTCGGCCAGATCCCAGTTTGGAATCAGCTTGGCCTTCACCAGCACCGTCACCACCGCCGCATACAGCAGCGTGATCGTGGTCCAGATCGCAAGCTTTCGCGCGACAAATAGCTTCGGAAACAAGCCGCTACTCCAGGCGTTCGTCGTCCAGAATCCGCGTCACCGCCGCGCTGCTCGCCAGCTTCTCGCTCAGCTCTTCAAATCCGCTGTCGCTCAACGGCGGATTGAACAGCGCCGCCCCAGACTTCGTCCCGACGCCGTCCGGCAGGTTTACTCCCCGCGTTACAAGGTCGTACACGCCGTAGACCACGTCGATGTTTTCGGCCGACACCTCGCGGAACTCATGCTTCAACGTTCGCGCCGTGATGGCCGAGTTGAGCACCACCGCCGACTCGATCAGTGCCCGCCGATATCCCGGCGCCTTCGTCACGCGCAGCCCGCGAACCCGCTCCAGGGCGTCCGCCGCCGCCCGGACGGGTACCACAATCCGATCCACGATCGCTCGCAGCGCCTGGCTGCTCGCCACCGTGAGGTAGCGCGACGGATCGAGAAACGCATCCACCGCCGCCGTCACCGCCCCGCAGCCGCTGTGACCCATCACCACCAGCAGCTTCAGGTCGCTCCCAAGATTGCGAACCGCGTACTCGATGCTTCCAAGGCATTCATTGCCGAGCACGTTCCCGGCCACGCGCACGACGAACAGTGCATTACTCGCCTGATGGAAGATCAACTCGGTAGGGGCCCGGGCGTCCGAACAGCCCATTACCACCGCGAAAGGTCGCTGCCGCGGCGCCGCGCCCTTCACCTGGTTCACGCCGAGGTCGGCCAGGTCGAACGTCACCACCTGCCGCGAGTCCTTCGACGCCGACAGATCCCCGAACATAGCGACAAAGTCCCGGTTTCCGTCGCACAGCCGCTGCCGCGCCTCGGCCGGCGTCGCCGGCGGCGGAACCGGCCGGCTGGTCTTCGGATCGTACTGATAGACAATTTCGATCATGGTCCACTCACCTGCGCGCCAGCCCACCCCGCCGCGAATAGTACCAAAAAGACCCCAATTCCGCTCAGATTCGAGTTTCGAGTGAAAAAAGAACGCCCGCGAGCCGGTGCCCGCGGGCGTTCGAATCATGCTTCAATCATTGCAAGCGGCTTACGACTTCTTCGTGTAGTCGATCTGCATGACCTTGTACTCTTTGCCCGTCTTCGGATCAGGCCCGAACATCTCGAGCGTCATGGAGCTCGGACCAGTCCACGTCTCAACTTCTCGCATGATGACCTGCTTCTTGGCGACTGGGCAGTTGTACTTGTAATTCCAGGTCATTACCTTGCCATCGGCCGACAGCTCGCCCGTGCCCATCATCATGCCGGTCCCGCAGTTGTCGAGCCAGGTCGACTGGAACTGCTTCCCGGCGTTGTCATAGCCATAGATGCCGAAGCCCTTGAACGGCCCCATGCCCGGCATGTCGCCCGACGCCTCGCATATCGTGAACCGCCCGTCCATGATCGACTTGATGGTCGACGTGCAGTCGCTCTTGGTCGGCTCCGTACCCGGCGCCATCCACATCGTGTTCTTGCCCTGCCACGTCCCGACGCTCTTCGCCAGGTGCTCGTGCATCTTGCCCGGCATTCCCGCCGTCATGCACGCATTCATGTCTTCCTGCGTCCAGCCCGGAGGCAGCTTCATCTCCGGCTGACCCGGCTTCGCATCCTTGCCCGGCTCCGCGATCGCGCGCGTCCCAATCAATGCAGCAGCGCCCGCGCCGGCCAGACAGAGACAAACCAACACCGCTCGACGATTCGTACGATTCATAAAACTCCTCCACAGAAAAAGGGGAAACGTTTCGCGGGGCCGAACGCGGTGGACCAAACCGGCCAACCCACAGGCGGAAATTGTAACGTTTCCCGGTCGGAATGTCACCGAACTGAGCGGGTTGCCGAGACCCCCGCGATCACTCAATTCGGTCCGATTCGCATCGACTTGTTAGGGAAATCCCTAGGCTCCGGATGAGACGGGCCAGCGACTCCGCTTTGGCAATCCCGTGTCGCGCCCCGTTCAGTCCTTCGTCGCCGCGATTCGATTTGCTGCAACTGAGCTGCGCAAATAAAAAACCCCCGAACTAGCCGGGGGTTCTTTTTGAGTCTGCCGGGACGACGAGCCGACTTACTTTGTCTTCCCCTCATAGATGCTCATGATCGAGTCGAGCATCTTGAGTGCATCGGCCTTCTTTCGCTGGAACGAGTTCCTCCCAATGATCGAGCCCATGCCGCCGCCGTCGCGGATGGCGCGGGCCTCGTCAAAGATGGCCGACTCGTCGTCCTTCTTCGCTCCTCCGGAAAACACCACGATTCTTCGTCCGGCGAACGCGCACTGCATGACATGCCTGACGCGTTCGGTGAGCGTGCCAATGGGAATTTTTTCTTTTTCGTAGACCTTACGGGCAGCGTCCTGCTCGATGTGGTCTGTCGGAAGTTTGACCTTGAGGATGTGCGCCCCCATCTCGGCCGCGATGTGTACCGCGTAGCCGCAGACATCGACGGCGGTTTCGCCTTCTTTGGATAGTTGGCTGCCGCGCGGATAGGACCAGACGACCACGGCCAGCCCGGCTTCCTTGGCCTGCTCGGCGTAGCGGCGGAGGTTTTCGTACATTTCCTTGCGGAGGGCCGAACCGGGATAGATCGTCAGGCCGACGGCGCAGGCGCCGATGCGGAGGGCGTCGTCGACCGAGGCGGTCAGTGCCTGCCACGAGTCCTTTTCGTCGGCGAGCAGATCGTGGTTGTTGGCTTTCAGGATCAGCGGGATTTCCCCGGCGAAGTCGCGGGCGCCGGCCTCGAGAAAGCCGAGGGGAGCGGCGTAGGCGCTGCAGCCGGCCTCGAGGGCGAGCTTGAAGTGGTAACGCGGATCGTAGCCGTCGGGATTCGGGGCGAAACTACGGGCCGGGCCGTGCTCCCAGCCCTGATCGACGGGGAGGATGACCATCCGTCCGGTCCCCCCCAATCGGCCGTGATTCAACATCCGGGCGAGGTTCGTCAGGGAGCCCGGGTTGTCGCTTCCGTACCAACTGAGGATTTCGCGGACGCGTTCGGTCATTTCTGATCGCTCCTGGTTTTTAGAGAGTCTGTATTTGTGAAAACCGCTCTGTGAAAAGCTGTGATGATCGGCGGCTCGACGAGGGCTATTTCACAATGGTAAGGGTCGAGAGTCAAGCGTTTTTTGGAAGCGTGGCGAAGTCGGTTTGCTAGCCCGCGGCGCGGCGCGGCGGCCGGCCCCCACCGCGCCCCCCTGCCGGGGGCAGCGGCACGACGATCCAACGTTGCTGGTCCTCGAGTTGCTGCCAAAACATTGAAAGGGGCTGACCAGTCAAGCGGAGCGACATGGCGGCGATGGCGAACGGGCCGGTGATGAGAATGACGGGCTGCAGGGTGCGGGATCGTTTCAGCAGGGCAGCGACGGCCGCGTCGAGACGTAGCGCGGCCTCGTCGAGCGACTCGCCTTCCGGCGGCTGAATCGCGGTCGGATCGTCGCGCCACATCTGGTGCACGCTTGGGAATCGTTCGCGGAACTCGGCCTCGGTCAGTCCTGACCAGTGACCGAGATTGACCTCATGCAGCTCCTCTTTTTCCCGCACCTTCAGACGCAGGTGCTCGGAAAGGATTTCGGCGGTCTGCTTCGCCGGCTCGTCCGGGCCGGCGTAAAGCGCTGCGGGCCGAAGACTGGCGACGGCGGCGGCGATGTGGCGGGCTTCGAGCTTGCCTTCATCACTGAGGGGGACATCGGTATGGCCGACGAGGCGATCCTGGGCATCCCACTCGGTGCGGCCCCAGGGAACGAGGATGATCTGCCTTACGCCGTCTTGTGTTTCCACACTGCCTCCGCCTGCCGGCGAAGCGTCGCGATCGCATCGGCCGGTCTGGGTGCGCGAAAGACGGCCGTTCCGGCGACGAGCATGTCGGCCCCGGCGGTTACGGCGCGTTGAACCGTTTCTTCATTGATGCCGCCATCAACTTCGAGGCGCTGCTCGGGACGGAGGCGTTTGGCCAGCTCGGTGACTTTGTCGAGCATGTCGGACAGAAACTTCTGACCGCCGAAACCGGGCTCGACGGTCATGACGTTTACGAGATCGACGTGCGACAGATATTGCTCGATGTCGATGGCCGGGGTCTTGGGGTTGAGGCTGACGCCGACCGTCGCGCCGAGCTTGCGGAGGTATTCGATCAGCTCAAACGGCTCCGTCACGACTTCGGTATGAAAAGTGATTCCATTGGAGCCGGCTTTGACGAAGGCCTCGGCGTAGCGATGGGGCTGGTCGATCATCAGGTGGGTGTCGAAGAAGAGCTTCGTGACGGGGCGGATTTTTTCAATGACGGGAATACCGAAGCTGATGTTGCTGACGTAGTGGCCGTCCATGATGTCGAGGTGGACGACGTCCGCGCCGCCGGTTTCGATGCGCTGTAGTTCGTCGCGAAGTTGCGAAAAATCGGACGCAAGCAGCGACGGCGCGATGCGGATGCGGGGCTGTGCGAGCGGGTTAGTCGGCATCGGAGCAGCGATCAGGCCTCGTCGAGGATATCGATTGTGGCGAAGGGCTTGCCTTCAAGGAATTCGAGACTGGCGCCGCCGCCGGTGGAGATGTGGGTCATGCTATCGGCCAGGCCGGCCTGTTCGACGGCTGCGGCCGAGTCGCCGCCGCCGATGATGGTGGTTGCGCCCTTCTTGGTCGCTTCGGCGAGGGCGGCCGCGATTGCGGCGGTGCCAACGTGAAACGGCTTGGTCTCGAACGCGCCCATTGGGCCGTTCCAGACGACAGTTTTGGCGGCCTTTACGACTTCGCTGAAGCGCTCGATCGAGCGCGGGCCGATATCGAGGCCCATCAGGTCGGCGGGAATCGAGCTGTCACAGACGCGCGTTTCGACGCCGGCGCGCAATTCTGCGGCACAGACGCTGTCGAGCGGGAGGACGAGCTTGTCGCCGGCCTTGTCAATGAGCTTGCGGGCTAGTTCGACCTTATCCTGCTCACAGAGACTCTTGCCGATGTCGGCTCCGCGGGCGGCGAAAAAGGTGTAAGCCATGGCGCCGCCGACAATGAGGCGGTCGACCTTGGGGAGGAGACTTTCGATAACGCCGATTTTGTCACTGACCTTTGCGCCGCCGAGGATGGCCACGAACGGCCGGCGCGGGGCATGCAGGGCATCGCCCAGGAATTGCAATTCCTTTTTGAGGAGGAAGCCGCAGACGCGACGGCCGGCGCCGATTTTCATGGGGACGTCGTACATGCTGACATGCCGGCGGTGGCAGGTTCCGAAGGCGTCGTTGCAGTAGAGCGCGCCCAGGGAAGCGAGGGCGTTCGCAAAGGCGTCAACCCGGGAGGCCTGTTCCGGGGTGAGGCGCTTGTCGGGGTTCTTTTTCGCCTTGTCGATCAGGGTTTCCTCGGCGTGAAAGCGGAGGTTTTCGAGAAGGAAGCACTCTTCGTTCTTGAGGGCTGCGGCACGCTCTGCGACGGCGGTGCCGATGCAGTCGGCGGCCAGGGCTACTTCGCGGTTGAGCAACTCGCCGAGGCGGCGGCCGACGGGTTCCAGGGAGTAGGCCTCCTCGAAGCCCTTTCCTTCCGGGCGGCCCAGGTGGCTCATGAGGATCAGCCGGCCACCGCGATCGAGGACGCTACGGATGGACGGCAGGGCCTGGACAATTCGGCGATCGTCGGTGATTCGGCCATCTTCGATGGGGACGTTGAAATCGACGCGCATCAGGACGCGGCGTCCGGTGACGTCGACCTGATCGATGGTTCTTTTGGGCATGACCGGAATCTCCCGCAGGATCTTTCCCGGACGACCATGATGCGAGGCGGGCCCGTGTCCGTCAATTGCGGACGGAGCGGCGGAAGCCGGCATCGTCGGGGTCGTCGCTGCGAAGGTTGTCGCCCTCGGCGGCCTCGGAGAAGTCGCCATCGCGCCCGGCCGAGACGAAGACCGGCCGGTTTTCGTTGGTGCGGACGTACGGATGACGGAGCGGATCGGACAGATAGCGGAGCGGCCGGCCCCACGGGTCGACCAGCGTGTGCGGGCGGGCGGCATTCCAGAGGGAATCGGGGAGTTCGGCGGCGAGACCGTGAGTGGCCGGCGAGGCGAGCAGGGCTGCGACGGCGAAATCAGCATCCTCGTCGGGCGCGACTGGGTAGGCGTTTTCGGCAATCTGGTAGGCGATCAGGGCGCGATCGAGCGTGGTGAGCAGTTGGCGAGCGAGCTGACTGCGGGCGTCTTCGCGGATGAGGCGGGCCGACCCGACCAGCAAGAAGAGAGCGATGCCGACCACCGTGACGGCAACGACCATTTCGACCAGCGTCATGGCCCGTGGCCGGAGCGACCGAGAACTCGCGCAATAACCGGCCGAACGGCTGATGGGGCCGACGTTTCTGGACGCGTATAATCCGAGGGGAAGTTTGCCTCGCATCCCGCACGGAACGATAATCCATCAGGGTTGCGCAGCAAAGTGGAGCCGCGCCGAAGTTCGCGATAATCCGGGCAAAACGATGGCGATCGCGGTCAGTTGCAAGCAATGCGGCAAGACGTTCAAGGCCAAGGATGAGCTGGCCGGGAAGGCGGTGCGCTGTCCCGGGTGCCAGGCGCCGCTGAAGATTCCGGCCGCTGCGGCGGCACCGGCGATGGCGAAGTCGTCGGCCGGTCCGGCTTCATCCGCAAAATCCTCGTCGGACGCGGCCATCGAGGCGGCGCTGGCGAAGGTCGAAGCGGCCCGCCAGAAGCGCGCGGCCGTGCAATCGGAGAGTGAGGCGAAGAAGGAAGAGGTCCTGAAGATCGCCGAGGAGTTTGACAAAGTCTCACCGAAGTCGAAGGAAGCGAAAGAAGCCGAAAAGAAGGGGAAAAAGGAAGGCCCGCCCGAGAAGATCGGCGAGAAGCCGAAAAAAGTCACCGCGATGATGCGCATCGCGGATGTCTTTGGAATGATCAAGGGCTCGGCGGCGGCCAAGATTACCCTGCTGACGCTGTTCATCGTCGGCGGCGCCACGGGGAGCACGCTTTTCATCAAACGGATCATGTCGGCGACGCATGAGGCAACCAGCGTCGAGAAAATCGACGATGCCGGAATTGAAAAGCTGTACGTCGATGCCGAAAAAGCGGCCAAGGGCGGCAACTGGAGCCGCGTGCGCGATTGTCTTGAAGACATTATTCGGGCGCAGCCCTACCGCAAGAACAACTTTCGCTACAAAGCGTTGAAGGAGCAATTGGAGAAGGCCGTCGGCGGGGGCGGTTGACAGTCGCAATCCGGTTTCCGTTCCACCGAAATGAAAACGCCCGCGACAGGTCATGTCGCGGGCGTTCTTGTTCTTGGCTCATCCGAGCGAGCGATTAGCGCTCTTCGGAGAGGACGGTCCAGTTCCCGACGTCGTCGAGATTGCCGTAGATGCCGTCTTTGCCCGGCGTCAGCAGCAGGAAGGTCTCGCCGTTGACCGGCCGCGGGAAGTCGATCTGCGGCGGGTTGGTGGCCGGGATGTAGCTGGTCGCGCGGAACGAGCGGATGAACTCGGCGAAGTTGTTGCTGAGGGTTTGCGTCGCCGTCAGCGGATAAGCGTAGTTGATCGTCGCGGTGGCATCGGCGATGCGATGCTGGCGACCGAGTGGTGACGTAAAGAGCGCGTTATCGCGGCCGTCATAGACGCCGTCGCTGATGTTGGCGTCGGTGGCCGTGCCGTTGTTGGTTTGAATGATTTCGGTTCGCTGGGTCGAGTTCGGCCGGGCGCGGTAGTAGAGGATCGGGAAGCCGAACTTGTCGACGAAGACGGTCGCGTTGGAGTCGGCCGGATCAGGTTGCGGCAAGTAGGAATTCGGAGTCGTAACGCTGTAAGGGCCGAAGGCGTCCTGCGGGGGCTTGGCAGCCGTCGCGACCGAAATGCCTTCGGGCTTGATGTACGGGTTGCGACGAGCACGCGGGTAGGTCGTCGGAGGCGTGCCCGCGGCAGTCGACCAGCGACTATCGACGGTGCCGCCGGGACCGGTACCGGGCTTGGGGTCGTAGCCGAGCGAATCGCGGCCGATCATGGCGTCGACGATCAGGTGCGCGCCGTTGAGGTTGTCGACCTCCCAGTTGGTCATGGCCGTAGTTTGGGCCGTAGGCTGTCCGTAGGGGCCAAACGTGTAGGGATTCGACTTGGCGTACTCGCCTTCGTCGTTGCGGAACATTTCGTTGCCCGTGCTGATGGAGGTGAGCTGGGCCTGGACGGCCGTCTTCATGGCGGCGGTGCGGGCGGCGCTGAGGGACGGGACGAGAATCCCGATCAGCAGGGTGATGATGGCGATCACGGTCAGCATTTCGACGAGCGTGAAGGCCTGACGTCGGGTGGGTGCTGGGGCATTCATGGTTCGGCTCCGCTGGTTGTGTCGCGTCCGTGCGACGAGATCCCGCCGGTGTTCCAGCGCGGCGGCAGCCGGCACGAGCCGGCCCGGGGCGTGAGGGTTGGGGGCATGACGAATCATATAAATCCTATCCTTTCCGCGTGCCCGGGTAAAGCGAACGTCGCCTTGACCGCACGCCAGAGAAAAACGCATTTAGGGCGGCCTTGAGGGCCGAATTCGGTCACCTCATATCATCGTAGTAGTCGGAATCGGACCGGCCGATGACGATCGGCAGGGTCGGCCGCCGGCTGACCAGGTCTTCGACGGCGGTATTGGTGCGGTCGACGACGAAGCGGCTGCGGCGGATGTAACGTCCGTTTTCGTCAATGAGGGCCACATAAACAGTAAAGACATCGCTGCGGGTGGTGAGGATGTTGCCCCAGCGGGCGAGGAAGAGGTCGCGGGCGCGAAGGTCGGCGGCGGCCGAGGCGCAACCGTCGAAGGTGCGATCGTAGTCAGGCGACAAATCGGGTGCGGCGGTGTTGTCGGCGGGTGCGACGCCACCCGCGACGAGGCGGGCGACGTCAAACTCGGGCAGGCCCGAGCTGGCGTGGATCACGTCGGCAACCGTTTGGAACGGCTGACCGGCGCGAGCGTTGGCCGAGAGATCGGCGGGGTAGCCAAAGATGCTGTTGACGGGTCGCTGTTCGCGGAGCGAGACGATGGCCGGGCCGAAGTCCCAGAATGGGTTCGGCGTCGATTCGGCGCGGGTCATCCAGGGCACAGCTCGAAGTACGGCGGCCGGGGCGGTATTGACGTTGATGAGACCGGCCTGGCGGAAGGCGACGCGGGCGAACTCGCCGGGAGTGTTGGCGGTGCCGTCGCCGTCATTGTCGACCGTGTTGCAAGCGCCATTAAGGCAATCGACGTCGAATTGGCCGCCGCTGCAGGTGACGTAGTTAAGGATGAGGCCGGTCCGCGGCTGGCCGCCGGGCGTGACGAGGTCGGCGAAGTCGAGGCGGCCAGCGGCACGATTGACGCCGGCAGCGGTGAGCGTGGACGGGAGCGGCGCGACAATGGCGCGGTATTGATAGAGGGCGAGCTTTTCAGGGACAGTAAGAGGCTCGTCGGGGATGGCGGCGGCCAGATCGCGATAATCATTTCCTAAGGCGAGGACGCGCGAGAGCTCAATCGGAGACTCAAAGGCACGGCTTGCTGGGTTCCCGGGCGTCAAGCCGATGTCGCGGAAATTCCAGATCGAAGGAACCAAATCGGCCGAAGGCGAGACGGTCGCGGTGTTGGTGGCGCCAAGGGTCTGGGCGGCGGTGTCAGTCGCGGGGTGCTCGCCGTGGCTGCGGCCAATAGTGAACTTCCAGTTGATCGTTGTGGCGTCGGCGGGATCGAGCAGCTCCTGACGCTGGTAGAAGTTTCGTTTCGTGTCGGGCGGATCGCCGGGATTGGGGGGCTGCAGGGCCTCTTGCCATGCGCTATCAACGGCCTCGGTGCGATCGAGGATGAAGGCGTCGCAAAGCCAGGGGGCGATGAAGGGCGAGCCGGTGTTGTCATAGCGAACGGCATCGTTGCGGATGAGGTAGATTCGTCGGGGCTTGACGCGGCCGCCGTCGTTGTACGCGATCTGATCGATGACGCCGTTGGTAGCGGCGTCGTCCTGGACGTTGCCGGAAATGAAGATGCCGGGGTCAAGAGCGAACTGGGCCTGCGGCTGCGAGAGTAGCGTGATCCGCTGGCCGGCAGGGATATTTCCGATCGCGACGGACCAGTTCAGGCCGCCGGTTCCCTCAACGCGAAGCTGGTAATTGAGCATGTCGTGGTTGTAGGGATTCCAAATCTCGACGGCGTAGCGGCTGAGGATGGTGCTGCCGGTGTCGTCGATGACGCACTTGGCGTAGACCTCGGTGATGAAGGGCTGGGACTCCATGCCGGCAACCGGCACGACGAGCGGGCCGCCTTCGACGACGACGGGCGCGGAATCGAAATCGCGGAAATCACAGACGTTGGCGGCGAGCTGTGCAGCGAGCTTCTCGCGCGAAATGGCGGTACTCGTATTGGTCGGGTCGGACAGAACGGTTAGGCCGTTGGCACCACCGGCCTGGTTGAAGGCCCAAATCAGGTTGCCGAGGTAGATAGCGCGAGAGGTGTTGTCGGTGTCGATGAGCGGGCGGGAGACGGGCGGGGCGGGTGCCGTAACAGTATACGCGTCAAGCACGGAAGTGGCGTTGAGGTCGATCTTTTCCCAGAGCGGAGAACCCGGGGCCACGCTGGAAAGCTGCATCGGGGCGACGGGGACGAGCAGGCCGCCGGACGAGAGTGTTGACCAGAGCGGATTGGCAGGAGCAGAAGGCGCAGGCGTACGATCGCAGACGCGACTGATGGTGGTGAGCAACGGACGGCGAAGGGCCGGGACGGCGTTGCCGGAGGCGTCGGTGCCGAAGATGGCGGCGCGATTGACGACATTTTCGGTGTCGAAACTGGCGATGTAGCCGGACGCACCGTAGGGGCCGAGACCGCCGGCGAAGTACGGGTTGGACTGATCGACGACGAAGCGGACCCAGCGTCCGGGCGAACCGCCGGCAGCGCCGAGGGTGTCGGGAAGAGCGGATTCGAGGTCGGTGCGTGCGCCGGAACCGCCGCCGACGTAGTTGCAGATGCCGTTGCGATTATGCAACGCGAGTTCGTCGGCCGCGCGGAAGTGGCCATAGTTGTCGCCGGAGCGATTTGCGCCGCCGGTAAGAATTCGGCGGACGACATCGGAATAAAAGTTAGTCGAACCCGGGCTTGCGACCGTGAATAAGTTTCCGGTGAAGCGATAGTTGATGAGCTGGCCCAAGGTCGCACCGCGGTCGGCGTCGAGAATCGGCGCGATGTCGAGGCCGAGAGCCGGACCGTTAGCCGGGGCGTCGAGGCCGATTTCCCATGTGCGGCGGCCGCGAAGCTGGCGGTCGGGGTCGGCGCCGATCGCGAAGAAGAGGTCGCCGTTGTCAGTCCCGTCGCCGAGTCCGTCGCCATCGGTGTCGCGGGCGCCGGCGGTGGCGAGATTCAGCATGGAGCTGTTGTCGACAATGCGAATGACGGCATAGACCTCGCGAGGCTCGTCGTTGCGTGTGCCTGAATAAGGCAGTGCGAAGCTGATGGGAGAATCGGGGACGCCGTCACCATCGGCGTCGTAGAGGTCGACGATGCCATCCTGATCGGTATCGAAATAGGGGAAGCGGTGCGCGTCGCGCCATGCGCTGGGCAAAGACTGCCAGACGCGCCGCGCCAGCTCGATCGTGACATTGGTAGTTGAACCGGGGATCGGCGGCGGCTGCGCAGTCATCGGGTAGACGGCAGGATTGAACGGATAGTACGTCGGGTTGTAATTAGCGGGAGCCCAGATAGCGACCGGGACATTGGCGAGCTTTACATCGTTGGTCGCCGCGGAATTGAAGTCGGTTGGGTCGTTGACGGCGGCGGTGCGCGAGTTGTCGGGCCAGTTGTGCAAACCACTCGTTTGCATCAGATCGCTGCCGAGATAGCTGACGTGCGGCCAGACGAGGTACTCGTCGTTGGCGACGACGGCGTTCGGGTCGAAGCGATAAGGAACCGTCGAAGCAAGCCAGCGGTCGAACGGGCCGGGCGCGTCGAACGGCTCGTTGGATTCACGGGCTCCGCCCGGCGCGGCGGCGGTTGAACCGGTGAGGTATCCGCCCGGCGAAGACGGCTCGCCCCAGATATCGGCGCGAAGGCGTTCGAGTACGGTTTGCTGAACGCCGTCGATGAGCTTCGCGGGCGTAACGCCGACGCGGATGCGCTCGACGCGCGTGCGCTGCGTGCGCACGTTTGCCAGCACGCCGACGCCGACAAGAGCGAGCAGCGTGAGCACACCCATTGCGAAGATGAGAATCGTCGCGCGACGTTTGCGACGCGACAATAATCTCCCCGGCGATCGTTGCATTCGATCCAGCATAACGAACCAAATTGCCCTTGTTATCCTACGGTTAACCCAAGTGCCGACCACTGGTGAATGTCGGCTAAGTTTTGGAGCGAGGCGGTTTTAGGATGCTCCGGGCAGGTTGACCACGAAGGAATACTCCAATCCGTATCGGCGGACGCGTCCGCCCGGGGTGCGTGGATCGGAGCTATTGAGCCAGGTGGGTACCGGGGCCCAGGGGGCCTGGTTATAGGCGTCCGACTCAGAAAGGTGGTTCTGGGAGTCGTAGACGCGGAAAGTAAAGCGCAAGGCCTTCGGCCGGAACGCCCAGGTGGCGCGATTCCAGACGGCACGATAGGCGTTCACGCCCTCGGTTTCGATCTCGCCGACGGTTCCCACGACCGGGTGTCCATAGGCCGTGGGGGCTGAATCCGGCAGGATTGGGCCTGGTGGCACGGGGTCGAACTCCCAGAGCCACTCGCGCTTGCTGCAGACGTCTCCACTCGGTCCGGCAGGATCGCGCGGTCGAAGGAAGCCGCGGACGCCAACGGTATCGCGATTCTGGCCAAACCACTGGGTTGAAGGGTTCAGCAGCCCCCCGCCGGCGGCCGGTCGCGGATCGACGGCCGAACCGTCGGTCCATTCGATGCGCAGGTCGGCGATGCGCGGCAGCAGGTTGAATGCGGCGCGGCCGTAATAGATCGGGTCGGCTGGGTCCGTAACTGTTACAGAGGACGGGCAGACGGTCAGGTCCCAGAGGCCGGGACTGCTATTGATGGGGTTGAAGGCGATGCGGGTGACCAGCTCGTCGGACGTCTCCTGTACGGCATCGACACCGCAACGGAGCAGGGCCGGATAGACGCTGAGGCCGGGAAAGATTGGATATTGCGGTGGCGGGACATCGTTGCTGAACGATGTGAAGCGCGGGGTGGCCAGCGCGAGGGGGCGCGCTCCGAGCAGGACGATGCGTTGCGAGAGAAGCCAATCTTTTGCTGGAGCGTTTGGCAGGCCGCGACCATCGGGGTCGCCGGGGCCGAAGTAGATCAGGGCTTCGGGGGACGAATAGGCCTGTCGGTTCTGGCCGGCGCCCGGCCCGATTGGCGGATTGTTTGAGGGGATCGAGCGGTCGGTCAGGGAGCGGAACCCCTCGGCCTCGTTGTGCTGCGCGATGAAGACGATGCGGTCGTGGCGTAGTGAAAAGACCGGCGCGCCGTCGAGCGTCTCGGGCATATCGATCAGTGGCGTCGGACTCTCGATCAGAAGGAGCGAGTCGGGGGAGTCGGACTTTATGCGGGAGATCTGCGTCCGCACGGCCTGCTCAAAAGCGGCGGCGGCCTCGACAGTCTCGGATTGTCCGATGGTGCGGCCGGAGGCGAGCGAGGTCATCTCGAAGACGCGCGCGATGGCGAGCATGACTGCCAGCATGAGCGCGACGGCGACCAGGGCCTCGATGAGCGTGAAGCCGCGCGGCCGCGCCATCCGGCGAACTCGGCGATCAGACTCGTATGGCGGCGTCAGGCACATCAGAAGAAGACCCAATCGAGGACCGGTGACTTTGCTCCGAACTGTCCGCCCGCGTACGGGGGCGGAAAGACCCACAGATCCAATGTGTACGGCGCGCCTGGCAAGTCGCTGATGTTTTCAAGAACATCGACTTCGCCAGCAGCGCTTTTCGAGACGGTAAGCGGGCGTCCGACGGGAATCGCCGGCTGCGGCGCAGGACCATAGACCGTACCCATGATGACGACCTTCGAACCCGCGGGCATAAGCTCGCCAAAGACGGTGGGCGGCACGACCGGCAGCGTGGGAGCGCTTAACGTGCGACCGCCGCTATAGACGGCTGTGATGCGCCAAGGGAGCGGCATGCGGCAGACGAGCGATGAATCGACGGTCGGTGACGAAAAGGCGGTCGACAGGTCGCCGAGATTTTGAGCGACGAACGCGTCAGCGCGTTTCTGACGGCAGACGGCGGCAGCAAATTGAATGCGGCCGTCAGTCAGCTCGCGATAAAAACCGGTCCAGGCGAGGCGGTAGGGTCTTTCGGACGCTTCGAGGTCGTTGACGGGTAGGCGGGCGTCGGTCGTCTCGTCGTCGGCGCCCCAGAAGAGCGGATTTTCGCAGCGTTGCGGCGAGCCGAGGGGTGGAAGCGGCAGGAACAGATTGTTGAGCAGGCACTGATAGCCACCCGGACCGCCGAGCGGAATCCAGTTGCCCGTGACGACGTCGATGTTTGCATCGGGCAGCACGAACCAGGGATTGTTGTCGCCCGCGACCAGCGAGCCGTTGGCGGAGGGTTGCCAGAGCAGGCCGGCGGCGCCGGCGGGCAGGGGCAAGTTGCGATTGACGCGCGTTTCCATGACGGTTTGGGCGCGATGGGCGAGGGTGAGCGTTTGAGCGCCCTCGACGGCTTCGCGGTGCTGTGAGAGCGCGACCGGAAAGACTGAGGCCACCAGAATCAGACCGATTCCGAGGATGCCGACGGCGACCATGACCTCCTGAAGGGAGAAGGCGGTGCGTGCCGGCGAGCGACCAAAATGTACGCGTCGGAACATCATTGGACGGTCGCCAATTCCCTTCCGGACCATGGACTGATGACCACGGTTCGCACTGATTCTGGAAAATTGCGAGTCCGCGCGAGCCAGACGTTGACGATGTCGGCCGGCGTGGGATACGGCGTTACGAGGACGTCCGCCGCTTTGCTGCGATCGGAAATGATGAAGCCGCGCGTGGATGTGACGCGCGAGTCGGAACCATTTACCTGCGATGGCAACAAGGCCGTGTTGATGGGTGTTCCATCCGGACGACGATTGGGGGTGGGTGTCGCCGCGCCCGTGAAATCCGTCTGCAGTCGCGTGGCGAAACGCCGCACGACCTGCACCAGCCGGCCATCTGGCGCGAAGCAGACGGCCGGCCACTGGAGGTTGTCGTAGTTTTCCTGAGTGGCGGCGATGTCGCGCAGACGGGTGCCGGTGCTGTCGACCACGGCGTCAAAGTCGAGCGGATGGACGACGACCAGCGGGCGGTTGTCCGTCCCGATCGGCAGCGCGGCTGAGTTTTCGAGGATGGGGGCGAAGACGTAGCCATCGGGAAGGGAGTTAGAGAGCGGATCCCAGCCGCCGCCGGCGAGATTGGGGTTTGAGTGCCAGATTTCCATTCGACCGTTGACGTTGTTGACGACGAGCATGGTTTCAACGCCGTTTTCGATGGCATAAGCACGGGCTACGGCTGCGAACTGGGTGAGCGTGCCGGCGGCGACACTCAGACGGTTGGATTCGCCAAGCTTGCGGAAGGCGAGGGTGACGATGCCCAGCGCGACGGCGACGATGGCGCAGACCAGCAGCACCTCGATGAGCGTGAATGCTCCTCGTGATCGCGTTCGAATTGTGGTGCCGTGGCGCTGCATGGTTCCTCGTCAGGGCCGGACGACGAGATTGTCGGCCGCGTCGGTCAGCTCTTGCTGGGTGGCATTGCGTTTCCATTGATAACCAAATCGCCCGTCGGGCCCGGCGGATTCGAGCACGAAGCCCTGGGCGCGGGCGAAGAACGGGTCGTTGTTCGGGTCGTTGACGCCAGCCATGGTTGGATCGGCGCAGCTGATGGCGCGCCAGCCGGAGGTATTGGCGGGGTCGGCGTCGCGGATGACCCAGAGGTAGCGGAGCGGATGGCCCCACGGGTCGAGCGTGACGCGGATGGCGGTGGTCCGCCCGCCGAGGGCCGGATACTCGCGGTCGGCGATCATTTTGAAGACGCCGTCGTCATCTTTCATGATGGTTTGGCCGAGCGCGGGGGTCGTCAGGGAGTAGGCCAGGCAGGCCGAACTCTGGCCGACGTCGTTGCGGCCGGTGAACTGGCCGACGGCGTCGATGGCGTCGTCGTCTGATGGCGTAAAGACGGGTGACGGATTAGGCGGCGAGGGGAACAGCATTCCGCAATTGGCCGAGGAGTAGTCGTAGGGCGGCAGCGGAAAGAGCGCCCACGGACTCCAATGCGGCCAGGCCTTGTCGGCGACCGGATTGCCGGTGGCATCGCGCCACAGGGGCCATGCGGCGGCATAGCGATCGATGGCGGCGGCCAGGAGCTGGAGTTGCGCCTGGGCGCGTGTGCGGCGCGACGAGCCCAACACGGTTCGCGCGGTCAGAAACACCAGACTGAAGATGAGCAGAATGATCGCCATCACGACGAGAAGTTCGGGGAGCGTCATGGCGCGCGAGGCCGTGCGGAGCGGCGCTCCGGAAGAATGCTCGGCCTCGTGCGCGACGTCGGACATCAGTTAGAGCCACCCGTCAGGTTGTTGATCAGCGACACAAGCGGAAGGAACAGGGCGATGACGATAAAGCCGACGATCAATCCGAGGACGACGACCAGGATCGGCTCGAGCAAGCTGACGAGCGAGCCGACGAGGGTTTCGACTTCGTCGTCGTAGTTGTCGGCGACCTTGATGAGCATCTTGTCGAGCTCGCCGGTTTCCTCGCCGACGTCGACCATGTTGACGACGATGCTGTCGACGATTTTGGCGGTGCGGAGCGGATTGGCGAAGGACTCTCCCTCGCGGATCGAGTCGTGGACCTGATAGAGGGCCTTGGCAAAGACCATGTTGCCCGAAGTTTCGCGCGTGATGTTGATGGCCTCGAGGATGGGCACGCCGGCCGAGATCAACGTGCCGAGCGTTCGCGTGAAGCGGGCGACGACGGTTTTGCTGATGATCTGGCCCAGCACGGGGACCTTGAGTACCACCGCATCGCGACCAAAACGTGTGGCCTCAAAGTGATTAATGAGTTTGAAGAACGCGAAGATCGCCACGGGAGACAGGGCGATGAGGACCCAGCCGGGGACGAGCATATCGGCCGGCTTTCCGGCGGCATCCTTCGTGACACCGACGACGAAGTCTGAAATATCGAGCAGAAGCTGGGTCGGCCCGGGCAGCTTGGCGCCGAAGTCGCCGAAGATTTCCTTGAACTTGGGAACGACGAATTTCATGATGCCGGTCACGATGAGGAACGCGAAGCTGATGACGCACAGCGGATAGACCATCGCGCCCTTGACCTTGCGCTTGAGCTTCTGGGCCTTTTCCATGAATTCGGCGAGACGCTGGAGGATGACGTCGAGCACACCGCCCGTTTCGCCGGCGGCGACCATGTTGACGTAGAGCTTGTCAAAGGTTTTGGGGAAGGCGTTCATGGCTTCGGAGAGCGTGGCGCCGCCTTCGACCTGCTCGGCGACGTTTCGCAGCACGACGCGGAGCGTGCCGGGCTTTTGCTGTTGTTCGAGAATGCGAAGCGAACGAAGGATCGGAAGACCGGCGTCCATCAGGGTTGAGAGCTGGCGTGTGAATGTCGTGAGCTGCTTTCGGCCGACCTTGCCGCCCGAACCGGCGGGCTTCTTCTTCGCGCCGCCGAGGCCTTGGGCCGCGCCGCCCCCGCCCTTCTTTCCGCCTCCCTTTTGCTTAACTTTGGTCGGAAAGTACCCCTGCTGGCGGATGCGGGTGATGGCGTCTTCGGCTGAGGCGGCGTCGATTTCGTCCTTTATTTCCTGGCCGGCGGAGTTCATTGCTTCATATTGGAAAGTAGGCATTGCCAGTCCTCCGGCTCAGAAACAACGTCTAACGTCAGGGACGCCCATGATGGTATGCGCACTCTACCACAGACGGTGGGGTCTGCCGTACGTGGGTATTGTTCGCATTCTCTAGGTGTCGGGCGAGAAATCCGATCTCAATTGGTCGCGGTAATTTACGACAGGGTAATTGGTTAGATCGGCCGGGCTGCGTCGATAGAATGAGGGTGAAAGCGGCCTCTGAGGGCCGCACGGGCAATATAATCGGCCGGCAACAGACATGACCTCCTCACCCCACCACCGCTCCGTGCTCCTGGTTGGCAATCGGCAGAAACCGGATGTTCCGGCGGCGTTTGAGCGGCTGCGTCAGTGGATGGCCGATCGCAACGTCCGAATATCAGGGACGCTGGACGGCGATCCGGGAATCATCGGCGGCGGCAGCCACGATCGCGTCGTCGTGCTCGGCGGAGATGGAACGATTCTCGCGACGGCGGGCCAGATGGGCGCGCGGCAATCAGCGATCATCGGCGTGAATATGGGGAAGCTTGGCTATCTGGCTGAGTACTCGGTCGAGGATTTAGAACAGCATTTCGACAAGGCGGTTGGGGACGCATCGCTCGTCAGCGAGCGAATGATGCTGCGGGTTGAAGTCCATGTCGCCGGCGGCGAGGTCCGGCACGGGTGGGCTTGTAACGATTGTGTGGTACATGCGGGAGCACCGTTTCGCATGCTGGAGCTGTTGCTCCGCCTTGACGGACAGGACGTCACGCGAATCGCCGGGGACGGCCTGATCATCGCCACACCGACAGGTTCGACCGCGCATAACCTGTCGAGCGGCGGACCCATTCTTCAACCTGACGTGCGAGCCATCATCGTCACGCCGATTTGCCCGCATTCGCTGACGGTCCGACCGGTGGTGGTCGGGCCGGACGCGACAGTCGAGATCATTGCCGTCCGATCGAACGAAGGGACGACGGCCGTGATCGACGGGCAGCAGAGCATCGCGCTACCGGCCAAGTCACGCATTCTGATTCGACGCGCGGGCGATCCTTTCAAGCTCGTGCGGCACCCCGATCGCCCGGCCTGGAAGACCCTCATTCGGAAGCTTGGATGGGGCACGCCTCCGGGGCGCTAAGTTCTCAGGGGTAGGATTCTGAGAGCGCGGACTGAACTGCAATCGCGACGGCGACTGCGGCGGGGATCAGAACACCGATTACCGCGGTGAGGGCGCGCTTCCAAGATTTTTGGCGGATAATTTCGTGACCGGCCGCAAGCCATGCGCCAAGCGGTGCGAGGCCGGCCAGAATAAATGCGACGGCCGGGATGTCTTCAGTTGTGGCGTGTCCGTTGACGAGCAGGGCGGGCAGGGCGATGGCGAGCACGGACGCGAAGCCCGCGGCGATGGGGAGCTTCGGCCGCCAGAGTCCGACGAGGACTGCCACGCCCAGCCCGGCCGCGAGCGCGCCGGCCAGTTGAGCGAGCTTGGCGTTGGCCGATCGCTCGAGGACTACGGCCACGCCGATCACAGCCAGCAACCATGCAACCGGCAGGGTCGCGCCACGCAGTCGAGTGGCCAGCGATTCAAGGGTGGACCAGAGAACTATCACCGACACGCCAACGCACCACGCAGCGCGATTCGGATGCTGGTGAAAATCAGGAACAGCCAGCGACCCGACGGCAACCGCAAAGGCAGCGTGGACGATGCAGCGAATCCAACACGGAGGACGCAGGATGCGAAGAATTGCCTCCGCCGCAGCCGCGAGCAGGACCAGCCACACGGTCCACTGTGCCGGCTCGCGCGGCGGGCAGGGGGGCCACCCGACCAGCCCGAATTGCGTGACGGCAAAGGCCGCGGCAAGCAGGAGGCCGCCGCCCCACGCGCCATTGATCGAGCTTGACCTGTTCCATGGCCGCCATGCGACGAGCAGCACAATGGCCGCGACCAGGGCCGGTAGAACAGCGCCGTAAAGAATGAGGGTCTGTTGCATGAGTTGATGGCGAGTGTCGGATTACTTGCGCGCGCCTTCGAGCGACACGAGAATCTCGACGTCATCGCCGAGGCCTTCGGGCATGTAGTTCATGCCGAAGTCGCTTCGCTTGATCTTGAACTTGGTCTCGAAACCAGCCCGAAAGCCGCCAAACGGATCCTTGCCCTGCCCAACCACGTCCATCTTGACGGTCAGGGGCTTGGTGACGCCGTGGCAGGTGAACTGCCCGGTGACTTCGAGAACGTTATCGCCGGCCGATTTGACCGACGTGCTCTTGAAGGTGAGCGTCGGGTATTGCTTGGCGGAGAAGAAATCGGGCGTCCTGAGGTGCTTGTCGCGCTTTACGTTGTCAGTGTTGACGCTCTCGGTCTTGACCGTGATGTCGAACGAAGAGTCCTCCGGCTTCTTGGCGTCGTAGTTGATGGTTCCGGAGACATCCACGAAGCGCCCGTAGAACCAACTGACATTCAAATGCTTGATCCGGAACATGGCGGTGGAGTGGCTGGGGTCGACTTCGTATTTCTCGGCCGCCAACGCCGATGCGACAGAGCAGAAGGCGACGATGAGAACTCCAAACTTCAGGGTACGGTTCAGCATGATTCTCTCCGGTGATTGCCGCCGGCTCGCTGCGGCAATCCCAACTGTGATCCTTGCGACGGCGCGGCGGCGTGATCGCCACGGTCGCACGTCTAACTTCCGCATTCTTAATCGATTAACGCGGCGCTGCAATGTCGCCACGAGTGGCTTCCGAGGGGGGTAACGTTGAATATGGCCAACAGCCCGATTATCGTCTGTTCTGACCGATCCGAATCGTCCCTGCCTCCTGGTCTGGCCTTTCCTATCGGTCCGCAGCGTCATCGGCCAGACATCTTCGCGGTAATGGACCGCGGCTCCGATCGACGGGCATTCCGACTCAACAGGAGTCAGACGTGAAGAAGATCTACGTAGGCAATTTGGCGCATGCCACCGTCGAGGACAAGCTCCAGGCGATGTTCGCGCCGTTCGGCGCGGTTCGCAGCGTTGCCATTATCCGCGACCGGTTCAGCGGCCAGTCGCGCGGATTCGGATTTGTTGAGATGGACGACGACAACGAGGCCCAGGCCGCCATCGACGGCACGAACGGGCAGCAGCTCGACGGTCGGACCCTGACCGTAAATGAAGCACGGCCGAAGACCGAAGGTGGTGGTGGCGGACGTGGCGGCTTTGGCGGCGGCGGGGGAGGCGGCGGTCGCGGTGGCAGGGGCGGATACGGCGGCGGCGGTGGTGGGGGAGGCGGCTACGGTGGT
>JAATGM010000039.1 GCA_015654675.1 Planctomycetota bacterium | reverse complement strand
TACAGGACGTCCGGGGAGACGTGCCGCCCGGCTTGGGCCGCGCCGATCTCGACACGGTGCATGCTTATCACTGCTGCGACGAGGCCCTGATCGAGCTTGCGCTGGCGACGACCACGCCGTTCGATTCCGGCCCGCCGTCGGCGACCCGCTTCTACTGGCTGTTCAATGTGGATGGCAACCCCGCGACAGGGGTTTTGGTCGCGGGCATACCGGGCATCGAAACAGGGGTCGAACTCACCATTTTCTGGCCGGGAAATGGACAACCGACGTCGCAGGTACAGTACCGCAACTACGTGATGGGAACGGGCCATTCGCTTCCGCCGCCCTCAATCGTGAATGAATTCCGGGTCGACGTCCATCCACCAGATTCTCCCGAACCGCGAGTCGTGGTCATGGCGAACTATGCTGAGCTTGGCTTCGTTGCTCCGGTGGTCCCGCTGACGGTCGTGGCTCAGGACGTGTCAGGCGGCGGGCAATTCGTCGATCGCGCCGATGGCGAATTCCAAATCCAATACGAGGAGTCGCAACCGCAGATGACCATCAACCCGACGATGGGACAGGTGGGTCAGCCGATTTCGTTCCACGGCTCGGGCTTTGCGCCGAATCATCAAATGCGACTCTTGCTCGACGCACAATTGGTCCTGGATGGCATCTTCACGCAGCTCGACGGCTCGATAAACGGTTCGTTCATCATCCCCAATTCACCGGCGGCAGCGCCGCGGAATGTCGCGTTCGTCACCCTGGTGGAGGTCAACGGTCGGTCGGCATTTTCGGTGTTGAATTTGGCGCTGACGCCCTGCATCGCAGGTGACGTGAATCGTGACGGAGTCGTGAATGGAGCAGACGCATCCCCGCTGGTCACGACGCTGCTATCGCCGCAATCCGATCCGGCGATTATCTGTGCGGCAGACGTGAATGGAGACGGGACCATCAACGGGCTGGATATTCAGGAATTTGTGGCGAGACTGCCATGATTGGCTACGAACTGGTTGAAGAAACAGGACGGCTGTAAGTTGGTCGCCGAAACGAAATCAGGCCAGCCACCCGCTAACCAGCCGTTCATCCGTTCCGTTATCCGTTCCGTTCGGGACAGCCACCCATTTCCTGCCCGCCCTTCAATTCCCGCCATCCTTCTTCGCCAATGCCGCGCATCGCACGCATCGTCCTCCCCCATCATATCACCCAACGCGGAAACAACCGCCAACCCGGCTTCTTCACCCCCAACGACCGCGCCGCCTACCTCGACTTCCCCCGCGAAGAATTAGACAATCCTGAATGACGCCTTTTTCCTCGTGAGCACCCCAATCCTTCCCCAATGGTCATGCTCCACCGGACGCGCCAAGCGAGTTCAGTGCGACTACCGCTCGGAGATTTTTCCATGCTTATCGAATCTCAACATTTCCCGACGCTCGATTCGCCGGGAGTCGAGATTCACATCCGTCACTTCCTTCCAAACTGGAAGTGACTGGCTAACGAGCGTAATAACGTGACCCAGCACGCATTCGATGTAATCAGCATTATTGTCCCCGGACTTGTGACGGCCACCAATACCCCACCCAAATAGGATAGACCCGGCATCGATGGATGCTTCACTCTTGTTCTGTAGATTCACTACATGGACCGTGGCCTTGCCCGCTTCGTCCTCCGTAACGAACAAGATGGAGCCAAGTTCCGGAATCTCAAAGTAGTACGGTGCCATCCCCCGCACGCCTTCGTAGGTCCGACCGAACACCGTGAGAAACTGCGGTCTCGAAACGTGGACCAAGAGCTTGAAAAACGGGCTTGTGATTTCTCCGCCCCGCACCTTGTCATCACGATAGGTTTCGTCCCTCCTGGGCACAATGAACCACGCGACGGCGATTACAAATGCGACGCCGACTGCCAGCGCCGTAGCCGCAACCGGACCAAGCTTACGGTTTGAGTATCGCATCCAGCGTCTCTTGAAACTTCATTCTGACAGCATTGAAACCCGGGGCAGCCATTTATCTCTCGCCCGTCCCTTCAATTCCCGCCATTCTGTTTCGCCAATGCCGCGCATCGCACGCATCGTCCTCCCCCATCCTATCACCCACCGAAGCAGTTAGGAACGTTCTACTTTTCGAAGCCCTTGCCAGCGCCCCGCCACAATCCACGCAGAATTCCGCCTTCATCCATTTTCCCCGCCCGGATAGGATTCGGCCGCCACCCGGAGCACACCATGCCGCGTCCGACAAAACTCACCCTCTCCGCGATGGTTCGCGACGCCCTCAAGTACTACGTCTACGCCTACATCGATCCGCGCGACGGAAAGCTCTTCTACGTCGGCAAAGGTCGCGGCGGCCGCGCCCTCGCCCACCTCGGTACGGGCGATCCGCGCAAGGCCCGTATCCTGCGCGAACTCCGCCGCGGCGGACTCAAGCCGCGCATCGACATCCTGCGCTACGGTCTCTCGGAAAAAGAAGCCCTCCTGATCGAAGCCGCCGCCATCGACCTGCTCGGCGTCCCGCAACTCACTAACCGCGTCCGCGGACACGGCGTTGGCGACGGCGCAAGAGCGCCCATCGAAGAACTCGTCGCCCGGCTCGGCGCCAGACCCGCCGTCATCAAACACTCGATGATCCTCATCTCCATCAGCCGGCTCTTTCGCGAGAGCATGACCCGCCAGGAACTCTACGACGCCACCCGCTCCGCTTGGGTCGTCAACCCCAAGCGCCGAAACGCCAAATTCGCCGCCGCCGTCTATCGCGGAGTAATCCGTGAAGTTTACGAGATCGCCGCCTGGCTGCCGGCCGGCACGACGCTTCTTTCGCATTTGGAATCTGGAACCAATCGCCGGGACGGCCGCCGGATGGAATTCGTCGGCTGTCTGGCGGAAGAACAAATCCGCCGCCGCTACAAGAACCGCTCTATCGCCCAATACATAGCGAAGGGCGCCCAGAACCCGATTCAATATGTAAACTGCTAGCTGCGGAATTGGCTACACTGCGGGGAGAGTTGCCTCTTCATATTCCTCGCCCACGCCTCGCCAGAATCCACTCTTAATCCCGCCTGCATTCTTCTCCCCCGCCCCTTGGAGTGGCATGGCGTCGGAGTCGAAACCGCACATCTGATAGCCTATTCAGTCCTCCACAAAATCAACGAAATCGCCTTGACTCCCTCAAGCTGGCCAACTAAACATTAACCGAACAAGCTTTAGCCCGACAAAGGCGAAAGCAATCCGGGGTCTCAGTGCGCGAAATCCCAACCCAAAGGGAAGCGCCGACTCCCCGCCCAAAGGAATGCTCTTTGAAAAGTGAAGCACCCCGCCCGCCGTGACGAAAGCGGTTAGGACAATTATCACCAATTATCACTTTTATCACCGCGCCCGCCGACGCTCGAAAGACGGCACAAAAACCGGACCGCCCCAAATCTCAAGAATCTCACGAGACGCGGCCCAACCGTACCAAACGATGTACTAACAGGCGTTGGAGCGAAGGGTTAAATTCAGATTTCCGACATCCAATATCGCCCCACAAATCCCACAACCGCCATCGGGGGCCGCTACTCGCCGCCGCGACGTTCCACCATCAAGGCCGCATCGCCCGGCTAATCGTGAAGATCGGCAACAACAGCGAAATCACCAGCCCGCCGATCACCGCCCCCAGTACCGTGATAATCAGCGGCTCCAGCATCGACGTCGCCGTCTTAACCGACACCGACAGCTCCCCCTCGCAGAACCCGGACACCCGCTCCATCACCGGCCCGAGCTTCCCGCTCTTCTCCCCCGCCCGGATCATCTGCGTCACGTTGGATGGAAACAGCGAACTCTCCGCCAGCACCTCCGAAAGCTGCCGGCCGTGCTGCAACTCCTCCTCCACCCGCCCCCACGTCTCGGAATAATAAACATTCCCGCAAGCCGCCTTCGTCAGCTCCACCGCCTCTAGCATCGCCACGCCGCTCTCAATCATCGTCCCCAGCGTCCGCAAACTCCGCGCCATGTATGCCTTGTGATACATCTTTCCGATGAGGGGCAGATGCAGCTTGATCCAATCCATGTGCCGTTTCCCCAACGGCCTCCGAAAATGCCAGATCGCCCCGCCGATCACCACAATCCCACCCACGATCAGATAAGGCGCACCATGCTTCAGATGCGCACTGAACGAAAGCAGAAACCGAGTCGCGGCCGGCAGCGCCTTCTCCTTACCCGCATAGATCGCCGTGAACTTGGGCAGCACGAATGTCATCAAAAACACCGTCACGCCCATCGCAAACAGCAGCATCGCGATCGGATAAGTGACCGCCCCGCGAATCTTCCGCGTCAGCTCGCGCTGCTCGATCAGATAGGTGCTCGCCCGATCCAGCATCATCCCCAGCGTCCCGCTCGCCTCCGACGCCCGCACCAGACTCACCAGCAACGTCGGAAAAACCTTCGGATGCGCCGCCAGCCCCGCCGAAAATCGGCTGCCCCCCTCCACCTGATCGATCACGTCATTCAACGCCCGCGCAAACCCCGGAGAGTTGCGCGAATTCCGGCACCCCTGCAGCGCCTCCGCCAGCGAAACGCCCGTCTCAACCATGACCTTAAGCTGACTCGTGAAGTAAATGACGTCTTCCGGCTTCACCCGGTTCCCCGGTTTGATTGCAGTTGGCGTCGCGCTCGCCGAAGCCGCCGGCGCCTTGCCCGCCCCCGTCGCCGGATCGACCCGCACCGGAAACTTTCCATCGCCGCGAAGCTGCCGCGCCGCCTCGGCCACGCTCGCGGCCGACATCATCCCCTTGATCACCGCCCCCCCGGGCTCCCGCGCGACATAAGCAAACTGCGGCATGGCAGATCCCCCGGCCTTGCGCGGCTAAACCGCACAGACGCGGAAAACTTCCTCGATTGTCGTGACGCCCGCCTTCACCTTCGCCAACCCATCCGAGCGCAGCGTCATCATCCCCGATGTCTTCGCCAGCTCCCGGAGCTGCTGCAGGTTCGCGCCATTCGTGATCGCTTCGCGCGCGTCCTCATTGGGCACAAGCAGCTCATAGATTCCGAATCGCCCGAGGTACCCCGTCTTGTGGCACTTCTGGCAACCCAGCCCGCGCGACAAATGCGTCACCGGAAATCCGGCCTTCTCCATCGTGTGCAGGATGTTCGCCGGCGGCTCATACTCAGTCCGGCAATGCGGGCAAGTCTTCCGCACCAGCCGCTGCGCCAGCACGGCCACGATCGAAGCCCCCAGCAAATACGGCTCGACCCCGATATTGCACAAACGAGTCACCGCCGACGGCGCGTCATTCGTGTGCAGCGTCGTCAGAACCAGGTGCCCCGTCAGCGCCGCCTGCACCGCCGTCCGCGCCGTATCGTCGTCGCGCACTTCGCCCACCATGATGATGTCCGGATCCTGCCGCAACAGCGATCGCAACACCACCGGAAACCTCAGCCCGATCCGCTCATTCACCTGAAACTGGTTGATGTGCCGCAGGTTGTACTCGATCGGATCCTCAACCGTGCAGATGTTCACCTCGGGTGTGTTCAACTCCCCCAGCACGGCATAAAGCGTCGTCGACTTTCCGCTGCCCGTCGGCCCCGTGACCAGAACCAGACCATGCGGCTGACTGATCTGCTCGCGGAACTCCTTCAGCATTTCTACCGAAAACCCGAGCTTCTCCAGATTGACCAGCACCCGCGAATTATCAATGACGCGGATCACGACCTTCTCGCCGAATTGATTCGGCAGCGACGAAACCCGCAGGTCGATCGGCCGGTTCTCCATCATCACATGGATGCCGCCGTCCTGCGGCAACCGCCGCTCAGCAATATCCATCGACGCCATGATCTTGATGCGCGAAGCAATCGCCGGCTGCATCTTCGAGGGTGGGCTCATCTTTTCGTGCAGCACGCCGTCGATTCGATACCGCACCCGAAGCTGCGCCTCGTCCGGCTCGATATGAATGTCGCTAGCCCCCTCCTTCACCGCCGAATAGATCAGGTAGTTCACCAGCTTGATGATCGGCGAGTCGCCGGCCATGCCCTCCAGCGAGGCGATGTCGTCCGTCTTCGTCTCGATCAGCTCAAACGTATCCGCCCCGACGTTGTCGATGATGTCGTCGATGACAAACACGTTGGCCGAGGGCACATGCTGTCGAAGCATCGCCAGAATGTCGCTTGCCGATGCCGCGACAACCTGAACCGTCGCGGAAGTCATCCGCGCGATTTCTTCAATGAGAAAGACGTTCGTCGGCTCTCCGAACGCAACCGTCACCACGCCTTCGACGTGAAACAGCGGCAGCACCGCATGCCGTTCGCAGAAATCGCGCGGCAGCATGTCGACCACCCGCGCGTCAGCGAGTCGCGGGCTCAGCTTGGCGTACGGAATCCCATACGCCTCCGCCAGCGCCTCGACAACCTGGTCCTCCTTCACATACCCAAGCTCGGTCAGCACTTCCCCCAGAAGCTGCCCGTGCCCGCGCATTTTCTGTTCTTCAATGGCGTGCTCGAGCTGCTCCCGTGTGATCCGCCCATTGGCCAGCAGAATCTGTCCGAGTTGCTTTCGCATCGTCGGCGCGACCGTTGCGGTCGCCGTCGTCGCGCTGATGGTGGTTGTCGTCGTGCTCATCGGTCCGGCCGCCTCAACACACAAAGCTTCGTACCGCGGAATCCAGGTCTTCAAAGATCTCGAACTTGCGGTCCAGCCGCGTGATCTCGAAAATCTTTCGCCCCGTCTCATCCAGCGAACAAATCTTCAGCGCCCCGCGAATGTGGTCGCACGCCCGGCGCGTATTGCAGAGCGCCTCCAGCCCCGCCGAATCGATCGAAGTCAGCGCATTGCAGTCCGCCACCAGGTTGCACCGCCCCTGCGCCAAGGCCGCGTCGCGCTGCTCCACGAAGTCGTTAACAGTATCGTTCGTGAGTTCCCCTTTCGTCGTGAGAACCGTCACGTTTCCGTAGTTCGTCACCGTCACCATGGCGCCACCTGCGTCGCAAACATTTCCCGCGTCACAATCGGCCGCGTCGAAAAACTGCCTTCTCGCACCAGTGCAGGAGCTGCTCCGCTCTCCCCATCTCGCGGCAGCCGGCTCCCAGCCAATGCGTGCGCCTCTTCCAGCAATTTCGCGAGATCCAGCGACAACAGCGCGTCCGCCATGCGCGGATCAAACTGCGTCCCGGCGCAACGCCGCAGCTCGGCAATCGCAACTTTGGGCGGCAGAAAGGTTCGATACGTTCGCGTAGTCGTCATCGCATCCAGACTGTCCGCCAGGCATAGAATTCGGGCCAATCGCGGAATCCCATTTCCAGCCAGCCCGCGCGGATAGCCCTTGCCGTCCATTCGCTCGTGGTGGTGCAGCACCCCCGGCAATAGATCGCGAATCTGCGAAACGTCTTTCAAGATCCGCGCCCCCATCTCCGGATGCTTCTTGAGTTCTCCAAATTCCTCAGCCGTCAGTCGCCCGGGTTTCGCCAGAATCGCGTCCGGAACGCCGATCTTCCCGACGTCATGCAGCAGCCCAGCCAGGTAAACACGCTGCGATTCCGCCGCGGAAAGCCCAAGCACCTCCGCCAGCCGCCGACTGATGAACGCAACGCGCTCCGAGTGGCCGCACGTATAAGGATCCTTCGCATCGATCGCACTGATCAGCGAATTCAGCATTCCCATCAACAGGTCCGCCAAATCGTCATACAGCCGCTGCTTGTGCAGAAAGGATGTAACCCGATCCGCGACCGCCCGAAACAACTGCACATCCACGGACGTGAAATCGCCGGTGTCGTTGCAATTGACCGCCAGCATCACGCCGATTCGGAGTGATTGCTGTCGCATCGGTAGCGCGACACAGTGCTTCAGCCAGCCCCGTGCCCACGAAAATCGCGCATCCGCGCCCGCGTCATTCAGAATGAATCGCTCACCGCCCAGGTCGAGCAATTCCCCGATCTGCGCCGCGAGTCGCCCAATCTCGGCTGGATCGACTCCCGCAATTCCCGAACTGGCAATCGGAGTCGGCTCGCCGGCCAGTGCCCGCACCTCGTCGCCCAGCGTCACAAACGCAACGCCGGCAGCGCGAGACACCGACACCACCTCACCCGCGACGCGCTGCAACATCGGCCCCGTCTCGGCCCCCAGTCGCAGCTCGCCGCCAATGCGATAAAGGAGTTGTAGCTCTTCGTACGTCGAATCCAGATTTCGAGTCAGCGAGTCGATTTCACCCCGCGCCGCCTCAACCTTCACGGCTGATTCCAGCGCCGAAGTCAGAATCGGAGCCCAGCGCTCCAGCTCATCTGTCGTTATTCGCGGCGTCGCCTCAGCCGCCGCTTCGAGTGCCTGATAGTCCAATCGCTGGCGATCACAGAAACGCCGCCGTTCCTCCTCCGGACCAGCCGACCCTAACCCGGCTGCAATGCAAACCGCCTGCGTCCTCGCGGCACGTCTGATGGGTATGACCAGCAGCGAGGCACCCGGGCAGTCGCCGCAAGCCGCCACCTGCCAGCGCGACTTCAGATTCGTCCCACGTTCGCGCACGGCCCGACTCGCCGCCGAAAGTGCTTTCTTCGCCCATTCCCCGGACTTCCAACACAGGTTCCAGAAGCGTGGCCCCTGATCGTCGCACTCCACAAGCTCGCCGGTCGGCGACCAGATCGACAACCAGAGCCCCATGCCGCGCCAGGCACGGCATAGATCGGAAAATGCCGCCCGGGACAGCCCCTCGGGCTGAGTCGGTGCAATCGTCCCATTCGGCATGACACCCTGCACGACGCGCCCCCTATGCTCTACCCGCATTGACGGGCTGACTCGCCGGCCCGCAGGCCAGCAGTTCCTGAACCTTGCTAAGAATCTCGCGCGGACTGAACGGCTTGCACATCACCGCCCGAATGTTCGTGTTCTTCCAATCCGATTCATCAATCGAGAACCCCCGCGCCGTAAGAAGTATGAGCGGCACGCCACACGTCGCCGGCTCGGCCTTCAGTCGTTCCGCCAGTTCCAGGCCCGTCAGGTAAGGCATCTGAAAATCCGTAATCACCAGCGCCGGCGACTCGCACGTCGCTCGCTCCAGCGCTTCCTCGCCGTTCTCGGCCGTGATGACTTCGAAGCCCGCGTTACGCAGCTTTGCCGCCACCACGTGAACAATGTGTGGCTCGTCATCGCAAACCAGAATCCGCGTCCCCATCGATTCCCCCATGTCTTCCTCCGTCGCTTTCGCGCTATCCATGCAGCGGCAACGTCATGGAAAACGTGCTGCCTGAGCCGACCTGGCTCGTCACGTTGATCCGCCCGCCATGCACCGTCTCAACCAGGTGTTTGACGAGATTCAGCCCCAGACCCGTCCCCTTTGCCATCTTGCTGTTCGCCTCGACTCTGAAAAACTTTTCGAACAGCCGCGGCAGGTCCTGCTCCGGGATTCCAACCCCCGTATCGCTCACCGAAATCGTGACGGTTCGATCCTGTTCCATCACCGCCATCTTCACGGTGACGCCTCCACCATCCTTCGTATACTTCACGGCGTTGCTCAGCAGATTCAGCACCGCCTGATAGATCATGTCCCGGTCCGCCAGCACCTGATAAAACACCGGCGTCAATTCCACATCGAGCTTGATCTGTTTCGCCTCTGCCTGTGGCCGCGCGACGTCCGCCGCCTCTTTCACCACCACGGCCATCGACACCGGCTCCTTGTTAACCCGCACCGTTCCCGACTCGATCCGGCTGATGTTGAGCATGTTGTCGATCAAGCGCGAAAGCCGCTCGCTCGAAGTCTGGATGATTTCGTAGTACTCCCGGAGTGTCTTCTCGTCCGTCGCCTCTCCGTCCACCAGCATTTCGACGTACGCCTTGATGGACGACAACGGCGTACGCAACTCGTGCGCGACTTTCGAGACGAAATCGCTCTTGGCCTTGGCAATTTCCTTTTCGCGCGTCACGTCGCGCAAGACCGCCAGAACGCCGTGCTTTGCTCCCGCCGATTCGTCCTTCTGCTGGACGCTCACGCCCGAAAGCGTGACTTCGTAGATTCGTTCGCCCAGCGTGTGTTCAACGTGCCGCCGCACGTTTCCGCCATCCGCCTCCCGGCTCTGTCGAATCATTCGCGCCAGGCCGTCATCGATCGACAGCTCCGAGATCGGCTTCCGCAGGGCCTCGGCCGGCTTCAGCCCCAGCACCGACTCGCAAGCTCGGTTCGCCATCAGCAGCCGGTCAAACTCGTCTGTCACTAGTACCGCATCCGAAATGCCGTTTACGATCGCGTCAACTTGCTGCCGTTGGAGATCAGCCAAGCGCCGCTCCAGACCCGACCTCTGCTGCGTCCCCTCGATCCGCCGGATTTTTTCCCTCAGCGACGCCGCATGATCCATCGCCGACCGCAATACGGGCTGTAGTTCCACTCCCACGCCGGTCGCGTCGAGCGTGCTGCCCTCCGCTTCACCCCGTGAAAGGTGATACCTCAGTGCTAGAAGATCACGTCGCCGTGTCTGTTCCGAAAGCCAGACAATCGCCCCGGCGATCAGCGCCAGAATTGCGATGCCCCCAAACTCCAGTCTGGTTGCAGCCGCCGATCCAGCCGGCCCACGAATGATCGCCCACGCGAGCCACAGCGCCGAAATCGCCACCGGCGCAAGCGCCCAGATCGCCGCCGCCTTCCATCTCGGTGACTCGCCCGCCATCGGAGCCGCCGCGCCGTCGTCCGAGCGCGCCGCCGCCGCGTCACGAGCGAGTTCTTCGTCTTCCCACTCGCGCGCCTGTGACCACGGACGCTCTTCGAGCCGCGTCATTCGTTCACCTTCGCGCAATCCGGCACGGTCGATGCCGCCGGAGCCGGCGCTTCCGCGCTCTCGCCCCCAATCTGCCGTCGCAACAACTGCGCCGGACCACAGTCCGGATCGATTCGTAAAGCTCGATTCAGCGTATGCGTGGCCGACGTCTTCTCCCCCGTCTGCGACTGCACCCACGCCAGAACGCACAACGCCATCACATCTCGCGGGTTCGACTCCAGTGCAGCCGTCGCGCTCCGAAGCGCACCCTGCGTATCCCCCTCCTTGAACGCCAGATATGCCCCCAGAGCAGCCGCCGTCCCGTCGCCGGCCGGGTTCGCCGCCAGTCGCTCGGCTGCGACACGCGCCAACTCACGATCGCCAAGCGCGACGCCCACCCGTGCCAGCATCGCCCACGACTCGGCGTCGTCCGGTGAGGCGAAGACCACCCGCTTCAAGACATCGCGCGCCTCGCGCGGCTGGTTCAGATTCAAATAGGCCCGCGCCAATGCCCGCGCGGCGACACACGACTTCGCATCGCCCGACTCCTCTGGTTTTTCCGCTTCCCCGCGCTGCTTCTTTCTCCGCGCGGCAGTCTGTTGCTCCAGCTTGGCCTGCACCAACGGAACCAGCACTGCCACCGCCTCTTCGTCCTGCCCGGCCCACTCCAACGCCAGCCCCAGTTCCTCGCGAATCGAGCGATCATCCGGCGACATTCGCACGGCCTCTCGGTACGCCGCAACCGTCGCGTCCTTGAGCCCCAGCATCCGGTTCGTCTCCGCGACAAACAGCCGCAGATCCAGCTCATCCGGGAAATCCGGCAAGCGACCTTCGACGAATTGAATGCCCTCCACCGGCCGATCCAGCTTTACCAGTGCATGCGCTTCCGCCAACACGTACTCCGGTCGATTCGGATCAGCCGCCAGTGCCTCCTCATATCGCTTCAGTGCTACAGTGAAATCCTCATATCGTTCCTCGATCTGCCCGGCCACGTAATGCGCTTCAGCCGAACACCCCGGCAGCTCGAGCGCCGAGGCGATGGCCTTCCGCGCCGCCGCCGGATGGCCCTCGCGTAGCTCAATTTTTGCCAGGATCACCAGCGCCGCCGGCTCGGTCCCATTCAGCTCTATCGCCTCGCGAACCGCGACCCGCGCATCCTCCATGCTGCCGCCGTCATAGAACTGCTGCGCGAGCTGCAGTTTCACTTTGGCCCGCACACCGCGCCATGATTTTTCGCCTTCTTTGTGTTGGTCTGTCGCAAAGTGCGACTTCAGAAATTTCGACGGCTCAGCGCATCCGCCAAGCATCAGCGCCGTCCACAGGCCCGCAATCGCCGTGCGCTTCAAGGTCATGGCTTCGCCTCCACCTTTGCGGGTCCGTTCGCCGGCGTCGGAGTCAGCTCCTCGCTCTCCTCGCCGGACGGTCCCTCAAATCCCTCGGGCATCTTGAACGGCGGCGCCGGCCGGCCGAAGTCCGGCTCGGGCTTGCCTCCCTCCGAATTGATCAATTCGTACAGCATGTGCCGCACGGCCGACGCTTCTTCGTCCCACGTCCGCTTGCCCTGCAACTTATCCCGCAACTCATATGCCTCAAGCTGGTGCGGATTGGTCTGAATCGACAGGTTGGCGTCGCGCAGCGCCTTGCCGGTGTCTCCGTGCGACAGGTGCTCCAGCGCCCAGTGATAGTGCGCCTGACTGAGTCGTTCCCGATCCAGTATCTGCGCCTCGCGCCGCTGACCGATCCGATATCGCTCCGAGTCCTGCCGCAGTTCCTTGCCGGCCGCCTCTTCCGGTTCGCCGCGCACGATCCGAACCGTCAGCAGAATGATGATTTCCTCGCGACTCATCGAATCGTTCGTGCTTCGAAAGAGCGCCCCGGCAATCGGAACATTGCCGATTCCCGGAACCTGGCTCCGCGTCGCGTTGCTGACCTCGCGGAACAATCCCCCAATCAGAATCGTGTGACCGTCGCGCACCATGATGTTCGTCGTGACTTCCGTCGTCCGCTTGAATGGCAGATTGGAGGCCGTCAGCCCACCCGTCGAGTCTTCCGGGTGAACTTCCATTCGAATCTGCCCATCCTCAAAGATGAATGGCCGAAACAGCAACCGCGTGCCCGTCTCCAGAAACTCGACCGTCTGCACGGCCGTTGTCTCAGTGATCGTCGTGGTCAAATAGCCGTCACGCTGCCCGACGATCACCTCGCCCTTCTGCTTGTTGAGCGAGAGAATCTTCGGATTCGCCAAAACCGTCACATCCGTAATCTGCTCCAGTGCGCGGATGAAAAACCCCACCTGGTCCTTGATGATTCCAAATGTAAATCCGCCCGTCGGAACGTTCTGGTTGAATCCGGTCCGTGCTGTAAACGTCGTGTCGTCCAGCTTGTTCTCCGGAGTCAGTCCCGTCGCGATCGACTGCGCCGCTGGACTCACGCTGTTCAATTGCTGAAAATCAACCCCGCCCACCGTCGTGAAATCGATCCCCATCGCGTTGTCTTCGTTCAAGCTGGCCCGCAGGATGGTCGCCTCCACCAATACCTGCTGCGGCCGAACGTCGAACTGCCGCAATACCTCCGAGATCCGATCCACGTTTTCCGGATAGTCGACCACCACGATCGTGTCCGAGTTCGCGCTCGAATTGCCGCCGGTCGTACCGCCCTGGCTCGCCCCCGAACCGCCGTTCGCGTCCGCGCTCTGCAATCCCTCCGACGCCGGCGGCGTCTTCGCAATCTTCCCGCCCGGACTGAGCAGCGGCGCCACCAGCGACTCTGCATCCTTCGCAGTCACGTAGCGCAGTCGAAACACTCGTGTCACCGCGCGCCGCTCAGTCTGGTCGATCTGCGCCAGCTCCTCCCTCGAATAAACATAAACAAAATCGCCGTCGCGTCGGTAGCCGAACCCGTTCGTCGAAAGGATGACCTCCAGCGCCTTGTCCAGCGTCACGTTGTACAGGTTCGCCGATACCGTCCCCTGCACCGACTTCGATGCCACGATGTTGGTCCGCGTCTGCTCCGAGATCATCCGCAGGATGTCCGCGATCGGCATGTTCGCGACATGCAGGTCAACCGTCCCCTGCTTGCTCACCTTGACGTCGCCCGTCGGACTTGCCGCGCGATCAGCCGGAGTCTCGACCGTCACGCCCCCCTCCACTGGCAACAGCGACGGACCGCTCGGCGCCGCCGATCCCTTCGCCGCCGACCCGTCCGCCGTCCGCATCAATGTCGAAACAACCATGTCCAGCGCGTCTTGCGCACCGCCGCCCTGGCTGCCTCCGCCCGGCAACGCCGGGTCGCTCGCCGACGTCGGCCATGCCCCGAACAGCAGCGCGCTGACTGCAAATGTCGTGAAGACGAGAATCCCCTTCAGCCCCTGCCTCGAGTCGGTGCGTCCCGGCATGCGATGCTCCTGCGTGCGATGCGACTCGGCTGCCTCCGGCGGGCTCGTGTCGCGCAACGACAGCATTGGGCCGCGCGCGGCGGCCTCCATCAGGATTTTCGGTTGTTAGGGAGACCGGGTTGTGTTCTAGGGCATTCGGATTGTGACGCGAACCCCGTCTTTTCGGACCGCGACCGCCCGCGCCGCGATCTCGTCCACCTCGAAGCCGTCAATCGAATCGCCGACATGTACCAGATGGCCGGAAATCACCGCACTGGAACGATCGCCAATGATGGTGCTCTGCACCGTCAGATTTGCGGCCTTATTTCGGACCAGCTCCGCCTCGCGCCGCTTCCGGTCGCGCTCCCGCCGAACGCTGGCGGCCACCCGTTCCCATGCCCCCGGCGCCGCAGCGCGCTTGCCATCCGCGGCCGGCTCGCTCCCAGCGGCGACCGCAAACTGATTCCAATCCGAGGCGAAGAAATCGCGTGAGAGCTGCCGATTCGCCTTCCGTATGTCCACCACCGGCGTCGCGCGTGCCCCGCGCGAATCATGGACGCTCGGTTCATCCATTTCGGGTTCGCGGTGTGTGGTACCGGCATCCGGAATCGACACCGCCGCCACCAGCTCCGGCGATAACGCCGCCACGGTTGTTGCCGTGCCGTCCGATGACTTCAAATACAATCTCCCCCACACCCCCAGCATCACCAGCGTGAGCACGCCCAGCGCAGCCGTCTTCCGCTTATCCGCGGCAAGATGCGCCTTCATCGTCGCCAACCAGTTGCCATTTGCGGCGGCGACGCTCATGGTCGAACCACCTCATCAGCCCCGATGTCGGCCGACGCCATCCGTCGATCCTCGTGTCGAGGCAGGTAATAAGTCAGGATCGTGATTTCCCCCGACAGCGTGCCACCGCGCCCGCGTTCCAGCGACAGCCGCATCTGATCGATCGTGTTCAACCGCTTCCACTGCTCCATCTCGCCGACGAGTTTCACGAACGCCTCAAGCTTCCCCGTCGCCTGGATGGTCACCGGCTGCACCATCACGTCGCGCAGTAGCTTCGGCCCGCCGGCAAGCAGCTTGTCCGGCAGCGGCCCACAACGGCCCGGCTGGATCGATCGTCGCGTCAACCCGGCCTCCGAAAGCATGTGCGAAAGTGCCCGGTAAGACTCGGCAAACTCATGATCCGACGGTATCGCCGACTTGAAGTCGCGCACTTCGTCCGACAATCGCGTGACGTCGGCATACACCCGCGCCAGGTTCCCCACAGTCGACAGCTCGGCCGACACATTCGACTGCGTCGCCCGGATCGTCTCCCGTTTTCGCTGCAAACGTTTGAAACCGGGCTGCGCAATGGCCGCAACAAACAGCGCCAAAAGCGCGCACGATGCTACGCCCATCGCCAGGTTGCCGCGTGAGATCTTCATCGCCGCCCCCCGGATTCCGCCAGAACGCGGCTCGTCACTTCAAACCCCGATCCCCGCCGCCCCGACGCCGAGCGATCCCCCAGTGAACGCATCGAAACGTCCGTCAGCATTCGCGATCCGGCCAGCCCCGCAGCGCACTCGCTGATCTGCGTCCCGTCCGTCGCAATCCCCACCAGCCGCAGCGTTGGCAATCCATCCTGGTCCGACGGTTGGGTGCTTACGGGTGCTTTCGGCGGACTACCCGGCTCAGGCCCCGTGGGCTCGAGCGCCGTCCGCGAATAATAAAGCTCCGTCGGCGCAACCGTCGTCGGAATGGCTCGTGACAATTCCGCCAGAACCACCTGAACCGACGCCTCGTCCTCCAGCCGTCCACACAATGTCTTCTTAGCCAGCAGTTCTTCACGCTCCGCGGTCAACATCTCCAGACTCGCCCGATGAATCCGAATCTGTAGCCGCTGCCTCTCAAGTTGCGCGAGTTGCCGATCCGCACTTCCAACCCAGGAAAAATGAGCGTACGCCCACGCCCCCATCGCCAGCACCATCATCGCCACCAGCCGCGCATACCGCGTCCACAACCGCTGGTCGCTGCGCTTGCGATGAAGTTCGGCCGGAAGAAAATCAAAATCCATCATGCTGGCGCCTCCGCCGGAGTTTTCTCCGCTCGTGTCTCCGGTGCGACCGCCGGCCGCGTGCCGGCCTGCCCGCCGCCCAGCCCGCGCAGCGCCAGTCCGATCGCGCATGACCACGCCGGTCGATAGCTTCGCGCCTCGCGCTCCGCGAGCGCCTTGGTACCCTCAATTCCCCGCAGCGGATCCCCAACCGTGCACGGAATGTCCAATCCCGCCCCGACAATCGGCACCAGCGTCGGCTCGTGCGCTTCGCCGCCGACGAAGGTAAGGCACTCCGCCCGCTGCCCGCGAAATGTCACTGAAAAATACCGCATCGAAAGGTGCACTTCCCGCGCAAGCTGCTCCACGGCCGGTCGAATGGCGTCCGCCACGGAATTGCAAAGTTCCGCATTCACCTCGCTCGACTCGTCCGTCCGGCGCTGCGTCGCTTGAGCGATGATCCTTCGCCGGATCTGCATCGCCTCATCCGGCCCGACGTCCAAACGCTCCGCCACCGCCTTGGTGAACGCCGCCCCGCCGATTTCAAACAGCTTGACGAAGCACACCTCCGCACCACGCGTCACGATCAAACTCGTTCCACGCCAGCCGACATCCAGAAACACATTCACCGTCGCGGCGTCTTCACTCCGCCGCAGGAACCGCACAAAGCATCGTCCGGTCGCGCACGGCGTGATATCCAGCGCCGCCGGGTCAAGCCGCGCAGCCGTCAGCAGCCCCACCCGCGCGTCAATCGCTTCGCGCTTTGCCGCGAATACAATCACTTCCTCGCGCGTCTCATTCCCATGCCGCACCTGGCCCGACACCAGGTGCCGGAACTCCGCCTGCTCGGGCGTCAGCCCAAATCGCTCTTGCGCCTCAAATTCCACCGCTCCGGAAAGCTCTTCCGCCGGCATCGGCGGAAGCCGGACATTTTTCATCTCGAATTCGCCCGTGCCGAGCGCTGTCACCGCCCGCCGACCGCGAAACCCGCGCCGTTGAATGGCATCAGCAAGTGCTACGCGCAGCCACGCGTCACGGCTCTCCGACGTCGCGCAGTCCGCCGGGGGCGCAAGCTCGGCCCATGCCAGCACGGCAAGCTGCCGCTCGCGCTCCACAAGCTGCACGATCTTCGCCCGATGCGCCCCGGCATCGATCGCGATCGGCCCCACGTTTTCTCGCTTGCCCCTGGTCACGTCATGCCTCGCTTAGTTCGACTCCGCGCCGCCGAGCGACTGACTCTGGCCCACGGTCATAACCGTGCCGCGCGTCACGGTTACCACCCCGCTCGTCGCGGCAACGCGTACGTAATATGTCTCTCCGCCCGCAGTAAACTCGACCGTCGCATCAGCCGTCTGATCCGGCGATCCCAGTCCGTCGAACTGGACCACCGAATCGCCGCCCAGACTGATGCTGCCAAACGTCACATCCGTCAGTCGACCGGCCGCGCCGCTTCCAAAGCTCACCAGGAACGGCTTGTTCGTCACCACATTCGTGATCGGCGTGTCCGGAGTCGCCGGCCGAGCAAGCCAATACCGCTTCCCGGCTGTATCCAACTTAATGACGCACCCCAGGTCCGGCCGGGCGATTGCCTCGCTCTCGGCCTGGCAAACGTCGCCGGCAAACGTTCGCGCCGCGGCCTCGGCCTCCGTCGGCTTCAGATTCATCGAGACCAATCCAACCGCTGACAGTACGCCCATAATGAATACCACCAGCACGAGCTCGGCAACGGAAAAACCACGCCGCTTCCGCCGGGGCGATGTCAGCAGTTGCTGCTTCGTTCGCACTGAGCGCACTCCAATTCGCGAGTACACGGCAATTCGCCGCGGACTTCGCGCGCTTCGCTCCCCCCTCTCTCTTTCGGGTGGTCCGATTTCAAGCTTAATGGCTAATGTTTCGTTCCGGCTCGATTCGGACGCAACGCCGTATCGGACGCTTCGTGCGAACTCAGCTTTCGGACCAGCGCAGAATTGTGTAGGGCTGCTTGTCAGTCATTCCGCCAAAGTTGTAGAAAGTCGAACCGGACGATGTCCAGCGAAGGTCCAGTGTCGATCCGGTCGTCGCAGAGTCGATCGACCCCGTCGAAATGAAAGTCCCGTTGATGACAATGTCGGCGTTGCGATTGTTTTTCCGCATCACCCCGCCCACCAGCACCGGCCCATTGATCGTCACATCAATATTGTCCGTCGTCACCTCAAGATCGCCCACCACCACAAACGCCGGATATCCCGCGACGGACTGAAACGTCGCGCTTCCGTCCAGTCGCAAATTCCCGGCGCAAACCAGCGTCCCGATGAAATTCAGCCCGGCGCCGAGCTTGATGTTCGACTTGCAGATCACCACGCCACCGGGATTCGACGCCGTCACCGCCCCGCCGTTCGCAATCGAGTTCCAATAATTGATGTCGGAATTCCATGAACTGGCCGAGTAACTCGTCCCGCTGATCGAATAGGTCGAATAGTCGCTCGATTTGATCGTCGGCATCACCTTGCCCGCCTGGCTTGGCGTAATGCTCGATGGTGGCCCGAACAAGAGTCCGATCCCCCAGACAATCGATCCCGTCGCCGATAGTCCATTCTGAGTCCAGGCCAACAGCCCGGTCAGGTTCCCGTTTACATGCGCATCGCCAAAGAACCGGACCTTCGAGGGCAGCGTCTGGTTTCCATTCGCGAGATACGCCTGTGGAATGCACCACTTGTTCGGCGGCGGCATCACGAGGTCGGCGCTCACCGTGCTGGTCGCCCGCTGAGTCCCGGCCCCGTCGAACGCCTTGCCCGTGCTCACCACCGTAAATATCCGCGGATCAACCGCCGAACGCGTCACTGTGATCACGCACGCGTCGCTCGAGCCGTCAATCGACATCCCGCCGGCTCCAGTCCCCGTCCAATACCCGCACGACGCCACCGAGCTCGGCGGATCAAGCAGCATTCTCGCTGCGATCGACACGCCCGACCCTGCCAGCATTCGCGCCTGCGATGCGGCCGTTCGGTTCCACGCCAGCGGCGCGCTCGACGCCGTCTTCGCCGCGAATGAATACCCCAGTACCGCCGCCGTGGCCGCAAAACCCAGCGCCAATGCCAGGACAAATCCCCTCCGCAATCGACGATTCACTGCCATGTCGCGATCGTTCCGTTCCGCTTCCGAATCCCCGTGGTACCTTCCATGGTGCCATTCGCATTCGACACGTAAAATCCGGGCCCGCGCGGGCTGAACGCCTCCGAAAACGATTGGCTCGCGTTCCCGCTGCCCACCGTCACCGTCACGCTGATGATGTTCACGCCGGAAGTGTTGCTATGCGACGAAAACACCAGCGACGCGACGTCCTCGGCCCACGTCTCCGTTCGGGTTGTCGCCGAATAGGCCCCGTTCGCCGCATAAGTGCCTACATCGATCGTCACCACACCCGGAATCCCGAGCGAGACATTCAGCGACCCGGACCCCGAAACATCCTCCCACGTGCAGACGACTTTTTTCGTGCTCGACGAATAATCAAGCTGCCGAATCTCGCACAGCTCCACCGCGTCGTTCCCCGCCACACCGCCCGTCCCGCTCGCCGGACTGCTGTCCGCCGCCCAGATCGAAAGCTGAGTCGCGCTGTTCACCGACGCCGAACGCGCCGCGCGAATCGTTCGGCCGATTCGCTGCAACAGCGCCTGTCCGCGTCGCGCCGCGAGCGTTGTGTCATCCGTCAGCATCCACGAGTGCGTCCCCGCGTACACCATCGACATCCCCGCCACCGCAACCAGCGACGACAGCACCGCCGCCATCAGGAGTTCGGCCAGCGTGAATCCGCGCCGCCCCCCCAACCGGCTGCCATGCCGAGATGTCCGAGCAATTGGGCCCATCGGCCTCATCCACCCTGCGATGCCGCCGACGGAGGCACAACCCGAACCTTGACCGGCTTCTCGCGCAAAAGCGTCAAGATGTCGGTCAACAATTCGTTCGTTCGCCGCGTCTCATCGATCAACTGCTTGCGCTGCAGCCCCGTATCCGGAATCTGCGCCTGCGCCTCCGGAAGGATCGAAGGCGTCGCATTCCAAAGCTGAACCCCCAGCACACCCAGTACCAGCGCAACAATAATGGTGTCCGTCCGACCTCTGCGCCGCATTGACTTGGCCATCGAATTCTCCTCTCGTTTTAGCCGACGCGCCGCTAGTACTCGCGCGTCACCAATCGTTTCAAAACCACCGCCGACCGGCTCCCATCAGTAACCGTCACAGTCACCAACGCGAAGACGGTGCTCAGCCCGGTCGCCTGTCCCGACACCGTCGTGTATTGCACGGTCACCGAGCGCCACAGTCCGTTCGCCGCGGTAATCGTGTTCCCCGCAAAATCCTTCGCTCCGCCCGACGACTCGCTATACCCGTGATAGTCATCGATATTGTCGAACAACGTTCGACTCGTCTCGCCCGCTTCCGGACCGAGCGTGTACACGCCCGCCGCGTTCGGGTCGTCAAACGGGTGCGCCACAATCTCGTCCATGAGCGATTCGGCCAGCACGCTCGCCTGTTCCAGCCGCAACGCCTCCTGCGTCTGCTGCAAGCCCGCCGCGAACGGAATGGCCGCCGCCGTCGCCGCGAACGCAAGGATCGATGCCGCGAGCATCGTCTCCAGCAACGTCAGTCCGGTTCGTCGCAACGGCGATCCCGTAAAAACGGAAGCGGCCGATCCGGAAGCGTCTCGCGCTCTCGGACCAGCCGCAGTGTGCTCGTTCATGATTCGATGTGGGCGAAGCAGCCGCCTAGTACGTGCTCGTCGCCACGCCGGCAACCGTCTGCCCATCGCTTGCCTTGAAGTCGCCCGTGGTGGCGTTAAAGACCCAGCCCTTTGCCGCGTTCGCCGTGCCGACTACCTCGGCGTTGTTGTTGATCGGGTTAACCGGGATCGCCTGCAGATAGGGACCATACTTGCCCGTCGAGGCGTTAACCGTTCCATCCGCGTCAGTCTTGCTCGTCATCGCTGAGACGAAATTCGCGACTGTCGGCAACGTCCCGCCGTGCTGCAATCGATACAGCTCAAGCTGGCCGCGAACCGTCTGAAGATTCGTCCGCAACGAGCTGACCTGTGTATCGGTCGACGCGTCGCTGAACTGCGGCACCACGATCGCCGCCAGAATCCCCAGAATGATCACCACGATCAGCAACTCCACCAGGGTAAATCCGCTGCGCTTCATGGCTTGCTCCCTTGATTGACCGTCCGTACTCGGACCTCTTATGCCTTGACTCCCCACCGGCCCCCACATTGAGCCGGCTGTGTTCCGCCCGCGTCGCTGCTTCGCATCGCACGGCGGCACGTCACCCCCCTCATCGGGTGCACGGGTCCAACACTTGAATTGTGCAATCTGATGTGCGCGAGAAATTCCGCATGCACCCCAGTATTTTTCCCTGTCCGGAAATCACGCGCCGCACGCACCGAATCGTGAAACGCATTCCCTCAAAATCACCCGGCGATGACCGATAGCTATCTCGTGTCCCCGACTGACAATCGCCGCGCTTCGTTCTTCCCCGCCGAATCCATCATCTTTCTAGTAGTTTGGCTCGCCCTGCTATTCGTCGGCCGCGAACGCCTACTCCGCGACCCCGGCACCTTTTGGCACACCGTCGTCGGAAGCCGAATCATCGACACCCACGCCGTCGTCCGCACCGACTCCTTCAGCTTCCGACACGCCGGCCAGCCCTGGCTCGCCCATCAATGGCTTGGCGAATGCGCCATGGCGATCATCGATCGCATCAGCGGCCTCGACGGCCTCCTGCTTGCGGCGGTAACGCTCCTCGCCGCGACTTATGCCCTCGCCGCCCGTCGTCTGCTCATGCGCGGCGCGACCGCTCCCACCGCCGGAATCCTCGTCACCCTCGCCATCGCGGCCAGCAGCTTCCACTTTCTCGTCCGCCCGCACCTGATCGGCATCCCGCTCATGGCCGCGACGCTCGCCATCCTTGCCGACTTTGAATCCCGCAAACTTCGGCCCCGAGTACTCATCGCACTCCCACTGATCTTCCTCGTCTGGGCCAACACCCACGGCAGCGCCCTCGGCGGCCTCGCCACACTCTGGCTCGTCATCGCCGGATGGACCGCGGAGTCTTTCTTTCGCCGCGCATCCGCGCCGCCGCTCGCCCATGCGTACCTGGCCGCCGCCGCCTCAACCGCCGCCATCTTCATCAACCCATTTGGCACCGACCTTCCGCGCCTTTGGATCAGTCTCTTAAGTGCCCCGTCGCTCCCCAGAATCATCATCGAGCACGCCCCCCTCTCGCTCACGTCGATCGATGGTTGGATGGTCCTGCTCTTCGGCGCAATCTACGTAGTCGCCCTGGTCCGCGCGCGTCGCGCGGGCCTGCGCTTCACCTGGTTCGTCCCCCTCATCTGGCTGGCCCTGACGATTCAACGCATCCGCCATGGCCCCCTATTCGCAATCACCGCGCTCATCGCCCTGGCGGACATCCTCCCCAAGGTCACAAACTCAATCCCGACTCCGCGAATCGCCCTCGCCCGCGCGTCCATCGTCCCCCTGGCCTGTGTCACGTTGGCGCTAGTCCTGCAAATCGCCGGCGCGCCGATCCCCCTCCTCGGCCGAAACTGGGCGCGACTCGACCCCACCTATTGGCCGGTCCAATCGACAGCCGCACTGCGTTCGCGCGTGGCCGAAAGCCCCGCCGCCGCACGAATCCTAAACGACACGCTCTTCGGCGGCTTCCTCATCGGCACCGTACCGACTGCAAAAATCTGGATCGACGATCGCTGCGAACTCTACGGCGAGGACGAACTCAACGCCTATGTCGCCGCCGGATCACAACACCCCGAACAAATCGAAGCATGGTCTGACCAGTTCGATGCGCAAACCGCATTCGTCCACACAAACTCCCCCTTCGACCGCCACCTCGCCGCGTCCCCGCGCTGGACCTGCCGCCACCGCTCTCCCACCGCGGCTCTTTACGCACGCAGTACCGTGTCCTCGGCATCCATCGCCGCCACGCGCGCCCGCTGATCATCTACGGCCGCAACGCCCCACCCATTTCCGCTACAATCCGCGCCGTCGCCGATCGACCCATTTACGTGGAGTACCGCGCATGAGCGTCATCATGTTCCTCATCATCGGAGTCCTCTCCGGCTGGATCGCCGGAAAGCTCTGGAAGGGCAAGGGCTTCGGCCTGATCGGAAATCTCGTCATTGGAATCATCGGCGCCCTCGTCGGCGGCCTGATCTTTTCCGTTCTGGACGTCTCCGCCGGTGGCGACATCGGCCGCATCGTCATGTCCGTGGTCGGCGCACTCGTCCTCCTATATCTCGTTAACCTGTTCGCAAAACCCTAAGCCCCGCGAGGCCAATCCCATGCAAGCCACAATTGACAATGTCTCGATCTACTACGACATCCTCGGCAAGGGCCGCCCGATACTCTTCGCCCACGGCTTCCCGCTCTCCGGCGAAATGTGGAAGCCCGTCGCCGAGAAACTCGCCGACCGTTATCGCTGCATCATCCCCGACCTCCGCGGCCACGGCCGCAGCGGCGTCACCCCCGAGGCCTCCATACCGCGCTACGCCGACGACCTCGCCGCCCTGCTCGAATCCATTGGCGAAGTCCGCCCGGTCGTCCTCGTCGGCCTATCGATGGGCGGCATGATCGCCTTCGACTTCTTCCGCCGTCATCGCGCCCTGCTCCGCGCCCTCGTCCTCTGTGACACGCGCGTGAGCGCCGAGCCGCCCGAAGGCGTCGCCAAGCGTGAAGCCGTCGCCCAGGCCGCCCTCAAGGACGGCAGCAAGACAGCCGCTGACGCCATGATCAACTCTCTCTTTGCCCCATCCGCACCGGCCCAGCTCAAGGCCCGTTGGCACGCCATCATGTCCAAAACCGATCCCGTCGGTGTCGCCGCCGCTGCTCGTGCCCTCGCTGGCCGTCCCGATTCCATCCCGACGCTCCCGTTAATCGACTGCCCCACGCTCATCATCTATGGCCGCGAAGATACGCTGACTGCCCCGTCGATCGGCGAGGAAATCCAGCGTGGCGTGTCCGGCTCGAAGCTCGAACTCATCCCCAACGCCGGCCACATGGCCCCAGTCGAACAGCCCGACCTAGTCGCCGCTTCGCTCCGTCGATTCCTCGAAACTCTCCCCTGACCGGAGAATCCCTATGACAAACTTCGACTCCGTCCAGTCCTACATGCGCGACCAGCGCATCGACGCCTGGCTCGTCTACGACTTCCGCGGCAACAACCCCGTCCTCGCCCAACTCCTGCCTGGCCAGCGCTGGACCACCCGCCGTGCCGCCCTCTTCATCCCATCCTCCGGCGAACCAGTCCTTCTAAATCACGGTATCGACGACCCCTCTTTCAAATCCGTCACCATCCGCCGCGAGCGCTACCTCACCTGGCAGGACCTGCGCAACTGGCTCGCCCGCGCCGTCGCCGGCCGCAATCGCGTCGCCATGGAGTACGCCCCCGGATGCACGCTCCCGGTCGTCTCGATCGTCGACGCCGGCACCGTCGAACTCGTCCGCTCGCTCGGCGTCGAAGTCGTCTCCTCCGCCAATCTCATCCAGGTCTGTGTGGCCCGCTGGTCACCCGAAGCACAAACCAACCACGCCACCGCATCATGCCAGGTCGCCGGAATCAAGGACGAAGCGTTCGACTTCATTCGCAAAAAACACGCCGCCAAACAACCCGTCACCGAGTACGAAGTCCAGCAATTCATCATGCAGCGCTTCGCGGCAAACGGACTCGAAACCCCCGACCCACCCATCTGCGCGGTAAACGCCCACAGCGGCGACCCGCACTACGAACCCACTGCCGCCGTCTCGTCACCCATCCAACCCAACGACTGGGTCCTCATCGATCTCTGGGCCCGCCGCCCGGGAAACGAGAACATCTTCTCCGACATCACCTGGGTGGGTTTCGCCGGCCGCGACGTCCCGGCCCATCACCGCAAAGTCTTCGACACCGTCAAGCGCGCCCGCGACGCCTGCCTGCAGGCCGCAGTCGCGGCTCATCAGCAAAAGCTCATCGTGCAGGGCTGGCAACTCGACGACGCGGCGCGAAACGAAATCATCAAGGCCGGCTTCGAGCACGGCATCCGCCACCGCACAGGCCACTCGCTCTCCGCCGGCGACAAAGTCCACGGAATCGGCGTCAATCTCGACAACCTCGAAACCCACGACACGCGCGACGTCCTCCCCGGCCTCGGCTTCACCATCGAACCCGGCATCTACCTGCCCGAGTTCGGCGTTCGCCTCGAAATCAACGTCTTCGTCGACCCGCAAAAAGGCCCCGTGGCAACGTCAACCATCCAAAATGAAATCGTGCTCATCGCGTGACCCGCGACAACGACCAGCTCGAACTCTTCCCCTCGGACGACGACCCGCCGCCCAAACCCACAAAGCCGAAGCGCCCCAGCGGCGTCGGCCCCGCGCTCACCGTCGCCGAACTAATCACCCTCGCCCACCGCATCTCCCCCACCATCCACCTCGGCACATCCTCCTGGTCCTTTCCCGGCTGGAACGGAATTGTCTACGACCGCTCCGCCTCCGAAGCCGTCCTCGCCCGCTCGGGCCTCGCCGCCTACGCCCAGCACCCGCTCTTCCGCTCCGTCGGCATCGACCGCACCTTCTACGCCCCCATCGACGCCTCCCAATTCGCCCGCTACGCCGCCGACGTCCCCGATCAATTTCGTTTCCTGTGCAAAGCCCACGATCAGATCACATCACCGATCATCTTTCAGCGCGGTGCGTCGCGCGCCGCCGCCGATCCCAGTCCTTACTTCCTCGACGCCGCCTATGCAGCCGACGCCGTTGTAGCCCCATTCGTCGACGGCCTCGGTCCAAAGGCCGGCCCGCTCGTCTTCCAGTTCACGCCCATGTCAAAAAAACTCCTCGGCGATCCGGCCCGCTTCATCGACCGGCTCGCCGCCTTCCTTACCGCACTCCCGCGCGGCCCACTCTACGCCGTCGAAATCCGAAATCGAGAACTCCTCACGCCCGCCTACGCCGCCGCGCTCCGCGCCGCCCAAGTCGCACACTGCATAACAATTCATCCCACAATGCCATCGCCGGCAGACCAATCACAAATCGCTAGCCCCGATTCCGCGCCGGCCCTCGTCGTCCGCTGGATGCTCAACAGCAAGTTCGATTTCGAAACCGCTCGCGACGAATACGCCCCCTTCAATCGCCTTGTTGACGAAGACCCCACCAGCCGCGCCCAGATCGCCGCGCTGGCAATTCTCGCCGCTGCCCGAAATCAACCGGTCTACGTCGTCGTCAACAACAAAGCCGAGGGCTCATCGCCGCTCAGCGTCCGCAAACTAGCCGAAAGCATCGTACAAACTGCGTAATCACGCCGTTTTCCCCAACTTTTGTCTTGGCAATCTCCGCCCGTTTCCAAACAATAGCGCCGTCCGCGGCGCGGTCGCGCGCTCGTCACTCGAATCGAGTTGCACCAATCAAGGAGTTCGCACATGTCCATCATCAAGGAATTCCGCGAGTTCGCCCTCAAGGGAAACATGATCGATATGGCCGTCGGTATCATCATCGGCGGCGCGTTCGGCGGCCTGGTCAAGTCGCTCGTCGACCAGGTCATGATGCCCCCGCTCGGCGTCGTCATCGGCGGTATGGATTTCTCCGATCTGAGTTGGAAAATGCGCGACGCCGTCTATGTGGATGGAAAACTCAAGACTCCCGCCGCCGTCCTCCAATACGGCGCCTTCATCACAACGATGATCAATTTCATCATCGTTGCACTGGCCGTCTTCCTCCTCGTCAAAGCCATCAATACCGCCCGTGCCCGTTTCGAAAAGGCGAAAGAAGCCGCCCCGGCCGGCCCCACGCAGGAACAACTTCTGACGGAAATCCGAGACCTGCTCAAAAAGCGGGCCTAGTATTGATCAGCGAATGGCGATCCGATCAACCCATCTCACCGTACCGGCGATTGCATGGCTCGTGCTCTTGGCCCGAGCCGCCCCGAGCGCCGCCCAGTCTCGCCCGTTTCCTCAACATACGACCTACGCTCCCGGCATCCTCAAACCCAACAACCACACCCAGGCCGTCCTCGATCAGGACGTCCGCACCGCCTACCAGAATTGGAAATCCCGCTACCTCGTCCAGGCCGGCACAGAGCCCGACGGCCACCCGCGCTATCGCGTCCGCAAAGGCATGAACGCTAACGACCCCACTGTCTCCGAAGGCCAGGGCTACGGCATGGTCATCGTGGCCCTGATGGCCGGCGACGACCCAAATGCCCGCACCCTCTTCGACGGCCTCGTCGAGTTCTTCAACGACCACCGCAGCAGCATCGATAACCGCTTGATGGACTGGTACGTCAACGCCAACGAAAGCCCGGATGGAAACGGCAACGACTCCGCCTTCGACGGCGACGCTGACATCGCCTACGGGCTGCTGCTCGCCCACGCCCAATGGGGCAGCGCCGGCCGCATCAACTACGCCGCCCAGGCCCAGTCGAGCATCGCCGGCATCCTCGCTTCCACCATCGGCCCCGCCTCGCGCCTCCCCATGCTCGGCGACTGGGTCAATCCCAACGGCTCGCCGCACAACCAATTTACCAACCGCTCGTCCGACTTCATGCCGTCGCACTTCCGAACCTACGGCCGCTTCACCGACAACGCGACCTGGACCACCGTCGCCGAAAACTGCCTCAGCGCCACCGATTCGTTACAGGTCAATTATTCCCCCGCCGCCGGAATGCTCCCCGACTTCATGGTCCCGACCTCCGGCTCCGACCACACGCCGAAGCCCGCCCCGGCCGGCTTCCTCGAAGGATCAAACGACGGCAACTACTACTACAACGCCGGACGAGACCCCTGGCGTCTCGGGCTGGACGCGGTGCTGAACGCCAATGCCCGCGCCGCCTCCGCCGCGGCGAAGATCACAAACTGGGCCCGCACCCAATCCTCTTCAAACCCGATGCAGATCAAGCCCGGCTATCTCCTCAGCGGCGCGCCAATCCCGCCCGGCGATTACTTTACCACCTTCTTCGCCTCCCCCATGGGCGTCGCCGCCATGTGCGACCCGGCCGATCAATCATGGCTGAATGGCATCTACGACGCCGTCCGCGCCCGCCAGGAAAACTACTACGAGGATTCGGTAAACGTCATCTGTCTCTTAGTCATGACCGGCAATTACTGGGATCCAGTTCCCCCCACTTCGCACCTCGCCGACATGAACTGCGATGGCAAGGTAAACGGCGACGATATCCGCCCCTTCGTCCTCGCCCTACTAAACCCCGCCGCATACACCGCCCAGTTCCCCGGCTGCCCCATCATCAACGCCGACGCCAACCACGACGGCACCGTCACCACCGCCGACATTGCCCCATTCACCCAATGCTTGTCCACCGCCGCCTGCCCCTGACGGAATGGGTGGCACGGGTCTCGGAGTCGCTGCGGCGACCGTCTCGCCCGCGGCGGGTGGCGCAAAGCCCGTAGGGTGCGTGCTCCGCACGCACCACTCCACCTACCAACGCCTGACGCTGCCACGCCGCAAAGCCCGCGCCCGCTGCCGACAAAACCCGCAGGCGATCCAGCGATAGAGAAGAGTACGCTTCATGGCGTTCGTGGCTGTCCCGAGTTTCCTCGAGTTTCCTTAGTTTTAGAAATTCAAGTGGGGATCGCGATTTGCAATCAGGGCGGGGAATTGACGGATGGGACGCATTGGAAAGATTTGGGGGCTGGGGCGGGGCTTTTAGGAGCGGGCATTTGGCGTGCGAGTGATGATCCGATCCAAGAAACCAGAATGACCCCGATTTTTCGTGTCAACTCATGGCCGCAATCAATGTTGAATGACCCCTTTTTCGCTTCATAGCTTCTGTCCCAGGTTATTCAGGGTTATTCCCAAGTGTTCCGCCTTCCTTCGGCGGCTTGATGCGATTGAGGATCGTTCGAACGTCAAACTCCTTGCCGCACTCGGGGCAGCGTCCTGTGACGTTGCCAGTCAGGTCATAGTCGCAATTGAGACACGCGCCTTGTTTAGGCCGCTCGCGACCGAGGATCCAGAAACACGCTGTCGGCGCAGCAGTCACAAGGAAAAGACACCAGAAGGGCAAGGTGATGCTTCGGATGGACATGGCGTCGGAACCATGACCAAGTGTGACCGCCTGAAGCTTCGGCCGGTATCTGATTCCCGTCAGAATCCAGGGACTCGGAATCGCATGGGCCCGAACAGTCCAACTGTGACCGGGCGAAAAGCGCCGTGCAGCGATTCGCATGTTCTCGACTGCGTCGTTTGACCATACCGAGATATACGTTATGTTTCCACACCCCACCACAATCTCAAAGTTATTGCCAGTATATTTTATCGACGCGAACCCACCTGCAAAACACAACGCCACAGTAGCACAGACCGTGGAGAGCGCAATCCGCGAACAGACATGTGGCGCCCGTTGCCAGATCGAAACAAATCGGCGAGCTACGGGCGTACTCTCCAGCTCTGGTTCATTCGCTCGGCTAATAGGGCGTTGCGTCATGGCACAATTGACTACAATCGCAGGTGCTCGTGCAGACGACGTCGTAGGTAAATGGATCTTCGCCACCTGCACACGAACCTGGCTCAGCCCAAGTACCCACCTTGAAAGTTGATTTTATGCAAATCCCGCCACATGACCAGGGTAAACAGGAACATGACATTCCAGATCGACAACTCTCGAAGGTCTCGTCCTCAGCGGTCTTCTTTTGTTGAGCAGTTGGCTGGGTTCCCGCTGGCACACAAATCGTTTTGGAGCCGTTTGAACTGCAGTTGCCTTGCCGAGTGCAATCTTCTAGGCCGCTGGGATCGCGTCTGGAGACTGGGTTGTCGGATGGGAATAGATAGAGGAGGTGCCCCGCAGGTGCCGCTACTCGGAACGAGCCGACGTTAGTCGCCCTGCAAACCCAAACCCGCCACGGCCGCCCGCTCGCCTCCGACAGCTTCCTTGCGAAACTCGAACACCGCCTCAACCGCGGCCTCCGCCCGCGCCCCATCGGCCGCCCGCGCAAACCCAAACCCAGCCCGCCGCGCCCCCGCGGAAAAAAAATGAACTACGCGACTTGACTTCCCATTGCGGACGACTAAACACTATCCGAACATGCTTCCGCCCGACAAAGGCGAAAGCAAGCCGGGGTCTCAATTCGCAAAAACCCGACCCAAAGGGCCGCGCTAAGGGTTCGCGCCGGCGAAAGTTCTTTGAAAAGTGAACAGCCCCCCCCCGCGCAACGACGTCCAAATCTGCAACTTGTAGCCCGTCTCAAAAATCTCACGTCGGCGTCTCACCGCCGTCTCACCGATCTCACGCCGGAGCGAACGACCAGAGCCGGCAGCTTCAACTGCCGGGAATGACCCACCCACCGGGACTCAGGTCTCAAGACTCCAGTCTCATCCGTCTCAGGCCACGACCCCGAAATTCACCCGAAAAACGAGGATCACGTCGAGAATCTCAACAATCTCATCGCCGTCTCAACCAGCGCCGACGCCCTCGACCTCCTTGCCAATTGCCTCACTTCCCGCCGTCTGATTCCGGCTACAATCCGCCCGGCCGTTTTCATCAGGAGTGTTTTGAATGTCTCAAATCGGTCCCATCATCGCGGCATCCGGCTCACTAGGCCTGATGTCCGCCGAACGATTGGTCGCCGGCATCCGCCCAGAAAGTTTCGCTCGTCTCGCGGCCCCCGGCGGCACGACCATCCAATCCAACCACCCGGCCTTCGTCTTCGGCCACCTAAATCTCTATCCAATCCGCATCATGACCGCCCTCAAGCAACCGACCGGCCCCACCGCCTACCCCAACACCTATGAGGGCCTCTTCAAGAATGGCCAGCCCTGCCAGGACGACCTCAAAGGCAACATCTATCCGCCGATGAAGGAACTGGTCGACTTCTTCAGCGCCGCCTACAAATCCGCGATTGCGGCCGTGGCAGCCGCCCCCGATTCGGTCCTCACCCAGCCCAATCCCGTCGAAGGCCGCATGAAAGAACTATTCCCCACCATCGGCGCCGCCCTCAACTTCTACGTCGGCGGCCACGTTCAAAACCACTTCGGCCAGATCAGCGCCTGGCGCCGCATGATGGGCCTGCCCGCCGCATAGGAACCGCATGCGCGTCTGCTTCATCGCCCACACCAATTCGCCCTGGGCGCCCTACTACGCGGCCTACTTCCACACCCGCGGCCATGATGTCCACGTCATCTCATTCCACTCCGACCCGCTGCCAGACGTCCACGTCCACTATCTCGGCCCGCAGCAAGGCGGCCTCGCGCCCAAATGGATGTACCTGACGCGCGTCCCCCGAGTCCGCCGCCTCCTCCGCGAAATCCGCCCCGACGTCGTCATGGCCACATACTTCCAATCCAACGGTCTCGTCGGCGCGCTCAGCAAATGCTCACCTCTCGTCGTCTCCACCCGCGGCGTCGACCACGACATGTACCTCCCGGAGCCGTTTCGCGGACGGCTCATTCGCTGGGTCGGCCGCCGCGCCGACCTTCTCCATGCCGCCAGCCCGGAAGGCGTCGATTCACTGGCTGCAGTCGGTATCCCGAGGGAAAAATTCACCGTCATTCCCCTCGGAACGGATGCAACCGTATTCACCCCGGCGACAGGGCCTCGGGCCATCGGTCCGCCCCGCCTGATCTGCACGCGCAAACACGATCCCGTTTACGCAAATGAAACCATCATCCGCGCCGCCGCGCGCCGCCGCGACCTCGGCACGGACTTTCGCCTCCGTTTCGTCGGAAGCGGAACAACGATCGAGCAATCCAGGTCGCTCGCCGCGACCCTCAATTTGAACAATCTGATCGAGTTCACCGGCGAGGCCGGCCACGCCGCCATCCCACTGCATCTCCGATGGGCCGATCTCTACCTTTCGGCCTCCAGAGGAGACGGCGCCGCGAGTTCACTGTTCGAGGCCATGAGCACCGGGCTCTTCCCGGTCGTCTCCGACATCCGCGCGAACCGCGACTGGCTGAGCCACAAACGAACTGGCTACCTCTTTCGCGTCGACGATGACGAAGATTGCGCGAATGGAATCCGTTTCGCGCTGGAGAATCCCGACCTGGTCAGGCACGCTGTGGCCGAAAACCGCGCGACCGTGATTGAAAAAGCGGACCGCAACCGCAATCTGGAAAAGCTCGAATCTCTCTTGAAACGGGCTGCCGCGATCTGAGCCCCCTCAGAACACTCGCCGGCTTCAGCGTCGCCCAGCCGGCTGCGTGGCTGGCCAGAGCGACTGAAACTCGAATCGCCTCCATTGTTCAGGCGTGATGTACTTCGAGTTCTTCAGATCCGTTGCAAATGACGAAGTGAATTTCGAGCCCCGCCAGTCGTTGAATGCCACGACATCCCGGGCCAGCGAATAATAACCCGTCATCGGAATCCACCATTGACCCACGAATGTGTTGCCGACCAGCACGTTTCGGGACCGGCTCCCAAATACATAAAGGTATTGATCGAGCATCGCGCCGGAATTGTTTTTCGATTGCTCGGTCGTCTCAATCCGATTGCCCGACACGAACACATCTGCGTCGTGAGTATGATTCGAATACCCGATCTGAAACGGATTCCCACAAGACCGAAACACGCAGTCCACTACCGTAATCTGTCGGGCGCTGACGTACAGGCAATGTCCGTAAACCTGGCTCGACAGCCCGCAATGATCGAATTCGCAGTTGCAGATGACGAACGATGCGTTCTTAAGTTCGTGCGCGCCGATGACATTGCTGTGATGCGTATCCGAGTCCTGCAGAGCCGGCGTTTTGCGCTGCGGACACCACCGGACGCCGCACTCCTTGAACCGGCAACCGTCCATCATGAATAACCGCGCTTTTTCCGGTTCGGCGTTCCATTTGATCGTCGACCCCTGCCATTCGAAGTTCGTGAACTTGATTCCTCGTATGTTCACGGCATTCGCGTTGATCTCGATTCCATTTTGCGGCGGTAACTTCGACCAATTGCAGTCCCATGGGTTGCTAAAGTGGATCTCCGCTTCCGGACACACTCCAACCATTGTCAGGCTGTCGCCAAAGATGGTGAGCATCGACGAGAGCGTGATGGGCCGGTCGATGAATATCGTAACGGCCGGAAGCTTTGAACTCTTTGCGGCGACCGCACGCAACTCCGCTTCGTTCGTTACGACCATCGCTGGCCGGCTGTCCTGGCCGAGGAGCACAGCGGACATCAGTGCGAGCAATTGCAACACGGTGGCCTCCGTACTATCTTCCGGCCGGCTCGCGCGGGCGAAGAATAACCCCCCGAGCCGATTCGCGTCGCGCCCAGTCGAAAATGGAGTATGCCCATGCCTTGGAAGATTAGCAAAGTCGAAACCTTCGCCGGCGACATCATGAACCGCCCCGGCATGCTCGCCCGCGTCCTCGAAAACCTTGCCAACGCCGGGGCCGACCTCGAATTCGTCATCGCCCGCCGCGTCTCCGAAAACACCTCACGCGTCTTCCTCTCCCCCATTTCCGGAGCCAAGCAGGCCCGCGCCGCCGCCGACGTCGGCCTCAATCGCGCCGCCGGAATGCACGTCCTCCGCATCGAAGGCCCCGACCAACCCGGCCTCGGCGCACGCATCACCCGCGCCATCGCCGACGCGGGCGTCAACATGCGCGGCCTCTCCTCGGCCTCGCCCGGGAAGGGAAACATCTGCTATATCGCCTTCGCGACCGCCCAGGACCTCGCCGCCGCGACAAAGGCCGTCAGGAAGGTGCTCAAGTAAGCGCGTCTTCGCCGATCGGCTTCGTCCGCCGCTGCCGCATGGCTTCAGCCAGCACAATTGCCGCCGCATGTGACAGCGATAGAGACGATTGCTCCCCGACAATCGGAATCGTCGCAAACACGTCGCAAAGCCCGCGCAGCGCCCCGCTCAGCCCGCGCTTCTCTCCCCCGATCGCGAGCACCGTCGGCCCGCGAAGATCCACATCGTGAATCGTCCGCTTCGCCCGCGGCACGCATCCCACCAGCGTGATCTCCCGCCGCCGAAACTCCTTCATCGTCCCCACGTCCTCAATCTGTACTAGCGGCATCCGCTCATACGCCCCGGACGCCGGCCGCGCCACTTCCACCGTGTCAAAATCCCAGAGGTGCTTCTTGATCAGTACCGCCTGCACCCCCATCGCGTCCGCGGTCCGCAGCGTGAACCCCAGGTTCCGCGCGTCATCGATCCCCTCCAGCAGCAGCAATAGCGGCGTCGTCCGCGAAGCATCCAGTTGCCGCAAAAGATCCGCGACCGACATCCGCGGCTTCGCCGAGCAAATCGCCACGATCCCGCCGTGCGTCGCTCCATGCGCCACCGCCGCAAGTTCGCGCGGCTCCGCCCGTCGAACCGGCACACCGCGCCGCTCGGCCAGCGCCAGCACGTCGGCTGCCTTCTCCGCATGCATGCCCTGTCGAATGAGAATAAGCTGGAATCGCCGCTCGCCCGCCTTCAGCGCCGCAAGCACCGACTCCCGGCCCTCGAGATGTTCCATCATGTCCGTCCGGATTTAGCGCGGCTGCTCCAGCAGCAGGTAGAGCACGTTATCCGAAAACGCCGCCGACTTCGTCAGTTCGAGATGATCGGCAAAGAGAAAGTTCACCCCCGTCCACTGAATCGGCGAAACCAGCGTCGGCGACCACTTGCCTCCCACTCGTTCATCCATCAGCGCGCTGCTGCGAAGCACGGTCCCATCGCCCGGTGCACGCTCCACGATCGAAAACTTGCCGCTCCCCGGTTCGACTTGCCCGACGGCAAACGTATCCACCGCATCCCCCGCGAACAAATACATCCTCAGCCCGGCCGGTGGTGTCGCCGGCACATCCAGAGCGGCATGAAACGACTTTGCCCTCGCCAGACACTTACCGAGATGATCGCGCGCAATCCGGCGCCGCGCCGCCGCATCGCTCACGTCGGGCAACAATGCCGCCAGCCCCGCATCATCCTTCGTCGACGCCAGCCCCCAACCATACCGCTCCCACACGCCGAGGTCGCACAAGTCATCAACCGGCGTCTTCCCGGCCCCAACCACAACCGCCCCATGCCGCCCGCGCGGCATAAGCTGATAAACCGACGGCATCGTCCCCAGCACCGCCGGCGGATACGGCGCAATAAACGGACCGATTTCCGCCCCGTTCACCAGCTCGTTCACCGCCTCAACCGACCCTGCATTCGGTGTCCCGATCAATACCACGCGCTCAACATATTCCGCTCCAGCCCAAGTCGGCGTCGGCGTCGAACCGTCAGCCGGAAGCTCCGCATCCCCATACTCGAGAAAATATCGCGTGAGCAGCCCGCCCATCGAATGCGCCACGATGTCAAATTTCATATCCGGCTTCGGCCGCCCCAGCGCCTTCCCGAACGCCTGCGAGCAGTACGCCCGCTTCTCAACGATGAACGCATGTAAACGCCGCGCGTTCTCAACGTTGTCCAGCCGCCAGTCATAATCAAACTGAAAACAAGTGAAGTGCAGCTTCCCATAGTCCACCGCCCCCGACCGCCCCAGCAATTCATCCCGATACCCGCCCACACCCAGCGTCGCCAGGATGTTCACATACGCCTGCAGCTCCACCGGCAGCCCCAACAGATCCAACCGCACCCGATCCAGCACCCCCGCCGGCCGCACCCCATCCTTCAATTCCGAGAGTGGCACGCCTTCACGCATCGGCAGCGCCACCAGTCGCGCCCCATCCGGTGTCTGCGGGTTCGCATACCCCTTCGAAAACGCCCCCCAAACCACCCGCCCACTCTCCGAATCAACCAGTTTCGACCCCAGGATCCCCGGAATCACAATCACGGGGTTCCGCGTTTGGTGCTCCCGCGCTGACCGGCTATACAGCCCTCCTAAATCCGGCGGCCGAAGATGAGATTCGCACCCCGTTAGCAACCCCAGTCCCATCAACAAAACTACAAATCGCATCATTCACCAAACCCATTTCACAACCCAGCCAGACCCGCTCCACGCACCCATTGGGTGCGGCCCAAACGCTGAGATTACCACCGCGCCGCCCGTCCGCAGCCCCTATGTCGCTCTCCTCTTGGCCAAAACTCCCCGAGGGGCTACTATTCTCCTTCACGTTTCGACGGATCGAGCGCTCGCACGAATGACCCACCTCGCCGACCTCCTGCATTACATCGCCCGAAACTGGGCACTCTGCAGCATCGTCGCCACGATCGCTGTGCTCCTCATCGTTCCATACTTCATCCTTAGAAAGTACGTCCGGATAAGTCTCAATATCTTCACCGATACCGAACCGCCGCTTTCCATGAGCCAGGTACGCCACCCGCGACTCGTCGGCGACGAAGTCGATTTCTGGTCAGCCGATGGCGTTCGGCTCCGCGGCCTCTTCCTCCACCCGCCACCTGAGGTTGAGCGACGCGGCCTCATCCTTTTCGCCCCGGAGTTCAAAAGCGATCGTCACAGTTGCGCTCGCTACTGTCTCCCCCTTGTCCGTGCGGGCTACGACGTTTTTTCATTCGACTTTCGCGGTCACGGCGAGTCCGCCGAGGAAAAGGGCTACACGCCGCGCCAGTGGCCCAGCGATCGCGAACTCGATGACATCCGCGGCGCCATCGCCCTCGTCCGCGATTGGCTCCGCCAGCATAATCGCCCACCGGAAATCGGCATGTTCGGAATTTCGCGCGGCGCCGGCGCGTCGCTCCTCATCGCCGCCCAGGATCCGCACGTAAAATGCTTCGTCACCGACGGCGTGTTCTCATCCGACGCCGCCCTCGAATACCTGATGAAGCGCTGGGCTTACATCTTCGCGACGGTGAAGTTTGTCTACGAGAACCACCCGCCCGAATTTTGGATGTTCCTCCGCTGGTGCATGATCTGCGAAGCCGAACGGAAATTCGGCTGCTGGTTCCCTTCCGTCCGGAAGGCCGTCCGCCGCATGCTCCCGCGGCCCATGCTGTTCATTCATGGCGAACGCGACAGCTACATCCCGGTCGAACAGTCCCGCAACCTCTACGCCCAGGCCCCACAGCCCCGCTATCTCTGGGTCGTCCCCGGCGCAAAGCACAATCAGTCAGTCGACGTCGAAGCCGTCGAATACGCCCGCCGGACCGTCGAATTCTTCGACCGCTTTCTCGCCAATCGCGCCGCTCCCGAAAACATCTTCCAGCAGGGCCTCTTCGCCGACTGGGGCGAGACCGATGCGGCGACTGAACGCGAACATCGTTCAGTCGTCATCCCCGGCCGCAGCCGCGCCCGCCTGCGTAGCGGCCCGCACCGTGCCCGCACCGAGCGACGCGATCACGTCGCCAAGTAGCCCAATGCCGCGCCTCCCCTGGCTCGACCGCATCTTCCTCGTCGCCGCCGAGCAACACGCACGCCGAACGCTGCGTCGCTTTCTCGATGAAGCTCGCTCAGCTCAAAAGACCCAGCAGCGCATCCTCCTCGAAAAACTCCGCCGCCACGCGCCGAGCGACTTCGGCCGTCGCCATTCGCTCAATCGCATCCATTCCCCCGCCGACCTCGCCGCCGCCCTGCCAATCACCGACTACGAGTTCTTCTCCCCCTACATCGAGCGCCTCAAGAACGGCGAAACTACCGCCCTCCTCGGCCCAAGCCAGCGCGTCCTCATGTTCGCCCTCACCAGCGGCACCACCCACGCCCCCAAATACATCCCCGTCACAACCGAGTTCCTCGCCGAATACAAACGCGGCTGGAACTGCTGGGGCCTTCGCGCACTCCTCGACCATCCCGGCTCCTTCCTCCGCCACATCGTCCAGGTCAGCAGCCCGATGGACGACCAGAAAACACCCTCCGGCATCCCCTGTGGCGCCATCACCGGTCTCATGGCCGCCACCCAAAAGCGTCTCGTCCGGAAGTATTACACCGCTCCCCTCGCGGTAGCCCACATCGCCGACTCCCTCGCCAAGTACTACACCATCATGCGGCTCTCCATCCCGCACGACGTCGCTTTTCTCATCGCCGCCAACCCCGCGACGCTGCTTCTGCTCGCCCAGACCGCCAACGATCACCGCGAATCCCTAATCCGCGACATTCACGACGGAACGCTCAGCAGCGCTTTCGAAATCCCCGCGCCGGTCCGCTCCGCCCTCCAGCCGCGCTGCATTGCCGACCCCGCTCGCGCAAAATTGCTCGATCGACTCGCATCACAACACGGCGCGCTCCGGCCGCGCGACTACTGGAACCTCGCCTTCCTCGCCCATTGGACCGGCGGCACGATGGGTCTCTATCGCACGCGCTTCCCCGCCTGGTTTGGCGACGTCCCCGTCCGCGACCCCGGCCTCCTTGCCAGCGAAGGTCGCATGTCCATCCCCATCGACGACAACACCGCCGCCGGAATCCTCGACGTCTCCAGCCACTTCTTCGAATTCATCCCCGCCGAAGACTACGACAGCCCCAGTCGCCGTGCCGTCACCATCGCCGACGTCGCGCCAGGCCGCGAATACTTCCTCGTCCTCACCACGTCATCCGGCCTGTTCCGCTACGACATCGGCGACCGCGTCCGCGTCACCGGCTTTTTCGGCGAAGCCCCCATCGTCGAGTTCCTGAGCAAAGGCGCGCACACCTCGTCACTCGCCGGCGAAAAGCTGACCGAGCACCAGGTCATCGCCGCGATGAAACAGCTCAACCAATCCGGCGGACTATCGATCGAAAACTTCGTCCTCGCCCCACACTGGGCCGAGCCCCCCGCCTACAAGCTCTACTACGAATCCCCGCTCAACGACACCACCGCCCCCGCAGTCGTCGCTCAACACCTCGACGAAACCCTGGCTCGCATCAACCTCGAATATGCCTCTAAGCGTGATTCCCACCGACTGGGCGCAGTTCAGCCATTCCCCCTGCCCGCCGGGTTTCTGGCAAAATGGGACCAGGCCCTCCGCCGCCGACAGCCCGGCCGCGCAGAACAATTCAAACATGTTTACTTGCTGTCAGAATGCGGCCTGGATGACGCGATGCTGAGCGAACTGCCGATTGACGCGCCTAGTGCACCAGCCGGTAAAGGTCCGTCAGAAAGTCAAAGCCCGAACCCAGTTGTGCGACAACCGGGCTGAGCAGCCCAAACGCCCCCGTTGAACCAACCCACGTCACCCCGCTGGCCGCCGTCTCGGCCGCCTGCGTCACACAACTCAACCCCGAAAAGACCATACCGCACGTCGCCACCAAACCGGCGATCCGCACAGTGCGAAGGTATTGCTTCCTCATGGCGAGGCCTCCCGACTCCGCGATCCTCGACTTGCCCGACGAGGTACGCAGCTACGGCTCGACTTGACCGTCCTGTAACTATCAGACTTGTCCGAACCGCGCGCCTTATGAAGTAACGGCAAAAAGTGCCGCCGTCAATTAACAAATCTAACTTATTGCCCGCACTAATCTTAAAGCTCGTTTCGACCGGCTGCCTTAATACGCTATGCTCATCGCATGCCGACCGATCTGCCACGCGCGGCCCGCGTCACCCAATCCGCCCGCTTCAAAGCCGTTCTGGACCTGAAGGCCTCGGCTGCCGACGCACTCCTCACCGTCTTCGCCGGCCCAAAGCCGGGCCCGCGCCCGCGCCTGGGTCTGGTCGTCGGCCGCCGTCACGGCAACGCCATCGCGCGAAATCGCAAGAAACGCCTGCTTCGTGCCGCCTTCCGCGTCATCCAGACCGACCTCCCCGCCGGATTTGACTTCGTCCTCATCCCGCGTACCACGCCGGCCGCAACCCTCAATGCCTACGTCCGATCACTTGGCGACCTCGCCCCCAGGGCCGCCGCCCGCGCCGCCCGCCGCGCTCCCTGATCGCACCTCTGCCCGCGATTCGATCTCCATTCCGGAGTTATCTCAACCGCCCCCCCACACAGTCCGACAAACATGGGCAGACGGCCCGGTTCGTTTCCGGGCTCGATTTCGACGAATGGAGAGCAGTCCAAATGAGCTTTAACTTCAACGCCAAGAACCCCAGCAACAACAAGCATGCCTTCCGAACGCTGATCGCCCGCAAGCAGCAGTTCTTCAACCGGCTCGTCCGCCGGTTCAAGGCCAGCACCAACCCGGCCGAGCGGTCGTTCCTCAAGACCGAAGCCAAGCGCGTCATCACCGAGCTCAAGAATTTCTCGGCCCAGTGGAAGAAGAACGGCTTCGGCAACAACGCCTGGGTCACGCGCGGCGTGAAGACCACCAACCTCCGCCCGACCGGCAGCAACAGCAGCCGCTCGCACAGCAAGAGCAGCCGCAGCCGCGCCTCGCGCAGCTATGGCCGCAAGACCCGCAGCCGGGCCCAGCGCGCTCGGAGCTACAGCGCCTACGCCGCCTGGTAAATCAGACGGTTGGGTTCAATCCCAAAAAAAGAAGAAGCCCCGGACGTCGATTGTCCGGGGCTTCTTTCATTTGACAAAGTTAATCGGGCTTACGGCAGCAACGCATCGACGAACAACTGAATGTCGTCGCCGTTGACCAGGCCGTCGCCGTTCATGTCGGCCGCGCACAGCGAAACCGCTGATACGCCGACAACATCGTCGGTGAAGGGCGCGATATCCGCCGCGTCCACCACGCCGTTTCCAGTGAAGTCGCCGTAGGCGACCGTCAGGACGAGTGCCTTCGAGTCGTTGCCCGGCCCGCACTGGCTCTGCGCCGAAACCGTGACGTTGTACGGCGTCGCGCTGACGACCGTGGTCGGCCAGTCGATCTGGCCTGTCGACGGGTTGATCGTCATGCCGGCTGGCTCGCCCGAAAGCGACCATGTCAGAGGCAACGTGCCCGCGCCCAGAAGCGGTGTATATGAGAAGGACGTGTCGCAGACAGCCGCCGCGGCCGGAATCGGCAGAATGATCGGTGCGGTGCAGGGCACGCTCGGAATGACCGTGTTGGCCACGATCGAGTCCGGCAAACCAACGACCGCCTTGAACATTCCCAGCGTGACATTGCCGGTCGTCGGCGGAGCCGCCACGTCAAACCGGAAGTTGTAGAGGGAGTCCCAGCGCAGCGCGTTGGAATTCTGAACCGGAACGGCATCCACCATGGTCCAGTTCACATCACTCGCACCCTGAATTCCCGGCCAGTCCGTGCCGTCGAAATTGACTTGCGCCGTCGGAGTACTGCCGAATCCGTCGCCGCTGTGATAAGAGACATCGTGGAACCCGACGTTCGCGGCCGATAGCGAACTCGAAACCGGCACACTGAACGACTTGATGGACCGATCCGAGTTCATATTGAACATCGCATATTCATATCGATACATCCCACCGCCGAGATCCGTCGCCTTGGCCGACAGAATCACACGACCCGTGCTGTTCCCGCTGCCGACAGGAAACTCGACTTCGGGTGTGTCGATGAGTGTTTCCGTCACGCTCGGATCAATTGCTTTCCAGGCCTTGATCGCCGGATCTTGTCGAACCGTCGAACCCGCGAGCGTCGCAACGTAATTTCCGGCGCCTGAGGTCGTGACCGACAAAGCCCGATACGACGCATTATTGTTCTGATTGTGCGTGAATACTCCCGTCGCGTTCGACGAAGCATCGTCCTGCGTCACATACTGTGCTTCGCCGAAATATTGCGCCCCGGCATTCAACGTCGGATCCAGATCACTCGTCTGAACCTGCACGCGACGAGTGATGCTGGTTACGGCCACGGCCCCATTTGTGTTCCGGAACGGATAGGGGAAAGTAAAAACACCTGTGTGAGCATTGATGTCAAACCGGGGCCCGAGCCCGCCGGTCGTCGTCAGCTGCGTGCCGTTGCGACCCGACGTGTAGGGATCGGCGCATCCAATGTCCAGAATGCTGCCGCCGCCACCGTTGCAGGTGCAGCAAATGCTATCCGACAACGCCGTGAATCCGTGCTTGCACCAGCCGATGCCGATTTGCTCGAACCGGCCCGCACCACCAACCGACTTGTAGCGATACATCGATTGTGGAATTACGGGGTGCAGATTGTTGGCGTTCTGCCATCGAACAACCACGTTGCCGATATTGCAGGAGTACGTCCCGATCGCAAACGAATCAATACCGCCCACAGCGTTGTAGTTCGAGATTTGCCACAAGTCACCCACGATCACGTCCGGCCCCGGATTCGGACTCGCGCACGCGCGCGGCATCGGGTCGTCGTCAGTCTGCATCGCTGGCGGTGCCTCACCACCGGAATACGCCAGATAAACTTCACTCGTAAGATGCCCGATCGAAACGCCCGCGAGCGACGGAACGCCCAGGGCGCCGGCGAGCTTGTCTGTCATGACGACGTCGTCAGATGCGATGCCGAGCGTTCGATGCACCTGATCGAACTGTGAATTGGGAGCATCCACCGACAATCCGTCGCTAGTGTGCTCACTTCCCGAAATCCCGATCGAGAACTGGTTCAACTCCACCGAGCGCGCACCATTCGAAATGCGCAGCCCTGACGTGTGCCGAATCAGTCCCTCGCGGAATCCCGCGGAGACGCCGTCCTTCATTTCCATCACAAACGGAATCTCATCCGGCGAAACCTCGAGCACAATCATGTTCGCCGTTGATTGATCGTTCTCCGGGTTCGTATTACTGACCGTCAGACCGGCCTTCTTCATCAATTCCGTGTCGAGCGCGATTCGCGTCTCGCCATGGTGCGAGGTCCACAATACAACGCCGAACGACAGACTCGGCCAACAAACCAATGCGGCCGCAGCGGCCATCATTCCGGCGATACGTTTCCGTTGCATTACGAAATGCCTCCTTAACGCCACCTTGGGGTACGCGCCCCGCGACCAGATATAGATAGTACGGAGGTACCCCTCTCAAATCGAAATCTCGACGCTGCGAATCTGCGGCGGGACACATCCAGAACGGTGTACATCCCGAAGGGCACCACCGAAAACAGATACGCGACTGGAAATAGCAATTCTAACGAATATGCGACGCCGGAGCAAACCAATTTCGGCGTTTTTCGGTCCGAAACTACTTATACGCCTTGGACTTAGCGCCCAACGCCTCCGTGTATACGGACACAGAACAACGCACCGCTCCATCTCGGCGCTGGCTCTCCGCACAATCGATCGAAATGACTTGAACCCCGGGGCCTAACGCCCTCGAAAACGCCCCACGCGCAACATCATCAAGCCGCGAATACAACCCGCCGTAAGCCGGCATCAGATATCGCGAAGCGTCATGCAGTCCATTAATGTAATTCACACTCTGCTCCTCGTCGGATAACGAGGGGACACCCACCACGCGCAAGCCCATCCGCTCCAGCAGCCCGCGCAGTTTTATTCGCTCCCGCGCGCGTCGCCGCAACGACCGCAAATATGCCGCCGTGTGCGATTCCGCCGTCCGATCATCAGTCTCGGGCATGCTCGCCGCCAATTCGTCGCATGCCACCAGAAACCGCCGCAAGTTCCCGACACCCGAATCCGCCTTCCCGGCGCTGAACATCTCCGCCAGCGAAACCGGAAATCGGCCCATGGAATCCGCTCGCGCGAAGACTGGCCGCGCGGCGACCTCCAGAAACTCCCCATAACGCCCGCGGCTCAACGCATCGCGCCCCCGGCTGGCCTCTGCCGCTGAAACGATTCCCTTCCGCTCCAACGCGCCAAGCCCGCACTCGCCGATGACCCGCGCCGCCGCAAGCGTATCATTAACGAAAGCCACAAGCGTTCCATCCACCGACCGGACCGACACCTCGTAGTCGATGTGATATGCGATTGCCGGCAACACTTCGCACCCATCAACGCCGAACGCTACCCGTAACGCTTCGAGTGCCTCGCGCGGTGATAGCCCCAACCCGACATTGCGATAAATCTCGGCCTCGCCAACCAACATCGTCGACCGCGACCCCTCCGATGCCCGGCAGACAATCAGGTTGCCGCCTTGAAATAGGAGCGGTGATTGCAACACTGCCTCACCCGCCGCCCCCAACCCGGCCAGCAATAAGCTGTCGCCCGGAACCAGGATCGCCCCTTCTTCTCCACGCGACGCATATCGCGGAACCAGCAATGCCCGCTTCCGCTCGCTCGCTCCGCGCGGCAACGCCGTCCCCCACCGCGCGTCATCCTGCGCCCACTGAGAGACCGTCAGCGGTTCCGTCACCAGTCGAGTCCGTAGCAACCCGCCGCCCGGCCAGCCCCGCGCCGTCTCAATCAGCGACCACGCAAACTGGTCCTCAATGCTGACCAGAAAATCCACGTCCGAAACTCGCGCCGCCAGTTGCCGCGCGATGTCGACCGACCCGCCGTCCCCCTCGCCACCCCAGTAATCGCCGCGCGTCAGTTGCAATCGCATCGTGCGAAAAACGCCATCGCCGCTGTCCGAGTTCGTGCGAAACTCCCCCGCCATCGGGCCCGGCCGAAACGCGTTCGAAATCTCACCCACGACCGCGTCGATTGATCGCCCCGCTTCCAATCCGCGGCCCATTTTACGAGCGACAGTAAGCCACGCCCCATCCCGCCCCGGCTCGCCGCTATACATCGCCAGCAAATCGACCGGCAGCCCGGCTATCGCCAGCACATCGCACGAATTCACCGTGTCAGTCGTGAACGACCCGACGCCGAAGCTCAGCATCGCCCGCGCCGTCGTCATCAGCAGGCCTTCTTTCGCCAGCCCGCGCGAAACAATGTCCGCCACGCGCTGCACTTCTTCGGGCGTCCCCGCTGCCAGCGGCCCAAACGGCTCCTCGAGCCGCGACTTCACGATCGGCGCGCGAAACCCGCGCAACGCCGGCCGCGACTCCGGAAGCCCGCTCCAGAAACTCAGCTCCCGCCTCGAAATGGTGTGAGCGAATGTCGACAACCCCTCAGCAACCGGCGCGCTGGTGCTCATCCGCGGCGACGACCCCGGCTGGCTCGTCCCCCCGGGCCGATCGTCGTACACAATTCGGTATCGCTGCTGGTACGAAGCCCGAATCACTCGGTCTGCGATCCGCCGGACGAATTCATCCGGCAAGCCGTCATCCGCGACCAACCGATCGCCGATCCGCTGATTCAGAATGTTTGCGAAAACTTCGTCTTCAACTGAAGTGGAAGCCGGTTGTGAAGCGGCCTGCGAGGCCGGCCGGCTCTGCCCCACCACACAAGCGGAGATCAACAACCAGAGGAGAGTTGCCAATGAATGAAGTCGCCGCCGACTAAGCCGCGGCAGCCGCGGGCGCCGCTTTCACGGCCGGTTTGCCGCCAAGCCGCCCTGATTTCGCCTGCCATACCAAACCAAACACCCACACAACCGCCACCGCCCCAAGCAGATAATCCGGCCGCCGGATGACGTCCTGCTGCGCCTGAGGGAACTGCATCATCGCCAGTCCCAGCGCGCCGCCGACCGCCAGCCCCGCGCCAACCAGGCCCAGCCACATCACCGCCATCACCTGCAATGCCCACAGCGCCAGGATGATTCCGGCCACCAGCGCCAGCGCCGGCCAGATCCAACCGGAGAGCCCCCACGTCTTGAATTGCTCCGTTAGCGAGCCCCACGCCTTCTCGAGCTTCTGTCGCGATTCGCCCGAAAGGTTATTCAACTGTTCCGACGCCGTCGGCAGCCGCCCGACGATCTGCGTTCCCGCCGGGTTCCGCCCCTCGTTCACTTCGCGCAACACCGTCGACAAATCGCCGCGCGAGACAAGCTGAAACGCCATCGCCGCCCCGACGATCGCAACAACCGATCCAATCGCCAGCCAGAACTTGTACGTCCGCCACGCAATGGCCCCAAGCACCACGCCGCCGATCGCCGCCGAAACCGGCGCAGGCCCACCTGCCATCAACGCGATCTGATAACCGGCCCCCGCTCCAATCGCGAGCCCTAGCAGACACACCAGCCCGCGCGCCACCTTCGCGCTGCGAAACGCGACCACCATCCCAACCGCCACCGCCGCCAGACACGCTCCCACCGCGGCCACCGACGGCTTCATCACCGGCAGGTAATAGTGCAACAACTCCTGGAATGTCTTGATCCAGTCCTGGCTGTTGGTGGCGGGAAATTGCATGGCATGCTCCTCGCGTACGCTGAGATTATATCGCTCTGCCTTCCGCCCGCCGCACGGCCACCATCATCAACTATGTGTCGTATTCGATGCCACCGCCTCGCCCGGCGTCGGCGCCGTGACCCGATCCGGCCACGTCGTCACATTCACATACGAGCGATTCATGTCGATCCGGCCGGATTGCCGGTACAGCGACTCCAGCAGTGCAATCTTCTGATCCGAGCTGATCTCGCACCCATGCTCTTCACCCGGGGCCCGCCCCCACCAGATCCGCGAACCGGGTCGATCCGTCATCAACTCGATCTGCGGCCGCAACGGATTGACTCGCCCAAGATGATTGTCCACGCGAACCCGCCGAATCTGCGAATTAAACCGCCGCGGTGCGCAGGCCAGAACGACCCGCATCCCGGCGTCGACATCAGCGGCCTCCCACGCCGCCCCGACCGCCGGCGCCTCACTCGTCACGCCGTCAATCACAACCAGCGGTGAATCCGCGATCGCATCCGCGTGATATCGCCCCGGCAATCGAACACCGTCATCCCCGATCAAAAACGCATACCCGCCCTGTCGCACCCATGCCATCGGCCGCCGGAACTCACACGAAATCGCGACAACACCGTCCGGCCGCACCGCGACGCGCTGCACCTGCGAAATCCACGCCAGCCCGCTGTCGCGCAACCGTTCGCCAATCCGCCGTGCAAGTTGCGGGTCAAGCATCCGATCGCCCGGCTCGACGCCGCAAGCCGCCGTCAATTCATCGAGCACGTGCCGATTTGCATCATTCTGAACCCAAGTGGGAACGCCGACCCACTCGACGCGAAGCGGCGCATCGTATCGCGGCATCGCATCCACCTGCCGCTCGAGCGTCCGTAACCCAAACCCAATGCCCGCGACGACGACAACCGCGACAACGACGTATGCCGCCGCGCGCCGCGCCAGCGACGCAGTCTCCGGCTCGATTGCCTCGACACGCGCTCGCAGCGCTTCCAGCCAGCCCCGATCTTCCGTGCGAGGTCGCCTGCGACCCATTCAATTCTCCCGCGGGCGCGGTGCCCAGTTTGACGACCCGAACTATTCCTGCGTCTCCGGACGCCGCTTCCACGCCATCTGCACGATCTCTTCGCATAGCTGCGGCATCGCCAGTCCGACCCGCGCCGCCGCCTTCGGAACCAGCGAATGCGACGTCATCCCCGGCACTGAGTTCACTTCGAGAATAAACGGAGCCCGGTCACTCGCCCGCACGCGCCAATCCACGCGCGAAAAATCCCGGCATCCCAGCGCCCGATGCGCCGCGACGCTCATCTCCTGGATCTTCACCAGCACATCGCTCGGCAGATCGATGTCGAACAGGTATTGCGTCCGATCGTCCTTGTATTTCGCCTCGTAGTCATAAAACTCGCGCGGTGTCCGAATCTCAATCGGCGGCAACGCCCGGTCCCCCAGCACCCCCACCGTCAGTTCAATCCCGGGGATGAACTCCTCAATCAGGCATTCGCCATAAGCCGCCAAAACCCGCTCAGCCGCCGGCCGCAACGCCTCCACCTCGCGCACGATATAGCAATGTATACTGCTCCCCTCGCGTACCGGCTTCACCACCAGCGGCATGCTCCAGAGGGCGATCGACTCACGGAGCGTCCGATTCGTCGCCACCGCATACTGCGCCGTCGGCAATCCGGCTTCCATCAGCCGCGCCTTCGATGCCGCCTTGTTCATCGCCAGCTTGCACGACTCCGGGCTCGACCCCGTATACCGCAGCTTCCGCCGCTCAAGAATCGTCTGAACTTCCCCATCCTCGCCAAACGTCCCGTGCAGCGCCACAAACACGACATCCACCTGCCGCGCCAGCGCCGCCAGGTTCGTCGCACTGATGTCTTCGAGATAAACCTGGTGCCCCAGCGCCTCCAGCGCCTTCGACACCGCCTTGCCGCTCTCGAGACTCACTTCCCGCTCGTTGCTCGGCCCGCCCGCCAGAACCGTGATCGCCAGCGCATTGCGCGTCGGCGGCACGCTCGGCTTCACAGACCCAACGATCGGATTCGCGCCGGCCATGGCTCCGCTCCTCAAGTCGGCCCCACCGTGGGCCTACCAGATTTGCACTTCCCGCTGCAGGCGAACTCCCGCCCGCGCGTACACTTGTTCTTCAACTCGCTCGATCAATCGCACGACGTCCGACGCCTTCGCCCCCCGCTGCGTCACCACAAAGTTCGCATGAATCGCCGAAACTTCCGCGCCGCCTTCCCGCGTTCCCTTCAGGCCCAGCTCATCAATCAGTTTTCCCGCCGACGGGCCATCCTTCGGATTCTTGAAAATGCACCCGGCGCTGCAATCCTCCAGCGGCGGTTGTGTCTCGGCCTTGAACTTCCAGATCTCGCGGAATCGCTCCTGCACCGTCTTCGCGTCTGACGACTTCAACGCAAACGTCGCCGACACCACTACATCCTCCCCAATTTCCGAATGCCGATACGAAAAACCCATCTCGCCGCGCGTCTTCTCGCGCACCCCGCCCCGCCCACTCAGCAAGCACACGCTTTCCACCGACGACGCCAGATCGCCGTATTTCCCCCCGCAGTTCATCCGCACGCCGCCGCCCACCGTCCCCGGAATCCCCGCCAGCACTTCCAACCCCGCCAGCCCACAGCTCGCCGTGTTCTTCACCAGCTTGGTCAAATGCGCACCGGCTCCGGCCGTCACCCGCTCGCCATGAATCTCAATTCGTTGAAAATGCGCCGCCGACAATCGCACCACCGCCCCGCGCACCCCGCCGTCGCCAACCAGCACGTTCGCCCCGAGGCCAAGCACACGCAGCGGCATCCCCGCCTCACGGCAGCGATGCACCACCACCGCGAGGTCTTCCTCGTTCCGCGGCTCAACCAGCCATTCCGCCGGCCCGCCGATCTGGAACCACGTCATCGGCCCGAGCGGAACGTTCGGCCGGCAGAACTCACCCAAGTCGGCGAACAAGTTCATCGGCCACTTTCCAGATATCGCCCGCGCCCATCGTCAATACGAGATCGCCGCTCTTCACGTTCGCCCGCACATGCCCAACAATCGAGTCAAAGTCCGGCAGATACATCGCATCTCCGCCGTTCGCTCGTACCCGCTCGACCAGGTCCGAACTGCAGATTGCATCTCGTTCCGCCGCGCTGTCGCGCACAAAATAAATATCCGGAACGATCAGATGATCCGCCGCCCCAAAGCTCCGCGCAAAATCATTTAACAGGAACCGCGTCCGCGAATGTTGATGCGGCTGGAAAATCACCCACAACCGCCGTCCCGGGTGATACTCGCGCAGCGCCCGCAGCGTCACCTGAATCTCGGTTGGATGATGCCCATAGTCGTCGTACAGATCGACGCCGCCCACGCAGGCCCGATGCGTCAACCGCCGCTCCGCGCCAGCGAACTCACCCAGCGCCCGGCCGATCACATCCGGCTCGACGCCCGCATGCGTCGCCAGCGCCGTCGCCACCAGCGCATTGCCCACTTGGTGTCGTCCCGGAATTTTCGCCAGCTCAATCCGCCCAAACTCCTGCCCGCTTCGCAGCACCGTGAACCGATAGCACCCGCGTGTCGCGCTGATATTCGCCGCCGACCACGTCGACTCGCGATCAAACCCGTACGTCTCAACCCGGCAACGCACGCCCTCGACCGCCGCCGCGCACGCCCGATCCGCCCCGTTCGTAATCAAATACCCATCGCGCGGCACGCGTGAGGCAAACGCCTTGAACGCCTCGATGATCGCCCCCAAATCCTTGAACCAATCGAGGTGGTCTTCCTCAATATTCAAAATCGCCGCAAGCTGCGGTCGGAAATTCAGGAACGAGCACTCAAACTCGCACGCCTCAACCACGAAGTGCGGCCCGTCGCCAACCCCGCTGCTCCCGCCGAGCTGCTCCACTCCCGCCCCAACCACAAACGTCGGATCCAGCCGCGCCTGCCGCAGCACGTGCGACACCATCGCCGTCGTCGTGCTCTTCCCATGCGTCCCGGCGATCGCGATGCCCGTCCGCAGGTCCATCACTTCGCCCAGCATCTGCGCGTAGCGCCGCAGCGGAATCTCGCGCCGCTTCGCCTCCATCAGCTCCGGATTCTCGTCTTTGATCGCGGCCGAATAGACAACAAGATCGCACGCCTCCGGAACATTCCGTGGCGACTGCCCGATCTCCACCGCCGCCCCCATCGAGATCAGATCGCGAATCTCGCGCCCGCCCGTCCGGTCGGAACCGCTCACTCGCGCCCCGCAGCGCAGCAATACACCCGCGAGTCCGCGCATGCCCGACCCGCCGATTCCGATCAAATGAACGCGCTTCCCCGCCAATCCCGAAGACCAGTGCTGCGTGTTCAATCCGCGCAGTCCTCGACCAGCCGGCTCGGCCGAAATTCCCGTCCCGTTTCCAATCCTTGAACCACCGATGATCGAGTTGGCTTCAATCATGACGCGCGAACCTCCGTGTCGCGGCCGACGTGGCGAGTCATCCCTCTTGCTGATTTGTTCTACGCCCCGGGATGCTAGCAGCAACGACCGGACGGACGCAAGCAACATCCGCCTGCGCTCCGCACCCGACGGCAAAGCAGACAACTCGTGAACAGGCCGCTTCGTTCTCTATCGGGCCGCCGCTCCGCTTTTCTTGATACCCCCGGCGCACAAACCCTTACGGCATCGAATTATCAGGACGCCGGCCCCGCCGCCTCCAGCAGCCGTTCCGCGATCCGCTCTGCCGCATCGCGCCGCCCCAGCGACTTCGCCGCCACCGCCATCCGCCCCCGCCGCTCGTTCGAGCTCATCAGCTCCCACAGCGCCCCCCGCAACGCCACCGCATTCGCCTCCGCCTCGCGCCGATCATCCACCAGAACCGCCGCCCCCGCCTCAACCAACACTCGCGCGTTCGCCACCTGGTGTTGCTTCCGGTCATAAGGGTATGGAATCAGCACGGACGCCACCCCCCGCGCCGTCAGCTCGGCGAGCGTCGAAGCCCCGGCCCGCGAAATCACCAGATCCGCCGCGGCCAGCGCCTCCGGCATCTTCTCCGTGAATGCCACCACCCGCGCATCCACTCCCGCCTCTCGATACCCGTCCCGCACCGCAACAAAGTCCGGCGTCCCCGTCACCTGCACAATCTGCCACCCCGACGCCTTCCACACATCCACCATTTTCAGGCAGGCCCAGTTAATCGACCGCGCCCCCTGCGACGCCCCCGTAATGAGCAAAGTCGGCTTCTCCGCGTTCAAACCAAACGCCGCCAGCCCATCCTCTCGCCGCGCCGCTACCACCGGCCCGCGAACCGGGCACCCCGTCACCTCAATCGTCGCCCCGCACCCGTTGAAAGCCGTCGCCGTCACCGGCCACTGCACAAACACCCGTCGCGCATGCCGCCCCAACCGCCGATTCGCACGCCCCGGTTCCGCATCCGGATTGAACAAAGCCGTCGCAACCCCCATCCGATCCGCCGCCACGACACCGGGCGCCGCCGCGTATCCGCCCAACCCCAGAACCACCGCCGGCCGCCGAGCCACAAATCGCGCCCGCGCCGCCGCAACCGCCCGCCGCCAGGTCATCAAAAACCCCGGCCACTGCCACGGCCGGCTCGGAAACGGCTGCACCTCCTGCTCGACCAGCTCATATCCGCGCGGCGTCACCACCTCGCGGTCAATCGGCCGCGTCGTCCCGAATACCGAAACATCAAAATCAGGCCGCATCCGACGCAGTGCGTCCGCCACGGCCAACCCCGGATACAAATGCCCGCCCGTCCCCCCGCCGGCCAGCACAAGCCACGGCCGCCCCATCAATCTTCGCCCCGCGTGTGCACCGCCACCGGTCGTTTCGCCGCGCTCACCAATGTCCCCAGCAACGCCCCCAGAAATATCACGCCCGACCCGCCCGCCGACACCAGCGGCAGCGAAATCCCCTTCGTCGGCACCGACACCGTGACAACTGCGATGTTCATCGCCGCCTGCATCCCAATCGTCAGCGTCGCCCCAAACGCGATCAACTGTCGCAACCCGTCCGGCGCGTTCAACATGGCTCGCCGACCCTGCCACACCAGCACCAGGAACAATCCGATCACCGCCGCGCCGCCGATCAGCCCCAGCTCCTCGCAAATAATGGCAAAAATAAAATCCGTCCGCGCTTCCGGCAGATACCCATACTTCTGCACGCCGTTTCCCAGCCCGAGCCCCCACCAACCGCCCGACGCGATCGTCATTAACGACTGCACCTGGTGATACCCCTTTCCGAGCGGGTCATCCCAGATATTCCGAAAGCTCATCAACCGCTGCATGCGATAGGGCTCGAACAACACCAGCCCAACCATGCCCGCGACTCCCGGCAGCGCGCACAACCCCATCTGCCACCATCGCGCACCGGCCGTGAGCAACATCGCCACGCCAACCGCCCCGATCATCGCCGCCGTGCCGAAATCTTCTTTCCCAACGAGCGCCGCCAATACACCGACAATCATCATCCCCGGCAGCAATCCGCGCCAAAAGCTACGCATCCGATCCGCGCGACTCGCCCCATAGGCCGCCAGAAAAATCACCACCGCCAGCTTCGCCAGCTCCGACGGCTGGAATCCCAATCCCATCGCCGACGATCCCAACGACAGCCATCGTCGCGCTCCATTCCGCACCGTTCCGACGCCCGGAACCAGCACGACCGCGCACAACGCAATCGATGCAAGCAGCAGCAACACCGCCGGCTGCCAGATCGATCCCCCCCGCAGCCGCCAGAACTCAGTCGGAACCATCGACGTCGCCAGCACCACCAATAGCGCCAGCGCAGTGAACATCGCCTGCTTCACCGCCGGATCGCGTAGAGCCACCCGCGCCGCCGCCGGCGTCTCCAGACTCGCCGTCGTCGAAAACACCATGACGACCCCCATCGCCATCAGTGCCGCAACGACCACACCAATCGTCGTGCTCGACCTCGTCGGCTGAAAGACCAGAGTCGTCATAACACCATCCTCAACACGTCACCGCAGCTTGGCCGTCGCGATCGCCGCCGCCGCGAACAGCGCCCCCACCAGCCAGAAGCGCGTAACCACCTGCGTCTCCGCCCATCCGCCCAGATGAAAATGATGATGAATCGGCGCAACGCGGAATATCCGTTTCCCTCCGGTCCATTTGAAGTAGCTGACCTGCATGATCACCGACACCGCCTCGATCACGAACACGCCGCCCACGATGAACAACAGCAGCTCGTGTCGAATCACGATCGCGACATACCCGATCAACCCGCCCAGCGGCAGCGACCCCGTGTCTCCCATGAAAACCTGCGCCGGGTGGCAATTGAACCACAGAAACCCGAGGCAGGCCCCGGTCATCGCCCCGCACAACACCGAGAGCTCCGCGGCCCCCGTCACACGCGGCAATAGCAGATACGCCGCCCATTCTCGTTCCCCGACGATCGCGCACATGATCATGAACACCGCCGCGCACATCGTCACGCAGCCCGCCGCCAGCCCGTCCATCCCGTCCGTCAGGTTCACCGCATTCGACGTCCCCGTGACCACCAGAACGGTCACGATCATGAACACCGGCACCGACACGGTGACACCGTGCGTCAGCGGATCGCCCTTGTAGAACGGAATCATGATCTGATTGAAAAACGCCGGCTCGCCCGGCTCCAGATTTCGATTGCCGTACTGATAAATGAAGAATGCCAGCATCACCCCCAGGCCGACCTGAAACAGCAGCTTCTCGTAGCTCTTCAGCCCATCGCGCGTCCCGGTTCGACGCGATGCCGTAAGCTTCAACCAGTCGTCCATCGCACCCAGTGACCCCAGCCACAGCATGCAGAACAGCGCCAGATGAATGTAGAAATTTCCAAGATCCGCGAGCAGCAATACGCCCGCCACGATCGCGGCTAGGATGAGAATCCCGCCCATCGTCGGAACATTCGCCTTGTGCTGCGTGAGTTGGTTCAGTGCCGCATGATCGAACTCCGGCCGGTCCCCCAGCTTCATCCGAATCAGCCAGCGGATTGTCCGCGGCCCCAGCCAGATCACCACGAAGAACGAAAATGGAATCGCAAGCAGAGCCCGGAAGATGGCCGCCTTGTAAGCGTATGGTTGCCCGTCGAACACATGATTGAGAATCAGGTATAGCAAATTGTCCGTTTTCTCTCTGTCCGACGATCCAGCTCACGCCTCGACCGGCTGCGCCGCTGCCCGCTCAATCGCCGGCACGACTCGCTCGAGCCGAACCGCCCGCGAACCCTTGAGCAATACAACGTCGCCCGGCTCGATCAGTTCTTCCAACGCCGCACCCGCCGTCTCAACGTTCGGGTGCCAGTAAATCCGCTTCGCCGCTCCGGCTGTCGACGTCGCGCCGTCCGCCACCGTTCGCGAAAAAGCCCCGACCGCCACGATGACGCTCGCCGTCGATCGCCCGGCCGCCCTCCCCAGTTCCTCGTGATACCGCCCGGAGTCCGCGCCCAGCTCGCGCATGTCTCCCAGCACGACCACTTGCCGACGCCGCCCGCCCAGTTGTTCCATGCTCGCAAGCGCCGCCCGCATGCTGGTCGGATTCGCGTTGTACGCGTCGTTAATCAGCGTCACATCGCCGATTTCCCGCCGCTCCAGTCGCATCGGTGGCATCTTCGCCGTCGCCAGCGCCGCGGCAATCTCGGCATGCCCCATCCCGAGTCGCATCCCCACGGCGATCGCCGCCAGCGCATTCGATACGTTGTGGACGCCCGCCGTCGGAAGTTCGTACTCAAATCGCTCGTTCACCTTGAACCGCTGCACGCCACCGTCAAAACGCACATCCGTTGCCCGCATGTCGGACGCCGCGTCCACCCCGAACGTCAGAACAGTCAAATCGTCGCGAATCGACCCCACCACATACTTCCGGCAGTCGGCTTGCATGACCACGCACCCGCGCCGCCGAATATGTCCCAGCAGCGAAAGCTCCTCCTCCGCCACCTTCGACACGTCTCCGAAGAACTCCAGATGCTCTTCGCCGATGCTCGTCACCACCCCGATGTCCGGCCGCGCGATCTGCGCGAGCGTGGCGATCTCGCCCGGATGGTTCGTCCCGATCTCAACCACGACAAACTCGTCCGCTGTCTCGACTGACAGCAGCGTCAACGGCACGCCGATCTGATTATTGAAGCTCTTCAGCGCCGCCCGACCGCGCTTCCGCGACGCCAGGACTGCCCGAATCATCTCCTTCGTCGTCGTCTTCCCATTGCTGCCCACCACGCCGATCACCAGTGCCGCCGCCTGCGTCCGATGAAACGCCGCCAGCCGCCCCAGCGCATCCACCGCGTCGCGCACGACGATCATCCGCCCAGTTCCGCGCCAACGCACCGGCACCCGAGCCGCATCAGACACCACCGCGGCCGCCGCGCCGCCTGAAAGCGCCGCATCGACAAAGTCATGCCCGTCAAACTGTTCCCCCGGCAGCGCGAAGAACAAATCCCCGGGCTGAATCTCGCGCGTATCCGTGCAGACTCTCGCCACCGCCGCCTGCGGAGTCTTCCCGTCCGGCTTTCCGCCGATAGCCGAAACGATCTCGTCGAATGTCAGCCGTTTCATCGCCCCGCCACCCGCCGCAGCAACGCGGCCCGCGCCACTTCCACATCGTCGAAATGGATTTTCTCCGTCCCGATGATCTGGTAATCCTCATGCCCCTTGCCCGCGATCAGAATCGTGTCGCCGGCACCCGCCCGCGCCACCGCCTCGCCGATCGCATTCGCCCGATCTTGTTCAACCAGCGCCGCCGGCTTGTCCGCCGGAAACCCCGCCACGACTTCGTCAATAATCGTCTGCGGCGACTCGGTTCGCGGATTGTCGCTGGTCACCACCACCGCGTCCGCTCGCTTCGCCGCCACCGCCGCCATTCGCGGCCGCTTCGACTTGTCCCGATCCCCCCCGCACCCAAAAACGCACCAGAGTCGCCCGCGCGTCAGCGGCCGCACCGCACGCAGCACGTTATCCAGCGCATCATCCGAATGCGCGTAATCCACAAATACATTCACATCGCCGCCCAAAACCTCCACGCGCTCCAGCCGCCCCGGCACGCGCCGCACGCCCGCCAGCCCATGCCGAATCGTCTCCACATCCAGCCCAACCGCCAGCATCGCCCCGGCCGCCCCCATCGCGTTATAAACGTTGTGCCGCCCGACCAGCGCCGTCGAAAGCTCCATCGCGTTGCCGCCAAAGTGCAGCAGAAACCGCGTCCCCGTCGCGCTCGACTCCAGCAACTCCGCCCGCAATTCCGCGCGATCGTTGAACCCGTATCGAATCACCCGCGCCCGGCAATCGGCGACAATCAACTCTCCCTGCGGATCATCGATGTTCACCACCGCCGTCGCATCCGCCCGCAGCCCATCAAACAGCCGCTTCTTCGCGAGGAAGTAATTCGCCATCGTCCCGTGATAGTCGAGATGGTCGCCCGTCAGATTCGAAAAAACCGCCACCTCGTAGTCGATCCCGTCCACCCGCCGCTGATCCAGACTGATCGACGAAACCTCCATCGTCGCAAACCGCGCCCCCGCCCGCGCCGCCTCCACGAGATATTCGCTCAATTCCACTGCCGGCGGCGTCGTCAATGGAGCCGGCACCTGCCGCCCCACCAGGTCATACATCACCGTCCCGATCATCGCCGTCGGCGATCCCGCCGCGTTCAGCAGCGCCCGCGTCATGAAGACAAACGTGCTCTTCCCGTTCGTTCCCGTAATCCCCAGCACGCGGAGCTTCCGCTCCGCCTGAAGTCGATCCAGCCCCGTCCAACTCGCCGTCAGTTTCGCCAGCGCATGCGCCGAATCCGGAACAATCAATTCTGTCACGCCCGCCGGCGCGCCCACCGGCCGCTCGACGACCACAGCCGCCGCGCCCGCCGCCGCCGCCTGCGGCACAAAATCATGCCCGTCGACGCGCGTCCCTTTCATCGCGACATACAGCCATCCCGGCCGCACGCGCCGCGAATCATCCGTAATTCCAAGAATTGGCTTCGATGTGAATCCGCCGACGTGCAGCGCCCGCCTGCACAACTCGGCCATCGGCATGGTACGACCGGCTTGTTCGACCTCGACCGCGCTCATCTGTTTTCGATTCTTCTTTCCCGCCCCGCGCCTCGACCCGCGCCGAACGCCGCGTCTCCTTACGCGTACCGCGCCCCGCACGGCCGAAGTGTAGCAAACCCGCGACCGGACGGAAGCGACGCCCGACGATTCAATCGCCGCCGGTCAGCCCGGCGTACTCCGTCGGCCCCTCGCGCTCCTGCGGTACCTGCATATACGCCAGCGCCGACGCAAGGATCTGCCGCGCCGCCGGCGCAGCCACCGTGCCGCCGTAGTAACCGATCGACTTCTTTGGTTTCGTGATGCAAACCACCACCACCAGCCGCGGATCATCCGCCGGCGCCGCCCCGATGAACGAGCTCACATAGGCGTCCGGAACATACCCACCGCCCCCCTGCTTCGGAATCTGCGCCGTTCCGGTCTTCCCGAACACCTGATAGTGCGTCAACGCCGCGGTCGTCCCGGTTCCGTGATTCACAACCCCCGTCAGCACCGTATCCTTCATCGTTGCCACAATCGACTTCGAGAGCGCCCGCTTCGGTGCTGGCGGACGATGCTCCTGCACAACGCCCCCATCCGAAGCCAGCACGGCCCGGATCACAAACGGCTCGACCAGCATGCCGCCGTTGGCAAATACGCAGAACGCCCGCGCCAGCTGCAGCGGCGTCACGCCGACTTCCTGCCCCATCGGGATCGAAGTCGTCGAAAAGCTGTTCCACTGATGCGGTGGCCGCACGATTCCCGCCGCCTCGCCGTCCAGATCAATTCCCGACTTCGACCCAAACCCGAACGCCTTCAGCGCCGCTTGCATCTTCTTATTGCCAAGCCGCTTGCCGATCTTCGCCATCCCGATGTTGCTCGACTTCGCCAGGATGTCCTCAAACGAAAGACTGGCATACGGGTGGTGGTCGTGAAGCAGCCGCGCCCCGTCGCGCCACGCTCCCGACTCGCAATCAAATACTTCGCCCAGTCGAGTCGCCTTCTCCGCCAGCGCCCAGGCCGCAATAAACGGCTTGAACGTACTGCCCGGCTCAATCGGATCGGTGATCGCCCGATTCCGATACCGCCACTGCGACCCGTCCGCGTAATCCCCAAAATGGTTCGGATCGAACGTCGGAACATTGGCCAGCGCCAGGATCGCCCCGCTCCGCGGATCCATCACCACCGCCACGCCCGATTCCGCGTGATACTTCTCGATCGCCGCCTGCACCTCGCGCTCGGCCGCCGCCTGAATCACCGCGTCAATCGTCAGAACAACGTGATACCCGTCGCGCGGCGGCTGATAGCCATCCTCCGCCAACCAAAATGCCCGTCGCCCCGCGTCGCAGATAATCGTCTTCAGCCCGGCCTCGCCGCGCAACCAATCCTCACACTGGCTCTCAATTCCGCCCAGTCCGCGCCCGTCACTCGAAACAAAACCCATCACCTGCGAAGCCAGCGACCCCAGCGGATAAGTGCGATAGGGCTCCTCAAATACACCGATCCCGCCCACCCGCGCCTTTTTCAGCGCAGCCGCCTGATCCTCGGAAATCTTCTTCCGTACGACGAAAAACCGCCGATTCCCCGCCGCAACCAGATCCTGCCCGAGTTCCGCCGCCGGAACATCCAGAATCCGCCCCACATCCGCCGCCGCCTCCTGCTTGTCCGGCATCAGTTTCGGATCGGCGAACACGCTGAGTTGCAGCGAAGTCCCCGCCATGATTCGCCCGGCCGCATCCACAATCAGCCCGCGCCGCGCCGGCAGCGGAACCACCGAGCGTTGCTGCTCGTAAGTCCGCGCCAGCAGCTTCGCGCCCTGGCTCGTATTGATAAACACCAGCCGGCCGACCAGCGCAAGCAGCGCCACGATCAGCAGACTCATCAGTAACTGTCCCGATACGTACGATGACTTAAGCCGCACGACACGCGTCCCTGCGTTAGTCGCCCCCTGTCCTCGGCCCGGTTGGCGCGGACTTCCGCGGACCGGGGGGCTGGTCGACGGCGGGCGGGTGCGCGTCGATTCCCAGTTCAGCCGCGCGCTCCTGAATCCGTTGCGGCGCGCGCAGCCGTGCGAGTTCCATCTCATATCCCCACAAACGGTGCTTCAACTGTGACTGTTCCTGGTGCAGCCGCTGCACGCGATTCGCCGCGCGCGCCGTCTCAGCCCGTAAAAGCACCAGAGCGATGCCGACTCCCGTCAGCATCGCCAGGACCAGCAGGGCCCGCGGAATGGTCATCGTGCGGCTGGTGTCTGGCATCCTGCCTACCGCCGCGGGAATCTCGATCGTCGCCGCAGACTAGCGCGCCGCCATCTCAATGGCCGCGCTCCGCCGTGCCGACGCTTCGCTCTCCCCGCCCAACGTGGTCGAGGCCGAATCCTTGCCCGGTAGACGAAGCTTCATGCCCGGCTTCAATCTGCTCTTCCGGCCGAGGAGCTGTCGGTTCAGTTCCTCAATTTCCTTGTATCGCTTCGCATCCCCGAGCTCGCGCCGCGCGATCCGCTGCAGCGTGTCCTTCGGCTTCACTTCGTACACGCGCGCCGCCGCCGCTTTTGCGTCGCCCGGCTTGTCGCTCTTCAACTCGCGCGTCTTGTCGCCCGTTGCCCGCGCCACCGCGTCCGTCTTGGGCGTCTTCGTCTCGCCGCTTGTCCCGAGGTGGCTCTCGCTCTTCGACTTCGCCGAATCCGCGACCTTCGTCTCGGGCTTCTCCGTATCGATGACGTTGTTATTCGAGTCAACCGGCTCAATGAAGATCCGGTCATCCGGCGTCGCCGATTCTTTCTTTGTCGTCTCGTCCACCAGTGCCAGCTTGTCCGTCTGCGGAATCGTCAGCTTCTGCCCCACGCGGATCGAATGCGCATTCTTGATCGTCTTGCCGTTCGCCTTCACGATCGCGTCGATCGCCGACGGAGTTCCGATTCCGTAGTTCCGGCGGGCGATCATCATGAGCGTGTCGCCCTGCTGCACAACGTAGGTCCGGCCCTTCGGCGTCGATTCAAACGCCGCCTCGAACTCCTTCGTCGGCGGAGCCGGGAACTTCGCCGCCGAATCCAGCGATGTCGAACTCTCCGTCCGTGCCGTCAAGCTCGTCCGATTCAGAGCGTTCTCGAGCGCCGAGTCGACGCTCCGCGGAGCGCTGCCGGCCGAAGCCAGCTCTGTCGTTTTGCCAGAATCACTGCCGACTACTGCCGGCTTCTCGATCGTCGTCGGCGAACTGTTTTCCGTCTTACCGCCAATTAACGCCGGCTCCAGCGTCGGCAACGACAACTCATCCGCTTTCGAATCGTGCCGCGCCAGCGCGTTGCCGTTCCCCAGCGCCTTCGCCGGTTTCGTCCGCGCAAGCCGCGATTCGTTCGTCACCGGTTCAACCGGCAGCGGCAGCTTGCCCGCATCCACCAGTGTGGATCCGGTTCGCTCGGTCCCGCCGCGCGCGTGATCCACTTGCGTAAACTGCGGCGTTCCCTGTGGCCGCGGCCCCGCACCCTTCTCCGAAAGGATGATCGCAAACAGGATGATGAACGCCAGCCCCACCAACAGGCCGATCTTCGTCTCTTTCGTCATCACCGAAACCTCCGTGTCCGCGAGAACTTACTCGACTGCGTTCCCATCGGACAGTTGTTCTTCCAGTTTCTCTGCCACGCGCAGCTTCGCCGATCGGCTGCGCGCGTTTCGCGCCGCTTCCTCCGCGCTCGCGGAGATCGGCTTGCGGGTCACCAGTCCAAATTGCCCCGCGCGTGAAAGCATCCGAAATTCTTCCTTCACCAGCCGGTCCTCGCCGCTGTGAAAGCTGATGATCGCGGCACGACCGCCGGCTCTCAAAACCATCGGGACCTGCCGCAGCAATGCTGCCAGCGACTCGCCTTCTCGGTTGACCGCCATTCGCAACGCCATAAACGTCCGCGTCGCGGGATGGATTCGTCCGGCCCGTCCGAAAGGACGCGGGCCGACTGCCTCGGCCACGATCCGCGCAAGCAAAACAGTGCTGTTCAGCCGGCCCATGCGCCGCGCAGCACAGATCCGCTTCGCAATTCTTCGGCTGCTGCGTTCCTGGCTCTGCACGTAAAGTAGATTTGCCAGCGCTTCCTCGTCCAAATCATTGACAAGGTCAGCCGCCGTCGGACCCGATCGCTGATCCAGTCGCATGTCCAGCGGACCATCCACCTCGAAGCTCAGTCCGCGACGTGGGTCCGAAATCTGGTTGCTGCTCACCCCCAAATCCGCCAGCAGGGCATCCGCCGCGCCACTTCCGACAATACTGGCGACGCTGGTGAAATTCCCGAGTCTAAGCTGCACCCGCGCCCCAAATGGCCGCAGATTCTCCGCCGCCCGCTCCAAATTCCCCGCATCTGCATCTAATCCGATCAGATTCACACTCGCGGGTGTCGCCTCTAATAGCGCCCGCGAGTGTCCCCCAAGCCCGACGGTGCAATCGACGATGAGCGTCTTCGCAACCGGCACGATGGCCGCCAAAACCTCATCCACCAGAACTGGGACGTGCTCATCAATTCCGCCCGGCACATCTACCTCGCGTCGTCGAGTGCAGCCCTATGCATCGGTCGTTGCGAAGGTTGCAAAGCATCAATATCAGTAGGAGCCCTGCCGACGCTTGCGACAAAACTCGCCCCAACCTATTATCCCGGCTGGCTATACTGAATTGTGGTCGAAAGGATTGCGATCACAAAAAACCGGTGGCCCCGGCCATCATCCTTGACAGCCGAAGGCCACCACAACACGGTCATTCTGATGGGTCGCCCAGTCGCGACCAACCCTAAGTTCGGGGAACGCATCGTCCGCGTCTGAGCGATGCGTTCCCGGCCGGCTCCGGAGAAGTCAGGAACTCCGGTGCTGGCGGAAGACGGCGATGGAAGGGCGAGTCAGGCGGGAACCGCGTCGATCCCACGTCGGACTGCGTCACCAGTCCGAACCCTGATTCGCCGACGACCTCCTGTCTCCCCACCGCGCGTTACTGATAGTCACGTCGGACAACCGACAACCGCGCCGCCGAGCAGACTCGACTCCGTTCGCTGCCTCGTCGTTACTTGGCCGCCGGGCTCCGCCCGAACCGCACCTTCGCCAAAACCGGGGGCCATCCTGGCCGCCCTACCTGTCTCGCTGGCTTCCTTCGACGGCTTTGCCCGCCCGGAAGGCCAGCTCGGGGTCCACGCCCCACTCTTCTTCCAGCTCCTTCTCCCACTCGTCGCGGCGTCGCACTTCCATGTGATCCCGCACTCCGCAGACCACGACCTCGCGCCCCAGGCCGGTCTTCCGCAACATCCACTCCGGAATGATGATCCTTCCCTGTGAGTCCGGTTCTGCGTCCGCTACCCGCGGAAATGTCTTCTGCTCATAGGCGAGCAGGTTCGAATCCCGAATCAGGTCCGAGCCAAGCCCGCTCGCGACCGTCTCGAAGTAGATCTGCGTATAGATCCAGAGCCGAGTCCGCGGCGATCCTGGAACGATGTAGAATTTTTTCCCGTCACGCGTCGGATCGATCCGATCCCGAAACTCCGACGGTATCGCCAGTCGGTTCTTTGCGTCGATCGTGTGATCGTGTGCGCCATTGAAGAAGATCATTAAGGACCGGCTTCCAGAAATCACCACTGAGTGGGATTTCTAGGGCGAAAGATACACAATTCCCCACCACACCCACAAGCAAAAAATATCACCTTTTCAACACGCTCTGGATTTAACAACAACTCCCCCGGCGGAACGTCATGTCAATCCATTGTTTGCAGGCGGCTCGTAACGCGCAAGAATTCTTTTCGCGGCAGTGCCCCCACAAAGCACCAAATCATAAAAGCCCGATAACTTTGACATCACCGTCCCCACCGCGTGCGACGCCTCAACCGCCCGCCGCGCCGATTCAACCTCTCGACTCCGCAGCCCCGCATCTCCAAGCAGCCGTATGATGGCCCGCACGAAGCCCGTTGCATCGCCGACCTCCGCCAATTCCCCGCTCACGCCCGGCTCGATCAATTCCCGGCACGGCGCAATATCGCTCGCCACCACCGCGCATCCAGCCGCCATCGCCTCCAACAAGGCGTTCGGCGATCCCTCGGTTCGCGACGGAAAAACCATCACATCGGCCGCCTTCAACCACGCCGCCGGCGCCGCCTGCCACCCCACGAAGTGGATGTCCGCCAATCCGCCGGCCCGTGCCTCAACCCGCCCCCGCTCCGGCCCGTCGCCGCACAAAACCAGCGAACAAGCCCGCTCGCACCGCACCAGCTCAATCGCGTCCAACAGCGTGTCGAGCCCCTTCACCACATCCATTCGCCCGACCCAGACGACCATTGGCCGATCGCTCGCGATCCCCCACTCGCGCCGGTCGATCGGCGCGGCCGCATCGATCCGCCCCACATCAACCGCGTTCGGGATCACAACCATCCGCTCGCGGGAAAACCCCAGCTCCTCGCAAAGATGCTCCGCCACCGCAACCGAGTTAGCGACATGCCAATCCGAAAATCCCGATGTCAGCGCTTCCCCAAGCCGGTGCGTCCGTCGTTCAATCTCGATCGTCGCGCTACCCGTCACGATTGGCCGCGCTCGGCCGCTACGCCCCACCATCCGCGCCGCAACGTTCGAATGAAACAAGGTCGAGTGGATCATGTCCGGATCGTAACGGCGAACGATCCCTACCAACCTCGATAGGGCCCCGACATCCAGTCGATGTCGCGCATCGCAAGCAAACGTCTCAATCCCCTCCCCCCGTAGCGTCTCCGATAGTGGCCCCGCCGCCGCCAAACACCCCACCACCGGCTCAAATCCATATTTTGGCAGCTCGCGCGCCGTCCGCACGATCCGCAGCGGTGTGCCGCCCGGCTGCAAATCCGTTACCAGCAGCAGCACGCGCCGCATGAAACCCCGAAATGTATGCTTGAATCGCCGACGGAGAAGCCGTCAGCTCGCCGATTCGACCGCCGCACGCCGCCGGCCGCCCTTGAACATCCGATGCATGAGTGCAAAGAACAGTCCGGCCAGAATTCCGGACATCAACGGCCGCACGTAGGTGGGACCACCGCTCAGGAAACCCGCTGAAGACGCCGCCTGGTACTCGGCCTGCGGGCTGGGCGATGCCGCCGGCGTTTCCGCCGAATCCGCCTCCGAGATCCGCGCGTCAAGCCGCTTGATCTCTTCTTTCAGATCGCCGACTGCGACGTGCTGCGCCGTCAGGTCATCGCGCCGTCGCGATGCCCGCTCGGACGCCTGCTTCAGCATCGCCAATTCCTCATCCGCGGCCATCAATTCCTTGACGGCCCGATTGTGCCGATCCTTCGCCTCGGCCTGATCCTTGCTCAAAGCCGAGAGCGTCTTTCGCCGTGCCTCACCCATGCCGTGTTTCGTCTCGGCCTTCACGACCTTCTCGATTGCCGCCTTGCGCCGTTCGGCACGCCGCGTCAGATCCGAGATCGCCTCGCTCAGCGCGTGAACCTTGAAGTTCTCCTTCGCCAGCACCTGCGCGATTGCGTTGCGAAGCTGCCGATAGGTCTCCTCGTACGCTCGCCGCCGCTTATGCAATCCGCTCTCAATGACGCGCCGCGCCGCCATGTCCGATCCGTTCGCCGTGATCGCGTCGACCCGCTTGCCCAGTCCCTCCATCAATTGCGCCAATTCGCGCTCTGATGTCAGCATCCAGACTGACGCCTTCTCAACTGATGAAGTCAGCGCCGTCGCGTCGCTGCCGTCCTGCCACCCGCGGATCGGCGTGAACAGTTCGTCCCACTGCTTTTGCAGCTCGATGCAGCGTCCGCCCGTCAGGTCCGCCGCCCCTTCGAGCTCTACCAGCGTGGTTCGGATCGATGCATCGGCTGTCTGCGCCTTCTGCGCTTCCGATGCCTTGCGGAAGTCCTCCATCGAAGACGCCATATATCCAAACGACTGCTGCCCCTCGCCGGCCACTCGAATCAGTTCATCTCGCAGCCCGCGCGCCTTCGAAATACAGTCCCGCCTCGCCTCGCCGTAAGACGGATCGCTGGCCAGGGCCGCCGCCAGATCGTCCGGCGTCGATTCCCGGTTCGAATCCTCGGCCTTCTCGGCCGCCGCCAGTCGGGCGCTGGTGCCTTGTTCCGTCTGCTCTGCCTTCACCACGGCCTCGCGCCGCGTCTCACGGATGCGTTCCGCGTCGGCGATCTTCTTCGCAATGCCTTCGTTCGAAACCGCTGCGGAGAGTGCCGCAAGCTTTTGCTCTGCCGACTGCAACTCTGTCGCTTTAGCGGCCCGTTCGCTCCGCACCTGCTCCAGGTCGCGCTTCCCGGGAATCTCGCTCGCCGCCGGCGCCGCCGAAAGGTCTGCCGCAATCGTCCGACCCGCCAGGTCGGCCATGGCCTGCGAGTTGGCCTCAATCCGCACCGACTCCTTCGATTCCGGCACCACAGTAAGTTGCCGGGCATTCACGGCCGCGATCAGATCGGTTCCGGACGCAGTCGAAATTCGCGACCAGAAATCTGCATCCGTCACCTGCCGCAGCAATTCGTTCCGTGCATCGCCGCTTGCGAGCTTCAGCGTTCCGGTTCCGCTCGGCGTCGGAAGTACGTACCACGCTCCGATCGCCGCCAGCCCCGCAAACACTCCCGTCAGAACCGCCGCTCGGCCCCACGACCGTTTCGGCGTAGCAAAGGGCGTGTCATCCCCGAGCAACACCGCCAGTTCGCCCGATCCATCCGTATTAACTTCGCCCGGCTCATCCGGCCCTTCAGCTACGACTGGCTGCTCGTCCGGCTCCGATTCGCGCACCGCTTCCGCCGGCTTCGGCAGCTCGGCCGTCCGTCGAGTGCGAATCTCATCCTCGAATGCCGCCAGCTCGCTCTGCCGGGTCTCCACCACCCGCATCCGCTGTTCTGCGCTATGTTCGATTTCCGTCGCCCGCAGCATCCGCCGCTCGGCCGCCGCGCTCTCCGCGCTCAGCTCGTCGGCCTGCGAGGCGATGGCCGCCTCTTCTGAAGCCAGCGCCGACTGCCGCCGTCGCAACTCGTCCACCAGCTCGTCAATTTCCCGCTGCTTCTCGGCCAGCGCGTCTTCGGTCGCCGCGCGCCGCGCCGCTGAATCCTGCTCCATATCATTCCGCCGCCGCTGCATTTCAACCTCGAACTGCCGCAGCCGCTCCGCGATATCCTGGTCCACGCTCGCCAGCCGCGCCTCCGCGTTCGCCAGCGTCTCCTGCGCCCGACGCATTTCCTGCGTCCCGCGTACTTCGTGTTCCCCCGCGATCTTCTGCCGCACCGACGCCTCGATCAGCGATCGCTTCTCCGCGTACTCGCGCTCCAGATCCGCCTTGCGTCGCGAAAACTCCTCCCGCGCCGCCGCAAGCTCAGCCGCGTCGCGCGCCCGCGCCGATCGCAGCTCCTGCTCGATCGCCGCCCGTGCCTCCGCCACCGAGGCCTTTTCCTGCTCGATGTCGCGCCGAACGACGATCCGTTCGCGTTCCACGTCCTCGCGATCCCGCGCCGCACCGGTCGATCGCTCTTCCAATTCGCGCATCCGGCTCTGCAGGTGCACTTCGATCTGCGCCAACTGGTCCGTCCGCGCTTGCAACGCCCGCTCGTGGGCGATCAGCGCATCCTCCTGCCGCTTCATCTCCAGTCGCTGCGTCTCAAGCTGGCCCGAAAGCACCTTCAACCGGTCGCCCTCAGCCGCGTCCGACTGCCGCAGACCCAGAAGCTGCTCGCGCTCCTGCTGCAATCGATCCAGCTCCGCTTCCATCCGTTGCTGCAGCGCCGCCGCCTGCCGCGCCTGTTCCGCAGACTGTGCCTCGCGATCTCCATGCTCGCGCTGCCGCGCCTCGAGTTGCGAGAGGCCCGCCGCGTAAGTGAGCCGCGTCTGCTCGACCAGCCGCCGATCCGACTCCGTCTGCTCCCGCAGCGAAGCCAGCACCGACTTCTCCTCGTCAAGCTGCGCCCGAACGTGGTTGATCGCCGCCTCATCGCGAAGCACGGCCCGCCCCCGGTCATCCAGCTCCGCTTGCCGCGCGTCGATCGCGGCCCGCTTCGACGCCAGCGCGTCGTCCTCGGCCCGCGCCGCCTGCCGCCGCGCCGTCAGTTCGTTGCCCGCGTTCGCCAGCTCGTGATTCTGCTGCTCGATCTCGGCCGCGCGCTGCTCCAGTTCGGCACGCCGCCCCGCGATCTCCGCCGCCGACGCCTCCAGGCGCCGTCCCTCGTCCGCCTGCCCGACCCGCATCGCCTCCAGCCGGATTCGCTCATCGTGCAGCGTCGTCCGCAGCGTTTGAATCTCTTCCTGCTGCCGGCTGAAGTCGCTCGCCCGCTGGTCCAGTTCGTTCTGCTGCCGCGCCAGCGTCGCCATATCGGCCGTCAGCCCCTCATGCGCCGACTTCAATTGTGTCTGTTCGCGTCGCAACGCCGTCCGCTCATCCTCGAGTGTGTTTTCTTCCGTCCGCAGCGTGACTTCCATCTCATCAAGCTGCGTCGCCCGTCGCTGGTTCTCCGACTCGCGCGTATCCGCCTCGCCCGCCCGTCGCGTCGCCTCGTCCCGCATGACACGCGCCTCTTCGCGCGCCTTTCGAGACGCCTCAACCTCGACCTCAAAGTCTGCCTTGGCCCGCCCCAGCGTCGTCTCGCGCTCCCGCTGAGCCGTCTCGCGCGACTCCAGCTCGCCCCGCCGCCGATCGAGCTTCTCCTTCAACGCCGTCAGTTCGGCGTCGCGCAGGTCCGCCTGCGCCAGCCGCGTCACCAGCGCCGACTCGCCCGCCGTCACCGTCTCTTCGCGCCGCTGCGCCTCTTCGAGTCGCGCGTTCGCGTCGTCCAGACGCTCTTCCTGCGACGCCACCCGCGCCGCCCATGTCTCTAATTCGTTGTGCCGCGCCGCAAGCTGCGCATCCCGCTGGTCCAGCGCCCCCTTGAACTCCTCCAGATGCTTCTCGCGATCTGTCAGTGCGGCCCGCGCCGCCTCCACCTTCGCCAGCTCCGGCCCGACCGACTCGCGTTGCGCCTCGATCTCGGCCCGCTGCCGGTCGATCTGCTGCTTGATCGCCGTTGCGTCCTTCTGCGTCGTCTCGGTCTCTCGCCGAACGTCGTCCAGCTTCGACTCGTCCCGCTCGACCCGGACCTGCCACTCCCGCAACCGCGCGTCCCGCTCCTGCAGCGCGCTCTCAAACGACGAAAGCGTCGCCTCGCGCTGTCGTAATTCCGCCGCCGCGCGCTCCAGCCGGTCCTCGCGCTCCTTCATGCCACCGGTCTGACGCTCAAATTCCTCCAGCCGCCGCTGCAAAGAAGTAGTCTTCTCATCCAGCGACTTGCCCCGCTCATCCAATTCCCGCGTCCGGTCCGTCAGTGTCGTCTCGACATCCCGCGTGAGCCGCGCCCGCGCCTCTTCCAGCTTCTTGCCGAGGTCCTCAAGTTCAAGCTGCCGCACCCGCTGCCGTTCGCGCTGCTCATCCAGCGTCGTCCGCAGCGCCATCGCATGATCGTCGAGCTTCTTCTGCTCTTTGCCGGCCCGCTCGCGCAGCGCCGCCACCTTCTCATTGACCGCCCGCTCGCGTTGTTCAATCTCGTCCGACCGCTTCTCAAGCGACTGCGTCCGCGCCGTAAGTTCGCGCCCAAGCGTTTCCAACTCCGTCTGCTTGGTCCGCCCCTCTTCCGAATGCTTCGCCCGCAGCGAGTCGCGGTCCCGCCGCGCCTGCTCCAGCGTCGCCATCAATTCGCTCACCGTCGTACGGTCGCGCAGCGCCTGCTTCCGCAACCCCTCGGTCTCCGCCGTCACCTTCGTCAGTTCCGAACGCGACGCCTCCAGCTCGCTCCGAACTTGCGCCTGCCGCGCCTGTTGCTGCGCCGCGTCCTCCGCTTCGCCCAGCAAATCCGCCTTCCGCTGCGTCAACACCGCGACTTCATTCGCCAGCGCCGACCGCTGCGAAATCATCTCGGCCTGCTCTTGCCGATGCCGGCTGCGCATCTGCGAAACATCGCGTCCCTGCGACTCGATCTCCCCCTTGATTCGCCGCAGCTCCGCCTTGTCGGCTTCCACCATCTGCCGCTCGTTCGCGATCCGCCGCCCCTCGGCCTCCATCTCCGCGATCCGCCGGTCAAACTCCGCCTGCCGCGTGTCCACTTGCCCGCGCGACGTCGCCAGTTGCCGCCGCTGCGATTCCATCTCGGCCCGCAGCGCATCGAGGTTCGCTCGCTCCGCCGCCAGCACCGACCGCTCCGCCTCGATCGACCGTCGTTGTGCATCCACGTCGACTGACGGCATCGCCTGCGGCAACGAACGCGTCGCCCCGCGCGCCCCGGACATCATCACTTCGCCCAGCGCCTCAGACGACAAAACCGCCGACGACGGCGCCTGCGTCCGCTCGCGCTCTAGCGCATCCTTCGCCGAAGCGATCTCCGATCGCGCCTGCTTCAAATCCTTCAAATCGCGCGAAAGCTCGACGTCGAGATTCACCTCGTCCGACTCAGCCAGCGAGTCCGCCCAGTTCGCGTCTTCCGAGTCTTCCAGCGTCAGATCCGCTCCGCGCGTCCGCGAAACCGGCGCCAGCGCCCGATCCGACGCCTTCGCCAGCTCGTCGCCCGTGGGCGCCTCGCCCGATCCCGGCAAGCTCGCCGTGTCCGCCTCGAACCGGATGTCATGCGGACCGATCACGATCACATCGCCGCCGCGCAACACCTCAGCCGACGACCGCCGCCCATTCACCGAAATTCCTGCCCCGCCGCCCACATCCCGCGCAATCACCCCGCCGTCCGTCCACGCAATCAAGCACTGGACGCCCGCCACATCCGAATCCCGGATCACCAGGTCCGCCCCGAGGTCCGATCCAATCACCATCACCGGGTCCGAGCAATTCAACCGCCCGATCGGCCCCGAGCCAGCCAGCGTGAAACGCGGCGCGCTCGCTCGCGAACTCGACTCCGACGTGATCCCATCCACCCGGAAACGGAAGTTCCCAATCGTCAGCTCATCCCCATCCGTAAGCCGCTGCGTCCGGATCGGCCGTCCGTTGAGAATCGTCCCGCGCGGCCCGCCAAGGTCGCACGCGAAACACTCGCCCCGTGAAAACACGATCGCGAGGTGCGCCGGTGCAACGCTTTCCGAGCCGAGCACAAGATCGCATCCGCGCGCTCGCCCGATGACGATCAACGGCCCCGCCAGCGTTCGAATCGGCTGGCGAGCATTCTGGTAAAGGGCATTGAAAGTAAGAAAATGCCGCCCCTGCGTGGTAGTCTCTGGCGCCGCAGACATTTACACCTCACCTCGGTTGGGTCTGGCCGGGTGTCTCAGCGATCCAACTGTCGATCGCGTTCCGATAATGTATCGTCTATACGACCCCCGATTTCTTCGGGAATCGTCCGCCCCAGTGCTGTCGTCTGCTCGCGCACCTCCGATGGACGCGCCGCAGCTGTTACCGTTGATGTCACGCCCGACTGGCCGAGTGCCCACGCCAAAGCGAGCTGTCGCAGCGTCATTCCACCCTCAGCCGCGATGGCCGACAGCCGTTGCGCCGCCGCGACATTCGCGTCGAACCTTCCGCTGCGAAAAACCTTAGTGCTGCCTCCGGTTGCCGCCGTGGTCCCTGTGAAATTCCCGCTCAGCAGCCCATGACAGAACGGATCGCCCGCGATCACCGCGAGTCCGTGCTCCTGGCAATAAGGAATGAGATCATGCCCGTCGTCGCGCTCTAAAACGTTCAGCGACGACCGAACAACCTGCACCACGCCCGCCCGACGCGCCTCGCTTACATGCTCGTACGCGTAATGGCTGAGTCCAACGATACCCGCCTCGCCGCGCTCCCGCAACCGCCCCAATGCCTCGATCACCTCCGGCATCGGAGCCGCCACCTCGGGCCAGCGGCAGAAGAACACGTCAAACCGCTCGATCCGCAGCCGCCTCAGTCCATCCTCACATTGCTGGATGATCTGCTCGCGCCGCCCGATCCGCCCCCCATCTCCGGTACCGCACATCCCGGCCACGTAAACTCGCCCATGCGCGCCGGCCAGCGCCCGCGCCACGGCCTCATCGCCCGCGCCCACCGATCGCCCCGCCGAAACCTCGACATAGTTGACCCCCAGCTCCAGCGCCGTCTGAACCGCCGAGATCACCTCGTTCGCGTTGACCGCCGGAGCCGCCCATTCGTCCGGCCGCTCACTCCATCCGCGCAGCCCGACAACGGACACTTCAAGCTCTGTTTTCCCGAGCGCTCGATAAATCATCGCCGGAATCCGCGACCTTGCTGGCTGGTATTACGCCGCCCCGCTGCATTCTAAGCATTCGACGCATCCCGCATCAACATCCCAATAACTCCACAAACTCTTACCGTCACCCCCGCCGCGCGCCGCAGCACCCCGCCATGCCCGCTAATTGACGCATCCCGCACCCCCACCTAGACTTCGCCTCAGGAAGGCGCACAACAGAGGCATTTCTCATGATTCTTCAATTCACCTCGGCCGGCGGCGGATTCTCAAGCTCAACCGACCCTCTTCGCTCCGTCACCGAAGAGCTTCTCGGCCGAAGCTACGTCCGCTACAGCCAGACCGACGTCTGGCAACCCAGCGTCAACGTCTACGAAGCCACCGACCGATTCCTTGTCTGCGTGGACCTCGCCGGCATGAAGCCTGACCTGATCCACGTCATGGCCCTCCAAAACAAGCTCGTCATCCGCGGCGAACGCCAACCCCCGGCCCCAGAGTCCGCCAACGCCGGCGACTTCAAGGTGCATCTGATGGAAATCGACTCCGGCGCCTTTCGTCGCGAAATCGAATTCCGGCAGGACGTTCAGCAAGGCGAAATCGCCGCCCGCTACCTCGATGGCCTGCTCTGGATCACTGTCCCCAAGCTCTGACCCAACCCCCGAGGATTAACCTCGCATGAGTGATTTGGAGATCGAAACCGAGGGAATCAACGACGCCCACGACGGCTCGCTGGACAGCGTCACCTCTGTCTTTCCCTCAACCGCTTCCGAAGACCCACAGAAAAAGATCGTCGTCCCCGAGCTCCTCGCCATCCTCCCCGTCCGCGATACGGTCGTTTTTCCCGGCACCATCGTCCCCCTCACCATCGGCCGCGAAAAATCAAAACGCCTCGTCGACGCCGTCATCACCAACACGAAAATCGTCGGCATCGTCGCCCAGCGCCACAGCGACGTTGAAGACCCCGCCCTCGAAGACCTCTACCGTGTCGGCACGGCCGCCGCCATCCTCAAGCTCCTCAAACTCCCCGACGGCACGCACAGCATCATCGTCCACGGCCTCGTCCGCTTCGGCATCGAAGCCATCACCCAGACCGAGCCCTACCTCATCGGCCGCTGCCACACCCGCGAAGACACCGTCAGCGAATCCACCGAGCTCGACGCCCTCGTCCAAACCGCTCGCCAGCAGGCCCAGCGCGTCATCGAGCTATCCCCCGGTGTACCCGAACAGGCCGCCGAAGTCCTCGGCAGCATCGACAAGCCCGGCGCATTGTGCGACTTCCTCGCCGCCAACCTTCAGCTCAACCTCATCCAGCGCCAGGAGATCCTCGAAACCTTCGACGTCGTCGAACGCCTCAAGAAAACCGCCGCCCACCTCGCCAAGCAGATCGACGTCCTCGAGCTCTCCGCCAAGATTCAAAACGACGTCAAAGGCCAGGTCGAAAAGCAGCAGCGCGAATACTTTCTGCATGAGCAGATGCGCGCCATTCAGAAAGAGCTCGGCCAGACAGACGGCCGCGACGTCGAAATCAACGAGCTCCGCGAGGATATTCGCAAAGCCAAAATGCCCGAGGGCGTCGAAAAAGAGGCCAATCGCGAGCTTGACCGCCTCACGAAAATTCCGCAGGCCTCCCCCGAATACAGCAACTCCGTTGACTACATCGAGTGGCTCTGCGAGCTACCCTGGTCAATCTCCACCGAAGACCACCTCGACATCAAACAGGCCGAGAAAATTCTCGACGCCGACCACTTCGACCTCGAAAAAGTCAAAAAGCGCATCCTCGAGTTTCTCGCAGTCCGCAAGCTGAATCCCAAGGGCCGCAGCCCGATCCTGTGCTTCTCCGGCCCACCCGGCGTCGGTAAAACGTCGCTCGGCCAGTCCATCGCCCGCGCCATGGGCCGCAAGTTCATTCGCATGGCCCTCGGCGGCGTGCGCGACGAAGCCGACATCCGCGGCCACCGCCGCACCTACGTGGGCTCCATGCCCGGCCGCATCGTCCAGGAAATCCGCAAAGCTGGCGCCAACAACCCCGTCTTCATGCTCGACGAAGTAGACAAGCTAGGCCAGGACTTCCGCGGCGATCCGTCGTCCGCCCTGCTCGAGGTCCTCGACCCGGCCCAGAATCATTCCTTCCAGGATCACTATCTCGGCGTCCCGTTCGACCTCTCCCGCGCCATGTTCATCGCCACCGCCAACTACATGGACGCCATCCCCGCTCCGCTCCTCGATCGAATGGAAATCCTCGAAATCCCCGGCTACACCAGCTTCGACAAGCTCGCCATCGCCCGCACCTATCTCGTCCCGCGCCAGCGCGAAGAAAACGGCCTGACCCCCGCGCAGCTCAAGATCGACGACTCCGCCCTCTCTGCCATCATCGAGGGCTACACCCGCGAAGCCGGCGTTCGAAACCTCGAACGCGAAATTGGCTCGATCTGCCGCGGCGTCGCCGCGCGTATCGCCCAGCGCCGCAAACACCCGTCGGTCATCCACAAGGCCGACCTCTCCGAGTTCCTCGGCCCCGTAAAAATCGAGCCCGAACTCGCCCTTCGCACCAGCACCCCGGGCGTCGTCACCGGCCTCGCCTGGACACCCGCCGGCGGCGACATACTTTTCGTCGAAGCCACCGCCATGCCCGGCAAGGGCCACCTCCAGCTCACCGGCCAGATCGGCGACGTAATGAAGGAGTCAGCCCACACCGCCTACTCGCTCGTCCGCAGCCGCGCCAAGCAGCTCGGCATCGACCAAAAGCGACTCTCCGACCAGGACTTCCACATCCACGTCCCGGCCGGCGCGATCCCCAAGGACGGCCCGAGTGCCGGAATCACGATGTTCACGGCGCTGGTCTCGCTCCTGACCAATCGTCACTGCAAAAAAGACGTGGCAATGACAGGAGAAATCACGCTACGCGGCCTGGTCCTGCCGATCGGCGGCCTGAAGTCAAAGGCCTTGGCCGCCCACCGCGCCGGCATCCACACAATCGTGATCCCTCATCGCAACGAAAAAGACCTGATCGACATCCCGCCCGACATCCGCAAACAAATGAAGTTCATCCCCGTAGAAAAAGCCGAACAAGTCCTAACCAACGCCCTCGCCCAGCCAACCCGCGCTAACGCACCGAAGCGAGCACGCTCTCGAAAACGCGGCTAGGTGCTACGCTTCAGTCACTCGTCAGGTAAGCCACGTCCAACTAATCGCCGTCGAGCCGTCGTTCTCGATTTCCCTAGAATGCGGCACAGCTCATCTGCCTCGCGAGTGACGGCCCCAAGGCGGGCCGATGAAACGAGTCCCGCACGAGCCGTCAATTGAAGCCAGTATCGCGTCTCCTGCATCTCTTTTAGGGCTACGCTGAGCTTGTGGACAAAATCGCGTCTGCTCTCAGCGCTGCGTGCCTCCTGATAAAGTGCACCCGGCGAAATGCCCGACCGAAGAAGTTGGTCCGCGATATGCCGCCCGGCGACGTCGCGCGGAAGCTCGCGAGCGACTTTCGTAACTCGCGCCGCAAATTCAAGCAGCCGATCCGCAATATCGTCAGCGATGCGACGAGGCGCCTCCCCGGTCTCAATCTCGCCCATTCAAGAGTTCCTCAAATCGGACATTAATAATTACGAATTACTAATTATCAATCCGGAGCCGCTCACTCAACGCTAAGCTCCAAAAGAAACGCCTCAACCGCATGTCTCTTCGCTTCAACCTCAGCACGAGCGACTTTCGCCTCCGACCGAAGCTTCTCAATCTCAGTCTCTTGCGAATCCAGCTTGGTAAGGTACCGACGTACGATGTCGCTACCCGGAGGAAGCGCCTTAATATTCTCCCGAAGCCGCGTCTGCTCGCTGTCAATCGTGCTGATCTGCGACTCAATCTCAGACAACTTCCGCTGCGCCGAATCCATCGCCACGCGCTTGGCGACCAGCTCCGACAGCGCCTTCTTCAAAGCGGGAGACGAAACCCGCGATCGAACATAGAAATCAATCGTGTCCAGCCCCATCGACGACATGGCAATCCCTTCATCCGCCGTCCGCTCCAGCACCACCTTCTGCGTCGCCGTGGCATTCGCCGGCACATTCACCTTGAACCGATAAAGCTGCCCCGCCCGCTCATAGACGTCTTTCGGCTCAATAAGAGTCCACTCCCCAAACACCGGCTGCTCAATAATCACCGTCCGCGCCTTGCTGTCTTTGTTCTTCAGTGTGTAGGTTCGCGAGTCGACATACTTCCGCTTGAAGATCAGCGTTCCCTTGGCGATGCGCAGACTGACCAGCTCTTCCGGCTGCGTCTGCGGCGTCTGCGTCACCTCGACGGCCAGGTCCAGCGCATAGGCCATCAGCCGCTTCTCTTTCGGCCGCAGGTCCGGTATCTTCGCGTCGCCCGCGTAGGTGCTCCCGTCAAACACAGTCACCGGCCCTTGCATCAGATTCAGGTCGGTCGTGTTAGTGATCTCAATCCCGTTGAGCGGATACTTGACGTGCGTAGCCGGGTTGTAGATCGAAAGTTTCTCCCCCTCAATCTCCGCCGTAACAATCGGCAACATCGCCGATTGCTGCCGCTTCAACGAAACCGGGGTCTTGATGTCATAAGCAAACAACTCCCCCGCCTTCTCCGCGGTAGCGACAGACTCAACACTCGAATCGTTAAACGCGAGCGCTGCCGTCTCTCGGTTAGTGGCTCCCCTTCCCGCAATCCCCGTCGCCGCGCGCGGTGCAGCCGGCTTGTTCTGACTGAACGCGTATGTGCCGCGCTTCGCGCGAGTGTCGGCCATCTCCGCCGCCTCGGCTGGCACGCCCCCCTCATAAGTCGGCGGCCGCAAACTAGCATAAAGCTCCAACTCCTCCGTCGGCCGCGGAACATAAATCGGCGTATACAAATCCATGATGAACGAAATCGGCCGCCCCGAAACCAGCGAAAGCGCAACGTCCTTCCAGTCTTCCTCCGTCGTGTTCTCGACCGTAGCCCATCCCTGCAAATACGGCTTCTTCCCATCCGCCAGCACGAGTCGATAGCTCGTCTTCCAAATCGGTGCCTCCAGCATGTATCCCACGCGCACCCGCCGCTTCCCCTTCCCCGCGAAGTTCAGCGTCACCGTCTTCTTGTCCGCGTCATGCGCCGAAGCCAGCGTCAGCAGCGCCTTCTTCAACTCGCTCTCGATCTTCGGATCATTGATCTTGATCCCACCCACCTCGTTCAACTTAAACGTCCGCATCCCCCCGTCCGTCAAAAGCGTCAGCACCTCGGTCTCGACAACCTTCCCCTTCTCGACTTCCATCCGTTGCTTCTCGACCCCGAGGATCAGCCCCTTCCCCGCCGTAGGCGCGCCAATCTCCACCTCCACCCCGCGAAGCTGATCCAGCAACTGCCCCAAAGTCGGCTTGCCCGTAATGTCCACGCCAAAGCTCTTCAGCGTCTTCTCAATCGGGTCGCGCGAAGGATACTGAACCGCCGAAATCGTCCCGCCGTCGAGGTCTTGCAGCACCAGCGACTTGATAATGTCATTGATCTGCCCCGTCCGGAACCGCAGGTCCGACGAAGCATCCCCATCAACCGTCCCATCCGCCTGAAAATACCCAACCCCGGAGTTAAACAGCGCCACCCGCGAAACCTTCGGATCCTCAGCATGCGCGAGCGCAGAGAAAGCAATCAGAACCCCGAGCGCAAGCTCGGGCCGGAGGCCGAAACGAAAGCAAGCCCGGGTACCCGAAGCACCAACAGCACCCGACAGTCCCATCTGCTCAAAACGCTTATCAAGCTTCATATCAGTCTCCAAATTGGCCATCAGTCTGATACCGTCCAATCACCTCGCGGTTCCCGCAACAATAGTCGTAAAACCCCCGCCGCCCGCAACGCGCATTCCGGCAATTATCCTACGATCCAGCCGCCTTCTTCTTAGACGATTCCCACCACCCCAGGTTCCCAACCACCCGCTCGCCGATACACCCCACTACAATCCCGACACCGGTTTTGGAGAATCCGTCCCCGGAGGAACCAAACGTGTCGCGCACCGACCAAGCCCCCGCCCCCATCGACCACGCACCTCAGCCACGAGGCAATCGCGCCCCGCAAAAAGGCGCATCCTGGGAGCGCCGCCTCGTCGCCCGCCTGCTCGCATCGGTCGGCAACCCGCCCGTCCGCTTCGTCCTCTGGAATGGCGACCAGCTCGACCCGCCCAACGCCGAGCCCATCGCCGAAGTCCGCATCCACGACCGCGCCGCCCTCATCAAGCTCCTGCTCGACCCCGACCTCCACTTCGGCGACGGCTACACCGAGGGCCGCATCGACGTGAAAGGCGACCTCGCCGCTCTCATCACCGAAACCTATCGCCGCATGAGCACCCCCGCCGGCCGCTCCTGGCGACTCCGCCGCCGCAACACCCTCTCGGGCTCGCGCGACAACATCCACCACCACTACGACGTCGGCAACGATTTCTACAAACTCTGGCTCGACGAGCGCATGGTCTACACCTGCGCCTACTTCGAAACTCCCGACGCCACCCTCGAACAAGCCCAGCTCGCGAAGATGGACTATGTCTGCCGCAAGCTCGAACTCACGCCCGGCGAAAGCGTCGTCGAAGCCGGCTGCGGCTGGGGCTCGCTCTCGCTCTTCATGGCAGCGAACTACGGAGTCAGAGTCCGCGCTTTCAACATCTCGCACGAGCAAATCGCCTGGGCTCGCGACCGCGCCCGCGCCGAAGGCCTCGCCGACCGCGTCGAATTCGTCGAAGACGACTACCGCAACATCGCAGGCAAACACGACGCCTTCGTCTCTGTCGGCATGCTCGAACACGTCGGCGTCGCAAACTACGAAGGACTCGGCGCTGTAATCGACCGCGCCCTAACCCCCGCCGGCCGCGGCCTCATCCACTCCATCGGCCGCCACAAACCCATGGGCTCCAGCCGCTGGCTCGAATCCCGAATCTTCCCCGGCGCCGAACAACCCGCACTGAGCGAGATGCTCCAGGTCCTCGAACCCCACAACTTCGCCGTCCTCGATGTCGAGAATCTCCGCCTCCATTACGCCCAGACGCTTCGCCACTGGCTCGACCGCTTCGAACGCGCCGCCGACAAGATCGAAGCGATGTTCGACGACCGCTTCGTCCGCACCTACCGCCTCTACCTCGCCGCCTCGCTCGCCACCTTCGCGAGCGGATGGGCCCAGCTCTTCCAGGTCGTCTTCAACCGCTTCCAGAACAACGACATCCCGCGCACCCGCGCCCACCTCTACACCGGCCAGCCCCGGAGCCCCTGGTGATCCGCTGCGACGCCCTCATCGTCGGAGGCGGACCAGCCGGCTCAACCGCCGCCCGCGCACTGCGCCGCGCCGGCCTCGATGTCATCGTCCTCGACAAAGCCGCATTCCCGCGCGACAAAACCTGCGCCGGCTGGATCACCCCGCCCGTCCTCGACCTCCTCGAGCTCGACGTCGACGATTACCGCCGCACGCGCGAGTTCCAGCCCATCACCGGCTTCCGCGTCGGCCAGATCGGCGGCCCGCTCATCGAGTCAAATTACAACCGCCCCGTTAGCTTTGCGATCCGCCGATGCGAATTCGACAACTACCTCCTGCAGCGCAGCGGCGCAAAACTCCAACTCGGCGAACCCCTCCGCACCTTCGAGCGCCACGACAATCTCTGGCGTATCAACAACGAAATCGAAACCCCGCTCCTAATCGGCGCAGGCGGCCACTTCTGCCCCATCGCCCGCAAGCTCAACGAATCATCCGAAGCTGCCCAGCCGCTGGTCGCCGCGCAAGAAGTCGAATTCGAAATGTCCCCAGCCCAGGCCGCCCGCTGCAATGTCGACCCCAACCTCCCCGAGCTCTTTTTCTGCCCAGACCTCACCGGCTACGGCTGGTGCGTCCGCAAGCACAACCACCTGAACGTCGGCCTCGGTCGCGAAGACCCCCGTGCCCTCTCCCAACACGTCGCCCGCTTCGTCGACCAACTCAAGAAATCCAGCCGCATCCCGCCAGACACTCCCGCAAAGTTCCACGGCCACGCCTACATCCTCTACACCCACACCCGCCCGCAACGAATCGCCGACGGAACCCTCCTCATCGGCGACGCCGCCGGCCTCGCCCACCCGCGAACCGGCGAAGGCATCCGAACCGCCATCGAGTCCGCCCTCCTCGCCGCCCAAACCGTGATCAGCGCTGACGGAAACTACGCCCGCGCCCAACTAACCCCCTACACCACCGCCCTGGCCAAAAACTTCGGCCCCCCCGAATCGCAGAACAACTGGTTCGCCCACATCCCCCTGCGAATCAAACAAGCCCTCGCCGCCCGCCTCTTCGCCACCCGCTGGTTCACCCGCAAAGTCGTCCTCGACCGCTGGTTCCTCGCCGCCTCATAGCTTCGACTTTCGCCGTGGACGCACCCTTCCGCCTCGGAAAAAATAAAATCGGCCGTCCCGCGAGCGAGACGGCCGGCCACAAATCCCAATGATTCGGCGATCAGTTCCCGCAACCGTTGGGTGGCTCCGAATTCGGCGTCCACCCGTTAAACAGAATTCGCACCGTCCCGCCAAACGCCGCATCCCCCGTCCGTTGCACGTTACAAAGCTGCACGCTCGCCAGCTCCGAATGATTCGGCGCATTGATCGGCGCCGCGCATCCTCCAACCGGGTTCGGCGGATTCGCATTCCCAGTGCACGTCGTCGCCTGCCATCCATACACGCCCGGCGTATCCACATACTGCCCGATCGGCGCGTTCGCGAACGACGTAATCGCACCCGACGTGACGTTATCCGTCCACTTCGCCCCACCCTGAAGCTGGTACTGAATGTACGCGTTCGTGCCGTTCACGCCACTGATGTCCACTGTCTCGCCCGGATGGTTCAGCGTCCACTCCGCCAGGTTCGTCGCGTTCGGATAGCACGGCGTCTGCCCGCAGCCCTGCGACGTAAACGTCGGACCGAACGCGATGTTCCCGCTGAAGGTAGCGTCACCCGAGTTGAACGAAACCGACTGATTCGGCCCCAGCGTGAACTGTCCCTTCAACCCCGAGCCGGAAATCCCCCACGACGCCGGCAACTGACTCACGTCGCTGATTCCATATCCCGACCCCAGTGTCAGTAGCACCGGAATGGTCTGTCCCGTGTTATTCAGAATGACCAGATTCGTCCCCGACCCGCCACCGCCGCCGCCCCCCGGCAACCCGCCCGGAATAAAGCAGCAAGCCGCCACCACCATCAAAGCCCCGACACAACCCACCGCCCCGAACACCCACCGATAAACCCGCCCAACCTTTGAGGAACCGGCCATGCAATCCTCCGTGAACGCATAAAGACCAAAGGCGAGCCGAACAACGCCGCCCGACTCCGGCCCAGATCATACAAGATATTCCCCAGACGCAAACCCACCAATCCCGCTGGTGCGAGAATCACTTCTCGCACCCACCGCACGAGCAATGCGAACCCGGCCGTCCCCGGCCGGGCAGGTGACGCGCGAACAGAGCGGATATCCCCACTCAACCAGAGATCAGACCAGCGCGAATGCCTATGACCCTTACAATCGGTACGAGCACTCGTAGGGTGCGCGCTCCGTACGCACCAGTCTGAGCGCTGGAACACCCGGCTTTAGATCCCATGCCGCATTCAGAGCCGAAGCCATAAGGCCCGGAGCGGGACCCACAAGTAACTTGAGATCGAGTTTGCCTTTCTGCCATAAGCCAACCACACTTGAGCCGTGCAGAAAAAATGGCTGGCGCCCCGGCAATTCTCCCTGAAGTCTCTGACAATGCGCGCACAATTTCTCGCTGCCCTGAGCGTGGTAGGCGCAACCGCCTGCATTCCACCCGACCGGCCAACAGCGCAAACTGATGTGAAGAGGACGCCCATGAACCGAGAATGCTGCATGAGTTTTCGCGATCTGTTCCTCGCTTCAAAAAAGCGCGAATGGACCGCCGATGAAGCGCGGCATTTCAAATCGGTCGATCAGCCGACTCGAAACGAGATCGTGAAGCAGCTCGCATCAGAGGCAGGTTGCATAAAGACCGAAGACCGGCGCGGAACCGACGGGCAGGTCTACACGGCGTTTTGGCTGGACAACAACTCGTGCGGACAATCATCGAACGATTGAAGAGCAAGCCCCATGCGAATCGTCTCTCTCCTTCCGAGCGCCACCGAAATCGTATGTGCGTTAAACCTGGGCGACCAGCTCGTAGGCGTGACGCACGAATGCGACTACCCCCCATCTGTTCGCCAACTGCCCAAGGTGACGCGGACACTCATCCCACATGACGCCACCAGTCGCGCGATCGACGTCGCCGTGCGCGAAAAACTGAAGACGCAGCGCGCCCTCTACACCCTGGACATGCCGATGCTCGCGCAACTCCAACCCGACTTGATTGTGACTCAGGCCCTCTGCGACGTATGCGCCGTGGACGAGGCGGAGGTCCAGGCCGCCGCTTGCGGCCTGCCCGGCCGTCCACCGGTGCTCAATCTCGAACCGACCACCTTGGACGAAGTATTCGATTGCCTGCGAAAAGTTGGCGAAGCAGCCGGTGTGCCGAATCAGGCCGGCGAGGTCATCGCGGCGCTCCATGCTCGCATTGCCGCGGTCGTGAATCGCACACGCGCGATCACGAATCGCCCCCGAGTCATCCTTCTGGAGTGGATCGATCCGCCATTCTCGTGCGGCCATTGGTCACCCGAACTCGTTGAGATGGCCGGCGGCGTCGAAATGATCGGCCGGCCCGGCGAACGTTCCCGCACCATTGCATGGGACGAGGTCGTTCGTGCCGACCCGGAGATCTTGATAATCGCCTGTTGCGGATTCGACGCCACGCGAACGCAGCAGGACTTACCCATTCTCCGAGCGAATCCCGGTTACGAACGACTCGCCTGCGTCCGCTCAAGGCGCGTCTTCGTCACCGACGGCAACGCCTACTTCAGCCGCCCCGGGCCGCGCCTAGTTGATAGTCTCGAAATTCTCGCGCACGCAATCCACCCCCAGCTAATTCCGCCGCCACCCAAAGCCGAAGCCGCTCAGTCGGTCTAAACAAATCCCGCGCCCCATCCGGATCCATGTAGGGCGCATGCTCCGCACGCACCATCCGAGCTGCCGCGTCGCCACCGGGGCTCGCAACGTCTATGATTCCTACACGAAGGGCACACTGTAAAATGTCGAGCGAGTTGAACGAAAACGTCCGCTCCGAACGCGACGCGATCATCGCCGAAATCCATTCGGCGTTCGGCGGAGTCTACCTCGTCAACCACGGGCGCACCTGGAGCGAATGCGACGCCGCGGACCGCTACGAACACCCCGACGAGGCCGAATCACGATCGGAGCGCCTCGTCGCCTGGACAAAGCTGGTTGATGATCAAAAGTGGGATCCGTTCCCGGGCATGGGCGGCTTTTCGTTCATCGACGTTGCAGGCCTGCAATACTACCTCCCGCCCACCATGATCCGCTTCCTGCGAGGAGACAACACCGAGTGGTACCCCGGCCACCTGATCGGTGTTATCGAGCGACTGACCGATGCGGAAAAGCTGTCCGACTGGACCGAGGCCCAGGTTCACTGCATTGCCCGCTTCATTTCCTTCATGTCCCGGCACGACCCGGAACTGGGCCGATGCACAACTGACGCGAACCTGTGGCTCGACGCGCTCCACCGCCGCTGGAACACCCACCTCCCCCAAACCCCCGGCGCCTAGTGCAAGCAAGTACGGTGTGTGCTCTGCACGCACCATCCGAGCTCAACAAACGCTCACCGACTGGTCAACCCCTTCTCCGCCCGCTCCAGTGCCCCCCGAATCTCATCGTCCTTTTCGTCCTTCAGTCGCCGATGCACGAACCGCCCCAAATCATTCGATCCGCGAAACCGCAGCGCCGCCACAGCGTCCGCCCATCGATCCCATCGCCGCACGCTGTCGATCTTCCCCGAATCCTGCGCGAGCCAAAGCAGCCGCCCATCGATCGCCCGGATCACTTCCTTCGCCACACCCGGCTTGCGCTCCGCGATCTTCTGATACGCCGCCAGCAGCCGCTCCATCGGGTCCGTCTCGACCTGCCGGCCCGGTCCGCGCTGCGGATTCAGTGTGTTGCCTGCTCCGCATGCCGCGACGGCCGCAGCGGCGCGCTCGATTAGTGCGGCGTCCGGCTGATCCACCGATTCGAGCCGCCGCAATGCGCCTTCGCATGCAGCCCGTCGTTGAAATTCGGTCGCACCGGGCTTGATGCGGCCTAACCGCTCCAATCGCGAATACACGTAATCGAGCTGTCCGAACCGGTGCCCGACGTGATATCGCGCGTGTTCCGATCCGCTCTGCTCCGCCTCGTTCCGGGACTGTTCGGCTAGGCTCTCCACGAATTGCTGAAGCTCCGGATGCGATTCATCGCTCACGGCGCAATAAGAGAGGGCGAGGTCCATTCGCAAGAGCGGTCCAGCGTTGCCGCCGCCAAGCTTTCGGTACTCAGTCAGTCCCGTTCTGAATATCTCGGCTGACTCCGGCGAAATCTCACGATTCAGAGCGGCTCCCGTAATGCGATCGAGGACGTTTTCCTGCCATCTCCAGTTGAGTCGATCGTTGCCCGAGTCGTGGTACAGTTCGTCAATCAGCGCCGAAGCCTGCTCAGGCGGCAGCGGGGTCCCGCCTGGATAACGGTTGAAAAATGCATCCATATCTTTCATGTAGCGCTCAAAGACTTCATCCCACTCCGGATGCGCCGCCCGATACGCCTTAGACCGCGACTCTGAATCCCCGCCATCTTCATAGACCGGCGTTTCCGTCGGCGGCAACACCCGCCCATCCAACCCCATCGCGGCTCCGCAAAGAGACAGAACGACGACCAGCCCGTTCACCGCGCAAGCCGGCAAAAACCCGCCCCGCATCGATTTGCTTCCACCTGAAAGAGTGCGCCACCGAAAAAGTCGGCCACCGATCATGGAGTGTCCTCACGAAAGGCCATCGCCGAAACCCGCATCATACCAAATCATTCGGCGGTCTCTCCAGTCCCCGTCATATCCGAGCCGCGAGTCTGAAGCCGCCCGGACGACCCTGGGCCTCGAAACGTTTATGATTTCCAGATGACGGGAAGATTGGCAAATGCCGAACGAACTGAACGAAAACGCCCAAGCTGAACGCGATGCAATCATCGCAGAAATCCATTCAGCATTCGGCGGCGCCAACTTAGTCAACCACGGACGCACCTGGAGCGAATGCGAGGCCGCCGACCGTTATAAACTCCCTGACGAGGAGAAAGCGCGATCCGAGCGCGTCGTCCCCTGGACAAAGCTCGTTGATGATCAGAAGTGGAATCCATTCCAGGGCATGGGCGGCTTTTCGTTCATCGAAGTTAAGGGACTTCAGTATTACCTCCCGCCAACCATGATCCGCTTCCTGCGCGGAGACAACACGGAGTTATTTCCCGGCCACCTGCTCGGTGTCATCGAGCGATGGACTCATGAATGGATCTTGCCCTACTGGACCGAGGCCCATGTTCACTGCATCGCCCGTTTCATCTCGTTCATGTCGAGGCACGACGCAAACCTGCAAAAGTACCCACATGAAGAGAATCTTTGGCTCGACGCGCTTCACCGCCGCTGGAACACCCACCTACCCCAAACGCCCGGGGCTTAATGCAAGCCCATCATGGGCGACACGGACAACCTCGTTTGCCCGCGCACCCTGAACCCCCGCCCGATCGCGGCCCCCTGCGACCCATCAAATGTGTCCACAACCCGAAATCCACAATCCGCAACCGAAGCCCCTTGACTTCCCGAATCCGGCATACTAAACAGTATCCGAACATGCTCTCGGCAAAGGGATGCTGGGGGGCAACCGGGGTCAAACTGCGCCCCCCTCTCCCCTTGGGAGAGGGCTAGGGTGAGGGCCAACCCGACTCAAAGGGCAGCGCCGACGCCCCGCCAATTTCCCCTCTCCTCATTCGGGGGGGAGGGAAGGGGTGTGGGGGTGCAAGCCCACGATCTTTGACAAGTGAATCCAGACGCCCAGCAGCCGATGCCTTGACCTGAGCCGATTATCACCATTATCACCCAACTCCCCGTTCCCTGACCTCAGTTCCCGCGGTCCTGGGCCGATTATCACTTTTATCACCTGCGATCTGGGGCCCGCAGTTTGTCGCTCGCTGTTGCCGATTGTCAGGTCTTGTCATCTGGCCGGCCGTGAGAATGTCCCCCCGTCTCACTCATCTCACTCGTGTCTCGACGAATTTGCTCAAAAACAGGGTCGTCTCAAAAATCTCATCGCACCGTCTCACCCACGTCGCTCAAGCGACGGCCCCACCCCTCGCGGAATCGTTCGCGGTAGGCCAACCGAACATATACAAAACACAGTGCCCCGTTTCACGGAGATTTCATCCCGGAAACCACCCCAGCCCCGCAGCCAACAATTCTACGATCCTGCGCCTCGCACACCGGAGGAAGAAATCAAATGAATCCGTCAAATACCCTGCGCGCCTGCGGACTTTCCCTGATCACAGTCGTGGCAATGGCCGGCTGCGGCACACACGAAAACGGCACGAAACCCACCGTCACCCCTCCGGCCAATCAATCTGTCGAATGCGACGGGAATGGCAACCAGGCCGCCCTCAATGCCTGGCTCAACAGTGCAACCTTCACGGAGGGCTGCGGCGGCGGAACCATCACCAACAACTTCCAGGCTCTGAGTGACGGCTGCGGCGCAACCGGCGCGGTCACCGTCACCTGGACCGTGACCGATCTCTGCGGAAATTCCGAATCCGCTTCAGCGATCTTCAGCATCGTAGACACGACCGATCCTGCCCTGATCGTCCCACAACCCATCACCGTAACCTGCGGCGACGCCGGTACGGCCGACGCCCTGCAGGCCTGGGCCGCCAGCGCCACGTCAACCGATGCCTGCGGCAACACCACCATCACCAGCCAGCGCACCGCGGCGCCCGGCAGCTGTACGGCAACCATGACCTGGACCGCCACCGACGAGTGCGGCAACGCCACCAGCGCCTCATCCACGTACACCACCAACGGTGACACGACGCCCCCAACCATGACCCTCAACGGCAGCGCCGCCATCACCGTCGAGTGCGGCGCCGCATGGGTCGACGCCGGCGTCACCATCAATGACAACTGCGACGCCCTCATTCAACCCACGATCACCGGCGACCTGAATCTCCACCTGTCCGGCGTCTACGTCCTTACCTACGCGGCTATCGACGCCTGTGGCAACATCGGCCCGAGCGTAATTCGCACGATCACCGTCGTGGACACCACGCCGCCGGTCGTCACTCCCGGAACGCGCGATCTTTGGCCGCCCAATCACGACTTGCACACCTTCACCCTCGCCGACGTTGCCCGCGCATCGGATGCCTGCGAAGGCGATCTCGATCTGAACGTCGCCGGAGTCATCATCGACATCTACAGCGACGAACCGGACAACGCCAACGGCGACGGAAACACCACCGGCGACATCGTGATTGTCGATGATCACACTTTCTCGGTCCGAGCCGAGCGCCAGGGCGGCGGCAATGGCCGCGTCTATGGCATTCGCTTCGTGGTCACGGATTCTTCAGGGAATCACACCGAGGCCACCGCATTCGTGCAGGTCCCGCACGATCAGTCGGGCAGCCCCGCCGTCGACGACGGCGCCGCGAGCGGACACGTTGTCACTCGCTAGGCGTCAGTTGGGTGGCCCATCCTTCGCCGGGCAGCGAAGGGTGGGCCCACGACAAGCGAACCGGTTCAAGTATCAACGACCGGTGCTCGTGGACTGTGAATGGTTCGATGATTGTTTCTCGGGCGCTTCCTCAACCCGATCCGCCCGATATGTCGTCCCGCGCCAGGTGGTCGTCCCCATGCCTCCCAGTCGCTTGATCGCGGAAACCAGCATCCCCGCCGCCAGCACCGCCGCGATCGGATAGGTCGGAGCAAGCCACGGGCTGACCCGGCTTATGCGATAAAATCTCACCAACACGCTCAATTGCAAAGCACAAGCCGCCGCCGCGAAAATCGTCATCCGCCCCAGACCCGCAGCATTCGACCCCGCCAGCAGCCCGATCGCCCCGCCAACCAGCGACGCCCAAGGCAGCAGACTGACAAACAGGATCACCAACAACGAAACAATCAGCCGCCGGAACGACCCGAAGCACCCATAAAAAATCCGGCTCCACCCCCGCCACGCCTGCGCAAAACTGTTGTACATCCGCACGCTGTAAAGATTCGAGTTCGTCACCACCCGCAGCCGCAGCCCCATCGCCTTGGCCCGCCGCGCCATGTGCATATCCTCGTTCACCTCGGTCTTCACCGGCTCATGCCCGCCCAGCCGGTCGTAGCAGCCCCGACTCATCAGCATGAACGCCCCGTTCGCATAAGCATGCGGCCGGCGCGGATCGTTCACCTTCATCGGGTTGAACCACAGCATCATGATCCCCCCGCACGCCGGCTGGATGATCTGCTCCCAAAGCCCGTGCATCTCGAGCAGCGGCAACACGGAAAGGAACTCGCTCCCCTGCTCCATCGCATGCCGCATCGCCACGACCAGACTCCGCGGCGAAGTCTGCACGCAGTCCGCATCCGAAAAGCAAAGCCACTGCCCCGCCGCCTGCTCCATCCCGACCCGCATCGCGTTGTTCTTCCCGAACCACCCCTCGCGCAGCTCGCGAACATGCAGCGCCTTCACCCGCGAATCTTCCCGCGCCAGCCCGTCAATGATCGCCGCTGTCCGGTCCCCGCTGCGATCGTTGATGACGATGATCTCGAAGTCCGGATAGTCCTGCGCCATCCACGATCGCACACACGCCTCAATATTCGCCTCTTCATCCTTCGCCGCCACCAGCACGCTGATCCGAGGCAGCACATCTCCGTTGCTCGCCCTGTACATCCCCGAATGCAGCGGCGGCAACAGTCGGTTGGCGCGCGAAATCGCCAGGTGCCGGCTGGCCCAAACCAGCCCCACCAACCCCAGCACCACCGTCAGACTCGAAAGAAAGACACCCATCGCGCCGCTCGGCTACCGCGAAGCCATCAACTTCCCATCCAGCATCAGCAGTACGAAAAGCACGATGCCCCAGCCCACGATCGCCAGCCCCTCCTCCTGAAACCGCCGCACCCGCAGCCGCAGCGCCTGCACGATGATGTATCGCCGCAACATCGCAATGCTCCGCCCCCCCGACGAAAGGTAAGCCAGCCAGTCCCAGGCCCAGCGCACCGTGAAGATGATCGTGTAAACCGTGCAGGCGATGGCCAGAAACCATCGCCAGAAATCAAACAGGTCAAACCCCTGCGCGATCAATCGTCTCCTCGGGTTGCGGCGCATCCGGGTTATACAACCCGTTGAACAGCGCCGTGCCGATCCGCAGTATCGTCGACCCGCTCGCAATGGCCGCCTCAAAATCGTTGCTCATCCCCATCGACATGTGCTTGAACTCCGGCCCGGCCACCTTGTCGGTCACCATGTCGTCAAACACATCTCGCAGTCGATCGAAATAAAGCCGCTGCTCGTTCGGAGTCGCGTCCACCGGCAGCATCGTCATCAGCCCGCACAGCCGGATGCCCTCCCACGCCGCAAACTGCTCCGCCAGATGCGGCGCTGCCCCCACCGCGACGCCAAACTTGCTCCGCTCCTCGCTCACGTTGACTTCAAGCAGCAGGTTCGCCACCCGCCCAAGCTTGATCGACTGCTGATGCAACTCCTCAGCCAACCGCATGCTGTCAATCGAGTGAATCATCTCCGCCCACGGCAGGACCAGCTTCACCTTGTTGCGCTGCAGGTGCCCGACCATGTGCCAGCGTGGCTTCGGAATTGCCTTCTCCGTCTTGCCCGCCAGCACCGCCCGCCGCTCGATGAACTCGTGCAACATCCCCGCCCGTTGGTTGAGCTGCTGTGCCCGGTTCTCCCCCAGCTCCACATGCCCCAGCTCCAGCACCTGCCGGATGACGTCGATCTCGACGTACTTGCTCACCGCCACCAGCGTGATATCCGCCGGGTCCCGCCGCGCAGCCGAGCACGCCGCCTCGATGCGATCACGCACCCGCTTGAAGTTTTCAGCCAGCTTTCGTCGTACGCTGGGAAGATTGCTAACCATGCACCGCGCCTCTCGGGACCGATAACGTCATACCCCAATCAGCCAATCCTTTCAATCCTTCCGCCGCAATTGGGTCAAAGCCAGCGCGCGGTTAGCATCCCCCCTCGCCGCCAATCCGACCCCGCACAGAGCCGGCGGGGCGCTGCTCGCGGCCTACGGAACCAGAGAATGAAACCAAGCTTCGTCGTCCGAATCGTCCCGGCCATCCTCCTCCTCGGCTGCGCGGCCCAGACAACCACGATCAATAATGAAGCAGCCGTCGCGCCCAACCCCGAGGTCCTGTCCGACCTGCACAGCCGCTACCACGCCACCGCAAACACGATCACTGCGGCGGCACTGAAAGACGACGGCGCCTACGACAAGCTCCGTCGCCTCTGCGACGACGTTGGCAACCGCATCAGCGGCTCCGCCAACCTCGACCGTGCCCTCGACTGGGCCGTCGAGTCCATGCAACGTGACGGCCTCCAAAACGTCCACAAAGAGCCCGTCCAGGTCACGCGCTGGGTCCGCGGCGAGGAATCCATCGAAATGATCGAGCCCCGCCGCCAGCCGCTCGTCATGCTCGGCCTCGGCGGCTCGATCGCCACCCCGCCCGAAGGCATCACCGCCGAAGTGGTCGTCGTCCGCGAAGAAGCCGAACTGGACAAACTGGGCAGCGGCGCCGAAGGCAAAATCGTCCTCTTCAACAACGCCATGCCGCCATACGACCCCATCAAGGGCTCCGGCTACGGCCAGACCGTCCGCTTCCGCCACCGTGGCGCCGACCTCGCCTCCGACAAGGGCGCCGTCGCCTGCCTAGTCCGCTCCGTCACCGCCCATTCGCTTCGCTCGCCCCACACCGGCGCAATGGGCTACACCGACGGCAAGCGAAAAATTCCCGCCGCCGCCATCACCGTCGAAGACTCCGAAGAAATCGCCCGCATGATCGCCGACGGAAAAAAGGTCGTCGTCTGCCTCAAAATGACGGCTCACGACGAAGGCCTCGTCCCCTCAGCCAACGTCATTGGAGAAATCCGCGGCCGCGAGCTTCCCGACGAAGTCGTCGTCATCGGCGGCCATATCGACTCATGGGACGTAGGCCAGGGCGCTCACGACGACGGCGCCGGCTGCGTCATGTCGATGGAAGCCCTCGCCCTGCTCAAGCGGCTGAACCTGACGCCGCGCCGCACCATCCGCTGCGTCCTCTTCACCAATGAAGAAAATGGCCTCGCCGGCGGCAAGCAATACGCACTCGATCACGCCGCTGACCTCGCCAAACACGTCGCCGCCCTCGAAACCGACTCCGGCGGCTTCCGCCCCGTGTCGATCGGTGTAAGCGTGCCCGAAAACGGCGCGCCCCCGTTCACCGCCTCGACCTCGCGCGTGCTCGACTCGATGCGACGAGGTCGTCAAACCACCCCGCGCGACGACCACGCCGCCGCAAAGCTCGCCGCAGTCCTGGCCCTGCTCCAACCCACGCTCAACATGCACGCCACCGTCGGCGGCGGCGGCGCCGACATCAGCGCCATGCGCGCCGGCGGCGTCCCGCAGCTCGGCCTCGAAGTCGAGGGCTCGCGCTATTTCGACTACCACCACACCCAGGCCGACACGCTCGACAAGGTCGACAAAAAAGACCTCCGGGAATGCGTAGCCGCGATGGCCGTAGTCTCCTACGTCCTCGCCGATATGCCCGGTACTTTGAGAGATTGAAAAAAACTAGCCGAGATTCTTGCGGTACCACTCGATCGACCGCTTCAACCCGTCATCGAACAGCACCTTCGGCGCAAACCCGATCACCTGTTTCGCCAGCGAAATGTCCGCCAGCGAATGCTTGATGTCCCCCTTACGCGAATCGACATACTTCGGGTTCACCTTCGTCCCCAGCAGCTCGTTGATCCGCGCGATGACATGATTGATCGTCACGCGCTCGCCGCAGGCGATGTTCATGGCCAAGCCGTCCGCCTTCGGGGCCCGCGTCGCCAGCAGATTCGCCTGCACCACATTATCAATATAAGTGAAGTCGCGCGTCTGCTCGCCATCGCCGTAAACTGTCGGCGACTCGCCCCGCAGAATGGATGTCACAAACGACGGAATCGCGGCCGCATACTGGCTGGCCGGGTCCTGCCGCGGCCCGAACACATTGAAATACCGCAGCGCCAGCGTCTCCATCCCATAGCACTTCGCAAACGCCCGCGCGTACATCTCTCCCGCCAGCTTCTGCACCGCATACGGACTCAGCGGATCGGACCGCATCGTCTCGACCTTTGGCAGCGTCGGCGATTCACCGTAAGCCGAGCTGCTCGCGGCCATCACCACGCGCCGCACACCGCACTCTTTCGCGGCCAGCAGAATATTCAGCGTCCCGTCGATGTTGCATGTGTGGCTCAACACCGGATCGGCCACGCTCTTCGGCACGGACGGCAAAGCGCCCTGATGCAAAACAAAATCCATCCCCTTGCACGCCTGTTTGCAGACATTCGCGTCGCGAAAGTCGCCCTCGATCACCTCCGCCCGTCCGCCCAATGGCTCAAGGTTCTTTCGCTTCCCGGTGAGGAAATTGTCGAGCACCCGCACGGTTTCGCCCGCACCGCACAGATGCTCCGCGATATGCGAACCGATGAACCCCGCTCCGCCGGTAACCAGATACTTCACTTCACCGTCTCCAAAGAGTTCCCTCTCCCTTCAGGAGAGCGGGCCAGGGTGAGGGTCCACCCAGGTATTATCGTAATCGTCCCCAATCGAATCGAAATTCAGACTCGAGTGGCAAACGCTAGCCCCCGACCCGACCGATAACGACCATCCCGGCCGCATCCGCCGCAGAAACCAGCTTCTCACGCTCCAGCATCAGCGTCTTGCCCGCTTCGACCACCAGCGCCCCGGCCCGCGCCGCCACAAGCTGCTCAATCGTCGCCGGGCCGACTGTTGGTACGTCAAATCGCATGTCCTGGTTCGGCTTGGCGACCTTCACCAGCGTCCAGCCGCCCGCCCGGCAAAGCTCGCCGGCCCGCGCAATCATCCGCGCCGTCCCCTCGATCGCCTCTACCGCGATCACATCTTTATCCTTCACCGCCACCGACTGACCGACATCCAACCGCCCCATTTCCCGCGCCATCCGCCAGCCCAACTCAATATCCGCCTCCTGCGCCGCGCTCGGACGCGCACGCGTCAGAACGCCCTCGGGCGCCATCGCATCCTGCGTAAATGTCGTCGAGTCAATCAACTCCACGCCTCGCCGCGCCATTTCATCAGCCGTCGCCCGCAATAACGTGTCATTACGGCGATCGCCTGCACCGAAATACCATATCCGAATGCTAGTGAAATCCGGTCGATAGGCCAACCACTGCCGCCACCACGACTGACGCAGCATTCGCGTCTTGTCGACGCCCCCCGCCATCACCGCGTGCCGAACACCCTCGCGCCGAAAGATGCGAATCCAACGCCCCGCCTGCACAATCCCGGCTCGATAAAACGCGTCCGACTCGTTGCGAAGCGTCTCATCCGCGCATTCCCGCAGCCCGACAACGATTACACGCCGCCCCGCCGCCCGCGCCCCGGCCGCCACTAAATGCGGAAACGTCCCCATCCCCGCAATCACGCCAATGGGCTCGTCGCTCGCACTCATTCGCCGCGCCTACTCCGTCGGCTCTAACCGCGCTTCAACGTCGGGCAGCGGTTTGCCATCCGGCGTCTCGACGTGCACGCCGAAGCTCCAGTCCCCGCCGCCTTGGCTGATCTTCACCAGCAAAGTGTTGACGCCCTTCTTCAATTCAATCGGCACTCGATCCTGCCGCGATCCGTACGCCCGACCGACATCCATCCGATGAACTTCCTTGCCGTTCAGCCAGACGAGGCAGCCATCATCCGACCCGATCGCGAGCGACGCCTTCATTTCCCGCGGCGAAATCAAATACGTCAGCCCATACGCCGCTGACTCGTAAATCGGCTCTTTGTACAAACCGTGAAAATCAACCCGGAACTCATCCGTCAAATCATCCTTCGGCCCGACCGTCCGCTGCACGCGTTGCCACGCAATCTTGCGGCCGCCCTTCCCCTTATAGCTCGCCTTCAAGTCGATCTTCTTCTCGGGCTCAAACTCTGTCTTCAACGCATCAGCCATCGTCGTCTCGAACGGACCGACGATCCACCACGCACCGATCGATGGCAGCAGCGTCCGCTCGATCGGAAACTCGACCACGAATTCATCGACCTTCAAGCGCAGCGTCCCGCGTAGCACGCGCGTCTTCGCCGCCCCACCCAGTTCCACGCGCACGGGCACGTCCAGCGGCTGTCCAACCGACATCCCCAGCCATTTCCCGCTCCCCAGCGCCGGCTTCCCGTCCAGATCATCCATCTGCAGCGACGCCGCCAGCCCCACCGTCGTACCGTACGGCGGCAAAGCCATGATCTGCATCGTTACCACCACCGCGTCCGGCCGCCCCGCCTGCTCCACCGTCAACCGCCGCGTCAGTCCAAGCAGACGCGCCAACATCGGTCGCAACTTCTCCAGATTCGTCTCGGCCCGTGCTGTTTCAACCGTGATCGCACGCAAATTGTCGCGCAGGTACCTCGCGGTTTCGATAGCCCGTGCCGGATTCGCAGCCAGATCTCCGCGCAAAGTCATCGCACGTTGTATTGGAATCGGTACCTTGGCTCCCAGCACCGCCCCCATTGACTCAAAGTTGTCGAGCGCCCCGCGCAGCCCATCCGAAATCAGCTGCTCGTCGCCCGTCTTTCCAATCGTGCGAATGACAATCTCCACCGGCCTGTCAATCGGTCCCTTCGGTAATCGCACAACCACGCTCAGCGTCTTCGCATCGTACGAGTACCCATCCTCGTTCGTCCCCTTCGCCGGCGCAACCGCCTCGCCATCCGCGGTCACCCTCTCCGCCGGCCAGACGCCTCGCAGTCGAACTTCAATTCGTCTATCCGTCGGCATCCCCGGATAGCGCCCGTTGACGCGTCCGATCCGAACGCGATGCTGCCCCGCCGATCCGTCATACACCACCGGCGTCAGCGTTCGCTCGTCCTTCTCATACCCAAGCGTCTCACCGTCGTCGTCGTACAGCCGCGTCTGCCCGCGCTGTCCCGGAAACACATCCAGAATCAATTCGTCGCGCCGCTGCTCGCGCGTGTCTCTCGCGGCGGGCGCAGACGGAATGATCGCACCCGCCCGCACGAATACGGGAATCTGATCCAACGGAACCAGCAGATTCACCGTCGTGGGCCCGAGATAGGTCTTCCCGGTAAACCAGTCCGTCCACGGCCCCGGCGGTATCCACACGTTTACCGACGTCGCCCCGATGTCCAGATCCATCGGAGCTGTGACCGGCTTCACCAGCATTTGGTCGCCGAACAGATACTCGTCGCCGCGCGAATACGCCTCTTCGATCTCGGGCCATTCGTAATAGAGCGGCCGGCAAAGCGGCAATCCCGTGTCGTAACACTCTCGCGCCGCCTGGTAGATGTAGGGAATCAGCTCATAGCGCAGGCGAAATGCGGCGCGGGCCGCCTCAAACACCGGCTTCGGAAACTCCCAGATTCGCCGCTCCGCCAGCGGATTCTTGGTGGTGTGCGTTCGCAGCACGGGGCTGAAAATCCCCCATTGGATCCACCGCGCGTACAACTCCGGATCGACCTTTCCCGGCTGGTGCCCACCAATATCGTGGCTCCAATACGCATAGCCGACATTCCCCGCCGTCGAGGTGAAATACGGCTGAAATGCCAGCGACGGCCAGTTGCAATACGTGTCGCCCGAAAAACCAATCTGATATCGATGATTTCCCAACCCGCCCCAGCGACTGAAGATCAACGGCCGCCGACCCTTGTTCTCCGGGTTGCGAATCATGTCCTCCGTATGCAGGTAGTTCAGCCAGAACAGCGGATCGAGATTCTCAACCTTGGTATCCTTCTCCTGCTGCCAGTCGATCCACCAGAAATCAACTCCCTGCCGCTCGAGCGGATGATGCAAGTCCGCGAAGTACGACTCAACGAACTTCCGGTCAGTTGAATCAAAAGGGATTTTTTCGACCTTCTTCGGATCGACGCCCATTCGCTTCGCCACCGCCGCAAACTGCTTCTCGTGCTTTCCAACACCATCGGCAGGGTGCAAATTGAGTGTCGCCCGCAGCCCCTGTTCATGCACCCACTTCAAAAACCCCTCTGGATCGGGAAAGTATTTCGGATTCCACGTGTATCCTGTCCACCCATCCAGGTGCCAATCCATGTCGATCACGAGCACGTCGAGCGGCACATCATGCTCGCGAAACTCCTTCACCAGTTGCCGCAGCTCCGCGTCGCTATAGGCCCAATATCGCGACCACCACGACCCAAACACAAACCGCGGCGGCAAAGGAATCTTGCCCGCCACCTTTGTAAAATCCGCCAGCGCCGCCTTGTAATCGTGCCCATATCCAAAGAAATACCAGTCAATCGCGTCCCACCGCCGCCGCGCCGCCGCCCAGTCCAACGCGCCGGCTTTGCCCGCATCAAAGACCGGCCGCTTCGAATCGTCGACCACCACCCATCCGTCGCGTGAAAGCAGCCCCGGCTCGAGCATACATCCGCCTGAAACGCTGTCCAACGTCCGCGCCGTGCCGAGCAGGTTGCCGACATCCTGCATGCCCGGGTGCCATCGCACCGACTTGTCGCCGACCTTGAGCTCAATAGACAGGTTCGTCTCAGTGAAGCCGCCGCTGTGCTCTTTGTAGCGCAGCGTCAAAACATCCGTTCGAATCTCGAGCCACCCGCCCACATGTTCGACCCGAAAGCTCGGCCGCGGCAGCTTCCGATTCACGAATGCCAGCGAAGCCCGGTCTTCAAACTTCCCGTCGGGCGACCACTCCATTCGGATCAAACGCGGCGTCAGCACGGTGAATCGCGCTTCGTCAGAAATTACGACCGCGCCAGTATCTGCCACTGGATTGAGTTGCGCCATCACCGCGCCCTCAAATGCCAGCACAGCCATCGCCATCTGCAACGCAACTCGTCCCACGAAATCCCTCCACCCGCCTTATGCCGCCTTCACATTCGCCATCAAACGCATGACTGCATCCTGCGTCGCCCGCTCGCGCGGCAGCTCCCCCACAACCCGCCCGCCGGCCAGCACCAGCACCCGTGTGCTCAGGTTAAGCACCTCGGGCAATTCCGAACTGATCAGCAGCACTGCCTTTCCCGCCGCGGCCAGTTCATCGATTAAGGAGTAGATCTCCGCCTTCGCCCCCACATCAACCCCGCGTGTCGGCTCATCCAGAATCAACACCCGGCAATTCCGCGCCAGCCACTTCGCCAGCGCGATTTTCTGCTGATTCCCACCCGATAGCCCAGCGACATCAACCTCCGGATGCGCCGCCCGAACCCGTAGCTTCTCGAAATACTCAGCCGCCAGTCGCCCTGCGCGTCGCCGACTGAAAAGCAGCCGGCCGGCCAGCCGCCGTAGCACGGCCAAAGCCAGGTTGTCTTTACAGCTCATCGATAGTACGAGACCCTGCCGCTTCCGATCCTCGGGCAGCAGCCCGATCCCGAGCTCGATCGCATCCGACGGCGTTCGAATTGTCACTGCCTGCCCGTCGATACGGATCGTCCCGCGCTCGAACTCATCCACCCCGAAGATGCACCGAGCCACTTCGCTCCGACCGGCCCCCACCAATCCCGCGAGCCCCACAACTTCGCCAGCGCGTACTTCGAACGACACATCGCGAACGCGATCCGCCGCACTCAACCCTTCAACAGCCAGCAGCGGCGGCCCGATCTTCGCCGACAGATGCGACGGGAAATACTCTCCGACCGACCGACCGATCATAAGAGAAACGATCTCATCCGTGCTCGTCGCAGCCGTCTCCAGCGTTTTGATGAATCGCCCGTCGCGGAGCACGCTCACCCGATCGCACAGCCGAAGTATCTCCTCCATGCGATGCGAAACATAGATGATGGTCACACCCTGCCGCTTGAGTTGCCCCAGGATCTCAAACAGTCGCTCCGACTCGACAGCCGACAAAGAACTCGTCGGCTCATCCATGACAATAATTCGCGCTCGCCGCCCCACCGCCGCCGCGATTTGCACAAGCTGCTCCTGCGCCGTCGAAAGCCGCTCCATCAAGGTCGCCGGATCGATCTGCAGCCCCACCGCGGCCAGCATCCGCCGCGCCTCCCCCTCCATCTCACCGCGCCGAACAATCCCGCCGCGACTCGGCATCCGTCCGAGAAGCAGATTCTCAGCGATGCTCAAGTTCGGACAAAACGCCAGCTCCTGGTGAACGATCGCGATCCCCGCTTCCGCCGCATCCAGTGGCACGCGAAATCGAATCACTTCCCCGTCAAGCAGGACCCGCCCTTCATCCGGCTGGTAGATCCCCGCGACAATCTTTCCCAGCGTGCTCTTGCCCGCCCCATTCTCGCCCATCAACGCGTGACACTCGCCCGCCCGCACTTCCAGCGAAACATCCGCCAGTGCCGTCACGCCCGGAAAGCGCTTCGTAATCCCCTCAAATGCCAGTATCGGCCGCCCGTCGCTCACTTCTTCCCCAGCCACTTGTCCCAGTTTTTCGCGAACGGCCCTACGTTCTCCTTCGTCACCATTTCGAGTTTTGAGATGTCCTTCGCGCTCGCCGGTGCCTTGTTCTCACTTACTTTGTCGATCAGCAACTCGACGCTTCGATGTCCCCAGTCGTAGACCCGCTGCGCGACCAGCGCCTGCACGATCCCCTTCTCAACATATTTCAGCTCAGCCGGAAGCGCATCGACGGCCACAATCTTCACTTCGCCCGGCTTCCAGTCCATCAACGCGTCGGAAAACAGCGGCCATCCGCCGATCATCGCCCAACCCACAATGTCCGGCTGCGCAGTCTGCACCTCGCGCACCTTTGCGGCCGCGTCCTGCGCCGTCTCCTTGTGGTAGTACACATCCGCCAGCTTGATGCTCGGATATTTCGCCAGCTCGGCCTTCACGCCGCGGACACGTGCCTGAAGATTCGGTGCCGTCTGGTTCCCCGCCAGAATTGCGATCTTCCCGCCGCTCGCGCCAAGCTGCTTCGCCATTTCGGCCATCACCGCTCGGCCAATCTCCTCGTCGTCGCTGCCGTGGTAGATAAATCGCTTGCTGGCCGGCGCGTCCGAATCAAAACAAGCGACCGCGATCCCCTTCTCCACCGCCTTATTGATCGCCGGCGTCACTTTCGACGCGTCCGTGCAGCTCACCGCGATTCCATCGACACCCGCAATCGCCAGCTGTTCGATAAAGCTCGCCTGCTTTTGGGCATCTTCATCCGCCGGCGTCCGCCACAGGATTTCAATCTCGCATCCGCGCGCTTTGGAAATCTCGCGCGCCGCGTCTTCGGCTCCGACGCGCGCAGCGATGAACACCGGATTGTTCTCGCTCTTGGCGATCAGGCCGATCTTGTATTTGACAGGCCCGTCGGCAAATGCAACCGCCGCCAAACCCAACCCGACAATTGCAAAAAGCCCACAAGTAAAACGTTTCATCCGGCTCTCCTTTTGTTCCAGCCGGATAGGATACCAGCCGCCGTCAGTCCGTCCAAACCCAATCGCTGATCTCGGGCAGGTCCTCAAAATGCTCGTTCACATACGCGCGATGCTTCTGCAACAACGCATTGCCCGCCGCAATCAACTCCGACGCCCGGTCCGCAAACCGCGTCGCGTACTTCAACGCATCCATGGCCAGGTGAATCCGGCTCATCCTGTTCAGCACAACCATGTCAAAGGGCGTCGTCGTCGTCCCTTCTTCGTTGTACCCGCGCGCATGGATCCGATCCGTGTCCCCGCGACCGTGCATCAACTGATGAATCACCCCCGGATAGCCATGAAACGCAAAGATCACCGGCTTGTCCGCGGTAAACAGGTTTACGAAGTCGGCCTGACTCATCCCATGCGGATGCCGGTCCGGAGGCGGCAGCGTCATCAGGTCCACCACATTCACCACGCGCACCTTTAACTCCGGCAGATGCTTCCGCAGCAGCCAGGCCGCCGCCACAGTCTCCGCCGTCGCAATGTCTCCGGCGCATGCCATCACAATATCCGGCGCGCCATCGCCCGCGTTGCTGCACCATTTCCAGATCCCCGCCCCTCGCGCGCAATGTGCCTGGGCCTCCGCCATGTTCATCCACTGAAGCTGCGGCTGCTTATCAATCACAATCAGATTGAGATAGTTCCGGCTGCGGAAGCAATGGTCCGCGACGGACAAAAGACTATTCGCATCTGGCGGCAGATAAATCCGCACCACGCTTGCCTTCTTGTTCACGATGTTGTCGATGAACCCCGGCCCTTGATGCGAAAATCCATTGTGATCATTCCGCCAACAGGTCGACGTCAACAGATAATTCAACGATGGCACCGGCTTACGCCACGGAATGTGTGAGCAATGCTCCAGCCACTTCGCGTGCTGCATCGCCATCGAGTCCACCACCATCGCGAACGCCTCATACGTCGCGAACAACCCGTGCCGCCCCGTCAGCGTGTAGCCCTCCAACCACCCATGACAGTTGTGCTCGCTCAGCACCTCCATCACCCGCCCGTCATGCGAAACATGGTCATCGTTCGGAATCAGGTCACCGACGAAGCACCGATTCGTCACCTCAAAAACGGACCCCAGCCGATTTGAGTTAGTCTCATCGGGACAAAACAGCCGGAAGTTCGCCTGCTTCGCGTTCCGCTTGTAAATGTCGCGCATCAGCTCGCCCAGCACCCGCGGCGACTCATACCGCTTCCGCGCCGGCTGTTCGACCTTCACCGCGTAGTCGGTGTAATTCGGCAGATCGAGCTCCACTGCCAGCTCCCCGCCGTTCGCATGTGGATTCGCCCCCATCCGCCGTTTCCCCTTCGGCGAAAGGGCCGCGTACTCGGCCTTGAACCGCCCGCCCGCGTCAAACAATTCGTCCGGCCGATAGCTCTTTAGCCACGTCTCGAGCATTTTCAAATGCTCAGGATTCTCCCTCACCCCCGACAGCGGCACCTGGTGCGATCGAAACGTCCCCTCAATCTGAATGCCGTCGACCACCTTCGGCCCCGTCCAACCCTTCGGCGTCCGCAGCACAATCGCCGGCCACACCGGCCGCTTCGAAAACCCGCGCTTCCGCGCCGAATCCTGAATCGCCCGAATCTTGAGATATGCCGTCTCCAGCGTCGTCGCGAATTCGGCATGCACCGTCATCGGGTCATCGCCTTCAACGAAGAACGGCTCATACCCATGCCCGCGCAAGAACTCCGCAATGTGCTCGTCGCTCTCCCGCCCCCAGACCGTCGGCCCCGCAATCTTGTATCCATTCAAATGCAGGATCGGCAGCACCGCCCCGTCCCGCACCGGATTCAGGAATTTGACGCCCTTCCACGAGCCCTCCAGCGGGCCTGTCTCCGCTTCGCCATCCCCGACAACCGCGGCCACGATCAAATCCGGATTATCAAACGCCGCCCCAAACGCATGCACCAGCACATACCCCAGCTCGCCCCCCTCATGAATCGATCCGGGCGTCGGCGCGCTCACATGACTCGGCACGCCCCCCGGCGTCGAAAACTGCCGAAACAACTTGAGCATCCCGCGCTCGTCCTGCGTCACCTCCGGGAAAAACTCCGTGTAGGTCCCCTCGAGGTACACATTCGCAATCAGCGCCGGCCCGCCATGCCCCGGTCCCGCCATGTAAATGAAATTGGCGTCGTACTCACTGATGATGCGATTAAGATGAACGTAGACAAGGTTCAGCCCCGGCGAAGTCCCCCAATGCCCCAACAACCGCGGCTTGATGTGCTCCTTTCGCAAGGGCTCACGCACCAGCGGATTCGCCATCAGGTAGATCTGCCCGATGTTCAAATAGTTTGACGCCCGCCACCACGCATCCATCTTCCGCAACAAATCGGCCCCAACAGGTCGCAGTGCAGGTGTCGTCGCAATTGGATTAGTCGTAGTCGCCGTTGTCATGATTGGCCTCCTCGAAAAAGCATTCGATACACTACGGATCGCTGTTAGCAAACCCTCAAGTCTCGATCACGTCGCCCATCTTCGGCAGTTCGCACCGCAATCGATGCCGTCGTTGAATGAGCTTCGCCAGTTCACCACGAGGCCCGTCCTCGCCATGTGTCAGCACCACTCGCGGTCGGCTGGGCGCGATGACGTTGAACCATTCGAGCAGGTCTGTTTGGCCGGCATGAGCGCTGAAGCCGCTGAGCGTATGAACCTTCGCTTTCACCACGATCTGCTGGCCATGAATGCGAACGCTTTCCGCGCCGTCCACCAGTTGCCGCCCCAGCGATCCGCGCCCCTGGTAGCCCACGATCAGCACGCGCGTCTCAGGCTTCCACAGGTTCGCCTTCAGGTGGTGCAGCACTCTGCCTGCGTTGCACATCCCCGCGCCGGCCATGATCATGCACGTCCCCGTGACGGCATTGATCGCTTTGCTCTCATCCGCCGTCGCGGTCATCCGCATCGTCCGGAGGTCGCTCCGCAACGGACGCTCGCGGATGAATTTTTCCATCTTCTCGTGGAACAACTCACGATGCTCGGTGTAGATTTTCGTCGCCTCGATCGCCATTGGGCTGTCGAGATAGATCGGAAATGGATTGCACTTCTTCTTGCGAAACATCCAGGCCAGCAGACTCGTCAGCAATTGGGCTCGCCCGACCGCAAACGTCGGCACAATGATCTTTCCACCCGCCTTCATGGCCAGGCGAACGACATCTACGAATTCGTCCACCGTGTCCATGAACGGCCGGTGGTCGCGGTCTCCATAGGTCGACTCCAGAAAGACCAGGTCCGCCTGCTTGAATGGATCAAAATTCCGAAGCAGCGGAATCGCACGCGGACCAAGATCACCTGAAAACACGACCCGTTTCGACCGCCCGTCTTCTTCCACAATCAACTGGATGCTCGACGAACCGAGCATGTGCCCCGCCTCGGTCCAGATCGCTCGAATACCCGGTTCAACCTGCAACGCCTTCTGATATGGAACATCCCGAAACCGGCTGATGATCCCTTCGGCGTCCTCAGTGCTGTAGAGCGGCTCGACCGGCGGCTTGTCCTCGCGAGCATTTCGAAGACTCTGCCGCTTCGCGTCGCTCGATTGAATGCGCGCCGAGTCACGCACAATGAGTGCCGCCATCTGCCGCGTCGCGGGTGTCGCGTAGATCGTTCCGCGCCAACCAAGTTTCGTCAGCAGCGGCAATCGCCCTGTGTGATCCAGATGGCCATGAGTGAGCACGACTGCGTCTAGCTTCATGTTCGGCTTGGTTGGGGCGCGGTTCAGCGCTTCGCTCTTCCGCCCGCCCTGAAACATTCCGCAATCGACCAGCACGCGAGACTGCTTGGTCTCGACCATATAGGCCGAGCCGGTAACCTCGCCCCCCGCCGCACCGATGACTCTGATCTTCATTTGTGTCACATCCTCTTGGGGCGCGCACGGACGATTCGATTGAGTTGCGCCAAGTCCGCCGGCCTCAAACTTTTGCGAATCACGTCCACTGCCTCGGACGGCGAGTTCGTCCGATGCCCGAACTTCACCTCCGACGCGTTAAAGACTCCCTCCTTCATCATGAATTTTCCCCAACGCCGCATCCCTTCCCAAAACTCAGTGCCCATCAGAATCACGGGAAACGGCCCGATCTTCCCGCACTGAATGAGTGTCGCCGTCTCGTACAATTCGTCCAGCGTGCCCAGCCCGCCCGGCATGATGATGAACGCACACGAGTACTTCACCAGCATCACCTTCCGCGCGAAGAAGTATCGAAACTCAACGCTGCGATCCACATACCGATTCGCGCTCTGTTCGTGCGGAAGGATGATGTTCAGTCCGTAGCTCGCGCCCCCGGCTTCGTGCGCCCCCCGGTTGGCAGCTTCCATGATCCCGGGGCCGCCACCAGTCATCGTCGCGAAACCGGCCCGCGCCAATTCGGCCCCGACTGATCGGGCGAGCTTGTAATAACGATGATTTTCCTTGAATCGCGCCGAACCAAATACGGTCACGGCGGGCCCGATCTGATACAACGCTCGAAATCCGCGCGAGAACTCGTCGCTAATTCGCCGAAGTCGAGCCGCTTCGTCCCCGGGCAATTTCGATTCAGCGAGGAAAGCCCGCTCTGGGTCAACAGCCGCCCTCGAGCTATCCACGTGTCTCGTGGACATTCGTTTGGCTTGGCGCTTTTTCATCCGCGGACACTCCGCACGTTTCTACCGGCGAAGAGATTCTCGGGATTGGGCACGCATCGCCGAATCGCGACGGCTTGAGATCATAACCGTCTCCCGACCCGCGTATAGCATGTCCGTGGCAACTGGCCTAAGTCTCAATCAATCGACATACCGCTTCCGCGATCACCGATTCCTCGTCCGTGCGAATCACTCGCACACTTGCCATGCTCTCTTCACGCGAAATCACCGCTTCGCCGCGCTCATTTCGCCCCGCATCCAGGTCTATTCCCAGGAACTCCAGCCCCTCGCAAATGCGCCCCCGGATCACCGCCGAGTTCTCCCCGATCCCACCCGAAAACACCAGCACATCAAGCCCACCCAGCCCAGCCGCCAATGCCCCGATCCATTTCCGTGCCTGAAAACAAAACAGCCCGATCGCCTCCGCCGCTCTCGGGTCGCTCTTTTCACGCTCCAACAATTCTCTCACGTCCGAGCTGGTCTCCGAAACCCCGAGCATCCCCGATCGCGAGCTCGCCATCGCGGCAAATTGCTCCGCGCTCATACCTTCCGATCTCGCAAGGTATGCCGCAATACCCGGGTCAAGATCGCCGCTCCGTGTCCCCATCACCAGCCCAGCCGTCGGCGTAAACGCCATCGTCGTATCAACGCACCGCCCCTCGCGCACCGACGCCCTGCTCGCCCCATTCCCAAGGTGCGCCAAAATCACCCGCCCGCGCGTCGTCTTCGCCCCCGCCACGCGCTCCAACTCCTGCATCAAATACGTATACGACAAACCATGAAAACCATACCGCCGCACCCCGGCATCAAAATACTTCCGCGGAATCGCCAACATCCGCGCGACTATGGGCAGATCGCGATGAAATGCCGTATCAAAACAAAGCACCTGCGGTACGCCAGCAAAGACCCGCGTACACGCTTCGACAAGCGCAATCTCGGCCGGCAAATGCTCCGGATCAAACGGCATCAATTGTCGCAGCTCGGCGAGAATCTCCCCCGAAGCAATCACCGGCTCAAAAAACCGGCTGCCCCCGTGCACAATCCGATGCCCGACCCCCACCAGCGACCGCTCGACTCCATGCGCGCGAAGCAACCGCCCAACTTCCGACATGAACCCCGCAACATCGTCTAGCCGCCCACCCGCCCCAGACTCAATCCGCTTCCCATCCCGAAACAACGCAAACTTTACGCTGGAAGATCCCGCATTAATCGTGACAACCGCGCCGTCCATAGGCCCTCACCAGCCGAATACTAGATCGAATCCCCAGTCGATCCAATAGTGCCCGAAGTGTGGGGTATCACGGAACGGTGGCAACGCCCTCCAGTGAAATCACTCTGTACGCGGTGCGCCAGCGCTCTGCGCCGCGAGACGTCGCGACGCCGTCACGGGCATCGCTGCCCCGAAATGACGCGATTCACGAATAACTGAATGTCGGAGCCGTCAATCCCGCCGCTACCGTCGACGTCCGCGCGGCAACCGCCTCCACAATCAGCGCCCGACAACAGCTCCGCCACAAACAACGGCGCGTCATCCGCGTCTAAGACTCCGTTGGCGTTTAGGTCACCTGGACAGATCCGCAACGGCTGCGGAGCGCAATTGGTGCATTCAAACGAATCCACGCTCCCGCGGATTCGGAACCCGCCCGGACAAACCGGCGGCGTCGCCGTCTGCCACACAAAACAGCGGCACGGCTCCGTTAGCGACAGCCCGCTGCCACACACGGTACACGCGGGAAGCGCCGGCCCCCCGCAGCATCCCGTGAACTGGGCAAGATTCAGATCATTGCAGAGCGGCAGGTGATCCGACGTGAGGGCGTTGGTCTGGTCCACCAGCCGAAGATCAAACGCGGCCTGCGGGTTCACGGCAGTTACTACGTGGGCCTGATACGCGTCCTGCTGGCCCGTAAGCCCGCCGGCATCGTCGAATACGCTGATCAGGCTGCTCGGCGGCGCCGCGCCCGATGCCACCACAATATTGTTGATGCGAAGCTCGTAGTGAAGGATCCCGTATTCCCCAAGTTGCGGCGACGGATTCATGTCCGGCGCGAATCGCGCGAACCAATAACGCAATTGCCAGTGATCGTCGACGTTGATCGGCACCGGAATCGGGGCGCAACCCTGAACGCTCCGAACCAGCCCCTCAAACGTCATCGATGCCAGCTCCGTCGCGCACGGACACTGGCACGAATACAGGTTGCCATCCTGCACGAGTTCGCATGCCGTTCCATCCAGGCAGCCACCCGCACACGACGGATCATTGGCGGCGTTAAACGCGACATGGCACGTCGGGTCGGGAACGCAGCCGCACTCCACGACCTCCCACGATGACACGCACGTCGTGCCGCACGGACAATCCGTGTCCGGCGTGCAAATTTCGCCCGTCGTGGGACACCGATCGACGCGACGAACCACTGTCGGGTGGCAATCCGACGGCTGCGATGTCGTCGGGCACGATCCACTGCAGCTCAGTCCGTCGGCCGACGGGCTGCAACCGTCCGCCCGATTCACAAGCAGGATGTTTTCCACCAGCCCGCCCCCGCACGATGGGTCGATCGTCACGTTTACGCATCCCGACGCCGGCGAAACCGCCGTATAACCCGATGGCGGCATCTGGCAGATCGTGTAAGTTCCCGGCGGCAGACCGCCAAATGCAAACGACCCGACGTCGCTGAAGCAATCGTCGTCATCCGGCAGCGAGGTCGTGGTTAGATTGATGCTGTTCCCGCTCAGGGTGACGGTCACGCCTCCGTGACCCACGTCCCACGCATTGTCATTGTTTTTGTCGATTTTGACGTACCCGCGAATCAAACCGTGCTTCGGGTTCGGCTGCGCGAACGATACCGAAGTGCCGTCGCAGGTCTTCGTGTTGTTGCCGCGATTTCCGAATCGTTTGTCGCCGCACGGACCGGGATTCGGATGCCCATCGACGTGATCGTTGCCGCGGTTGCCGAACAACCAGTCGCCGCCGGCCCCGTCCGGGCCGCTGAACACATTGTCGTTTCCGCGATTGCCGAACAGCCAGTCGCCGCCGCCCCCGCCGCTCTGCAAATCGTCGTCGCCACCATTGCCGAAGATGTAGTCCTTGCCGTCCTCACCGTCGATCTGATCGTTTTCACCGTTGCCGAACAGGAAATCCTTGGCGCCACCGCGGCCAAAGATCGTGTCGTTGTTGCGATTGCCGAAGATGATGTCGGTTGGGCCGTCGCCGCCCGCGATCCAGTCGTTTCCCGCATTCCCGAACAGAATGTTCCAGTCCGTGCCGCCCATGATCACGTCGTCGTTCTGGCCGCCAAACGCAATCGCCTTCCCGCTACCACCGCAGATTATGTCATTGCCTCTTCCGCCGAACGCCAGCCCGACTCCGCTGCCCATCACCAGTCGATCATTGTCGCCGTTGCCGAATTGCAGCGTCAGCCCCGACCCGGCCGACAGCCGGTCCTTGTCTCGGTTGCCGAAGGCCAGCGTCAGCCCCGACCCGCCGCTCACCTGATCGTCGCCCTTATTTCCAAACAGCAAATTGGTCCCGATGCCGCCGTTCACGACGTCGTTGCATGCGTTGCCGAACGCAAGGTTCAGCCCGTTGCCCCCCTGCACGGTATCGCTGCCGCGATTGCCGAACAGCAGATAAACGCCGATCGCGTTGTTGCCACCGCTGACAACATCGTTGCCGCGGTTGCCGAACAACAGACTCAATCCCGTTCCGCCGGTCAGAATGTCGTCGTCGCGATTCCCGAACCCCACGTTCAAGCCGTCGCCGCCCGTGATCGTGTCGCGCCCGCGGTTGCCGAACAGAAGGTTGATGCCGATACCCGTCGTTCCGATCGTGTCGTCGCCGCGATTGCCGAACAGCAGGTTGATCGACGCGCTGTCTCCACCCGCAGTAATTGTGTCATCGTGCCGGCCGCCGAACACGATGTTCAGCAAGCCGCCCCCGGCCGAGATGTTGTCGTTGCAAGGCCCGCCGAACAGCAGATCGGCTTCAAGCAGCGCCGAGCGGCCTTCGCTCCGAATAATGTCCTCGCCGTCGCTTCCGAAGACTAGATTTCCGAATGGGATCGGCGTCCCGGCGATGAGCATCACGCCGCCGTTCGCGGCCACAAGTTCGTCGTTGCCGTCCCCGCCGAAAACAAAATCGATACCGTCGTATGACTCGACTTTGTCATTGCCCGTCCCCGCGAAGACCAGGTCCATGCCTTCCAGGTAGTCACCCAGGGTGCCGCCCGGAACCGGAATTGCTTCCGGATCAACCGGCAACAGATCGGGCGGCGCAGGTGCTGCCCCCGCTCCCATGATCGTGTCGTTTCCCGCCCCGCCGAACATCATGTTCCCGAAAGGAATCAGTGTCGGGGTCGCAGCAGGGCTGACATAGATCAGCGATCCCTTTCCGCCCTCCATCTCGTCGTTTCCGTCACCGCCGAACATCAGGTCGATGCCGGCCGTCTCGTTGTCGTCGCCACCGGTGCTGCTTGGGTTCTCATATCTGGCGAAAAGGTGGTCGTCGCCGTCGCCGCCGAAAACGAGGTTTCCAAACGTAAACGCCAGCGTGATGCTCGTCGGATCCGAGATGTCGCCGATGGCGAACAGACCGCCATCCGACGAATACACCACGTCGTCACCGTCGCCCGCGAATATCAGGTCAATCCCATCGACCTCGCCCTTGTCCGGATCGGTGGTCGCCGGCGCCGTGGGCGTGTCGCCGTGAATCGTGTCGGCCCCGCCCTGTCCGAAGATCAGATCGCCGAAATCGATCACCACCGAGTCGCCGAACTTCAGTCGATCGCCGTAGCCGGCCTCAATCGTGTCTCCATCCGGCCCGCCAAAGATCAGGTCGATGCCCTTGCCGGTCTTGATGACATCCGCGCCGCCGTTGCCGAACACCAGGTTGCCCAGTCGCATCTCGAACTCGTTGGAGCCGTCCTCGTCGCTGTCGACTTCGATCTTCCCGCCATCGAAGCCGTTGATCTCGTCCGCATCCGCGCCGCCGAAAATGAGATCGATGTCGTCATCTGCCCGATCGCCGTCCGGGTCGTCCCCGTTGAGCACATCCTCGCCCCCGCGCCCGAAGATCAGGTCGCCGAAAGCGATCTTCAATTCCGGAGTCGAGTTATGGTTGCAATCGAAGCTGAAGAGATGTCCCTTCCCCGCCGTGATCGTGTCGTTCCCTTCCCCGCCGAACAAAACGTCAACGCCGTCCTTGGCGACAATCGTGTCGGCACCGTCGCCGCCGAACACCAGGTTCCCAAGCTTGATCGGAAACGGGCACGGTGGCTGACTCGCCGTCGTCGTCATGTTCCCGCCGTCCCCCACCAGAATCTTGTCGTCACCGGCCATACCGAACGCGATGTCGATTCCCGGCAACAAATTCGGCGCAGCCGGATCGGTCGGATTCTCGTCGCCGCCGACGATCTCGTCGTTCCCGCCTTCGCCAAAGAAAAGATTCCCGAGGTCGAACTTGAGCGACAGCACTGTCCGCGTCTCGCCGGCGCCGCCGAACATCTTGTCGTCGCTGCCGCCACCGAACAGCACGTCGATCTTGTCCTGGCCGTATAGATAATCTTTGCCGCCGCGGCCGATCAGAAGGTCTCTGCCGCCTCCTCCGAACAGGCAATCCGCCTTATTCCCGCCCACCAACAGGTCGGAGTCATCGCCCGGAATCAGCAGGGTCCCGCCGTAAATCGCGTTAGTGCCCCCGCCGCCGAACAACAGATCGCGCCCGTCGCCACCCTCGATGTATTCATTGCCCGGACCGCCGATGATCAGATCGACGCCTCCGCCTCCCAGGAGATTCCCGCTCACCCAGGTCCCGATGATAATGTCGTTCCCAGGACCGCCCGTGATGGTGTAGTTACCCACGATGATGCACCCTGTCGGTGCGCGCTCCTCCGCCGCCAGAACCGGGTCGGAAGTCAGCATCGCAATCGTCGGCTGCGCCAACAGCGTCTCTACGTCGGCCGGAATCGTCATGGCCGTCGCCTCGAACGCCGCCGCCGACACCTCCAGTGCCGCCGCCGCATCGTCGATCGACTGCAAGCACTGCTCCATCGTGTTGCCGCCGGCCGCCAATGTCGCCTCTTGAGCCGCGCCCCAGGCCTCCTCCGCGGCCGCCTTCGTCTCGGCGTTGTTCGACAGGGTCTCGCCGTCCGTCTCCATGCCTTCGATCTGCGTCTCGATCAAGTCCACGTTGTTCTCGAGCCCGTTGGCCATGCCCTCCAACGATCCCGATCCGCCCGACTCCTCGTCCGCGGCCGCCTCGAGCGCGTCGCCCTCCATCTCGACCATGTCGTTGCGCGACTCCACCTGGTCGATCACACCTTCGAGTTGCTCAATTAGCGCCTCGAGTTCGTCGCACGGATAGGGAAGCCCCGACGGAAGCTGCGCGTTCTCATTGCCGGCGTCCGGATCATTCGGCGGCTGGTTTGGGTCGTTGCACTGATTGGCCCAGAACTCCAGCGTCCCGATGTAATTCTCGATCGTCGCGACAAACGCCTCGGGGTTCCCGCTCTGCGCCGTCGTCCCCATGTTGGCCGCGTGCGCGTACAGCGTCTGACCGGTCGCTACCAGATTCCACGCCGTCAGAACCATGATGTCGCCCACGTCCACCACGTTTGCATCGATGTTCGAATTAAGCGTGGTCGCCTCCTGACGGATCGCCTCAGCGTCGTTCGCGACGAAGTTCACCCACGAAATGATCTCCTGCTCCACCGTGTTCCGGACGATCTGCCGCATCGGCTCGATCAGCGTCGGCCGCACGTTTTGCGCGCATTGAACCCCCGGCAGAATCATCGTCGAGTTCGCCGTGTCCAGCAGTCCCGCGCCGGCGTCGATCAGGTTCTCCACGCGGCTCTCGGGAATCGTATTCTCCACGTCCTGCCGAAACTGATTCACATCGGTCAGAAGCTGTGCCAGCGGAATCGCCGTCAAAGAAACGCCGGCCGCGATCGTGTCCGTGCCGTCGCCGCCGTCGATCTCCGTCTGAAAGGCCTGCACGATCGATCCGCCCGAGTCGTCGAACACGATGATGTCGTTGCCGCTGCCCGCCTCAACTTTAATTTGCGTGAACGCACAGCCCGACGCCGTCGAGTCGAAGCTCGCGCACGGAGTCGCAGAACCGGCCGGAGAATAGACTTCGATCACAACGCCGTTCAGAAGCACCCGCACCGACTCATCGCTAGTCGCCGACGCCCAGGACAACGTTAGCTTGCCCGCGCTGACCGACGCGCTGATCGCCCCGCACGCCTGCGCGCAAGGCGCGCAATAGGCCGGCGCCGCAAACACGGTCGCAAGCAGACCCGCCGCCAGGCCCGCCCCCACTACGCCACTACGACGGCCGCGCCGCCGCCGAGTTAGCCACATGACGCCCGGCGCGAGCAGGAACGCCGTCGTCGGTTCCGGCACGATCCGGAACGCTACCGTCCCGGTGTCGAACGGCGTGCTGCCAGCGAACGGCGGAATATGAATGTTTTTCAATCGCAGGTAATAAGGGCCCGAACCTGAAAGCGTCAGCGTGAACGATGACTTGCTGAACTCCGGCCGTGTCCACGCGATATTCGGGTCATTCGTGTAAGGCGGATCAACAAACGGCCCCGACGGCGCCGATGGCAAGCTCGGCCAATCCGTCATGAGCGGTGTCGCCCCAACCAGCGACGAACTGGGCGGCAACCCAAACCACAGCTCATTGCGATCCGAAACCGCAAACAGATCGGTCACATCGACTTGAACCGTTGTCGCGCTGGTGCTGAACATGTAGATCGGCGAATAGAAGGTCCCGCCCGGTACCGACTGCATCACCTCTTCGAGCACGACCCAGGTGCCGTTCACCGGAACCGAAACCACCGACTCGATCGACGGAATCGGTCCCTCCCCCTGATAGTTCAGCGCGGCCGTCGCCGGCGCCGCCAGGGCAGCACTCAATAGAACCGATGCGAACACAAGCCGTCCCCGGCTGATTCGTGGAGAATTCATGGCTTCCCTCCGTCGCCGACTTACGCGCAGAATCTGAGCCCGCGCAGCGCGCAAAACACCCTGGTTGAACCCGAACGATGTTCAAGAGAATTGCGGGCAAAAAACCCGAGCTAACCTCGTTTTAATACACAATTGACCCGAAATTGTCAAGAACCAAACGTCCGGATTCATTCATCGCGCGAAGGATATCCCCAATCACCTTCCCAATGGCCTCACTGCATTCCTCCCCACTACCTTCTCCCAAGCGCGCACGCGCCAACGAACAACAATCCGGCTCTTCACGTAGGGATCATCCGCCGCAAATCGCTCGGCCACCGCCACCGTATCCGCCCGAAACGGCAGCCCATTCGACCCATCCACCGGATCACCCAGCGGACCGCCGAGGACCAATTCCCCCCGATCAACCGCCGCCATCACATGCGCCCGATGCGCCGGCCGCAACGCCCCCTCGCGCTCGGCATAGTCCGCTGCCTTCTCATAAAAAAGCAGAAAGTGCATGCTCAAGCGTCACCCACCCGACGCGCTATCTCGTTCAGCCCGCTCCATCATCAAATAAATGCGTCGGCAGTCCGTCGATGCTCTTCTGATTATGGTCGCGCCGGTAGGCATCCATCCGCGCGTCCCCCATCTTGCACGTAAGCTCAGGAAGCAGATCGCGCTGCCCTTTGAACTCGTACATCGGAACCGCAAATCCACAGGTCGTCATGATCGACTCGATGTCGAGCAAGATTATCTGCCGCTCGCCCGGCACGTCGGCAAAGTTCGGCCGCAACTCCGCCCACGCCGCATCCCGCGCCCGCACCACCGACCCCCGGCCGTACATCCGGAGAATCATCGGCTTCTCCGCGAAGCTGCAGAACATGATCGTGAGCCGCCCATTCTCAATGACGTGCGCCGCCGTCTCGCACTCGCTCCCCGTCAGATCAAGGTACCCCACGCGCGTGTCGCTCAAGATCCGAAACGTATCAAGCCCCTTGGGCGAAAGATTAATTCGCCCCCGCGTCGGCGCCGTTGCATGAAAAAATAGGTGCTGCGCGGAAATGAAATCACGGAGCATCTCGTTCAGCTCAGTGAAAAACTTGGCCATCGGCCCAACCCTCTCCACCATCTACAGAATGACGGTTGAAGTCGAAGCTGACCCGTTTACCCCCGTCGCCTACATCCCCTCAAACTGCTCCAGGAATTTCACGACCTTCTCCGTCGCAAATTCATGCGCCGCCTTCACTCGCTCCGCAATTGCATCCGGCGACCACGCCACGGGCGTCCCCCATTTCGCATCCAGCTCAACAAAGACCTGTCGCACGTCTTCGACCAGCGACTCGATCTTGATCTCCCCTTGCCAGGTCGGCTGACCGCCCGAATCCACCGGCGGAAGCATCAACCGCAGCCCCAGCGCATGCACCGGCCGCCCAATCGGCCCAAGTTGCTCATCCAGGTGCAGGCAGCGCTTTCCCAGGAAAACCCGCGCGTCGCCGCCCGGCGCCTGAAGCGTCATGCGAATCATCGACCCAGATCCCAGGATCACGCGCGGGCCGAAAACTTCCGCGACGCCCTGCAGCGCAAGCTTCAGATTGTCGAGAAACATATCCAGTGTCGAAACGGGAAAGAACTCCTCGAAATTTAAGACATCTGGCTGCAGCGACAGCTTCGTATGGCTCCGCGGATCACCCTCGCTCTGTGGTGACGCAAGAACCCAGGTAGTGTCCCCAAACTCCTGCCGCCGCCAGTCGAATCCCTGCGACAGTTTGAACTGAAAATCCTGCCGCTTGGCCTTGTCAAAAACCGCCGACGGCGCAAACCGAACGCCCACATGAAATCCGCGGGTGTTCAGCGAGTCGCGCAGCATGCGGAATCCTCCGGGAAGCAGCGACTCAGGGGGACGTGGCCTGCGTCGTAGACTTGATAAAGAGCGGTTTTGGCTCGACTGGGACAGTTTCGACGGCCTGCGATGCAGGCGCCGATGCCGGCGGGGGCGGTGGTGGCGGGAACGTAACGGTCGGCTCCCAACTCGCGAGATTCTTCATTCGATACAGTGCCTGAAGCCCCGCCGGATAGTCCTTCAAATTGGCGTCGTTAGCCAGTTTTTCGTAAACGCCCCGAGCTCCCGAATAATCGCCACGGCTCTCCAGCACGACGCCGATCGCAAGCCGCGCGTTACTCGTCGGGACGACCAGGTTCGCAAAGCCATTCGACACCCGCGAGTAAAACTCATCGGCCTGCTTGAGCAGATCGTTGCGCTGCGCGTCGCTCGTCATCGGCTTCGACGACTCGCCCAAGGCCAGTTGCCCCGCCCTGAAAAGCGACGAGGCCGTCAGCATCGGCTCAACATCCTGCGCCGCGAGGTCCTTGTAAAACGAAATCTGCTCCGCCGTCGTGCTTCCCGCCGGACCCTTCACGTATGCGGCCCAGCCGTTGCTCACCGCGCTCCGCCGGCTGTTAACGAACGCATAAATTGCGACCAGCACGACAACGACGGCCACCACGGCCGTCAGGATGCGCCAGCCGTGCTGCTGCGTGTATCCGAGCAATTCCTCAATCTGATGCGAAAGTTCGTTGGTCTGAAGCTCGTGACGTCGGGCGGTTTTCATGGTGCTTGATATCCGGGTCGGTGATCCGCCAGGGGATCGTGATTACTTGCTATCGCTCTTGGCTTCCGTCTTGGCTTCAATCTTGACGCGGATCTCGGTGGGGTTGAAGAGTCCGCCTTCGTTCTTCTTGGCGACGATAACGGTGCAGTGCTCATCACCCTTGGTGAAGTTCAGCGTATAGATGCTGCCGCTGAGAGATTCGTCGTCGAATTCCCACTTCTGGGCGGGCATGTAGGTTTTATAGAAATTGCGAACCTTGATCGGATCGGCCCCGCCTTCATAGACATCCAGAATGCGGCGGGCTTTGGGAGTCGAACTGTAGGTTGACTCGCGAACTGCACGCTCAAAGCCCTTGGGAACCGGGACATCGGCGATATACGAATTCGTGCGCTGAGCGAGCTGGGCGTCTTCCGGACAGCCCGTGAGGGCCATAAGCGAGACGCTGAGCAACAAGACTGATGCGAAGCCCGTGCGAGACAAGGGTCAGCACTCCATCTGCGGTTCGACGGCCGAACAGCGGCCTGAATCTGGAGGGCAAAAGTTAGCCCACACTGCCGGGCTTGTCAATTGTTCGCAAGCTTCGCAGGCAGCAAGTTTTGCCTCGCAATGGAAACGCCCGAAGCGGGCCTTTGGCGGTCGCTCCGGGCGTTCGGTCTTTGATAGCTGAAGTTCGTCCGACTCGAACTTCGACGTCACCGATTCGACTGGCTGTCAATCTTGAACCGATTCTTGTCCGGCTGGCCGATGCCGGTCGTACCCTTCTGCTCGCGGTCCTGCTGACGTTGGAGCAGCTTTCGCTCGCGGTCCATCATGTCGTCGAAAGCCCCAAGTTCGCGCTGTTGCCATTGCTTCAACTGATCCGGTGTCATCTGCTTGCTGAGTCGCGCGGCCTCACGTTTCTGTCGATCGTTCAGGGCCTCGCGCTCGCGCTTCAAACGTTCCTCGAGCGCCTGCCGCTCGTTGTTCTGGCGATTGCCGAGGTCGAGCGACGGCTTCGCTGGTGGCTTGGCTGGGGTGAGAATCTTTGTGATGTCCGTTTTCGCCGGACCGTCGCTGATCCGCGGCCGGAACAAACGCACGTCTCGCCCGGAAATCTCGCCGGCGTTTCCGCTGGGCGCGGTCTTCGAATCGACAATGCGGAACTTTTCGACCGATCGGCCCGTAGCGCGTTCGATGTTTCGCAGGTCGATTCCGACGTTGACGTAGTTGTTGTTCTGGAAATTATATCTGGTGATGTCCTGCGTCTGATTGATCAGATTCACATTCCGCACGGACCGGGCGATGTACGGACGCAAATTCGGGCTATAGAACTGCCGCGCCTCGACGAAGCACCAGGCAAATCGTCTGAACACTTGCGGCCCGAGCGCAGTGGGATTCGAAAAGCCGACGCCATTGTTAAAAACATATTGCGGCGGCAACGGTGCCCATCCAACCCATCCGCCGCCCCACCGCCACGCCACCCAAGCCGGGGCCCATTGCGTGCCGGGCACCCATACCCAGCCGTAATATGCATCGAAATACCAGCGCCCATAGTGATATGTAGCCCAACCCCATGGCTCAAACGAAACCCAGGTCCACCCATATTCCGTGTAGATCCAGCGTCCGTTCGAATAAGGGCGCCAGTCCGGCGATACGTCGTACGGAACCCAGACCCAACCGTAAGGCGCGACATTCACCCATTCGCCATAGGGCGCGAGCGGACGGTAGAAGTAGCTGATATCGTAAACGTCGCCGGAGTAGGGCTGTCCGCCGTATTGGGCGAGCAATCCCGTCCCCTCAGCCGCCGTGGCCCGCGTAGGCGCAAACAAGAATCCCGAACAAACGACTAATCCGATCGCAATTGTCGAGCGCATGATTTCCTCCCTCGGTTGTCGCGTAGCAGCCGTCGCGCGGAAGGCGACATCCAGCGGCAACGGCAGCATCCTACATTCAGACACGCCAGCCGCACAGCGGATAGTAGCCCCGGTAATTGCCTCAATGGCTTGCGTTTTTGCAAGCCGCCGCGACAATGCCACGGCAAAGTTTGTCTACCTTTTTTCCGGAGTAACAGGGATGAATCGCCGTCTGAACATTGCTCTGACCCTGCTCCCGCTCGTGGCTGCTTCGTCGCTCGCGTTCGCTGATGGCGGCGCCACACCGGCCGGCTCCTCGGCTACATCAACCGGGCCCGTCGGCGTCGTCGACATCATCAAGGTCTTTGAGGAATGCGACCAAATAAAGGACCTCAATCAGCTCCTCAAGGAAGCCAACGAGTCCTATCAGAAGGAATCCGAAGCACGGAAAAAGGTCTTGGCCCAAAAGGAAACCGAGCTGGCCGCATTTGCCCCGGACAGTCCCGACTATCCGCCGCGCCGCCGCGAATTCACGCGCCTCAGCATCGAATACAACGTCTGGCTCCAGCAGTCGCGCGCCGACCTGGCTCGCGAGCACTTCAACTGGACGCGCGTCGTCTATGACGAATGCTGCAAAGCCGTCGCCGATGTCGCCGCGTCCCGCGGCATGTCCATGGTTCTGCAAAAGCGAGACTTCAAACCCGAGGCCATCTCCGACGATGACGTCGACAAGGTCCGCCAGATGATCCATGCCCGCAACGTCGTCTGGGCGGCAGACGGTCTCGATGTCAGCGACGCCGTCATCAAGAAGATGAACGAACGCTATCGCGAACACGGCGGGCGATCCAAACTCAAGGATCCGAAAGGCGCGCCCACCGCAAGCCCCGGTCGGTAACACCTTTAGTATGACTCCTACGGCGACAACCGGCGAATTGGCACGACTGGTCGGCGGAACGCTGCGCGGTTCGCCCGATGTCGTCATTCAGGGTGTCGGTACAGTTCACGACGCGGGCCCGCATGAAATTGCGTGGGTCACGGACGTGACCTACTTCAAAAAGGCGAGCGTCTGTCGCGCGGCGGCAATCATCGGGCCGGCCGACCTGCCGGATACGCTGGGAGCGGTGGTCATCGTTAGCGACGTTGAGGCGGCGATCGCGAAAGTGCTCGCCTTCTTCGAGCCGCCTCTATGGCAGCCGCCGGCGGGGCGGGATGGATCGGCGTACATTGATCCGACCGCAGAGCTGGGTGAAGGGGTGGTGGTTGGGCCGTTTGTGACCATCGGGCCGCGGACCATAATCGGGCGCGGGACGGTTTTGTATTCAGGGGTTTTTGTCGGGGCGGATGCGACGATTGGCGCATCCTGCCAGCTGTGGCCAAACGTGTTTGTGGGCGATCGCTGCCAAATTGGAAACCGAGTGGTGATCTGGCCGAGCGCGACCATTGGTCGTCCCGGCTTTGGTTTCATTTTACGCGAGCGGCGTTTACAGCGCATTCCACAGATCGGGACTGTGGTGCTGGAGGACGATGTCGAAGTCGGCGCGGGAGCGTGCGTCGATCGGGCGAAGTGCGGCGCGACGCGAATCGGGGTGGGGTCCAAGATTGATAATATGGTGCAAGTGGCCCATAATGTTCGCATCGGTCCGGGGTGCATTTTGGCCGGCCAGGTTGGTTTGGCCGGTAGCGTTCGACTCGGCACCGGCGTCGTTCTCGCCGGACAGGTAGGCGTTGTTGACGGCGTCGAGGTCGGGGACGGTGTCCGTGCAACCGCGAAGGCCGGGATTACGCATTCGGTAGCGGCCGGCATGACGGTCGCGAGCTACCCGGCCCGGGATAGAATGACGACCCTCCGAGAGCAGGCGGCTGTTAGACGTCTGCCGGACCTCGCGGATTTGGTACGGAAACTGTCACTTCGAGTAGAGGCCCTTGAGGCAGCAGCAAACAATAGCCAAGCCGGTTGAGCTTCATGGGCTGGGTCTGTTCACCGGCCAGGAAGTGACGGTTCGTTTCAAGCCGGCGCCTGCCAATACGGGCGTTCAGTTCGTTCGGATTGATACGCCGAAGCCGGTTCGGATTTCGGCGATTGTCGCCAACGTGGCCAAGCGGGCCCGCCGGACGAGCTTGCAGAACGGTTCGGCGTCGGTCGAGACGATCGAGCACTGCATGGCGGCGCTGCACGGGCTGGGGATCGACAATATCGAGATCGAAATGGAGGGGGGCGAGCTGCCGGGATGCGACGGGAGCAGCCGCGCGTTTGTCGATGCGCTGTTTTCGGCGGGCATCGAGGCGCAGGAGCCAGTTCTAGAGCCATTAATCATCCGCTCGACGGTGCGCGTGGCTGACTCGGATGCGGAGCTTATCGCGGCGCCGGGCGACGTGGACGCACTCAACATTATTTACGATCTGGACTACGGCGATTCGGGCATGCTGCCGCGGCAGTTGTTTGCGATTCGCGTATCGCAGGACACGTTCTGCAAGGAAATCGCCGACGCGCGGACGTTCGTGTTCGAGTATGAGGCGCAGCAGCTTCGCGAGGCCGGGCTCGGCAAACATCTGACCTATCGTGACGTGGTCGTGATCGGTCCAAATGGTGTGATCGAGAACCAGTTCCGGTATCCGGACGAGTGCGTGCGGCACAAGGTGCTGGACCTGATCGGCGATCTGTTTCTGACCGGCCGGAGCTTGCGCGGAAAGATTTACGCGCACAAGAGCGGGCATTCGCTGAATCACGAACTGGTGCGGGCCCTGTTACGCGAAATCGAACAGCAGGAGAGTCTGGAATCGATCCGGAGCGAGCCGGCGTTTGATGTTCGCAAGCTGCAGCGGTTGTTGCCGCATCGATTTCCGTTCCTGATGATCGACCGGGTGGTGAGCATCGAGGGCGACCGGCGGGCGGTCGGCATCAAAAATGTTTCCATCAACGAGGATTACTTCCAGGGGCACTTCCCAGGGCATCCGATCATGCCCGGCGTGCTGATCCTGGAGGCAATGGCCCAGCTTTCGGGCGTGCTGCTGGCGCAGAAGCTGGAGCACACCGGCAAAGTGGCGATGCTGCTGTCGATGGACAAGGTCAAGTTCCGCCGTCCGGTCACGCCGGGCGATCAGATCGTCCTGGAGGCGAACACGCTGCATGTGAAAACGCGGACGGGGCATGTGCAGTGTTATGCGCGCGTCAGCGGCGAGATGGCCGCCGAGGCGGAGATCAAGTTCATGATGGTGGACGCGGAACCGGCGTAGCGATCAGGAAAGGGACTGATGCGTCAGATTGCGGCGAGTGCGACAGTCGATCCGAAGTGCGAACTGGGCGATCACGTGGAGATCGGGCCCGGCTGCGTGATCGGCGCGGGCGCGCGGATCGGCGAGGGATGTCGGCTGATGCCCAACGTGGTCGTGATGGGGAACACGACGTTAGGGCCCAACAATCTGCTTTATCCCGGATGCGTGGTGGGCCTGGCGCCGCAGGATCTCAAGCACAGCGGCGAAGACACTCAACTTCGAATCGGCGAGGGTAACGTCTTTCGCGAGCATGTGACGGTGCACGTCGGCACGGCGCTGGGCGGCGGCGTCACGCAGATCGGCAGCCACAACCAGTTCCAGATCGGTTCTCACATCGCGCACGACGTGCTGGTGGGCAATCACTGCGTCATGTCGAACGGCGTTCAGGTGGCCGGGCACGTTCACATCGAGGATCACGTCAATATTGCGGGCATGACGGGCATTCACCAGTTCGTGACGCTGGGTCGCTACTCGTTCATTGCGGCCATGGCGCGGTGCACGACCGATGTGCCGCCGTTTCTGATCATCAGCTATGACGGGACGCTGGCCGGCGTGAACGTGAAGGGGCTGGCTCGCTGGGCCTTCACCGAAGAGCAGTGCACGAATCTGAAGAAGCTTTATCGTCAGCTTTTCCCGCGGCACGGCCGTGAGGACGAGAGCCGCGGCCCGAAGACGCTGCTCGAAATGTTGTTTTCGCGGCGGGCCCGGCGCGGGGCGCTAAGCTTGTCGACGCGGATCGCCGAGGCCGAGTCGAACGGGGCGCTGGACGATCACGGCAAATACCTTGTGCAGTTCCTCAAACGCTCGATGACGGACGGGAAGTATGGCCGCTACCTCGAGTCGGTCCGACGTGACTCAAACACGCCTCCCCCACAGTTCTACGCCGAGGCCGCACGGGTGAGCGGGGCGACACTGTGAATCCGCCGACCAAGGTAGCCGTCATTGGCGCCGGCCGGATGGGTGGTTACCACGCAAAAATCTATCACGAGCTGCCGCAGGCCGAATTGGTCGCAATTGTCGATGTATCAGCCGACGCTACGGGCGAACTTTCCCGACGCTATGGCGCCAAATCGCTGACCAGCATTGAAGAGCTACCCGACGGAATCGAGGCAGCCAGCGTCGCCGTTCCCACCGCCCATCATCTCCCAATCGCCCGTTCGCTCATGGAGCGCGGCATCGCCGTGCTCGTCGAGAAGCCCTTGGCCGGCACAGTCGACGAGGCCCGCCAGCTGGTGGACGCCTCGAAGCGCCTCAATTGCATTCTCACCGTCGGCCACACCGAACGATTTAACCCCGTCGTCCGCGCGATCGAACGCCTCGCCATTCGGCCCCGCTTTATCGAAACCAGCCGCATCAGCCCTTTCAGCTTTCGCTCCGCCGATATCGGCGTCGTCGCCGACATGATGATTCACGACATCGACGTGGTGCTGCACCTGGTGCGCTCGGAATGGACCCGTGTCGACGCCGTGGGCGTCGACGTGCTGGTGCGGCACGAAGACGTCGCCAACGCCCGCGTCGAATTCGCCAGCGGCGTCGTCGCGAATCTCACCGCGTCGCGCCTCGCCCTCAAGACCGAACGCAAGATCCGCATCTTCTCCGAAACGGCCTACGTCTCCGCGGACTATCAACGGAAGACCGGAATCGCGATTACGAAAGACGCCAACCTAGACATTCTCGAAATGTCGCGCCAGGGAAAGTTCGAGGACCTGTCACAGATGCAGGGCGTGGACTTCGGCAAACTGGTCAAGGTCGAGCCGCTCGCGTTTGACGCCACCGACCCACTCCGCGCCGAGCTCGAAGCTTTCCTCAAATCCGTGCGGGAGGGCGCTGCGCCCGCCGTCTCAGCCGAAGACGGACTCAACAATGTGCGCCTCGCTACCGAGATAGCCGATGCGATCCGCCGCCACGCCTGGGCGTCCCCGACGCGAAGTTAACCCTGCCTGACCGCTCCAGAGTTAGAACGGTGCTTCTTCGTCCGCCGGTCCCACTTCAAAAGCCACCGGCTGCGGCGCCTCGTACTCCGCCAGACCCGGCGTCTGCGCCAGGTTGCCGAATCGCGTCAGCTCTTTCTGGAAGTGGATTTCAATCGCCCCGGTCGGCCCATTACGTTGTTTCGCGACAATCAGTTCGGCCTTGCCCCGCACTTCCGGATCGATCGCCAGGTTGCCGTCTGCCTCGGCCGCCGAGTCGTACTCCCCGCCACGGCTCTTTTTCGCCTTCTGCTCGAGGTAGTACTCTTCGCGATGCAGCAGAATCACAACGTCCGCGTCCTGCTCAATCGCCCCGCTTTCCCGCAGATCACTCATGCGCGGCTTGTTTCCTTCGCGCTTCTCCGGATCGCGGTTGAGCTGCGCCATGGCCACCACTGGAATCTCCAGCTCGCGCGCCAGCGCTTTCAGGCCCCGGCTGATCGTCGATATCTCCTGTTGGCGGCTCTCCCGCGCCGATTTCGGCTCCGACAAGAGCTGCAAGTAATCGACAAAGAGAATCCGGATGCCGTACTGCATCTTCATTCGCCGCGCCTTCGCCCGCAGCTCCATTACCGTCATGCCGGGCGTGTCGTCCACGTAGATGGGCTTCTCGCAAAGGTCGCCGCACACTTTGAAGAGGTGGTTCTTCTCGTCATCGCTGATCCGGCCGGTGCGCATCTTGTGCGCCTCAACCGCGCCGCGCGCCGAGAGGAGCCGCATGGCGACCTGCTGCTTGCTCATTTCGAGCGAGAATACGACGCACGGAATGCCCTCGTCCGCGGCAATGTGCTCCGCCATCGAAAGCGCCAGCGCGGTCTTCCCCATGCTCGGCCGGGCGGCGACGATGATCATCTCGCCCGGCTGAAATCCGCTGGTCATGTCGTCCAGCGCCAGGAAACCGGTCGGGACTCCCGTAATGCCGTGGCCTTCGCGTTCAGCGATCTGACGGAAAGTCTCCTGCAGGACATCGCGAAGGTGCTGCACCTTGCCGCGGATCCGCCGCTCGGTGATGTCAAAGATTTCTTTTTCGGCAACGTCCAGGAACTCGGCCGTCGGAACATTGGCGTCGTACGCCGCCTCCTGGATGCGCGTGGTGCAGCGGATGACTTCGCGCAGCAAACCCTTGTCGCGGACGATGCCCGCGTAGTACTCGCAATTGGCCGCCGACGGCACTGATTCGAGCAGGCGGATCAGGTAGGCCTCGCCGCCGACCTCGTCAAACAGGTTTCGGCGGAGTAGCTCGTCGCGCAGCGTGGTGAAATCGATCGGACGATTCTGATCGTACAGGTCGATCAGCGTTTCGTAGAGTTTTCGATGGTCCGGACGATAGAGGTATTGCGCCTCTTCGCGCGGAACGATCTGCAAGACCTGGCCGATGGCCTGCGGTTCGAGCAGCATCGCCCCGAGAAGGGCCATCTCCGCTTCGAGATCTTGCGGCGGCTGGCGGACGCCCTCGATCGTCGGCATGTCGTGGCTTCCTGCCTACGCAGTCGCGGCTGCGTCGCTCGCTTCCGGAGACTTCTCCGCGGCCGCTGCTTCCTTCTCGGCGGCGATGTCGGCCGCGGTCTTCTCGCGCACGATCCAGACCTTCACTTCGGTATGGTAATCGTCTCCCAGGGAGACCTTCACGGTCTTGGTGTCCAGGTGCTTGATCGGCTCGTCCAGCTTGATCTGATCCGGCTGCACGCTGTGGCCGTCGGCAATGAGCGCCCGCGAAATTTCGCGCGCCGTCACCGAACCATAGAGCTGCCCCTCGTCGTTCGCGGCCGCCGAAATGTGTACCTCGACGCCGGTCAGGCGCTCGATCTCGCGCTTGAGGAACTCGTGCCGTCGCGCCCGTTCCTCGGCCGCCACGCGCTTGTCGTCCTCCACCTTCTTGAGGTTCGCCTTGCTCGGCTCCAGTGCGAGATGGTGCGGAAGCAGGTAGTTTCGGGCTAAGCCCTCGCGAACGTCCACCATGTCGCCCGCGAGGCCCAGCTTGGGTATGTCTTTGCGCAGCAGGATTTTCATGACTTCCTCAACTTCAACAAGACGCCCGCCCGACATCAGGTCCGGCGGAACGTGACCAATTCTCTTCGACACGCCTGCGACGACGTCTCTCTGACTACGCCACAAACGGCAGCAGGCCGATGAATCGCGCCCGCTTGATCGCCCGCCGCGCCGAGCGCTGGTGCATCGCGCACAGTCCGCTTCGCTTGCGGGTCAGCATCTTGCCCTGGGCCGACAGCATCCGCTGAAGGTTACCCAGGTCCTTGTAGTCGATCTCGCGCGTCTTCTCTTTGCAGTATCGGCAGCGTCCTGCCGGCCGCGGAGGAGCGCCGCTCCCGCCGCCGGGGCCGCCCGGGCCGCCGCGTCCACCCGGACCGCC
>JAATGM010000029.1 GCA_015654675.1 Planctomycetota bacterium | reverse complement strand
CGTCCCGATCACCTGCCCGCTCATCGACGCCGCCCGCGCCGCGTTCACGATCCGCGAGCCCTCCGCCTCCCGCGCCAACCCGAAGTCCAGCACGTGCGGCTCGCCATCCTTCGTCACCAGGATGTTCCCCGGCTTGATGTCGCGGTGAATGATCCCCTTCTGGTGCGCGTGGCTGATCGCCCGGCAAACCTTCACCAGCATCCCGATCAACTGCTCCGCCGTGCTCCCGTTCAGCATCGCGTAGTCGTCGATCGACATGCCGTCGACGTACTCCATCGCGAAGTAGCACCGGCCATCCACCACGCCGCTCTCGTACACCCGGATGATGTTCGGATGCGAAAGCCGCGACACCACCTCCGCCTCGCGCGCGAACCGCGCCCGCTGCTGCTCGTTGGCCCGCTCACCCGCCTGCATCAGCTTGATGGCCACTTCCCGGCTCGGACTGAATTGCCGCGCCCGGTGCACCACCCCCTGCCCGCCCCCGCTGATCCGCTCCAATATCTCGAACCTCTCCCCCAGCCCCCCGAGATCAACAGACTCCCCGCCCGGCATCAACGGCCCGCCGCCACTGGGCGCAGCCGAGCCCGACCCCGACCCAGCCGCGTTCCGCGCCGCCTCGATCAGATCAAGGTGCTTCTCGCCGCTCCCAGAACCGTTGCCACCCGTGTGCTCGTTCATAACGCCCCCTCTAGGGACGCTTGTATTCTAACCCACTGACTGCCTTGCCCCTAAGCCCCGCCGGCCGGCCCAGAAGCTTCCGACATCGGCTCGATCTTCGAGAAATAAAGCGCCGGGTCCCCTAGCAACTCGCGCATCCGAACCTGTCCGCGTTGCAGCAATCCCCGGATCGAGTCCACCGTCCGCCCCATCGACTGCGCCGACTCGGCCAGCGTAAGCCCCTGAATCACATGCAGCGTGATTGCCTGCCGCTGATCGTCCGGAAGACTGCTCAACCCCACCTGCACCTTCACCACCGCTTCGCGCCGCGCCGCCACCCGGCTGGGCGTCTCAATCGCCGTCGGCTTCACGCCATAGACATTCGAGAGCAGCGCCACCTGCGAATCGGCCGTGACATGAATCTTGCCCGCCTGCCGCTTCGCCGCGAAGCCATGCCGCAGCAGATCGATCAGCACGTTGTGTGCAACCCGCCAGATCCACTGCCGAAACGAATCTGGATCGATCATGCGAAACGTCTCGCGCGACCGGTACGCCTGAATGCAGGTATCCTGGAAAACGTCCTCAGGCCCCGAAAACGCCCGAAACGCCGGCGGCATCTTCCCTTCGATGTACCCAAGCAGCTCCGGCCCGACTTCCGTCAGAAGTCGGGTCAGCGTGGATTCGTCAATAGATCCGTTGTCCTGAGGGTCCATAGGGTCCATTACGCTCATCGCCGCCCCTGCGGCTGGAGCCACCTGCGAAAAAAAATCGATTTCGAGCGCGCGCCCGAAGCCGATTTTTCGATGATCTCTGTGGCGAGACGGAACCTTGTTCGAAAGCCGCGGACCAACGCGGTTTAGGACCCGTGAAACGTGGCCCGTCTGTAACGATGTATCATACTATCCTGCCGTCGCACACTGGGCAACGGGTAGTGGTTGGTGCGCCAGCCCGGTGAGCGTTCGGGATCGGATGTGACGGCGTAGGTCTCAGAACGCCGGGCGGCGCAATAGGGAAGTGAGATCACACTCGGAGCGGGCGCGCTTACTTTGGTGCGACCGCTCCCTCTATTTCCCCCAGAACCCCGATCTTCAAACGGCCAAGCAGCGTCGCCACCGTCACCGTATCCGCCGCCATCGCCCCATTGCTCAATGACGATGTCGTCAACGCGATGTGCGTCGCGTCGCACTCCGTCTGATCCATCGCGGCATCTATGTCTACCCACTGACCGTCGATCCAGACCTCCGTCCACATGTGATAGCCGAACTCGTCCCTGCGTCCCGGCACCTGGATCAACCCCGCCACCACCCGCGACGGCAACCCGTTCGCCCGCGCCAGCGCCGCCAGCAACACGCCGTGCTCCGTGCAATCGCCCTGCCGCGTCTTGGCCACTTCGCTGGCCGTCGCGAACCCCACGCCCAGATCCTTCTTCGTGATGTACTCGGTCACAAACTCGCGCAGATTCCCCGCCAGCTCCCACGGCGTCTCCGCCTTCCCGCGGCCCTTCTTCGCAAGCTCCACGATCATCGCGTCGTTCGTATCCAGATACGGCGATGTCGCCGAAAACTCCGCCGCCGCGTCGGCCAGCTTCCCATGCTTGGCTTCCTTCAAGGCCGCCCAATCCGCCCGCCGGATCGTCAAATCCACCGTCCGCGCATCCACGCGCTTGGCCGTCTGCATGCCCGTGCTCGGCAGATCCGGCATCTCCCCATCCGGAACGCTCAAGCGCAGCTTCAGCTCCTTCGCATGCCGATCGATCTTCCGATCCGTCTTGACGAACGTGCTGAAAAACAACTCCGGCAGCGCATCCAGCCGCAGAGCCGTCTTCTTGTCCGATCGCAGGATTCGCACCTGAATCGAACCCAGCGACATCTCGATCACGATCGGAAACCCCTCGGCATCCACCCAGCCGTCACTCACCATCTTCGAGCCCGGCGGGCTGACGCCGGCGATCGCCCCCGCGCCCGCCGCGCCGACGTCAATCGTGCTGCGCACCTTCAGCGCCTTCACCTTCTTCTTCAACAGCTCGATCTCTTCCCAATCCAGAACCTCGATCTTCGTCACCAGCGGCTTGTCGGGCGACATCGACGGCTCGTAAGTCTTCAACTCGTAAGTCGTACCCGGCTTCAGCCCGCGCTTCTGCATCTCGAGCTGCTGCCCCCACGGAAATCGGATCGACGGATCAAAATCGATCGATCGCTTCTGCTTCATGCCGAACTGCTCCGTCGTGATCCGAATCTTCCCGTCCTTCACGCGCCCGCGCTGCCGCACCGGCGTCCCCGCCATGTTCAGCGTCTGGTCAAACGACAATGGCTCACCGGCCACCGTCTCGCGAAACTTCTGATCCATTCCGATCGAGATTTTGAACTTCTCGCGCTGCAGTGTGATGGACAAATCCGCGTCGCTGGCGATCACATCCGCGTCGCGCCGCGTGACCGAGTGCATATAGCCGCACTGCGCCCCGGACAGCGTCACCGCGAACCATTCATCCGACAAAACGCCCTGCGGCGGATTCTTGAAATCGATCACCGGCGACGCCGCCCACGCGCCCTCAACCGAGAGCGCCAGCGCAACAACCAATCCACGTCGCCACCGGCACGAAAGGAAATTCGTCATCAAATTGCTCCGTCCATCTCTTTCTAAACGAGCATCGTAGGGTCGATTTACGGCCCCGTCGAAGCTTTCCCGCGCATGCCCGCATATCCGCCCGATTCGCGGACCGTTACCATCCGCCCCGCATGGCCCAGCTTCCGCCCACCCAGCCGACCGCCGATTGGCTCCGCGATCACCGCGCCGCCCTCGAAAAATCGCGCGACGCCCTCCGCTCCAACGAACTCCTCTGGGGCTGGGCCCGGCTCGCCACCTTCCTCATCGCCGCCGTCGGCTGGGCACCGCTCCGCAACCAGCCGGCCGCCGCCATCGCCACCTCGCTCGCCGGACTCGTCGGCTTCATTCTCTGCGTCCGCCGCCATCGCCGCCGCCGCACTGCCCGCGAATCCGCCGATCGCGCAATACTCATCGTCGAAGAAGCCCAGACTCGCTGCGGCGGAAAGCAGGTAGTCGTCCGCACCACCCTGCGCCCCGCCGACCCGGCATCGCCCACCGACCAACTCGCGCCCTTCATCGATCGCGGCCGCGCCTGGCCCCTCACCCCTCAGGAACTCGACGACCTCGACATTTACGCAGCACCCGTCGGCCTCTTCGGACTGCTCAATCGCACCTCCAGCATCATCGGCGCGCGCCGGCTGCGCGACGCCATCGAAAGCCAACCGCTCGATCAGTCCGCGATCACGGTCCTTCAGTCCGCAATCCGCGCTCTGCTCACGGATCGCGCCGCCCGAGTCCGCATCCTCGCCGCGGCCGCCGCCCTCCGCGGACCCGATTCGCAGTTGGACACGCTCGTCGCCGCCCTCCGCGCCGCGGCCCCGCTCCCCCGGCAGATCCCGGTCACCGGCCTGCGTCTATGGGGCGGAATCAGTCTCGTGCTGGCACTCATCGCCCTCGTCCGCTTCATGTCCGGCGGCGGCGGAGGTTCGATCTCGACACTGGTCGGCCTCTTCGTCGTCAACGGCACGATCTACGGCTGGCTGCTGCGCCGCACGCTCAATCCGGCGCTCGCACCCTGGCGCTCGCTCTGGAAAATCGTTGACGCCCTGATCATCGCACTCGCCGACATCGATTCGCTCCCGTCAGCCGGCCCACTCGAACGCATCCGCGAATCCTGCCAGCCGGCCGCGCGAAAACTTTTACCCGCGCTGGTCTCGCCCCTTTATTGGGCCGACACCGGCGGCCTCATGCACGCCACGCTGAACGCCCTCGCCTTCTACGACCTCCACGTCGCCGACATGCTCTTCGCTCGCGTCGTCCCGAATCGCGTTCAGCTCCTCACCGCCCTCTCGGCCTTCGCCGACCTCGAAGTCTTCACGTCGCTCGCCTGCTTCTCCGACGAACAACCCGATGCGACATTCCCCGACTTCGCCGCCGAAACCGCCCTCAGAATCACCGACGGCCAACACCCCCTGATCAACCCCAGCCGCGCCATCCCCAACTCCCTCACGCTCACTCCGCGCCAACACCTCTGGCTCATCACCGGCTCCAACATGGCCGGCAAGTCCACCTTCCTCCGCATGATCGGCCTGAACGCCCTGCTCGCCCAGATGGGCTCAGCCGTCTGCGCCGCGAAGATGACCCTCTCTCCGCTCCGCCTGATCACCGACCTGCGCGCCCGCGACAACCTCGCCGACAACGCCAGTTACTTCATGGCCGAAGTCCGCCACATCCGCCGCATCGTCGTCCCGCCCGCCGACCCCGCCCCCGTCCTCGGCCTCATCGACGAACCGTTCCGAGGTACCAACTCACTCGACCAGTCCGCCGCCGGCATCGCCCTCGTCCGCCACCTCATCCGCAGCCCCGGCGTGTTTCTCATCGCCACGCACGACCGCCACATGACCCGCGAGCCCGACGAAATCCAGGCCGCCAACTTCCACTTCGAAGAAAACCTCGGCGAACACGGACCCGTCTTCGACTACAAACTCCACCAGGGCCCCGCAAAAACCCGTAATGCGCTAGCCATCCTCGAACGCGCCGGCTACCCACCCGAACTACTAAAAGAAGCAAAAACCTGGGCCGACACTATGTAACTTGCACCCCGCGCGTGCGATTCGCCGCCTACCGATGCTCTCGATAATACGCGTCTATCGCACACAACGCCCCCGCCGCATGGCTCCCCCAATGCTGGAAGTAAGACTCGGCCCAGTGCCACGCAGCATATTCGCCGTCGCCCGCGTCCAGCGCCTTCAACCCGTGCCACAACTCCGAGTAAATGTCCGCAAGATCGTCGTGCACGTCCCCTACCACCGGCGCATCGTCATCTAGCTCGATCGGCGAAAAGACCTCGCGATAATACTGGAACGGAAAATCAGCAAGCCGCTTGTGATCGACTACCCATCCGTCATGCCCACGACTGGGATACTCAACATCAGCGCCGAGGCCCACCCGCTCGTCAACTAAATCAGGGATGCCCTGCATCAACTCAAGCAGCAACTGCCGACCCGTAAGAAGGTCATGCCGTTCAGACTCCACCCACGCGCAATAGCGGCGGGCGACATCAACAAACGCTTCAATTGAATCCGGCATGCAGTCAACGTGAGAGTGAATCGCGAGTCGTCACATGTACAACCCGCCATTCACGTTCACCGTATCCCCCGTGATATACCCCGCCTTCGGCGACGCCAGAAAAGTCACGCAATACGCAATCTCTTCCGGCTTCGCCTGACGCTTCATCAACACCGAGCTCTTGATCTTCTCCAGCACATCCGGCGGCATTCCCGCCGTCATGTCCGTCTCGGTGAATCCCGGCGCCACGCAGTTCACCGTAATGTTGTTCCGCGCCAGCTCCAGCGCCAGCGATTTTGCCAGCGCGATCAAACCCGCCTTCGCCGCGGCATAATTTGTCTGCCCAAAGCTCCCGCGCTGCCCGTTCACCGACGAAATAAAGATGATCCGCCCCCAGTCCGTCTTCATCATCGCGGGCACCACCGCGTGCGTCACCATCGCCTGCCCGATCAGGTTGACGTCAATCACTTCCTTGAACTGCTCCGGCGTCATCCGCACAAATGTCTTATCGCGGTTGATCCCGGCGTTGTTCACCAGCACCTGCACCGGCCCGAAATCCTTCGTCACCTGCTCCACCATCGTCCGCACCTCTTCCAGGTTGCCGACGTTGGCCTTGTACGCCTTCGACTTCCGCCCCATGGCCGTGATCAGCTTCACGACCTCCTCGGCCGCATCCTTCGAATGGCTGTAGTTCACCGCCACGTCGCTGCCGGCCTCCGCCAGCGCGATCGCGATCGCCCGGCCGATGCCGCGCCCCGAACCCGTCACAAGACTCACCTTCCCGCTCAGGTCCGACATGACTCGCTCCTTCCATCGTGCTGAAATGATCGTCCGCCGCCCCGCGATTGGCGGCCAACTTCAGAAATGCTAGCCGAAGCGCGAATCCTCGCCAACGAGCCGCACCCCGTTTACGGCCCGCCGACCAGCCCGACAAACGGCTGCACGTCCGCCCCGTTCGCCGCCCCGTTCTCATTCACATCCGCCGCCGCCAACTGCCGCGCCGTCACCGCGCTCGGCTTCGTCAACGCCGTCACCATCGGCGCCACGTCGAGCGCATTCACGAATCCATCGCCGTTCAAATCACCCGCGACCACCACATCCGGCGTGAACACATCCACGCCCGCCGTCGGAAACTCGACGCCGAAGATCGACAGTCCCCCGCCGACCAGCAGCAGTCGACCGTCCTGCAGCAGCGTCAGCGCAAAGTCATCATGCGCCTGCGACATCGAAGTCGAACTCCACGTCCAGGTCGCGCTGGCCCGATCAAACAGCGCCGCGTAATTCAGCTCCGTGTCCGTATTCGATACCTGTTGCTCGCCGCCGAACACAAACACATACCGCCCGAACGAGATCACCTCATGATCCGCCAGCCCCGCCGCCCGGTTCGGCGGCGCAGGCGCCGGCGTCAGAGTGTCACTTCCAACGTCATACAAATATGTGTCCCCGATCGTGTCACCCGTCGCCAGGTTTTGCCCGCCGACGATCAGCACTCGCCCGTCATCCAGCGTCGCCGCCCGCAGATCGTCCACCCCGATCGCCAGCGTCGCGCCGCTCAAGAAACCCGCCCCCGTCCCCGCATCGAGAATCTCAATCGTGTTCGGCCCCGCCCCCGACCCGCCCGCCACCAGCACACGCCCGTCCGCCAGCAGTGTGGCCGTGTGATCCATCCGCGCCCGATGCAACGCCAGCTCCGCCGACCACGAATTAGTCGACGGATCAAATATCTGCCACGTCGCCCCACCCGCTACCACCACCCGGCCGTCGCCCAGCCGCGTCGCCGTATGCCCGGCTCGCGCCGAGCTCATCACAGCCCCCGCCGACATCACACCCGTCTGAGGATCGAAAATCTCGACCGAAGCCGTCGGCGTCCCCGGATTCGTCCCATTCGCATTCGTGTACCCGCCGCAAATCAGCACCCGCCCATCGACAAGCCCCGTCTGCGTATGACTGCTACGCGCCACGGCCAGCGAAACCGTCACCGCCGGCCCGCCCCCGATCGGCGCAAACGAATTCGAAAACGTCCCGCTCCCCGGGTTGTAAAACGAAACGCTGCTCAGAGAGATCAGCGACGGCGGCGAAACCTGCAATCGCATGCCGCCCGTCACCATGACGCGCCCATTCGGCAACGTGCTCGCCTTATGGAAATACCGTGCCTGCGTATCGCCCCCCGTCGCCGCAAAAGTCCCGCCCAGAATCGCCGCCGGCGCAACATCGCACCCCGCGACCGCGATCAGCCCCGCAACCAACACGCATCCCAATCGAGACATAGAAAAATCCCCGCGCGGCGCGCAATCGCACCGCATCCCATCATCCTATAAGACTTGGATCGATTGATTCAACCAGCTTCCGACGCCGAAAGTCAGCCCTAAACGCCGACCGCCGACCCCTGTACGCTCAGCCGCGTCGGAACCCACTGGCCCTGGAATAGCCCAAACGCCTTGCGAATCACGCCCGTCCGCGTGCTCTCGTTCAGATGCACGCCATAGCGCTCCTCGTCCCGCGGCGCCTGGATCTTCGCCATCCGCTTCCAGCCGGCGTTCATGCCATGGATGAACAGCGCCGTCGTCAGACTCCGCGTCCGCCACAGCGTTCGCAATGTCCGCTTCCACACCCACGGCTCGCGTGCCGCGATGTGCCGCAGCTCAAAGATCGCCTTGTCCAACTCAGCGGAAGTCATTTTCTTCGGGTGATACACCGTCTCGACGAACGTGTACCGCTCCCAGTCCTTCGGATAGTTCGTCGCGAAGATCTTCCCGTCCGCCAGATACCGGTCATACATCTTCGTGCCCGGCAGCGGCGTCAGGTTCGTGATCTGGATCGTATCGATGCCCACCTGCACAGCTTGCATCGCCGTCGCCGCCACCGTGTTTTCGTCATCCGCGTCGGCCCCGATGATGAAGCCGCCGAACACCGAAATCCCGTGCGACTGAAACCCGCGAACCAGCGTCTGATACCGATCCACGTTCTTGCGATTCACGCCCTTGTGATAGTCCTTCAGGTTGTCCGCGTTGAACGTCTCAAACCCGACGAACATGCCGACGCAGCCGGCCTCGTTGGCCAACTCCATGCCCTCATGGTCGTCGCCCATGTTGATGGTCGTCTGGCTGAACCACAGCTTCGGCGCGAATCCCAGCGTCCGCCGCAACCACGGCGCCCGCTTCATCGCATTCGCGACCGGGCTCCGCTTGTGGCCTTCGTCAATGATTTCGCGCAGCAGCTCCTTCGCCCAGATTGCGTGCTTCTCGCCCACGCCGAAGAAATTGTCATCGACCACGAACACAAACGGCTTGGTCGTCTGAAACCACTCTTCGAGAATATCTTCCTTGCGCCGCCGCCGAATGGGCGCGCCGTTGAAGTTCGTCACGCTGCAATACTCGCAGCCCACCGGGCAACCGCGCGACGTCTGAATCGCCGACACGTCATACTCGCCGTTGATCGGCTGCAGGTCCTGCCGTGCCCGCCCGCGCCCGCGCACTTCAAGGTCCGACAAACTCCCGACGTATCGCTTCTGCAGCTTACCAGCCGCCGCGTCCGCCAAAATCTGCCCGAAGATCTCGTCGCACTCGCCGATCGCAACCGAGTCAAAATGCGCCGCCGCCTCATCCGGCATCGCCGAAGCATGCGGCCCGCCGATGATGCACGGAATCCCCTCAGCCCGGCACTGCGCCGCAATCTCATACGCCCGCGTCGCGCCGCTCGTGTACGACGTCAGCCCCACCAGGTCATAATTCCCGCGACGGATCACTCGATCGGTGCACTCGTTCCCGAAAATCTCATCGATCAGATCGACCGAGTGCTCCGCCGGCGTCAGTTGCGCTAACACCTGCAAGCAAAGCTGCGGGATCTTGCTCCCAATCGTGTGATAGCCCTGGGTGCGTCGTGTGATCGGGTTGACGAGCGCGATTCGCATCATGAATCCTTGCCGCGGCGTACGAAGGGTCCACCGCTTTCCTATCGCGGTTATCGGCCTTTGGTGTGAGTTACCGCGCCTTAAAGCACGGCCAGGCCGGCCGCACCGTTTGCGAGAATCGAAGTGCGATTCGCGCCAGTGGGCGGAGACCTTAAGCGACAACCCGAGTCCTGTCAATTGGATACGCGCGCTAACTTGGGACGCGAATGGTCTCGGACGCCAAATGCCGCCGTGCAGCCCCCAACACTTCCTCAATCACCTTCGCCATCGGCTTGTTCCGCATCCGAACCCCCGACGACTGCACATGCCCCCCGCCCCCAAACTGCTCCGCGATCTCAATCACCGACGTCCGACCCTCGCCCCGCAAGTTCACCCGCACAATCCCCGGCTCCCCCTCCGAAAACAGCATCGCGATCCGAATCCCGCGCAGCGCCCGCGGAATCGACACCTGGTCATCCACGTCCTCCGCCGTGCACCCCGACTCGGTGATATCGTCATAAGAGATATAGCTGTAGGCGATCTGCCCGTCGTCCGTCACGGTCGTGTGGTCATAGACGCGCCGCAGCAACTCAAAATCGTGCCGCCCCTGCGACCGGCAAAGCTGCTCGCCGATGTGCGTCACATCCGCCCCGCCGCGAACCAGCTCGGCCCCGATGTTCAGCGCCTCGGCCGTCGTGTTCGGCAGCGAAAACCCGGCCGTGTCCCCATGCAACCCCGCGTAGAGCAGCGAAGCCGCCGCCCCGCGCACCGGCCACCCCAGCGCCGCTGCCAGCCGCGCAATCATCTCGCACGAACTGCTCGCATGCGGATCAACCCAGTTGTGCCGCGCGTAATCCGGATTCGTAATGTGATGATCAATGTTAAACGTCTCAAGCTTCGCCAAGCGCTCGAAAGCCCCATCCACATTCACCCGCTTCATCGTCGCCGTATCAACAATAATCGCCGACTCAGCACTCGCCGGCGGCTCACTCACCATCGCAATATCCCGCCCCAGCTCCAAAAGAAATTGCAGCCGCTTCGCGACCGTCATCCGCGGCAAAACCAGAGCCGCTTCAACCCCGCGCTCCCGCAGCAGCAACCCCAGGCCCAGCGCCGAAGAAAGCGAATCCGCATCCGGCGTCACATGCCCAGCCAGCACCACCCGCCGAACCCCGCGCAGCGCCCCCAAAAACTCCGCCGAAGGCCCCGTACCCGCCGCCGCCTCAGACCGACTCGCAACTCGCGTCAAACTCATCGTTTGAGTTTATCCCGTCCGTAACAATTCGACCATCGGTCGCGCCGCCGGAACTCTCGCGGCGAATTGCTCGTAAGCTAAGTCAATGGTCAGAAGCCGTTCGCAGGTTTTCGCTGCAATCGTTGTTCTGTGCGGCATCATCGGCGCCTTGGCCGTCATGTGCAGAATGATGGTCCCGATCGGCCCGGGCATCGCCGACTACCACTACGAAATTCGCAATGGATATGTGGTAGTGCGCTGCAACAGCAAAGATCGCAGCATCCGCCGAGAGTCCCCCACGACTCAATCCGCGAACGCGCCCTCAGGCCGCTGGGAAACTGTCATCCCGCGCGACATGACCGCCATCGGCTGGGACCTCCGCTATATCGCATGCGAACGACGCGCGTTCACGGGCCCGTGGAAATCAGAACGCCCGCACTTCGACGGCTTCTACCTCATCGACACGAAGACAGACAAAGTCCTCGGCCCATTTCTCGAAAGCGAGTACGTCGAAAAGTCCAAGCAGCTCGGAATCAACCCGCCCATCAAGCTCGTTCCAACCGATAAGCACCCCCGCGCCGCAATCGCCCGCGAAGAGAAGTTTCGCTGACGAATCACCTCTAATGCTCAAACGACGCCCCCCATGAAGACTTTTCAGACACCGCGTGTCTTAGTCTGCAAACAACTCGCGCACTCTTAACAGATCAAGCACAAATCCCGGAATCGCACTGCTCGCAAAATGATCTCGCGACGCCTTGCCCTCGACATATCGTCCGTTCTCCAGCCGGTGAAATGTCAGCGTCCCCTGCTGCGGATCGATGATCCAATATTCTCCCACTCCGAGCCGCTCATAGTCTCCAAACTTCGTTCGCCGGTCATACGCCCCCGACGAAGCGGAAACCACCTCCACGATCAAATCCGGCGCAATCCGAACGCGATCCAACTTTTTCTTCGCCAGTCGCTCGGCTCGAATGAAAATCACGTCCGGCCGATACACCAGGTCGCCGCCGCCCGGTCCCTTGCCCAGATTCACGTCCAGTTCGCAGTAAACCCTGCCTACTGGCTTCTCGCGCAGGAACGCCCAGATCTGACCGACAATTTCAGTCGCGACTACCTGATGCCTCGGCGTCGGGCTCGGGGACATACACACCAATCCATCAACAAGCTCATACCGGAATCCATCATCCGGCAGCGCAAAATATTCGTCCGCCGACATCCGCAGTCCGGCGTACTGCGGTTCGCATTCCGCCAAATTGGCCGTTGTCACGATGCTCATGTCTTCAGGCCGCCATTCATGCATGCCTCTCTATTGTAATCGCTGTCCGCCACAGCATGGCAACATCTCGCGCAGGCATCCCAACTTGCCCCGCGCCCCCACCCCCCATAAACTCTACCTTTCGCAACCCCGCAAAGGAGACCCCATGAGTCGCCGCGTCGTCATCACCGGCATCGGTTGGATCACACCCCTCGGTTTCGACATCGACTCCGTCTGGAAGAAGCTCCTTGCCGCCGACTCCGGCGTCGCCCGCACCTCCATCTTTGACGCCGAAACTTTCCCCACGACTTTCTCAGCCGAGGTCAAGGGTTTCGACCTCCGCAACTTCCTCGCACCGGCCGACTTTGACCGCCATAAGACCGCATCGCGCCAGGCCGCCTTCGCCCTCGCCGCCTCGCGCATCGCCTGGGACGCCTCGTCCGTCGCCAAGACCCCCAACCTCGACAAGACCCGCATCGGCATCTACCTCGGCGGCGGTGAAGGCCCGATCGACTTCCACAACTTCGTCGCCGCCGCGATCGACGGCTGGGCCTACGACAAAAACGGCCTCGACTACCAGCGCTGGGCCGACGTCGCCTACGCCCAGCTCGACCGCACCCGCGAGCTCGAGCAGGACCCCAACATGGCCGGCAGCCACATCGCCGAGCTCTTCGGCCTCGAAGGCCCCAGCTTCAACACCCTCACCGCCTGCGCCGCCAGCACGCAGGCCATCGGCGAAGCCACCCAGATGATCCGCTACGGTGACACCGACGTCATGATCTCCGGCGGCTGCCACAGCATGATCCACCCGCTGGGCGTCACCGGCTTCAACCGCCTCACCGCCCTCAGCACGCGGAATGACTCCTGCATGACCGCCTCGCGGCCCTTCGACCGCACGCGTGACGGGTTCGTCCTCGGCGAAGGCGCCGGAATGCTCATCCTCGAAGAGTACGAACACGCCAAGGCCCGCGGCGCCCGCATCCTCTGCGAAGTAAAGGGCTATGGCTCCACCGCCGACGCCTTCCGCATCACCGACATCCACGAAGACGGCCGCGGCGCAATGGCCTCGATGCGAAACGCCTTAGCCGACGCCGGCGTCTCCCCGTCCGACATCCACTACATCTCCGCCCACGGCACCGGCACGGAAGAAAACGACAAGATCGAGTCCAAGGCGATCCGAGGCGTCTTCGGCGACTTGGCAAAAAAGACCCCGGTCAGCAGCATAAAAAGCATGATGGGCCACCTGATCGCAGCGGCCGGCGCAGTGGAACTAATCACCTGCGTCCTGGCAATCCGCGATCAAGTATTGCCTCCGACAAGCAACTACCAAAACCCCGACCCGAATTGCGACCTGGACTACGTCCCCAACAAAGCCAGGCCGTCAAAAGTTACGACATGCTTGAGCAACTCCTTCGGCTTCGGCGGCCAAAACGATACGCTAATCGTAAGAGCCCTGTAAGGTCCGCCACCCTGGCAATGGAGTCCGTGGTTGACGGACAACTATCGCATCGCTGCCGCCGCAGAACATTAGCCACCGACCAAAAAACCTCTGATTGCGTGCGAGTTGAAATTGGAACGAATCGACGTTGGCTCACCGCCAAGCTTAACTGCCAAACTCTTGCATCTGCGCAATCCCAATCGGTACGATGATCCTAAGAAGGAGACTTCCTGTGCACACACGCGTAGCGACTCGAGTCGCATTCGTTGCCATACTGTTCCTTACTTCGGCCGTTTCTCCCGCGCACGCGGACTGCCCACTCGACTGGAATCCGACGGACGGAATTCCTGGCACCGATGGAACTGTATTTGCATCGGCAATCTGGGATCCTGATGGTGCAGGCCCGTTGGCGCCGCGTTTGGTCGTCGGCGGAAGTTTCTCGGTCGCCGGAAACACCTATGCAAATAATATCGCCGTGTGGGATGGTCTGAATTGGCAATCCTTCGGCTCGGGGACTAACAATATCGTCTATGCACTCATCGTGATGGACGGCCAGCTGATTGCGGGGGGTTCGTTCTCGAGAGCGGGAGGAGTAACCACGCAGTGTGTTGCGCGTTGGGATGGGCAATTCTGGCAACCGATGGGGGCTGGGCTCAACGATTTGGTCCGAACGCTGGCGATCTATAAAGGCCAGCTCGTCGCTGGAGGGCGATTCACTTCATCGGGAGGCACCACTCTGAATTCTATCGCTACGTGGGATGGAATAGCGTGGCGCGCGTTTGGTTCAGGAATGCAATCCCAATCGACCGCCCCAATCGTGCGGTCGCTGCTCGAATTCAAAGGCGAACTCGTGGCAGGCGGGACTTTCTCTTCTGCGGGTGGGACGACGGCACCGAACATAGCCAAGTGGAACGGGGCCGCTTGGCAGTCGATGGGAGCCGGCACAGACGATCGGGTCAACGCCTTGTCGATCCTGGACGGAAAACTAATCGTTGCCGGCCTATTCAGTCATGCAGGCACCGTTTCGACGAATGGCGCGGCGAGTTGGAATGGCGTTAATTGGGAGCCCTTCGGCTTTCCTACAATTGGCTACGTGTATTCGCTCTCGAAATTCGACGATCAACTCTACGCCGGCGGGTTTCTCGGTATTGGGAATGGAATTGCGTACATGACGGTTAGTCGCTGGACCGGGTCAAACTGGCAGCCGCTTAGCCTAGGATTCGACGACATAGTCTTTACCCTGTCGATGTATGGAGGCGAGCTGATCGCCGGTGGACAGTTCACGAGCGCGAACGACTTAGGGGCGAAACATCTCGCGCGTTGGCATGAGAACAGTTGGCGACCAATCGGAACTGGATTCAATGGGCCGATTCTTTCGCTCCTGACATATTCTGGCGAACTCGTTGCGGGCGGCCAATTTACGACGGCTGGAGACACGTTCGCAAATTCAATCGCACGGTGGGATGGTGACACTTGGCGCCCCCTCGGCAGTGGAATGCCGTATTCTGAAGTGCTAGCACCTGTTCTATCTATGACAATCTTCCGGGGCGAGCTGGTCGCCGCAGGTCGATTCTCCACCGCGGGAGGCAGCGCGGCAAATAATATTGCAAGTTGGAACGGGGCCCGATGGAACCCGCTCGGAGGTGGCACGAACGGAGACGTTTACGCACTTGCCGTCCTAAACGATGAGTTAATCGCCGCCGGGACCTTCACATCGGCTGAGGGCAATCCCGTCAATCGAATCGCCGCTTGGAATGGTGCCGCGTGGCACGCCGTGGGAAACGGAGTGAACGGATACGTGGAGACACTAACCGTTTTCGGGGGAGAATTGATCGCAGGGGGAAATTTTAACGCGTGGGATAACTCTTCAGCGAGAAACCTCGCGGCCTGGAACGGCGCTACGTGGCATCCGTTGGGAGGTCCATTTGATAATGTCGTTTATTCACTGGCCAGCTATGACGGGAGCCTGATTGCAGGCGGAAGGTTTGGTAACGCCGGCGGAATAGGCGCCTTTTCCGTCGCGAGTTGGAATGGCCAATCGTGGCGGGCACTAGGTGCCGGGTTTTTGGGATCCGTTCTCTCGCTAGCCGTTTATGGAAATGAACTCATCGCTGGCGGAGACTTCACACTCGCAGGCGGCCTCGATGGCGCGTTCATCGCTAAATGGAATGGATCCAACTGGCGGAAACTCGGAACGGGGATTCGGGGCGGATTTGTTCCCGTGCGTGCACTCGAAGTTTATCGAAACGACGTAATTGCGGGCGGCGACATTATTGCGGCCGGCAATCAAATATCATACGAGTGGGCACGCTGGGGCCCAACAATCGAATTGCCCACTATCTCCCTCCAACCAAATCGCCAAACCATCCCCCTCAACCAACCCGCCATCTTTCAAGTCACCGCCACCGGCGGCCAACCCCTCAACTACCAATGGCGAAAAAACGGCGAGCCACTCATCGACACCGCCAACCTCACCGGCGCCCAAACCGACACGCTAACGATCGCCAGCGCCGCCCAAGCCGACACCGGCCAATACGACTGCGTCATTACTAACGACTGCGGCAACGCCACAACCAACCCCGCCCGCCTGACCGTCCTGCAATCCATCCCCGGCCCACCCCAATACCACCCCGCTCAACCCGCCGCCAACGACTGATGCATGTTGTATATATACAACATGCATCATCGCAGCGCCCCAACCGCACTGATTAACCCCGTCGTCCCCGGCTGGGTCTTCATCCCCGGCCCTGGGGCCAGTCGCTCTCGGAGCCCGTAGGCCCGGACCATTTCCCGGAAAAAAATCCGTCGACCCGCTTGACTATTACGAACTATATCCTAACATCAAACAATCACCGCGTCCCCCGAATGTCGCGGAACCGACGCGGCCGGGCTCTCTCTGCGCCATCCCCGAGCATTCGGGGCCGCGCTAAAGGTTTGCCCACGAAGCCGTTCTTTGAAAACTGAATACCGCTGGGTCAGAGACCGCCAGAAACTGGAGCACACCCAATCTCACGAATCTCACTGCCCGGTTTCGCCCTGGCTCGGAGCCCCCCGGCGACGCGACGATCTCATCCGAGCAATTTTGACGCGGAGCTAGGGGGGCCCGTCATCGTCGCGATAAACGTGCTGTTGAGATTCCGACCACCCCAAATCTCACCAATCTCACGAATCTCAAGTCCACCGAAGTCGCACAAATCGCGATAGAAACAAATCCCGAACCTCATCCCATCAATCGACTTAGCTCCGGCCACCAGCTCCTGCCTCTCCCCCGATTGCCCCCTGCGACCCCCCCGAATCTCACCGCGTCTCACTCGCCCGCCCCAGCCGATCCCGAACCCCTTCCCACTCCCCCCCAACCGGAACAGCGTCAACAACAATCCGCTCCACCCCCGCCGCGTCCAGCCCATGCAGCTCCGCATACAACCTCGCCGCATACCCCCGCGCATCGCCCGGCATCACCACGACCAGCACATCCCCCGCCCCGCCAACCTCCGCCTCCGCAAAAGTCACCCACCCCACGCGACTCCCCTCCCGCGCATACCGCCGCACACGCTCCAACCCATCCCCCGCCGCCACCTCCAGCCGCGCCCGCGGCGAGTAATGCCGCGACATCATCCCCGGCGAAGCCATTCCCCTCCCCGACTCCGCTGCCATCGCCACCTCAGCATCCGCCGCGCCCGCCCAAACCTCTACCCGCCCAACCTCCCCCTCAATCGCCTCGCGCGTCACCAACCCCGGCCGCAAAATCCGCGGCACCTCTCCCGACAAATCCACCACCGTCGACTCAATCCCCACGCTCGTCGCCCCGCCATCCAAAATCATTTCAATCCGCCCGCTCAGCCCGCGCGCCACATGCTCCGCCAGCGTCGGCGAAATCATCTGCGACCGGTTCGCGCTCGGCGCCGCGATCGGCACCCCCGCCCGCCCAATCAACTCCGCCGCCACCCGATGCGCCGGAACGCGCAGCGCAACAGTCCCGCGCCCAGCCGTCACCACGTCCGGCACCGACGCATGCTTCGGCAACACCAGCGTCAGCGGCCCCGGCCAGAACCGCCGCGCCAATCTCTCCGCCGCCTCCGGCCAGCGCGTCACCAGCTCCGCCGCCGCCACTTCATCGCAAACATGCACAATCACCGGATTCGTCGCGGGCCGTCCCTTCGCCGCAAAAATCCGCCCCACCGCCCGCGCATCCAGCGCATTCGCCCCCAGCCCATAAACCGTCTCCGTCGGAAACGCCACCAGCCCCCCGGCCCGCAAAATCGCCCCCGCACGCGTCAAAACCGCCGCGTCCGGCCGCCCCGCATCAACCCGCACGATCTCCGTGTCCACGTCGTTCGTACTCATACAGTCGTCATCGCAGCCGCCCGCCGCCCATCGCGCCGAGCCGATACGACACGACTACTATATCCGCTAATCATGCACGACCCGCCCCCGACACCCGATCCAACCACCCGCCCGCGCACCATCCGCGCCAGCATCCGCCTCGCCGCCATCACCGCGCTCGTCCTCATCGCCGCCGGCCCGCTCCCGCTCCGCCTCATCGGCGTCGACATCCCGCGCGCCATCGGCTTCCGGCTCATCATCGCCTGGCTCATCCTCTGCAGCATCATCTGGTGGACCTACGCCGACGCCGCCATCACCCGCAAACCGCGCCGCACCTCCACCCGTGCTACGATGCGCGCAGCCCTCGCACTATTCATCACCATCACCCTCGCCCCCGCCATCCAAATGCTCTACACCGGCCGCATCGTCGATCTGCTCAACGCCCCACTCTGGGCCGCCGGCGCATTCCAGATCTGGCACATGGGCATGGCCATCGGCCTCCCGCTCGTGCTCCTCGCCGCCCTCTTCGCCCGCACCGGCACGCGCCTCCTCCGCGCCCTTCACCCGCCGAAAACTCGCGCCGAGGCCAGAGCCCCCGACCTCTCGCGCCGCGAATGGCTCGCCACCGCCGGCATCTATGCCCCGCTCGTCCTCGCCGGCGGACTTTCCGTCGCCAGCACGCGCCAGCTTGGCCGCTTCAACATCAACCGCTACGACATCCCCGCCCCCTGGCTCCCCCCGCGACTCCGCGGCCTCACCATCACCCAGTTCTCCGACCTCCACGTCGGCCGCCTCTATCGCCCGCAGTTCCTCCCGCACCTGGTCGATCAGGTCAACCGCCTCAAGAGCGACCTCATCCTCTTCACCGGCGATCTCGTTGACGTCTCAAACGACATGCTGCCCCCCGCCCTCGCCGCCCTCAACCAACTCCATTCCCCGCGCGGCATGTACCTCGTCATCGGCAACCACGACATGATCGACAACCGCGTGAACTTCATCCGCGGCGTGCAGGATGCCGGCTTCAATCTGCTCATCAACGAGCGCCGCGTCCTCGACATCGACGGCGAACCGCTCACCATCGCCGGCCTCGACTGGTCACGCACCCCCGCCGGCGAGTTCGGCCGCCCCGGCCACCTCGAAAACGTCCGCCGCACCCTCGCCGGCCACGACCCGCGCATCGACGGCCCCGCCATCGCCCTCGCCCACCACCCCCACGCGTTCGACGCACTCGCCGACGTCGGCGTCCCGCTCACTTTTTCCGGCCACACGCACGGCGGCCAGCTCATGCTCCGCGCCCCGCGCGCCGACGGAATCGCCGACCCCGATCACGACTTGGGCGCAGGCGAGTTCCTCTTCAAATACATGCGCGGCTTCTACAACGCCGGCCCCAGCAAACTCTTCGTCAACAGCGGAGTAGGAAACTGGTTCCCCATCCGAATCAACGCCCCCGCCGAAATAGTCCAACTCCGGTTGGTATGAAACACGGGTGCCATGGGCAAGCGCATCTTGCCCGTGCCGGACCGGCGATCAGAACTGTTGAGCGAGTTGAAGATCCGCCGTGGCGGACAAAGCGCGCGATCCCCACACGCCGAAGTAGTCCGGGACAACGCCGCGGCAGAACCGGCTTCACAACCGGTTCGTCATTGCGTTTTCCGAAGAAAACTGGAACCCTTGGGCTGTTATGAAACCGGCCCTGGAACAATTGCACGCCAAAGGCGTGCGCCAAAATAGCCCAGGGCAACGCCCTGGGGATCGATAGAAATCCCCGACATTCTTAGCCCTGAAAGGGCGCGCTAACTCGCGTAACGCGCAGATCGCCTTCACCAGAAGCGCTCGCCCAGTCGTATATAGCGATTTCGCAAATGAATGATATGGCTAAGCGCAGCCTGCCCGTTGATGATGCACTGGGAAAAGCCGCTGCAAGCGACGTCATCAGCGCAAGCTCATGCAGTCGACGCCCAATCAATTCGAGAAGTGATCTCGCCGCGACACTGGCTAGAATGGCGCGCGATGAAACAGATTACCTACCGGGGCGGACTGGTCACCTTTCGCATCCCATCCCAGTGGGCCGAAGAGTACGAGCCCGAGGGCGGCGGCACATTCTTCGACTCGCAGGATGAATCAGTCACTCTACGGCTCAACGTCCTCACGCTCCAATCGCCCCGCGACCTGAAGATCACGGATTCCCGCGCCCCGTTCGAAGGATCAGCGGCCTTCGTCGGCGGCGACATTCAATCTCTCCCTGACTTCCAGTCGATCTGCGTTCTTCCCCCGCAGCGCACGGATGAAGCCGGCGAACCCCTCGACTTCCACACATGGGCAGTCGCCCGCGTAATCCCGCCACGCTCTGTGCGCGTGGCCATGTTCAACACCACGGTCGCAATCCGCCGCGCCGAACCAACCGCAGTCGAGGCGATCCTCACGATGCTGTTGCACGAAGTGCGAAACTGCAAAATCCACGATGGCCCGGCCGAACCCGCCCCGCCTCGCCCGTGGTGGAAGCGATGGCACAAGTGACCCGACTCCGCCAGATCGCCAACCAGTCCGACTCGCAATTCTCGGCATCGCCACCGTACCCGAAACGCACGCTAGCCCGGCCGGGTATGCAATCGACCCTCAACTCCCGCGGCCGACCGCGAAGGGAGAAAACAAAGTAGAATGTCCCCCTCGATCCCTACATCATCGTGTGGTGCCGGTTCATGAGGATCTCTAATGCAGAGACTAATTAGATGCCTGCTGTTCTTGGTGTTCGCCCTGTTCACCATAGTAATCCCTATGGTACATTGGAGGGGCGAACCGCAATTCCGCCAAAACACCGGATATGCATATACGTGTTGGGTAATGGGGGCTATCGATTTAGTGATTTGTATCGCCTTTGCCCTTCGCATCGAATCGTTTCGGCGTGTCAGCTGGACGATGTTCGTGCTAATGGTAGCATTGGCCGGCCTCGGCACATGGCAAGTAACTGTCGCCTTGCTTGATCGGTCACTTATTAACCTGGCCGAGAGGCTATTTGCGGCCCCCAATTTTGGAGTCTTCGGCGTTCTTGTGGTTGTCGTGATGTTGGCAGGAACTTGGGCGTCGGGCGGTACTTGGGTGCTCGAAATAGGACGATCGCCTCCCGCTGCCCCCTATTAGAGCCGGTTTCATATCGGTTTGGCAGCGTGTTTTCGGAGCGGATCGAAACCCCGAAACCCCGGACAGCCACCGATAAAATCTAATCCGAACTCCCGCACTCCACCGCGATAAACGGCCCCACTTTAATTCCCGCCCGCCCGCATTCTGGAGTTTTGCCGTGCCGACGTTTTGCCTCGTCGGCGTCTTGACGTGTCGGCGTTTCGCCCCGCCGCCCGCTCCGCTCCCCCTTCCTCTGTGCCCGCAGGGCAAGCGACCGTTGCCAGTCGGCTTCAGCCACTGGAACCCATCCGAAAAGAATCTCCCTTGACTTGCCCATTTCGGCTGACTAAACAATACCCGAACAAGCTCCCGCGAACGTAGGGGGGAGCAAGCCGGTGTCTCGATGCGCAAATCTCCGTCCCCAAGGGAAGCGCCGATTCCCCCGCCCGAAGCGAGTCGATCTTTGAAAACCCAATACGCCGTGCAAACCCCAAGCACAAACTGGACCGCCCCGAATCTCAATAATCTCATCGCGGCGTCTCACCTCCTCCTGCGGCTTATAGCTTGGGGCTTATGGTCCGTGGCCATGACCTGTATCTGTAGCCTGCGGCCGCCAGGAGCCAGACCAAACGAAGGCCAAACAAATCGGACCGCCCCAAATCTCACGAGTCTCATCCGCCAACCACGTTTTTCACTCGAAAATCGAGGCTCGTCTCACGAATCTAATCCCCACGACTCATCCGCGTCTCAAAAAACTCACCGCCGTCTCAAACCGCGCGACCGCGGGAAAAATCAGCCCGCCGCCAACTCCGCGTCGGATTTCAATTTTCGGTTTCCGGTTTTCGGTTGATCGGATGCCCGCCCCAATTCACCGTGCCTCCGTGGCTCCGTGCCTCCGTGCCTCCGTGCCTCCGTGCCTCCGTGCCTCCGTGCCTCCGTGCCTCCAAAATTATTAAACCACATGGTTGACATTCATGATGCCCGCCGATACATTAAACCACATGGTTCTAGATCGCTCCCCCGAACTCGACCGCGTCTTTCACGCCCTCGCCCACCCGGCTCGCCGCGAGATCCTCCGCCGCCTCTCCGACCGCGAGCAGAACCTCAGCGAGCTCTCCGCCCCCCTGCAAATGTCCTTCCCGGCCGCCTCCAAGCACGTCCGCGTGCTCGAACGCGCCAAGCTCGTCCGCCGCCGCATCGTCGGCCGCACCCACGTCTGCCGCGCCGAGGGGCGCCCCATCAAACGCGCCACCCTCTGGCTCGAACGATACTGCCAGACCCTGGAATCCAATTTCCAGCGCCTCGACGCCCTGCTCGAAGAGCTAAAGGCCCATGACACAAAATGACCTGATCATTCGAAAAGGAGATACAAAATGATGACCCACAGTGGAAAGTTGAAAATCACCACCAAGGGTGACCGCGAACTCGTCATCACCCGCTCGTTCGACGCCCCTACCCGCCTCGTCTATGAGGCCATGACCACGCCGGCCTTCATCCGCCGCTGGCTCTTCTCCCCGCCCGGCTGGTCGATGACCGCCTGCGAGGAAGACGTCCGCGTCGGCGGCGCCTACAAGTGGGCCTGGGCCGGCCCCGACGGCAACACCGCCATGGTCCTCCACGGCGTCTACCGCGAAGTCGTCCCGCAGCAGCGCCTCGTCCGCACCGAAACCTTCGACATGGGCTGCCCCATGCAGGCCGGCGAGCAGGTCGCCACCATGGCCTTCACCGAACAGGCCGGCAAGACGCTCGTCACCATCACCGTGGTCTATCCGTCCAAAGAAGCCCGCGACGGCATCCTCGCCTCCGGAATGGAACAAGGCATGTCCGCCGGCTACGACCAGCTCGAAGCCATGCTCAGCGAACGGTCCGGCAAATAGGTCCAATCATTGCAGGGAGGGATGCTCGCATCATGGGACTTGATTCCGTTGAACTGGTCTTGAATGTTGAAGATCGCTTCAACATCGCGCTGGCCGACAACCAGTGCTCGCGCGTGCGAACTGTGGCCGACTTGGCGGCGCTCGTGATGGCCAGTCTTCCGGCCGACAACGGGCGCTGCCAGACGGCGGTTGCGTTTCACGAACTCCGTCGCTGGCTTATGACCCACGCCGGAATCGAGCGATCGCGTACTCGCCCTGCCGCGCGTCTCGACGAGTTGCTGCCCTCTCCCCGCAAAATCTGGAAGGCCTTTACCCGGCATCGGCGCTCGGTCCCGCACCTGGTGCCTTCCCCAGAGGCGGATCGCGTCATCTCACTGGCCACGTGGGCCTCGATCACCGTCTGGATGCCCGCGTCCGCCGCGATGTGGATCACGCTCGGCCGATCGGCTGGCGTGACATTCGCCATGTTCACGTTCCTCGCCGGCGCCGTTTCCATCGCCGTCGTATCTGACCGACTGGCAGTCCACTTCGCGCCCGGCTTGGAGACCATCGCCGATCTCGCCCGCTGCCTCGCCCCGATTGCGAACCCGAAGGACAACTTCGCGGCCCGGGCAGCAGTCGAACAACAGGTGCTCGGCGAAGTTCGCCGTCTGACCGCCGAACAACTCAACCTCCCGCTGGACCGGGTTAGTCCAGAGTCCAGTTTCCGAGATCTCGGTATGTACTGATTTCGTCGCAGCGCGAAGCGACATGCGCCTTCTCTAATTGGAGCGATTTATCGCCATGCAAAAGATCACCCCATTCCTCTGGTTTAACGGCAAGGCCGAAGAAGCCGCGAAGTTCTATGTCTCCATCTTCAAGAACTCGAACATCCATCGCACCACGCCCGGCCCGAACGGCACGGTGATGACCGTGATCTTCCAGCTCGAAGGTCAGGAGTTCATCGCCCTCAACGGCGGACCGCACTATCAATTCACACCGGCCATCTCGCTCTTCGTCGACTGCCAGTCGCAACCCGAGGTGGACGAACTCTGGGAAAAACTGTCGGCCGGCGGCGAGAAAAGCCGCTGCGGCTGGCTCAAGGACAAGTACGGGCTCTCATGGCAGATCATCCCGCGCACGCTCGGCCCGATGCTCGGTGACAAAGACCCGAAAAAATCCGGCCGCGTCATGCAGGCCATGCTGCAGATGGATAAGATCGACATAGCGCGATTGGAAGCCGCCTACAAGGGATGAGGCCGGCCGATCGCCGATGGGCAGCTGGCGTGCGCGAGTTCGATCGACAACCTCAACTCGTCGGAGAGTTGCTTGAGCTTCGCCCCTTGCAGCCAGCCGACTGGGACGCGCTCTTCGCGGCCGCGTCGGATCCGCTCATCTGGCAGCAGCACCCGGCCCGCGATCGCTATACCGAGCCGGTCTTCAGGCAATTCTTCCAGGAGGCCCTCGATTCGCGCGGCGCATTCGTCATCATCGATCGCGCTACGCGAGAAGTCATCGGCTCGTCGCGCTATTTCGGTTACGACGCCGACAAAAGCGAAGTCGAGATCGGCTGGACCTTCCTGACGCGTCCCTACTGGGGCGGCAAATTTAACGGCGAACTGAAACGCCTCATGCTCGATCACGCGTTCCAGTTCGTCGATCGAGTCGTCTTCCTGGTCGGTCCAAACAATCAGCGATCCCGCCGCGCCATGGAAAAAATCGGCGCCGTGTTCACCGGGACTCGAACGAAAACCGACGTCGAAGGCAAGCTCATCGAAAGCGTCGTCTACGAACTGCGTCGCCCAGGAATCCGCTGATGCCAAAGCGCAAATCAGCCGCCGCGAAACCCGCAACCACTCCGCCAACCGAGCGCGCCGCGATGCTCCTCGACACCTTGAAAAAACTCAGCACCCAGCGCGACCGCGACAATCTGAAGCGCTTCGCCATCTCCGCACCGAAGTCATTCGGCGTTTCGATGGCCAACATGAAACCGCTCGCCAAACAGATCGGCCGAGATCACGACCTCGCCGCCGCACTCTGGAAAACCGGCTGGTACGAGGCCCGCATGATCGCCACGCTCATCGACGACCCCGCCAGCGTCACCCCTGCCCAGATGGACCGCTGGTGCCGCGACTTCGATAACTGGGCCATCTGCGACACGGCCTGCTTCCACCTCTTCGACCGCACGCCGCTCGCCTTCGCCAAGATCCGCCAGTGGTCAAAGGAAAAAGGCGAGTTCCAGAAGCGCGCCGCCTTCGCCCTGCTCGCCTCCGTCGCCCTCCACGACAAGCAGGCCGACGACGACCTCTTCGCCGAGTGCTTCCCGATCATCGAGAAGGCGTCCGACGACGACCGCAACTTCGTCAAGAAAGGCGTCAACTGGGCGCTGCGCGGCATTGGCCGCCGTGCCAACCTCCGCCCCGCCGCGACCGCGCTCGCTGAGAAGCTAACCGGCTCGACGCACCGCGCCGCCCGCTGGATCGGCCGGGACGCCCTCGCCGACTTCAAGAAGAGCAAACCCAAGGCCCGCCCAAAATAAACCGCCCGCTCAACCCGCGCTGCGGCAAAGCCCGCACTCCGCGTCCTTGCACGGCTCGATGTGCGCCGTCGCATCGCCTTCACCCAGTGCCTGTTCGATTTCGCCCTCGATCGCACTAGCCGCGTCGTGTCCCGCCTGAATGCTCATCGCCGGCGGAAACAAGATGTGAAAATCCACCCAGTGATACCGCCCCGCGTGCCGGTGGCGCAGTTTGTGGTACGAGCATATTCGCGGCTCGCGCCCCGTCGCACCGACGTGCCCCTGCAAAATGGTCTCGAGCGTCCGCGCGTCATCTGCATCCTGCTCATCCATTAACCCCGCCGCCGAACGCCGCATCAGTCCGAATCCGGTCCATCCGATGTAGAGCGACATCCCCAGCGCCGCCAGCGGATCGATCAGCGTCCAGCCCAGAATCCGCACGAGCCCCAGCGCCACAAGCGCCGCCACCGAAGTTACCGCGTCAGACAGGAGATGCCGGCCATCCGCCTCCAATGCAAGTGATCCATTCCGCCGCCCCAGTCGCACTAGCCAGAGTCCCATGCCTCCATTGACGGCCATGGCCGCCGCCACCACCGCCAGCCCGAAGCCCACCTGCTCCACGGCGGAGTGACGAAGAATCAGCTTCTCGATGGTCTTGAACATGATGACCGCCGCCGCCGCAACGATCAGTCCGCCCTCGAAACCCGCCGAAAGAAACTCAACCTTACCGTGTCCGTAAGGGTGCTCGGCATCGGCCGGCGCATGCGAGATCCGCAGCGCATAAAGCGCCGCCATCGAGGCCACCACGTTCACGATGGACTCCAGCGCATCTGAAAAGACGACGTCCGACCCCGTGACGAAGTAGGCCCCAAACTTGAAGATCGACAGGAGCAGCCCGACCGCAACCGATAGAAGCGCCGCCCGCAATTCGACGCGAGAATTCGATGCCGGACTCAAAGTCATTCAGCTTGTCCGCCGCGAAGGACCACGCCCGATCCTTCATGCCGGGCAACCCTACAGCCGCGCAGCAGTCGCTTCAACGCCCCGCCACGCCGCCGACTGATCCGCCGAACGCCTCGATGTAATAGTGAGGAAAGTCATGTCATCGCGATCGGCGCTGTTGACGCCAAACGCCGAAACGCGCCGTCCGACATCCGCCGCCATCGAATCGCCGGATCGAAGCACGGCGCGGACGATTCGCCGAAGTCCGAAACTCCCGGTGCGGCCCGGTTCGTCCGCAACGCCATCCGTAAAGCAGGCAAACCGATCCCCGGAATTGACATAAGTGAGTGTAAAGCTGGGCGGTCGCCACTCTTCGGGGCTCACCAGCCCAAGCGGCATGCCCGAACTCGTAAACCGTTCGACCCGCCGCAATTCCGGTCGATGCAGCAGCAATACTGGATTTCCCGCGTTGGCAATGATCGCCCGATTCCCACTCGGCTGGAGTTCCATCGCCGTGATCGCAACAAACCGCTCCCCCTGCAGCGCGCGATATACCAGTTCGTTCGCCCGGCACAAACTCCGCAGACTCAGCGGTTCGCGAACAAACGGCTTCAAAACTTTGCGCACCGTCGCCGATGCCCGAGCCGCCGGCGCACCATGCCCGGTCACATCGCCCACCCAAATCCGCAACGCATCGGCCGACCAATGGGTGAGAACGAAATCGCCGCCGTCGCCCTCGTCGGCCGGAATGCTCCAGCCGTCCATTCGCCATGCCGCCGTCTTGAGCAGCAGTGGCGACCGCCCCGCGGCAGTCCTCGTTTGCGCGACTTGTAGATTCAACGGCAACATCGCCATCTCCGACTTCCACTGTCAGTATGGGGAAGCCGGGTGAGCGACGTCTTAATTTCAGATAAAAATTGTTTAATACCTTGGCGATCAGGGGGTTCCGTACAGCAGATCAACAAATCCTTCGACGTCCGCCCCGTCTACCAGACCGTTCGCATCCATGTCGCCGTGCAAAATGGGGCATCCCGGATAAGTCGTCCCGTACCCCGACGGATCGGTTAGCGCGACAATAAAGGGCCCCACGTCGGCCGCGTTGAACGAACCGTCGCAATTCATATCGCCGCCAGTCGGCACCGCAACCACCGGAAACGAGCTGTCGCTCCAGTCGTAAGCCCCGTAGAGCGTCCCGTCGTAAAACGCCCGGACGCGAACCCGCGCGGCGGACGTGGCCGACGCCGGCGTCCACGCTAGACTCGTTGCCCCGATCGAAGTCAACGGACCGACATCTGCCCACGTCGCGTTGTCGGTCACGATCTGCAGGTCATCCACCCAGACGGTATCAGCTCCCACCGAGTTGGCCCCGTCCTTGACGTACTCCCACTTCAATTCGTGTGAACCAGAAGCCAACAATGGCGTTGAGTAACTCGTAAATGCCACCGTGCCGGCCTGATGAATGACCTGCGAGCCATCCACGTAGAAATTGAAATAGTCGTGCCCGCTTTCCGAACTGACCCGATACCAGAAGCTGGCGGTCCCCGGACCTGCAAAAGTGCGTTTCATCCAGGACGTCTGACCGTGCGAGATAATTCCGGCCCGCGCCGATCGCGTTCCGGTGTGCGTGGGTATGTTCACGAGAAACCAGTTGGACGCGCCGCCGGTCGTGAATGCCGGATCGAGAAAGCCGCTTTCAAACCCCTCGTTGACCGTCGACTGGGAATTTGCATCCAGCGTGTATTGCACCTGGAACTGTGCCGCCGGATGGCCGCTCCACGCCACCGTCGTGGGCTGCCCTGCGATCAAACTTTCGCCGCCGTTGGGCGACGTCACCCGCGCCGGTCCCGACAAGCTCACATCCAGCCGCGTCGCCGCGCCGGTGTTCACCGCCACGTCCGGAATCTGCCGCGACTCCTTGCCCGCGGCGTCAAAACGCAGCGTATACGTCCCCGGCGTTACCATTCGGTGATAGTCGCCCACCGCCGGGTCGGTGAAGACGTTGTGCGCCCGACCCACGACCGAGACTGTTGCATTCAGCGGCGCGCTTGTGACCTGATCCGTTACCAATCCGCGCACCCCGGTCAGCGACTGCTCGACATACGTGAGCAACGAATCACGATTGTCGAGCCATAGCTGTGGAAGCTGGTTGGCCGGAGGCGTCTTGACATTGTTCAGCTCGATCGTCACCTCGTTGCAGCCCATGTAGAGATAGGCCCAGTCCTGCATCCCGCCCGTGATGGTGTACCACTCCGCCCCGTTCGTAATTCCGTGAAAGAACGTCGGGCTCGCCCACATCGGCCCATTGTGCTGCGAATACTGCTCGCTGAGCGCCACAAACATGTCTTCATCCGGCGACGGTGTGAACACGCTTTGTCCGTTTGGATTTCCATCGAACGGATAGTTCACCACCAGCGCTCCGGTGTGGAAGTTTGCGCCTAGCGAGAAGTGGTGCCCGAATCGCCAGTTCATGATCGCCGCCGTCTCCATCTCGCGGCCGGCCGTCGTATTGTTTGGGCTGGTAAACGGATCGGGGAAATTCCTGTTTAGGTCGATGCCGTTCGAGTTCTCGCGTGTCGCAGCCATGTACCCGTCCGGATTCATGACGGGAACAATCCACAACTCGACGCTATTGACGATGTTCGTAACGCGCGAGTCGATGTTGTATTGAGTCGTCAGCAATGTAATGAGATTAAGCAGATTCTCCGTACCGACCGGCTCATCGCCGTGCATGGTCGAGATCAGACAAACCTCGGGCTCGTCTGACTGGACGTTGACGTTATTCGAAATGCACAGCGCCCAAAGTGTCCGCCCCTGCACCGAAATCCCCAGATTCACGCGCTTGCAAAGTGCCGGATACTGCGACTCCGCATTCGCCAATGCCGTCTCGACATCCGTGTAAGGCCGATACGGCGCCGCAGAAGCAGCCCCCGCCGACATCGCCATCGCCAGTACCGCACAGAAAATGTGTCGCGACTTCATGACACACCTCCGTGCTTCCGCAATTGTTCCGCCAGCTTCGGATGTTCACCCTGTTCCGCCGCCTTCACCGGCGTCATTCCCGCCGCGTCCTTCGCGCTTACATTCGCCCCGGCGCCGATCAGGACATCCGCCATTTTCACCAGCGCCGCATCTACCTCCGGCGAGTCATCCGACTCCATCGACAGGAGCAAAAGCGGTGTCTGACCCTGCCGGTTACGCACATCAACTGTCGCCCCATGTCCGATCAGAAACGTCGCCGCTTCAGACCGAAATCGCCGCGCCGCCGTGTGTAACGCCGTCTCGCCTAGTCGGTCGGTGGAGTTCACTTCCGCCCCCGCCCGAACAAGCGCGTCCATCAGCCTCGTGTGATTCCCCATCGCGGCGTAGTGCAGCGCCGTCCGCCCGGCCTTGTCTTTTGTCCGCGCAGTTGAGGAATCCATCGGCAGGAGAGCCAACAACTCCGACCGGCCGCGCAGGGCCGCAAAATGCAGCGCCGTCATCCCGTCGGTATCCGTCGCCGCCGAATCCGCCCCCGCCTTCAGCAACGCCTCGACAACCAGCGCCCGATCGCGCTCGACTTCCTTCCCAACCGCTGGAGCCGCCACCGCAAGCGACAGCGCCGTCATGCCGCGCGCGTCCTTGGTATTCACATCCGCATGCAGCCCGATCAGCGACGCTACTGCCTCCGGCCGCAATGCGCCCGCTGCCGCGAGCAATGCGGTCCGACCCTGCGAATCGCGGACCGCCAGACCGGCCCCGGACGCGCCCGCCAGCGTCTCGATCTTCGAAACATCGCCCGCACGCGCCGCAACGATGATCTCCGCATCACCGGCGCGAACCAACTCGCACGCCGCAAGCAAACCCGCCGCGGCGATCAACATCGTCCAACTCGTCTTCATCAAACGCTCCGAACGCCCCGTCCCAGCTGAAAGGATGCGACCACTGTCGCCGAGCCGCGCGGCCACAAGCCCGCGCAGTCCTCCGGTCCACCTCCGGCGGGTTCATTATACCGAAACTCATGCCGCCCCTAACGGTGTATTTGGCAGGTCAGGTGCCGGCATTGGGGGCAGATTGTTACAATCCCTGCCATGTTGCGGCGTGCTTTCCGGGGTAGCGCCCTTAAAACTCGGGCTGTGATTTCGCTGTTCGCCGGCGGCCTCACCGGCTGCGGTCTGTTCTCCAGCGCGCCACCGTCGGGCGTCGAACTGCACTCAATCAACGCGGCAGGGCACACATGGACGTATGCGATACACGCTCCCGACACGCCAACTGTAATCGCGCGGCCCCTGGTAATTGTGTTGCATGGGACTGGTGGCAATGGCCCCGACGCACTATTCGACGACCACTGGATTGCGAAGTCTGACGAAGCGAACTTCATAGCCGTCGCCCCGACCGCCCTGCCCGACCGCCCCGATGACCCGCCGAGCTTCCTGGGCAATCCGACGTTCTGGAATGCAGGGCCGTGGTGGCGCGACAGCCCGCGACAACAAATTGACGACCTCGCGTTCTTTCGGGCGCTGCTCGCCGAATTGCAGCAGTCATACGCCATTGACCCGGCCAGGATTTTTATCGCGGGACATTCGAGCGGCGGCGCGATGGCGTTTCGACTGGCGAGTGAAATGACCGAGCAATTCGCGGCCATTGCGATCGTATCCAGCCCGTGCTGGGAACAGGCCCCGCATCCGGCCTTCTCGATCCCGACGCTGCTCTTCGCAGGAACCGCCGATCCGCTTGTTCCATTCCTTGGAGGCGAAGTAAGCACACCCTGGGGCACGCGATTCTCGCCGCCGATTGCCGACACGATTGCCCGCTGGTCCGAAGCGCTCGGATGCAATTCCACTCCGGCTTCGCAGCAAACCATTGATGCAGTGACGACACTTCAATTCGCACCGCAGAATGCCGCGCCGATCTTCACTGTCGTTGAGATCACCGGCCAGGGTCACGGCTGGCCGGGCGGAATCTCGAACGGGCTAGCCGCGTTGGGCGAAGGCCCGAGCATCAGCGCACTCGATGCGACGGCAACGGCATGGCAATTCTTCGCCGATCACCCGCGTCCCTGAGCGATCAGTTGCCCAGCATGCAGCCGACAAACGCCGCAAGGTCGGCCGTATCGAGTTGACCATCGGGCGGGGCCGCGACATCGCCCGAGCAAAGATCGCGCCAGTCATAAGCGGCCCCGGTGAGCACGACACCGACAAACACTTGCACGTCATCGCCATTTGAGAACCCGTCATGGTTCATGTCGCAGCGATACGGCTGCGATGCCGCGTCCATTGACACATACTTACCCGCCTCGACGGCGGACAGGTTGATCCAGCCGATGTTCTCGCCCCAGGCGTAACCATTCATCCGGCCGTCACACTCCATCCGCGCCGGCAGCGGCGGATTCGCCATCGCGCCCGCGCCAAAGTTGATCCATCCAATGTTTTCCGACCACCCGAGTCCGCTGAGCATCCCGCTCGTGTCGATATTCACGCCGTAGTCGGCGCTGTTCGCGTTCGAATAGTAAGGTGGGGCTGCCGGCCCGTTGCCGACATTGATCCACCCGATGTTCTCGGCCCATACGTAGCCGTCGAGCACCCGCGATCCGATCCGAACACCGGCCGAGCCGGCGTTCGCATCGCGCCAGTCCGCCCAACCCACATTCTCGAACCAGGTCTGCTTGTTGGTCGAGTGGACGTTCGTCTGCGCCAGTGCCGTACCCGTTAGTCCGAGTGTGGCAACGATAATGGTGAGGTTTCGAATCATGGCATACTCCTCTTGTTGCGATTGCGCCGATTAGAGTCTCGGCGTCAGAAGAATCCACAACGACCAGCGGCCCAGGCACATGCCCGGGCCGCCAACCGCGAAACAATTGTCAGTTTTTGAAGTTTGCCCACGGGTTCGTCGTGCTGATCGTCGCGCTCAGCGTCACGATCGTCCCGACGTTGTTGCTCGCCCCGAGAATGTAGCAATTGGTCGAATTGCTCTGAATCTGCACCGTGTTGCGGACAATGACATTCGCCATTCCCGCGTCGGCCTGAATCCCGACGGCCGAGCCGTCGAACACGTTGTTGCCGTCAATCCGGCTTCGCAAGCCATTTACCAGAATCCCCGTGTTGTTGTCGGCCAAGGTGTTGCCGGTCACGAAGGATGCGGTTTGCACATAGATACCGACGTTATTGTTCCGCATCGTGCATCCAGTCACCGTAGCATCACTCGTGGCGACATAGACGCCGGCGTAGAAGTTTCCGCTGGCGGAGCAGCCACTCAGCGTCACGCCCGGGCTGACTCGAAACCCGCTATCACTACCCGAGTCGCCGTTGCTCGAAGCGGTGCAATTCGACACGACGCTGTCGGTGTCTGCTGAAATTCCATCAGACTTGCCGCCGCTGACCGAGCAATGACTCGCGACAGACTTGGGACCTACGTAGATTCCGGGAAGCGAGGCAATAATGCTGTCGATCACGCTGCAATTCGTGACGACGGCCGAGCTTCCGACAAAGATGCCCGCGCCACTTGCCACCGCCCGCACGTCATTGACGCGGGCACCATTGACATATTGCAGGTCGAGCGCGATGGAGCCCCAACCGCTAAGCGTCCCATTTCGCACGCTAACGCCGGTGAGCACGGGAGCCGACGGCACCTTGATTCCCGACGATGCCCCTGCGATGCCATGCACGTCGAACCCGCCGAGATCAATGCTGACGTTGCTCGCCGTGACGAGGATTCCATGCTTCCCTGCAACTCCCGCGATGCCGCCCGTCAGGTAGTACGACCCGCTCTGCGTAATCTTGAATTGGGACGTCGCGTCGCCCGGCGTGTTGACGGCGTTGATCGCGACCCGCGGCTCGATTTCGCTGAGCGGCTTCATCGTCGGACCGACCGGTCCGGCCGGAGGCGTCAGGGATCCACCAAATGCCGCGGCGGCCGAAAACACTGTCGCGGTAAACATCGCGGCGCCAACTCGATACTTGTTCGTTCGATTCATGGTTTGTCTCCTTCCGCCCATCAACGCAGCCCCGCCCGCGCGTCCCTAACGAATTGTTGGATTTCTCTAAGAGTTGGTAGAATCAAAGCTTGCGGTCGCCGTTCATGCCGCGATCCGGACGCGAATATGGCAGATGCGGGCCAAGCGACACTCTTTCTGGCTGAAATGGCCAACGGCGACAAAGCTGCTGCCGATCGTCTGCTCCTCCTGATCTATGAAGAACTCCGCGCGCTGGCCGGCAGCTACTTCCGACAACAACGCGCCGATCACACGCTGCAACCCACCGCGCTGGTGCATGAGGCGTTCGTTCGGATGATTGATCGCACCAACCCCGCCTATGCCGACCGCCGGCATTTCTTTGCTGTCGCGGCCACGGCGATGCGACAGATTCTCACTGACCACGCCCGCCGTGCCCGCGCCGCCAAGCGCGGAGGACAGCGCGATCAGGTTGCGTTTGAGGAACCGAACGCACCCACTGGCGTGCCCGCGGTCGACCTCATCGCGCTCGACGATGCGCTCACCCAACTCGCTCAGCTCGACCCGCGCCAGCATCGCGTGGTCGAACTTCGCTTTTTCGGGGGACTGGCAATGGACGAAATTGCTTCCGTCCTGGACGTCTCTAAAGCCACTGTCGAGCTCGACTGGCGCGCTGCCCGCGCATGGCTTGGAACGCAGCTTCAACCATGATCGACGCGCAGCGCTACAAGCAGGTGGTTGCCCTGTTCAATGACGCCTGCGCTGTCCGTGGAGACGATCGACGTCGCCTACTCGACGAACGCTGCGCGTCCGATCCCGACCTGCGCCGCGAAGTCGAAGCCATGCTCGCTCGCGACGATGGGCACGATAGCCCGATCGACGCCATCGGTGCCGGGCAACCGCTCCTCGCCGGACAAATCGCACAACGTGACAACGCTCCGGCTGTTTCGAGTGCGTCGTTCCGCATCATTCGCTGTCTTGGAACAGGCGGTATGGGAGCCGTCTATCTAGCCGAGCAGGCCATTCCGCGCCGCACCGTGGCCGTCAAGTTCATCCGCCCCGGCTTCGCGTCAGACTCCATACGACGGCGGTTCGAGCACGAGGCCCATATCCTCGGTCGCCTGCAGCACCCCGGTATTGCCCAGATCTTTGAGGCCGGCGCGATCGACCCCGCTAACCCGGAAGCCCTCGGCATTGTGATGGAGTTTGTGGATGGCTTGTCGCCCACCGACTATGCCAACCGCAATGGGCTCGACATCCGCGATCGCGTCACGCTCTTTGCACTCATCTGCGAGGCAGTTCAACATGCCCATCAGCGCGGCGTCATCCACCGCGACCTCAAGCCCAGCAACATCCTGGTAGACAAGACCGGACAGCCGAAGGTGCTCGACTTCGGCGTCGCCCGCGCCGTTGCTGACAATGCCGACATCACCACGATGCACACGCAGTCGGGTCAACTCATCGGCACGCTGCCTTACATGAGCCCGGAACAGGTCTCTGGCGATCCCGACGACATCGATCTCCGCAGCGATGTTTACTCGCTCGGCGTCATTCTCTTTCAGTTGCTCGCCGGTCGACTACCACATGATCTACCGCCGCACTCGCTCCCGGATGCCGCTCGAATCATTCGCGACGAGGAGCCCGTTCGCCTTGGCTCAATCAATCGCGACCTCGGCGGCGAGTTGGAGACCATCGTTGCCAAGTCGCTCGATAAGGACCGCGCTCGGCGCTATCAGTCCGCGGCGGCGCTGGGTGAAGACCTTCGTCGCTTTCTCGACGGCGAACCGATTCTCGCCCGGTCCGATTCCTCGCTCTATCTGCTGCGAAAGGGCCTGCGTCGCCATCGGGTGGCGCTCGCGATCGTTGCGGCCTTTGCAATTCTGGTTGCCATCTCGGCTGTGACGCTGGCCGTCTCCTATCACCACCAGGGAATCCTCCTCGCACAGGTTCGCGAGCAGCGCGACAAAGCGGAGAAGGAAGCCGCGAAGGCCCGCGCCATTAACGAATTCACCCAATCGATGCTCCTGTCTGCCGACCCGTCCAACACGCGCGGCGCGGCGATTACGGTCCGCGAGGTGCTCGACAAGGCCGCCGGTCCCATCGACGCCGGGTCGCTCAAGGCCCAGCCCGAGGTTGAGGCCGCCGTTCGCAACAGCATCGGCGCGACGTACCGCGCGCTCGGCCTCTATACCGCTGCCGAGCCGCATCTTCGCGCGGCGCTCGAGCTTTCGATCAAAGCATCCGGCCCGACCAGTCCGGAGACGGTCGAAGTCATGGGCGAACTTGGCCACCTCCTGCGACGGCTCGGCAAATTCGATGAGTCTGCCGAAGTCCTGCAACGCCGGCTCGACATCCAGCAGCAGCGGCTCGGCGCGAACGAACCTGAGTTGGGCGTCGCCATCAACGATCTGGCCGAAGTGGCGCATTCGCGCGGCGACTTCGAGACTTCGGAGAAACTTCACCGCCAGGCCCTCGCGATACTTGAACGGGCGTATGGAGCCGAGCATGTCCGCGTTGCGATCGGCAAGGACAATCTTGCTGCCGATCTCTCATCTCAAGGGCGCCTCGACGAGGCCGAGAAACTGCATCGCGAAGCCCTCGCTATCTTCATCAAGCTCGAAGGCCCCGATCATCCCGACGTGGGCGAGTGCCTCGATGCGCTCGGCTCGACGCTGGCGAGGAAAAAGGACTACGCGGCCGCCGTGCCTGTCTTTCGTGACACGCTCAAACTGCGGAAGAAGCTCCTCGGCGACAATCATCCCGACGTCGCCGTGACCGAGAACAACCTCGCCTACGCCCTTCGGCATCTCGGCCAATACGATGAGGCCGTGCAGCTCTATGAAGCGGCCCTGGTCATCAACCGCAAGGAACTTGGCGACGAGCACCGCAACGTCGCCGCGATCCTGCAGGGTCTGGCGATCATCAAGCAGGCCCAGGGCGATCCGGCCGGCGCAACGCCGCTCATGGCGGAGGCGCTGCGCATCTATCGCAAAACGCTCGGCGATGACAACGCACAAGTCGCGACCGCCTCATACACACTCGCCGCACTGCTGCACTCACAGCGCGAGTACGCAGCCGCCGAGGAACACTGCCGCCGGTCGCTCGATATTCGCCGCAAGCGTCTGCCAGCTACAAATCCGGACGTTGTCGCTTCGACCAAGCTGCTGGCGTCGATCCTGCGCGACAGCGGCCGTGAATCCGATGCCGAGTCACTTCTCCGCGACGCAACATCGGCATCTCGGCCAAGCCGCTGACGAAAACTCCCCCGCCGTTTACAATCGGCCGATCGGCTGCGGCGTTCGGTCGTCGCCGGAACCTCGCGCGGATTCGCTGAACCGTGACCATCACGAAGGCGTGGCGACAAGTTCGATTGCTGCTCGTGGGCGGGGACGTTCTCACCGTCTGCGCGACCTACGTGATCGCCGATTATCTGCGCACGCGGCTTTGGCTCGGGAAGAGCTGGCCTGAGCGGTTGCCGGGTTTCGACTCGGCCCTGCAGGTGCATTATTGGTCGCTGGCGGTGCTGGTCGTTGCGTGGCCGGTCGTGTTGCATTGGCTGCACTGGTACGACCCGCGCTGGCAGCGGACGCGCTGGTATGCGGCGCGAGCGGTCTGGGGGGCGTTGATCATCGGAATGCTGCTGGCGGGGCTGGCGCTGTTTGTGCGGCGCGAGGCGTTTCCACGCATGCAGATCGTGGCGTTCACGGCGTTGCTGCCTGCGACCACGCTGGTGATGCGGAGTATAAGTGGATTGGTTGGGCAGTGGGTTGCGTCGCGACAGGAGCGGCACATCCTGATTGTCGGGGCCGGACGGGACGCGGTTCGACTGCGGCGGCTGCTGCGGGCTTCGTCGCTCGGCCGATCGGTGGTGCTCGGCCACCTGACGTTGCCGCAGGAGAGCGCCGATCCCGATCCGCAGACCGGGGCCATTCTGGGAGACGTCTCCCGTTTGGCGAGTCTGCTCGACAACGAGGTTGTTGATGAGGTCTTCTTCGCGGTTCGCGTCGAGCACCTGCCGGGGGTGTTGCCGTATGTGCGGCTGTGCGAGGAGATCGGGGTGATCTCGCACGTGCTGGCTGAGTCGATGGTATGCCATGCAACGCCGGAGGTTGAGAGCTTCCACGGCGTGCCGATGCTGGCTTATTCGCCGACAAGGCACTCGCCCGAGCTGCTGGTGGTAAAGCGGATGCTGGACCTGTCGATCGGGGCTCTCGCCATTCTCCTGACCGCGCCGATAATGCTGATATGCGCGATTGTCATCCGAACGAGCGGACCGGGACCGATCCTGTTTCGTCAGCGGCGCTCCGGACTGAACGGGCGACCGTTCGAGATGTTGAAATTCCGCACGATGGTTCCCGGGGCGGAGCAGCTCCAGGCCGAGGTCGCGCATCTGAACGAATCGAGCGGGCCGGTCTTCAAGATTCCGGACGACCCTCGGCTGACCGGCGTCGGTTCGTTCCTGCGACGCTTCAGTCTGGACGAGTTGCCGCAATTGTTGAATGTCATCCGCGGCGACATGTCGATCGTTGGTCCACGGCCCCCACTGCCCGACGAGGTGGCCCAATACGACCGCTGGCAACGGCGGCGGCTTTCGATGCGGCCGGGCCTCACCTGCCTGTGGCAGGTCAAGGGGCGGCATCTGATCCCGTTCGACGAATGGATGCGGCTCGATCTTTTTTACATAGACCACTGGTCGCTCAAGCTGGATTTCCTCATCATGTGCAAGACCGTGGTCGCCGTGCTCTCCGGGTCGGGGGCGTGACGGACGGCGGGCAACCCGGAAGACGGGGCTAGGACACGAATGATCGTTACCTTTGGCATATTCGTTGGACTGGCCCTGGCTCAGCAGCCGGCCCTGACGCCCGAGCCCCCGCAGCCCGGGAGCGGGCAGCTCGTGCCACAGCTTCGGACCACGTCCCTCAACGATCCGCCGCCGCCGACCAGCGCTCCCCAGCGCGAGCCGCTGACGCCGGCGGCCATGCCGAGCTTCATCGAGGCCGAGTTGCGCCTCGACAAGACGACACTTCCGGTTGGAAGTCCGGTCATGGGCGAGTTCATCCTGCGAAATAAGACGCTTGAGCCGGTCACGTTGCAGGTGCCGGGGGCGGACATCAGTCATGACGACTTCGCAGCCATGGGGTTGCCGATCGAACACGTTTTTTCCGGCGAGCGCTATCGGGCGTTGCGCGTCGCGGCCGAGGGCAATTCGACGCTGGGCGATCGCAAGTCCGAGAAGCCGGAGTATCCGGTGCCGCTGTTGACGATCGCGCCGATGGGCTCGGTCGGACTGCGGGTCGATTTGGCGCGGCTTTATCCGGTCCTCCATCAGCCGGGGAAGTATGACCTGTCGTGGTCGCCCTATCTTGGCGCAGTGGTCTCGGCGCCGGTGACGCTGGATGTCATCACCTACAAAACCGTGGCGCTCGACACGACCCACGGCCGGCTGATGATGCGACTGCTGTATGACGAGGCGCCGCACACGGTCGACAACTTCCTCGATCTCGTGCGGGCGCGATTCTATGATGGCAAATCGTTCCATCGCGTCGAGCGCGAATTTGCGATCGCGGGCGGCTGTCCGGTCGGCAATGGAACGGGCAAGCGGCCGGATGGGCGGACGCTGGCACCCGAGTTCAACAAGACTCCGTTCACGCTTGGAACGGTGGGCATGTCGCTGACGCCGAACGATCCGAATTCGGCGAGCTGCCAGTTTTTCATCACCCTGGCGCGGGCCGACAACCTGGATGGGAAGTACACGGCGTTTGCGCAGATCGAGGGGCCGGAGTCGCTCGAAACGCTGCGGCGGATTGCGGGCGTGGAACTCGACTCAAAGAAGCGGCCAGTGCAGCCGGTAAAGATCAAGACGGCGACGATTATGGACGCTTCTTCGGTTCGATAATCGGCGATCGCGCGCGATTTCCGGAACTGAACGACTTTTCCCCGACCGAATTCCTGCCTCGGTATTCACCCGTATCGTAGAGTTGGTGCTGACCGACCTGTCCGCGCGCTTGCGGTTTCGGGGGTGGTCCAGACTGAATGGGGCCAAACTGAATGGGGGTTGTTTCATGGACTCGAAAGACGACGCCGACGACCTGCTGATTTCCGCGCTTTCCGACGAACCGGGGACGCGCGACCTGGTCGAGATGTTTGTGACTGAGCTTCCGACGCGCGTGAAGGCGCTGCACGAGGCTCTGCAGGCCAGCGACTTCGCGACGTTTGCGCGGCTTTCGCACCAGCTCAAGGGAGCGGCCGGTGGGTACGGCTTCCAGCCGATCACCGATGCGGCGCGCGAGCTCGAGGCGACGGCCAAGACGCAGCAGGACATTGAGTCGCTAAGTCTTCAGTTGCGCGAGCTGGCGGATTTGTGCGGGCGGGCGCGGGCCGAAAAGCCCGATCCGGCCGATTAGACCAGCGCGGTGGGCGGAGCGCGTGATCGCGTCCGCCGCAGATGATCATTTCGATGTTCGAGGTCGCGGGGTTCTCCGCGGCCTCGTTTTTTTGTTTGGGGATGCGCGGGATTGCGGGATAGTTTTCGTCGCGGGTCGTCGGGGAATCATTGGGCGTCGCTGGTTGGAGTGCGTCCTCGCGGCCCGCGCTGGCGCTTGGGGTTCGGACTAGCGCGTCGCTGCGCGACGCGTGTTCTTGCAGGGCTATGTCGGTGGTGACGATGGATTTGAGGGACTGGGTTAGCTTCTGGATGATGCCGGCGTCGATTTCCTCGGCGTTGACGGCTTCGGCTAGCTGGTAGAGCAGGCCGTTCTGGATTCCGGCGAAGAGTTTGGCGCGCGGGGGGCCGTCGGGGCCTAGGAGCTGGTCGAGGTCGGCGGCGGACTGCAGGAGGCGCAGTCTTCGGGCGTAACGATAGAAGGTGGCGCGCGAGACGCGGCGGGCAGCCAGGGCGTGTTGATCGAAGATGGACTGGATGGTCGCGGCGGGCTGCGCGAGGATGTCGTCGTCGATCTGGCGGCGCAGAGCGCTGTGGAGTTCTTCG
>JAATGM010000040.1 GCA_015654675.1 Planctomycetota bacterium | reverse complement strand
GGTGACACCGGGGCGGACGCGCTGGGCGCCGTTGACGATGACCCATTCGTCGGGCTTCAGGCCTTGATCGATCACGCGGAACGGCCCCTGCTGCGAGCCGCGGACGATGGGTCGGGCCAGAACCTTCTGCTGAGCATCGACGACGAATACGAGATGGGTGGATTGGTCCTGCGAAATGGCACGTTCGAGCACGAGAATGGCGTCGTCGTTTTTTCCGAGGACAAACCGGACGCGGACGAAGAGGCCGTCGGTCAAGGCGTTATCGGCGTTGGGAAACTCGCCGCGCACCTGGAGCGTCCCGGTGGCGGGATCGACGCGGTTATTCACGAAATCGACAAAGCCCTTGTGGGGGAAGCCGACGTCACTCGCGAGGGCGAGTTCGAGCGGGACGGCGCGCTCGCCATCGCGGGCGCCCTTGAATTTGTGCTCGCGGATGCGGCGCTGAATATCGAGAACGGTGCGTTCGTCGATGTCGAAGTAGGCGTACATCGGGTCGACCGAGACGATGGTGGTGAGCGGCGTGGCCATCGAGGTTCCGCCGGTGATCAGGTTGCCGATATCGACCAGCCGCCGGCCGGCACGGCCCGAGATGGGGGCAGTGACCTTGGTCCAGCCCAGGTTGAGCTGCTGGGTTTCGAGATTGGCCTTGGCGGCGTCGACGGACGCGATGGCGGCGTCGCGAATGGCCTTGTTGGTGGACCATTCGATGATCGAGGCGTTGTGGGCCTTATAGAGCTTGTCAATGCGTTCCCAGTCGATATTGGCTTTTTCGAGGACGGCTTCGGCTTTGGCGATTTCGGCCTTGGCCTGATCGACGGCGGCCTGAAACGGGCGCGGGTCGATCTGGAAGAGGACCTCGCCTTCCTTGACCAGGGCACCGTCTTTGAACTCGACCGAGTTGAGGAAGCCGCCGACGCGAGCGCGGACTTCGACGGTGTTCACGGCCGAGGTCTTGCCGGTGTATTCGGCGTATTCGGAAACCGGTTTAACAACGGGAAGGGCAATGGTGACGACGGGCGGCTTAATGGGCGCCAAGGCGGGCTTCGCGGGCTTGCAGCCGCCGAGCGCACAAGCGCACGCAATGAGCGCGATGGACCTCGTCGCACGGAGGGCGGATCGCAGGGCTGACATACCGACTCCGGAACGGACCAAATGGCGAGAAGAACCGAGCCGCCATTAGCACGCGGCGTCCGGAATCATACAGAGGAATGATGGAGATGCCAGAGAAAACGGGCCGTTTAGGAGGCCTGCTTCTGGACCTGAATTTGGCCGGCGTTGTCGGTAACCGCGTAGCGAGCTGAGGTCGTGGCGGGGAATTCGACGAAGGCGAGGTCGGGATAGAAGTTGGTGGGGTCACGGAAGAGGACACGGAGGCGGACGCACTTGTCGACGGTGACCTGCGTAATGTTGCCCGGAGCAAGGACCTGCGACTGCGCGACCGTGCCGTTGATGTAGGGGTAGACGCTGAAAGAAATGCCGGTGGAGTTTTGAATGTCGAAGGTGATGCGCTCTGAGGGCGGACCGGACGAGACGGTCACGGTGACGCCGGGAAACGGGCCGGTGGCGTTCTGGAACTGGACGCCTCCGTCGGTGCAGGTTTGCAGGCCAAACCCTTCGGTCTGCGTGGATTGCTGCGGCGTAAAGTTGTCGACGGTGAAACAGGCGCAGCTCGGGATGGCGGTGACCTGCTCGGTCTCGCCGCCGCGCAGAATGAGCGACTTGCCCGGTCCGGAATTGATGTGATAAGTCAGATTCATGGCGAGGGTGGATTCATCGGAAAGGGTGATGGTGCGACCCGAGGTGGTCCCACCTCCGCCCGTTCCCCCTCCCCCACTACCGCCACCGGAGTCTCCGCTCGTACCACTGCCGGTCGTGTCGTCGGTCGGAACGGGCAAGGGCTGGATGAGGCACCCCGCCGCAACGGTGGCGGCGATCGACAAGAGCACGGCGATAGACCATCTGCGTGGATTCATACTCTCTCCCTATCGGATAGAGCGACAATGATTGGGCAGCGGGCGGCGAAAAGCGCGCGAAAGCGGGCGACAACGTCCGAGTATAACGGACGGATTGACTGTCGATGGGGAGCGATTATCGTGTGAAAAGTTTCACGAACTGTTGAGATTGGCGGCGCGGCCGGAGATGGGCATGAAGATCGGATTTTCAAGCGTTGGGTGTCCGGGCTGGGACCTGCCGACGATCGTATCCAACGCGAAGGCGATGGGGTTCCAGGGCGTGGAGCTGCGTGGCTTGCGCGGGCAGATGAACCTGCCGCTCTGCCCGGAATTGACGGCCGATCCGGCGGCCACGAAGGCATTGTTTGCCGAGGCGGGCGTCGAGCTGGCCTGCCTGGGGAGTTCGGCCGCGTTTCACTATCGCGACCCGTATCGCGTGGCGGACAACCAGGCCGAGGCGCGCGAGTATATTGAGTTGGCGGGCAAGCTGGGCTGCCCGTTCGTGCGCGTGTTTGGGGCTGAAATTCCGAAGCGGATGTTTCTGGGGTACGAATCGCACGACGTGGTACTGGCGCGGATTTCCAAGGCGGTGCGCGAGCTGGCACCGGTGGCGATGGATCACCGCGTGACGCTGCTGGTCGAGAACAGCGGCGACTTCGTTGACAGCCAGTCGATCTGGTTTGTGGTGGATTCGGCCGAATCGCCCGCGGTGAAAGCGTGCTGGTCGCAGTTTGCGGCGCTGACGCGGAACGAGCCGGCGAGTATTTCGATCAAGCGGCTTGGATCGAAGATTGCGATCGCGCGGATCTGCGATGGGAAGTTCGTCGCGGGAGGAGTTGAGTCGATTGAAGCGCCGGGCAAGGGCGACGTGAACGTCGCGCTGCTGGTCGAGTTGCTCAAGGGTGTGGCGTTTGACGGTTACCTGATGGTCGATTGGCCGAAGCTCTGGAACCCGTCGCTGGCCGATCCGGAGAAGGTGTTTCCGGAGGCGCAGAAGTATTTGAAGTCGCTGCTGGACATCAAGCGCGTGGAATTGACGGCATACAAGGGCGACAAAAACGCGCCGAAGTTTCAGACGCGGCGCGAGGCGGCGCCGACGCCGGTGTGATACCGGCGCCATCGAAGGGCCGCGATCGGGAGAATTGCGGATGATGCGAAGCGGGTCGATCGGGGCAATTCTGCTGATTGGGATTGTGGCGCAAGCGGCGTCCGGGCAGCCGGGCGGACCGGGCAACGCGTCTCCGTACTATCCGACGGAGCACTTCCGCGTCACTCCGAACGGGGCCATGTTCAACAACATCACCGGGCCGGGCGGGCTTTTGACTCGGTTTGAGAAGACGCACGCGGCGGTGACCGCTTTGGTGCGGCAACTGGGCGTGCCGACGACGCAGCCGGCGGAAAAGATGTCGGTGATTCTGGCCACCGATCGGGACACATTTCGCGGACTGGCGTACGGGGCGGGTATCGAAAAATCGGACACGCTATTGGGATTCTTTGATCGCGGAAGCGACCAGACCGTGTTGATTGACTTCACGGTCTTGGGCGATATTCCGCGGAAGCGCTCGCAGATTTCGGAATTGGTGAACCCGGTGCGCTCGCTGCCGCCGACGAATGACGCGAAGGAGCAGGCGCGGCGCGATGCATTCTTGAAGCAGGGCGCGGAGCAGTTTGCGGCCGTCGAGCAACTGGAAGAGCAGCTTTTTCGCACGGTGGTGCAGCACGAGGTCGCGCACCTGGTGTTGTGCGACCTGGGCGTTCCGCCGCGCGACCGGCCGGCGCCGCCGTGGTTTGGCGAGGGGATGGCGGCGCTGTTCGAGGGTCCGCTTGATCGATTTTCGCCGCGCGATCCGGGCGTGAATGTGTTTCGACTGACGGATTATCGAGCGGCGGCGGCTGAGAAAAAGCTGTTGCCGTGGCGCACGGTCGTGGGCGGGCAGGCGGAGTTTCGGCCCGAGGCGGCACCGGCGAGCACGGCCTATGCGCAAGCGTGGCTGCTGGCATATTGGGCGGTGCGCGAAGAGCCGGGCAAGCTGGCGGCGTACATCCGGGCCATTCAGCGGCGCGGCACGGATTCGGTTCCCAATTCGGACGCACAGGTGGCGGAGTTTGAATTGGCGTTCGGGCCGATCGGTGAACTGGATGCGAAAATGACGAAGTTCGCGGCGGGGCTTTCGTTGCCGAGCGGGAAGTAGGCGATGGCCACGCGGATCGACGGCAAGGCGCTGGCGGCGACGATTCGCGAACGGGTGAAACGCGACGCGGCTGAGCTGCGGCAGCGCGGCGTGGTTCCGACGCTGGCGACGGTCATGGCCGGGGGCGATGCGGGGGCTGAGTCTTACGCCGATGCGCAGGGGCGGACGGCGCGGGAGCTGGGGATCGAGTATCGGTTGGTTCGATTGGGTGCAACGGTTGCGGCGCGCGAAGTGGAGGCGGCCCTCGACGGGTTGAATCGCGACGCGAGCGTAAGCGGAATTTTGCTGTCGCAGCCGACGCCGGCTGGGATCGATGCGTTCGCGCTGCAGCAGCGGATTGCTGTCGGGAAAGATGTCGAGGGTGTCTCGGCGACGAACCTGGGCATGTTGATGATGGGGCACGCGGCGCTGGCGCCCTGCACGGCGGCGGCGGCGATGGAATGCGTCCGGGCGAGCGGGATTGAGCTGGCGGGCGCGGCGGTGGTCGTGGTTGGGCGAAGCAATATTGTCGGGAAGCCGGTGGCGGCGCTGCTGCTGGCGGCGCATGCGACGGTGACGCAGTGTCATAGCCGGACGCGCGACCTGGCACGCGTGACGCGCGAGGCGGATGTGTTGATCGTTGCGGCCGGGCGGGCCGAGATGATTCGGAGCGAGCATGTGAAGCGCGGCGCGATTGTGATCGATGTCGGCACGAATCGCGGGACAGACGCGGCGGGGAAGTCGAAGATGGTGGGTGACGTGAAGTTTGATGAAGTGGAGCCGATCGCGAGCTGGATCACGCCAGTACCGGGCGGCGTTGGCCCGGTGACGGTGGCGATGTTGATGGCGAACGTAGTCGAGGCGGCGCGTCGGGCGCGGGTTTGAACGATGGCGGGCGCGGCACCGAGATTTTTGTTTCCGAGCGCGAACGTATCCGAGGCGCGGGCGGTTGGCGCCATTGCGGAAGGAGCGACGCCTCTCGTCGTGCCGGTGCGGATCGTGAGCGCGGCGTCGGTGGTTGGCAGCGTGCTCGTGCATGGCGTGATCTTGCTGGCGATCGGATTGGCGCTGCGCGGACCGGCGCGGCCGGTCGAACCGGTGATCGAGTTCGAGGTTGGAGTCGTTTCAGATTCGGGCGGCGGCGAGTCTCGGGTGGAAGCGCCCGCGGCGCGCGATTTGAGCGCCCTGCGCGGCGAGTCGGCCCCGGTTCGCGCGACTGGCGGAGCCGAACCCGATTTGCGCGGGTTGTCGGGCGCGCGGCCGAGCGGTGCGAACGCGGCGCCGGGCGGCGCGGGCGTCGGGCAGCGCGACGTGGTG
>JAATGM010000050.1 GCA_015654675.1 Planctomycetota bacterium | reverse complement strand
GCCGCGTCCACCCGGACCGCCGCGACCACCGCGCCCGCCCGTATCGCGTCGCGCTGCACTTGCTGACCGACCACCTCGAAACTCTCCTGGCATACGAACCTCTCTCTCAGCCGACGGACCGCGCCAACAGCGCGGACCGGTCTAGAACGGAATCTCTTCCCGTCCGGTTTCCTCAACCGGAGGCATTGAATCGTCTTCCTGCGCGGGTGCCGGCGCCGATCGGCCGCCGCCCTTGCCGCGCGAAAAATTGCCGCCGCCCGTCGCACCGCCCTCCTCGCGCCCACCGCCTTCGCGGCCGCCACCCTCCCGGCCGCCGAGGAACTGGAACGTATCGACGACAACGTACAGCTTGCTGCGCTTCTGGCCTTCCTTGCTCTCCCACTGATCGAGACGCAGGTGCCCTTCCACCAGAATCGGACGCCCCTTTGTCATGTACTGGTTGATCGTCTCGGCACTCCGCTGAAAGCAGCGGCAGTCAACAAAACAGACTTCTTCCTTTTGCTGGCCGTCCTGGCCTTTCCAGCGCCGGTTCACAGCCAGTCCGAATTCGCACACCGGCGTCCCGCTCGGCAGATACGAAAGTTGCGGGTCGCGCGTCAGGTTGCCGACCAGAATGACCTTGTTGTAACTGGCCACGTTCGCCTCCACGAGCCATCGACGGACCAATCCCGTCGCGGCTCAACCTCGGCTTCCCGCAATTCCCGCTTAGACCTCGGCTGCGCCCACCGGCTCTTCCATCGCCGGCGGCTCGGCGCCTTCGCGCTCCATCCGGCGCGGCGGTCCACGATCGCCGCCGTACTCGCCCGGACCGCGATCGCGCGGGCCTTCGTAACGCTCCTGCCGCGGAGGTGCCGCGCTGGCCAGAACCGCGTCGATCTTCTCCTGCGTCATCCCTTCAGTTCGCAGGACGAGCAGCCGCAAAATTCCTTCGCTGATCTGCGCGTCGCGCTCCAATGGGCCGATCTTGCCGCCATCGGCCTCAAAGAAGACCAGCCCGTAAGTCGCGCGCTTATGGCCGCCGATCTCGTAGGCCAGCTTGCGGTCGTCCCAGCGCTTCAGGCCGAGAATCTTCGACTCGGCTCGTTCGAGCACGCGGCGGATTTCGACCTCCGCATCCGTCCACTCCGGCACGACCGCCGGATTCATCAGGAACATCGCTTCATACGTCTGAGCCATCAAGCACCTCTTGCGTCAGGCCGCCGCGTCCGTCGAGGCAAACCTTTCCGCGTCATTCCTTCGACCGATTGAACTTGTTCATCGCCGCCGTGATTCCTTCACGCAGCCACAACTCAACGGCGTCCGCGGCTTCGTCAATCGCCGCTTCGGACGCCTCCTGCTCCTCCTCGGAGAAGCGACCGAGCACATAATCCGCCGCCGATCCACGCGCCGGCCGGCCAATCCCGAATCGCAGCCGGGCGAAGTCGTTCGAGCCCAGCGACGCGATGATGTCGTCCAGTCCCTTCTGCCCGCCGGCCGATCCGTTGGCCCGCAGCCGCAGTCTTGCAGGCGGCAGGTCGAGGTCATCGCTGATGACCAGCAACTCGCCCAGCCCGCATTGGAAGAACTGCCACGCCGCCAGGACCGAGCGCCCGCTGCAGTTCATGTATGTCTGCGGGCACAGTACGCCCACACGTTGCCCGAGGGCCTCGCCGTCCGCGAATAGGCCCTGAAACTTCTTTCGCCACGCCGCCAGCGTCCAGCGGCTCGCGATCCGTTCGGCGATCCGGAAGCCGATGTTGTGCCGTGTGTCGGCGTATTCGCGTCCGGGGTTGCCGAGTCCGACGATCAGTTTCATGGCGGTTCAAGCCGCGGCGGCCCGCCGGGTTACTTCTTCTCCTTCTTCTCTTCCTTGGCGGGCTTGGCATCCTTGGCCGGCTTGGCCTCGGCGCCCTCCGCACCCTCCTCCTCGATCTTGCCCTTGGCGATGACTTCCGGCTCCGTCGCCGCTTCGGCGCCCTCGCCCGGTGCTGCTGCCTCGACCACGATGGCCTCGCGGCACATCACCACGATGCCCTCGGGGTCGGCTAGCGCCGTTACGCCCGCCGGCAGCGTGATCTCACGAATATGAATGAGCTGATTCAGCGCCAGGTCGCCGATCTGCACGCGGATCGACTCGGGAATGGCCGTTACCAGACACTCGACTTCCAGGTCCATGATCTGCTGGGATACGACGCCGCCCTCGGTCTGTCCCTTGGCATGGCCGCGCAGCTCGATCGGCACCTTGACCTTCACGCGTTCGTTAAGGTCGACCCGCGCGAAATCGATGTGCAGCGGCTCAATGCCGAGGTGATCGTATTGCACGTCCTTCACGAGGCAGGTCTCGTTCTTCGATCCGACGACCACCGTGAAAAGGTGTGCGCCCTGCTCAAGCTCGCGCTCGACTTCGTGTCGATCCAGCGCGATCGCCTGCGGCGTCTGCTTGTGACCATAAATGATGCCGGGAATGCGGCCCTTGCGGCGCATGCGCTTGACGACGCGCGTGCCGTGCGGCTCGCGGGACTCGGCTTTCAGTGTCTTGATTTCCATCGGAACTTACCTCACGACTTCAGAAACAGAGAGCTGACGGATTGATTCATGTGAATTCGAGCGATGGCCTCGCCGAGCAGCGACGCGCAGCTCAGCTCTTTGATCGCGGGCAGGCGGCGGCGGGCCTCGTCTGACAACGGTATCGAATCGGTAACAACCAGTTCATCCAGCGGCGCTTTTTCGAGCCGGTCGTAGGCCGGCCCCGCCAGAACGGCATGCGTCGCTGCCGCGCGAATTATTTTCGCTCCCTTTTGTTTGCAGATGCGGGCCGCCTCGCAGACCGTTCCGCCGGTCGCGATCATGTCGTCGATCATGATGACGTCCCGGCCCTCCACGTCACCAATGATGTTCTCGACCACGGCCTTGCTGCCGTCGAGCCGTCGCTTGTCGATGATGGCCAGGTCGCACGAAAGGCGCTGGGCATAAAACCGCGCCCGCTTGACGTTGCCCACGTCCGGACTCACGAAGACGACATTGTTTGACGTGGCATTCCGAAAGTGCTGCGTGAAGATCGGCTCGGCGAAAAGGTGGTCTACCGGAATGTCGAAAAAGCCTTGAATCTGCGCCGCGTGCAGATCAAGCGCCAACACGCGATCCGCCCCGGCGGTGGTGATCAGATTACTGACGAGCTTCGCGCTGATCGGCGTCCGGCCCTCGTCTTTGCGGTCCTGTCGTGCGTACCCGAAATAAGGCAACACCGCCGTGATCCGTCGCGCCGACGCCCGGCGGAGGCAGTCCATGAATACCAGCAACTCGCAAAGATTGTCATTCACGGGGCGGCAGGTCGGCTGGATCACGAAAACGTCGCGACCGCGAACGTCGTCCTGCAATTTCACGAAGAGTTCCCCGTCGGGAAAAGTCTCGACCTCGGCTCGTCCCATCGCAATCGAAAGATGATCGCAGATGCGCTGCGCCAGCCGCGGATTGCCCCGACCGCCAAATACTTTCAACTCGTCGTTATTGCCGGCCATGGTTTCGCCCTTTATGCGCCGCGTCCTTGCGCCACCATCGCCATCCGTGCGATCCGTTCGACCGGGCCGGACGAACCCTGTCCGGCCAACGTGAAATTTCCAGCGACGGCCCGGCCGTCGGCAATTGTTTCGCCGCGCGCCACGATCGCCATCGGGCCAATCGTACAACGGGGACCGATTCGGGCGGACGAGCCAACGAATGAAAACGGCTCGATGACCGTCTCCGGGCCGACTTCGACACCGGCTTCGATCCACGTCAGGTCGGGCGCGACGATCGTCACGCCCGAATCCATAATTCGATTCTGAATTCGGCGCTGCATCATGCGGCTGACGTCAGCCAGGTCGGCGCGGGAATTGATACCCGTCGCATCGACGGCGGGAACCGAAGTCTTCGCGATGACGCGGCGGCCGGCACGCCGCAGGATGTCGAGCGTATCAGTGATGTAGTACTCGCCCTTGGCATTGTTGGGGCGGACCTGATGCAGAGCCTCGAAGAGGGCCGGACGCTCATAGCAGTAATAGCTTGGGTTGACCTCGGCGATTTTCTTCTGATCCGGAGTGCAGTCGCGATCTTCGACAATGCCGACGAAGTCGCCATGGTTGTCGCGAACGATTCGACCATATCCGGCCGGGTCGGTCAGGACGGTTGTGGCAATGGCGGCGACCGCATTTTCGCGCCGTCGAGTTTCAACCAGCTCGCGAAGCGTTTCGGCCCGCACGAGCGGCATATCACCGGCGATGACAAGAACCGTGCCGTTGAATCCGGCAAGGGCCTGCTCGGCCATCTGCACGGCGTGAGCGGTGCCTTTTTGCTCGGCCTGCTCGACGAAAGTGAGATCGTTCCAGCCGGCGAACCCGTCAATCACGGCCTGCTTGTTGTAGCCAACCACGACGACGATCCGCCCGACGCCGGCCCCGCGGCAGGCATCGAGTACCGCAGCTAGCATGGGCCGCCCGCAGACTTCGTGCATGACCTTGGGCAGCTCAGACTTCATCCGAGTTGATTTGCCCGCGGCGAGGACGACAGCTGCAGTGGGATCGTGGCTCAAATGAACTCCAAAGGAGCGAACTACCCGGCCTGGATTCGAACCAGGACAAAGAGAACCAAAATCTCTTGTGCTACCGTTACACTACCGGGTAGAGAGATGAGCCGACGGAAGTTCAGCGCAGGCATCGCGCTGATTGCATGCGCGAAAACCATGCCGAAACCGGGCTCCGGTCTCGCCTGACCCTACCAAAACTCATTCGCAGCGGCGCCGGACGGCGTCAACCATCCGAGCAAAAGACTCGAACGCGGCTGCGGCTTCCTTCAAGGGCAAAGGCGCTCGGCCGCGAGCTGAACGCCCTGAGGTCGCCGTGCCCACCGCTATTACGGAAGGCCCATCGACCGGCCCCTTGGCGAAGGAGCGAATGGGCCGGCCGAGGGGGCCGAACCCACAAGGAAAAGACTAAGCGGGGGCGATGCCAGTGTCAATTGAAAAGGCCGCCGGACCGGGTCTGGCTGCAGGGCTATTTCAGGCCGAATCTTGCCTCGATTTCAACCCAGTCGGGCATCGAATTTCTACGGATTTCTGGCGACGATGTTCACCGCGAAAGGCGAAGACGCCTGCATTTCTCGGCGAACTAAGCAAGCAAGGGACCCAGTAGTTACGACGGCTTGGCCGCCTGCGTGGCCGGCCGATTGCCTGTCCCTTCCGCAAGAAAGGTCAGAATCTCGCGATTGAACGCATCCGGCTGGTCAATGAAAACCTCGTGACCCGCGTTGGGGATAATGACAAGTTTCGAGTCTGGCAGGTGCTCGTGCATGTAAAGCGCGGCGTGCTTGGGGTGAATAACGTCCTGATCGCCCCACAGAAGCAAAACGGGCACCTGAACGTTCGGCAGTCGAAAGCGACATGTCGCAAAAACGATCCCGCGCAACGCGCGCGTCGACGCCCGACCTTCATCGGCGAACATCGTGCCGTTGGCCCGGACGGCCATCTGCCGCTCAAAAATTCGCTCCGTCGATGCATTCTGCGTCAGCGAAATATTGCGGAAAATGTCGGGCCAGCAGCGACGGATGTGGTCGCCGACAATGATGTCCGGCCAGGCATAGTTGAGGAATCCGGCGAGCACAAATCCCGGCGGCGGCCAATCGCCGACGCTTCCCATCAGGATGATTTTTTCGATGCGATCAGGGTGATCGAGCGCAAGCAGCAGTGCGATCTGACCGCCCATCGACTCGCCGAGGATGTTGGCCCGCGGAATGTGCTTCGCGTCCATGAACGCAATGATGATCTCCTCCATCCACGGCAGGTCGTAGCGCGTCTCGGGCTTGTCAGACTTACCAAAGCCCGGCAGGTCGAGGGCATAGACATGATTCTGCTTGGCGAGGACGGGAACCGTCGTGTCCCAGAAATCAATGTCGGTCCCCAGGCCGGTCAGGATGATGAGCGGTTCGCCCGCCCCAAACTCCTGATAACAAAGCGTGACACCCTTCGCGACGATGTACTCCTCCCCCAGTACATAGCGGTAGCTCGTCGCGAGTTGATCATTCCGATACTTGGCCAGAATCAGATCCGTGCAGCCCGGCACGAAGCAGAGCACGGCCATTAGCCCGATGGCGCTCAAGAGTCGCTGTTTACGATGGCCCTGTTTGCGCATCCGGAGATAATCTTCGCGGCGCGCGGCCCGTCAACCCCTCCATGGACGAAAGCACTTCAAATCATTCAAATCCGAGCGAAAGCTGCCGCTCGATTGTCGCAGGAGGCGACCCGACGACTTCATTACCGGGCCGACCCTTGCCCGATTGGTCGGATCGCCGCGGCGAGCCAAGGCCGACGCGATCCCGCGTCACACGAAACAGCTCTTCTACGCTCTCCCAGTAATTCCCAGTCCCCCGCATTCGCGCCCCAAATGCCGATTCATTCATCCGCCCCCGCCGCATCTCCCGAATCCGCGCCTCCACCCGCGCCGCTCGATCAGGCATTGCGGCTCCCAGCCGCTCCAGAAACACCGGCTGCACGTTTCCCGGCAATCTGAGCGGCATGTACCCAGCCCATTTCGCCCCCGCCGCCGCGGCGCGCTCGAGCACGGCCGGAATCTCGCGGTCATTCAAACCCGGAATCAGCGGCGCGAGCAGCACCCCCACCGGCACGCCGGCCGCCGTTAGCCGCCGCATCGCCTCAAACCGCCGCGACGGCGAAGGCGCCTGTGGCTCGATCAGTCGCGCCGTGGCGTCATCCGCAAACGGAATGCTCTGGTACACCGTCGCCGCCGCAACCTCGTTGAGTCGAGCGAACAAGTCGGCATCGCGCATCACGAGAAAACTTTTCGTAACCACGGCCGCCGGATTTCGAAACTCCAGGCAAACTTCCAGGCACGCCCGCGTCAGCTTATAGACCGCCTCCAACGGCTGATAGCAATCGGTCACTCCGGAAAAATTGACCTGCTCGCCCCGCCACGCCTTCTTCGAAAACGCCTCGCGCAGTAGCTCGCCCGAATTGACCTTCGCCACCAGTTTCGTCTCGAAATCCGTCCCCGCGCCGAATCCGAGATATTCGTGGTAAGGACGCGCATAGCAGTATGCACAGGCATGCTGGCACCCGCGGTACGGATTCACCGACCAGCGAAACGGAATATCCGGGCTGTCATTTTCCGACAGAATCGATTTGGCGTGCTCTTCATACACCTCAACGCGCGCCGGCGGAGGCGGCTCCAGCCACTCATGGTGGACCGACAGATACGGATTCGGAGGATTGGAGACCGGCTTCATGCTTCACCCGGCGAGTATATATACGGCTTTTGTTCGGGTCAATAACCAATCCCCGAAAAGTTCGAAGCAAAGCAAGGCCTCGGTCTGACCGATGTCGCCGGGAGACACTGCGGAGCCGAACCATGCCGAATCTTGCCAGCACCGAACTCACCATTGCCGCCGGCGATCTCGTCGCGGCCGCCGATGTCGCCGCCCGGCAGGCCAGCCCCGAGGCCTTTGAGACCCTCGAACAACGCATCAACCGCTTCGCGACATCGCTCCGCGAAATGCAACAGGCCCAGCTCAAACCGCAAGTGAAATCCGCAATCAGAAATCTGGAATCAGGACGTCCGCTCAGCCCCGACGAGGCCTCCGCCGTCCGCGCCCTCGTCATCGGCGATGCCGAGCGTTACATCGCCATCGAAAATGGCTGCTCCGCCTGGATGACCGAACTCAATCGCTTGATCGCCGAAATCACCCGCCTCGCCGACGCCGCCGACCTCGATGCCATCGCCAATCTTCGCGGAGTTGTGAAAGACGCGGTCCGCCTCGTCCCGACCATGCGCGCCCACGCGGAAGAAAAACGCCGCATCGAGCAATTCGAGCGCGCCTTTGCTCGCCTCGATGACGCCAACCGCGTCCTTCTCATTCAGATCCTGCGTGAAATGCTCGACAGCCCGACCCGCTGAGTCGCCTACGAATGCGCGCCGCCGTCCGGATCGTCTGACGCCCCGAATTGCACGTCAAAACAGTGAATCCGCCCGCGGATGCAACGGCCGTGCTGCACGACGCCGGGGATCGTCACCCGACCGCCCTTCTGCGTCATGACTGTCACGCGGCACCGGCTCCCAGCATGCAGATATCCGCCATGCAAAAACCCAAGCCCGGTCTTGTTGATCTCGGTCAGCCGGATGAGGAACCGCGCCGTCGACCCGCCCGGCTGATGAATCTCAATCTCAGCGACGGTTGCCTTCGCTCGATCCGGTTCGCGAGCCGCTTTCGGCGGATCGACGCTCGGCGTAGGCGAAGCTTCCTTGTGTTGCGCTGCCGAGAATGCCTCGGCAATCTCCTCACGGCTATGTCCGCGAAGCGTGTCCAAATAATCCGAGCGTTTCATGGCAGCCCCCACTCTCGCGGACCCGCACACCAACCAGCGTAATCCTACGATTCAGCCATCGTCGCCACTCCGCGTAAAATCAAAATCCCGGCTCCCCCGAGTCCCACGCAAATATCGGCCCCATGGCATTTCCGTGTAAGCTCCGCTCCCCATGCAGGCCATCGTCTTCGACCCGCCGCGCCGCCTCTGGCCCCTCGTCAAAATCGCCACGCTCGCTACGCCGCGCGCCTGGATAGGCCCCCTCGGCGGCCTACGCCTCCGCGACGTCCCCGAGCCGGTTCTGCCTCGCGGCGACTGGGTCCGTCTCCGCACTATTCTTGGCGGAATCTGCGGCAGCGACCTGGCCCTCATCTCCCTCCGCAATCACCCCGCCACCTTCCTTCAGCGCTTCGCGTCCTTCCCGGCCACCCTCGGCCACGAAAACGTCTCGATGATCGAAGAGGTCGGTCCCGACGTCCGCAACTGGCGCGTCGGCCAGCGCGTCTGCGTAGACCCATGCCTGTCGTGCATCCCGCGCGCTATTCAGCCGGTCTGTCCCCAATGCGCGGCTGGCCGCCCCAGCTTGTGCGACAATGTCGATCGCGGTTCGCTCCCGCCCGGCCTGATCATCGGAGTGAACTCTCGCACCGGCGGCTCATGGTCGCGTTCCTTCGTTGCACACGAGTCCCAGCTCTTCGCCGTCCCCGACGAAATCCCCGACGATATCGCCATCGTCACCGACCCGATCGCCTGCGCGCTGCATGCCGTGCTTCGTCGCCCTCCACGACCCGGCGAAACCGTGCTCATCACCGGCTCCGGAATCGTCGCCATCGGCGTCATGGCCGCGATCCGTGCGTTGTCATGCGAAAACCCCGTCACGGCGATCGTCAGGCACCCGTTCCAGCAAGCCCTCATGCGCCGCTTCGGCGCAACGGATGCCCGCATCCATCCGCGAAGCTGGTCCAATGCACAGCGGCACGACGACATCGCCTCAGTCGTCCGCGGGCGCCGCGTCTCGGCCAGGTTCGGAAATCAAATGCTCATCGGCGGCTTCGATCTGACATACGATTGCGTCGGCTCCGGCCCGGGACTCTCCGATGCCATGAAATGGACCAGCCCGCGCGGAACCGTCGTCGCCGTCGGAACTTCCCAAATCACCGTCGTCGACACGACCCCGCTCTGGTTCACCGAGCTGAACCTCGTCGGCTGTAACGGCCGCGCAATCGAAGAGGTCGAGGGTCGCAAGCGGCATACATACGAGGTCGTATTCGACTGGATTCGCGCCGGCCGCTTGAAACTCGATGGCCTCCTGACTCATCGCTTCCGCCTCGCCGATTATCGGGCCGCGTTCCAAACCATCGTCACGCGCGGTCGTGCCGGCCTCATCAAGGCCGCCTTCGTCCCAGACTGAGTGGTCCGCGTTTCGTGGACTTTATACTCAGACCATTGATACCATTATCCGACGAAACTGCTGGAGGCGTGGCCCGATCACCACTGCTGCTTCAGCATGATCCACACCTCGCCCGACACACGAAGGATTAATAATGATTGGAAACAAGAAGAAGCGCGTCACCATCGCCGTGGTCGCCCTTGTAGCGATCATGCCCGCCGCAACCGGCTGCTCGCTGAGTGGCCTCTACTACAACCAGCCGGTCATCAACCTCAACATCCCGCTCGGTCTCGACGGCTTCGGCGGCTTGCTGAATCCCTTCGGAATCATCACCGCTCTGGTTAACACGTTCATCGGTTCCACCTTCCCTGGAACCGGCATCGGTCCGCTCGTGACCAACACCCCGACCGGAACGGGCGGCACCACGGTGCCGCCCGCCGCCCTCGGCGGTAGCTGATCATCCTCGTCCGTTCTCCCCCGCCCGCACCAGCCATATCATCTCGCGTCATGCCCGACGCATTCACTTGCCCGCATTGCGAAATGATCATCGAAGGGGCCGACGACCTCGGTGCCTCGCTGACGATCTGTCCGCACTGCCAGGGCGGGCTCAGCGTCGAGACCGTTGCGCCTCCCCCTCCGCCCTCAAAGTCGATCCCAAGCCGCGCCGCGACGCCCGCGACGACCAGATTCACTTTCCCGTGCCAACGATGCGCGTCGATCCTCGAAGCAACCTCCGCGCACAGCAATCAACCAGGTCGATGCCCCACTTGCGGTGCGACATTCGTCATTCCGGCCGTCGATCCGCGAACCGCAGTCCCGATCGGTCGCGCCGCCGTGACTGACGACGGTCAACTCCCAACCCCCATGCACGCCTACGCCGCAGCCGGAGGCCGAGCCCCGCAAATCGAGCGCGCCTCGGACGGGTCCCAGGTCATCATTTGCCCACGCTGCGCCGGCCGCAGCCCGGTCGATGTAAACCTCTGCTCAAAATGCGGAACGCCATTCACGATGGAAGGCGCAACGGAAATCGCGAGATCTGCGTCCGGCACACCTCGACTTGCCTCTGCCTCGTTGATCCTGGGTCTTTTGCTGTGTCTGCCCGTTGGCCCGCTGGCCATCGGGCTCGGAGTCCTGGCCCTTCGGAACAAATCTCGCGGCGGAGATGCACCATCCGGCCAAGCCGTCGCCGTCACCGGCATCGTTCTTGGGTCGCTTGGAACGATCGGCTGGATGCTTGCAATGTTTAGTTGATCTGCAGACCCCGAACTCTACTCGGCGGTGTTAATCCAGGGCAACACGTGATCCGTGATCCACAGCCGGTTCAGGAAATAGTCCCAGTGCCCCCCGGCATTGGCGTACAGCAGCATCGACGGATCCCACCGAAACTGAATCAGCCGCTCGTCGGTCGAATCGAAGCCAAATGTCGCCGCCGTGTCGCCCCAGACCAGGTCGTTGTTCCCGATCACATTCATCGCGAAGTTAACGAACAAATCATTCCCGGATGAATAGGCCACCGCCCCATGCATCGTGTGATCCAGCATCCCGGTCACGTCGAATCCCCGGGAAACGCTCGGCGAGAGCAGGATCACGCGCGTGACCTTTACGTCGTCCGGCAGATTCTCCGCCGCGATCATCGCGGTCGCAGCGCCGGCCGAATATCCGAGCAGTATGATCGGCAAATCCGGATGGTCGTGCCGATAGTCCGCGATTCGTTCGGACTCGCTCATCGCCGTCGCGACCAGCTCGTCATACGCCCCGTAGGGATCAAGAATCTGCCGCTCAGTCGTCCCCCAGACTTTGATCTCGACTGCGTACGGAATCTTCGCCGTCTCGAACGCCTGGTAGAATTGCGACAACTCGATGTCGCTGTTAAACGCCCCCGGATACATCACCACCAGGCCGCGCTCCAGCGCGTCATCCGGCGGCGGCGGCGGCGCCCATACATTGCACGAAGAAACCGTCAGCAGCACCGCGCCAATTAGCGCGCATCGAAACATTCGCCCATTCATTCGAATCTCGCCCTCCATGACTTCGCCTACGAATCCTTGGAAGCCCGCTCGCCCAGTTGTCGGTTCAACATCAACAAAGCGCTCTGATCGTTCCCCGCCAGGTCCAGCAGCCCCTCGATCTCACGCGTAATCTTCTCTTCTTCGACCTGCTCGTCAATGAACCACTTGAGGTGGCTCTGCGTCGCGTAATCCTTTTCCTCAATCGCCACGGCGTAAAGCGCGTGGATCGACTTGGTATTCTGCCGCTCCATTTCGGTCGCCCGGGTGAACACCTCGCGCGGCTGCTTGAAATCAGCCGACGGCTTCTCGATCTTCTCAAGCGCGACCTTTCCCCCACGATCATTCACGAACGTAAACAACCGATGCATGTGCTCGAGCTCCTCGCCCGCCTGCACCTTCATCCATTGCGCAAATCCCGTCCAGTTCGCGTGCTCGAACCAGGCCGACATCGCGAGATAGTTATACCAGGCGCTCGCCTCGTAATTGATCTGTTTGTTGAGCCCCGCTTCGATCGTCTTGCTTAGCATAATCCGGGTCATACTCCAAAACCGGCATCATGATAACGGCGAAGCGCACTAATAAAAGATCGTCCGGGTTCGATGATGTGCGACGCGAACGTCCGCATCATGCGAATGGCTCCACAGATACCAGTCGATTTGCCATGCCGGGACCGCGAGTCCGCGCCGGCTCAGCGTGTCTTTCATTCGCTCCACCGCCACCACTGTCGCCGCCCGCAGCTCAACTTCCGGCTCCTCGCCCGCCGAAAGCTCGACTCCGGACTCGATCGCCGCGCCAAGCGACTCGCTCACCTCCAGAATTCCGAGATGGCGCAGCGCCTGCGGCAGCCGGTAGTCGGCAAACGCCGACAGTTGCTCCAGTCCCGCCAGCGGTTCGTAGCCGTGTTCCACCCACGTCATCGAAAGATCGATCGCCGTGATCTGCGCCCGCTTCGCGAAGAACACCGGCCGGCTTCGATGTTCCGAAACGTCGCGAAAAGAATCGAACGAGCAAAGCAGCAACGCCGCAAGGTCCCACGCGCGCGAGTTGACCGAGTCCACCGCCTCCACGAACTGCCCATCAAACCGATCGATCAGCAGCGCCCCCGTCTCGCGGCCAATGCGCTCGCGCTCATGCATCATCGGCAGCTCGCCCCGCGGGCATAGCGCCGCCCGATATTCCGCGTGGGTCGCCTCGCACCAGAATCGCGGATCGAACCACCGCCGATCATTGCGTGCCGCCTCGCCTAGCGCCGCCAGCATCGCATTGAACCCGCGGTGCTCAACCCCGGATGCGCTATGCACCGGCTGCGGGCCCCAAAAGCAGAAATTGAGCGCGTCAATCAGCAGTACGAGATTCGCAAGCTGCTCCCGATCGCCCGGAAGATCGGCCAGCAACGAATGTCCCGTCGGCCGAAGTTCGTCCCACGACACCGATTCTGCCCAACGATCGATCGCCGCCGGACTGAGGCGTACATGCTCCGCCGCGGAAACCACCGGCCCGGTTGTCTCAAGAACGATCACGCACTTCGATGCTAGCAGCGCCCCCCGCCGCCCTCAACGTCTTTGAAGCCCGACGCCGTCTGCCGATATCATGTCGACTCGAATACATTCGCGAAACAGAGGACCGCATCATGCCGGACGCCACCAGTATCGAATCGATCATGCGCGAACAGCGGCAGTTCCCGCCGCCCGAGGGCTTCGTCAACCACGCCCACGTCCGCTCACTCGATCAGTATCGCGAACTACACGCGCGTTCACTCGCCGATCCGGATGCCTTCTGGGCCGAGATCGCGTCCGGCTTCCACTTCTTCAAGAAATGGGATCGCGTCGTCGAATGGAACCTGCCCTTTGCAAAGTGGTTCGTCGGCGGAACGACCAACGTCTGCTTCAACTGCGTCGATCTTCAAATTCAGCGCGGCCGTGGCGACCACACCGCGTTGCTCTGGGAGGGCGAGCCCGTCGATGAGAATGGCCAACCGCGCGAGATTCGACGCATCACGTACAAGCAGCTCCTGTCCGATGTTTCTCGATTCGCGAACGCCCTCAAGCAACTCGGCGTCAAGAAAGGTGATCGCGTAACCCTCTACATGCCAATGGTGCCCGAGCTGGTTGTGGCAATGCTCGCCTGTGCGCGAATCGGCGCGCCCCACTCGGTGATTTTCGGCGGTTTCTCCGCCCCCGCGATCGTCGACCGCGTCAACGATGCCGATTCGAATGTCATCATCACGGCCGATGGCGGATTTCGTCGCGGCCAGATTGTTCCGCTCAAGGCCGCCGTAGACGAGGCCGCAACGCTGACCGATCGAATCAAGAAAGTCGTCGTTCTGAAGCGCTGCTGCAACGACGTGACCATGACGCCCGGCCGAGACGTGTGGTTCCACGACATCGTCGCAAATGCGTCGGACCAGTGCCCGGCCGAACCGCTTGACAGCGAGCACATGCTTTTTCTGCTTTACACCAGCGGCAGCACCGGAAAGCCGAAGGGCATCCTGCACACAACCGCCGGCTACATGATCTACACCGCCTACACCGCGAAGCAGGTCTTCGATCTCAAGCCCGACGACATCTACTGGTGCACGGCCGACATCGGCTGGGTGACGGGGCACAGCTACGTCGTCTATGGCATCCTCCAAAACGGCGTGACCTGCGTGATGTACGAAGGCGCGCCCAACTTCCCGGCGTGGGATCGATTCTGGGCGACCATCGCGCGGCACAAAGTGACGAAGTTCTACACCGCCCCGACCGCCATCCGCGCCTTCATGAAGCAGGGCGTCGAGTGGCCGGCAAAGCATGACCTCACGAGCTTGAAGCTGCTCGGCTCCGTCGGCGAACCCATCAACCCCGAAGCATGGATGTGGTATCACGAATACATCGGCATGGGCGGCTGCCCGATCGTCGACACCTGGTGGCAAACCGAGACCGGTGGCATGCTCATCTCCCCGCTGCCGGGTGCGACGCCGACAAAGCCGGGCTCAGCCACGCTACCGCTTCCCGGAATCGATGCGGCCATCGTAGACAAGTCGGGCAATGTCCAGCCGGCCGACGGCGGCGGATATCTCTGCATCCGCAAGCCCTGGCCCGGAATGCTGCGTGGCATCTACGGCGACGAAGAACGCTTCCGAAAGCAATACTGGTCCGAAATCCCCGGCGCCTATTTCACGGGCGACGGCGCACGCCGCGACGCTGACGGATATTTCTGGATCATGGGCCGCGTCGACGACGTGATCAAAGTCTCCGGCCATCGCCTGGGGACCGCCGAAATCGAGTCCGCCCTAGTCTCCCATCCCGCTGTCGCGGAATCCGCCGTCGTCGGTTTCCCGGATGATCTGACGGGCGAGGCAATCGCTGCCTTCGTTACGGTCAAGTCCGGAATCCCGGCCAACGACGAGCTGAAGACTCAGTTGCTCCAGCACGTCGTTCACGCGGTCGGCTCGATCGCGCGGCCGAAATCGATCCGCTTCACGGAAGCGCTGCCCAAAACTCGCAGCGGAAAAATCATGCGCCGGCTATTGCGTGAACTGGCCACAAAAGGCCGCGTCGACGGCGATACAACAACGCTCGAAGACTTCAGCTCAATCGCCCGTCTTCGCGAAGAAGAGGCGTAATCCCGATCAGACAAACGTGCTAGCCGAACACAAATCACAGGGATATCCCGCGCCGCCCAAACAGTCTCACTCGCTCGCGACTTTGCTGGATATGACGATTTCGAGGAGTAGCACTTCACTTTGCTTGGAAAACCGTTACAATACGAGCCAGTTTGAGCCGCATATGGCACGTTCGTGCGGCTGATAGGCGCGAGATTGCATTTTCGTCCGCTTTCCCGGCGGGTAGCGCGGATAGGGCCGGGACGAACGGATCTCGATAAAAACGAAAGGGTAGCAGCATGGAAGCAGTCTGCACTCTCCGAGTCGGCAACGAACAATACTCGGGGAAAGCCCGCTTGGATGCGGACCACATCGACTTCACCGGTCAGACCAAGTTCCGTTTTCGAATCGCCGAAATTCGCGAGCCCGCCATGACGGGCGGACTTCTCCGCTTCGAATTCCACGGGAATCGTATCGCCCTCTCCGTGGGCGATCGCACCAACAAGTGGTACGAAGCCGTGATCAATCCCAAATCGCCCGCCCAAAAACTTGGCATTCACGCCGGCGATCGCGTGCGGCTGGTCAATGTCGAAGACCCGACCCTCGCCGCCTCGTTGACCGAGGCCCGCGCTGAAGTGACCAACGATCGCGTAGACGACTGTGACGCCATTCTCCTCAGCGTCGAGCGGCCGGCCGATCTACGCCAGGTTCCCAGTCTCGCCGAAACGCTGACGCCCGCCGGCGCCATTTGGATTCTCGTCGCGAAGACTTCACGAACCATCACCCAGGGAAACATCGTCGCGGCCGCCAAGAGCGTCGGCATGACTGAGATCCGCGACACCAGCGTGTCTGACCTGCACAACGCCTACAAAATCGCTCGCCCCAGCATCGTCCGTCGCCCCACTCCTCGAAAAACTGGCACTACGCGCCCGCGAGCTGGCGTCCAGTAACGTCACTCCGCTTCCGCGATTCTTCTGTGAATACTCACACGTGCGCCGTCATCTTTGACATGGACGGCACGCTCACGCGCGCCGTGCTCGACTTCGACAGGATGCGCGCCGAAATCGGCATTGAGGGCGAGACCATCCTCGAAGGCATGGCAAGAATGGGCCCCGAAGCCCGCCGCCGCGCCGAGGAGATCATCGCCCGCCACGAAGCTGATGCCGCCGCTCGCAGTGAACTTCAACCCTTTGCAGAGGAATGCGTGCGGCGCCTTCGCAGTGCCGGAATTCCCATCGCACTCATGACTCGTAATTCTCGTCCATCGGTAGAGACCGTATTGTCGCGCCATACGCTCGAATTTGATCACATTCGCACGCGCGAAGACGGCCCCTTCAAGCCATCGCCGCAGCCCGTTCATGAGATATGCGAAAAACTCGGCGTGGCCCCGTCAAATGCATGGATTGTCGGTGACTTCAGATATGACCTGGAATGCGGCCGTGCCGCTGGCGCGAAGACAGTCCTCTTCATCGAGACGGGCGACGACCCCGAGTGGTCGCATCTCGCCGATCGAATTGTGCGCGATCTGCGAGACATCCCCAGTCTGTTGGGGATATGACATCGAGTACTTGTTCGGTGAGTAGCGAGTTCTAACGCCGCCGCTTGCGAACGATCGCCGCGACACCAACCAGCAGCAGCGTCATCGAAGCCGGCTCGGGAATGTTGACGAAACGCGTGTCATCCAGGCCAAAGATGTCGCGTGTGCCGATGACATTCAGCAGCACCAGATCAAACGATGAGATTGGTTTCCCAGCGTCCGTCAGCCCGAAGAAAATCGCCCCGCCTTCGCCGTCCGCATTACCCGCAAATGAAATGTCCTGATTCGACCCATCGTTGAATCGGATATGCAGATCGCTGTTTAGTTGCTCAAGTCCGGTGATATACGTCCCGAACGCTTGAATCGGAGTGGTGAATGTGAAACGCACGGTCGTGGTGCCGGAGTCCGCGATCGGAACCTGTCCCAGAAACTTTGTGCCGCCGGGCGTTATGTTGTACCCCAGTAGATTCGGCGTAACTCCACCAAACCAGAGGTTCTCCGCAATCCCCGCCGGCGGCTCGTTGTTGAGCAGATCGACGAAAACCCCCGGCGCGACAAACTGGGAAACAAATGGCCCTGTCAGCAGATTCTCATAGGTGATGATGTTCAGGGCTCCGAGCGACGCTGCCGCATTGTCAAACTGTGACGCGGCTGCCTGCGAATTGGGAATCGGACTTCCGATTCCCGCGCCGGAATCCCTTGCCAAATAAGTATCGATCGCTGCAACGTCTTGCCCAGCGCCAAAAGCCGACGCCGCAATGCCCAGGAAACTCGTCAACCCAAATAAAACTGTGCGCTTCATCTTCGACTCCCTCCCGCATCAATCAACACGCGCGATCGGCCATTTCGTCCGGGTCGCGCTCGAACCGGGAGCATAACTCCTTGACTGATCAAATTCAAGCACGCAAAGGCCACTGCGCAAATGATTTATGCTCGGCCCGCTGGACCTGCCGCGTGGCTCGGCGATACTCACGGGTCTGCGCAGCAGCCGTTCCATCCACTGTACAGCCGCCGCAGATCGGAGCTCTCAAGCGATGCCCAGTCTCGCCGTTGCCAACCTCATGCACCGTAAACTCCGCAGCGGCCTCTCCATCATGGCCGTCTCGATCGGTGTCGCCATGCTCATCGTCATGCTCGGGCTTTCCCACGGAACCCTCGACGAGGTCGCCGACCGCATGCAGTCTGTCGACGCAGAAATCGTCGTCCTCCCACAGCACGAAAATGTCATCTTCACCGGCGGCGCTGCGTTCAGCGGAGAATTTCGCCCGCTCATCGAACGCACGGAAATGGATCACAAACCGATCGTGAAATCCGTCATTCCCGTCCTCTTCGACACAATTCGCCTGGGCGGTCAGCAGCAGCGCCTCTTCGCGATCGACGCCAAAGACATGCCGGCATTCCTGGGCGGCCGAAAAATGGAATCCGGCCGCATGTTCGACGAAGCCGATCGCCTCGCGAAGCTGCTCGACTCGCAACGAAACGCCAAGGGCTACTACGACCCGGCCAAGATTGACGACGCCGACGTGAACCGCGCCTGCGAACTGGTCATCGACTCGCGCCTCGCCGCAGTCGGCAAATACCAGCTTGGCCACGAGGAAACCATCCTCGGCCGCAAATTCAAAATCGTCGGAATCGTCGAGTCGGGAGTCGCCGGGCGAGTCTTTTGTCCCATCCAGGTCCTTCAGCACATCAAGAACGCCGGCATGCCCTGGGCCAGCATGTTCTTCGTCCAGCTCCTCAAGCCGCCCGCTGGCCAGGAGAAGGACTGGGCCGAGCGCTGTGCCGTCGTCCTGGCCGAACGCACCAAAGCTCGCGTCGAACCCAAGTCGGCCTATGGCAACCTGCTGGCCGAGAGCTTCTCGCAAATCTACATGTTCATGACGATCGCCAGCACGATCTCGATGGTTGTCTGCTTCCTGTTCATTTTGCTGACGGTCTACATGAATGTCCTCGAACGCACCCGCGAGTTCGGCATTCTGCGTTCCCTCGGCGCAACCGGCGGCTATCTCATCCGCGAAATCGTCTCCGAATCGTTGATCCTCTGCCTCTCCGGCGCCGCCGGCGGGATCGCCCTCGCTTTCCTCGCTAAGATCCTCATCGAAAAATTCCGCCCGCTTCTCACCGTCAAGTTCGCGCCCGAATACCTCCTCCTCGGCGTCGCCATCGCGGCTGTCGGCGGCATCATCAGCGCGGTTTACCCCGGCTGGCGGGCCACCCGATTTGACCCGGTCGTCGCCCTGAGCTTTGAATAGTCCCCCAACCATGAATACCAATACCGATCTTGTCATCGACGCACATGATGTGCATCACACCTACCGCCAGGACGGAACCGATTCTCCCGTCCTGCACGGAGTCGATCTCACCATCCGCCGCGGGGAATTCGTCCTCCTCATGGGCCCTAGCGGCTGTGGCAAAACCACTCTGCTCCACATCCTCGGCATGATGATGCGCCCAACCTCCGGCTCTGTCCGCGTCGAGGGCGTCGACGTCGGATCCATGAGCGAGGCCGAGCGAACCCGCTTTCGCCGCGAGCGCGTCGGATTCGTCTTCCAGCGATTCAATCTGCTCCCCATCCTCACGGCCCGCGGAAACGTCGAGCTCCCCCTCCGCCTCCGCGGCGATACGATGGATGGACAGGCCGCCCGCGTCCTGCGTCAGATCGGACTGCTCGAAAAAGCCGACAAGAAGCCGCGCTCCCTCTCCATTGGCGAGCAACAGCGGATCGCCCTCGCCCGCGCCGTCGTCACCGAGCCGCACCTGCTGCTCGCCGACGAGCCCACCGGCAATCTCGACTCCGCCACAGCCGGCGCAGTCCTCGACCTGCTCGCCAACCTCCACCAAAGTTGCGGCCTCACCACCCTCATGATCACCCACAACGAACACATCGCGACCCGCGCCGACCGAGTCCTCACGATGCGAGACGGACGAATCGAGCTATGACAGCCACCGCACTGACTGTGGCGAGTCCCACCGATCAAAAACCGATAAATCTGCGCGCCTGGTTCATCATCTATTTGCTCTGGATGGGCGCGCTAACCCTCGTCATCCGATATGGCGTAAATGCGTCCGACGCGGACTCATCGCTTCCGCTCGCGGCGGGCCTGCTAGCCGCATATGCCGCATATCTATCGCTTTGCTGCGCTTTCTTCCCCGCCCCGACGACCTATGTCGTCATGCTGGCCGCGAGCAATGCGCTCGCCGAGCACTTCGGCGTTGCAGAATTCCGGGTTGCCCGAGTCCTTGTGGTGGCCACGGTCGGCGCCTTGGCGACTGGAATGGCTAATCTGAACGAATACCACCTCGTCACCTGGCTCCTTCAATTTCGAGCAGTAGGAAAGGTTCGCGATACGCGCCTCTACAAGACCGCGATCGAGTGGTTCGAAACAAATCCATTCATGGTCCTCGTCGCTGTGAGCCTCATTCCCATCCCAATCGATGTTATTAGATGGCTTGCGATTACCGATCGCTACCCGCGCACGAAATACTTTCTCGCCTATTTCATCGGGCGTTGGATTCGCTATGCCGGACTCAGCATCACCGCAATCGGACTCTCGCTGAAACCTTGGCATATTTTCGCAATCCAAGGTGCCTTGGTGCTCGTCGCGATGATCAAAATTGTCCCCGGTTTCATTCGGCATGCGCGCGAACACGCCGCACAACGCCCCGCCCAAACGCGTACAATCCCCAGCGAACCAGCCGCCCTCGGCGGCCCGGAAAAGGCATGAGGTCCGACATGATTCAATTCTTCCTTAGCTTGGCACTAACGCTGCTTGCCGCGCCCGCCGCGTCACCCACGCCAACCAGCGCCCCCGCCGCGGCCCCTCCCGCTTCTTCCGGCGACGCCACCATCGATGCAATCCTCGATCGACTTGAAACCAAGGGCGAGTCGATCAAGGGCATCAGCACCAAGCTCATCTATAACGACACCCGCTTCGAACCCGTCGAAGACAAGGTCGTCAAGAACGGCGAGCTTTTCTTCAGTCGCGGCGATCCCAATTCCAAGTTCATGATCCGCTTCGACGAAACTATCGCCGGCGGAACCAAACGCCCCAACCGAGAATACTATCTGTTCGACGGCTCCTGGTTCACCGAACGCAACGACGGCGCCAAGCAGATCATCAAACGCCAGGTCGTCCGCCCCGGCGAACGCATCGACCCCTTCAAAATCGGGAAAGGCCCCTTCCCGCTGCCCTTCGGCCAGCGTCGCGCCGAGATGCTCAAAGTCTTCACCATCACGCTCGAAAAACCCAAGGCCGACGACCCGCCCAATACCGACCACCTCCATTGCATCCCCCGCCCCGAAGAAGTCGAGCTCTCCCGCAAGTACAAGCGACTTGATATGTGGGTCGACAAAAAGCTCGAACTCCCCATCCGCATCGAAGTCGAACGCCTCTCCGACGAAAACATTATCGACGTCCGCTTCGACAACATGAACCCCAGCGACGCGCCGGCCGACTCGCGCTTCCAGATCGATTCTCCCCCGGGTAAAGACTGGGAAGTCCGCGAAGAACCTATCCAGATTCAGGAGCCGCTTGACCTCGATCTCACCCCGGGCACGAAAAAGTAGCCCGCTCATTCGTCGATCGAATAAACCGCGGTCCCCGCGCTGGCCTGCGCCGGGGCCGCCACGGACGGCACGAACAGCGTCGCTCGCTCCGCGCCCGCATCGAGCACAATTGCCATCCCAATCCCCAATTCACCCATGTCCAATACAACGCCGTCCCCAATCGCCGGTTTTGCCCCCGGCTCCAAACCAAGCGCCGCGACCCGACCGGCCTCAACCCACTCCAGCTTCCCGAGCCGCCGGCGCCCGGTGGACGGCGGCTGCGCATAAACCTCGTCTCCGACCTCCAGCTCCGGACCCGCTGGTCGACTCGTCACCGGGCGAGTTGTCGCCGGCCCGGTCGCTGTCGCCGGTACTTCCACCTTGGCCCCGCTGAAATCGATCTTCACCGCCGACAGCGTGAGCCGCGCAATCGCCCGCCCCTCGCGGTATGCCGTCAGCGATTGATCCCGCGCCATCTGGTCGGTCTCGCCAGCGTTGATCAAGACGTAATCGCCCTCCACCCGGAAAATCTGCAAAGGCACGCGTCCCGCCGCGACATCCCGCGGATCGCGCCGCTTCACCCAGTCGCCAGCGCGAATAGGCCGCCGATGCAGTGCTGCCAGGCCGGATGCCACCGCGAAGGGCCCTCGAAACTCTCGAAGCTCTATGACGCCAACCGGCCCGTCCGTGCCGGAAACGAGCCACCGATCTCCAACCGCCGCCCCATCGCGCTCGTCCACCGGAAACCAGACTACCTGATCGCCTTCGCCGGTGACGCGTAGCACGCGCGACCGCAGTCGCCCCGATTTGCGCGCCGCTGGGCTCTGTTCCGATCGCACGGCGTCCCCCGCCTTGATCTCAGCGTTTCCAATGAGCTTCGTCACCTCCCCCTGGGCCTTCCCGTCCACAAAACGATCGACCTCGACCCGCGCAATCGGCATTCCCTGACGCAACACGAGCAACCGATCGCCTGATTTAAGCCCATCGCCCTCACCATGCTCCAGTATGCATCGATGCCCCTCGCTCAGAACTTCACGAACATGTGTCCACAACGCGCCATCGAATGGCAGTCTCGCCCGAACAATGCGCCCCAACTCGCGCGGAATCAACGTCGCCTCAAACCCGGGCGCAGGTAATACGCCAACCCAGTCCATCGTGACCGTTGCGGCGCCCGGCTGCGTCGTCGCCACGTGCCCCGAAGCCAGCGGTGTTCCATCCGCCGAAAAAACCACGTCTTGTCCGGTCTCGATCACCACCGCCTCGCGTGGCTTGATCACCACGCTTCGGCCGTCTTCGGCAACGCTCTCAATGGTCGCTCGCGTGAGCAGCCGAACCTCTTCCGGCCCGGGCGTCTGCCCGGTCGCAATCACCCACGCAACCCAAATCCACACGAGGCGGCTCACGCCCGCACCACAGGCGCATCACTCGCATTCAGCCGGGCCAGCGCGGCCTCTACCACCCGATCTACCGACATTTCCACCATGCAGGCATGCCCGCGAGGACACTGTCGTAGCAACTTCAGATAGCAGGGCGAACAATCCAGTGGCAACCGCAGGACATCTCGCAGCTGCCCATACGGACCCGTCCGCACCGGATTTGTCGGCCCAAAGATCGCCACCAGCGGCCGCTTCAGCGCTGCGGCCACATGCATCGGCGTCGAATCCCCTGTAATCACGATCGCAGCCCGCTCGATAATGGCCGCAAGCTGACGAAGTGTTGTCCGGCCGCAGGCGTTCATCGCCGCCCCACCCGAAGCCCGTGCCGCCGCCTCTCCCGCGGCAAAGTCGTCGCGTCCCCCGACCAGAATCGACCGCATCCCCGTCTCGCGAAGCAATCGCAACCCGGTCTCGCCGAATCGCTCCGCCGCCCAGCATTTGGTTTCCCATCGAGTCGCCGGCACCAGCACCGCAAACGCTGACCCCGCAGCCCCGGCCTCCGAGATCAGCTCGCCCGCGACGCGCCGATCGTCTTCTGACATCGCGATTGAGAAGTCCATCCGCCGCAGATCGAGCCCGAGCAATCCCGCCAGCATCGCATTCTTGTCAGCCGCGTGCACATCGCGCCCGCGAATGCGCAGCCGGTGCGAATAAAACAGCCACGCGCACTCCCGCGCGTCCCCAAACCCAATCCTCGCCGTTGCCCCGCTCGCCAGCGACAGAAATCCGCTGCGAAACAACCCTTGAAGATCGACCACCAGGTCGAACTCGCGCCGCGCCAACTCACGCACAAACTTCGCAAAATCCACGCTGACCGGCCAGCTCCGCCCCAGCCGGCCGAAGCGCTTCCGGTCAAACGGTATGACCTCCGACAGCGCCGGATCCACCGCGACCAGATCGACAAATGGCGTCGCAACCAGCCAGGCAATATGCGCCCCCGGATACCGCGCGCGCAATCCATGCAGCACGGGCAACGCGTGAATGATGTCACCCGGCGAACTCGGTTTAATCAGCAGAATGCGCCTGAACTCGTGATCCGCCAGCGCGGTCATGGCCGACGCCCCAGCCGCAACACCCGCGGAATCCCCGCCCCGTCCTTCAGCGTGTCGCGATGCGCCCACCCCTCACCCGCAAACACCGCCGCCGCCGATTCGGCTTGCCCGTCCGCCACTTCGACAAACGCCCGGCCGTCCGCGGCCAACTTCGCCAGACCTCCAGCCGCAATCTTCCGAATAACCGCCAGCCCATCCGCTCCGCCAAACAGCGCCAGCGCCGGCTCATGCTCGCGAATATTCGCCGGCAGCGACATCCGCTGCGATTCGGCGATATACGGCGGATTGGATACCAGCACGTCAAATCCGTCCGTCGGCACAACCTCCGCCGAAATCTCAGTCGCGTCCGCTTCGACAAACGTCACGCGCTCCCCGACACCATGCCGCTCCGCGTTTTGCCGCGCCACCGCCAACGCGGACGTCGACACATCGCTCGCCACGACCCGCGCCGCCGGATGAAACTTCGCAATCGCCACGGCCGCGCAACCGCTCCCCGTCCCGATGTCCCACACCCACGCGGGCTCGCGCTTCAAGTCGCGTAGCACCGTCACCGTCTGCTCGACCAGCAGCTCCGTTTCGGGACGCGGAATCAGCACATCTGGCGTGACAACGAACTCAAGCGAATAAAACTCTTTCCGCCCTACCAGATAGGCAATCGGCTTGTGCCCCGCCGCCTCGCGCACCAGCTCCCGAAATCGCTCCACCTGCTCAGCGGCCGGAGCCTGGTCAAAACGAGTGTAAAGCTCAATCTTCCGGCATCCGAGCGCCGCCGCCAGCAGCAGCTCGCTCGACAGGCGCGGCTCCTCCAGCCCCTTGTCCGCGAGGTAGCCCTGCGTCCATTGCAGGAGCCGGCCGATCGTCCATGTCGCCGTCTGTGATTCCGCCATGCAGATTTGCTAGCCGCGGGCCATCAACTCCATCACGCGCGTGACGTCGTCCTTCGCGCCGATGAACAGCGGCGTTCGCTCATGAAGCTCGGTCGGTTGCTTGTCGAGGATGCGATTCTTGCCGTCGGTCGCGAGGCCGCCCGCCTGTTCGACGATGAAAGCCATCGGATTGGCTTCGTACATCAGGCGAAGCTTTCCCTTGGGCGACTTGGCCGTCGCCGGATACATGAATACCCCGCCCTTAACAAGCGTGCGATGCACGTCGGCGACCATCGAGCCGATGTACCGCGACGTATAGGGTCCGGCCGCCTTGCTCTTCGCCCAGTCAAGATAAGCGTTGATTCCGGCCCCAAACGAGTCGGCGTTGGCCTCGTTGACGCTGTAGATTTTTCCGTTTTCAGGTATCCGCGCGTGCTCGTTGGCGAGCATGAAAGACCCGGAAGCTGGGTCCAACGTGAACAGATGCACGCCATGGCCGGTCGTATAGACCAGTACCGTGCTCGAACCATAGACAACGTACCCGGCGGCGAGCTGTCGGCTGCCGGGCTGCAGGACGTCCTTCCGGCCGCCGTCAGTAACCGGACCGTGGGTAACGCGTTCGTAGATCGAGAAAATCGTCCCGACAGCCACGTTGACGTCAATATTGCCCGACCCGTCCAGCGGATCGAACAGGACAACGTACCTCCCGGAGCCCTCCGGCGTCGGAACAACTATCGGTTCGGGAATCTCCTCGGAGCCAAGGACCGCAACATTTCCGCGCGATGCCAGGCACCGCTCGATGACCTTGTTGGCGTATACGTCAAGCTTTTGCTGTAGCTCGCCGTGAACGTTCTCGGAGTCCGCCCCACCCAGAATGTCAACCAATCCGGCCCGGCGCACAATCGCTTGGATCAGGCAGGCCGCCAGCGTCAATCCCGAGAGAAGCCAGCTGAACTCGCCCGACGCGGTCGGATGCTTCGTCTGCTGCTCGATGATGTGCTGCTGGATAGTGATGAATTTTTCGGGGTCCGTATAGCGCATCAATCGGTCCTTTCAGGCGGGCTTCATGGCCCTTGAAGGATCGATTGTATCGGATGGACCGGACATGAAAAAGAATCGCCCACCGCGATGGGTGGGCGACTCGAAATCGTCTGTTCTCTGACCGATTCGTCAGCCGCGCGGTCGTCCGCCACCGCCCCACTGCGGCGGTGTGATGCCACGCTCTTTCATTCGTTCGCGAATTGCAGCCGAATAAGCCATTCGTTTGGCCGTTTGATCCGGGTTTCGCGATTGCGTGCGGGCCATCCGCTCTTCGCGACTCCCGCCGCCGCGTCCGCCCGGTCCGCCCTGGCCACGGTCCCCTTCGCCGCGCGGCTTATCGCCACCCGGAGGCCCGCCGGCCTGATTGCCTTCCTGCTTGCGTCGCGCCTCCATCTCCTCGCGCATCTTCTGAAACTCGTCGATGTGCTTGTCGAGTATCTTCTTTTTTTCATCGCCGGTGGCCCCGAAATACTCGTCCACATGGGCCTTCATTCTCGCTTCCATTGCCGCGCGCATGTTGTCGCGAATCTGCTCGCGTTGCTCATCCGTAAGGTCCGTTCGGTCGCGCAGGCCCCGCATCTGTTCGAACATCGCTGGTCCTGGTTGGGCCTTCTTGAGAGTATCAAGCGCGAACTGCTGCGGAACTTCGACTGTCGGCTTGGTATCACCGTGCTTTCCCGCAACTGCCCAGACCGCGCCACCAACTGCCAGCAACGCCACCGTCGCGGCCAGTGCCAGTCTCACCTTCGACGTCGATGTTTCCTGGTCGGATTGTTTGATCACGACATGCTCCTAGAAATTCTCGAACTCCGTGACGTGACCGTCATTAAACAGATATCGTCGCGCGTTCTTTGAGTCAGGCCGATCTGGGTCATGGAAATTGTCATAATCGCTCATGATCCAAACCATGCTTTCCTGATATTGCCTCTCGCTTCGACGCTGGATCGCCTGCAGAAATTGGTCCATCGTATGGCCGGCCAGCATTGGAGGATCCGGGAATGGCGGCACGAGTGCACCGCGATATTGATAGCTCGATTTTTCCGACTCGAAATAGGTCTTCGCGGTGTTCGGTGCCTCTCTATCACGGGACGCGAGAAGCATGTCCTGCGGGCACTGAAACGCCTTGTCCGATCCGACGTGTATTTCCATCACATCGGCGATCCTGATGACCGGGTCGGACGTCGCCAGCGGATCCGGACCAATCGACGGCATGTATGACGCAAACGGGTACACGTCCCCACTCTCGCGCAGGTAGGACGAAAACCCAATGCCGATCTGGCGGAGGTTGCTGGCGCATTTTGTCATCTTGCTCCGCTCGCGGGCCTTCCCGAATGCGGGAAAGATGATCGCGATCAGCCCGGCAATGATGGCAATGACCACCAGCAGCTCAATCAGCGTAAATCCGACTCTGCGTTTCAAGACGACCTCTCCGACTTGTGTCTTAATTATAACGCTTGCCCGGTCAATGGCTAACGCACGACTCTGCATGACGAAGTTGACATTTGCACTGGCCGCGAATCAGCTCCCGCGTATGACCGGCCAAAGCCAAATCCAATTCTCGGTTAATCGGCCGTTTGTGCTTCCGGTGAAAGTGATGCCGGAGCACATTGACGCACAGGACCATGCTTCAAACGTCGTCATCCTCGCCTGGATGAACGAAGCCGCCATCGCGCATTCGGCCCAATTAGGATATAACGCCAGCGCCTACCACAAATTGCAGGCAATGTTTGTGGTCCGCCGCCACGAAATCAGCTACCTTCGGCCCGCCCGCCTCGGCGACGAGCTGATCTGCGCGACTTGGCTATGCTACTTGGAAAAGGCCACCGCCCATCGCCGCCACGAGATCATTCGCCCCAAAGACGGAAAAATCATCGCAACAGCCCTGAATATATGGGCTTACGTCGACATGCAAACCGGCCGGCCACGCCGCATCCACGCCGAAGTCCTGGCCGCATTCGACCCCAGCCACTTTGTCTAACCGCCTCTCCGTGGTATTCATTCCCTCTCGGCGCAGTCCTGTCTGCGGCCGGAGAGGATCGTAGGCGTTGACCGAACAGTCCGTTCTGACAACCAAAAAGACGATCCGCAAGATCTTGTTCGGGGCACCCCGCAGCCCCCACGACAAGCACATCTTTCACAAGCTATCGCTGATCGCCTTCTTCGCCTGGATCGGACTCGGTGCCGACGGGCTGTCATCTTCGTGCTACGGGCCGGAGGAGGCCTACCTGGCCCTCGATGGCCACCATTCGCTCGGCATATTCGTCGCGCTCGCGTCGACGATTACGATCATTATCCTCTCCGCCAGTTACACCCAGATCATCGAGCTCTTCCCTCACGGAGGCGGCGGCTACCTGGTCGCGAGCAAGTTGCTGTCGCCCAGTCTTGGCATGATCTCGGGCTGCGCCCTCCTGGTTGATTATGTCCTTACCATCACAATTTCCGTGGCCAGCGGCGCCGATGCCCTCTTCAGCTTTTTTCCGCCCGCATGGACGGCCCACAAATTCGAGATCGCGCTCGCCGCAATTGTATTGCTGACCTTGCTCAATCTCCGCGGCGTGAAAGAGTCCATCATCCCGCTCGTCCCTGTTTTCCTCGCCTTCCTGATCTCGCACGTTTTCTTCATCATCTATGCGATCGTCCAACATGCGCCGTCGGTGCCGCAGCTCGTCACCCACACCCAAACCGACCTGCGACAACTACAGGGCCAGATGGGGATCTTTGGGATCGTCGTCCTGATCCTGAAGGCCTACAGCATGGGTGCGGGAACGTTTACGGGAATCGAAGCTGTCAGCAACGGCATCCCGGTCCTCCGTGAACCGCGTGTCGAAACCGCCAAGCGCACCATGCGATACATGGGTTTCTCGCTCGCCTTCACGGTCCTCGGTCTGATGATCGGATACCTGCTGTTCAACGTTCAGCACGTCCCCGGCAAGACCCTCAACGCGGTCCTATTCGAAACCGTCACCGTCGGCTGGTCACCCCGTACCGCCGAAATCACGGTCTGGATCACCCTCATCTCCGAAGCTGCCCTGCTGCTCATGGCCGCGCAAACCGGCTTCCTTGACGGACCGCGCGTCCTGGCCAGCATGGCCCTCGACCGCTGGTTCCCGACCCGCTTCGGAATGCTCAGCGATCGATTCGTCACCGGAAATGGCATCCTGCTCATGGGGCTCGCCGCCACCGCCATGATGTTCGTCACCGGCGGCGCCGTGAAAAAGTTGGTCGTCCTTTACTCAATCAACGTCTTCATCACATTCGTCCTGTCGCAGCTCGGCATGGTGCGATACTGGCTAAGAGAACGTTCCCGCATCCGCGACTGGTTCCGCCGCCTCGCCATCAACGGCACGGCCCTCATCATGACCAGCTTCATCCTGGTCGCGGTCGTCGTCCTCAAGTTCCACGATGGCGGTTACATCACCCTCATCGTGACCGGCGGACTCGTCGCACTGGCCTTCGTTATCCACCGCCACTACGAGCACACCCGTCAGTTGCTGACCCGCCTCGACGAGCTCGTCCGCGCCGCGGAAATGCCCGGCGGAAAGCCCATTGTCGGCGGCGCGACCAATGGCAACGTCCCGCCCTGCGACTCACACGCCAAGACCGCCATCCTCCTCGTCAACGGCTTCAACGGCCTCGGCCTTCACACCGTGCTGAACATCTTCCGCCTCTTCGGCAGCACGTTCCGTAATTTCGTCTTCGTCGAGGTAGGACTGGTCGACGCCGGCGTCTTCAAGGGCTCCGAGGAAATTGAACATTTGAAACTGAAGGTTGGAACCGACCTGGAGCGCTATGTGCGCTTCATGAATCGCCACGGCTACTACGCCGAAGGCATGTCAGCCATTGGAACCGATGTCGCCGAGGAGATCGGCAACCTCGCCCCCAAGATCCTCGACCGCTTCCCCCAGTCGGTCCTGTTCGGCGGCCAGCTCGTCTTCCCGCACGAGACGACCCTGACGCGGTTACTGCACAACTACACGATTTTCTCGCTACAGCGCCGCTTCTATCATCGCGGAGTCCCCCTCGTCATCCTTCCGATCCGCGTCTAACCGGCGACACAGAGGAGCGCGCACGCTCCCCCCGCGGGGAATGGGTCCCGTCTTAGCTAGATCCGGTTCGTCTTAGAGAGGCCTACTATGGCCCGATGATCAGCGCAACGAACGCCTGCGCGTCCGCCCCGTTTACAAGCGTGTCACCATTCGTGTCGCCGTGGCGAATGTTGCATCCGGGATAGGCGCTTGCATATGCACTCGCGTCAACGGTCGCGAGCGCGAACGCTGGGATATCCAGTGTGTTTACGAGCCCGTCACAGTTCATGTCCCCCAGGATGCCCGGCGGACAGATCATCGGCTTGTACGAACAAATGCCACTGTCGCACGAGTCGTCCGTGCACGGATCGTTGTCATTGCAATCCGAGTTCGATTGACAGACGCTCGGCACAGGGAAGCCCAGCCATCCAATTTGCTCGCCAAGCGGGCCGGCCGTCAGGGCCGGCGATCCGGGCAGCAGCGTGTAATCCCCAGTGGCCGGGTTTGCGAACATCGGATCGACTGAAAGATTACCGATGCCGCAACCGAGGTGGCTCGGGTTTCCGACGATTGTGTTGGTGACCAGTCCGCAACAGGTCGGAATTGAGGATGTCCAGAACACCGAATTCCGGATCGCGCTAGTGACGCAATTCTGCCCATTCACGGATGACGTCGTCGAAAATGTGCAGTTGGTAATAATCGCCGGAGCGCCGGCGCAGCGCACCTGCCCGGGCGCATCAAACGCCAGACAGTTCGTCATGGTGATGAGTCCTGTCCCGTCCAGACTGACCACCTTGTCGCGAGCGTCATACAAAAGACAGTTCTCGAGCACCGGCGTCGCACTGGTGCTGTGATCGATAAGGTCATCGCCACAATCCGTCAGAACGCACCGCCGCACGATTGCTGTATTGCCCGGCCGATCGAAATGCAGCGTATCGCCGTCCACGCCGTTCGGTTCCGGAGCCCGCCCAATCCGCGTGAACCAGCTATCCTCGAACAATGCTGTATAACCCGTGCCAATAAATTCGCCGCCAATGCCGCACCGTGAGAACAAGCTTCGTTGAACGTGGTAGGTCCCGCTTGCACCCGCGATCGCCACCATCACGTTACCTGGTGAATCTGCCACGACACTGTCAGACATGTTTACCGAATATGAATCCATCATCCGGAAAATCGGGGGCCGCGGATGTCCCACGACGATCGCGTTTCCCGCTCCCGAAACGATCATCCACTGATACGTCGAGGTTCCGTTTCCCGAATGATAAAATCCCCGCCACGATGGCGGATTGTTCTGCGTGCTCTGCGGCAGAACCATCGCCAACGGACCGCTACTCGGAAAGAACGCGATCGGCTGCTCTCGTGTCCCCACCGCGTGCACGGTCCCGCTGTTCACCAGAATGGCCGTACCCGCGTTCGGCGGCCCGGCATCCACCATCACGATCGTCCCGGGTTCGATGGTCAGCGTGCTTCCGGCCCCGACGGTCACATCTCCAAATAGGTGAATGACACCATCCTGTGGCCGCCATAGCAGATCCGCCCCCGTCAGCGTTCCCGCCAGATTGCGAAAAATCCCGACGTCACCGCCATCGAGCACGGTCACCACTTTCGAGGCCGACGCCGCCCCAACCGTCACAGTGACGAGAATATCTCCCGGCCCCTCGGCCGCGCCATTGTCCAGCGTAATTGAGACGCTTCCGACTCCGTTATAGAGCCGAATCTCATCCGCGAAGGGCCCGCCGCCGCCGGCGCCACCGCTCATCGTCTCAAAAACGGTGATGGAAGTCGGTACGGGACTCCCATCCGATACCCGGGTCGCCGAAACGACACCAGTGACATTGAACACTCGCCAGTCAATCTGACCGGCCGCGTCGATCAACTCCGCCTTCAGCGTCAGCGTCTTGTTGCTCACCATCCGCGTCGGGACCGTCAGCCGCAACGTCGACGGTCCGTTGGCCATCGCCGCCGATCCACCGATCAGCAGCGCGAGGGCTGCCAGAAGTATTCCACAATTACGACACAATTTGACCAAAATTAGACCGGACGTTGATCGCTCGTTCACGTAATTTCTCTCCATCCAATCAGGACTCGCACTTCGGCTCTCGAATGGGGAACACCCGGCGTCGCGAAAAATCGGCTTCGAAATCCAAACTCTAAAGTCACCCCACCGAGGATAGTCCTCATCCAGCTTGGAAAACTGGAACATTCAGAATGATATCGCCGCAAATCCGGCTCCAGCAATCGAATTTCCCCCCGGCTGCGCTAATATTGACCACGACACGATCGGAGCGGTCCGTTTTTTGAACCATCACCATCGATCCACAACCAATCCACAAGCCAGAACTACCTCAAACGACAGGACCGACCCATTTGGAAATTCGTTCTACGCTGTAAGCTGCACATAAGGATACGTGCTGGCGTCATGCCCGGATTGGGCAACAGCCGCGCGGCGCGAGTAGTACTCCGCCACAGCAACGCGCCATTCCGCAAATGCCAACCCCATGAATACCCGCGTCGCCACAAGCTCTCCAACTACAAATCGTGCATGCCCATCGCTCGACGCAAGCAAACTCCGCACGCCCTCGCGCTTCTCCTCGAACAACTTCATGTGGCACGCGGCGACCTGAATCAAGCACTGCAAAAACCGTCCCTGCACCCCGCGCTTGTCGGTCACCTGCCATAATCCCTCCCACGCCTCGTGCGCCTCCCACCAATACCCGTAGTTGTAGAGATCGCAGCCATACAGATAATCCTCGCTCTCGCGCCATCGCTCGGCCGGAACGAATGCCGCCCGATGGTGTGGCTGCCCCGGCGCAACAAAGCTGTGTCCGGCCGCATGCGCGGTCGGATGCGGAAATCGCCCCGGCACGTATCGATACGCCGGAAATGGACGCGACGAATATCGTGGAGAATGCAGCGGTGGATCGAGCACGACGACATCATACCGCCGCACTCTATCTGCTCCTGCCATTCCTCACCGGCTGCATCGGCAAATACCAGAGCACGCGCCACGTAGACCTCACGGCCGATCCGCCGGCGGCGGTGCTGGTGCTGGAGAACTACCTCGGAGACTGCATCATCCGCGGCGACCCGTCCGTGCGCGGCATCCGCGCCGAGGTCGAGTTGATCGGCCGCGGACCATCTCAGGCCGACGCCAACGAGGCCGTCGGCGAAATGACTGCCCGCCTGGAGCCGCGACACGGTAGTCGCCCACCCGAAATCGTGGCCATGATCGATCACCCCAACAACTGGCGTCAGCGCCAGCATGAAGCCCGTTGGACGTTTTCTGCACATCCCGACACCGTGATCCGGGCAAAAAACGTCGTCGGTGCGCTCGAGGTCTCGCGATTTCGACGCGGCGCATTCCTCGAAACCGGCGCCGGCTCCGTGCGCGTGCGCGATCTCTTTGGCGGCCTGACCATCGTTACGCAGGACGGCAGCGCCGATATCGAGGCCGGTGGGCGGCTTGAGATTCGCGTCGAAGCCGGCGATGCCGACGTGCGGGTCATGCCGCGCGAACCTGACGACGTCGCCGTCCGCGTACGTGCGGGTAAGATCGCGCTACGTCTTCCGCTCGACCGCCGCGGCGTCATTTCGGCGGAGTCTACGCTCAGCCCGGTCCGAATCGATCTCGGCGACCTGCAGCCGGCCGAACTGGCCCATACCGAGAATCGCGTCGAGTGTCGGCTGGGAGATGCAGTGTCGCCCCGCGTTGACCTCACATCGGAAGTCGGAGAGATCACAATTTCGATGGGGCCCGAAGGGCATGAGCCGCTCGCGCATTGAACATCCCGCAGGAGTGGGGCGGTCGCCGGCGATCAGTGCCCCGATCATCCTCATCCTTCTAATTCTTAGTCATCCCCTCGGCACGCTCTGCCACGAACTCGCCCACGGCCTCGCCGCCACATGCTGCGGCGGAAAAATCGAACGACTCGAAATCTACGGCCTGCAACTCTGGCCCCGACTCCACTGGAAGGGCTGGTCCGGCAGCTACGGCGAATGCGAATCATCCGGCGTGAGCACCCCGACGCACCAGGCCATCGAAGCCCTCGCCGGCGCCATGAGCACCTGGCTGGTCTCCGTGATCGCGGTCGCCCTACTCTGGCTCCGCCGCTGGAGTCGCGCCGCAAAAACGATCCTCGTCGTCCTGTCACTCTGGTGGATCGACCTGCTTACCTACATGCTCCCAAGCTGGGGCATCCGTCGCAGCATCTTCTGGGGCCAAAACAAAATCAGCGAACCCTACGACGCGGCCGTAGCCCTCGGAATCCCCGGCCCCGCCTTTCAGGCCTTCGCGATAATCTCCTGTGTACTGCTTGCCGCCGCGCTCATCGCCCGCGTTACAATCTCACCCGCAACACATACCCAGGAGCCATCGCAATGAAGCGTCTCCCGATCGTTATCGTGCTGGCATTCTCCGTTTCCACCTTTGCCGAAGACACCGAACGCTTTGACGCCCTCTCGCATGACATCACCCGCCGCGCCGCTGAACAATCCAAAACGTCCGCCCGCCAGGCCATCGACATCACGACGAAGCAACTCGGCAACGTCCTCTTCCACAAGATTGAGCTGATCCTCGACGCCAACAAGCCGGTCTATGAAGTCGTCTTCTTCAAAGACGGAAACGAAGCCGAAGTCGAAATCGACGCCTCCAACGGCAAGATCCTCATCTCCGAGCCAATGCCGAACGACTTCAAAAACCCCGATCCCAACCTCCGACCAGCCCTCGAAAAGTCCAAACTCTCGCTCGCCCAGGCCATCGAAGCCGCCCAGCAAAAACACCCCGGCGCCAGTATCGTCCGCGCCGAGGCCGACGCATCCGCCGGCGCCCCGGCCTTCACCATTGAACTGCTGAAAGACAACGCCTTCTCCACCCTCCAGGTCGCCGCCAACGCCGAAGTCAAACCCGCCCCGCAGCAAACCAACCGCGACGAACGCGCCTGGACCTTTGACCGCGACCCCACCGGCAAGCCCCCGCCCGGCTGGACATTTGGCTATACCACTCCCGCCGAAGGCAAAGCCCGCTGGACCGTCGAAAAAGACGCCAAGCCCATGTCTGGCCCCAACGTCCTCAACCTCGACGCCGCCAGCGGTTCGCACGCCTTCAACCTCGCCATGGCCGACGGCACCCGCTACGACGACGTCGAGTTTCGCACCCGCCTCCGTGCCAACACCGGCAAGGAAGACCAGGGCGGCGGTCTCATCTGGCGCTGCAGCGATCCCAACAACTACTACATCTGCCGCCTCAATCCCCTCGAAACAAACTTCCGCGTTTACCACGTCGTCAAAGGCAAGCGCACCCAACTAGCCGGCGTCGACGTCAAAGCCGAAGCCGGCAAGTGGCGCGTCATCCGCATCAAAATGCTCGGCGACCACATCCAGTGCTTCCTCGACGGACAAAAACTCCTCGACTGCCGCGACAAAACCATCACCACCCCCGGAATGGTCGGCCTATGGACGAAGGCCGACGCCTCCTCCTCGTTCGACAACATCGCCGTCCGCAAAGCACTCCCCACCAAATCCGACGACGTCCCAGCCGTTGCCCCCGGCGCCCCCGCCAAGCGCGACCCCGACGGCGACGACGATGATTGATCACCGCGCCCGCGGCCGGCCTCAGCTATCATGCCGCCCATGAACGAGCCGAAACCCACGATCGACCCAGCCATCTTCAAACACTACGACCTCGTCGAAGAAGCCACGCGCCTCGATCGCATCGACTCGCGCCTCGAATTCGTCCGCTCCCAACGCATCATCCAGCCCCATCTCCCGCCGCCGCCCAGCGTCATCCTCGACATCGGCGGCGCAGCCGGCATCTACTCCTTCTGGCTCGCCGGCCTCGGCCACACCGTCCACCTCATCGACGCCATGCCGCGCCACATCGAACAAGCGAGCGAACGCAACCGCACCGCCGCGCACAAGCTCGCCTCCATCGCCCTCGGCGACGCCCGCGCCCTCACGCACGCCGTTAACTCCGCCGACGTCCTCCTCCTCATGGGCCCCCTCTACCACCTCCAGCAGCGCACCGACCGCATCGCCGCCCTTCGCGAAGCCCGCCGCGTCCTCCGCCCCGGCGGCCTCCTCTTTGCCGCCGCCATCTCGCGCTTCGCCTCCGTCCTCGACGGCCTCTTCAGCGGCCACCTCGACATCCCCGAGTTCCAGAAAATCGTCGAGCGCGACCTGAAGGACGGCTGCCACCTCAACCCCAGCAACAACCCCGCCTTCTTCACCACCGCCTACTTCCACCAACCCGAAGAGCTCGCGCAGGAAATCACCGACGCGGGCCTGACCGTGCAGGAAGTCCAGGGCGTAGAAGGCCCCGCCTGGCTCCTCCGCAACCACGACCACCACTGGTCCGACCCGCAGCGAGCTGAGCGACTCCTCGCAGCCGCCGACCGCCTCGGTCGTGAACCGTCACTGCTTGGCGCGAGCGCGCACCTACTAGCCGTGGCACAAAGGCACCCATGAGCAAAGAATTCCCCCCAGTCCGAAACATCTCCGACACAGCCCGCTGGGTCGCCGCCTACCGCGCCCGCGAAACCGATCGCCCCGACGCCCTCTTCAAAGACCCGCTCGCCAAACGCCTCGCCGGCGAACAGGGTCAGCAAATCGCCGACGCCCTCACTCTGAAAAAAGACATCTCCTGGCCCTGGGTCACCCGCACCATCCTCTTTGACCGCTTCATCGACGAGCAAGTCCGCGACGGCGCACAGCAGATCATCAACCTCGCCGCCGGCCTCGACACCCGCCCCTACCGCATGAACCTGCCCCCCTCGCTCAACTGGGTCGAAGTCGACCTCCCCGACCTGCTCGCCGAAAAAGAAGCCGCCCTCGCCGGCGAAAAGCCGCGCTGCAAGCTCGAACGCATCGCCTGCGACCTGACCGACCTCCCCGCCCGCCGCGCGCTCTTCGACAAGCTCAACGCCCGCAACCTTCGCACCCTCATCGTCAGCGAAGGCCTCATCATCTACCTCACCAACGAGCAAGCCGGCTCACTCGCCACCGACCTCGCCGCCCGATCAAACTTTCACCGCTGGGTTTTTGAGGTCACATCCCCGCGCCTGTTACTCATGCTCCGCAAGCGCATCGCCAAGCCGCTCGACGAAGCCGGCGCCGTCCTCAAGTTCGCCCCGCCCGAAGGCCCCGCCTTCTTCGAGCCCTATGGCTGGACAGCCATCGACGTCCGCTCCTTCTTCAAAACCGCCGCCAAGCTCGGCCGCCTCCCCTTCTTCCTCCGACTGCTAGCCATGCTCCCCGAAAAGAAAGGCCCGCCCGGCAATCGAATCTGGTCCGCCATCTGCCTCTTCGAAAAAACCGCCCCGCACTAATCCCGCAGTAGCCCCACGGGCTTGTACTCCACCGGCATCGACCGCATCGAGTCCGGCCAGCAATACTCTTCCAGCTTCGCGTCCGCTCTCCGCCGCCCGATCATCCTTATGTAACTGAGATATCGCCCCCGATCCGCCCGTACCGTCTCAATCTCCAGCGTGTTCATCGGGTGTGCCGTCTCCTGCCACTCCAGCCAGACCTTCCACGCCTCCTCCATCGAATCCGCCGCGTCGATGGAAACAATCCCCGTCCGCTCCCAGTGCCGCCGCCACCACGCCGCCGAGTGCAGACACCAGAAATCCTGCGTCCACATCCCGCGCAGATGCTCGGGCACCGCCCCCGAAATCTCCTCCGCCAACCCCGCACCGGCCACACCAATCTGACCGCCCGGCCTCACAAAGTTCGCGAGGTAATTGAGGTAGAGATCATCGGTCCCGAAATAGGAAAACGCATCGATACAAGTAATCGCGTCAAAGTATCCCGGCGCAAACGGCAACCCGCGCGCATCCACATGCAGCGGCATCACCCGATCCTCAACCCCCGCATCCCGAATCCGCTGAATATTCTCCGCAGCCGAAATCCAAAGATCCGCCGCCCAAACCCGCACCCCAAACTCGCGCGCCAGAAAAACAGAAGTAGCCCCGCGCCCGCACCCCAGATCCAGCACGCGCATGTCGCGCTTCAATTCCATCCCCGAAGCCAGCCACTCCGCAATCCAAAGCGCATTCGACCCCATGCTGTTGGCAATCACCCACGCCGGGTTGTACGCGGAAGCCCGCGGAAACCGCTCCGACATCAATCGCAAGTCCGTCGCCATAGACCTCTCCAGTAATCGCTTCGAGCGAATCCTACCGCGCCCCGCAAAAGCGCGCCGCAGTGCTGAGGTCCCAGGTCATTCCGCGTCGCGTCGGGATGGACACTCCGCGTCGCCCAATCTACATTCCCCGTCAGTCGCTGAACAACGCCACCTCTAGGATGCAGACATGCAAAACCCACCCATCACCTCAAAGAAAATGCTCTGGACCGGCTACGTCCTCTCCGCCCTGCCCGCCCTCTTTCTCCTCGTCGACGCCGTCATGAAATTCGTAAAGCCCGCCGTCGTAGTCGAGGGCACCACCAAGCTCGGCTACAACATGAATGTCATCACCCCGCTCGGCGCCGTTCTGCTCGTCTCGACGCTCCTCTACATCTTCCCCCGCACCGCCGTCCTCGGAGCAATCCTCCTAACCGGCTACCTCGGCGGAGCGGTTGACTGCCACGTACGAGCCGGCGACCCCCTCTTCTCAGCCATACTCTTCCCCGTTTATTTCGGCATCGCAATCTGGCTAGGCCTCTACCTCCGAGACCCCCGAATCCGGGCCCTCACTCCCATTAGCCGCTGATTCCAACCGCCTGGTCGCCGCCCGCGACGAATAGCTGACAAACTGCATATTGTAAATTATTAATTACCAATTACTTATTACAAATACTTCTGCCCGCGCCTTCCGCTACCATAACCCGCATGACCAGCCAATCCCTCTCCCGCCTCCGCAAGCTCTGTCTGGCTCTCCCGGAAACCAAGGAGGCCAAAACCTGGGACCACATCAACTTCCGCGTCGCCGACAAAATCTTCGCCATCGTCGCCGGCGAGAAACGCAACGACGTCCTCTGCGTCAAAGTAGGCAAGCCCAGGCAGAAGGAACTGATCCGCGACAAACGCTTTACCATCGCCCCCTACGTCGGCCGCTTCGGCTGGGTAAACCTGACCCTCGCCCGTCCCGACTGGAACGAAATCACCAATCTAGTCCTGCTCTCCTACTGCCTGATAGCCCCCAAACGCCTCGTCCGCCTTTTGGAGCATTAAGTTTTCAATGGGTGCCCCCGGGTCGCCAATCGATACCCAGTGAACACGCCGCCCTCCCCGAATCGGGATCAAATCGCTAAACTCTGCCTGCCAGAGCCAGAAAGGAAGATCTCCGCTATGTCCGCGACTCCCGAGCTGTATCACCCCGGCCTCGAAGGCGTCATCGCCGGCGAAACCAACGTCTCAACCGTCGAGCAGGACTCGCTCGCCTATCGCGGCTACCCCATCGACCAGCTCGCCGAACACGCCCGCTTCGAGGAAGTCGCCTACCTCCTCATCCACGACGAACTCCCCACTCGCGACGAGCTCGAACGTTTCCGCAAACAGATCGACAACCACCGCAAGCTCCCCAGTCAGGTCATCGACACCATCCACAACATCCCGAAAAACGCCCCCGGCATGGACGTCCTCCGCACCGCCGTATCCATGTGCGGCCACTTCGATACGCAAAAAGGCGACAACCTCGAATCCCTTCGCACCCAGGCCGTCATCATCCTCGCCGTCGTCCCCAGCATCATCGCCGCCCGCATGCGACTGGTCGCTGGACAGCCGCTGATCGACCCCGAGCCCGGCCTCTCTCACGCCGCCCAGTTCTATCACATGGCCTTCGGCCGCAAGCCCTCAACCCTCGACGAACGGGTGCTCGACCTCACCCTCACCCTCTACGCCGAGCACGAGTTCAACGCATCGGCATTCGCCGTACGCGTCTGCGCCAGCACGCTCGCCGACATGTGGTCCGCCATCGTCGCCGGAATCGGCACGCTGAAAGGCCCGCTCCACGGCGGCGCCAACGAAGAAGTCGTCCGCATGCTCGAGCCGCTCAAGTCGGTCGACGAGTCCGTCAAATGGCTCGAAAACGCCTTCGCTGCCAAGAAGCTCGTCATGGGCTTCGGCCACCGCGTCTACAAAAACGGCGACCATCGCGCGAAAATCCTTCAGAAATACGTCGAAGAACTCGGCCGCGCAAAGAATCAGCAAACACGCGTCGACATTTGGCACAAGGTCAAAGACATGGTGTTCGATCGCAAGAAGCTTCACCCCAACCTCGACTACCCTTGCGGCATGGTCTACTACTTCATGGATCTTCCCCTCGACATTTATACGCCCCTCTTCGTCGCCTCGCGCGTCACCGGCTGGTGCGCCCACTTCATCGAACAACGCACCAACAACCGCATCATCCGCCCGCGCAGCCGCTACACCGGCCCGGCCATCCGCGACTATGTCCCGATGGACAAGCGCCACGCGCACCGCTGATGGCCCCATGACGCGCGTGCACTTGCCGAGCGTCGACTCAACCCAGGCCGAAGCCCTCCGCCGCTGGAAAGCCAATCCCGGCCAGCCCATCGTCGTCCGCGCCGACACGCAGACCGCCGGCATAGGCCGAGACGCAAGCCCATGGCAAAGCCCGAAGGGCGGCCTCTGGTTCTCAATCGCCCTGCCGATGTCCCGCCCTACCGCCCACTACGCCGACCTGACCCCGCCGCTGGCCGAAGCCGTAGCAACGACGCTGCACAATCAATTCGCCCTGCAAACAAAGGTCAAATGGCCCAACGACGTACTGATCGAAGGCCGAAAAGTAGCCGGCCTCCTCGCGTCAGCGGAGCTAGGCGCCGGCCCCCCCGCCGTGATCATCGGAGTAGGCATCAACGCCAACTTCCCAGCATCATCGCTGGGCAACAATCTCCGCCTCCCCGCGACAACGCTTCAAGACGAACTGCACCGCCTCGTCGACATTGAGCCGCTATTCGATCAATTGGTGATTCGGATTCAGGAATTGGTAGAAGCCGGCGCCAGCACCAGCGCACATCGCGCCGGTACATAAAGCTGCACACTCTGCGGACGCCCGTGCCACGCCATCGCCTGCTTCGGATATGTCTCGCCAGACGCGACAATCTGGTGCCCACCAAACCAAAGCTCATCCGAGCTGAGGATCGACCGATAGTCGACTGCATCCGGCACACCCACGCGATACCCCGCCTGCGAGGCAGTGGGATGAAAATTGAACGCGAAGACGAGTGGCCCGCGCCGGAAGAACAGCAGCTTCGCCGCCTCGTCGGCATGGATCATTTCGACCAGTCGATCGCCCAGCAGCCCGAACCGCACATCAAGCGACAGCATCGCCCGATCAAACTCGGCCAGGTCGCGATACCGCAGCGAAGGATCATCCGCCAACCACCACTGCCGCCGCGCAAACTTGTACGACCACCCATTTCCCTCGCGCGGAAAATCAACCCACTCCGGATGCCCGAACTCATTCCCGATGAAGTTCAAGTACCCGTCCCCGCCCAACGCAAATGTCACCAGCCGAATCAGCTTGTGTAGCGCCATGCCGCGCTCCACGATCGGATTCTGGCTCCCCTTGTTCATGTGGAAATACATGCTCGCGTCCATCAATCGAAATGCGATCGTCTTGTCCCCCACCAGCGACTGATCGTGCGACTCGGCATAGGCGATGTGCTTCTCTCCGGCACGCCGATTCGTCATCACCCCGTAAATCTCCCCCATCGACCATGTCTCGTCCGCCCGCTCCTTGAGTAGCTTGATCCAAAAATCCGCCAGCCCCATCGCCAGCCGATAGTCGAACCCCATCCCCCCCTCCTCGATCGGCCGCGCAATCCCCACCATCCCCGATACATCCTCGGCAATCGTGACGATCGCCGGATTCGCATCATGGGCTACGCGATTCGCGAGTTGCAAATAAGTGATCGCGTGCTCGTCCAGCCCGCGACGCAGATAGTCGTCGTAATGCCCGAATTCCCGCCCGAGCCCGTGATCGAGGTACATCATGCTCGTCACGCCGTCGAACCGGAACCCGTCAAAGTGAAAGTCTTCCGCCCAGAACCTCACGTTGCTCAGCAGGAACCGCATCACTTCCCACTTGCCATAATCAAACAGCAGCGAGTCCCACGCCGGATGCTGCCCGCGCGGCCCGGAGTGGAAGTAGAGATGATCCGTGCCGTCGAGCATGTTCAGCCCGTCGTACACGTTCTTCACCGCATGGCTGTGCACCAGATCGAGGAATACGCGCATCCCCATGCCGTGCGCCTCGTCGATCAGGTGCTTCAATTCCTCCGGCGTGCCAAATCGCGACGAGACCGCGAACGGACTGCTGACTTGGTACCCGAACGACCCGTAGTAAGGGTGTTCCTGAATCGCCATCAGTTGAACAACGTTGTATCCCGCCCGCGCGATGCGCGGCAGAACCTGTTGCGTAAACTCGTTAAACGTCCCGACCCGCTCCTCAACGAGCGACATGCCGACATGCGCTTCGTAGATTCGCGGACTCCCCGCCGGCGCCGGTACCGCGTTCCGCCAGCGATACGCTTCCGGCGGTGACCAGAATTGCCCCGCAAACTCCCGCCCACCCGGCTCGTACGCCACGCGGCGGATGTACGCCGGAATGCGATCCATCGGCCCGATCGCGCTCACGACATGCACCTTGACCCGCCCGCCGTGCGTCAGTCGCCCCGCGTACTCGTCATCCGGAAGGAAGCAACTCCAAACCCCGAACTCGTCGCGCTCCAGCCGGTTCGCCTGCCGATCCCACCCGTTGAAATCCCCGATCAGCGCCAGCCCCGCCGCCCCCGGAGCCCACTCCCGAAACCAAACCCCCGTCCGCCCATCGCGCTCGCCGCGATTCAATCCGAAGTAATGATGTCCGTTTGCAAACTGAAGCAGCGAACCCTCGGCCTCATCAATCCGCTTCAGCGCCGCCTGATACAACTCAAACCGATGTCGCAACGCATCCGCGTACGGCTTCAGCCACGGATCGATCGCGATCAGCCCGGTGCCGTCAGGATGTAGCGTCTTGGCAGTCAACGTCGGCCAGAGTCAACCATCGCCCGGCATTCGTCAACTCATATGCTTGATGACCGCGTCACCAAACTGCGAACACTTCACCTCGGTCGCCCCCTCCATCAGCCGGGCAAAGTCGTAGGTTACCGTCTTGGCCCCAATCGCCCGCTCCATACCCCGGATGATCAGGTCTGCTGCCTCGCCCCACCCAAGGTGCCGCAGCATCATCTCGCCCGACAAAATGACCGACCCGGGGTTCACCTTGTCCTGCCCGGCATACTTCGGCGCAGTGCCGTGCGTCGCTTCGAAAATGGCATGCCCCGACTCATAGTTAATGTTTCCGCCCGGCGCGATACCAATTCCGCCGATCTGAGCCGCCAGGGCGTCTGAGATGTAATCGCCGTTCAAATTCGGCGTCGCAACCACGTCATAATCCGCCGGCCGCGTCAGAATCTGCTGCAAGAACGCATCGGCGATGACATCCTTAACGACAATATCATTCGCGACCGCAATGCCGCGTGCCCCCGCCGGCTTCGTGCCCGCCCGGATGACCTGCCACGGCCCGCCATCCAGATCAACCGCCCCGAACCGCTCCTTTGCAAGCTGATATCCCCATTCACGGAAGCCGCCTTCCGTGAACTTCATGATGTTGCCCTTGTGAACGAGCGTGACGCTCTTTCGCTTCTCGGCAATGGCGTGACTGATGGCCGCCGCAATCAGCCGCTGCGAACCCTGCCGGCTGATCGGCTTTACACCAAGTCCACATTGATCGGTAAACCGAATCTTCTTGAACGGCCCCGGGAAATTCTCCTTCAACAGCCGCAGCAGCTTTTCCGCATCCTCGCTTCCGGCCTGAAACTCAATGCCCGCGTAAACATCTTCCGTGTTCTCGCGGAAGATCACCATTTCCACTTGCTCGGGATGCCGAACCGGCGAAGGCACTCCGTTGAAATAATGCACCGGTCGCAAGCAGACATACAAATCCAGCATCTGCCGCAGCGTCACATTCAGCGACCGAATGCCGCCGCCCACCGGCGTCGTCAGCGGACCCTTGATCCCAACCAGGTGCGACTTGAATGCCTCAACCGTCTCATCCGGCAACCACGCCTTCTGCTCGCCCAGCGTCGCCTTCAACTGATTGAACGCCTTCTCGCCCGCAAGCACTTCCTTCCATACGATTTTCCGCTTCCCGCCGAACGCCTTCTGCACCGCCGCGTCGAGCACGCGCACCGACGCCGCCCAGATGTCCGGCCCGGTCCCGTCACCCTCGATGTAAGGAATGATCGGATCGTCCGGGACCTGCAGCGTCCCATTCGAGTTCATCGCGATTCGTTGTCCGTTTCCCATATCACTCATCCTTCAACAGAATCCGCTATTCAATAATTCAATTGTTATCGCGTGCCGACGCCCGCCGCAAATCCAGCCCCCCGGCTATTCGACCAATTCACCATCCGCCACCGGACTCCCGCGCCGGTTTCGCCGTCGTGTCGTCTGCGAAGTCGCCGTAGTGTCAGCCGCATCCCGCGTCGCCGAATCGCTCTCCGGATCAAGCGGCACCAGTCGCGTCAATTCAAAACGACGCTTGAATGCGAGTTCGTACGCCTCGACGTAATGCTGCGCGAGAATCGTCCAGTCAAAGTCGTCCGCGTATCCTTCGACGCGGTTGCGCAGCGCGATCCGCTCCCGACGCGACATCCGCGTAAGCCCGTAGAGCCACTCCGCCACCTGGCTCACGGTGGACTCGTAGCTGACACCCCGTCGCCGCGCCACCAGCATGCCGCCCTGGTCATGCCCGGGGAAGTTTTCCATCACATACCGCCCGAATCCGCTCAGATCACTCGTAATCGCCGGAACGCCGCGCACCACGCACTCCAGCGGCGTGTACCCCCACGGCTCGTAATACGATGGAAATACGCCGATATGACAGCCGCGCACGAAGTGATCGTAATCCATCGCCAGCAGCGGACTCGTCACCGTCATGAACTCAGGATGGAACACCACCTTCACCCGATCATCCACGTCGTTGTAAAGCCCGCGATGCCGCAGTTGTTTCAAAACCGGATCGTTCGCATCGTCCCACAGATCATGCGTCACGATCGTCGGCGGCGTCCCCTGTCGCCACGCGTGCATCATGCGTTTCAGCCGCACCGCCGCATATTCGTCCAGCAGATCCTCGGTTCGCGGCATGCGCCCCAGTGCCACCGTGTGAAATAGTCGCCGCCCCATGTCTCCCTTGATCGACTCACACAAATCCCGCAGTTCATGAAACATCGCATGCCGGTTCAGCGTCTCGACGTTTAGCGCTCGATAGTTCGCCCGCGTCACGATGAACGCCACAACCGTTGCCGTGGCCCCGTCCGCCTTCATCCGGCGATTCAATTCGGCCAGCGAATCGATAAAGACATCCAGCCCCTTGTTGCGATACTCATACCGCCCGGCCGTAAATACATAGAGCGTGCGATCAAGATCGAACGTATAGCTCGGAAAAAAATGCCCCATCACAAATTCATGGATGAGCGCCTTGCTGTTCTGGTGCAGCACTTGAAACTCGTGCGGCGCTGCAAATCGCTCGATGTTGAGCCCATTCGGCAAGATCACTTCCGGCCGCCGCCCCAGAAACTGCTCTGCCTCCAGCGCCGTAATGCTCGAAACGGTCGTGAAGACATCCGCTGTCTGCGCCGCTGCTCGCTCCAGCCCGTGCCGATGCCCGAATCCATGCACGCTGGCGACAATCCCCGCGTCGATCCCACCCAGATTCTCATAAAGCTCGGCGTTCGCCGCGCTCAGACTTCGCCCGACCAGAGTTGCGTGCGTCGTAAACACCGTCGCCGCTGGAACACTGCGCTGCTTCAGAAACGGCAGCGCCCCGCCGCCCTGCCATTCGTGAAAATGTGCCAGCACCGGCCGAGTCCTGCCGTGTCGCGCCAGCGCGGACAAAAAATCGGCGACGATTAAGCCGAACGAAACGACTTCGTCAAATTCCCCGTCATCTCGCAGACTGTCGATCCCGTGATCTTTCCACAGGAAGTATTTGGTTTCCCCAAGCCGCGGCCGCGCTGCGGTCGAATCGATCAGCACCACCTGCGGCCGACCCGTGATCAACCATCGGCCGAAATAAAGCGCTACACCGCTTGCCCGCAACACCTGGATCGCATGCGCGATCGCCCCGGTCGGCGCCTGTGGCTCGAGTTCAATCCGTGCCGATTGCTCGCGATACGGCCCAATCAGGCAATACGCATCGCCCCACCGGCGAACAGTCGCCGGCGCCTTGCTGCGCAGGACGGTGTAAATGCCGCCGACCTGCGAGCAAACCTCCCAGGCAACCTCGAACAGCAGCGGAGTCGGGCCCGCCGTCGCGCTGGCCGATACTGCGTCCGCTCGATCCGAGCTCACCGCGCCCTCTTCTTGCGTTCGGGCGCCTTCGATGTCTCCATCTGCCGGCGCAAGTCATCAATCTGTCGCCGAAGCTCGAGCAGCTCTGCATCGCGATTCTCGTTACCGCCTGGTGCAGCGGCCGGCGATCGCTCCGGACGCTCGGTCTCTTCCGCCGGACGATCCGGCCTCACGCCTCCCATCATCGCCCGAGACCATTCAAGCGGATTCATCGCGCTCAGCGGATTGAATCCCAGCGTGTTCTTAAGAAATGACGCCCATCGCTCCTGCGAAGCCCGCTGTGTCTCAACAACCTGCCGGAAATACTGTTCGACGACGCCCCCAAGCAATTGCTGTTGAGTCCGAATCAGCTCGTGCAGAATATTTGCCGGAAAGATCCCCAGTTTCGGCGGATCACGATCAAGGATGATCTGCGTCAACACCAGATTGGTAATGTCCTCACCCGTCGACGAATCTTCGATCGTCAGCTCATGCCCGGCCGAAATCAGATCGTGCATGTCGCCGAACGTCAGGTGGCAGCTTCGGGTCGCATCGTAAAACCGCCGATTGGAATATCGCTTGATCTTCAGTCGCTTCGGCGTTTCCTGGCCCTCAGCCATGAACGGCTCCTTCGCGGGTTAACCGGCCCAAAACAGACATGTTAACGCAGACGCACCACTCGCGGGCGGCCCGAAATTCACCCCACGCAGCCGCCTGCCATGCCGTAGTGCAATCACAATACAATCTAGGTATTAGTTGCCGATCCTTAATGTAAGACTAATAGGAGACCATACTTAGGGATATCCCTATCTTAGTGCGATCGCAGGACAACGCTTGACGGAAGTGCTGATTAACTCTATACTTGCGACAGCAATGGGCGCTGCGCGTCGGCCACGATTCGCATTCGCACCATCATCCAGAGGCCGCCGTTGATGCGTTTGCCGGGTCGTGATCCTCGCGGATGTTGTCAGGCCGCTCCCAACTGCGACGCGGTCAGACGAAAACGTTCGCGCCTACCCCGCTTACAAATCCCGCCGACAACCTCCCGATTACACGCACACCACTCTCAACCATCCTCGACAAACTCAAATGACCACCATCGATGCGAACACGCCGGCCGGGCCGCGCTGTCGCCTCCGATGCGCGCCAACCCATGGAGACCCCGATCATGCTGAAAAACGTGTTTCTCGCCGGCGGCTGCTACACGCCAATGGGTACCTTCAATGGCTACTACTCCGACTTCTCGGCCGTCAAACTCGGAAGCGTCGCGATCAAGGCCGCCGTTGACCGCGCCAAGATCGCACCGAAGGATGTCGACGAGGTCTACATGGGCAACTGCGTCGCGGCCAATCTAGGCCAGAACGTGGCCCGCCAGGCCGGAATCGGCGCAGGCCTGCCCGTCTCCGCCGGAGCCATCACCATCAACAAAATGTGCGCCTCTGGCCTCCGGACGATCACCGTCGCCGCGCAGGCCATCCAGTCCGGCGATGCCGAATTGATCGTCGCCGGCGGCACCGAAAACATGACCATGTGTCCTTACCTGCTCCCCAAGGGCCGCTCCGGTTACGGCTTCGGCCACGGACAGGTTCTCGATTCCATGATGCGCGACGGCCTCGAAGACGCCTACACCGGCAAGGCGATGGGCATCTTCGGCGAACAGTGCGCCAAGAAGTTCTCTCTGACACGTGAACAGCAGGACGCTTACGCCATTGAGAGCTTCAAACGCGCCATCGCCGCCAACCAGGCCGGCCACCTGAAAGACATCCTCGCTCCCGTCGAAATCACGACCAAGAAGGGCACCGTGGTTTACGATCGCGACGAAGGCCCCGGCCGCTTTGACGAAAGCAAGTACGCCAAGCTCCGCCCCGCCTTCGACCCCAACGGAACCATCACCGCCGGCAACGCCTCGCAGATCAGCGACGGTGCGGCCGCCTTTGTGGTCGCGTCCGAGCAACGCGCCAAGTCGCTCGGCATCCCGATCCAGGCCAAGATCCTCGGCTACACCACCGCATCGCTCGAGCCCGAGTGGTTCACCGTCGCCCCGATCGCCGCCTTGCGGAAGCTCTCCGAGAAGCTCTCGCTCAAGCTCGCCGACGTCGATCTCTTCGAGTTGAACGAGGCCTTCGCCTGCGTCCCGATGGCCGCCATGAAAGAGCTGAACCTTCCGCACGACAAGGTCAACGTCTTCGGCGGAGCGATTGCCCTCGGCCATCCGATCGGAATGAGTGGAACGCGCGTCGTCGCAAGTCTCATCCAGGCCCTCAAGGTTCGTCAGAAGAAAATCGGCATCGCCTGCCTCTGCATCGGCGGCGGCGAAGCCATGGCCATGGCCGTCGAGCGCTGCAACTAGTCAATCGTCACGGCGGCGATTGCCGCCTGAAAGGCACTGATATGTCCACCAATAGCAACCCCTTCTTCGGCGCCGATCCGTTCTCCCGGTTCTGGACCGACTTCATGGGAAAGATGTCGTCCGCCGGAATCGCACCGCCCCAGCCCACACCCGACTTCCTGAAGGACATTCGCCGCACCTTCTTCGACGCCATGGCCGAGCAGGCCGACCAGTTCATGCGAAGCGAAATGTTCCTCAACATGATGAAGCAGGGCGTCGAGTCATCGCTGGCCTGGCAGCAGATGATGGCCCAGTTCATGCAGAAGGGTCTCAGCGCCGCCCAGATGCCGTCAAAGGCCGATACCGATTACTTCGTCGTACTCCTGCGCGGAATGGAAGATCGCATCGTTAACCGCCTCGACGATCTCGCCAGTCGCGTCGAAAATCTCGAAACGAACTTGTCCGCGTCCAAGCCCAAGGCGGTCAAGGCCTGAATCCCACAGACCATCGGAGCATCGCACGATGTCCACAACGAGCAGCTTCAACCCCTGGTTCATGTCGCCCGACGAAATGATGGGCCACTGGCAGACTTTCTTGAACAAGCTGACCGCCATGCCCAAAGTCGCTGCGGTCGCGAAAAACGTGAAGGTTGGCGCAACGCCCGCCAAAATCGTCCGTCGCGAAGACATCGTCAGTCTCATGCAGTACGAGTCTGACGTCGAAAAACGCTTCGAGACCCCGCTGCTCTTCGTCTTTGCGCTCGTAAACCGCCCATACATCCTCGACCTTCGACCTAACAAGAGCGTCATCGCCCACTTCGTTAACAAGGGCTTCGACACCTACAACCTCGATTGGGGCGTCCCGCAAGCCGGCGATCGACACCTCGGCCTCAAGGACTACGTGCTCCGCTACCTCGACAACACCGTCGATTACATCCGCCAGCAAACGGGCCAGGACAAGATCAATCTCCTCGGCTATTGCATGGGCGGTACCATGACGGCCATCTACGCCGCCCTCCGCCCCGAAAAGGTGAAAAACCTCATCCTCCTCACCGCGCCGGTAGACTGGTCGCACAAGGAAAATCTGCTCAGTCTGTGGTGCGACGAAAAATACCTCGACATCGACAAAATGCTTGACGTTTACGGCAACGCCCCGCCTCAGTGGCTGCAGGGCTCGTTCCTCATGCTCAAGCCAGTCCAGAACCTCGTAGAGAAGTACGTCAACTTCTGGGAAAACATGGACAATGAGAAGTGGCTCGAAGATTTCTTCGCCATGGAAACCTGGCTGAATGACAACATCCCCGTCGCCGGCGAAGTATTCCGCGAATTCGTTAAGAGCATGTTCCAGCAGAATCAGCTGATCAAGGGCGAGCTGAATGTCGGCGGCGAACGCGTCGATCTCAAGCAGATCACACAGCCAATTCTGAACCTCATCGCCGAGAACGACCATCTCGTGCCGCCCAATCAGAGTCTCACGTTCAACAACGCCGTCGGTTCGACCGACCGCAAGACCATCACCTTCCCCGCCGGCCACATCGGTATGGCCGTGGGCGGAAAGGCCCATCGCGATCTCTGGCCCGAAGTCTGCGACTGGCTCGCGGAAAGATCGGACCCCGTCTAAGCGCGGCTGGTCCCGGGAGTTTTGCCATGCGTCCAAGCGACGGAACAGGAAAGAACGGCAATTCGCAGAACCGCCTCCGAATCGAGGCCGGCTGGAGTGATGAACGCCTCGACCTCTCCGAAAAGGTCGCCGTCGTCACTGGTGGCGCTCGCGGTATCGGCGGCGCGACCTGTCTTGAACTCGCCCGCGAAAACATCAAGGCCGTAGCGGTTGTTGACATGACCCCCGACCTCGAAGCAGTCACAAGCGAGGTCAATGAAAAGCTCGGGCGCGAGGTGCTCATTCCGTTTCGTGGCGATGTAACGGATGCCACGTTCCGCAAAGGCGTGTTCGAAACGATGCAGAAGCGCTTTGGCGCAATCTCCATCTGCGTCCCTGCCGCCGGAATCACGCGCGACCGATTGGCCGTCAAACTGAACAAGGAAACCGGCCGCGCCGAAATTTACTCCGAAGAAGACTTTCGCCGCGTGATCGAAGTCGACCTGACCGCCCCGATCTACTGGTCCATGGAAACAATCGCCAGCGTCGCCGAAGATCGCATCCGCCGCGGAGCAAAACGCTGGGAACCGGCCGAGCCGATTCAGGGCTGCATCATCCTCATCGGATCAGTTTCGTCCGCGGGTAACAAGGGTCAGATTTCGTACGCCAGCGCCAAGGCAGGATTGGAAGGCGCTCAGGCCACGCTCGCAGCCGAAGCAACTTTCCATGGCGTCCGCTGCGCGATCATTCACCCCGGCTACACCGACACCGGCATGGTCGCGACACTCGGCCAGGAATTCATCGACCGAAACATCCTCCCCCAGACGCAGCTCCGCCGCTTGATCTCCCCGGGAGAAATCGCCAGCGCAATCGTCTTCATGATCCGCAATTCAGCCGTCAGCGGACAGCTTTGGGTCGATGCGGGCTGGCATCCGGCCGCCTGAGGTTGGCTAAATTGTTTCGATGAAAGAGCGCGAGGAATTCGGCTCGCTATTGAATGTCGTCCGGAACGTAGTCCCACCGCCACCACGGCTCCTCGAGCGGACTGCCTGACGAAAGCACGTGCCCCCCGACGAATCCAACGTTGACCCGCCCGCGATGCCGCGCAGCCGGAAACCAGAATCGACCATCCTGGAAGATGTCCGGCCCGGAAGTAGCTGGAAGCGGCGGCGCCGAGTAATGCGGCAAAATATTCCGCTGGTCTGCCAGGTTGCCGTCAACGTCAAACAAGAGCGGCGTGTCGGGAAACTGAAGCGTCTTGTCCGTCAGATATGCGTTAATCCCGAAGGCCTGCCCATTGATGACGCGGTTCTTCTGTCGGAGCCGCTGATTGAATCCAACGCTGACATTTCGTCGCGGGCCAATCGCGCCCGAATCGCAGGGCACCTGCGATCGCCGCTCAAGCTGTGTCGGACCCGACGGGCACATCAGCGGCTGTGCACTCGGGGAGATCGACCGCCCCGGACCCGGCGGCCCGTCCCAAAACTCCGCAATCCGATAAACAGACTCTTGAAAATCGTCTAAACGGAAGACCTTCGGACCAAGCGCCTCGCTGTTCCCCCGGTTCATCCCGCTGACCGGATCGGCGAACAGTCCGAATTCCATGTTGACCGCGCGAAGATTGGCCCTGCACTTGAGATCCTGTGCCGCCGCGCGCCCCGATTGCAGCGCAGGCAACAGAATCGCGGTCAACAGCGCGATGATGCTGATGACCACGAGTAATTCAAGGATCGAAAACGCCCTTGCGGAGCGCGTCATCCCGATTCACCCGATACCCATTCCTTACGACGCTTGGAACGTCAAAACCCGACATTCCTATTATAAGGGTATCTCCGAGTGCGGGACGGGGGAAGTAAAATCGAGGGATTTCCCCAATTAATGGCAGCCAACAACCCCCAACATTAGAGGTATGTCTTTTCCGTCCATCCGGTGGTCCCCATTCAAATCACCCCGCAATAGAGGACTCGCACCGCCGTGTGTGAGCGTATACACACCTGGATTCACAAGCGCCTGCACGAAATCGCCAATATCCGCGTAGTTCGCAACGAGATTAATGTTCATATCACCCAGGACAATCGTGTCCTCGGGCCCCACGACGCCGTCATAGTTTGTATCAAAAATCGAGAAGCTCGAGGCAAAATCCGGGATCACCACTCGGCCATTCACAACCGCGTCGGCGTCCAGCCCGCTGACGCCATCCCGGCTCGCGATGTAATTGTCCACCATCGCTGCGTCGGCCGCGTCAATTTGGCCGTCGCCGTTGAAGTCGCCCACTCGACAATTAGGCCATGCATCCGTCCAAACGTAAGTCGCGCCGCTCGGTTCAGGAGCCGCGTACCCGGTTCCCACCAGCGCATTGACACGCCAGAGCGCTGGATCAAGGCACGACGAAATATTCGCTGTCTCCCACCCGGCAATGAGGGCGAACTCGGGTTCAGATCGCGCAATCGGATCCGTGAACATCGCGCTGAATTGAAGATCAGTTAACGCTTCCTCAATCGAGTTCTGGTCTCCGGGACAACCGTTATTCCCCTCACCACTCGCCGTCGGCCACTGCGTCATTCCCCAGGCCGTGTTGGTCAGTGGATAAACCAGCGAGATCGTCGTCTGATTCGAGGCATTATCGTGCTTGAATCGCACGCTTACGACGGGCAGATAGTGCCCTTCCTGGCCGACACACTGAAACGCATAGCGCTCAAAACAATGCGCCCGATGCCACATGGGACCGTGGATCGTCCATTGCTCACCGCTCTCGAAAATCCCGACGTCACCACCGGGCTTTTCATTCACTTTCTCGATCGAATAGATGTCTTCACCGCGAAATGCAAGGTGAAACTCCTCGCCGCTCCGGCTGACGAGCGGTGGATCATGTTCTTTTGTTGGAATGAACGCCGTTTCGTCCATTGCAATCCGGTCCCCAAACTCGGCTCCGACCGGTTTGCCGCCAAATCTCGCAATCGCCCCGTAATAACGGAGTTCTGGATTGCTCAATTCTCCCCCCGTGTCGACATTGTGATCAACATCAAACTCGACCCAACCGAATATCGGGTTCGGACCATACATGAATGGCGTGTACGGCGCCTTGAAGTCAAAGCTCATGGGCCCGGGCGGATTAATCAGTCCGGCCAGCACCATGTCAAATCGCATAAAGCCGCCGCCGTTGCTCCAATTGCCCGCAAACAAATCCAGGTACGGAGTCGTTGGCGCAAATCGCCCCATGCGCATCTCCACGATGTCCGGCAATCGATGTTGCGCTGAGTTGACCGACCCGTTATTACCCTCGTCCGTTCGACGAACGACCGCGTCCCCGACGGGATCATAAAACACCACCGGCTGCGCAGCGGCCACCGCCGCCGGTAACAGCGCACCAAGCGCCGCCACGCGGACGATCCGTCCGAACAGCCGAATAGTTCGCCGTCTAGGCACCGGTCTGCACCGCGTCGCTGAACTTGTTCAACCGATATCGAAGCGCCTCGCGCGTGATCCCAAGCGCCCGTGCCGCCTGACTGAGATTCCGATTCGTATGCTCGTAGGCCGCCTGGAGAATCGTCAGTTCAATCTCGTCCAGTTTCGGCTCGCCCCGGTCGAAATCGATGTTGATTGTCCGCCCGTCCGGCAGGTTCACCCGCACATTTCCCGTTGCCTCCGACGCATCGAGCTTGAGATCCGACGCTCGCACGACCACGCCGTCCGTCTGCAATACCGCGCTCTCGATCACGTGCTTGAGCTCGCGGATGTTACCGCGCCAATCGTGCCGTCGCATGGCCGCCACCGCGTCGTCACCCAGCGACTTCGCCGCGACGCCGAATCGCTGGCAGTGTACCTTCACAAAATGCGCCGCGATGACCGGAATGTCGTCAGCCCGTTCACGCAATGGCGAAATCGCAATCTGTAAAACTCGCAGGCGATGGTAAAGATCCCGCCGAAACTCATCCGCGCTCACGGCCTTGTCGAGGTCTCGATTCGTAGCCGCGATCACATGAACGTCGATCGGCCGCGACTCGGTGCTCCCGACCGGACGAATCACCCGCTCCTCGAGTGCCTGCAACAGCTTCGATTGCATGTCCAGCGCGAGCTGCCCGATCTCATCCAGAAATAATGTCCCGCCGTGCGCGACCTCAAATAAACCACGCTTTGCCTGCGACGCGCTCGTGAACGCGCCACGCGCGTGACCAAAAAGCTCCGATTCAAACAGAGTCGAAGGCAATGCCGTGCAATTGACGTGGATGAATGGCTTCTTCTGACGAGGCCCATGATAGTGAATTGCCCGCGCCGTCAGGTCCTTGCCTGTCCCTGTTTCTCCGGTGATCAGCACCGTCGGCGGGTTCGGCAATCCCAGCACCTCGGCCCGCGCCAGCCGCCGAATCGTCTCTTTCAAATTCCGCGACGCGGCCGATTCCCCGACGATCTTCTCCAGTCCGCTGCTCTCTTCTTCCCGGCCGCGCAGGAACGAGAGATTCTCCCGAATCTGCTGTTGGTCGATCGATCGATTCACCACCAGCAGCAGTTCATCCAGGTCCACCGGCTTTGCAAGATATTCGCAAGCTCCCGCTTTCATTGCATCGACGGCGACACGCTCATTGCCATGCGCCGTGACCACAATAAAGCTGGTCGAAGGGCTCTCGAGTCGGAGCCGCGGAAGCAGTGAGATTCCGTCCGTATCCGGCAGCCGCACGTCCAGCACGACCACCTCGGGCATCATCTTTCCGCACGCCGCCAGCGCTTCCTCGCCGTTGTAGGCGATGCTTGCCTCATGGCCGGCGCCCTTCATCTTGTCCCGAAGGTTTTTCGCCAGCACTCGTTCATCTTCGACGATCAGGATCCGTGACATCCTTCTACTCCCTGCTTGGCGGCGTGATACCGCTCTCAAGCGAACTCTCCTCGCTCGTACTCTGGGTTGCCGGAAGTGATACAACGAACCGTGCCCCGCCCCCTGCCGTGCTTTCCAGCGCCACGTCCCCTTCATGAAGTCGCGCGATTCGCTTGACCGTCGCCAGCCCGATTCCGGTTCCGGACGGCTTGGTCGTGAAAAACAAGTCAAATATCCGCGGACGAACTTCGACCGGAACACCCGGTCCTTCGTCCTCAATGCTGATTCTCGCTCGCCCGTCGCCGTTGGGCGGCTCGCAACGCACGCCGACGGTTCCGCCCGCTGGCGAATGTTCCATTGCGTTCGAAAGCAATTCAATGATGGCCTGCTCGAGTTGCCGGCGGTCTCCGCGAAGTTCAATCTGCTCCCGCGGAATCGCGACGTCGACACTGAGCCCCAGGCGTCTCATCTCCGGCTGAAGTTCGCGCACTGCCGACCGCGTAACCTCTTCCAGATTCAGCACGCTGAAAGTCGCGGAATTGATCCGCGCCATGTTCAGAAGCCCGGTCACACGATCGCCCAGCCGTTGCGCCTCGTCGAGGATGTCCGTCAACCGCTCGCGCCCCTCCGCGCCGATTTGCCCCTGCTCAAGCGAAAGTTGCGCCGAACTGCGAATCGCCGCCAGCGGATTGCGAATGCCATGCGCGACGCTCGAGCAAAGTTCACCGATCGACGCCAGACGCTCGCGTCGCTCCTCTTCCGCGCGACGCCGCTCAGCTTCCAGCGAAAGCGTCGTCTGCCGCATTCGCCGCCCGAAATAGAGCAGTCCAACGAGAATCACCACGACGCACGCGATGAAATACCGCTCGATGGCCACGCGATTCTGCAGCTCGTACTCGTGCCGGTGCAGAAGCTCATCGCGCTCCGCCGCGCACCGCGCCGTCATAAGGCCAAGTACCCGCATCGCCTGAACATGGTGCTGATCAAGTTGCGCCATCGATCGCGCCGCCGACTGAAGCAGTGCGTGCTGCTCGCTTACGTCAATGTCCGGCGCCGAATAGTCCTGAAAAATGCTGAATATCTGCTCGGTCGATAACTCCATCGAGCCAATTGCCTTCCGCAACGTCTCGGCGTCCATCCCATTCCGGCCGGCGTCAGCAATCGTTCGTCTCATACGCGCCTGAGCTGCCTCGTAGCGGACGCACTCAGCGTCCAACCGGTTCGATTCAAACAAATCGTTCCCGGGCTCACCCAATTCAATGATTCCCTGCTCCACACGCCGCAGCCACCGCGACTGCTCATCCAACCGAACCGACCGCTCGATCAGCCGGTCAACGCTCGAAAGCGTTTGCCGGTGCCATTCCAAACTCACGACCACTGCGCCGGCATCGATGACGCTCAGGACGAAAAATATGTGGTACCACCTGATACGTGACATTCGCCCTTGCCCGATGCCCGGAAAGTGCCCCATGTGTGCATTATAGCACAGCATAACTGTGCCTAATCACACGCTTCAGGGGCTGACCGTCCGAAATAACGCGAACTCAAACCGCAGAGATATGACCTAAACTGCGATTATTAATAGCGTTACAACTTCAGGGTCCTCTCCTCTGACCCGGTAATGCATCAATCACCGTGCCGCCGACACAATCCCAGCGAAACTTTCCCCCGGTTTGCAAAGTATTAACCCGGACAGCGACCAAGTATTATCGATTCCGACGGACGATCGTGAGACCAACCGACCATGCCCGCCGGCGCTGACCTTCCTCGCATCGATGGACTCGACAAGCTCGCCGGCCGCGCCGCCTATGTGGACGACCTCCCGACTCCGGGCGCTTGGCACGGTGCCACCGTACGCAGCAGCGTCCCGCGCGGAAAAATCCGTGACATCCACTTTGACCCGGCCTTCGATTGGAACGACATCACAATCGTCGACCATCGCGACATCCCTGGCCCCAATCAACTCAAGCTCATTGATGTCGATCAGCCCGTCCTCGCGGCCGGAGAGGTTCGACACAAACACGAACCCATCCTGCTTCTCGCCCACCCGTCCGTGCACAAGCTTCGTGATGCGCTTCGAGCCATTCGCGTCGACGTGGAACCTTTGCCAGCCATCCTCGATCCGGCCGCGCCTCTCACCCCTGATCTCATCCAATACAAATCCGACAATGTCCTCAAGCACATCGACATTCGCCAGGGCGACCCCGGCCCTGTCTTTGCCCGCGCCGCACACATCATCGAAGGCGAATATGTCACCGGCTCGCAGGAGCACGTCTATCTCGAGACGCAAGGCATGCTCGCACAATGGCAGGATGGCCGGCTCACCGTTCGCGGCTCGATGCAATGTCCTTACTACGTCCTCGATGCATTGACGCACCTCTTCGGTCGCTCTCGCGATGCCTTCCGCGTCATCCAGTCCCCAGTCGGCGGCGGCTTCGGCGGCAAGGAAGAATATCCCTCACTGCTCGCCATCCACGCCGCCCTGCTCGCCGAAAAATCCGGCGCGCCCGTGAAGATGATCTACGACCGCCAGGAAGACATGGCCGTCACCACCAAGCGCCATCCCAGCCGCACGCGGCACCGCACCGCACTCGACAAAGACGGCCGCCTGCTCGCAATGGAGATCGATGTCCTCCTCGACGGCGGCGCGTATGTCACGCTCTCCCCCGTCGTCCTCAGCCGCGGATGTATTCACGCCGCCGGCCCCTATTTCTGTGAGAACATCCATATCCGCGGCGAAGCCCGGCTTACCAACTCACCCCCTTACGGCGCCTTCCGCGGCTTCGGCGCACCGCAAACCATTTTCGCCATTGAACGCCACATGGATGTCATCGCCGCCAGAATCGGGATCGACCCGGTCGAACTCCGCCGCCGCAACCTCGTCCGTACCGGCCAGCCACTTGCGACCGGCCAGATCTACAAAGAACCCACAGACCTCCCCGCCCTGATGGACCGAGCCCTCGACCTCGCCCAATACAAAGCGAGAACTCAATCACACGCCGAGTTCAACAAGTCGCACCCATTCCTCCGCCGCGGCATTGGATTCGCGACGTTCCATCACGGCGCGGGCTTTACCGGCGGCGGCGAAACCTACCTGGCTTCCGAAGTCTGGATCGAAGGTAAACCCGACGGCACTGTCGAACTTCAGACCGCTCAAACCGATATGGGCCAGGGAACCACCACCATTCTCACGCAAGTCGTCGCCGAGCGACTCGGCATCCCCACCGAACAGGTCCGCGTCGCCACCCCCGACACTTCGCGCGTCCCCAACAGCGGCCCCACCGTCGCCAGCCGCACCGCCATGGTCGTCGGCAAGCTCATTGAGCAGGCCTGCGACGACCTCCTCCACCAACTCGGCCGAAAGTCTGGCGATCCTGAGATCAGCGATGACATCCGCCGCCACGCATCTCTCCCCGGAAAATCGCTCGTCGGCCGCGCCAAATATCAAAAGCCCGCGTCGATCCAGTGGGACGACAAAACCTATCGCGGCGACGCCTACGCCACCTATTCCTGGGCCACCTACGTCGCCGACGTCGAGGTCGATCTGCGAACGTGCCGCGTTCGCGTCACCGACTTCGTCGCCTTGCAGGAAGTCGGCCGTGTCCTCAATACCACCCTCGCCACTGGACAGATCGCCGGCGGCGTGGTTCAGGGCATTGGCTGGGCGCTCTACGAAAACGTCGTTCTGGAAGACGGCGCCATGAAAAACTGCCAGATGACAAACTACGTCATCCCTTCAGCCGGCGACCTCCCGCCCATCCGCGTCGTCTTCGAAGAGCGTCCGTCACACTGGGGCCCCGGCGGCGCGAAAGGCATCGGCGAACTACCGATGGACGGCCCCGCACCGGCCATTGTGAATGCCATCAGCCGCGCGGTCACAACAACCATAAACGAAATACCAGTAACGCCTGAATTGCTCCTCAAGGCCACGGAGGGCCGAGGCCATGGATAAGTTCGACTTGTCACTCACGCTCAACGGAAAATCTGAAACGCGCCGCGTCGCGCTCGACGCCCGCCTGCTCGACGTCCTCCGCTACGACTTCGGCTCGCCCGGCACCAAAGAGGGCTGCGGCGAAGGCGAGTGCGGCGCATGCTGCGTCCTGCTCGACGGTGTCCTCGTCAACTCATGCCTCGTGCCCGCATTCCAGGCCGCCGGTCGCCGCATAGAAACGGTCGAATCGACCCCGCCCGATCTGCTCCAGACGCTCAACGCCACCGGCACGTCGCAATGCGGGGCCTGCACCCCCGGCGTCGTCATGTCGATCCGCTGGCTTCTGCAACACCCCGAAATCGCCGAATCCGTCGGCCTTCGAGCATTCATGAGCGGCAACCTCTGCCGCTGCACCGGCTACGACGGCATCATCGCCGGCCTCGAACAGGCCCTGCAGTCGAATGCGAAGAAGGCGGAAACGTAAGCGTGCAAGTCCACCGCCCTTACACGCTGCACGACGCCCTCGCCCTCATGGCGGCGACGCCAACTCCGACGCCGATCGCCGGCGGTACCGACCTGCTCGTCTCCTGGCACCACAAGCCCAAGGAAAAACTCGCACTTCTCGATCTCTCACAACTCGGCGGTGAATTGGCCGCAATGCGGCTCACGGCCGACACGCTCGAACTCGGTGCGCTCACGACTTATTGGGATGTCATCGCAAGCCCCGAAGTCTCGCGTGCCTTCCCGCTGCTCGCCGAAGCCGCCCGCCAGGTCGGCGCAATGCAGATTCAGACTCGCGGCACCTGGGCCGGCAACATCGGCAACGGCTCCCCCGCCGCCGACGGCGTCCCTGTCCTCATGGCCTACGATGCCACCGTCGTCCTTCAATCGACACGCGGCCGCCGTGAAGTCCAACTAGACGGCTACTACACCGGCTACAAAAAAACCGTCCGCCTCCCCGACGAACTGATCGTTGCCATCCAGATCCCTCGCCGCACGCGCAAGGCCGAGTGGTTCGAAAAAGTAGGCGCCCGCGCCGCTCAGACCATCACTAAAGTCGGCGTTGCCGTCGTAAACGACGAAAAGGGCTGGCGGGTGGTCGCCAACAGCGTCGCACCCTACGTCTGCCGCTGTCGCAACCTCGAGTCCGCCTTGCAAAAAGGCCAAAAGTTCAAATCCCCCGAAGAAATCCGTGACATCCTCAAGAACGACATCGCCCCCATCAACGACATGCGCTCCACCGCCGCCTACCGTGAAACGGTCCTGAGCCGTGTGCTCTTCTACCGGTTGGCCGACAAAGCATAGCTCACAGCTCATCGCTCCCCGCGCCCGATCCACGTCTCCACTACCGTCGCCTCATACCCCCGCGCCGACCGCAACATCGCCTCCGGCTCGGCCTCCACCAGAATCATCGCCCGATGCTCCGGCTTGAACAGCTTCTGCTCAACCGCGTAATCAAGAAACCCCATGAGCTTGTCGTAGTACCCGCGTACACTCAAAAACCCGCACGGCTTGCGATGAATCCCAAGCTGCGCCCAGGTGATGATCTCCAGAATCTCCTCAAACGTCCCCAGCCCGCCCGGCATCGCCACGAATCCATCTGACAAGTCCGCCATCATCGCCTTGCGCTCGTGCATCGAGTCGACCACGTGCAGCTCCGTCAACCCGCGATGCGCCAGCTCCTTCTGCTCCAGCCCGTGCGGAATGACGCCGACCACCTGCCCACCGCCGGCGAGCACCGCGTCGGCGATCACCCCCATCAACCCCACATTCCCCCCGCCATAAACCAGCGTAATCCGCTCGCGCGCCAGCAGCGACCCAAACGACCGCGCGACCTCGGCAAACGCCGGATCAGCCCCGTGACTCGAACCACAAAAAACGCAAAGCCGTCGAATGGATTGAGACATGCGCCGATTGTGCGGTCGCCGACTCGCTACGACAAGCCGGTCGAAGCCACTTCAAACGGCCCTTCGACCCGCGTCGGTGGATCGCTCCGCCGCACCTGGATCAACTCAGCAGCGATGCTGACCGCGATCTCGGGCACCGTCACGCTCCCGATCTTCAGCCCGATCGGCGAATGCACCCGCTCCAGCTTGGCCGGATCAACCCCCAACGCGACCAGATCGTCAAAAATCAGCTTCACCTTTCGCCGGCTGCCGATCATCCCGATATACCGTGCCGGCGAATCTATTACTGCGTGCAGCGCCGCCTCGTCATGGTTATGCCCGCGCGTCACGATCACAACAAACGTCCCCGCCCCGATCGGCCAGTCCCGCAGCGATTTCTCTATGTCCCCCACGACCGCCTTGATCGGCGCGGGCAACCGGTCCGCGCAAGCCAGGTCCGCCCGATCATCAATCACGCTGACATCGAAGTTCAACCCGATCGCCAGCTTCGCCAGCGCCGCCCCAACATGCCCCGCCCCGGCAATCACCAACTCCGCCGGCGCTTCAAGATGCAGTCGATATTCGCACGGCAACCCGTCTTCCAGCACGCGAATTCCCACACAAGCCGGCCGCCCAATCTCCAGCGAGTTCCGCGCATCCGCAAACGGCTTCGCAGTTTCGGCGTCCGAGATGGTCTGCACTGCAACAATCATGTTGCCGCCGCAGATCAGCCCATCGTCCCATCCATAATCATGATCCAGACTGAACCTCAGTAACCCAGACTCGCCCCGCTGCAACATCCCGATTGCTCGCTTGCGAACCTCCGCCTCGACGCACCCGCCACCGAGCGTCCCCTCCGTCGTCCCGTTCTCATGCAACAGCAAAGTCGCCCCCGGCGATTGCGGTGTCGACCCGCTGGCCCCGACAACGGCGCAAACCGCCACGCGCCGCCCATGCTCAATCTGCCTGACGAGCGACTCAAAGAGTGAAGCGAACGAACTCATCTTGGCCCCGCCGGCGTTCAGCCCTTCTTCCCGAGAATCGCCCGCGCCGCCGGCGAATCTTTCATTGGAAGCGTCGTTCGCCGCACCCCGTCAAATTTGTACAAGGCCCCCGCCACCGCCGGCGCCGTCGGCACCAAACCGATCTCGGCCACGCCGCGCGCCCCATACGGACACTCCGGATCGGGTTCCTCGATCAGAATCATCTCGATCTCAGGCATGTGATGCGCCCGCAGCACACCGCACGACTTCACGTCGTCCGTCACCAGCCGCCCCTGCTCATACACCATCTCCTCGGTCAGAGCATAGCCAAGCCCCATATGAATCGACCCCTCAAGCTGCCCCTCCAGCAGCGTCGGGTTCATCACCCGCCCCACATCGTGCGCCGCAACAAACTTCTTTAGCTTCCCCTCGTCATCCAGAATGCACACCTGCGTCGCAAACCCGTAGGTCAAATGCGTCTTCGGCTCCGCCACATCCGCCCCAAACTTGTCCGTCGGATAACACTTCCACTCACCCAGATACTTTTTCCCGGCCAGCTTCTTCAATGCGCCGAGCACGTCCATCGCCCGAACCGCCTCCCAATCCGCATTGAATTTCTTGCACGCGTCAATCACCGCATGACAAGTCAATACAGTCCCCCTGCTGCCCGTCGTCTGCCCGCAGTCATTGGGATCCACCGTGTCGCATCGCGCCTCAAAAAACTCGGCGGGAATCCCGGTCTCCTGCACGGCAGTCTGAATTGCAACCGTAAACAATCCCTGCCCCATCTCGGTATGTCCGGTCCGGAGCATGATCGTCCCATCCTGCTCGATGGTCAGACTCGCCCGGCCCGCTTCCGGCAACCCGTTCCCAATCCCGACGTTCTTGATCCCGCAGGCAATCCCCGCGTACTTCGCCCCGCGATAAATCTCCTTAACCGACTCGAGCGTCTTCCGCAGCCCAAACGGCTTCGTCAACCGCTGCCCGGTGCAGAACCGATCGCCCGGCTCAAGGATGTTTCGCGATCGAATCTCCCATCCGTCAATGCCGACCTTCTCGGCCAGCATGTCCAGCGCTCCCTCAATCGCGTACGCCGCCTGGTTCGCCCCAAACCCGCGCATCGCCCCATTCGGCGGATTATTTGTGTACACAGCTAGCGACTCGATATCAATATTCTCGCAGCGATACGGCCCGATCGCGTGCCCCGCCGCGCGCTCCAACACCTTCGCCCCGACCGACGCATACGCCCCCTTATCGCCCACGATCCGCGCCCGCACCGCTGTCAGCCGCCCCTCTGCATCGCAGCCCACCTTGAGTCCGATCCGCACCGGGTGCCGCTTCGGGTGCACCCGCAGACTCTGCTCGCGCGTCAGCACGCACTTCACCGGCTTGCCCACCAGATGGGCGCACAGCGCCGTCTGCGCCTGAACCGACATGTCTTCCTTGCCGCCAAACGCCCCGCCGTTCGACACCAGTTCCGCCGACAATCGCTCGATCGGCCACCCCATCATCCGCGCGATCTGCCGCCGATCGTCGAAGATCCCCTGCCCCTGCGTCATTACGTGCAGCCCATCCCCCCTCGGATACGCGATGCATGCCTCGGGCTCCAGAAACATGTGCTCGATGCACTGCGTCTGCCAGGTCCCCTCGACCACGTGCGCCGACTTCGCAATTACCGCATCCGGCCCGCCCCGAATCAGCGCTGCCCGCGAGAGCAGATTCCCCTTCGGATGAATCTTCGGAGCATCCGGCCGCATCCCCTCATCCGGCGTCGTCACCGGCTGGCGTATTTCGTAATCAATCTCAATCAGATCGGCCGCCTTGCGAGCCGTGTGCACATCCCCTGCGACAACGAACGCTAGCACATCACCGACGTACCGCGTCTCTTCGCCCTCCGCGATGAACACCGGCCAGTCATTCGTGATCAACCCGACAAACCGCTCGCCCGGCACATCCTTTGCCGTCACAACGCGCAACACGCCATCAACCGCCAGCGCCCGCGCAGCGTCAATCCGCTTCACCAGCGCTCGCGGATGATCGCTCAGCCGCGGCGCAGCAAACACCATTCCCGGGATCTTGATGTCATCAATGAACCGCCGCGTCCCCAGCGTCGCCTCATGCCCGCTGTACCGCGCCAGCCGTTCGCCGACCTTGCCGACGCATCCATTCTCAGGCATCGGTGCCCCGCGCCGCACACTCGCCACAAGTTCAATCGCATCCACAATCTTCGTGTATCCCGTGCAGCGGCAAAGATGCGCCCGCAAGTCGTTAGTGATCTCGTCGCGCGAAGGGCTGGCATTCTTCTCGCAAAGCGCATGCGCCCGCATAGCAATCCCAGGAATGCAGAACCCGCACTGCACCCCGCCCGCATGAACGAAACAATCCGCAATCTGCTTCCGAGTCTCCTCCGGCAAACCCTCGAGCGTCGTCACCGACTTCCCCGCCGCGCTCGTCGCCTTCATCGTGCACGAAAGCCGCGGCTTCCCATCAATCAAAACCGTGCAGCACCCGCACTGCCCCATCGGCTCGCAGCCGTTCTTCGGCGAGATGAGATCAAACGAATCGCGCAGCATCGAAAGCAGCGTCAGCTCCGGCTGAATCTCAGCCGAAGCCGATCGCCCATTGAGCGTCAACGCGACCCGTTGTTTTTCCCCGACCGAAACGCCCGATTCTCGCGGAATCACCGCCATATTTCACCACCGACATTGTACGTTCCCGACGCCGCTTCTCGCAATGAACGGCCGTGCCGCGTCCTCTAACCTTGCGATTCCGACGCACAATTTGTCCCGTCCGCGCCGGACGGATAAAGTGAATCGAAAGAAAGCGTCAACACATGGCCGAGCTCATCCCCGCCCCGTTCGCCGACCTCGTCACCCGCCTCTTCATCGAGCCGCAACGACAAGACGCCCTCTTCGAACTCCCGCGCCGCAAGTGGTACCTCCCGCGCCCCGACGCGCCCGACATGTCCGTCTCATTCCACGGCAAGTCCGCCGGAAATCCTTCGGGCCCAGCCGCCGGCCCCCACACCCAGATGGCCCAGAACCTGCTCCTCTCCTACGCAGCCGGCGGCCGCATCCTCGAACTCAAGACTGTCCAGATCAACGACACCCTCACCATCGGCCGCCCCTGCATCGACCTCACAAACGTTGGCTACAACATCGAGTGGTCGCAGGAGCTCCTCGTCCACGACTCTGTTCGCGAATACGTCGCCGGCGCCATGCTCATCGACATGTTCCGCCGCAGCCACCCCCACACCAACGCCACCCTCGACGGCAAACCCGGCGACTACATCCTCGACCTCAGCGTCGGCTACGACCTGAAAGGTATCCAGAGCGCCAAAGTCCGCGGCTTCCTCGACGGCATGCGCAACGCCGGCCCCATCGTCGAAAAACTCCGCGCCGAAATCCCACAACAATTCGCCGCCGCCCGCGATCTCCCCTTCGCGACCCACCTCTCCGACAGCATCACCCTGTCGACGTTTCACGGCTGCCCCGCCGACGAAATCGAACGCATCTGCGAGTTCCTCATCGCCGACTGCGACTTCGACGTCATCGTCAAAATGAACCCGCCCACGCTGGGCAAAGAAAAACTCGAACACCTCCTCTTCAACGTCCTCGGCTTTACCGATCTCACCATCAACCCCACCGCCTACGCCGCCGTAGTCCCATTCGATGAGTCCATCCAACTCGCCCGACGCCTGCTCGCGTTCGGCCGCGCCCGCAACCGCCGCGTCGGTTTCAAATTCTCCAACACCCTCGAAGTCCTCAACCATCGCGACTTCTTCAAGCCGGCCGAAAAAGTCATGTACCTCTCCGGCCAACCCCTGCACGTCATCACCATGACGCTCACCGACGAGTTCCGCCGCGCCATCGGTCCCGACGTCCCCATCTCGTTCTCCGCCGGCATCGACCAGCAGAACTTCCCTCAAGCAGTCGCCTGCGGCTTCTGCCCCATCACCATCAGCAGCGACCTCCTCCGCCCCGGCGGCTACGGCCGCCTGCCCGGCTACATGGAAAAGCTCGCGGCAGAAATGCGCAAACTAGGCGCAACAAGTATTGACGACTTCATCCTGAAGTCCGCACCGCCCGACGCCCGCACTTCAGTGCACGAAGCCGCGCTGACCAACACCACCCGAGCGGCAGAGCGAACCCGCAACGATCCTCGCTACCGCGCCGAAAAAAACCGCGCCGTCCCCAAACGCATCGACTCCCACCTCGTCACCTTCGACTGCGTCACCTGCGACAAGTGCATGCCCGTCTGCCCCAACGCCGCCAACTTCACCTACCCCACGCCGCTCGTGGCATTCGACTACCACGACCTCATCATCGCCCCCGACGGCTCATGGAAGCCCGGCCCGCCGCGCCGCTTCGAGATCAAGGAAGCTATGCAGATCGCCAACTACGCCGACTTTTGCAACGAATGCGGCAACTGCGACACCTTCTGCCCCGAATACGGCGGCCCCTACATAAAAAAACCCGCCTTCTATGGCACCGAAGAATCCTGGAACCGCGCCGCCCCGCGCGACGGCTTCCTCGTCGGTCCCAACTGGATCAAAGGCCGCATCAAAGGCGAACACTTCGAGCTCCAACTAACTCCGAAAACAAACACCTTCCGAGACAAAGTCGTCGAAGCCGCGATCGCCGCATCCGATCACACCCCCAAAGCGATCCAATTCCTCAACGGAAATCCCACCACCCACACCCTCAACACATGGGCCTACCACACCATGCGCCACCTCCACACCGGCATCCTCGACCGCTCGCGAATTAATCAACTGAACGCGACGTGGGCAGGGGCGTCATGAGCACGACCCCACGAGTCTTCGCCATCGTCCCCGCCGCCGGCCAATCCCGCCGCATGGGAAAAACCAAACAACTCCTCGACATCGCCGGCCGCCCCATGCTCCTCGCCGTCCTCGAACCCCTCGCCGCCGCCGAAGTGCGAGGCATCGCCGTTGCAGTGAGTCCATTGGTAGAAGCGCAGCTACCCCAATTCCCGCCCAAAGCATTCGCAATAGTAAACGCCGACCCCGACAGCGAAATGATCGACTCCATTCGTCTCGCCCTCGACGCCTGGCGCGACCGAGCCCCACCAGCAGCAACCGACGGCTACCTGGTCTGCCCCGCCGACCAGCCCGGCATCCCAACCACCGACTTCAACGCGTGTATCAACGCCTTCCGCGCCAACCCCGACCACATCGTCATCGCATCGCGCGCCCAAAAGCGCGGCCACCCCATCATCTTCCCCGCCCCCCTCGCCGACTTCGTCCACTCCCGCGAAGCCGACACCGGCCTCAACACCCTCCCACATCGCTACCCCGACAAACTGCAGCTGATCGAATGCCCCACCCCCGCCATCACCCGCGACATCGACACCCCAAATGACTACGAAGCGAACATTTGATCCGCTCTGAATCGAGGTCGCCGAAATCACTCCACCGCGATCTGCCCCATCCGCTCCCACAACCCCTTCGCCACCCCGACCGCCTCGCCGCGAACATCCCCCTCCTCCATCGCCATCACTTTCCGATCCAGCACCTCCCACCGCCCGCCGACCAGCACGCTCCGCACCTGCAGCGACCCCATTGCAAAAATCAAATTCCCCGCCAAATTGTCTGCCGATAACGCCGTGAACGGTACATAGTCCGTCACGACCACATCCGCCGCAGCCCCAACCTCCAGCTTCCCCAGCGTCACGCCCAGCGCCGCCGAAGCCCGCCGCGCCGCCGCCACCAGCATCCCTACAATCTGCCCCGGCGAAAGCCCCGCCCGCTCATGCCGCGAAACAAACCACGCCACCCGCGCTTCGGCGAACATGTCGCCGCCGATCCCATCCGTCCCCAGCATCACCGGACACTTGAACGCCGCCACCGGCGCATATCCCACCGCGTTGTTCATGTTCGACCGCGGATTATGCGCCATCGTCAGCCCGGCCGCGTTCACCTTCTCAATCGCATCCTTCGACAAATGCGTCCCATGCGCAAACACCGACCCGGCCCGCAACAGCCCGTGCTTCTCCAGCCGCTCAATCAGCGGAATCTTGTATTTCTCGACGCACGCCGCCTCATCGCACCCATCCTCGGCCACATGAATATGCACGCCCGACTTGTACTGCTCCGCCAGCGCCGCCAGCCGATCCAGCCGTTCATCCTCCAGCGTGAATGCCGCGTGTGCCCCGACAAGCCCGGCAAACAAACCGTCCTTTCGCCCCGCGCAAGCCGCTAGAAACCGCTCGTTCTCCTCAATCCCCGCCGTCGCGCCGGCCGGCCCATGCCGATCCGTCGTCTCGTAGCAAAGCACGCCCCGCACCCCGACCGTCGAAACGCCCTTCCGAATAAGCTCCAGCGACCCCTCGATTGCCAGCGGCGAAGCATGATGATCAATCAAAGTCGTCGTTCCGCACTTCAGTGCATCCATCGCCCCGAGCCGCGCCGACATCTCAATCGACTCAGCATCCAGCGCCTGATCCAACCGCCACCAGACGAACTTGAGAATCTCCAAAAAGTTCGCCGGCGCCTTCGCAGGCGGAGGCATCCCCACCGCCAGCGCCGAATACAAATGCGTATGCCCGTTCACCAGCCCGGGCATCACCACTGCCCCGAAGCAGTTAACGACCTCATCCCCGTCCGCCGGCGTAATCGAAGCCGCCCGCGCCACAATCTTCCCCGAATCAATCCGAATCGCCCCCGCCTCCACCCGCGGCGGATCCAGATCAACCAGCAGCGCATTCGAAAGCACGATTGCCATCGCGTCAGCCCTTCCGCCCCTCCACCACTCGCCTCACCTCGCCCAACTCCGGCCGAATCTCATTCGGCCCACCCACCGCCTTCAGCGCCCCCGCAATATCCTTCAACCCGTTCCCGGTAATCATCGCCACCACCGACGACTTCCCGTCGAGCAGCCCAGCCCGCCGACCAGCAACAATCCCCGCTACGCTCGTCGCCGCCGCCGGCTCAGCAAATACTCCCGTCAATCGACCAGTCGCCCGTACCGCCTCCATGATCTCCTCATCGCTCACCGTCACATACGCCCCGCCGCTCTCTCGCACCGCATTCACCGCCTTGCGCCAATTCCGCGGCACCGGACAGTTGATGCTGTCCGCATAGGTTGTCCCACTGCCGGCGCGATCCAGCCGTCCCGTCTTCATCGCCTCCGCCACCGGCGCAACCCCCGCCGCCTGCACCCCCAGCATCTTGGCCGACCACGAAACAACCCCCACCGCCTTCATCTCCGCAATCCCCGTCGCCATTCCCGCAATCGAGCAACCATCGCCAACGCTCGCCGCCACCCAATCCGGCGGATCATCCGCGCACTGCTCGGCCACCTCGAGCCCACCCGTCTTTTTCCCCTCAACAAGATAAGGATTGATCGCGCAATTCCGGTTGTACCACCCAAACTCGCGGCAGGCCTGATTACAAAGCTCGTACGCCTCGGCGTACGTCCCCATCACCTTGAACACGCACGCCCCATAAGCCAGCAACTGCGCCAGCTTCCCATCCGGGCAGCTCTTCGGAACAAAAATGTAACAAGACATCCCCGCCGCAGCCGCCGCCCGCCCGAGACTGCTCGCCGCATTCCCCGTCGAAGCACACGCGATCGACTTCGCCCCCTCCTGCAAAGCCCGCATCACCCCGACGGAGCTGGGCCGATCCTTGAACGACCCCGACGGATTCCGCCCATCATCCTTCAACCGCAACCGCCCAATCCCGAGCGCCGCAGCCAACCGCGGCGCCTCAATCAAAGGCGTCCACCCGACATCCCCATCCGACGGACAAAACGCCTCATCTAGCGGCAACAACTCGCGATACCGCCAATGCGACCGAGTCCGAGTCGCGAGCCCCGCCCGCGTCAAAGTCTTCGCCGCACGCACCAAGTCAAATTGAACGTCGAGAATCCCCTCATCCGGCCCGCACTTCGAACAAGTCCAAGCCCCGTCCTCCGAATACTCCGCCCCACACTGCACACAAACCAACTTACCGACGAGCGACACTGGCATTCCTCAACAACGCGCTCAAGTTGCCTGACTCCTACGGCCCAGCCTACCATATCGCTGTCCATCCGGCATCCGGCCCACTGACGGAGCACACTCATGAAAAGCACTCACGCGTCGTCAATCGGATTACCGACATTGCAGCCGCCCAATCGCCTGGCCTCAACGCTTCTCGTGTTTCTACTTGCAGGCCCAGCATTCGCCTACGCATTGGCGGGCGACGCTTCAAGTCGTCCATCTCTCGCTGACGAGTTAATCTCGAGGACTAGAAAACTTGAACGCGTGACCGGCAGTGCGGTTTACGATGGAGGCGAACCGGGTCCGTTCTATCTGCTCTCCAAGGAAATTCGCTCCGTCGGCGACACAAAAATCTATGAGCGACTGATATCTGATTCCAATCCAATCGTCCGTGCAATGGGACTCTATTGCCTGGCGCAAACCGATCGAACAGCCGCATTACCGGCACTGCGGGCTAAGCTATTGAGTCGAGAATGCTACGACTGTTTCCCCGGCGGGTGTGTAGGGTCGCGGATCACCGAAGGCGATTTCGCGTGGCAGCTCGTATGCGACACCGGCTACCTGGAAATGCGCCCCAAACCGACGCCGCTCCTCTCAGACTCGGAACGACTGGCGATGAACCTCTGGCTGATGTCGGCGGACCAGGCCTGCACCTATCACCACGAAATCGCCGGAGAACTCGACACGTCTCAGTTTGCACCGACCGGCAAATTGACGTTGACCGAATTGCAGCGCGCCGCGCCAGGACGGTCACCCGCCAACCTCATCAAGGCAATAAGCCGACTGAAGCGATCCGAGCAGATCGATGATTTTCTTCAAGCATGCGTGTCGAACAACAAGCTTTCGCCCGATGCACGATTCGCCGCGGCGTCGGCGATATCGATCAGCGCCAGCCTAAATGCGATTCAGACAATTCAACTTGCACGAAGCGAACTCAATGCACTCGACCCATCGCAATTGGGTGACAGATTCGTGCAAACCGCGGAACAATTTGCACTATTCGAATCCGCCATTCGCCCAATTCGCGAAGCGAAAACTACAGAAGCAATGAAAAAGCTGCGAGCTGAAGCGCGAATCGTATTCCGAACGAACGAGCTATTTGCGTTCGATGACCTGATCGATGCGATCTTACGTGCTTCGATCAAGGACGACCCCGCGCTCGCTCAAATCGTGGCGGATTCCTTGGCCCAGCTCGCGGACCGATTGACTGAGGCGGAGCCGCCATGGAACATTCAGCGTGACTTAATCTACCGCTATGACGATTTTCTCCGGCGTGAAGAAGATCCAGATTTTTCGCGTGACGTCAGACTCATAAAGCGAGTTCTGGGTCCAACACGATGGGCGAAACTGAAGCAGACAGTGCGGAACGCTGTGAAGACCGCAGAAGCCCACGATGCAAAGCAGAATGCAGCCGGCGCTGATTAACTCACTTACTCCCTCACCACCCACGTCCCGCCGTTCCCCCCACCCGCCTCAGCCAACCCCGCCAGATCGCAAATCAAAACCCGCCCCCCCTCCACTCGCGAAACAAACTCCACCGCCGCCTCAATCTTCGGCCCCATCGACCCGGCCGGAAACTGCCCGTCGCGTAAATGTTTCCGCGCTTCCGCCACCGTCATCCGCTCAACCGCGCGCTGACTGGGCTTTCCAAAATCGATAGCCACGCGATCCACTTCCGTCGCAATCACCAGCAGCCGCGCCCCGAGTCCCGCCGCCAAAAGCGCCGCCGTCCGATCCTTATCAATGATCGCATCAACCCCCTTCAATTCTCCGCGCTCGTCTCGCACCACCGGAATCCCGCCGCCGCCAGCCGCCACCAGCAACTCTCCCGCGATCACCATCCGCCGGATCGTCTCCATCTCCACGATCCGCCGCGGCATCGGCGAAGCAACCACGCGCCGATACCCGCGCCCCGCGTCCTCCACCATCCGCCAACCGTACTGCTCCTGCATCTCCCCGGCCTTATCCGCCGAATAGAACCGCCCGATCGGCTTGCTCGGCCGCTCAAACGCCGGATCGTCGCGCTCCACCTCCACGCAAGTCACCACCGTCGCCACCGGCCGATTCACCCCGCGCCGCCGCAGTTCGTTCATCACGCACTGCCCGATCATGTAGCCGATCCCGCTCTGCGTATCCGCCACGCAGATGTCCAGCGATAGCGTGTAAAGCTCGTGCGCCGCCAGTTCGACTCGCCGCAGAACGTTCCCCACCTGCGGCCCGTTCCCGTGCGTGATCACCGGCTGGTATCCGGCCTGTATCAGGTCGGCGATCCGCGCCGCGCTCGTCCGCGCCGCGTCGAATTGTTGCGAGATATTCCCCTCGGCGTCCGGCGGCGAAATCGCGTTTCCGCCCAGCGCCACGACCATCATGCGTTCCATCGCGTTCACGCGGCCTACTATACGCACCCCCGCTCGGGGCGCATACTATGTATTCCGCGGCGTGCGAAATTCCGCGCGGCGCGCAGAACTTCGCAACCCCGGAGCCGCCCGTGCTGCCCTTCAAGATCGACGAAAAAGCCCTCGACCGAACCGCCCGCCATTGCCGCGAGCGAAAAATCGTTATCCCCACCTTCGCCCAGCAAAAAGACCCCTCCACCATCCCGCAGACCGTCAAAGACCGCCTCGCCAAAGTCGGCCTCTGGGACGTCGATCCGGCCAACCTCTTCCGCATCACCTGGAAAAACGAACCCGTAGAACGCGGCGGTGGCTTCAACCACGGCAACTGGATCGAGTTCCCCTCCGCGCTCACCGGCGTCCCCGCACGAATCATCGGCATCGTCGGCAAGCACTTCCCCACCGGAGCCCATAAGGTCGGCGCGGCCTTCGGCTGCCTCATCCCGCGCCTGGTCACCGGCCAGTTCGACCCGACCACCCAGAAAGCCGTCTGGCCCAGCACCGGCAACTATTGTCGCGGCGGCGCATTCGACTGCGCCCTGCTCGGCTGCACCGCCGTCGCCATCCTCCCCGAAGGCATGTCGCGCGAGCGCTTTGAGTGGCTCAAGTCCATCAACGCCGAGGTGATCGCGACCCCCGGCTGTGAGTCAAACGTCAAAGAGATCTACGACAAGTGCTGGGAAATCCGCCGCACCCGCCCCGATTGCGTCATCTTCAACCAGTTCGAGGAGATGGGTAACGCGACCTGGCACTACCACCTCACCGGCGGAATCATCGACGAAATCTTCCGTGCTATCGGCAAACCCAACGGCCGTCTCGCCGGTTATATCTCCGCCACCGGCTCAGCCGGCACCATCGCCGCCGGCGACTTCCTCCGCACAAAGCACCCGCACCTTCGCGTCGTCGCCGTCGAAGCCCAACAATGCCCGACGCTCCTCTCCTGCGGCTTCGGTGACCATCGCATCGAAGGCATCGGCGACAAGCACATCCCCTGGATCCACAACGTCCGCAACACCGACCTCGTCGCCGCCATCGACGACGAACATTGCATCGCCCTCATGCGCCTCTTTAACGAAGACGCCGGCCGCGCCCAGCTCGAAAAGAACGGCGTGCCCCGCGCCACAGTCGACCAGCTCCCGCTCCTCGGCATCTCCGGCATCTGCAATGTTGTGGCAGCCATCAAAACCGCAAAGCACTTCGACATGGACGGCCGCGACGTCCTCTTCACCCTCCTTACCGACTCGATGGGCCTCTACGCCTCGCGGATTGACGAATACCGCAAAGACCGTGGCGCTTACGCCGCAACAAACGCCACCGCCGACGCCGCCCGCTACCTCGAAGGCACAAACATCGACCACCTCCGCGAGCTGACCTATCACGACCGCAAAACGCTGCACAACTTCAAATACTTCACCTGGGTCGAGCAGCAGCAAAAAGACGTGAACGACCTGCGAAAACTCTGGGACCCCGATTTCTGGACCGAACACTTCGCCCAAACCGCCGAATGGGACAAAGCCATCGATTCCTTCAACCGCCGCGTCGCATCTACAGCATGAAGAGTGGACGCCGTCTGGCGCGCATCTGGGGAATCGCATTCATCCTCTTCGGACTTGGAGCACTTGCCCTCGATTTCGCCGGCGCGCTCCGAGGCGAAAACAAACTCAGTATTCAAATTGCCGAAGTCGTGCCGGCAGGCTTCGGGCTGATCCTTCTGGTACTCGGCTCGGTGCGACCATGAACGCCAGCCGTCGAATCCAAAGCTGGAGAAGAATTTAAAGCATGTCCCGCGCGATTCTCAGGACCGCGATCCTCTTGCCCTGCCTCGCTGCATGCGGTTGCTGCAAAATGACTTCGGCGCGAGCGTTCGAGGATCGCGACTGGCTGAACGCAGGCCGAGAGTTCGGCGACTATTCCTCCGAAGTGGCCCGATGGCGTCAGATCGCCGCCGAAGCCAGAATCAGACGCGGCACAAAGCCGTTCATCGAAGTGGCGGGCTTGCTAGAGGCCGGCACAACTTCGTTTGGGGGATACAAGTTCCTCAGGGCGAGCGACGGCTTCGTGTGTCTCGTTGTGTATTTCGACGCGAAAACCGAGGCGTTCGAAGCAATGCGAGTCTGGACGGATGCTATCGACGACGCCTGTCCCTGCGGCAAATGGTGGCCGCGCGAACTGTGGATCGGTGAAGAACGCGCGACCGAGACGCTGCGCAAGTTTCGTCTGCCAACTTCGCTACCAGCTCCATCTTGATAGCCGCGCCGGTGAGGATTCATCCCCGGCGGCCCATCCGTTACAATCCCCGATTCGAGAAACTGACAAACGAGATCCGGAGCACCCCATGTCCTCATCCACCGTCCACGCCCTCGCCGAAAAGCTCGGTTCCCTCAAAACCGCCATGCACAACAAAGACTTCCTCCTGAGCTGGGACCGCACCCAGGACGAGCTCCTCGCCGTCCTCACCGCCGCCGAGGCCCTCCACGAACTCTACAAGGCCAATATCTCCACCCGCGTCTTCACCTCCGGCCTGGCCGTTTCCAACTTCCGCGATCAGTCCACCCGCACGCGTTTCAGCTTCGCCTCCGCCACCGCCCTGCTCGGCCTCTCCCTGCAGGAGCTCGACGAAGGCAAATCCCAGATCGCCCACGGCGAGACCGTCCGCGAAACCGCCAACATGATCTCCTTCGCCGCCGAGGCCATCGGCATCCGCGACGACATCTTCCTGGGCGAAGGCCACAAGTACATGACCGAGGTCGCTGCCGCCGTCGACGAGGGTTTCCACGAAGGCGTCCTCCCACAGCGACCGGCCGTCATCAACCTCCAGTGCGATCTCGACCACCCCACCCAAGCCATGGCCGACCTGATGCACCTCATCAAAACCTTCGGTTCCCTCGAAAACCTCCGCGGCAAAAAACTCGCCATGACCTGGGCCTACTCGCCCTCCTACGGCAAGCCGCTCTCCGTCCCGCAGGGCGTCATCACGCTCATGACCCGCTTCGGAATGAACGTCGTCCTCGCCAACCCCGAGGGCTACGACCTCGTCCCCGAAACGCTGAAGATCAGCGAGAAGCACGCCAAAGAATCCGGCGGTACCTTCAAACACACCAATAGCATGGAAGACGCCTTCAAGGACGCCGACATCGTCTACCCCAAGAGCTGGGCCCCCTTCGCCGTCATGGAAGAGCGCACGAAAATTCTTCGCGCCAAGGAAAACGACAAGCTCGCCGCCCTCGAAAAGCAGTGCCTCGCCAACAACGCCCGTTTCAAAAACTGGGAAACCACGGAAAAAATGATGCAGCTTACAAAAGCCGGTAAAGCCCTCTACATGCACTGCCTCCCGGCCGACATCACCGGCGTCAGCTGCAAGGAAGGCGAAGTCGCCGCCAGCGTCTTCGAGCGCTACCGCCTCGCCACCTACCGCGAGGCCTCGTGGAAGCCCTTCGTCGTCGCTGCAATGATCCTTCTATGCCGCTTCGAAAAACCGAACCGCATCCTCTCGATGCTCCTCGACAAATCCACGCAGCGCCGCCTCGCCTGATCGGCCGCGCTCCGTACGATCGGCAACGCGCTCATCGGTCGGAGAAGTGCAATCGCATAACTAGCGTCCACCCGCGCAAAACGCGTCGCCGCCCAGTCTCCGTCGAATCACTTGCCATCGCGCGCCATCCCGCTATCGTCGCCGCCGCATGACCCAATCCCCAGGCACGCCCAATCAATCCAGCGCCCTCGCCAGCGACGAACCGCGCTCCTTTCTTCCAGTCCTCGCGCTTCTACGCTCGTACCAGTCGCAGTGGTTCGCCCGCGACCTCATCGCCGGCCTCAGCGTCGGCGTTGTCTCCATCCCCACGGTGATTGCCTACGCCGCCCTCGTCGGTGTCGCACCGCAGCACGGGTTGTTCGCCGCCATAATCGCCTTCATCGCCTACGGACTCTTCTGTTCGTCGCGCCGCGTCATCGTCGGCCCCGACGCCGCCGTCTCGCTCATGATTAGCGAAGCCATCGACCCCTTCAGCCACGGCGATCCGGCCCGCCTCGCCGCACTCGCGGCACTGGTTGCCATCCTCGGCGGCCTGCTCATCCTCGTCGCCGCTGCCCTCCGCTTCGGCGCGATTGCCGACTTCCTTTCGTCCCCCGTCATGCTGGGCTACATGAACGGCGCTGCTCTGATTCTCATTTCCACTCAGCTCGGACGATTCTGCGGCCTCGAGATCGAATCCGACGACTTTTTCCCCATCATCGGCGAACTCGCCCGCCGCGTTGGCGAAGTCCACTGGCTCACGCCGGCCGTCGGCGCGGGTTTTGTCGCGCTCCTGCTCATCATCAAACGCATCACCCCGCGCTTCCCCGGCGCGCTCGTTGTCTTCATCGCCGCGATCTTCGCGTCAGTCTATTTCGACCTCGAGCACCGCGGCGTCGCGGTCATCGGCCGCGTCCCCGCCGGCCTCCCATGGCCCGCCATCCCCAAAGTACACTTCGGCGACCTCGGCGACATACTCCCCGGCGCCGTCGGCATCGTTTTTCTCACGATCCCCGAAGCCATTCTCACCGCTCGCACCTTCGCCGCCCGCAAGCGCGAGCAGATCGACCCCAATCAGGAGCTGGTCGCCCTCGGCGTCTCCAATCTCGCCTCGGGCCTTTTCCGTGGATTCTCCGTCGCCGCCACGTCATCCCGCACCGTCGTCAATGAAACCGTCGGCGGTGCAACTCAACTCGTGAACTTTGTCGCCGCCGCTCTCCTCGCCGTCTTCCTCCTCTTTCTCACCCCCACTGTCGCCCAGCTCCCCATCGTTGCCCTCGCGGCGATCCTCATCGTCGCCGGCATCGGTCTCATCGACATCGCCACCGTCCGACACCTCCGCCGCATCAGTTGGAAGAGCGCCGCAATCGCCATGCTTACCACCATCGGTGTCCTCACGGTCGGTGTCGTCCCCGGCATGCTCGTCGGCGTGCTCATCTCCCTTGTTCAGCTCATCCGCGACGTCTCCCGCCCCCACGACGCCCTCCTTCGCCAGCTACCCGGCCGCCCCGGCCTGCACGACGTCGCCGACTCCGAAGGCGGCTCCCTGATCCCCGGCCTGGTCGCCTACCGCTTCTACGCCCCGCTGACATTCACAAACGCGAACTACTTCGTTGAACGCGTGCGAACTTTCATCACCCACGCCCCCGAACCCGTCCGCTGCCTGATCCTCGACGCCGGCGCCATCGTCGACATCGACGTCACCGCCGCCGAGCGCGTCACCACCGTGCTCGACGAACTCCACGAAAAAGGCATCGTCCTCATCATCGCTGAAGCCAACCGCCCGCTCACGGCCAAGTTCGAGCGCTATCGAATCCTTAACGAAATTGGCCGCCAGAACATAGTCCCCACGCTTCACGAAGCGCTTTCAATCTTCAGCGCGCAATCCAACACACCTTCCTAAAAAGCCCGCACAACGCCGCGCTGGGAGTATTCGCACACCGCCAAGCCCGCTCGATACCCAAAATCAAACGCTCTAGCTGTCAAATTGCTGGATTCGCAGTTTTGATGGCGGTAAATTTGCAACTTGAAGATTGGGGTGCCGCACGGGTTTCTCCGTGGGGCACATCGTATAGCCAACATTGCCAAGGAGGATGCTCGAAATGGGTCTGAAGCGATTAACTCTCAGCGCCGTGGCGACACTGCTCTGTTGTCACGCGTCCGCATTCGCGGTCGTTCTGTGGACCTCTCATCACGGCGAAACACGAATCGCCCTGAATCGCGAGCTGCTGCAAAAAGCCGGTCTCACGATTACCAGCGACAATCCGGACGACGCCGCTTCCACCTCTGACACGCTCGTCATCGAAGTCGCTCCTGATCGAATCCCCTTCATCATGAGTCTCAATGACGGCGTTGCGAACGGATTCAGCGAGGGATTGGTTCGACATTTGGCGAACGTTCGCATCTCGCGTGGATCGCAAACGCTCGCGCTGACTGATCTCATCCTCGGCATCGGCGATACGGACTCGCGACCATCGATGTCCGGCCTCGCAATCGCTGCCCCCGCCGTCAGCTTTGACAACTTCCACCGTGCCATCGGCATCGCTGCTGAAGACGTGACCATTACCCCCAATCTCGCCACACTTCTCGGCGACCCCGACCTCGCCGGCGCTTCAATCGGCCGGCTGACCTCCGAAGTTTTCCTCGCATGGAGCGGCGGCGAACTACCACCCCCGAATTACACCGATGACGACCCAATGCCCCGTGCCTGCGCGAGCCCTAATCTCGGCCCCGATGTCATCGTCGGGGACATTCAAGGCACGGCTAGCTACGGCGCTCCGATTGGCGGCATCTCCGCGTTCTCCCTCGGCACCTATTCCTGCAATATCGGAAACGTTCCCGTGCGCTGGCAGTCGGGCAACAACCTCCACCCGGCAATCCCGCAGTCGATCTACCGCTACAAGACCGTCAACGGAGCCGGTCGCTTCGAGCAGATCGGAGCCAGTTGGTGCAAACACGGCTTCACCGCCCTATCCGACACTATCTGCTGCCCTTGCACCGGACCGGGCGGCTCACAACTTGGAGTCGGTTGCGCCGATCCCTATACCGCGGGTCGCAATGGAGGACAGTTGAGCACCACCGGCGGCCTCGGGCCCCGATTTGACATCAATGCCCACACCGGCGTCTTTACTTTCCCCTACCCGTTCCGCAATACGAATGGCAGCGTGCCGGTAACGAGCATCACCCGCCGCATCCAGGTTCCCACGACCGATCTCGACCCGGCCCAGAATGCCGGCGCGCTCTACTACGGGGAAGCCCAGTACGTCACGCAGGATGATGCCGCCTGGAACAACTCTGGAATCTGGTCGCTCAATGCAAACAACAACTGCTCCTACCGCCGCCTGCTCATCACACAGTCCGGCTCGAGCTACAACGCGGCAATTACGGCTTCCACCGTTCGAGGCGATCCGGCCATAAAGGCCTGGAAGGCAAACGACCCTGCCGTCACGGAAACAAATCTGGACACACCTGAAATCGAGTTTCCCGCCAACAGCGGCAATAAGGTCGGCCGTGTCGTTCTTTCCGCAAAGGCAACCGATCTCGGCGGCGGTGTCTACCATTACGAATACGCGATCTTCAACATGAACTCTGATCGCAGCATCAGTTCCGTCAGTATCCCGCTCGGCGCATCGCTGACCGCCACCAACATCGGCTTCCACGACGTCGCCCATCACAGCGGCGACGGGTTCGGCAGCACGCCCACCGCGCAGATTGATTACGACGGTACCGACTGGCCGGGTGCACAGAGCGGCGGAGCGGTCAACTGGACAATGGTCAACGCGACCCCCGTCGAAAACTCCAACGCTCTGCGCTGGGGAACCATGTACAACTTCCGCTTCGACGTCGCCGCACCGCCTACCACGGGGAACATCACACTTGGCATGTTCAAGCCCGTCGCCGGACTGGCCGACTCAGTCGCCGCCAATACGGTCATCCCCTCGGTTCCATGCGATGCACTGGTCGTCGGCCCAATCGCTGACACGAGCGCAAGCTGTGTCGCAGCATGGACGTCACCCACGCCCAACGTCACAGGTGGCCTCCCCCCCTACACATGGTCATTTGTTGGAACGCCCCCGCCGGGCATGACCATCAATCCCAATACGGGCGTTATCTCTTGGCCAAATCCCAGGGCCAATGGGGTACCCTATTCCATCACCGTCCGAGCCGCAGGAAGTTGTGGTGCAGGTACCGACACCTTCTTGCTTGCGGTTCGATGTAGCCCAGGTTCGCCGATTCAACTGGCCCCTCCACAGCCGGGCTGATCCGACCTGCGAGTTTAGTCACGTACGAACCCCGGCCTTTCGAGAGTATCCCACTCGAAAGGCCGGTTTCTTGCCCGGAACACACACTGTCACAGAAGTTGCCGATCTTAGTGCGAGGATTGCATTCGCGCCGATTTGCCTCACATAATGATGTCCATAGGTCGTATCGATGCACACCCCAAAATCCGCCACGCGAGCGATTGCCGCGGCCTTCGTTTTGATCGCCGCCTGCGCCCCGGCCCGCGCCCAATCCACCTGCGGCGCCAATCCCGGCCCCGACCTCATCGTCGGCGACATCTTTTCAAGCGCCAGCTATTCCGTAAACAACGGCAACGCTGCCTTCTACTTCGGAACGCTCGCCGCAAATCTCGGCACTCATAGCATCCAGTGGCAGGCCGCATCAAATCGTCATCCCGTGGTAGTCGCCCACCTGTATCGCTTGCGCAGTGTGGATGGTTCAGACCGCATGGAGCAGATCGGCCTCGCCTGGGTCCATCACCACTTCACGGCGTTGGCCGACAGCATCTTCTGCCCCTGCACTGGTCCCGGCGGCTCGCAGCTTGGAGTCGGATGCAATGACAGCGATACTGCCAATCGCGCCGGAACCCAGTTAACGACCATTTGTGGTCTCGGCCCGCGCTTTGACGTCAATGCTCACAGCGGGGCCTTTCAGTTCCCATATCCGTTTTGCAACAACAATGGCTCCGTCCCAGTCACTTCGACCACCCGCCGTCTCCAGGCCCGAACCGCCGACCTCGCGCTCGACATGAACCCCGGCGCGAATTACTTCGCGGAATGCCAGCTGATAGCGCCCGACGATGCCGCCGCGCGGAATCAAAACAATAACTGCTCCCACCGCAAGGTCAGCGTGATTCAATCCGGCGCGAACTACCAGATCAACCTCTCTGGGCAACCTCCAACCTTCCGCGAATCCCCCGCCATCCACGCCTGGCAACTTCTCGACCCCAACGTCTTCGAAACCCCCATCGACACCCCCGAGCTCGAAGTCCCGCCCGGCTCCGGCAACAACTCCGGCCGCCTCATCCTCGCCGCCCGAGCCACCCACCTCACCGGCCCCACCTGGCACTACGAATACGCCCTCTTCAACATGAACTCCGATCGCAGCGTCTCCGGCCTCTCAATCCCCGTCCCCGATTCAGCCGCCATCGCCAACATCGCCTTCCACGACGTCGATTACCACAGTGGCGACGGCTTCAACTCCACCCCCGACAACCAGATCAACTTCGACGCAACCGACTGGCCCGGCCAGCGCACCCCGACGGCAGTTACCTGGCTCATGCCCGCCGCCCAACCCATCGAAAACTCCAACGCCCTCCGCTGGGGAACCACCTTTAACTTCCGCTTCGACGCAGATGGCCCACCCGCCAGAACCATCGTCACCCTCGACCTCTTCAAACCCGCCCCCGGCCTGCCTGACACCGTCGACGCCATCACTCTCGCCCCGGTCCTCCCCTGTCTACTGGGCGACCTCAATCACGACGGCCAGGTAACTCCTGCCGACATCCAACCCTTCATCGAAACGTTGCTCGAAGCCCTCCCCGCCGACCCCTGCCCCGCCGACCTCAATTAGGACGGCCGTGCGAACGGAATCGACATCCCGCTCTTCGCGGCAACCCTGCTGCACCCCTGACCCGACATTTCTTGCCTTTGCCAGATTTCCGGCTTGACTCCGCAATCATACGAACTATAACCGAACTAGAAAGATTCGCCCAGTAGGCGATGCTCGCTCAAGCTGCGCTAAGTCCTCGATATGGGGACCGGGCCGACTCCCCGCGTCAAACACGGCCCAACGGAAAACCGGCAGCCCGCTCTTTGACAAGTCAGCCGCGGCCCACAGGGCCGAAATCTCAGGAATCTCACCAATCTCACAAATCTCACCCACGTCTCATCAGCCCGAGTCGGGGAAATGCCGGCTGCTTCGGCATGCTTACGCTCCTGCCCGTCGGCCCAGCTACGGCGTCTCACGACTGGCTGCAATCTCACGGCGGCCTTTTGGCGTTTCAGCGGATTTCCCGCTATCCTGCATTCGCGAAAATAAGGAGCCCCGCAACCCATGAGCGTCCTCGTCGACAAGAACACCCGCATTCTCTGCCACGGCATTACCGGCAAGGCCGGCGCCTTTCACACCGCCCAGTGCCTCCAATACGGCAGCAAAATGGTCGGCGGCGTCGTCCCCGGCAAAGGCGGCTCCAAGAGCGAGCACGGGCTACCCGTCTTCGACAACACCTTTGACGCTGTCAAAGCCACCCAGGCCGAGTGCTCGATGATCTTCGTCCCCGCCGCCTTCGCCGCCGATGCCGCGATGGAGGCCTCTGCCGCCGGCATCAAGCTGATCGTCCTCATCACCGAGGGCATTCCCACGCTGGACATGGTTCGCGCCCGCAAGTTTCTCGACGACAACGGCACAAAGCTCATCGGCCCCAACTGCCCCGGCATCATCACGCCCGGCCAGTGCAAGATCGGCATCATGCCCGGCTACATCCACAAGCCCGCCGACGGCAAGAGCAAGGCCATCGGCCTCATTTCCCGTAGCGGAACACTCACCTACGAAGCCGTCTGGCAGTGCACGACGCGCGGCATCGCGCAGACCACCTGCGTCGGCATCGGCGGAGATCCGGTCAAGGGCCTCAACTTCATCGAGTTGCTCGAGATGTTCCAGAACGACCCCGAGACCCACGGTATCATCTTCATTGGCGAGATCGGCGGCACCGACGAGGAAAACGCCGCCCGCTTCGTGAAGGAAAAAATTCGTAAGCCCGTCGTCGGTTTCATCGCCGGCCAGACCGCCCCACCCGGCAAGCGCATGGGCCACGCGGGGGCCATCATCTCGGGCGGTGAAGGCACCGCTTCCGGAAAGATCGCGGCCCTCAAAGAAGCCGGCGTACATGTCTCAATGAGCCCGGCCGACATCGGCGCGACGATGGCCAAAGCACTCGGAATGAACTGATCGACCGACCGCTCCGGCGCACAACCCAACAGCGTGCGAGTCGCCGGCTGAATCCGTTTGCTCATGGGGGACGCCTGCACCTGACTGGAGTCGGACGAATGCGGAAATTATTCCTCGCGCTTTCACTCGTCATCGCGACGGCCGCGAACGCCCAGGAATCGCCCTTGGCTTTCGTCGGAGCGAAAATCATTCCCATCGTCGGCGACCCGATCGACAACGGCGCAATCGTTGTGCAGAACGGGAAAATCCTCGCGGTCGGACCCGTCGACTCAACCACCATCCCCGCCGACGCCAAACGCGTCGACGCCAAAGACAAGGTCATCATGCCCGGCATCGTCGACACGCACAGCCACATCGGCGGCGGCTGGGGTGCCGACGGAAGCAGTCCCATTCAACCCGATGTCCGCGTCATGGACTCGATCAACGCCCGCGACCCGGGTTTCACCCGCGCCCGCGCCGGCGGCCTCACCACGCTCAATGTCATGCCCGGCTCAGGCCACCTGCTCGGCGGCCAGACCATCTACCTCAAGCTCCGCAACGGCAATACCATCGATGACATCGCCATCCGCGACGATCAGGGCAACATCCTCGGCGGCATGAAAATGGCGAACGGCACGAACTCGCAGCGCGACCCGCCCTTCCCCGGCACGCGCTCAAAGTCCGCTGCCCTGATTCGCGAAAAATTCGTCAAAGCCCAGGAATACCGCCGCAAGATCGAACAGGCCAAAGGCGACGCCACCAAACTCCCCGACCGCGACCTCGAACTCGAAGGCATCCTCGAAGTCCTCGACGGCAAGCGCATCGTTCACCACCACACCCATCGCGCCGACGACATCCTCACCGTCATCCGTCTCTCCAAGGAGTTTCATTTTCGCGTCGTGCTGCATCACGCCAGCGAGGCCTGGAAGATCGCCGACGAAATCGCCAAGTCGGGCGTCCCCTGCTCAATCATCCTCGTAGACAGCCCGGGCGGAAAACTTGAAGCCAAAGACCTGCTCATGCAGACCGGAGCGGTGCTGGAAAAAGCCGGCGTTCTCACCGCCTTCCACACCGACGATTGGATCACCGATTCGCGCCTCTTCCTCCGCTCACCGGCCCTCGCCGTCCGCGCCGGCATGTCGCGCGAAAAGGCCCTCTATGCCATGACCATGGCCGGCGCAAAAATGATCGACCTCGACAAACGCATCGGCTCGCTCGAACCCGGCAAAGACGCCGACTTCATCGTCCTCTCCGGCGATCCGCTCAGCGTCTATACCAAAGTGCTCGAAACCTGGGTCGAAGGCGCCAAAGTCTTCGACCGCTCCGACCCGAAGGATCACCTCTACGCCGTCGGCGGCTACGGCGCGGGCAAGGATCAGGTCATGCACCTGTGCTGCGAGGAAGGAGCCGAAGGCCGATGACCTCGCTCCAACGAATACTCCTGACCACCGTCGCCCTTTTCGCCGCCGCCAGCGCCGCAAACGCCCAGCTCGCGATCAAGGGCGAAACCATCTGCACCATGGCAGGCCCGCCAATCAAAGACGGCGTCATCCTGACCGATGGCGCGAAAATCACTCAAGTCGGCCCTGCCGCATCGGTAGCCATCCCCGCCGGCGTCAAAACACTCTCCGCCAAAGTCGTCACCCCCGGCCTGATTGATGCCCACAGCGTCGTCGGCCTCTCCGGCTACCTCAACCAGGACCAGGATCAGGACCAGCTCGACAAGTCCGACCCCATGCAGCCCGAACTCCGCGCCATCGACTCGTACAACGCCCAGGAACGCCTCATCGAATGGGTCCGCGACTTCGGCATCACCACCCTTCACACCGGCCACGCCCCTGGTGCCCTCATCTCAGGCCAGACGATGATCGTGAAAACCACCGGTAATACGATCGACGACGCTGTCATCAAACCGGTCGCGATGGTCGCAGCGACGCTCGGCGAAGGCGCCGAGGTCCACGGCAAGGACGCCGAAAAGAAGTCCCCCGGCACGCGCTCAAAAGCCGTCGCCATGCTCCGCGCCCAGCTCATCAAGGCCCAGGAGTATCAGCGAAAACAAAGCGTCGCCGACGAATCCAAGCGCCCCGATCGCGACCTTCGGCAGGAAACGATGGTCCGTATTTTGAAAGGCGAGCTGCCGCTTCTCATCACGGCGCAGCGCGCCATCGACATCATGTCCGCCCTCCGCCTCGCCAAAGAATTCGACATCAAAATCGTCCTCGACGGCGGCGCCGAGTCATATCTGCTCATCGATCAGATCAAGGCCGCGAAGATCCCGGTCATCATTCACCCCACCATGACTCGCAGCGGCCCCGGCGAAACCGAAAACCTCAGCATGGAAACCGCCGCCACGCTCGTGAAGGCCGGCATTCCAGTCGCGCTCCAAAGCGGATTTGAAAGCTACGTCCCCAAAACCCGCGTCGCACTCTTCGAAGCCGCCGTCGCCGCCTCCAACGGCCTCACTTTTGATCAGGCGTTGGCGACCATCACGATCGATGCCGCGAAAATCCTCGGAATTGCCGACCGCGTCGGCTCGCTCGAGGTCGGTAAAGACGCCGATCTGGCCCTCTTCGATGGCGACCCGTTCGAGTACACCACGCACTGCACCGGCGTCATCATCAACGGCAAAATTGTGAGCGAAAAGCCCCACTAGCACGCGTCGAAACGATCTTGACCAACGCCGAATCGCCGCATACCGTAAGGTGCATGGAACGGCCGCTCGTTTTCGGACGAGCCGCCCGATCCCCGATAGCTCAATGGTAGAGCGGCCGGCTGTTAACCGGTAGGTTGTAGGTTCGAGTCCTACTCGGGGAGGTCTTCTTTTTCGTCCTAACTCCGGGTTGAGCTCGATTAACAATTACTTCGTGCTCCAATTCGCGGCAAGCGTGCGTCTTCCACGACCCGTAGCGAATTCCAGCGGCGCGGCGAATCAGGTAGTTCCGCTCTGCATAGGTTTGCTTTGAAACGCAGAGAGGAATAAGAACACGCTGAACGCGCACTTTGGCCATTCCTCTCTCATTTTGACGATTGGCGCCATCTTTCGATTAACAAGTCATACGGATCACAAATCGGCTCGTCGCGCAGTTGCTCCCGCGCGAGTGGTCAGCGGCGGCGGGTGTTCGATGCGAATTGAAGATTACTTGAGCAATGATTGGAATCGTGCCAGCTGTGATTCGGGATTCGGATCGCGGGCGATGGCGCGGACTTTTTCACAGCTAAGTTTTGCAAAACGGTCAGGATCATCGAGGAGCAGGGACTCCTGTATGGCCGGCTCGAGCGCCAGATATTTTACGATCTGCGAGACGCGGGCCCGGCTGACATCCATTTGCCGCGCGACCTCCGCGTAATCTTGCGCCCGACCACCGCTGATGGCCTCTTCGATCTGATATGCCAGAATGAGTGTCTTGATGACCGCCGGCAAACGCGCCGCGCTGCGGCGCGTAACCGCGCGGGTGCTCCGTCTGACCTGAGGCCGGTCGGCTTGAACGTCGAACTCCAAGTACACTCACCGGTCCTCAAGCACCCGCGCGCGGCGAGAGGCAGTCGGCGGCCTCGGGCGTGAGCGTCAGGCCGATTCGGCCGGCGCGGGCATCGTGTTCGACTGATTCAACCAGAACCCGCACGGACGCGGCCAACTCGCTAGGAATCGTCTCGGCGGGACGTTCCAGCAGTGCACCGACAGCGGCCGCGATCGGCGAGCCGCGCAACTTGGTGTTGTTGAACGGAATGGCCCGCAACCGCTCGAGGACCGACTGTTCGATCGACGCAGCTCGAAGAGACGGGCAGGGGCAATGTTCATATCCGATCTTCTGTGCATTCGTGCAAACGTAGTAGCGATATTGACGGTGGTTCGTCGAGACCGGACTGTGAACCATCGCAGCGTCGCACGGCTTGCATCGCAGCAACCCTTTCAGCAAGGCCCCGTACCGATTTCGCTGGAACGCACCGGCCGTTCGGTGATTTCGATCCAGAACCTCATGGACGTCTCGCCAAAGGTTCGCATCGACGATTGCCGGATGCTGACCCTCGTGGAACTCGTCTTTATGCCTGACCTTGCCCAGATACACGACGTTGCCCAGGAGTTGTCCAAGCGTGTTCTTCACGAACGGCAGGCCGCCGTGCTGCTTGCCGTTGGCATCCACCCAGCGCTTGGTTGTCGCCACCCACCTCCCAAGCGCGGTTCTCTGCCGGCTCGGGGAAGACCAGCGCTTCGAAGCGGTGCTCGGAGATCGTGCCGCTGATCCACGCGCCGCCGGCAAAGCGCGGCCGCTTGTTCTTCTTGATCACAAGCGTGGCCAACAGCTCGTCGGCGTAGTAAATGGTTTTCGTGACCTTCATCGTTCGTGCTCCAACGCCGACGCGTCATGCGTACACATCCATGAGGGCGAGAGTCGCAAACGGACTCAAGGCAATTCCGATCGGATTCAGCATGTATTTGGTCTACGCGGAATGCGCAGGGATTGTCGGCCACCGGCACGCATCCTGCCTGCGTCGCGTCACTCACTGCACCGCTGCTACAACGGCCTAAGAAGTCACTCATCTAACGATTACCAGGTCACTCGCGCCGCTCGCCTCACCTCACTTGCGCGTAAGTCGCAATATCACTCACTCGGCGTGCGAGACCTGCGCGCGATTGCGCCCCATCGACGGGTCTATTGGCGGCGCTATTGGGTCCTTCCGGCGGCCCCCAGCCCCCGCGCGCTTCGCCATCGGCGAACTTTTGTGTCCCAGGTGGTGAATTCCGCGCGTAAGTAAGATGCGCAGCCCCCCGCCGCAAAGCCCCGTCCAGCCGGCCCCGGCCGATCGCGAGCTTGTATCCCGCGCTTACCGCAAGGTCATGGATGGCCAGAAGCCAACCCGCGAAGAACAGGCCGCGCTGCAGCGCTTCGAAAAATCCAAGGAGGAGCGGCTCCGCTGGCAGTACTACGCCGCCATCCCCCAGAAGCACTGGCGGATGATGTCGGGCAGGCAGACGAAGGTCATCAACGAGCAGGCCGCGCGCTGCAACACCCGCGAATCGCATTCGCTTCGACTTGTTAATCACCAGCGTGGCCAGTAGCTCGCAGGCGTCGTAGTTGGTTGTTGCGTCGCTCATCGTTCGTTCTCAATTGCGTACGCGTCATGCGTACACGTTTATGAGGGCGAGAATCCAAGTGGCATCAAGTCATTTCCGATTGGATTGAGCATGTATCTCTAGCACGCGACTTGCGCTCGGACGGTCCGAGTCCGGCACGCAACTTGCCTGTTGGACGACACATCCGCCATTACATGACGGTTCACGCAGGGCTGTACGCTGAATGCGGACATTTGCACTCATCGATGTGTGAACAAAGCGGCGCCCCCAACAAGGGTCGGAGGACGCAGCGAGTGTGCGTTGGACACATATCGAATTTCGCCAGAGCAAGAATGCTTTGTTCCGACCCTGGCGGAGGCTAGGCAAAGGAGTCTCGCCCATTCGTTTCCGCCCTTGCCAGAAAGTCGAGCCGCGCTTCAATTCAGGCCAACGGGAGTACGGACCATGCTCATCCAGTCGTTTCGAGTAGCGCCCTGGTTCGCGTCTTGTGTGGGATTCGGACAAATTTACGAATGAACAAAAGGCCTGCCCTGAGCCCAATCATTCTCTGGCCTTGGCCGTTCAGGACTCGGAACACGATGGCAACCGAAGTGTATGAACCGTGACGGTCAGTGCCCCGCTGGACTTGCTCCCGAATCCGCAGCGAGTTGGAGCTCGTGCGCGGAATACGGCGCGACGTCTTGAAGTTCAAAGCCGCTTTTTCCTCGGTGCCGTTATCGCCACTAGTGCACGCACACTCGAGCTTTCTAGGCTTCGAAAGTCCCAGCCGATTCTGCCCTCGCGGCAGAGCAGAATTTAAAGCGCCCTCAGGAGTCCTTCCAAGCGCTTACCGCTCCCTATTTTCCGGCGTTCGTCCGAAAGCTCGTCACATTTCGCGTACAACGCCCTGTCAACGCTGAGGTCGTTGGACCAATACGCAACAATCTTGACCTGAATCACTGAACGGGAATTGAAGGAACACTAGATCGAATTTCAACGAGCGACACTCTCGACTCAAACGGAATGCCACTAAATGCAAAAGCATATTACAGCATTCGCGTCGTTCGCGCATCCGCATCGGCAAGTGTCATTTGACTGAATTAGACAGGCCCTTCGGGATCTTGGCTCCACACTCGGAACAGGTCCCAGATTCATTGCCAGTCAGGTCATATCCACAACCCTTACACCTATCGATTAGGAGTACTTGTCGCCGGCGTCTCCAAAAGAATGCTGCGCCTCCGCCAGATATCAAGCTTAGAATCCAAAGTGGAATCACGGTCACTTGCCAAAGAATTCTCGTTACGCCTTTGGCTGAGATTCCTTCCAAGACGCGTCGCGAGTGAGCGGGCAACTTCAATCCGAATACTTGTGCGAATGAGATGGATACGGGTTGATTTCGCATGACCGCCCAGCCTGGCTGGAAGTTCAGGACAAAACTTATTCCTCCATTGGGATCCCGCAATACGGTCGTATTCGGGGGGATGGTTGTCTCCGAATGAGTGCTACTTAAGACAACGTATCGGTAATCGGAGATCGTCCCTCTGTAGAGTTGAATCCGCGACCTTTCCCAATCGATCTGAAATTGCCAAAAACAGCTGAGGAACCAGGCAGCGCAGCAAATCAAGAACGCGCCAAAGAGCCCGATGTTGAGGTAACGAATACCCCGGGGCCGCTGCGACGCGAGCGCACGTGGCGTTGTCGGTTCATTCATGATTGCCACTTCCGGTTTTCGGCGCCATGCCAGCTATCTTCTGTCTATGCTCCTCCCACGCTTGCATTTTGCGACTTTTGACCGCGTGTTGCAACTCGGAAGTCGAGACAAAGTCAATAAACGCAATCGATTCAGTCTGACAGAAGGATCGCAGCCCAAGTGGTCCCCCAAAGCGCTGCCAACTAACTGAAACGGTCCAGAAATCGCAAATTGCATACGGCGCGCTTCTCAAGAGGTGTTGTGCTTGTACCAGCGTCGAGATGCCTGAGACTCCAAAGCGAGGTATACGATTCTGAGACTGGAAGGATCGGGTCGAATGCGTTACCCACGCGATCGGACGCCGCGATTTCATTGCATGTTTCCCAAGGTGATATTCGCAGAATCGTGCTCCGGCTGAGGTTATGGTGTGCTGGATCCATCTCAAGCGAGATTTGTTCGCGATGGTCTGGCACCCAATGCTCGCAGGGCGCTCGATCTGGCCACATTTGAAGGATTGCCTTGCTATTCAAGAGTGACGATCGCCTGGGGTGCATTCCCTGAGTCCTAGGCAAAGGAGTTCGCTGGATGAATCTCTCGAAGACGGTTCGGTTGTCGAGCAACCGCTGGCAGCGGCTGATTGACCTAGGGAAGCGCGGTGACTGGCCCGCGATGCCGTCAGAACTGAACGAACATGGCGCTCGATGCAATTAGATGGGCGCAGCGGGTTTGACAGAGCATTTTAGAGTCGCTTTCACAACTTGGGTTTTCGCAAGATTGCGCCCTGCATGAGGTTGTGGTCTTACTTCACCATCGCAAGCGAGAGGAGTTCGCGATGGCCGGATACAAGCCGATGCTCACGGAAGAGCAGTGGAACAAGATCGAGTCGCTTCTGCCGGAGTTTCCGCGGTCAAAGAAGGGCGGTCCCAGGCCCGTCAACAGTCGCGATTGTTTCGAAGGCATCCTCTGGGTTCTGCGCAG
>JAATGM010000013.1 GCA_015654675.1 Planctomycetota bacterium | reverse complement strand
TGGTGGTGGGCGCAGGGCGGGACGGCGCTGTCGAGCGGCGAGGTGGGGCAGGGGTATCGGGAGGTTGATGACCCGAGCGTGTTCGTTCGCTTTCCAATTGTGATGGATGAGCGGGCGACGCAGCGCGGCATCGCGGAGAAGACCAGTCTGCTGGTTTGGACGACGACGCCCTGGACGCTGATCAGCAATACGTTTGCGGCGGTGAATAAGGATATCGAGTACGCGATTGTCTTTGATGAGAAGGCGGGCGAGCGGCTGGTGGTGGCGGCGGTCTTGGTGGAGGCGATCGCGAAGAAGGCGAAGCGCGAGTGGGTGGTTGAGCGGACGGTGAAGGGGAGCGAGTTGGTTGGGCTGCGCTATACGCCGCCGTTTCGTGGCGCCTACTACGATCGCACGGTTAGTGGATTTGCGCCGAACGGTATGAGCGCAATACAGACTAGCTTGGGCGAAGCGATGGCGCCTCTTGCAACCGAGTCGTCATTGAATCAGACAATCGTTGGCGGTCAGGAGGTGGCTCGTCTTAGTCAGTTTGCTAAGGACTTTGCGAGCGGGGACTACCTGGGCTGGCGAGTTCTGCACGCCGACTTCGTGACTTTGGATAGCGGGACCGGCCTCGTCCATGAGGCCCCGGCGTTTGGTGAAGTCGACTTTGATCTCTGGAAAAAGGAATGCTCGAAGTTCCAGCAGCTGCTCAAGCTTGGTGACGCGCTTAGTGCGCCACCACTGCTTTGCGCGGTCGGGCCGGACGGGAAGTTTACCGACGATGCACCGGCCGCATATCGCGGGCGGTGGGTAAAAGAGGCGGACAAGGACATCTGCCGCGAATTGAAGGATCGCGGGTTGTTGCTGCACCAGGAGCAGTATCGCCACGAGTATCCGTTCTGCTGGCGGGCGGATAGCGATCCGCTCATCCAATATCCGCGCAAGAGCTGGTTCGTGAAGACGACCAAGTTCGTCGATGCGATGCTGGCTAACAACCGGGCGATCAACTGGCTCCCGGAGCACATCAAGGAAGGCCGGTTCGGGAAGTTTCTCGAGTCGAACGTCGATTGGGCGCTGTCACGCGAGCGGTTCTGGGGTACGCCGCTGCCGATCTGGGTGTGCGAGCAGACCGGCAAGATGGAGGCGATCGGCTCGTTTGATGAGTTGAAGAAGAAGCCGGGCGCGACGGATGGTGGGCTGTGGGCGAAGAAGAAGGCCGAGGATGGGACGCTGTCGGATCATCTTCAGGTGCACAAGCCATATATCGATGCGTGGACGTTCGACAGCCCGCATGCGGCTGGGGCGCGGATGCGGCGCGTGCCGGAGGTGATCGACTGCTGGTACGACGCGGGCTGCATGCCGTTTGCGCAGTGGGGTTTTCCGCACGCGGCGGGCAGCATCGACCGATTCAAGCAGACGCTGCCGGCCGACTTCATCAGCGAGGCGATCGACCAGACGCGCGGCTGGTTCTACGCGCTGGTGGCGATCAGCACGGTGCTGCAGAACTCGGGCGGTTACGACGCGGCGGGCATCAAGGCGGTGTCGCCGCCGCATCCGTTCAAGAACTGCATCGTGCTCGGGCTGATTCAGGGCGAGGACGGCCAGAAGCTCTCGAAGAGCAAGCGGAACTACAAAGAGCCGAGCTATATCTTCGACAAGGAAGGCGCCGATGCGATGCGCTGGCTGTTCTTCAGCGGCACCGCGCCGTGGACGAGCACGCGCTTCCAGGAGCGGGCCATTGCCGAGAGCCAGCGCGATTTTCTCATTCGGCTCTACAACGTTTATTCGTTCTTCGTGATCTACGCGAACATCGACAAATGGGCGCCGGGTGGCGCGGCTGACAAGTCACTCGCGTTGACCGAGATGGATCGCTGGATCCGCAGCGAGCTGCACCGCACAACGCGCGAGGTGCGGCGACGCATGGATGCCTACGACAACTTTGCCGCGGCCCGGGCGTTGATCGACTTCGTCGATTCGCTTTCGAACTGGTACGTCCGCCGCAGCCGCGATCGATTTTGGGCCGAGGGGATGACGCCGGACAAGCAGGCGGCATATGCGACGCTGTATGACTGTTTGGTGAGCATATCGAAGCTGATCGCGCCATTTGTGCCGTTCTTCGCGGATGCGATGTATCAGAATCTGGCCCGCAGCGGCGGAGGCGATGCGCCGGCCAGCGTCCATCTCTGCGACTATCCGGCGCCCGACGAGGCGTTCATCGACGAGAAGCTCTCGGCCGAGTCGGCCATTGTGCGCGAGATTGTTTCGCTTGGGCGGGCGGCGCGGGCCGAGGCGAAGCTGCGCGTGCGTCAGCCGCTGCAGCGCGTCGAGATCGTTGTGGCGGACCGAGAGCATCTTGGCTGGCTGGAATCGCACAAGGAACTCATCAGCGACGAGTTGAATGTGAAGGATGTGGCGTTCATCGGTGACGCTGATCAGTACGTCGAATATCGCATCGCGCCCAACTTCAAGACGATCGGGCCGAAGTTCGGCAAACTCGGGCCGCGGATCAAGGAGCTGCTCGGGGCGTCGCGCGATCCGGCCGCACTTCGCCGCGAGCTTGATTCGACCGGCAAGCTGGCGTTGAGCGTCGATGGGCAGTCGGTGGAATTGACACCGGAGGATGTGCAGATCGGTTTGATCGCGAAGCCAGGTTGGGCGGCGGCGCAGGGGCGGTCGGCGGTGGTTGTCTTGAGTATCGAAGTGAATGACGCGCTGCGCGACGAGGGTTTGGCGCGCGAGATCGTGCATCACGTCCAACAGATGCGCAAGAAGATGCAGCTTCGCTACGAGCAGCGGATCGAGTTGGCCGTGGCCGGTGATGACGCGATCGGGCGGGTGATCAGCCAATTCGGGCCGTACATCACGCAGGAGACGCTGGCGACCAAGCTAAGCACCACCGCGCCGGCCGGGACGGGCGAGCCGGTCGATATCGAGGGGCATGTTACGTCGCTGGCGATCCAGCCGCTTTGAGTGCCCGGCTAACTTTTGATGGCGACGGGGGTTGTGTCGCAGGTGTTCTTTGCCTGCTCACCTGAATTAGAGTCGCGTTGCCGCCGATATATCAACCAGCCAGAGGCGCAGGATTCGCCGATCCAGCGCGACAGGAGCGGCATCCTATGGGTAGCGACTTCATCTCGGGACTCAAAGATCTGACCGGTGTACTGAACACAATCGTGATGATGTTTACGCAGTTGATGAATCTGCTTTTCAATACGATTCTGCCGAACATGCAGTCGCTGATTCCGCAGACGCCGCCGGTCTAGACGGATCGGTCTTTTTTCGCAAACAAGTCGGGCCCGACCGCACTCCCGTACGGCCGGGCCCGCTTTCCACTCCGATTTGCATCACCCCCGGGTGGAAACGATCTCGAATGATTTGAACTCCTTGCCATCCGAGCCGGGCTCGTACATCTCGAAGATGTTCTTTGCATCGCTTTCGATCCGCAGGATGGACTTCAATTTCTTTAGCTGGCCGGTGACCGGGTCGTCCATTTCGCCCGTCAGCGTAATCACCTTGCCGGTGGCGTCCGCCTCGCCGGTCATGATCATGAAGCCGGTCGACATCGTGTCGGTCCACAGGGACACGTAGTGCTTCTTCTGGTTGTCGTATCCCATCAGCCCGAAGCCGCTGAACGGCTTGTTCATGAATTGCGATTCGTAGTTGTCCTGCAGGAAGCGTCCGCCGAGGATCCATGTGCGTTTGTAGGTTGCCTTGGACTCGTGCTGTGGTCCGCCGCCAGGCCCCTCCCAGAATCGGGCGAGGCAATTCCAATTGCCAGCGAGCGGATCGAGCCGCTTGTGGTTCGGCCCCGGCTCGGCGGCCTTGGCATAGGCCTGCATCATTTTTTCCATTTCGCTGCCGGGATCCGGAATCTTGGGTTTGCCGCCGTCCTTGTCCTGCGACATCGCCTGCCCGGCTGCCAACGCGAGGGCAACGCCGCCGGCCGCCCCCAGCAACCATTCACGAAGTTTCATGTCTGGGCACTCCGCTCGAAAATGACTCGTCTGTCACAACCTAACAAATACAAAACAAAAAATCAAGCGGAAAACCGGCGCGAAATTTGAGCCGGGATCGCGGTATGGAGGGTGAAAGGGAGGAAACTGCACCACCTAGGACTTGAACCTAGTGACAGCCTCGCGCCTGTCTTAGATTGTACAAGCACTTATAATTCGGACAACGAGGCTCGTATCCACGGGCGTCGCCAAAGCGATGCCGAAACCGCTCCGTCCGACCCCGACTTGGACCTAATCCGGGCCGCGTGGCCTACGCTTCCGTCAGGCGTCCGCATCGGGATCATGGCGATGGTCCGGGCATCCACGAGTAGATGACAAAGGGCAAGAATGGGGCAACTTTTTGCCATTTCTGCACCGCCGAAGCGAGCCAAGCGCCGCCTGAGCCGCGACGACGCCCGCGCCGTTGCCCAAGCCCTGGCCGACGGGTGGACGATCGGCAGGATAGCCGACCAATTCAGCCTCTCGCCGCACTACGTCGCAAAGCTATCAAACGGGTCGAAGCGGCCGGCAATCCGCCGCCTCGCGGACACGCTGGTCTCCGCCTCCGTTGACGCCGTAATCCGAAGGGCTCAACGGGATGCAGTCGCGGCCTATTTGCAGATTCGGGCGCTCGCACTGGGGAGCATGAAAGCGCCGCCCAAAGTTCAGCTCCGAGCGTGCATCGACCTCCTCAACCTCGCTCTCGCCTGGACGGCTCGCGGGCAATCAGCACGCGAGCCGTCGGGCGAAGTCATTGACCTAGCGGCGTTCGCCGATGGATTGGCGCCCACTGAGGAGTCCATCCGCACGCCGCCCCCGTCCGAGCGTAAGCGGAGTTAACCCAGGCGCATTCGCCGACGCGCCCTACGGCGCGCTTACGCGGGCCCAGGGAATTGCGTCCGGCAGACCGAGTTCGTGGAGCTTGCCGACCGTCGCCTCGAATCGCTCGAATTGCGACATGGCCGACAGAGCGGCGTACGCGTCGATCTGCCATTCATAGAAGGCCAGCCAAGCCGCCTCCTGATCGACGGCGGATTCTCCCTCAGAGCGGCCCAATTCATAATCGCATTCGTCAGGGATTCCGTTTTCATTTGCGTCCTCGCTGTACTCGGAGGCGATGTCGCATTCGTCAGGAATGCCATTCTCATTGCAGTCATATGACGGATGAAGCGGAAGCTCGAAATCGCACTCGTCGGGCAAGCTGCTGTTATTGCAGTCAGGATACACGACCGAATCGCCGTCCGGATCGGTCGGATCGATATCACAATCGTCCGGGACGCCGTTGTCGTTGCAATCTGGCTCGCATTCGTCGGGCCAGGAATTGAGATTGCAATCGGCACTGGTTTCCTCGGCAATGTCAATTAGGTCATCGATTCCGTTGTCGTTGCAATCGGCCGGATCGCATTCGTCGGGAACGCCATTTTCATTGGCGTCCGCACTGTAGCTGAGGGCGATGTCGCATTCATCTGGAAGGCCGTTGGAGTTGCAATCAGCAGTCGATCGAAGATGGATTTCTACCTGATCGTCAATGGCGTTATCGTTGCAGTCGGTGATTTCAGCCCCGAAGCAGACGGTGCCGCCGTTGCAATTGCCCGGTAAGCCCAACAGCAGACAGATGAACGGAGGAACGTCGTCGACGCTCACAATCCCATCGTAATTCGTGTCGAAAGGACAGTTTTCAACGAGCGAATGACAGTCATAGGTTGGTAATGTCAGGGCGGTGGCATCGATAAGTGCGACCTCAAATGGATAGATGTCGTCGCCGTTAACATCGGCATCATGATTACAGTCGCCCTTTGCACATGGCGCGACCGCCGCCTGGTCGTTAGCATATCCGGCGGGCAGAATGGTAAAATAAGTATTCGGAGTCGTATTCATCACGCCACGTTGCCAGGCAAATACAACGCCCCCATCCACTCGGTAAGCGCAAGTATGCTGCCCGCTCTCAGCTAATCGGCGTTCCTGAAGATGTGGGCTCCCATCGTCGGTGTCCGTATAGCTTGTGTCCTGATTAACGCGGAATTCGCCGCCGATCGGACGCACGCAATCGCCATCGAATCGGAAATATTGGGCATGGATCTCCCACACTTCATCGTTGGCGCCAGTTCCGACGACGTTCCACCCAACGATGAACTCGTCGCTGGTTGGGTGGATCGCCACGGTTGGATTCGCGTCAGCTTGACTGATCGGGTTCCAGCTTAAGTCTGAATCAACTATGAATTGATCGCCGACAAAATCAATTGTTCCGCTACCGTCCCAACGCATTCGGCGCGCATAGACACGAAACCGACCGGATGGACTACATGCTTGCGGCGTTGGCCCGACCCATACGGCCAGAACTTCGGTGTCGCGAAATGCGGTGGCGGCCGAGCTCTCGGATGTAACGCTGGTCCGAACGGGCTGATTAACCATCACGTCCGAACCGATTAGTCCTCCCGAGGAACTAAACTCTTGGATTTGAATATCGAAAGCGGTCGACAGGTCAGTGTTATCGACCGGATGTGCCCACGCCTGCGCAGAGGCGCCGTCGGCTCGCATTGATGTGCCTGGCTGCCATACGTTCGTAAAGCAGATCGCTGATGAAGCCGTGTCGCAGCTCTCCACGAAGTTGCTCGCACTTGCGGCACAAACAGCGCGGTAAGCAACGCCCTCTGATCCGGACTGCGCTATTCGCCCCCAACCGTCACCACAAACGCCCCCTGAGTCCGACAACCCGCCCGAAGGCGTGTAGTACGCAAGATGATTGATCCCCGGCGCCCCCTGCTGCGATGGCCCGAAACTCGAGGTCAGCAGGCCGTATGTGAGTGAATAGATATCGCCGCCGTCGTTGGGGCCAATAACTGGATTGATACCTCCTTCCCAAACCAGCCGAAATGATGGATTAGTAATCCGCTGGATGCAAATGGAGGCGTGATGGAACCTCGCTGCGTTGCTCGAGACCACCGGCGCTGGGCATGTGTCTCCAGTATTGCAGAGGCAACTCCCGTCGGCGTTAAAGCGCGCGACAAATATCCGATTCCGACCGTTGACCAGGCGCGTCTCGTATGCAGCTATGAATCGATTCGAACCGTCGACCGCGACTGTCGGAAAAAGTGATTCAGATTCTTCGATCGGACCCTCTATGGCTCCATTGCCATATGTGGTCGGTGATGAAGGGCATGCTGCTTGTACGCGCTGCCCACTCGCGATGAGCACGGCGACCACAACAACACAACCGAATAGGATGAGCGCGCGGAGAGTGCGCATGACCAAACCTCCACTCGCCCCATCGCCACAACGCGATCAGTATCTGCTACCCGCCGAACGCCGACGACTAGCGACCGCGAAGACCAGTCCGAGTAAACACACTGACGCTGGTTCGGGAACTCCGATTAGTTGGAACGCTTGATCGGATCCGTTTGATTGAGTCCAATCAATCACAAATGGATTGATATAGGCATGCTTGTGATCACCGTCGTCTGACCACTCCCAAAGAAAAGCTGAGACCGGATCATCGATTTGGGCGAGCTCCATCCAGTATGTGGCCCCGGCATTTAGTGCCAACGGAGATGCTAAAGTAAATGTGTACCGGAATTCC
>JAATGM010000021.1 GCA_015654675.1 Planctomycetota bacterium | reverse complement strand
TGGTAGGAACCGGACGCAGAGGCGGTGTAGCAGTTGGCGGTTGCGCCGGCGACGTTGCTGCCGTCCTTTTTCCATTGGTAGGTCAGCGTTCCCGTTCCGGAGGCCGTGACGCAGAACTGATAGGTCTGGCCGGAGCAGATCGTGCCTGCTGAAGGATGGACGGAGAACGAGGGAGCGGCGTTGAGGGTGAGGGTCGCGGCGTCGCTGGTGGTCGAGCCGCAGCCGTCGGTAACGACGCATTGGTAAGAACCGGCGGCGGATGCGGTGTAGCAGGATGCGGTCGCGCCGGAGATGTTTGAGCCATCCTTCTTCCATTGATAACTGAGCGTGCCGTTGCCGGTGGCGCTGACGCAAAATTGGTACGTCTGGCCGGAGCAGACTGCGCCGGCGCTGGGCTGGGCAGTGATGACTGGGGCGCCTTGTCCGGATTGCTGGCAGGAGCAGCCGTTGGCGTTGACCTGCTGTCCGCTGGTGGTGCCCTGGCAGGCGTCGACGCAGTCGTTGACGCCATCGGCGTCGGTGTCGACGGTGCAGACAACCGGGAAGTTCTTGAACCAGTAGAGTGAATTCGCGCCGCCGCCGTCGATGGTCATGAAGAGATTGCGGAAGCCGCCGGACGAGTCGTCGTTGGAGAAGAGGGCGATGCCTTCCATGTTTTCGGTACCACTGCTGCCAGTGGGCGGGGCGTAGGTAATTACTTCGTTGAACTTCCGTTCTCCGCTGACACTGGTGGAGGCAAGGGTCGTGACTTCAATGCGGTTGTAATTTGCGCCGTGGAAGATGTAGAGAAGGTTGGTGGAGCGATCGAAATCGAGGGCGCAGCTTTCCCAGAAGCCGGTGAGGTAGGCGCCGACGTAGGTAAACGTCCCATTCGTTCGATTGAGATCGAAGACGTAGATGCGTCCGCCATTCTGGTGGGCGACGAACATGAGGCCGCCCATGCCGTTCTGGCTGACGCGCGGATTGCCGCTCGGGTCGACGAAGTTTCCGGTCGTGAGGGCGGAATCGGGGACGAAGCAAATGCCTTCCGCGCCCGAGCCGCCATTGAGCGGGAGGTACGGGAAAGTGTTCCAATCGTTGCGCAGGACGGCGGTGCCGTAGGTTGAGACGTCGTACTCTTTGATGCGCTCTTCGGTTTCGACCATGAGGTAAATGACGTTTTCGTTGAGATCGGCCTGGGTGAGGTCTTCGAGATCACCGAAACCCGTCCACTCGCCGCGGTTGCCATTCTTGGTATCGATTTCGAAGCTGCCCGCGCCGTCCTCCCGTATGGCCCAGAACTTGGACGCGGCTCCACCGGGTCCGTTTCGGCAGACCCAGAGGCGCCGGGTGATCGGGTTCCAGAATGCGCCGCTCATGTCCGAGTAGAAGTCGTTGGCACCCGGGCCTTCGATCGGGGTGAGGTTTACGGCGGCGTTGATGGACTCGGCAGGCCAGGCGGCTTCGAAGGCGTTTGCGCTGCCAGCGACTACAACTACAAGAACTGCTGCAACGCAGAATCGCGCAATCGTGTTCACTGCCCAGTCCCCCGTGAAAGTCCCATGCGACGACGCGTTATCGGTCGGATGACGCGATCGGCGATTCTTAACAGAACGATCTGTACGATTTGGGTGTGGCGGGGGCCAACGGGAGCAGCGACCTGTCGGAGGAAATGGGCATATCGGTCGGAGATGGGGCGGAAGCGAGCCGGGGGTTATGATTCGAATCGCGAATGCGGACTGAACGAGCGGCAAGGCATGTGGTGAGGGCCCATCGGCATGGATGGGAATATCACGCGCTTTGGGCGGCTTGCCTGCTGATTCCCGCGGGCTGTTCGCAGCAGCTCATGCCGACGCCGAATCTCTACGTTCATTCGAAGACGGATCCGTTTCAGTCGGTCGCGCCGGCGTTACGCAGCAATCAGGTTGATATTCTGCTTGCGACGGATCGCGCGCCGATCATCGATTCGGCGGGGAAGGTCACTTATGGGGCGGGGCGTTCGCGGTCGCTCATGTTCGGCTCGTGCGTTGTGGAGATTGGGAAGGACGTCAACTGGAATGAGCTGACGGCGGAATCGCGGACTCAGACTCGAAAGACACCTTTGCCGCTGCAGGTCGCGAGCATCCGAGAAGTTGGGAGATTTCCGGAGACACCTTACGATCTGGTGGAGATCGGCCGGCAGGTGAAAGAGGATCCGCTCGCGCGGTCGGCGCTGGCCGAGGCCGACGTGAAGTTATGCGACGAGATCGCGCGGCGGCTTGCGCAGAACCCCGGAAAAAAAGACATATTCATTTTCGTTCCGGGGGTGAACTACTCGCTCGAAGAGAGCGTGTTTGTGATGGCGGAGCTGTGGCACTTCATGGGGCGGCCGGGCGTCGCGGTCGCGTATTCGTGGCCGTCGGGAAAGAACTACGCGTATGACCGGGAGTCGGGCGAATTCTCGGTGTTTCATTTGAAGCAGTTCTTGAGATCGCTGGCGATGTGCCCGGCGGTTGAGAAGATTCATATCCTGGCGCACAGCCGGGGAAGCGACGTCACGATGACGGCGATCCGCGAGTTGAACATCCGGTTTCGATCGCTGGACAAGGATACGCGCAAGGAGATGAAGCTGGGCAACGTGGTCCTGGCGGCGGCGGACCTGGACACTGATGTATTCGGGCAGCGGGTGGGGGCGGAACGTGTACAACTCGTGCCCGAGCGATTGACGATTTACATTTCAAAATCTGACAAGGCACTGGGGTTTGCCGAGTGGCTGTTCGACAGCATTCGGCGGCTGGGGCAGATTTCGGCGGAGGATATGACGCCGAGCCAGAAGCAATCGCTGGCGGTGCTGCCTGAGGTGCAGTTCATCGACGCGCGAGTGAAGACGGACTATCTGGGGCATAGCTACTTTCACACCAATCCGGCGGTTAGCTCGGACCTGATCTTGTTATTGCGAGACGACCACTCGGCTGGAACAGAGAGCGGCCGGCCGTTGATTCACCAAGAGGGGAACTTCTGGGAAATCCGCGATAACTACATGTTGCAAAGCACTCACCCGGGCGATTGAGCGATCGGCGGCAGGAATCAGGACTTCTTAACGGGGGCCTGGGGCGCGACGACACGGGCGCGGATTCGGTCGGAGAAGTCGGGGGCCTGGTCGGCGGGGATGGCCAGGTCGTTGATCAGACTTCGTTTTTGGAGCTCATCGAACGGGACGCTGTGATCGAGCGCGCCGTTTTCGTAGGCGTACTTGGCGGAGTAACCGCTGAGGAGGACGCCGAGGGTGAACTTCGGCTGCGGCGGAGGGCCGCCGATCAGGTGGGCGAAGATGCTGGTGGTGCAGTTTTCGGTCAGGGCGTTGTAGAACCGTGCGTGATTGTGGATGGCGTTGACGGTTTCGAGATAGTCGAGAAAGACATAGCGGCATTTCTCGGGGCTGGCGCGGAGGCGGTAGAGGTGGACTTGTTCGCCGCGGTAGTTGGTCCGCAGGCGAATCACGTCGCGTTCGTCGGCGACAAGGTAGATGAGTTCGTATTGCCGGAAGAACCCTTCGACGGCGGAGTAGGTCTCGCCCTTTTCCTTGCGGGTTTCGATCGAGATATCGACGTGCTGCCCGTCGTCAAAATTGAAGCAGAGCATTGCGTGCGCGATGGCCGGTCCGGCCCAGTAAGAGAGAATCAGGTCGATCGATTGGAGCTTTGATAGATCGTAGGTGCGGTCGTAGTAGGCGGGGGTAAAGTCGGTCTCGGAGCGGTAGTCGAAATTGCGGACATTGTGGAGATGGACAAGGTCGCCGTCGAAGTCGGCGTATGGAAGGATGGCGACATCGGTCTGCCAGTCGCGGTTGTGCGAGGGCTGGATGGAAAAATACCAGCCGAGCGTGGCGAGAAAGGTGAGCAGGAAAAGGATCAGACCGATCCGCCGGCGGCGAAGGATGACGACGAGCAGGAGTGGGATGCCGGCAATCAGCGCGGCGATGATCGTTCGCGGCGGGGTTTGGTGGCGATCGGAGATGCGAATGGCGAGGAAGATCCAGCCGGCCATCCCGAGCAATGCGAGCGTCAGCAGACCACGCACGAAGATCGCCAGCAGCCGGCGCGGCCATCCGCGTCGAGGAGGTCCGCTCTGCGGGGGCACCGGCGGTTGGGGCGAGCTGGGCTGCGGAGCGGTTTCCGGCACGGGTGATCCTTATGGAGCGCTGGCGCGAAGGTAGTCGTCGCGAATCTCCCAGAACCCATCGTCGGGATGGCGCAGCGGTCGGCCGTTTTCGGCGCCGGGTTGTTTGTTGTCGCGGAGGATGAGAATCAGATCGGAACTGACGGCGGGATTGGAGTGGAAGTAGGCGTGGCCGATGCCATCCGCGCTGATTTGCGCGTCAATGATCTGCAACTGCTTTCCCATACCGGCGAGGTTTTTTCGCTGTTCGGGGCGGATTTCGGAGAAGCGCATGCGACCGAGGCGATCGGTGCTGTCAAAGAGCCAGCCGGCAGCACCGAGGGCCTTATCGGTTTCAGATACGTAGATGGTCAGGCGCTCGGGCACGGCGGGGAGCTTTTCGGCGACGATTCGCTGGCTGACGACGTCGATGTCGAGGTCGGCCGCGCAGAGGACCAGGTTTCCGAGCTTGAGTTCCTGCTGTGGGTCCTTGCCGGCGTTGCGGTATTCGATGGCGAGCTCGCGCAAGGCGGTGGTCGCGACGTCGGTGCCGCGGCTGTGGGCGACAATATTGATTTTCTCGATCCCGGGGCAGGAGGCGAGGCCGCGGAGAAACTGCTTGAGGTGAAAGATCGTGAATTCGCCGGACTCGCGATCGTAGGCGTAGCCGCGCCCGGCGGGCCAGGTGTAGGCGATCGGAATCCCCTTGCGGCCCATGAAGTGCCAGATTTCGGCGATAGTGAAGGCGGAGTCGTCGATGGTGTTGTTGAAGCCGTGGATGAAGACGAAGGCCTCTTTCTGGGATGGATTTTCGGCGAGACGGCGGGAAATTTCGGCGCAGAACTGATCGCGGAGTTTGCTCTTCTGCTCGGCGGCGGCGGGATCGTCCACCAGTTTTCCTTCGGGTGTGACGACGAGGGCCGGCGTTGCGGGCAGCTGTCCAACGACGCGGATTTCCTTTCGCGAGAGCGGCAGCGACGTTTTGCGAGACTGAGTGCGGCTCTCGCGCACAAGATCTTCCCACGAGACATTCTCGCCTACTCCGACTATGTAGGAACCGAACGCAAGCGAGCGCGAACGGTCGTAGCCAAAGTCGGGCTTTCCGTTCTTGTCCTTTGTTTCGGCACGATCGGTGACGAATAGGACGTCGATGTCGCTGTGCTGGAGTGCGGGGGGCACATCAGCGAAGGGATTGTTCTTGGAGCCGGCGTAAAGATTGGGGGTCGGCATGAGTTGTTGCGAGCAACCGGCGGCAGCGAGCAGGGCTGCCGCAGCGAGCGTCGAGCGCAAGAAGCGTGGATTGCTACGAGACATAATTGCATATTCCTCACGAATTGAAGTTGTCCGTGTCGAAACGAGCATTGTGGCACGGGCGCCGTGAAATTCAAACAATTTCAGGCGGTTTCAACGCGAGCAAGGTGGAGGTATGATCTGCGGCCCGACCGGGGCATCAGGCGCGGATCAGCATGCCGACGGTCGTTCGCCAATCGCCTGGAGACTGAACTGATGCCGGAATGCGGCAAACAGGACTTCCCGTGGCGCGGGTTGCCGGGAGTCATCACGCGCTGCGCGATGCTCGCGTTGCTGGTCGCGGTTTTCCCAGGTTGCTCAACGCTGGGGCCGCGGACGATTCGGGGGGATCGATTCAATTACAACGAGGCGGGCGCGGAGTCCTCGAAAGAGCAGATCCTGCTCAATATCGTGCGACTGCGTTACGGCGAGCCGATGTACTTTCTCGAAATCGGCTCGATGCTGAGCCAGTTCAGCATTCAGGCAACCGGATCGCTTTCGCACTGGCAGAATGACATTCACGGGGCGTACGGTCCGGCGCTGCGTGCTGCCTACGGATTGCGAGGCGATCCGAGCCAGCAAACGACGGTGGCGGGAAACGTGCAGTATTCGGACACTCCGACGATCACGTATCGGCCGCTGCAGGGCGAGGAGTTTTCGAAGCGGGTTATGGCGCCGATCCCGCCGACAGTGGTCATCTACCTGGCCCAGTCGGGCTGGAGCATCGACCGGCTGCTGGCCTGCTGCGTGCAGCAGATCAACGACATTCCCAACCGGCAGTTGCATGACACGGATGCGAGCATTGCGCCGGACACGAAGCAATTCACGCGGACCATTTCGCTGCTCAAGAAACTGCAGGACTCGGGACGCGTGATGTTCACGATCGAGACTGAGAACGGGGTGGCGACCACGGTGCTCTACGTTCCGGCGACGATTCCGAATCTGGATAGCGAACTACACGAGGTTCGGCAGTTGCTTGGATATCCTCCGGAAGGGGACTTGCGGCTGCGCGTGACGGGGAACGCCATTCGACGCGCGCCGGACGAGCTTGCGATGGACACGCGCTCGGTGCTGGCGGCCATGTATGCACTGGCGCAGGAATGCGTGGTGCCCGTGGAACACGTGACGGATCGCGAGGTTTTCGTGGGGACGGCCGTCGACGACGGCCCGATGCCGAACTGGATGCGGGTCGAGCACAGCCGGGCCCCGCAGATCGATCCATTCGTGCAGGTTTATTACAACGGATATTGGTTTTACATCGCGAAGAACGACTGGTCGGCGAAGCGAACGTTCGCACTGTTGACGTATCTGTTTTCGCTTCAGGCGTCGGACCTGGCGCCGGCGCAGCCGGTGGTGACGATACCGACGGGAAAATAGGTCCGTGCGGGCGCGGATGATGCGTTGGCGAACGAGAAATCCGCTGGCGATGGTTGCGCTGCTCGCGGCGACGGCCGGCTGGTCAGTTGGTTGCAGCACGCTTGGGCCGCGGACCGTTGCGGGGGATCGATTTGCGTATAACCAGGCGGGGGCGCAATCGGTGAAGGAGCAACTGCTCCTCAATCTCGTGCGGTTGAGCCAGGGAAAGCCGCTGTATTTCGTCGAAGTTGCGTCGATGCTGAGCCAGTACAGTTTCGATGCGGAATTGGCGGCGTCGCTGGAAGCGAACAACCTGCACGGCATCTATGGGCCGGCGCTGCGGGCGGCTTACCCGGTCACGGGCGATGATGTCATCGAGCCACGGCGCCTGACCAATGTCGGGGTGAATTTACAATACTCGGATACGCCTACGATTACGTACCGGCCGTTGACGGGCGAGGCATTTGCGAATCGCGTCATGTCGGCGATTGCACCGGACACGCTCATCTATCTGGCGCATGCGGGGTGGGGGATCGATCGACTGCTGGCGTGTTGCGTGCAGCAGATTAACGGCATTTCGAATCGGATGGTCTATTGCGACGACGAGCAGGGTTCGCCGGATGCGCCGGCGTTTGACCGGTTGTGCGGCCTGTTGGCGCGACTGCAGGACCGGGGAGTGCTGCGATTTGCGGAGGAGGCCGACGGCGGGGTGATGCGACCGATTTGTTATATAACGGACGCATCGGCGAGCGATCGCGGTGAATTGCGTGAACTGCGGCAACTGCTTGGATATCCGGTGGAGGGGGAGTTGCGGCTGCGGGTGACGAACAGCCCGGTGCGCGTCGGGGCGGATGAGCTTGCGATCGAGACGCGATCGGTGCTTGCGACTATGTATGCGATTTCGAGGGAATGCTTCGAGGCGCCGACGAACGGCAAGGGGGCCAGCCCCTGGATGCGCGTGAGTCGGGCCGGGATTCCACAAGCGGATCCGCATGTGCAGATTTGCGAATCGGGGAACTGGTATTACATATCGAAGTCGGACTGGACATCGAAGCGGACGTTTGCGTTGCTGAGTTATCTTTTTTCATTGCAGGCGGCGCCATCGACCGGGCAGGAAGCGCCGCTAGTGTCGATACCGGCGGGCCGGTGAATCGAAATTAGACTCTCCTCTCGGATTGCAAACTAGGGATTTCCCTAACACGTCGGCGCGGCAACGCGGAACTCCCCCCAACACGTAGCGCGCAGTTGCCGAGGTCCTGACATGAAGCGCGCCATACGAGGGGAAACCGGGTCGATAGTGGGTTAAGGGATATAATCGAATCGTGCTGGGCCAGACGACGACGCATATTTCGCTGCTGGCGCGCCTTTCGGAGGGGGCCGACCGGGGGGCGTGGGCCGAGTTCTTTGATCGTTATTCCGAATTGATTCGGGGATTTGCGCGGCGGCAGAACTTACAGCCGGCGGAATGCGATGACGTTCTGCAAGATGTGATGGTCTCGCTGACGCAGTCGATGCCGGGGTTTCGGTACGATCCGGCGAAGGGGAAGTTTCGGTCCTATCTGAAGACAGTAGTCCTGCACGCAATTTACCGGCGAGCTTGTCAGAAACCATCCGCGGAGGCGCTAGGTCATGCGGGGGGCCAGTCGCCGGGCCTGTCGGACGAATCGGCTGAGGATGAATGGGAGTCGGAGTGGCGGCAATATCATCTGCGGAGTGCGATGAAGTGCGTCGCGGCGGAGTTCAACCCTTCCGATCGGCGGGCGTTCGAGCTGTATGCACTGGCGGGCGATGACGCGGCGGCGACGGCCGACTCTCTGGGGCTGAGCGTGGATCAGGTGTATCAGGCAAAGTCCCGGATTCTGCGACGGCTGGGCGAGCTCATCGACCAGCAGGTGCGGGAAGAGGGCTGACGCGGGCGCGGCGGATGTCGTCGGTTCAATCGAGCTGGTATCACGATCCGGACGTGGTTGTTCGCGAGCTTCGGCGGGGGCGGCCGGCTCCGGTCGCCTTGCCGCGAATTCCGGGTTGCGACGAGGTGTGCGAGATCCGGCGCGGCGGGCAGGGGATCGTCTATTCGGCGGTGCAGCGTTCGACGAAGCGGCGGGTGGCCGTCAAGGTTTTGCTGGATGGTGCGTTTGCGTCGGCGGCGGGACGGCGGCGATTTGAACGCGAGATTGACCTGGTCGCAGGCCTGCGACACACCCATATCGTCAATGTGTATGACAGCGGTGTGACCGACGACGGCCGGCCGTATCTGGTCATGGAGTTCGTTGACGGCCTGCCACTGGATCAGTTCGTCCAGAAGTTGCTGGCGGGGCATTCGGGCGAGTTGGGTGCGAAGGAACTCCTGCGGCTATTCGTGAAGGTGTGCGACGCGGTGACGTACGCGCATCGGCGCGGCGTGATTCATCGCGACCTCAAGCCGGGGAATGTTCTGGTTGATTCGGCGGGCGAGCCGCGTGTTTGCGACTTCGGGCTCGCGAAGGAGACTGGGGGCGAGGGGGCGGACGAGTCGATGGCGGTGAGCGTCAGCGGGCAATTCATGGGCTCGTTGCCGTGGGCCAGCCCGGAACAGCTCGACGGCCGGGCGGCGCCGGTGGATACGCGTTCGGATGTCTATGCGCTGGGGGTCATACTCTTTCAGCTGGTGACGGGGCGGTTCCCGTACGACGTGACGGGCGGCATCCGGGTCGCGTTTGATAGCATTTTGAGAGCGGAGCCGGCGCGACCGAGCGCGATCGGGCCGGGCCTGGATGATGAGATCGACACGATCATCCTGAAATGTCTCGCGAAGGACCCCGGGCGACGATATCAGAGCGCGGGGGAACTGGAGCGCGACATACGGCACTATCTCGCGGGGGAGCCGATCGAGGCGAAGCGGGATAGCGCGTGGTACACGCTGCGCAAGAACCTTCGGCGATATCGGTTGATTGCCGGGGCATCGCTGGTTGTCCTGATCGCGGTGATCGCGGCATTGGGTGTTTCGGTGTCTTCGTGGCGCAGCGCGGTGCGGGCGCGAGATGAAGCGCGGGAGGAATCGGCGCGGCGGGCGGCGATCGGCGAGTTTCTGGGGCGGATGCTGACGTCGGTTGACCCGGGGCGCGATGGTCGCGAAGTGCGGTTCCTCGAGGTGATCAACAAGGCGGCGGGCGACCTGGATGGCACGATGAAGGACCAGCCGGTGGTGGCGGCGGAGATTCATCGAACGCTGGGGTCGACCTATTCAGCGCTGGGGATGTTCGACGAAGCCGAGAAGCAGATGTCGACGGCACAGGAATCCGCGGCGCGGAGTCTTGGGGCGCGGCATGCAACGACGCTGATGGCGGAATCTGATCTGGCGTGGATTCTGGCGATGCGCGGGCGACTGGATGAAGGCGAGGGCAAGAGCCGCGCGGCGCTGGAGGGGCTCCAGGCAACGGTGGGCTTGCAGAATGCGGTGGCGCTGCACGCGATGACGAGTCTTGGGGACATCCTGAGCTTGCGCGGAAAGAATGATGAGGCCGAAAAACTGCTGCGCGGGGCACTGGCGGGTCAACGGCAACTGATCGGGGACGCAGCACCGGACACGCTGACGACGATCAACGCTCTGGCAGTGCTCCTGAAGCGGACGGGGCACCTTGAAGAAGCGGAGCGGCTGTTGCGACAGGCGCTGGAGCTGGAACTCAAGCGGGGCGGTCCGGACGACCCGGACGTGCTGACGACACTGAGCAACCTGGCGCTGGTGTTGCAGTCGGCGGGCAAGCTGGACGACTCGGAGGCGATGCAGCGTGAGACGCTCGCGCGGCGGCGGCGCGTGCTGGGGGAGGAGCATCAGGAGACGCTGACGTCGACTTCGAATCTGGCGACGCTGCTCATGGCGCGGCGCAAGAATGAGGAGGCGCGCGAGCTGCTGGAGCGCGTGGCGGAAACGGGGACGCGGACGCAGGGCGCTGAGAGCGTGCTGACGCTGACTGCGATGAACAATCTGGCGAAAGTCCTGCAGGACCTGGGGCGGCTGGAGGAAGCCGAGGGGATGTTTCGGCGGACCCTGGATGCGCGGCGGCGTGTGATGGGGCCCGAGCACAGCATGACGCTGCTGACGGCTTCGAATCTGGCGGCGGTGCTGGACGCGCGCGGAAAATCGGACGAGTCGTTGAAACTGGGGCGGGAGGTGCTTGAGGCGCGGCGCCGGACGCTGGGCGAGAACAACATGGACACGATCATTTCGAAGAACAATCTGGGGTCGCAGTTGCAACGGCTGGGGAAGCCCGAGGAGGCGGTTCCGCTTTTTGATGAGGCGTGTCGCGCGGCGGCGGCGAGCTTGCCCGCGGATCATTTCTACATCGGATTGTTCCGGGGCAACTATGGGCGCTGCCTGGCGGCGATGGGGCGGACGGAGGCCGCGGTGACGGAGCTTGCGGCTTCATGCGCGCTGCTCGAGAAGGCGTTCGGGGCGCGCGACCCGCGGACGGCCAGCAACATTCGGAGCCTGGTCGACGTGTATGAGAAGGCGGGCCGGGCGGATGACGCGGCGCGGTGGCGCGAGAAGGTGGCGGCATCGCAGCCGACGGCGAGCCAGCCGGGCGCATCATCCCCGTCTGGGGTTTGAACTGGGCGCAAGTAGAAATTGGGGGGAAACGGAGAGGGGGGGATTCGAACCCCCGGTACCCTCGCGGGTACACTGGTTTTCGAAACCAGCTCGATCAGCCACTCCGACACCTCTCCGGTCGCTGTGGCGCGAGGGGGAAGTTTATTCGATCGGTGAAGCGGGGACAACCGGGCCGGGGGCCCGCGTTGACGCGGCGGCGCAGGGCGGGATACATTGGCAGGCGTTCGAATGGCCCATTTCGCGAGGTGCGAGCATGTCTCAACTGGCCCCCCTGAACCTCAAGGCATGGATTGATGAACACCGGCATCTGCTCAAGCCGCCGGTCGGCAATCAGATGATCTGGAAGGACCGCGATTTCATCGTGATGATCGTGGGAGGGCCGAACCAGCGGAAGGACTATCACGTCAACCAGACCGAGGAGCTTTACTACCAGGTTGAGGGGGACATCACGGTCAAGATCATCGAGAACGGGCAGCCGCGCGATATTCCGATTCGGCAGGGGGATGTGTTCCTGCTTCCGCCCGGGATTCCGCATTCGCCACAGCGGCCGGCGAATACGGTGGGGATGGTGGTCGAGCGGCAGCGCGATCCGGCGCAGAAGGACTACCTGCGGTTTTACTGCGAGAAGTGCGGGGCGGTGGTATATGAGCCGGAGTTCGAATTGAAGGACATTGTCTCGCAGCTCAAGAAGATCATGGAGGAGTATTGGGCGGCGGGGAATGAGCGGATGCGAACCTGCAAGAAGTGTGGGACGCTGATGCAGCCGCCGGGGCCGGCGAAGGCGTGAATTGGCGCTAGCGCGGTCCGAGATGCGGGGCGGTTTCGTAATCCACGAACGCAGAGTCACTTGCGCGCGGCTCGTGAATCTGTATCGGCGGCGATTTGCGACTACACGGTAAATCGACCCGGGTGCTAGAATAGGGACCGGCTGACAATGCCGAGTCGGCCGGAGGGGGCAGCGAGAATCCGATGTTGAACCATTTCATCGCCACGTTCAGACGCGGCGCGATGCATGTTTTGCCGATGTTGTTTGCCGCCCTGTTGGTGGGTTGCGGCACTCAGGCACCGACGGGCGGAGATGGTCAGCCGGCGGGCAGCACTTTGCCGACGCTGACCGGCGGCGGAACAGCCGCGAGCGGCGATAACTCAGTCCTTGAGCAACTTCATCTTGAGCGGATCAACCGGGCGCGGCTGAAGCCAGCGGCAGAGGCGGCTCGATTTGGTATCGCCCTGAACGAGGGCGTTACCTCGACCACTATCACAACGGCGAGCAAGCAAGCGGTTGCGATGAACCCGACGCTGACGGCCGTCGCGCGGGCGCATAGCCAGGACATGCTGAATCGCGATTATTTTGAGCACAACACGCCGGAGGGTCAGTCGCCTTTCGATCGCATGCAGGCGGCGGGATACATCTATCGATCGGCCGGTGAGAACCTGACCTGGCGCGGCACGACCGGCACGCTGGACGAGATTACGACGGCCAACGCGCAACATCAGGACCTGTTTGTCGACGTGGACTATCCGAATCGCGGGCATCGGGTCGTGATGCTGAATGCGGATTACAAGGAAGTCGGGGTCGGGGTCTTGCGAGGAATGTTTGCGCAGGACGGGCACAATTACGACAGCTTGATGACGACGCAGGACTACGGGACGCGATCGAACTCGCCGACGTTTGTTCTCGGCGTTGTCTATGACGACACGAATCGCAACGGCGACTATGACGCCGGTGAGGGCGTGAGCGGGGCGACGGTTGCGCTGGGATCGAACACGACAACGACGAACGCGGGCGGGGGGTATTCGTTCGCGGTGCAGCCGGGGCAGTACACCATTCGGTTTCCGAGCGGCGCGCAGCAGCAATTCAACGTGGGAAACAGCAACGTCAAGATTGACTGCGTAAGCGCGACGCAGATTCTGATCAATCTCGGTCTTGGCCCAATCTAATTCAACGGTCTATTGCAGCGATACCGGATCGACATCGACGATCATGGTGCGCGCCCTCGACTTGATCGCGCCGGCGCCGCGCAGGGCGTCCATTCCAGCGAGCATCTGCTTGGCGGTAGCGAAGCGAATGAGGATGTCATATCGATATTGATTGCGCAGGCGCGGGATCGCGCAGGGTTCGGGCGGGATGATGTCGGCGGGGACGCCGAATTTCGCTAGTGATTCGGCGAGCGCCACTGCGAAATCGGCGGCGGCTTTTTCGAGCTTACTGAGACGAGGATCGGACAGGACGAACCGCACGAGACGTGCGGCTGGGGGCATTTTCGCCTTTTTTCGGCTGGCGAGCTCGGCGGCGGCGAAGCCCTCGTAGTCGCCCTTCACGGCGCGGCGGATGACAGCGAGGTCGCTGGCGAAGGTCTGCACCAGGACGTCGCCGCCGATTTCGGAGCGACCGCTGCGGCCGGAGACCTGGAGGACGAGCTGGAAAGTCCGCTCGGCGGCGCGGAAATCGGGCAGGGAGAGGGCGGTGTCGGCGGTGACGATGCCAACGAACGAGACGAAGGGAAAATCGAGGCCCTTGGCGACCATCTGGGTTCCGACGAGGACGTCGGTGTCTCGGGATTCGAACTGGTTGAGCACGCGGGCGTAGTCTTCGGGTTTCTTCATGGCGTCGCTGTCGAGGCGGGCGACGCGGGCCTGGGGGAACTTCTCGGCCAGCTCGGCTTCGACGCGCTGCGTGCCGATTCCGAAGCGGACCAAGTGCCCGCCGCAGCCGGCCATCGCGCAGCGAGTGGGGACGACGATTCGCTCGTGGCAGTAGTGGCAGTGGGCGAAGCCGGTGGTTGAGTGGAAGACCATGTGGACGCTGCAATTCGGGCAGACGATGGGCGTGTTGCAGACGGGGCAGAAGAGAAAGCTTGCGAAGCCGCGGCGATTGAGCAGCAGGACGGCCTGCTCGCCTTTTCGGAGGATGGTCTGAAGGTGAACTTCCATTGCGCGGGAGAGCAGGTGCACGCCTTTGCGGGCGCGATGTTCTTCGCGCATGTCCACAAGGTGAACGCGCGGCATGGCGAGCCCCTTTACGCGGCGCGGGAGGCGGATGAGTTCGTAGTGGCGCTGCTTGTGGGCGTTTTGCCAGGTTTCCAGCGACGGAGTGGCCGAGCCGAGAACGACCGGGATTGATTCGAGTTGGGCGCGTTTGATGGCGACGTCGCGAGTGTGATAGCGAGGTGACGCCATGTTCTTGTAACTGGGTTCGTGTTCTTCGTCGCAGACGATGATGCCAAGCTTTGGACAGGGTGCGAAGATGGCCGAGCGGGTTCCGATGACGAGGTCGATCTGGCCGGCGGCTATGACGGGCCAGAGGCGCGAGCGTTGGGTGTCGGTGAGGCCGCTGTGGAGGACGGCGACGCGAGAGAAGCGGCGGCTGAGGCGCTGGACGGTCTGGGTGGTGAGTGCGATTTCGGGGACGAGGAGGATTGCCTGCCGGCCGGCGGCGATCGCGGAGCGGATGGCGCGGATGTAGCACTCGGTTTTTCCGCTGCCGGTGACACCGAAGAGCACTTCAACGCGAAATTCATTGGCATTGAGCGCGGCTAGCAGGCGATTGATAGCGTTCTGCTGGTCGGCGTCGATTTCATAATTGGGCTCGAATTGTTCGGCCTGGGTTGCGATCGGGGCGACGACTTCATGGCGGATCTCGATCGTGATTCGGCCGAGAGCCGCCAGTGACCTTAACACGGCGGGGCCGCACGCCGCTGTCTTGCGGAGTTGATCGAGCGGGAGTTGACCGCCGGCCGCTTTAAGGGCGAGGAGTGCGGCGGCATGCTTGGGGGACAGTTGGGTTGAGTCAGCGGAGGTTAAGCGCGCAAATCGGACGGCGCGAGTTCCGGCCTGGCGGCGGACGCCGGCGGGCAACATGGCCTGCAAGGTGTGGCCGATCGGGCTGGCGTAGTAGCGCGCGATCCAAAGGCCGAGTTCGAGCAGTTTGGCGTTGAGGAGCGGGCGGTCGTCGAGGACGGATTCGATTTCGCGGAGGGTGGAGTCCCAGGGACCGTCGGTGACGGCAACGCAGAATGCAGGTTGAAGCGTGGCGCGCGGGCCGATGGGGATGCGGACGCGCTGGCCGGGGTGGACGCGATCGGCGAGATGATCGGGGATGAGGTAGGAATAAGTCTTATCGATCGGGGCGATGGTGGCGACGGTGGCGATGGGGCCAGTGGCGCGGCGGCCTTCTTCGAGAAGCAGTGATGGGGTGCGCGGCGCGGTTGCTGACACGGATCGCATTATAGAACCTCGGGGCGAGCGCGAGGCGCTGTTGGTTTGGAGCCCGACGGTGGTTGGCGTAGAGTGCTCGCCGATGGTTGAAGTCGAACAATTGGTAAAGGTGTTTCCGACGACGATCGGCGGCGAGAAGCGGGCGGTCGATGGGCTATCGTTTCGGGTCGAGCGGGGGGAAATCTACGGTCTGCTGGGGCCGAATGGGGCAGGCAAGACGACGACGCTGCGAATGCTGGGGGGATTGATCACACCGTCAGATGGGGTCGTGCGGCTGAACGGATTTGATGTGCGCGAGCGGCCGGATGATGTGAAGCGGTCGGTGGGCTATCTGACGGCATCGACGGGGCTGTATCAGCGATTGTCGCCGCGCGAGTTGCTGCATTTCTTTGGCGAGCTACATGGCATGGATCGCGGGGCGATCGAGCGGCGGGTGGACGAGTTGATCGGCTGGCTGGATATGAAGTCGTTCGCGGATTTGCGGTGCGGCGGGCTTTCGACCGGGCAGAAACAGCGGACGAGCATCGCGCGGGCGCTGGTGGCCGATCCGCCGATCCTGATTCTGGACGAGCCGACGCTGGGGCTGGATGTGATGACGAACCGGATCATTCTGGATTTCATCCGGGCGGAGGGTGCGCGGGGAAAGACAATTCTGTTGTCGACGCACTACCTGGATGAGGCCGAGACTATTTGCCATCGGTTCGGGCTGATTTACGAAGGGCGATTGATGGCAGAGGGGAACATGGAGCAGCTTCGGGCGGCCTCGGGGAAGACGCGACTGAGCGAGATATTCCTGAAGCTGTGCGGCCAGGAGCAGCATGTGCTGGCGATTGGGGGCGGGACTTGAAGCTACGACGGGTCTGGATTGTCTATCGGAAGGAGTTGCTCGAGGCGCTGCGCGATCGGCGGACGCTGATCGCGATGGTGTTGGTGCCGCTGCTGCTTTACCCGGTGTTGATGATTGTCGTGGCGCAGGCGCTGCAGGTTGAGAAGGCGCGGCGCGAACGAGAGACATATCGGGTTGTGGTGGAGACGGACGGGCTGCGGCGGTGGCTGACGGCGGTGATCGCGGCTGACGAACCGCCGGGGAGTGAGAGCCGGCCGGCGACGACGCAACCCGGCAAGCGAATGACGGTTGCGGGGCACCAGTTCGAGATCGATCTGACGTCGGAACCGCTGGCCGGGGCGGTTCGGGGCGGAAAGGTTCAACTGGGAGTGAGCGTGGAGCCGGCGGTGCCGGAGCGAGCTCTGGGGGATGACAAGAATCGCGTCGTCAGGATTTTCTATGACCCGTCGGAGTATCGCAGCGAGATTGCGATGCGGTCGATGCAGGGCATTCTGGCGCGGCAGACGGATCGGCTGATCGCGACGCGTCTGGAGAAGGCGGGGCTGCGCGAAGACGTGCTGCGTCCGCTGGACGTGGACGTGATGTCCGTGGCGAGTCCGACCAAGCTGGGCGGGGCATTGCTGGGGCAGATACTTCCTTTTCTACTGGTGATCATGACCGTCACCGGGGCGATCTATCCGGCGATTGATCTGACGGCCGGGGAGCGCGAGCGCGGGACGCTGGAAACGCTGATGGCGGCGCCGGTTCCGCGGACGCAGGTGATGGCCGGGAAGTTTCTGGTGGTGGCGACGGTGGCCATTACATCGAGCGCGCTGAATCTGATTTCAATGGGCGCCACGATGCGGTTCAGCGGCGTGGCGGAGGCGATGACGCGCACCATGCCGGGCGCGGGGCCGGTTTCCATTCCGACGGCGGTGTTGCCGATCGTTTTGCTGGCGATGGTTCCGTTTGCGGTGTTGTTTTCGGCGGTGATGCTGGCGACATGCAGTTTGGCGCGGTCGTTCAAGGAAGCCCAGAACTACATGACGCCGGTGATGATTGCCGCGCTGATCCCGGCGATGGTCATCAGCTATATGCCGAGCGTGAAGCTGGCGGGGCCGGTGATGGTGATGCCGGTGGCGAACGTGGTGGTGCTGCTGCGCGAGCTATTCGCGGGGCGGTATGACGCGGTGGGCATTGCGATGACGTTCGGGTCGACGTGCCTTTATGCAGCGGCGGCGGTGCTGGGTGCGGCGAAGCTGTATGGTCAGGAAGCGGTGCTGTTTTCGGATGTGGGCAGCTACAAGACGCTGCTCTCGCGGCGATTTCTTAAACCGGCCGCGCGGCCGAGCGCGACTGGCGCGCTGCTCCTTGCCGCGGTGATTTTTCCCCTTTCGTTCTACTGGCAGACGACGGTAGCGACGCCGAGCATGTCGCCGGGTCGGCTGGCCGGGATGACGATCAGCTTGATGCTTGGGTGTTATCTGCTGCCGCCGCTGCTGGTGGCGTGGTATGCCAAGCTCAATCTTCGCGAGACGTTTTCGATTCGGATGCCGGGCGCCTGGACGGTATTGGGGACGTTGCTGGTTGCGGCAACTTGTCCGGTGATTGCGGTGGCGATGTCGCATTGGATCGTGCGAATGTTGCCGCAATCGGAAGAGGTGTCGCGGCTGATGGGGCAGCAAGAGGCGCGGATGCTGGCGCTGCCGACGTGGCTGTTGCTGTTGACGATTGCGGTGCTGCCAGCGATATGCGAGGAGACGCTGTTTCGCGGATTTGTGCTGGCGGGGCTTCGGGATCGGATGGGGCCGCTGGCGGTCTGTGTTGTGGTCGGGCTCGTATTCGGGTTGTTTCACGCGGACCTTTGGCGAATTCCGACGACGGCGGTCCTTGGGATGGTGTTGACGTGGGTTTGCCTGCGCGGCGGGTCGATCTTTCCGGCCATGTTCATTCACCTGGTGAATAATTCGGCCGCGATCATTTCGACGAAGTTTGAGTGGCTGGCACGCTATCTCGGGACCGGCGATGGGCACCGAGCGGGAATGCTCTGCCTGGCGGGAGTGGCGCTGGTCGTTGGCTTGTGGATGATTCGGCCGCGGCCACGGGGCGCGTTCGCGCAATAAAAAAGGCCGGGTTCGGCCCGGCCTTTAAGAAGTTGTTTTCATCGCGCGCTACGGGACGGGGACCACGGTTCCCGAGCTGGTCGTAGTTTGATTTGAGAGCGGGGGGCCGACATTGATTGGGCCGGGCGTTGGGAGAGTTCCGCCGCCGCCCAATCCGAGGCCGGTCAGGAACGATTGAAACATCAGCGGGATTCCGGCTTGAATGGCCTCGACCGCGGCCTGGGTCATATCGAACACGGTGTTCTTGACGAAGCTTGGCTGCTCGAAGTCCTCGGCATCGCCGGGGATTTCCAAGCTGCCGGTCGCCGCGCCCAATCCGGCGGCCACCATCAAACCCGGGGCGCGTTGCTGCAGTGCGCCGAGGCCGACGTTTACCGCGGGAAGCGCGCCGTTGGTGACGGGTGGACGAGTGTCCTCCCCTGTTCCGCCGCCGCCATCGGTGGGCGGCGTCGTGGGCTGGGTGGTCGTCGTGGTCGAACCGGATGAAGTCGGAACGAGGCCGCTGGCGCCGAGCTGAGAGATCAAGCTGCTCAGGTCAGTGCTGGTGGTGCCGCTCGGCGAGGTCGTAGTCGTCTGAGCGGAAGCCGCAGCGAGGGTCGCGAGGATAATGGCGGCGGCCACGGGCAGCGCGCGGAATGAAACGCTTCGATCCATCGGGGCTACTCCTAATAACTCGCTGACCACCTGCATTATATGTTATCCGTTCGAAAAAGTCGCAACTGGGCAGCGGGACCGCGACTGGTCCGAGTCATTATCGACTCTTTGGCCACCAGTCTTTCGCTCAGAAATCGAGGCGAACAGCGGTAATGTTATGCGATGTATTGAGTTAAGAATGCGGGTTTAGTTCGAGCCGGCGGTCTTCAGTTCGGGTTTTTCGTCGGAACCTGTTCCCGATACAACCGACTTGATCGCACTGCGGATGAAGGTGATTTTTGTGTTGGTGGATTCATCGACCTTAAGCGTGATCTCGTCGCCCTTCACGGAGACGACCGTTCCAAGCACACCGCCGATGGTCATGACGCGGTCGTTTTTCTTGATGCTGTCGACGAACTGCTGCTGCTTCTGGCGTTCGCGTTTTTGTGGCCTGAAGACGAGGAAGTAGAAGACGAAGCCGACGAGCAGGATCGGCAAGAGCATGGTACTCATTGGCGGTTGGGCGGCGGGCTGAGACGCGGGGGCCTGAGCAAGAATTAGTCCGGTGACGAACATTGGGATTCCTCGGGGTCGGGCGACGGGGTTTTTTCTTCAAATTCGCGGAGCAGGTCGGCCAGCCGGCCCGCGGCGATGGCCGATCGAATCCGCGACATCAGGCGTTGATAGTACGCGATGTTGTGAATCGACACCAGAATCGGGCCGAGCATCTCACCGACCAAAAAGAGGTGGCGGAGGTAGCCGCGCGGGAAGTTCTGGCAGGTGTAGCAGGGGCAGCCGGCTTCGAGGGGATCGTGTGAGAGCTTGAATTGCTCGTTGCGGAGCTTGAGCGTGCGGGCGTCGGTGAAGGCGGAGGCGTTGCGGCCGTTGCGGGTCGGGAGGACGCAGTCGAACAGATCGATTCCGGAGGCGACGGCGCGGAGGATGTCGATCGGCCGGCCGACGCCCATGAGATAGCGCGGGCGGTCGTGCGGCATGGTCGGGGTGAATTGGCGAAGGAAGTCGTACATCTGGTCGGGGGATTCGCCGACGGCCAGGCCGCCGAGGGCGTAGCCGGGGAAATCGATGTCGCGGAGGGCCTGGAGGCAGCGCGCGCGGAGGTTGAAGTCGAGGCCGCCCTGAACGATGCCGAAGAGGGCCTGGTCGTCGCGGCGATGGGCGCGTTTGGAGGCATCGGCCCAGCGGATGGTGCGCGCGACAGAGGATTCGAGGTCGTCGGGAGTGGCGGGCAGGCGGACGCACTGATCGAAGGCCATGATGATGTCGGCGCCGAGTGCGTTCTGAATTTCGATTGAGCGTTGCGGGTCGAGGCGGATGATCTGGCCATCGAGGTGGGAGCGGAAGGTGACGCCGGCGTCGTCAATTTCGCGGAGGTCGGCGAGGGAGAAGACCTGATAGCCGCCGCTGTCGGTCAGGATCGGGCCGTTCCACGACATGAAGCGGGGCAGGCCGCCGTGATGTTGGACGATGTCGGCTCCCGGACGAAGGGCGAGGTGGTAGGTGTTGGCGAGGAGGACCTGGCAGCCGGCTTCGCGGAGCTGAGCGGGGGTGACACCGCGGACGGCGCCGCGGGTGCCGATGGTCATGAAGGCAGGGAGGTCGATCGGGCCGTGGGGGGTGGAGAAGGTTCCGAGGCGGGCGGAGGTCTGGGTGTCGCTGGTTCGAAGATCGTAATTAAACACGCGGCCATCGTAGAGGGGGACGTGCGGACTGGGTAGATAGGGGACAGCGATTGCGACCGAGGCGCGGTGGGGATGTACCATACGGGTGAAGGCGGTGCGGATCGCGTTCGGGTTCAAGTCACGCGACCGCCGGCCGATCTGGAGCGCACCATGACACTGTTTTGCAGAATCGTTCTTGTCGTCGCGTTGTCCTGGCAAGGGAATGGGGGTGGGCAGCAGCCATCGAGCGGTGGTGACGCATCGGCGCGGCCGCTTCCCAATCTCCGGGTTATTGTTGTCCGGCACACGAAAGCGGCGGATATCGCATCGAGGATGAGGGAAATGCTCAGTCTTGACGCGAACTCCGCTACGAGAATTATCGCGGACGATTCCACCAATTCGCTGGTCGTGTCCGGTACGCCGGAGACGATCAAGTTTATTGAATCGACAGTCGAGGCAATCGATCGGATCCCACCGCGCGGGAACGAAAGCGGAACACGCGTCGAGGGAGCCGTTTATGTACTGCGCCTACCCGTCGCGAAGTTTTCGGAGTTGTCCGGGGATGCGCTGGCGGCTGCCGCCGAGTCTCCACAGTCGTTTGAGTCGGCGCTGGCGAAGCTTGGTGACTTCCGGCCGGTGTCGATGGTTGACCAGTGCGTGGATCTTTCTCGGAATGCGACGATGAACAACGGCTCAAGCGTTCCGTTTCTGACCGGTACACAGGTGACGAAGACCGGCCAGGTTAATTCCCAGATTCAATATCAGGATGTCGGGTGCAAGATTTCGATGGAAGGCATGGGCGCCTGGGTGGATAAACGGGCGAGCGTTCAGATCAAGATTGAGACGAGCGGCATCCAGAGCAGCGACATTGACGTTGGCAATGGGATCAAGGCCGAGATCTTCACCAAATTTTCGATGAACTACTGCGGTGAGGTGTCGTCCGGAAAGCCGGTGGTTGTGCTGGGAGCCGCACCGGCCGGGGTGGGCAGTGATGTCATGTTGGCGTGCGCTGCACGACTGGTGATTTCGGCGAGAAACTGAAGCCGCCAGCGCGGGCGAGCGGAGATGCCGACTGTCGGCGAGTGTGGTACGATCGGCCCCCGATGGCCACACCAATTCAACCCGTTCCGCTTGTGCTTGCCTCGGCGAGTCCGAGGCGGTCTGAACTTATGCTCGCCGCGGGGTATCGCTTTGAAGCGGTGCCGAGCGAATTGATCGAACCGGAGCCGCTGCATACCGGCGAATCGCCCGAGTCATACGCGGGAGCGATCGCCTACTTCAAGGCGGCGGGCGTGGGGCGGGACCACCCGCGAGCCACGATTCTGGCCGCGGACACCATGGCGGTCGTCGGGGAAACCATTCTCAATAAGCCGGCGGACCGGGCGGACGCCGGGCGAATGATCCGGCTGATGAACGGAACGACGCATCGGGTCGTGACCGGGGTGGTGCTGCATGATCCGTCGAGCGGGCGACGGATGATGCGGCACGATGTGACGCAGATTCGGTTCCGGCGGTTGAGCGATGAGCAGATCGAGCGGTACCTCGGGACCGGCGATTGGGAAGGGAAGGCGGGGGCGTATGGCATTCAGGACACGGGGGATGCCTTCGTTGAAGGGATTGAGGGGAGTTTTTCAAACGTCGTAGGGCTGCCGATGGAGTTGCTGGGGCGGATGATGGCGGCATGGTGCGGCGGCGAATGAAACATGTCCGATATCGGGTTAGAAGCATAAGAACGGCCCGCGCCCGGCGTGGAAGTCGGACCATATAATGGACAGCAGAAGGCCCATGGAACGCTCGACAGTGGACTATGCCGAACTGCGGGGATCGGGACCTGTGTCCATTGAGAAAGACTATCAGCGGTTTCGCCAGATCGTGAAGGGGAAGATCCGGGGCGATCTGCGCAAGTTTTTGACGCGCGGCGAACTGCTCGGCAAGGAAGGCAAGCATCTGATCAGCATTCCCGTTCGCGGGGTCGATCTGCCGCATTTCCGGTTTGGCGACAACAATGACGGCGGCGTGGGGACTGGCGAAGCGGGCGTCGGCGACAACGTGGACGGGCAGGGTGACGGGAAGGGCGCGGGCGGGACAAATCCGGGCGCGCACATCATGGAAGTCGAGGTATCGCTCGACGAACTGGCGGACATTCTGGCGGAAGAGCTGCAGCTTCCGCGGATCGAGCCGCGTGGCAAGCACGTCATCACCTCCAAGAAAGAGCGCTACAGCGGGTTGCGGCAGTCGGGGCCGGAATCGCTGCGACACTTCAAGCGGACATTCAAGCACGCCCTGCGGCGGCAGATCATGAGCGGGACGTACAATCCGGATTCGCCGCGGATCGTTCCAATTCGGCGCGATCGGCGATATCGCAGCTGGAAGACGGTTCTTAAGCCGCAGTCGAACGCGGTGCTGCTCTACATGATGGACGTGTCGGGCTCGATGGGCGACGAGCAGAAGGAACTGGTTCGGCTGGAGGCGTTCTGGATCGACGCATGGCTGCGGCGGAATTACGAGGGGATCGACAGCCGGTACATCGTGCATGATGTGCGGGCTCAGGAGGTCGATCGCGATACGTTCTACCGGCTGCGCGAGGACGGCGGGACGAAGATTTCGAGCGCGTTCAAGCTGGCGAAGCACTTGCTGGATCAGCACTATCAGCCGGATGAATGGAACATTTACCTGTTTCATTTTTCCGATGGCGACAACAGCAGCGAGACCGATTCGCGCGAGTGCTGCCGCATTTTGCGCGAGCAGCTGCTGCCGCAGATCAACATGTTCGGCTATTGCCAGGTCGCGAGTGCGTATGGCAGCGGCAACTTCATCAACGTGATCCATGAGCATCTGGACGATTGCGACAACGTGATCACGAGCCGCGTGAACAACAAGGACGATATCTACGACAGCTTGAAAACGTTCTTCACGAAGGGCAAGTAGCCGCGATGGCCGAATCCGCCGAACTCAAGCTCTCAGCAGAACTGACGGACTATGCCCGCAAGATCGCGGGCGTGGCGCGCGCAGCCGGTCTCGATTTCTTCGAGACGCGCTTCGAAGTCGTTGACTACGACACCATGTGCCAGATCGCGGCTTACGGCGGGTTCCCGCAGCGATATCCGCACTGGCGCTTTGGGATGGAGTACGAAAAGCTCCGCAAGCAGCACGTCTATGGACTCGGGCGCATCTACGAGATGGTCATTAACAATGACCCCTGCTACGCCTACCTGCTCTCAGACAATGAGATGACGGACCAGAAGCTCGTGATGGCGCATGTTTATGCACACTGCGATTTCTTCAAGAACAACATCTGGTTCAGCAAGACGAACCGGCGGATGATGGACGAGTTCGCGAACCACGCGACGCGCGTTCGCCGGCATATCGACCGCGAGGGGTTTGAACCGGTCGAGAAGTTCGTTGATGTGTGCGTTTCGATCGAGAACCTGATCGATCCGCACTCGGCGTTCATGCGGCGGGAATCGCTGGAGCGACCGGCGGCCACGGCGACGGGCCGGCGGATCCACGCCGAGCAGCAGGTCGTGCGATACCAGACGAAGCCGTATCTGGAGCGGTGGGTGAACCCGCCCGAGCGGCTGAAGGAAGAGCGGCAGAAGCTCATTGACCGGGGCCGCGGTGAACACCATTCGATTCCGCCGCAGCCGATGCGCGACGTATTGCTGTTTCTGCTGAAGTACGCGCCGCTGGAGGATTGGGAAGCGGACATTCTGAGCATTGTGCGCGAGGAGTCATACTACTACGCGCCGCAGGGCCAGACCAAGATCATGAACGAGGGCTGGGCGACATTCTGGCACAGCCGGCTGATGACGCGGCACCTGCTCAAGGACGACGAGCTCATCACGTATTGCGACCATCATGCCGGGACGCTGGCGACATCGCCGGGAAATCTGAACCCGTACAAAATGGGGGTCGAGATTTTCCGAGACATCGAGGAGCGCTGGAACAAAGGGCAGTTCGGCAAGGAATTCGACGAATGCCCCTCGATCGAGGAGCGACGCCGGCGGGATACGAAGGCGATGCTGGGGATGGAGAAGGTCTTCGAAGTACGGCGCGTCTATAACGACGTGACGTTCATCGACGAGTTTTTGACGGCCGACCTGGCGGACCGGCTCAAGCTCTATCACTACCGATACGACCCGGCCACGCGCCGGATGGTGGTGGTTGATCGGGATTTTGAGAAGATCAAGGCGCAGCTCCTGTTCGCCCTGACGAACCACGGTCAACCGTACATCTACATCGCGGACGGGAATTATCGCAATCGCGGCGAGCTTTACATGGCGCACCGGCACACCGGGGCGGATCTGGACATTCGATTTGCCGTCGAGACGCTTAAGAACGTGCAGGCCGTGTGGCGACGGCCAGTTCACCTCCAGGCGCAGATCAACGACGAGATGGTTTTGTTCTCGTTTGACGGCCAGCAAAGCCAGCAACAGAAGATTCACGCCGATCTGCCCAAGCCGGCACACAAGGTCTGATTCGCCGATCGGCCCGGCCACGCCAGTGCTTCGCGGGTCCAATCTGCTAAAATAGGGGCCTATTCAACAAGTTCATTTCGCGAGGGTCGCGTCATGCTGCATTATTTCGTGCGCGGACGGGGTCGACGATTACGTTGGGCGGTGTGGGTGGCACTGGCCGCGGCGCTGGCCGTTCCACGTTCGGCGCGGGGCGAGCCGGGCTTTGACGATTTGATGGAAGATCACGCGTCGTACGTGGCCATCGTGTCGGCATTCGTGACGATTCAGGCGGCGGCGATCGGGTTGCTGCTGGTGCAGCGGCGGCGACTGACGCGGGCGAAGAGGGCTTTGCGGCAAAGCGAGGCGCTCTACCGGACACTGGTGGACAGCGTACCTGACGGGATTCTGATTCACGACGGCAAGTGTTGGAAATTCGTCAACGACGCGGCAATTCGGATTCTGGGCGCGAAGGGGGCCGAGGATCTGGTCGGACATGATATCTACGACGTGATTCCTGAAGAGTATCGCGCCGCGGCGCGCGAGCGAACGGGAATGGTGCTTGCGAGCGGGCGGCCGACATCCCGGATGGCGTTGCGGCTTCGTCGCGTCGACGGCGAATTGGTGTGGGTCGAGGGAATGGGATCGCCGGTCGAGATTGATGGGAAAAGGTGCGTACTTGGCAGCATTCGCGATGTGACCTCGCAGCGCCTGGCCGAGTTGGAGCGCGATCGCTTCTTCAACGTCTCGCTGGACGTGTTGTGCATTGCGGGACTGGACGGGTATTTCAAGCGCGTGAACCCGACCTTTGAACGGGTACTGGGGTATTCAGCGGAGGAGTTGAAGTCGCGTCAGTTTCTGGAACTGGTGCATCCGGATGACCGCGAACGGACGCTGACGACGCTGTCGGGACTGGGGCGCGGCGTGGACGCGAGCGGCTTCGAGAATCGCTACATCTGCCGGGACGGCTCGGTGCGCTGGCTGCAATGGAACTGCCCGGCGGCCGAGCCGGGCGAGACATTCCTGTACGCCGCGGCGCGGGATGTGACGGAGCAGAAGGCGGCCGAGGCAGCGCTGCTCGCGAGCAAGGCGCAGTTACGACAGGTGATCGATCTGGTCCCGCATTTTATTTTCGCGAAGGACCAGGCCGGGCGTTTCATTCTCGTCAACCAGGCGGTGGCCGATGCATACGGGAATTCGGTCGAGGGGATTACGGGCAGGACCGACGCGGACTTCGCGCGATCGGCAGAAGAGGTGGCCAAGTTCCGACGCGACGATCTGGAGGTCATCGAGGGCGGTCGGCTGAAGCAGATTCCGCTGGAGCGGATCACGGATGCGCATGGGCGCGTGCGTATGTTGCAGACGATCAAGATTCCATACGCGGATGCCGAGTCCTCGACGCCGGCGGTGCTGGGCGTTTCGACGGACGTGACGGAACGAACGCTGGCGATGGAGGCGCTCAGCGAGAGCGAAGAACGATTCCGGCAGATGGCCGAGACGATTTCGGACGTGTTCTGGATGGGCGATACGCAGCCGCTTGCGGTGACGTACGTAAATCCCGCGTTTGAGGATTTGTGGGGCGTTCCGGCTGAGACACTCTATCGAAACCCGCTCGTGCGGCTCGCGCACGTCCATCCGGACGATCGCGGGCACATCGAGGCGGCGTGGGATCGATTTGTCCGCGGAATGGATTCGGAGAGATTTTCGGAGGACTACCGAATTGTTCGCCCGGATGGGCAGGTGCGCTGGATTCACGACAGCGGCGTACGGATTCGCGGCCAACGCGGCCGCCGCGACCGTCTGGCCGGCATCGCGCAGGATATCACGGCGCGGAAGCGAGCCGAGGAATCGCTGCTGCGCGAGAAGCGGCTCTTTGAACGCGGGCCGGTGGTGGCATTTCGCTGGCGGGCTGCCGATGGCTGGCCGGTGGAGTTCGTGTCGGAGAACGTTTCCCAGTTTGGATACAGCGCGGACGATTTGATTTCGGGGCGGATCGGATACGCGGATATCGTCCATCCGGACGACCTTGGACGCGTAGTTGAAGAGGTTCGACAACATAGCGAGACGGGGAGCAGCTGCTTCGAGCAGGAATACCGGCTGCAGTCGGCGGATGGCGTGTATGTGCCGCTGTACGACTTCACGAACATTGTTCGCGACGCGAGCGGGCGTGTGACGCACTACGAAGGTTATGTGATGGATATCTCGGCCCGTCGGGCGGCGGAGGAGTCGTCGCGGGCGAGCGAGGAGAAGTCGAGCACGTTGATCGACATCACGGATACGGGATTCGTCATCATCGATGAGCGGGGTCGCGTGCTGGACGCCAATGACAATTATGTTCGGCTGACGGGACACGGGTCGCGCGACGAGATCATGGGACGGTGCGTTCTGGACTGGACGGCGGAGTATGACGCCGCGCGTAACTCAGAGGAGGTGGCCAAGTGCGCCGCGACTGGATTTGTGCGCGGCCTTGAGGTCGACTATCGCGGTCCGAGCGGAGCGATCACGCCGGTCGAGATCAATGCGGCCGTTCTCCAGTCGGGCGTCGGATGCCGGATTGTCGCGTTGTGCCGGGACATCACGGAACGCCGGCAGGCGGCCGAGGCGCTGCTCGAGGCGCACGCTGAACTCGAGAATCGGGTGGAGGCGCGAACGGCCGAGTTGCGCTCGACGAATGCGGCGCTGGAGGCGGAGGTGGTCGAACGGCGTCGGGCCGAGGAGCGGCTGCGGACGCTGGCCGAGGAGTACAGCGATCTCTACAACAATGCGCCGTGCGGATACCACTCGCTGGACGCGGCCGGACGATTTGTGCGCATCAACGACACGGAACTTCGCTGGCTTGGCTTTGAGCGGGCATCGATTGAGGGGCGGCGGACATTTCGTGATCTGCTGACGGAGTCATCGAAGGCGACGTTCGACGCGACATTTCCGGCATTCGTCCGAAACGGGAGCGTGGCGGATCTGGAATTCGAGATGGTACGCGGCGACGGCAGCGTGCTACCCGTCATGCTGAGCGCCACGGCGGCGCACGACCGTTCGGGGACGTTTGTAACGAGCCGGTCGACGGTATTTGACATTACTGAGCGGCGGCGCGCTGAGGCGGCGATTCGGGAATCAGAACGGTTCGCCCGGGCGGTGGTGGATGCACTGACGGCTCAACTGGCGATTCTCGACGCAGATGGGGTCATTCTCGGCGTGAACCGGGCCTGGCGTGACTTCGCCGTTCAACATGGCGGAGATCAGCGTTCAGTCGGGCTGGGAGCGAACTATTTTGAGGTTTGCGCGGCGACGCGTGATGGGCGGGCGGCGGCGGACGCGACGCGATTCGCCGACGGGATTCGCACGGTGATCAGCGGGGAGCGGGTCGCATTTGAGATGGAGCATGAGAGCCAATGGGACGGCGAACGCCGCTGGTATCTCGGGCGCGTCACCCGCTTTCCGGGCGGCGCCCCGGTGCGCGTGGTGGTGGCACACGAGGACGTGACCGACCGCAAGCGATCGGAAACAGCAGTGCGTCGGCAGGCCGAAATCCTCGAGCAGATCCACGACGCGGTCATCGTAATGGACCTGGCCGGGGTGATAACGGCGTGGAATCATGGGGCGGCGCGGACGTACGGATACAGCGCGGAAGAGGCGATCGGCCGGCACGTCACGTTTCTGCATTTCGCGGATGACACGGTTTTCCTGCAGGATCAGGTTCTGGGGCCGCTGATGCGGGACGGCGCGCGAGAGATCGAGATGCGTCGCCGAACGAAGTCGGGCGGCGAGATTTTCGTGCAGTCGTCGCTTTCCATTCTTCGCGACGAAATGGGCGAAAAGCTCGGTCTGATCGGGTACTCGGTGGACATTACCGATCGGCGGCGTGCCGAGGGGCGGCTCAAGCGCTACGAGGCGGAGATGACGCACGTCGATCGGTTATCGATGATGGGACAGATGTCGTCCGCGCTGGCGCATGAGATCAATCAGCCGTTGGCGGCCATCGCGAATTACCTGACGGGATGCCTGCGACGGATGGATCGGCAGGCGATCACTGTCGGCGAACTTGAAGAGCCGCTGAAGCTCGCGGGAGCGCAGGCGCAGCGCGCGGGCGAGATCATCCGAAGAATGCGCGACTTCACCAGGAAGCGTGATCCGCAACTCTCGTCGGTTTCGCTCAACGACGTTGTTCAGGAAGCGTGCCGGTTCGCGGAACATGAAGCGATGCAGCGTAGTGTTCGATTCAACCTGGGGCTGGACAACAGTCTGCCCATCCTGTTTCTGGATCGAATTCAGATGGGGCAGGTCGTGCTCAACCTGATTCGGAACGCCGCGGATGCGATGCAGTCGGCGCCGGCTTCGCAGCGAGAGCTGTCAATCGTGACCTGCCGCAATGGGCGGGGTGACGCCGAAATACGCGTTCGCGATCGCGGGCCGGGACTGCCGCCGGACGTGATGGCGCGGCTGTTTGAGCCGTTTTTCTCGACGAAGCCGGATGGGATGGGAATCGGGCTTTCAATCAGCCGGTCCATCATTGAGGCGCACGGCGGGCGGTTGACCGGTGAAACGGTGGCGGAAGGCGGAGCCGTATTCACGATTCGGCTGCCGATTCCGGCAGTTGAGGAGGGTTCAAAGCCTCGATTGTCGAGCCGCATGGGCGGCGAGCGGGGTATCCCATGAACGTCCGACGCTAAAAAAACCTGTTGCTATCCGATTCGTGAGGTGTTTTACTATTGTGTATGTACACACTCGACGTATCAGATGCTGGGGAGGTGGGTGCGCGCGAAGAGACGCCGGCGCCGATGGTTTTTGTCATCGACGACGACGCCGCCGTTCGTCAGTCACTCAAATGGTTGATTGAGTCTGTCAATCTTCCGGTCGTCGCATTCGGCTCGGCGCATGACTTCCTTGAGAAGCACGATCGCAATCGGCCAGGGTGCGTGCTGCTCGATGTCCGTATGCCGGGGATGAGCGGGCTTGAACTGCAGGAGCGCCTGGTGAAGGAAGGTTGCCCTCTGCCGATCATCTTCATCACCGGGCACGGCGATATTCCGATGGCGGTGAAGACGATCAAGGCCGGCGCATCGGACTTTATCGAGAAACCGTTTGGCGATCAGGACCTGTTGGACCGGCTGCATCGAGCGATGGAGCAGAGCACCAATCGCTTTGAGCAGCAACGCGAAATGGCGCGGCTCGAAGTGCGGCTACGAAAGTTGACCGACCGCGAATGGGAGGTTTTGGAGTTCATCCGGCAGGGGAACGCGAACAAGACGATTGCGGCCAAACTGGGCCTGAGCGAGAAGACGATCGAGGCGCATCGGACGAATCTGAACCGGAAACTTGGGGCGACCTGCGTGGCGGATCTGGTGCGAATGGCCGTTATGGCGGAGTCGTTGATTGAGCTGCGCGGGAAACATATCAAGAAAACATAGGGCTCAGTGGCTGCCGGTGCAGACCCGTTGCGCATAACCAATTGTCGCGCCGAGTTTTATGTAATTGACATGGTTCGGTTTGCCCGGCTACAATCTTCATAACGCGTTGATGGCACGGCGCAATAGGCGCACCACCGCAACAGCGGCGCAGTCTGATTCACAATGAACATCTCTGAAATGACATCGTGGGCCTTTATGGTCCTTTACCTGGTCGTCTGCTTCATGCTGGCGATCTACGGGGCCCATCGGTATCAGCTCGTTTATCTCTACTACAAGTACCGCCGGAACACGCCGACGCCCGGGGCCGGCTTTAAGGATCTGCCGCGGGTGACCATTCAGCTCCCCATGTTCAATGAGCGGGCGGTGACGGAGCGGATCATTGAATCAACTTGCGCGATCGCCTATCCGCGCGATCGGCTGCAGATTCAGGTGCTTGACGACTCGACGGACGCGGAAACGGTTTCGATCGCGGAGCGATCGGTCGAGCGGATGAAGGCGGCCGGACACCCGATCGAGTTCATTCATCGCGAGAATCGGCGAGGATTCAAGGCCGGCGCGCTGGAAGAAGGCATGCGCTCGGCCACGGGCGAGTTCATCATGATCTTTGACGCGGATTTCATTCCGCCGAAGGACGTGCTGACCAAGACAATTCACTATTTCTCGGATTCGCGTGTGGGAATGGTGCAGGCACGCTGGGAGCACCTGAATCGCGACCGAAGTCTGTTGACCAAGACGCAGGCCATCCTGCTGGATGGGCATTTTGTCATCGAGCATTCGGCCCGAAATCGCTCGGGTCGATTCATGAGCTTTAATGGCACGGCCGGAATGTGGCGACGTGCGGCCATCGATGACGCGGGCGGCTGGCACCACGACACGCTGACGGAAGACCTCGATTTGTCCTACCGGGCGCAGCTCAAGGGCTGGAAGTTTGTGTTTCTGCCGGAGGTGACGTCGCCGGCCGAGCTTCCGCCGGAGATGAACGCGTTCAAGACTCAGCAGCATCGCTGGGCCAAGGGCGGCGCCCAGACGTGCCGGAAGCTGCTGCCGAAGATCCTTGCCTCGCGATTGCCGTTTCACACGAAACTCGAAGCGTTTTTCCATCTTACGAGCTGCACGGTCTACATCTACATCGTGATGCTCATGCTGATGTTTCTGCCGGCGCTCTACATCAAGATGACGCTGTTGGCGGACAATCCGTGGGCCAAGCTGCTGTTTGACAGCTCGCTGTTCCTGATCGCGACCTGCTCGGCGAGCACGTTTTACGTGGCGAGTCAGCGCGAAGTGTTCCGAACGTGGGGCGAGAGCATCAAGTATCTTCCTTTTCTGATGAGCGTCGGCGTCGGGATCGCGCTGAACAACGCGCGGGCCACGATCGAAGGGCTCTTTGGGCACCAATCGGAATTCGTGCGGACGCCGAAGTTCGGGGAGGCGGCCATGCCGACGTCCGGACGGAAGAAGACTGCGGCGGAGAAGCGGCGTTCGGGGCTTACGCAGGGTGTGATTGAGGTCGGGTTCGGTTTCTATCTGCTGAGTTGCATTGTCATTCTCATTGCGAAGACCGGGCGGCTGACGTTCGGCATTCCGTTTCTGGTGCTGTTTATGGTGGGGTTCTTCTACGTCGGTGTGCTGACGATTCAGGGTCAGCTTCAAGCGGCTCCCAAGGCGCCGGCGGTTCCGATTCGGCGCGATAATTGAATTGAGTTTAGTGGCGTGGCGGGTTAGCTTCCCGCGCACGGAGGTTAGCGCGAGCCCGACGGATCGCTCGCGGACTGTCCGCGCGAGGATGCGCGCATGTCTGGATTTTCGGCGTTTCGATGGGTGGCCGGCCTGACGACGGCGGGTGCAAGTCTTTTCTGGGTGTGTGGGGGCTGTTCGAACTCCAGTGCAGGGGTCGCGCGGCCAGCTTCGACGGTCTATCTGGACCCAGCGATGAATGGGGCGGCGCGAACCGATTCGGCCAAGCAGCGCGGCGAAGGGCTCGGGACGGGGGCGCGCAAGCTTGCGTTTGTTTCGCAGGGAACGGGGCGACGACCCGAGACCGGAAGCGAGCAGGAACGCAAACTGGCGATGTCGCAGGCGGCAATCATCGACGCGCTGGGAGATGCGGTGGCGGAGACGCGGCGCCTGGCCGGTCAGCCGAGCGATGATTTCACGTGCGACCTTGGACCGCGGGTGGTGATCAGCCGGCATGGCGGCGACTCGGGTGAGACTGAACTGCGCGTGATGACATCGAGCAGCACTCGAACGCTTCGCACGCGGGGTGGCGTGCTCCAGCATCGGCCATTTGAACTGGCGACGATTCAGCGCGCGATGGAGGCGACCGACGGGCAATATGCGTTGCTTTCGGTGGAGCAATCGACGGGCGGTGAAGAGTGTGTCGCTTCGGTGGCACGTTATGACCTGAATGCGACTGCCGTTGCGAAGGGTACGCCGCAGGAAGGCGCACCGTAGACATCGCCGGGGAATCGGGTGTGAAGGGCCATCGAAGCCGATCGCGGGGTAGTCGTGCGGGGCTTGTGCTCTCTCCCGCGCCGAAGGCGGTCCGTCGGTTGCGGGGCGCGTGGATCGTGCCTGAGCGGCGGCCGCTCACCATTTGGGCGCGGCGCGGCGACGGGATTCTGCATTGCGTCAGGCGGTTGAAGCGGGCGATTGCCGGCACGCTGGGCAAACGCTGCGTCGCCCTGTGGGGCGGCAATCCGCGCGGCGACATTCGCTTGATGATCAGCGCGGAAGGGCCATCGCATCCGCAAGGATATCGGCTCTCGATTGGAGAGGGCGGGGTTGAGATTCATGCGTCGAGCAGCGCGGGGATTTGGAACGGGGTTTGCACGCTTGTGCAGGTTGCCGCGCAGACGGGCGAGCGATGGCCGGCGATCAGGATCGACGACGAGCCAGACGTTGACGTGCGCGGGTTCATGCTGGACATCAGCCGGGACAAGGTCCCGACGGGGCGGGAGCTGCGGCGGCTGATCGACTGGCTTTCGTCGATCAAGATCAATCAGCTTCAGCTCTACTTCGAGCACACGTTTCGCTATCGGCGACACCGGGCTGTCTGGCAGAATGCTTCGCCGATGAGCGCGGCCGAGGTGCGGCGTCTGGATCGCTATTGCCGCAAACGCAACGTCGAGCTGGTTCCCAATCAGAATTCGCTGGGGCACATGGAGCGCTGGCTGAAGCATGCACGCTATGCGCCGCTTGCGGAGGCGACCGGGCCGTGGCGATCGCCCTTCGGCGACATTCGCACGACGAAGGCGACGCTTTGTCCGACGGACCCAGGTTCGATTGCGCTGGTCAAGTCGCTATATGGCGAGTTGTTGCCGCAGTTCAGCAGCCGGCTGTTCAACGTCGGATGCGACGAGCCGTTTGAGCTGGGGCAGGGCCGGAGCGGTACGGCCGTACGGAAGCGCGGCGTGGGCGCGGTGTACCTGGATTACGTGCTCAAGCTGCGACGGATCGTGCGGGCGCACGGGCGGCGAATGATGTGTTGGGCCGACATGGCGAGTTCGCATCCGGAGATTCTTCGTCGGCTGCCGAAGGACGTGATTCTTCTGGAATGGGGATATGAGGGCGATCAGGATTTTGAAAATCATTGCCGTCAATATGCTCGGGCCGGATTTGAGTTCTATGTCTGTCCCGGGACGTCGAGCTGGTGCAGCTTTTCGGGGCGATTGTCCAACGCATTGGCGAACATGCGAAATGCGGCCCGGGCGGCCAAGTCGTGCGGGGCGGCGGGATATTTGATTACTGACTGGGGGGACTTTGGGCACCGGCAGTATTGGCCGGCAAGTGTGATTCCGACGCTGTTCGGGGCATCGGTGGCGTGGAACTCGGCACGGCCGCGCGAACGGGACGCGGTTGCAGCGGCGGCGGTGAACGGATTCGACGATTCGTCCGAGGCGCTGGCGGCCGGGTGGGGGGAGACGGGGGATTTGTATCTTCGAAGTGGCGTGGTGCTGCGGAACAAGACGGCGCTTTTCCGGGTGATGCAATCGCGACTGGATGACCGCAAGGCCCTGGAGGGGCTCACGCCGGCTGCGCTTCGCCGGATGTGGATGCGGGTCGATGTGCTGCGGCGTTCGGCCACGATGCGTTCGCTGGAAGCGGATGAGTTACGGGCGACGCTACGGGTGGTCGCGCATGCGATTGCACGGGCATTAGTCATGCGGGCGATTGAAAAGGGTGAGGACGTGCGGGCGCGGGCGGGTCGCCTGGCGACGGACATGGATGCGATCATTCACGAGCATCGGCGGCTGTGGCACATTCGGAACTGGCCGGGCGGGTATCGCGATAGCGAATCGCATTATGGCATCCTGAAGCGCGAGTATGACCAGTGGTCGCGCGGAGTCGGCGGCGACTTCAGCCGACCAGGACTGCGCGGCGGACGGTCGAGGGGACGCGCTGCCGGGGCGTGAGGATTCCTTCGAGATTGAGTGGGTCGGCGGGCGAAACTGAAATCGCGGTGCGGGGCTCTTCTCGGCGGAGGCGTCGCAACAGTTCGACCGCTTCAGGCAGTGCGAACTGCTCGCCCGAGAAGCCGGCGACAAATCGTCCGCCGCGGATTTCGCCGCGAAGCTCCAGGCGGCGGTAGACGCGGGTCAGTGCGGACCAATTCATCGGAATACGCTCGCGCTCCGTTGTGCGACGAAAGACGACACCGGTGCGCTGAAGGAGCTGGCGAGCGATTGCTTCGTCGGCCGGCGCGGCTGCGGGTAGGGTCGGCACGGCCGCGTGATCGCGGAAGCGACTCCATCGGCCGACCGACTGAACGGGCCGTCGGCGACGTGAAGGCGGGGCAAGCAATTGCCGCAGTGCGGCGAACGAATCGCAGGTCGCGACGCCGTGCGAGACCAGGTCGGCCAAGCCGAGCTCGAGATGGGTGGGAAGCAATTGTGCGGAGCGCTGAAGCTCTTGAGAAAAAACAGCGCCGCGCGAGGTGAGCACCGCGAGCAAATCGCGGGCCGGGCCGGACAGGTCCTCGTCGAGCGGGGATCGGCTCAGGGGCAGCCATGTCCCCAGCGAGTCGCGCGGGACGATGGAGATCGGCGTCACGCGAATAGGGCTTGCACCGCTACCCCATAAGCGACCCCAGCAGAACTCGCCTGATAGCGTTAACTCATCGAGCCATTGGCGGCGGTAGTCACGCACGCGCAAAGGAAGGATATGGCTCTCCCATGCGGCGGCCTGCACCTCGAAGCCGGCGAGTTGTCGCAGTACCGCCGCTACCCCCATGGGGCCTTCGAGTTGGTATTCCGTGTCAGCATGCTGCCAACAGCTCAGGAAGCGGAGAAACTCGGTCGCTGTGACGGGTTGAATCTCATTGCGAAGGCGATCGATCGTGTAGCGGTGGATTCGAGCGAGCAGCCGGCGTTCACACCAGGCCAGCTCGCCTCCGATGCGGGAGCGCATGATGGCTCCATCGCGCTCCAGTGATTCGAGGATGGCCAGAAGCGACTCTTCATGTTGTGTGGCGGACAATGAGACGCCGCGCGGCGTGATTCGATCATCGTTAGACAAGACGGGCCCGAGGGCTTCGAGCCGGCCGAGCACGATTGATTTGGGATCGGTCGGTCCGTCGACGGCCGACCAGCGGGCCGCTTCGTGAATCGCGCGACCCATTTCGCGAAGCTGAACGAGCCACGCGAGCCAGGGTTCGGCTTCGGAATCGGTTACGAAGCCCATCCAGAGCAGGGCTTCATGGACTTCCTCCATGTTTTCCGGCTGCGGCCACGCTTCATCGCGGACGCGCTCGATGGCCGCGGGATCGAGGGCTCCCATCTGATCGGCTGAACGAGCATCGAGCCCGCGGCGCGCGAGGACGGCCTGCGTCCGGCGTTCCTCGAGCGGCGCATCATCCAGGAAGGCGTAGGGCTGGGCGGCGAGAATTCCACGGGCGAATGCGGATGGTTCGGCGGTGTCGATCGCGATGCGTTCGATTGAGCCGTCGCGAAGGCCGCGCAGCACCGCGATCAGGCCTTCGATATCGGTGGCCTCGTGCAGGCAGTCTTCGATGGTCTGGCGGACGAGCGGGTGCTCCATCGGAATGGGCAGGTCGCCGGCGGGCATGTTTTCGGGACAGGCGACGGCGGCGGGAAAGGCCGACGCGAGCAGGTCTCCGGCGCGCATTCGCAGGATCGCGGGCGGGACTGGTTTTCCGTTTCCGAATCGTTCGAGGACCAGGGCGCGTGAGGCGTTCCAACGCCAACGCGATTCGAACATGGGTTGATCGAGGACGGCCTGCGTGAGCACCTTGCGCACGGAGTCCGGATGGAGGTAGTCGAACACATCTTCGAGCGGAAAGCTGTGCTGCATGCCGAGGGAGATGACGATCGCTTCCTCGTTCGCGGCGGCCTGGAGCTCGAAGCCGAATCCGCGGCAGAATCTCTTTCGGAGGGCGAGGCCCCAGGCGCGGTTTACCCGTCCGCCGAATGGTGCGTGAAGGACGAGTTGCATTCCACCGCTTTCATCGAAGAAGCGTTCGAGAATAATGCGTTTCTGTGTGGGTACCGCGCCGAGAATTCGGCGGCCTTCGGATATGTGTTCGGCGATTTGCGTGGCGGCATCGGGCGTCAGGTTGATTTCGGTGGGAAGGCGTTGCGGGTCGGCGCAATCCTCCCGTACCTGTCCGATTTCGCGCGACAGTTCTTCGGTTCGCGAGGGACCCTCGCCGAGCCAAAAGGGAATGGACGGCGGCTGACCGCGGGCGTCCGCAACCCGGACCGTGCCGCGTTCGACTCTCAGAATTCGCCACGACGTGTTTCCAAGCTGAAAGATGTCGCCGACATTGGCTTCGACCGCGAAGTCTTCGTTAAGTGAGCCGATGAAGGTTCCGTCCGGGTCCTGAACAACGCGATAGTCGGCCACGTCCGGAATTGCTCCGCCGCCGGTGATGGCTGTGATTCTGGCGCGTTTTCGCGACATGACACGCCGGCCGACGGCGTCGCGGTGGAGGAGTCCGCGGCGGCCCTCTGAGTGCAATCGCACGACGGCGTCAAAGTCTTCGCGTTTGAGACCTCGGTATGGTCCCGCACAGCGCGTCAGTTCGAAGAGCGAGTCCTCGGTCCATCCGTCCGTACCGGCCGCAACGCAGGATGCGACAATCTGCTGCGCGAGGATGTCGAGCGGCGCGGTCGGCTGGGGGGTTCGATCGAGTTCGTGCCGCGCGAGGGCGCGAAGCAGGGCGGCGGCCTCGATCAGCTCGTCGGTCGTCAGGGGGAAAAGCCGGCCCTTCGGGATTCGATCAATGGCGTGGCCTGCTCGACCGACGCGCTGCAGGAGTGTCGAAATCGAACGTGTCGCGCCAATCTGGATGACGAGATCGACGTCGCCGATATCGATGCCCAATTCGAGTGAGGCGGTCGCGACCAATGCCTGCAAGCTTCCAGACTTGAGTCGTTGTTCGGCATCCAACCGGCGTTCTCGCGAGAGACTGCTGTGATGACAGGTGACGTGCTCTTCTCCGAGCAAGCCGGTGAGGCGAGCGGCCATTCGCTCGGCCATTTTGCGCGTATTGACGAAGATGAGGGTGGTGCGGTGTTCGCCGATGAGCTGCGCGACGCGGGCGTAGATTTCATCCCATGTTTCATGGGAGCAGACAGTGCTTAATGGCGAAGGAGGAACTTCGATCGCGACGTTCAATTCCCGACTATGCCCGACATCGACGAGTTCGCAGTCGCGACCAACGCCTACCAGAAAGCTGGCCATTTCACTTAATGGCTTCTGGGTGGCAGAGAGGCCGATTCGCTGGATTGGACCGGCGAGCGCCTCGAGCCGCTCAAGGGAGAGCGCCAGGTGCGATCCGCGTTTGTCGCGAGCGAGGGCGTGCACTTCGTCGACGATGGCGGTGCGGACGGTGCTGAGCATGTTACGTCCGTTGACGGTCGTCAGGAGGATGTAGAGCGATTCCGGCGTCGTGACGAGAATGTGCGGAGGGTTGCGCAACATGGCGGCGCGATCGCGTGGCGAGGTGTCTCCCGTTCTGACCTGCACCGAAATGTCGGCCAGACTCGGATCGAGGGCGATCAATTCATTGAGCGGGCCGTTGAGATTCTTCTGGACATCGTTGCTAAGGGCGCGGAGGGGCGAGATATAGAGCACGCGCGTCTGGCGCAGGAGCGACATACCTTCGCCGGCGAGCTGGTCGATTGCTGCAAGGAAAGCCGCCAGCGTCTTGCCGGTTCCGGTTGGCGCGGCGATGAGCACGTTCTTCCCGTGGCGAATTGGCGGCCAGCCGGCGAGTTGCGGTTCGGTCGGCCGGCCGAAGCGGGTCGAGAACCATTTCTGAATCGACGGATGGAACTCCCGCAGCGGCATGGGCGAATTATATTCGGGAGCGAGGGCAAACTCTTCGGGCGGGACTTGTTAATGGAAGAGGGCGTTGATTGAGCCGAGGGCGAGGGCAATGCGTTCGCCGCGCTCCTTGAGAACGACGCGCACGGGTTCGACCATGGAGATCATTTCGGGAACGCTCATTTCGCCGCAACAGATGTAGGTGGTCTGGTTGTCGTGCCATGCGACGACGGCATAACTGGAGCGCTCTTCGGGAACCGTAAACTTTCGGAAGTCGTGATCTTCGAGGCCTTTGTGCGCGGGGCAGCGGTCGAGGTAGCTCCAGCGCGGGATGCTGAAGAATGAGAGGCGCTTGGGGTCGCGGTCTTCGGCGTGGGCAACGTAAATCAGGTGGGCGCCGCGGTTGCGCGGTTTGAAGCCGCAATAATTGGCTGATTCGAACTGGAACCCGGATGTGGAAAAGTCCGGCGCCAGGACGGTGATGATGTTATTGAAGTGGGCGGCCATGGCGGGCGACAGGCCGGCGAGGCCCTGGGGCAGGGCGACGTCTTGATGCTGGTCGTGGAGATTGCAGCAGTATTCGTGAACCTGGACGACGCGCGACGCGGCGGCGTCGCTGCTGGCGATCTGGCGAGTTCCCACGGCAGGAACCGGCTCGGGAGCGCGGGATGCGAAGGCGTGCCAGATTGAAAACGACACGAACGCGATACTGGCGGCGGCGGCGGCGATGGGAACGAAAATGCGAACCCAGCGACGCGCGGGGCGCGACGCAGCAGGCGGATCGAGCGAATCCAGGACGGCGTTGGCAAAACCCGGGGGGGCGGCGACAGACTCGGTGACCCGGCCGAGCGATGCGCGGAGGGCCTGCTGATCAGCGACAACTCGCGCGCAGTCGGGGCACATCTTGAGGTGGTCAAGAACGTCGCAGTTTTCCTTGACGGCGAGTTCGCCATCCGCGAAGGCGTACAGGAAACGGCGGGCGGCGGTGCAGGTGAGCATCAGTTTGGCCTCCCCGCGCCTATGCCGCGACGGGCGGCGTAGCCGGCGAGCTCATTGCCGAGCAGCTGGCGGGCGCGATAGAGGCGGCTCATGACCGTGCCGATGGGGGCGCTGACGATGTCGGCGATTTGTTTGTAGCTGAGATCACCCAGGGCCCACAGCAGCAGCACGTCGCGATACTCCGGGATGAGCGATTCGACGGCGTGCTTCAGCTCGTCGTCGAAATGCTCCCAATGCATCTGTCCATCGGCCAGCCGGGGGAGCGGTTCGCGCTCCAGCTCGGCGGCAAAGTCGTCAAAACTGACGTCCTCAAGCAGGGTCGGCTGTCGCCCGGCCCGGACCCTGCGCGTCAGGACGACGTTATGCAGGATCTTGAGGAGCCATGCCTTTGCGCCATGCTCGCGAAGGTCGAATCGCTCAAATGCCCGGTGTGCCCGAAGGAAAGTTTCCTGGGCAAGGTCGTCGGCATCGGTTATGGACCCGCCCAAGCGGATTGCCATGCGATAGACCAAGTCGGCATGGCACAAGACGTTCTGGCGGAACTTGTCCGCGAGAGCGCCGGTGTGCGACTTGGCGCTAATGGCTTCCGACCGTGGCATCTGTCCGTCAGACATACAACTTCCGATTTCTATCAATTATTTCACATTGTAACGGTTGGAGAGGGTCGGACCACGCCCGCCGACGCGGATTGGAGGCAATTATCCGGGCTCTGGAGGGTCGGATTCGGTCGTGTTTGCCGACGTGACCATTGAATGCGAGGGTTGAGGGGTGCCCATCGGCCTGGGCGGGACGTCTACCGGCGCGGGGAGAGCTTCGATGAAAGTTCGGACAATCTCGTCGTTTTTCCTATTGGGGATCGGCATCGCATTGTTTGCCGGGTGCGGGGGAGCTGCTCCGGACCTGGGCTCGATTGGCGGCGTGGCCGCGTTCGCGGATGCGGACGGCGACGGCCTGCCGGACGCGACTGATCCCGCGCCGAACAACCCGGATATGGACGGGGACGGGATCATCGATGGGCAAGACTCCGATCTAGATGAAGACTACGCGATCAACCAGGAAGACCCCAATCCAACGAACCCGGACACCGACGACGACGGCACCTTGGATGGACTTGATCCGCATCCGCTGGAAGCCGACGCAAACCTTGACGGAATTCCAGACGGGGACGAACAGGACTACGACCATGACGGGAGTGCCGACGCCGCGGACGATGAGCCGATCGATCCTGACGCGAACAACGACGGCATTCTCGACGGGCTGCAAACGGACGCCGATGGCGACGGGATCGTCGATGCTCTGGACGCGCATCCGAACGACCCAGACTCGAACGGAAACGGGATTCCGGATGGGTCGGACCCGAGCTACAACGAGCGGCCGTCGTGGCTGGACATCGACGGCGAGGCCGGGGACGTGGACAACGACGGTCTGCCGGACGTGATCGATCCTGATCCACACAATCCGGACTATGACGGCGACGGAACGCCGGACGGTGTGGATGACGCGCCGCTGGATCCGAACGTGCAGTAGGGCACGAACAACGGGAACTGTTGGTTGCACCGCTCTGAGGAGCGGAGGCAGGCCGCTGATGTGGAGTGAAATGCGGCGGCCTGCCTTGGGGACAATGCCGAGGAATGTCGTCCAGCCACGGGGGCCGAATCGAACCGGATACGGCCCAGCTGCCCCGCCTGACCGAGTAACGCCCAACGTTTGTCACTCCCGGTCGACGCCGCTTCCAAGTCAAGCGGGCGAGCAATTTGCGAAGGCGGTCATTCGTTCAGCGGAACTCCGTATAATTCTTCCTGTGCCAAGCCGTTGATCGCGACTCTCAAGACCGTGATCGTGTTCGGGCTCGCCCGGATAGCATGGCAGGTACAAGGAATCGGGCGTGGTTGGCAGCACCACTACGTCAATGTCGGAAACACCAGCGCAAACCATGCGCGGCACCACTCACTCGACGCCTCGGCCGGGACTTCGATTGCTTCGGCGGCTTTGTCGATACGCCGCGATAGCGTTCGAACTACTGCTGCTCGCTCTGTTCATCGTTTGGACGTCAAGCTGCTTCCTGCATTTCGAGTATCGGTTCGGGCGCAACTCGATCGAAGTATGGGCCGGACGGATCGAGGCCGAATGGGGAACGCTGGCCATCGCACCCGAACGAGCCGCCGAAGAGCTCGGCTGGCATGTTCGAGCACGGCAGCCGGACCTTCGGTTTCGGGATCGAATCGGGCTTCGTTGGCCAGAGGCACATCTTCATCGTCACGTCAGTCGGCCGTGGGGCGATCTGTTGTTGCCACTGTGGGCGCCGACGGGCGCGGCAATGCTGGCGGTGATAGTACTTTGGCTGGGTCGAAATGCGCGTGCGTGGCGCGATGTGGCAATGGCGCTGGGAATCGGCCTGGCCGGGGGGACCATGGGCGTCTGGCTCGCTAGCGCGTTCATGCATGTTCGCTTCGAGACGGGAAGCGGTCCGCTGGATGTCGCGCTGCTCGACGGCACGCTGGAGGTCACGAGCGGCAGCGCCGATGCGAACTTCAGTTCGGCCGCCAGTCCTCACTGCACGTGGACGAGGCACGGCTATCACCTCGTGGCGGAGCGACGCGACAGCATGGTCCCCATTTCGTGGGGCCGGAGAATTGGAATTCGAGTGCCTGAATCGATGTCGGGCCCGCAAATCGTCAGAGTCGGCGGCAGTTCTCCGGGTGGATTTGCGATACCGCTGTGGTGCGCCGCGATTCCGGCGACGGCGTTTGCGGCCATGATGATTCGATTCAGCCGGAGATACATCGCCCCGGGGCACTGTCGCAAGTGCGGATACGATCTGACGCTTAATCGGAGCGGCGTATGCCCTGAATGCGGTCGTCCAGTCGAGCGGAGAATTCAAGCAGAGAGTACGCCAACGGAAGTGGCTGCGACGTTCAGCTCTGCGCCGGATCCGACAGCACCGCTCGCGAAATCACCACGGCCATGACGCGCTGCGCGCCGGCGGCCTTCAGGGCGCGGGCTGCTTCGCGGAGGGTCGCCCCGGTGGTGCAGACGTCATCAACCAGGCAAATCGATCGGCCCGCGGTCCGACGCGGCGAAATGCATCGAAACGCCCCACGAATGTTCTCCTCACGCTCGGTTGCGGAGAGGCCTGTTTGTGGGCGAACGCGGCGGGCCATGGCGAGCAAGGGCGTGACCACGAGATGTGTTCGGCTGGCTATGCGACGGGCCAATAGATCGGCCGGATGAAATCCGCGTCGCCAGCGACGGATGAGCGGAGTGGGGATGGGAACGAGGGTATCGACCTCCGCTTCAGAGATGACGGATTGCGATGCGTGTGCCATCCAGTCGCCGAGCAGGTCATCGAGAACTCGCTCGTATTTGTAAGCGAGAACCAAGGCGCGGAGCGTACCCCGATGGCGGCCGACGCGGACGATCCGCGAGACGGGTGGGCGCGAATGGACGCGACAGTCGGAGCAGCGGCCGTTGACGAGCAGATGAGGGCCCGCGTCGCAGGCGCACTGAGCGCAATATTCGCCACCCACGTGGTGCGCGAGGTCAGCGGCGCATTCGTCGCAGAGTCGAATCCGCGGCTCGAAGAGCGGCTCGCGGCAGGCGGAGCAGGTGCGCGGGAAGACGAGGTCAAGACAGGCACGAAATGGAGCGGCGATGGACATGGAAGGTCCATAAGCATGCCGGTGACCCGACCCTGGCGCGCTTCCGCCTAGGACGCGGGGGATGGCGGCGGGGCATCGCCAGGTGCGGCGGCGTCTCCCGCCGGCGGTGCACTGGCGTCGGGCGGGGCTGTTTCGTCGCCTTGTGCCTCTTCGGGTGCGACGCGAGCAACAGCCACGACCTTGTCGCCTTCATCCACGCGGATCATGCGGACGCCCTGCGTCGCGCGGCCGATTTCACGCAATTCGCTAACGGACGTACGGAGCATGATGCCGTTGGCCGTGATCATCATGAGCTCATCGGCGTCGACGACGGCCCGCATGGCGACGACCTTTCCATTGCGATCTGTCGCCTTGATGTTAATGACGCCGCTTCCGCCACGATGCTGCAGGCGATATTCGTCGATCGGCGTGCGCTTGCCGAAGCCGTTCTCGCAAACGGTCAGGAGACTGACGCCCGGCCGGGCAACTGCCATATCGACCAGGATGTCGTCACCCTTGAGCGTCAGACCCTTCACGCCGGCTGCCTGTCGGCCCATGGCGCGGACATCGGCCTCGTTGAAGCGGACAGCCATGCCGTTTCGCGTCGCGAGAACGACTTCTTCCTGGCCGTTGGTCAGTTCGACGTTGATGAGCTCATCGTCCGGGTCGATCGAGATTGCGATGATGCCGCTGGGGCGCGGCCGCGAGAATGCTCCCAGGGCCGTTTTCTTCACGGTCCCCTTCTGCGTGGCGAACATGATGAATTTCTCTTCGAAGCCGGTCACGGGCAGAACGGCACGATGCGACTCGCCTTCCTGGAACTTGAGCAGATTGGCGATTGAGCGTCCGCGCGCAGTGCGAGCCATCTCCGGAATGTCATACACACGCAGCCAATAGACACGGCCGCGATTGGTGAAAACGAGCAGATAATCGTGGGTGCTGGCGACAAACAGATGCTCGAGGAAATCGCCTTCTTTGGTCTCGCTGCCGCGCAGTCCACGCCCGCCACGCCCCTGCTTGCGATACTCGTCCGGGCTGGTGCGTTTGATATAGCCCTCGCGCGAAATGGTAATGACCATGTTTTCGCGATCGATGAGCTCGTCCATGCGAAACTCAGCCACTTCGCCTACGAGTTGGCTGCGACGCTTGTCGGCGAACTTGGCTTTGATTTCGTAGAGGTCTTCACGAACGATATCGAGCACGAGCGCCGGATCGCGAAGAATGGCTTCGTAACCCTCAATTTCTTCGACGAGCTTGGCGAACTCGACGCATACCTTCTCGGTCTCGAGGCCGGTCAGGCGCTGCAACTGCATCGCCAGGATGGCGTCGGCCTGAACGCCCGTCAGCGTGAACGGCCCGCCGGATAGTCGCTTGCGATCCTTCTCGGGCAGCTTGGCGAAGCGGTGAGCAATCTCATCAGGTGATGCGCCGGCAAGCTTGGCAGCAGCGCCGCCGAGCGCGAGCGGCAGCTTCATCAACTGCTCTTTCGCGGCAGGCGCCGAAGCGGCAGCCCGAATGGTCTTGATGATCAGATCAATTGAATCGAGGCATAGAACGAGGGCCTCAACAACGTGCAGTCGCTGGCGCGCCTTGCGAAGCATGAACCGGGTGCGGCGCGTGATGACATCCTTGCGATGCTCCAGGAAGTGCTGCATCAGCTCCTTGAGCGGCATCGTCCGCGGCTGCTTACCGACCAGGGCGATATTGATGATGACGAAGTTGGATTGCAGCGGCGTGAACTCGTAGAGCTGGTTGATCACCACTTCTTCATTGCCGTCTTTGCGGAGTTCAACGACGAGTCGAATCGGGTTCTTGCGGTCTGATTCGTCGCGAACCTCGGATGCGTCGGTGACCTTTCCCTCCTTGATGCACTCGGCAATGCGCTCTGTGATCGTATTCTTCAAGATGTTGTACGGAATCTCGTCGATCACAATCAGCTTGCGGCCGGACTTCAATTCCTCGACGTGGAACTTGGCCCGCAAGATGATGTTTCCGCGCCCGGTCGAGTAGGCCTCGCGAATGCCGCGCTGCCCGCAAATCAACGCACCGGTCGGGAAATCCGGACCGGGAATGATTTTCATCAGTTCGTCGAGCGTCATCTCGGGACGATCGATTAGTGCGACCAGCGCGTCGCAAATCTCACCCGGGTTGTGCGGAGGGATGCTCGTCGCCATGCCGACCGCGATGCCCACGCTTCCGTTCACCAGCAGATTCGGAAACTTTCCCGGCAAAACAACCGGCTCTTGCCGCGTTTCATCGTAGTTTCCGACGAAGTTGACGGTTTCCTTGTCGAGGTCTTCCAGAAGCAGGACGGCGGCCTCGGTCATGCGGGCTTCGGTGTATCGCATGGCCGCGGGAGGGTCGCCGTCGATCGAGCCGAAGTTACCCTGGCCATCCACGAGGGGGACACGGGTGTTAAAAGACTGCGCAAGGCGAACGAGCGTGGGATAGATGACGCCTTCGCCGTGGGGGTGGTAGTTGCCCGACGTATCGCCGGCGATCTTGGCGCACTTTCGGTGCTGGGAGCGTGGCCCGAGGTTCAGGTCGTGCATGGCGACGAGGATGCGACGCTGGGATGGCTTGAGCCCGTCGCGGACATCGGGCAGGGCGCGGGCCATGATGACGCTCATGGCATAGCGGAGGTAGGAGTCCTGCATCTCGTCGATAATGGGCAGGTCGTGGAGGTTTCCGGGCTGATCGGACATGGCGGCTCCGCCGGTGAATTACGAACTTTTTGGCTGAAAATCGCGCCAAACGGTCGCGTGAACCAATGCCGGAATAATAGCGTAAAATGGGGGTCCACGCACGCGGCGCCGGCTTTCGAAAAGGGCGGCGGACGGCTATATCCCTGTGACGAGCCGGAGGGCAATTCATGGCTATGACGGCGACAAAAACCGATGTCAGTTCGACCAGCGGCTATCACGACAAGCTGCTCGGTTTACTGGGAAGTCGCGATCCGATGGAGGTGCTGGCGAGCATGCCGGACACGCTCGATCGGATCATTTCGGCGCATCCTTCGGCTGTCCTGCGAAGACGCCCTTACGCGGAGCGTTGGACATGGACGCCGCTGGAAGTGCTGGGCCATCTGATCGACGCCGAAATCGTCTATGGGTATCGGGTGCGGCTTATTCTCTGTGAAGACCGGCCGACGATTCTGGGTATGGATCAGGAAAAATGGGTCGTGGGACAGCGCTACAACGAACGCGAGCCGCGCGAATTGCTGGCGGATTTCCGGGCACTACGGGGAAGTTCTTTGCGGCTTTGGCGGCTGATCGGACCGGCGGAAGAGAAGCGCGTGGGTGTCCATAATGAGCGGGGCGAGGAATCACTCGGGCTCATGCGGAAGATGAACGCCGGGCATGATTTGTCGCATATCGAGCAGTTAACAAAATACCTCAAGGCACTGGCGGGATAGCCGGGAAGTCGAGCTATGGAGAGCAAATTGGGTGCGGCGGGGCATGCCGATTTGATCTTCGTAAGGCGGCGTGCAACACTGTAGAGACGCAATTGCGTCGCCAGGCGAGTCCGGGAGAAACGGATACACATGCAGGCCCCGCCCATTCCCTCCAATGAATCAGAGCGCATCGCCGATCTACGGGCGTTGCATATTCTAGACACCCCGCCGGAGCGCCGATTTGACGGCATGGTGGCGTTGGCGACGCGAGTCTTTGGCGTGCCAATGGCATACGTCGCGATGGTCGATTCGGACCGGCAGTGGCTCAAAGCAAAGTGCGGCATCGCGACCTCGCAGACCGGGCGAGATGTATCGTTTTGCGGGCATACCATCCTGCTCAAGCAGCCGCTGATCATTCCCGATGCGCAGTTGGACCCGCGATTTCATGACAATCCGCTGGTAACCAAGGATCCGCACATCCGTTTCTACGCCGGGTATCCGCTGGCCGGTCCCAACGGGCACAACGTGGGAACTTTCTGCCTGGCCGCACCGTTTCCGCGGCAGTTGAGCGACCGCGAGATGCAGCTTTTTTCGGAGATGGCCGAGCTGGTCGAGCAGGAAGTTAATCTGGTCGATCTGATCGCAGCGCAACGCGAGGTGCTGGAGACGAAGAATCGGCTGGTGGAATCGCAGAAGAAGATCGCGAAAGAGCTTTTGGAGGCGGCCAGTTATGTGAAGTCGATGCTGCCTGCGCGAATGAGTGGCACGGTGCGGACGGACTGGCAATTCGCGAGTTCGTCGCAACTGGGCGGCGACTTCTTCGGATATCACTGGATCGACGACGAGCGGCTGGCGATCTACCTGCTTGACGTTTGCGGACACGGCGTCGGTGCGGCATTGCTCTCGGTGACGGTGCAGAATGCCTTGCGGCGCGGGACGCTGCCGGACGCGGATTTTTCCGATCCCGGGAATGTTCTGGCTGCACTGAATCGCACGTTTCCGATGGAGGAGAACAACAACAAGTTCTTCACCATCTGGTACGGTGTGTTCGACAAAAGATCGCGCACGATACGCTATTGCACTGCCGGGCATCCTCCGGCGGTGCTGTTTGAGTCGGGGGCGACGAAACCGGCGCGGCTTGGCGATCCCAATGTGATGATCGGCGTGATGCCGGATGTGGAGTACGTCACCGAGTCGCGCGCGGTTCGCGGCGGCGATCGGCTCTATATCTTCAGCGATGGGGCGTTCGAAGTGGCGGGGCCGGATTCGCAATTGATTGGCGAGGCGGGCCTGCTCGGAATGCTGGCAGAGTGTCAGCCCAGCAACGGGTCGCGCGTGAAGACGATGCTGGAACGGATCAGAGCCATCCAGGGCACGAGCGATTTGGGCGACGACTTTTCGTTGCTGGAATTCGAGTTCGATGCGCCAAAGTGATTTGCCGGTATGACGTACCGGGGCTATTCTAAACGTCTCGAATGGGCTTTATTCGGGTAATCCACAACATCAATTTCGGAGTTCAGACATGAAGCGCGGTTTGATGACGGCGGGTGCGGCGATTGTCCTGGTTCTTGGCGGCACCGGAGTCGGTCGAGCAGAGTCAGTGGAAGATGTTCAGAAGAAGATCGTCGAGAAGAATAAAGCCATTAAGTCCATGTCGGCCAGGCTCAAGCAAGTGACTCAGATGGACATGGCGGGGTTCAAGAGCACGGCTACCGCGGACGGCAGCTACGAGTATCTGGTGGATGGGGACAAGATGTATGTCCGGTCAGACACTAAGATGATGAGCGAGACGGACGTCGGCGGGAACAAGGCAAAGCAGGAAAGCTCGTCAATCGGCGTTTGTGACGGCCACTTTTACTACACGCTGACCGACCAGGCGGGCGAGAAGATGGCCACAAAGTCCAAGCTTCCGGACAAGCCGGACAGCGACCCATTCAAGTCGTTGCGAGATGACTACGATCTGAAGCTACTGCCGGACGAAACCATCGACGGCAAGACCTGCTGGGTGTTTGAGGCGACGCCCAAGGCATCGAAGGCGGCACCGAACCCGGCGGCGGGCGGGAAAATGCGGCAGTATTTCCAGAAGGACACGGGGGCCATGGCGAAGAATATCGTTTACACGGGTGAAGGAAAGCCGATGTCGACGACAACGTATTCAGACATTCAAGTGAACAAGTCGATCGGGAAAGACCACTTCAAGTTCACACCGCCACCGGGCGTCAAGGTCATGGATACGACCCAGGCGGACCTGAGCTCGCCTGCGGGCAAGCAATGACGGGGCTGTGTATTTGGAGGAAATGGGGATGATTCGCCGGCTATTTACGATGGGATTGATCGCGGCGTGTGCGCAGACCTCTGTGCGCGCTGAGACGTTTGAATCCGTCGAGAAGAAGCTGACCGAGATGAGACGCAGGATCACGTCGCTGACGGAGAAGGTTCGCTACCATCAATTCCTTGAGGGTGCGGCAAAAAACACGACGACGGGCGACGGAACGATTGAGTATATGATTGTCGGCGATAAGTACCTCCATCGTGAGGAACTTAAGCGCGTCAAGGCAATTGAGTACCAAGGCAAGGCTACTAAGGAACCTAACACGTTTGAAAAGGTCTGCGACGGCCAGTTCACATGGCTTTTGAATATCGCACTGAATCAGCCCGTCGTGACGAAGCAGAAGCTTTCAGCTGTTCCGGATCCGAATCCGTTCGCTGAGTTCAAGGACCAGTATGACATGTCCCTTCTCGACGACGAGGAAGTCTCCGGACGGTCGTGCTGGGTTGTACTGGTAAAACCGAAGCCGCCACTGAAGCACCCGTGGCCGGCCTTTCCACACAAGTTTTGGTTCGACAAGGAACTTGGCGTGCCGTTGAAGAAGATCACGTATGACATTAAGGGCAGGCCGATGACGACCCTGACCTACGTGGATATTCGAACAAACGTTCCAATCAAGGAGGAACGATTTAAGTTCGAAGCGCCCGCGAATGCGAAGATTTTTGATGAGACGACGGCGACGACCGAAACCATGCCGGCGCCGCCGGATGGGCAATAGGCCGCACGCCAGAGTCTAGCAGAACCGAATTCTCAACCGCAGCCGCAGCCCGAACCGCATCCGCCGCGCGAGCCGACCTTGCTCTGGCCCGCCGCGCCGCCCGCCACCGGCAGGGAGAGCAGCTTCGTGAACTTGCTGCCCTCTTTCTCCAGCGTCCGCCAGCTCTCATCTTCTTCCGGCTCTCCGCCGAACTTGCCCGCCCACGGCATGACGCTGTTGGGGCTGGATGGCGGGACGATCCGCTGACCGGGATGGCCGGCGATCCACTCTTCGTTCGGCGTTGACCACATCGCCTCGATAAAGGGGCGATAGGTCGGTCCGCTGTTGTAGGTGCAGAACGGGTAGATGCCGTCCGGCGTGCTGTAGTGAATGACGCAGCGCTTTACGCGCTCGACGTCGTAGTTGTAGCGATCCTGGAAGTGCATGCCGGCGCACATCAGCGTCTTGTAGTTGTCCTTGTCGGCCTTATCCGACCGGCCGTCGGTCTTGCTGACGCATCCCTGCAAGCTCTTGATGAAACGCATGACGGTCAGCCCTTCCGGAGCGGCCTTGCGATCGTAGTTCTTCACGAACATCCACAGGACCTTGGCCAAGTCGAGCTTGCTGATCTTCTCCTTCTTTTCGAGACGCTTGGCCATCTCGTTCATCTCGTTGAAGAGACTGGCGATGTCGAAGACCTGCGGGATGGGGACGACGCGCTCGCGGGTCGGTTGGCCGGCGTATTTTTCGGGAGCAACGAGGAAGTAGGTGCCGAAGGCGCAATCGCTGTGGCAACTGCTGCGAATCTTCGGCTTCTGCTCCAGCACGCTCAGCAACTGCGACAAGGGTGTGACGAAGGAGAGCGGGAAGAAGTCGCGCTCCAGCGCGGCGCCGGTGTGTTTGTGGATGGCATGGGCCAGATCGCCCAGCGTGTAGCGCTTGCGCTCCAAGTCGCGGCGGTTAATTCGCCCGGTGAAGACGACCGGCTGGTAGCTAATGGCGCTGGTAACGTCGGAGTTGGCGACTGCGAAATCGAAGATCTTGCTGACCTGGTCGTCGTTCTCACTCTTGATGAGCGTGGGAACGAGGCAAACTTTCAATCCGACCTTGCGGCAGTTCTCAATCGCCTGGAGCTTCTTTTCGAGCAGTGCCTCGCCGCGGACGAACTTGTAGATGCGATCGTCGAGTCCGTCGAACTGGAGGTAGAGCGTGTGGAGGCCGGCTGCCTTGCTGCGCTGGGCGAACTCGAGATTGGCGTGGGTGATGCCGTTCGTCGCCACCTGGATGTTGGTCATGCCAAGTTCTTTGGCGCGGCGGACAATGTCATGAAAGCGCGGGTGAATGGTCGGCTCGCCGCCTGAGAACTGGACGCTGGTGCAGGGGGTTGGCCGGCAGTCGAGGAGCTGCATCAGCTCGCGCTCGACGTCGGTAAAGCTCGGCTCGTGGACGTATCCGGCGTCGTTTGCGTTTGCAAAGCAGACCGGGCAGGTGAGATTACAGCGATTGGTCAGATCGATATTAGCAAGCACGGCTACCGACTGGTGCTGATTGCAGAGGCCACAATCGCTGGGGCAGGAGACAGCATGCTCGACCTTGGGGTTGGTCAGGCCGGGTTGCTCCTCAAATGTCCAGTAGTTGGCCCGCAGATAGACCCGCACGTCGGAGTTGATGCAGTCGCGGAAATACCCGTGCTGCGGGCAGGTCTTCACGATCATCACGCGGCCGTTCTTCACGTAATAGCGACCGAGGATATTGCACGAACACTCGGGGCAGAGCGTCTCCAGCGTTCGCGGAAGGCCGCGAACAATCGGGTTGATCTTGGTGCCGCCGTAGGTGTGCGTCGGCGAGTCGGGCAGATCGCTCTTGGCATTCGGATGGAAAATGACGTCTTCGTGGGCCTCATTGGCCGTGCCGCACGACGGGCAGCGAATCGTCAGGACCACCCGATCGCCAACCATATGAAACGTGGAGGGAACCGTGGCGTCGCAAGTCGGACATTCCGACATCATCTCCCACGGAAGCTGAGCATGTTTGGGGTCGTAGCGACGAAGGGAGAGCTTGTACTCGTCCAGCTTGGACTTGGCGTTCTTTTTCGTCACCGCCGGGCGCGGCTCGTGTGGCAGATAGGTCGGGTGTTTCGCAGCCCAGCGTTCGAGATGGGCCGGAACCTTCGGAAGCTGCTTGGTCATCGCCACCGCTGGACTCCCTTCGTGACAGGTGGGCCGAGGCGGCCCTAAGCGAGCAACTCGCGCTCGCGTAATTGATTTTCAACCTCATCGGCCGTCAATGCCTGGCCGCTATTGAGTTGCCGGACGACGTCGGTCAGGAACCGCTTGGCATCATCCCGCCGGCTCTCGCGAACGAACCCGTCGAAGAAGTGTTCGCCCGCCATGGCCCGGCCGATCTCGCTCTCTTTGTTGTGCTCGTTCAGTTCCGTGAAATAAACCACTCGGAACTGCCGGCCATAATCGGCCTCCCGATAAATCTCGAACATGATCTTGTCGGCCGCCGCCACGAACGCCTCCTGCCCGTCGCCAAAGAGCGATCGGGAAGTGTCGCGTCAGAGAGCGAGGACCGCAAGCATCACACGCCCACCAGAGCCGCGGTCTGCACACCGGCCGCCGCGTCGTACTGCCGCTGCAGCCGATCGCGCAGCTGGGTCAGCTTCGTCTCGATGTCGGTCATCTTGCGCTTGCGGACTACCATCTTGTCGCGGTGCCGCCGCAGGAAGTAGCCGATCGTCTCAATTCGAATCCGGATCGAGCCGGTGGGCTTGTTTTCGTCAATGTCCTTGAAGCAGAAGTACGGCGTCTCCGAGTTCTCGATCACCTCTTCGATGACCGTGTAGATCGGGGCGTCATGGCCGCACTTGAAGCTCGACAACTCGAGGGCCACCAGATTGGGGTGTCGGGCACAATACTTCGCGGCCCATACCTTGCGATTGGTGTTCTCGCTGTAGGCGTTCTTCCAGGCGTCTTCGATCGAGAGCGGGCTCTTGAAATCGCCACGCCGGACCTCTTCTCCGAAGAGCCGCTCCAAAATGTCGGGGTCGCGCGGCAGCGTGTCCATCGTGAAGATGGGGTAGCCGAGCTTCTGCAATTCGTCGGGAATCTCGTGGCAAACGCCGGGATCGTGGTGGTACGGCCGCGTCAGAAGGACGACGCCGATCTCATTATTCGCTTCAAGCCGTTCAAGCACTTCGCGGGCCTGATCGCGGAGATCGGCCCAAAACTTTGTGTCGACCTCCCATGCGGCCTTGCAAGCCCGATGATTTTCTTCGACCGAAAGGCCAAGCTTGTCGGCGAACTCGTTGAACATCTGCCGTTCGAGCAGGGCCGGCTCGCTGAAGTTCAGGAACGTGTCGAGATACTCAACGCCGAAATCAGCGAAGACGTTCGACTCCTTCGTGAACGCAGCCTTCACCGCCTCAGGCGTCGCCGACACCGTTGGGCACGCGCGATTGCTGAGGGTGCCTTCCATGAAAGTCGGCAGGCAGTCGATCATCGGAAAGAAAATGTAATTCAGCGGCTTCTCGGCGTGCTTGTGGTAGAGCAAGTTGTGCACGTGCGGGATGCCGATCTTGCTCGGGAAGCACGGATCGATCGCCCCGCGCTTAGCCCCTTCCTTGTACATCTCCTCGCTGGTGTATTCGCTCCAGACCAGGTTGCGATGCGGAATGCCGAGCGACTGGAACCACGCAGTAAACCATGGCCCCATCGAATACATGTTCAAGAGTCGCGGCAGGCCGATGCGAATGTCTTCGCGGCGCTTCATCCGCTCGATTCGCTGCTCGACTTCCTTCCGCTTGAGCACATTCTTCCAGTTCACGGTCGGAATCGGATCGGCCACATTCGCGACGCCGGTGCTGGCAAAGGCCTCGCGCGCCGCGATCTCGGCAAAGTTGGGATTGGCCTTCTTTACCGCGTCGAGCCCCTTCTTGATGTCGCGCATGTCGTTGACGTCTTCGACAGTGCCCTTCTCGCATGTGGCGATGATGAGCCGCTGCTCGTCCGACGCCAGCGGTACCTTCGTTTTGCTCTTGGCCGGCTTCTTTTCGGTGGGCGCCTCGGGCGATCCGTCCGGATTTGTTTTCATTGCCTGCGCTTCGACCAGCGCTGGCTCGGGCTCACCATGCTTGATGCGTGTCGGGTGCCCCGCTTCCGGTCCGGTTTTGATGATGTGCGACGTCAGATCCACCAGCGTGCCCGGGCTCGCCGGCGATCCCGACTTGACGTCAATGAACGTCCGCAGGCACTTGTTCTTGCAGAAATAGCAGCGGGTGTTTTCGTCACGCGTCGTGCGGAACTTGATCTGCCGCACGCGCTCAAACCCGATGAAGGTCGTCTTGAGTTCCTGCTCGGTGTAGAGCCGATGCGCCTCGACTGCGCAGCCGATCGCGCCGGCCTCGCCGCAGAACTTGTGGACGATCACCTCGGGCTCAACGCCGGTGCCCTTGAATCGCGAGGTGATGAAGTCGACCTGCGCCTTCACGGCCGCGAGGTTGTTCTGCGTGCCGCCCTGCAGCACAAACTTCGTCCCAAGCTTGGCGATATTCGGAATCTGCGAGACGTAGAGCCAGATGTTCTTCGGCAGCACGTCGCACAGCGCGGCCATAATCTCTTCGGGCGACCAACCCTGCCGCTGGAAATCGACAATGTCGGACTGCATGAACACCGCACAGCCATAACCGAAGCTTGGCATGGCCTGAGCCGAAAAGGCGATGTCAGCAAACTCTTCAACCTTGAAGCCAAAGCCCTGAGCTGTGGACTGCAAGAAGTAGCCGTTGCCGGCCGAGCACTGCGTATTGAGTTTGAAGTCTTTGACTTGGCCGTTTTTCAGAACGATAAGCTTGATATCCTGTCCGCCGACGTCGCAGATCACGTCGGTGCCCGGGTAGAAGTGCATTCCGGCTTGCGTGTGGGCGACGGTCTCAACCAGCGCCACGTCGGCCCCAATCACGTCCTTAAGAATGTCCTTCGCATACCCGGTCGTGCCTGTCCCGAGAATCTCCAACGTGCAACCCTGTTCGGCAATCTGCTTCTCAAGCTGCGAGAGGATGTCCTGCGTATCCTCAATCGGGTTGCCCTTGGAGAGCTGGTACGAGCGGGCGATGACATTCTTGTCCATGTCCATCAGCACGCCCTTGGTGCTGGTGGAGCCGCCATCGAGGCCGCAAAACGCCTGAACATGCGTGCCCGGGGCGAACTTGGTTGGCACCCAGGCCTCTTTGCGATACTTATGTTTGAAGGCGGCGAGTTCTTCGGCGTTCTTGGTCAGGCCGGCGCTGCCCTTGGCCTTCTTCTCCTCGACGCGGCCGACGGTGATGTACCACTCCAGCTCGGAGAAGCCGCGATAGACGCCGAAGTTGGGGTTGTCCTGCACTTCGATCTTCGCGTACTCAACCGCCCCCATGGCCGCGAAGTATTGCGCGTTTTCAGGAACGATAATCAGCTCTTCGATAGGCAGATCGGGAACTTCGACCTTGCGCTCTTTCCAGACGATGGGAATATTGTTTCGCCAGCAGTCGCGCATGCCCTTGATGTAGCAGTTGGGTCCGCCCAGCAGCAGCACCACCGGCCGCAGCGTGTGGCCGCGCGTCAGCACGGCGAGATTCTGCTGAATGATCGACTCGAACAGCGACGCCATCAGCTCGTCCGGCGGAACGCCCTGCTTCTGTAAGCCGTTGATGTCCGTCTCGGCGAAGACGCCGCACTTGCCGGCTACGGGGTGCAACTTCAGGTCGAAGTAGCCCATGTTGCAGAGCTGCTCGGCCGGGATCTTGAGCTTGGCATTGATCTTGTCGATGACCGCGCCTGTACCGCCGGCGCACTTGTCATTCATCGAGGGGATTTTCTTCTTCTTGCCGGTCTCTTCGTCCGGCTTGAAGACGATGATCTTGGCGTCCTGCCCGCCCAGCTCGACGACCGACTGGACCTGCGGATAGAGCTTCTCCACCGCAAGCGAAACGGCGTTCACTTCCTGAACAAACTTCGCACCGATCCGCTTGCCGATCGCTGAGCCGCCAGACCCGGTCATGAAAACGCGGAAGGCGTTGCGCGGCACGTCGGTGAACTTCTCCTCGATCACCTTGAGCATCTCGATGCACTTCTCGGGCTGCTTGGTGTCGTGGCGCTGATAATCTTTGTGGAGGATTTCGTCGGTGACAGGATTGATGACGACGAACTTGACCGTCGTGCTGCCAACGTCGAGCCCGATGAGCAGGCCCTGCGGATACTTCTCAGTCGGCTGGAACGGCAGGTCTTCAATGGTCGGCCGCGACGTCGCCGCCGAGGCAAGCCCGACATTGAGTTGAATCAGGCCAGTCCCGGCCGACTCGCCCTTCTTCGAGGAGCAGCCGCAACTTCCGCCGCCGGAACTGCAACCACCTCCCCCACCCGAACCGTGTTTGTCTGCATCGTGAAGTTTTGAAGCCATCGCGATTCTCTACCTCGTGGGGTCCGCAGAGCGGGCCGTCCTCGTTCAGACTCCGACCAACTCTGCCTCGCGATTTCCGGCTGGAACATGCTCGGCCTTCATCCGCTCCGCGACATCCAGAATGAAGTTCGCCGCCTTGCCAATCACGCCCTTGCGATGGCCGATGTGCTGCAGCGGCCGGCGAAGTTGGCGATACTCGGCCACGTATGCACGAATCTGCTCGATCGTGTAGCCGCTCTGCTTCACGCAGCGGTTGAACTCATCCTTGCACTTGTTCTTCGCCTCGCCGAGGGCCATCTGTACGCGGCTGTATGCGTTGATGTCGCCCTCGCCGGAGGTTTCGATCGGGATGTAGATGATGTCCTTGAAGTGCGAGACGACCGCGGCCTGCGCCCCGTCTGACTGCGTGCTGGGCATGCAGCCGAACGGCTTGAGCGACAGGACCATGTGGGCCATGTCTTTGTTGCTGTAGTAGATATTCTTCGCGACTTCGAGGTGGCCTTCGCCGCCGCCGGCCCGGCTGTTGTAGTAGGGGTGCCCGACGCGGGTCAGCTCGTGCTGGCAGGCCAGTTCGTGCGTCGTACCGCCAATGGCCTCGCGCAGCCGGCCGTATTCGCGCTTGATGATTTTGTCAGCCAGGGCGAACTTGAACATCTTGGCCCTGAAGGCCTTCTCGGCCGCCAGCCACTTGGCCGGATTCTTCAGCGAGACCTCGCCGTCTTTCGTTACGCCCTTACGATCCTTCGCCTTATTGCGGGCCTGGTTGAGCATGTAGGCGATCCACGTCGCGATCGGCTCGACCAGCACCTCGGCGCCTTCGGACTCGAGGAACGGGAACATCTTGAAGTTGCCGTCGCCCTCGGTCGTCTGCGCCCAGAACTCGCCGGTGATCTTCACGATCGGCTTCGGTCGCGTGTAGTCGACCTCGATCTCCTCTTCGATCAGATGCCGACACTTCTCGAACACTTCAGCGTAATACGTGCCGCGGAGCTGATCGAGAAACTTCTCGGTCTCGTCGGCGTTCTTGAGGGGCAGGAAGTTCGTCAGCAACTTGGCAATCTTGCCACCCTGAATCTCGTCGTAGTTCTTTTGCCGCAGCGCGTCCTGGCAAATCTTGAGGCACTTGTCGAAGATTTCGTCGGTCTTACCGGGAACGACTTCGAACGGCCGAATCTGGTAGGCAACTTCGTTCAGCAGATCGCCCATGAACATGCCGTTCACGAGCGACAGGAAGAAGTTCAGATTGAACTCGATGCCCGCCTCAGCCGCCGACTGGTCCAAACCGCCGCCCTGCTGGAAGAGCAGAACGCGGAAGCCGTCAAAGCCGCTGTTTCGCAACGCAACGCGATACTCGGCCTCATACATTCCGAATCGGCAAGGCCCGCAAGCCCCGGCCGTGATGAACACGTTCTCTTCGAGAATCTTGTCGAGCGGAATGTTGTCATCATCCCGCATCTTCTTCAGATGATTGACGACCGCACCGACCGTGAAATAAGTCGGGTTGCACTGCCCGTTGTTGCCGTATTCCTTGCCCGCCTGAAAGTCGGCCTTCACCGGCGTGGGAATGATGCCGACCTTGTAGCCCAGCCCTTCAAGGCCCGCGAGAATGAGATGCTCGTGCCGCATCGTCAGCCCACCGAACCAGATCGTCGTCTTTCCGCGCTCCTGCTTCGAGAAGTTCTTCTCGCGCGGCCGCTTGAAGTGCCGAATCTGATGATCCAGCCCGGCCTCCTGCAGCAGCCGCTGCCGCTCGGCTTCGACCGCGGCATCGACCGACGGCGCGCCAAGGATCGGCAACTCGACGTTGAGTTTGCTCTGACTGCGGCCCTGTTCAACGGTGGCAACTGACATGTTCAAGTCCTCATTAGCGGGTACTAGCTTTGCGCAGCAACACGCGTAGCGCGGTATTGTGCTTGCGCTGTGGCCGGATTGCACGCGAATACACGCATTATTGCGTACATATCGTGCGCATCATTGCCGCGCGCGCTTCGCACTGAATGATGAACGGATGCCTGAGTTAGCATGCACTAACATCGCCCGACTGGCCCAGACGCCGCGATGGAGAATCCGCCAGCAAACTATTGGGAACCCTCGCCAGCCAATCAGTACTCTTTGCGTACGATATCGCTCGCCCAATTCCAGCGAGCGATTTCATGTTGCAATTGCACAAAAAACTTTGAGACGAAATTCGGAAATCTAACGTTCGCGACGCCCGTTTGTCTTCACTGGGGAGGGGGAAGTTGCGGCGATATCGCGGCCTCCGCAAACTTCGACGTGCCGGGCCAGTCCCATCCGCCCGGTTTCGCTAGCCGCGGACGATGCCTTGGCCTCGGAGTCCGGTCATGTCTCGCCCGTTGTCGTTCCTCGCCGGTTCAATTCCCCTCGTCCTACTCGGTCCTGCATTCGCCCAACAGCTTGCTGTCGCACCGATGCAGCAATCTCCGGGCTTCGGAGCAACGCAACCAATTCCCCAAGCCCTCGTCTACCCGGCCGTGCCCAACGCCTTGCCGCCGGGAATATATCGCGCGGGAGCCATGCCCATCGCGCCACCCGCGTTTTACGACCTAAGTCCTTACTACAATTCAGGTTATTCGCCAAACGGCGCGTATTCATCGGGCTACGGCTTCAATGGCTATGGGTACGGAATCGGGCAGTCGGATCTCAGTAACTATTCGGTGCAAGCTCAGCGCCAAATGGCCCGAATCCCCTATCAAACCGCTATCCGCGACGCCCAGGATTACCATTACCTCAATCAAATCTATAAACGCGACGAAACCCTGCTCCAGCAGAACGTCGCGAAGACCGACTCCGGGAAAGCTCTCTTCCGCGCAGGGCAATACGAACAAGCTGCCATTCAGCTCCTCGACGCCGCCGGCGCCAATCACGCCGACGCTCTTTCGCGTGTTCGCGCCGGCCATGCCATGTTCGCGATCGGCCGCTATGACCAGTCGGTCAAGCTCATTGCCCGGGCCTTCGAGCTCCAGCCCGGCCTCGCGACGCTGCGCTTCGACCTCCGCGAGGAATACGGGAACTCCCAGGATTTCGAGATTCAGCTCACCGCGGTGGAGCGAGCCGTCGCCGCTCGACCCGGCGACCCATACGCCGTCACCATGCTTGGGTACGCGTTGTACTACACCAGCGGCCCGGGAAGTGCGTTCACCGCACTGCAGAAAGCCAAGAAGCTCGACCCCCAGAACGAGCTAATTGACAAACTGCTGTCAGTCGCAGGGCGAGTCTATTCGCCCAGCCAACCCATTCAGCAGCGCGCGCGGGCGACTCCGCCCAGCAGCGATCCGACACGAGAACTTCGCACAGCGCGGACGCCGATGCGAAAGCTCTAATAATCGCTGGTGACTTGCGAAGTCATTCGATGGCGCTTCAGGGGTCGATTACTCGAACAGCTCGCCCTGTTTGATGTCCACAACTTTAGAACCAAACTCACCATCTGCGACACGCGTGATGATGCGCTGATCCACTCGGGTTTTCATCCGGCTGCGAATGATGCGGCCTGACCTTGCATCTCTGGTAATTGAGAATCCGCGATTGAGGACTTGTTCGTGGCTGCTTGCGCTTAGGCGCGCGTGCATCGAGCCGATTTGTTGCGCGAGCAGGCGCATTCGGTTCATTGCGGCCGATTCCATTCGTGTTTGCGCTTGCGCTGCGTGCATTCTGTAGCGGTCGATTAAGCGTTGAGGGGTGGCGCGAGTCAGGCGGGCCAGGGCTGCGGCTACCTGGCGTTCGGCCGTTGATTCGGCCTGTCTCAGGGCCCAGCGGAGGCGGTGTTCGGCGTTGCCGAGGCGTTCGCGGCGCTGGGCAAGGACGATTTCAGGGCGGATGCGGCCGAGGATGCGCTCGTGGTGGTGGAGGGCTTCGCGCCAGACTTTGAGGCGGCGTGTTGCGGTGAGGTTCAGGCGGCCGGCGGCCTCGTCGACGCGTTGTTGTTTTTGTCGTACGCGGCTGACGGAGTCGCGGAACCATTCGCTTCGCAGGACGCCGGCCAGTTGTGCGGCGGAGAGGTCGAGTTCGCGGCGGACACCGCGCGTGATGCGGGATTGGAGGAGGGCTATGTGCTCGATGATGTCAGCGAGCATGGGGACGACCAGTTCGGCCGCGGCGGTCGGCGTGGCGGCGCGAACGTCGGCGACAAAATCGGCGATGGTGAAGTCGACCTCGTGGCCGACGGCGCTGACGATCGGAATTTTGCTGGCGAAGATGGCGCGGGCGACGATTTCCTCGTTGAAGGCCCACAGGTCTTCGAGCGAGCCGCCGCCTCGGCCGACGATCAGGACATCGATGCCGCCGAGGCGATCGGCCTGCTCGTTGATGCGGCGAATCGCAATTGCGACTTCTTGCGCCGAGCCCTCGCCCTGTACGCGGACGGGGCAGACGAGGACGTGGACGGCGGGGCAGCGGCGATGGATGGTTTGCAGAATGTCGCGGATCGCCGCGCCGCTCAGACTGGTGACGACGGCGATGCGGCGGGGGAAGGCCGGGAGTTTTCGTTTGCGGGCCGCGTCGAAGAGCCCTTCCTTCGCGAGCTTTTCCTTGAGCTGGCGGAACGCGAGTTCGAGCGCGCCGATGCCCTGCGGTTCGAGACGGCGGACGTAGAACTGGTATTGGCCGCGCGGCTCGTAGACTTCGATGCCGCCCGTGGCCAGCACGGCCATGCCGTCAGTGGGTTTGAACTTGAGATGCTCGGCGGTCGAGCGCCACATGACGCAGCGGACGAGACTGGCGCTGTCTTTCAGCGTGAAGTAGAGGTGTCCGCTGGAGGGGCGCGAGATGTCGGCGATTTCGCCGGCAACGAGCAGTTTTTCGGGGAGGGCCGCCGACAGGGCGGCGCTGACCATGCGATTGAGCTGCGAAACGCTCATGACCGGCGCGGTGTCGCTTTGTGCGGCGGCGCGGGTCATGGCAGCGGCCTCCGGAAGCCATGCTCAATGCTCTGGTCGGGGTCGTCGCAGAAGCGCTGGCCGATGAGAGTGAAGCCGTTGGTCAGGTAGAGCTTGTGGGCGAGGCCGAGCTTCACGTCGGACCAGGCAATCATTTCGCGGAAATTTCGGGCGCGGCCCCAGTCGAGGGCGGTCGTGAGCAGGAGCTGGCCGAGGCCGCGGCCGCGGATGTCGCTGTACATGTAGAGACGATGCAGCTCGCAGTGGTCGCCGTGCGGCGTGACGCCAACGCAGCCGGCAATCTTGCCATCAACGTCGAGCACCCAAAATGCGCCGCCGGGGGCGACGTAGTACGCGGGGACATCATAGAGGTCGCGGTGATAGCCGGCGTAGTCCCACATGAAGCCGTATTCGTCATGCACGCGGCGGACGATGGCGATGACTGCCTCAGTCATTGGGGGTTCGAACGGGCGAATGGCGGCTGCCGGTGTCGTGTGCGGCGGCATGGGCGTCAATGATCCGAGTCAGAGTCCATGTCGTCGTCGCCGCTGGCGCGGTCGGGTGCGTCGAAGCGGAAGCGCTCGATGTGCGTGGCGCGGCCGGACTCGCCGTCGACACGGGCGATGATTCCGCAAAGGCGGGCGTCCTTGCCGGCTACTTCGAAGGGCTCGGGCATGCCGGTGGTGAGAAAATGGGTGACGCGGTCGATGCGGCGGCCGAGGACCGACTCGTAGGGGCCGGTCATGCCGAGGTCGGTGATATAGGCGGTGCCTTTGTGGAGGAGTCGCTCGTCGGCGGTGGCGATGTGGGTGTGGGTGCCGAAAATGACGCTGGCGCGACCGTCGAGGTACCAGCCGAGCGCGATTTTTTCGCTGGTGGCTTCGGCATGGATGTCGACGACGATGATTTTCACGTCGCGCGGGATCTGTTGAATGACGCGATCGATGGCCTGGAACGGGCAATCGACGATGGGCCGCATGAAGAGCCGGCCCATGAGCGAGACGACGGCAATGCTCGGGCCGCGTTTGGTCTGGTAGACGGCGAATTCGCTGCCAACGGCGGTGGGCGGGAAGTTGGCCGGCCGGACGATGCGATCGGAGCGGGCAAGAACGGGGATGATTTCGCCGCGGCGGTAGATGTGGTCGCCCATGGTCATGAGGTCGACGCCGTAGCGACGCAGCTTTTCGTAAAGCGAAGGGGTCAGGCCGGAGCCGCCGGCGATGTTTTCGACGTTGGCGATGACGCAGTCGATGGCGTGATCGCGGACGATGGCGGGCAGGGCATTGGCGAGAACGGACCGGCCGGGGCGGCCGACGACGTCGCCGATGCAAAGGATGTTGATGTTCACGCGCGTGTCCTGTGGGCGGCCGGCTGCGAAGCGTCAGGGCTGGGCACGGTCCGCGAGAGGCGTGCAGTATAGCGGGACGGCGTGTGGGGCGCTAGAGCGTGATGACTTTGTCGGCCTTTTTGAGGGCGTCGATGATTTCGTCCATGGTGCCGATTTTTTCAACGCACAGCTTTTCGCGCAGGCCATAGTGATCGACGCAGGTGGCGCAGGGGAGGATGTCGACGCCGCGGTCGTGGAGCATGACGAGCTCGGTGGCGATGGGTGAGTCTTTCGCGGCGAGCTTGACGCCTTCGTTGTAGAAGGCGATGGCTTCGAGGTCGGTGATGGCGATGGATTTGCGGAGGAAGGTGGCGAGGATTTTCCTGCCGAGTTCGGCGTCGCCATGGCCCATCTGGGGTTTGTTGAGGAGGATGACGGTTGCCATTTGAGCTCCATTCGATCCGTTACTCGGCTTCCTCTTGCGGCTGGTATTCGCGAATGCGCCCGAGTTCGACGATCCAGAGCTTGCGATCGAGCGTTTGATTTTGGAGTGCGAGGAGCAGTGTTTGTACGGCGGTCAGCAGGTGTTCTATCTGGACACGAGGCGGCAAACGAAGCACGGCGATTCCGTGATATTGTTGCGGGTTGAAGCTCAACGGGTTTGCGAAGTCGAGGTCTAGCGTCACCAGAGCCCGCTGTTCGTCGCGGCAGACGATGAGAAGTCGCGGATCGCTGATTCCCGCGAGCCGCTGGTCCCGGACTGTCAGCGCGTCATGCCCGAATTCTCGAAAAACCTGAACCGCGCTGGTGCCGAGGTTTTCATCGAGCTTAAACTTCACGACGCCGCCCGGACGGGGATTTCAACATATCGCTCGCGGCTCATTTCCGCGCCGTATGCGATACATGCCAAGATGTCTTCAGTGGCGACGTGCGGATACTCCCTTTGGATTTCGTCCATCGTCATGCCATTCGCCAGGAAATCGAGAACGAGCGAAACCCAAATGCGCGTGCCGCGGATACACGGCTTGCCGAAACACACGGTGGGATCGATTGAAATGCGTGACAGCAGCTCCTCGCGGCTCATGTGTTGCTCCACGGTGTATTGTATCACGATGCCAATTAAGCGGCGCAGGTCAGGTGCCGGTATTAGTCTCCCACGCCGGCCTGAATTGTGGGCTCGACGACGGCCGGCTCCGTCGACGTGTCGGTGATTTGGATGAAGGCCTCCGCCTGGACCGGCTGGCTGTACGGTTTCCAAAAGAGCGGCGCGAAGCCGTTGTAATTATTGAGACTGACGGTGACGCGATATTCGCCGGGTGTCCAGCAGGCGTCGGTCGGTCTTGTGCCCAGGTCGTCGGGCGGCCAATTATTCAGCCAATACTTCGTCGTGGAGCCGCCGCCGATCTCAAGCATGCACGAGCGTGCCTCGCCTGGTGCGATGACCTGGAACCGGCCACCCAAGTCCCCAACATCCAGCAATCGGCCGACGACGATGGCCGGCACGAGCGGAAGCAACGCGAAATACTCGCTACCACACCGGAATCGGCGGCATGCCGATGGATGGATCGAGTCTTCATCCGCATCGACTCGACGCATTTCCACGCGCACGTCGTAGTTCCGCGGCAGGCAGACGGCCTCGTCGGAACTCAAATCGCAGCGAAGCCGAATGAGCGAGTGCTCGCCAAACTCCGGAGCATCGGGCGTGACCGACATCTGCAACGCGCCCGGTTTATCGCTGCAGCCGGCCTGGAGGCCTGTGACGACGAAGCCCGCCACGACCAAGATTCGAATGTGCATGTTCACCGGCTCCCAGCATTCGGCCGCCGACGCGCTTGCTTCGCCCGCCGGATCGGCCATAATACTAACGCATATCTTCGTCCCCCCGAGGCCCGACGGTATGCATCCCAAAATCATCGCTGACGGCATTACCTTTGACGACGTTTTGCTCGTTCCGGCCCGTTCCGCGGTTGTTCCGAAGGACACGGATGTTCGCACGCGCCTGACGCGCGGGATTTCGATGAACATTCCGCTGGTGTCGGCGCCGATGGACTCGGTCACCGAGGCCGGCCTGGCAATCGCCCTGGCGCAGGAGGGGGGCATCGGGATCATTCATCGCAATCTGACCATTGAAGCTCAGTGCCGCGAAGTCGAGAAGGTGAAGCGGAGCGAGAACGGGGTGATTCTCGACCCGGTGACGGTTCGGCCCGAGGAGCCGGTCGGGCGCGTGGCCGAGCTGATGCGGCTGCACAACATTTCGGGCGTGCCGGTGACGCTGGCCGACGGGAAGCTGGTAGGCATCATCACGCGGCGCGATCTCAAGTTTCTCGAATCGCAATCCCGGCCCGTCAGCGAAGTCATGACGAAGGAGAAGCTCGTCACCGCACCGCCGACGACGACACTCGACGAGGCCGACAAGACGCTTCAGAAGCACAAGGTCGAGAAACTGCTGCTGGTCGATGCGTCGTTCAAGCTGGCCGGCATGATCACGATGCGGGACATCGACAAGAGCCGTCAGTTTCCGCAGAGCTGTAAGGATGCGCGCGGGCGGTTGCGGGTCGGGGCGGCGTGCGGGGTGCTGGACCTGGAACGGGTCGAGGCGCTGATCAAGCATGATGTGGATGCGGTGGTCGTCGATTCGGCGCATGGACATTCGGAGAATGTGATCGAGACGGTGAAGCAGATTCGGCGGCGCTGGGATATTGATATCCTGGCGGGCAACGTGGCGACCAAGGAGGGGGCGAAGGATTTGATCGAAGCGGGAGCCGATGCGATCAAAGTCGGGATGGGGCCGGGGTCGATTTGCACGACGCGGGTGGTGTCGGGAGTGGGAGTGCCGCAGATTTCGGCGATTTTTGACGCGGTATCTGTGGCCGGGTCGGCGGGCGTGCCGGTCATTGCGGATGGGGGTGTGCGGCTGTCCGGGGACGTGGTGAAGGCAATCGCGGCCGGGGCGGATTGCGTGATGATCGGGTCGCTTTTTGCCGGCCTGGATGAGTCTCCAGGGGATGTCGTGCTGTGGAGGGGGCGAAGGTTCAAGGAATACCGGGGGATGGGGTCACTTGGGGCAATGATGGGCGGCAGTGCCGACCGATATGGACAAAAGGGCGAGAAAGACCGCGATAAGCTCGTTCCAGAAGGCGTGGAAGGCCGCGTCCCATATCGTGGCCCGCTGCGGGAGCTGGTTTATCAGCTTGTCGGCGGTCTTCGTGCAGGAATGGGATACTGCGGGACGCCGACGATTGACGACCTGCGCCGGGATGCCAGGTTTATTCGCGTGACGCATGCCAGCGTGATAGAATCCCACCCGCACGACATCATGATTACGAAGGAATCACCGAATTATGCTCTCGACTCTTCGAGCGAATCCTGAATGGCTGGGAGCGGGCCTTGTTGCCGCCGTCCTGATGGCGGGCACGGGCTGCAATCAGCTTAATAACCCCTTCAAAGACTCAACCGCGTACGCACAGGCGGACATGACGACGCCTTCGGCGGACGTCTACCTCGCCCAACCCCAGGGCCGGACGCTGGCCCAGCGAAACCTGCCGGCGTCGGATGTCTATTACGAGAGCGGCCTCGTCACGCACTGGCCGCTGTGGTTCGAGGATCCATTTGAGTACAAGGGCAACGATCGGACGAACCCCGTCGATCGCGATGCGCCGGACAACGTGTTTGCCTGGAACGCCGTCGATTACTTTGACATCGCCTATGGCCCGTCGCGGATGATCCTGAACGCCTTTGGGCTGACGGTATCGGTCTTCCCCGAGCCGCCGGGCATGCCGATGGAAAGCAACGGCCGGATTCAACGGTGGTTTGGCACGTATGACTACGACAATGGCTATGCCAAGCCGGGCGATGAACCGCCGGATTACAACGATTTGAACCGCACGCGCTACCGCGAACACGGCGGCAACGTTCATCCTGAAGAGGGACAGCAGCAGGGTGCGAGTAACGTTGCGCCGGCCCCGGCGCAGGCAAGCGGGTCAAGCACCAGTCCGCCACCGCATTCTTCCGGTTCAGAGCCGGAGATCGTTCCGGTGGACAAGTAACGCCAGATTAGACTGGCACGGGCACTCAGTCGGCGGCCTTGTCGATCTGCGTCGCTTTTTGCCGGCGCTGCTCCAGCGCAAGTTTGTTCTTCTTTCTCAGATCGCGAACCACGCTCTTGCCTTTGGCCTGCGCCAGCCGCGCGACCGGGCGTCTACGACCGCCGTCATCCTGACTGCAGTTGAGCTGTCCTCCGATGAGCAGCGTAGCGAGCAGCAACGTTGAGCACGTGAACGGTCGTCGATGCATGTCGAAGCTCCTGCCAGAGGCATCGGCCATTGGCCGACCCCGAGCGCAGGACCGAAAAAGACGACACGCTCTCGCAGTCTGACAGGCCTAGCGGCGCTGCCTCGCCTTTTCGAGTTCAGGTGAGTAGTTCTTGGCGAGCTTCGGCTCCATCGCGAAGGCCTGCTCCATTTCGCGAACGGCCAGATCAAACTGGCCCTGCCTGCGATGCGCGAGGCCCAGGTAGAGAAGCGCGAACGGCCTGTATTTGGCGTCGGTCATGGCGGAGTTCAGTAACGGGATCGCTTTATCGAACTTTCCCCAACGGACATAGGCCCATCCCATTTCGAGATCGGTGTGAAGCGGATTGATGTAATAGGCACGCGCCTGCACGAAGGCGTGTTCCGCTTCATCGAAACGATTAAGTGAATTGTAGACACTTCCAAGCAATTGCCAGGCGTTGCCGGACTCGGGATTCAGCTTGATGGCGCGGAGGCCGCAATCGAGCGCGCCGGGTTTGTCGCCGGCCAGGAAACGAGCGTTTCCGTAATTGATCCATGCGATGAAACTATCGGGAATGACCTGGACCGTTCGCGTCCAAAGCGTGATGCTGGTTTTCCAGAAGCCGGCTTCTCGATAGGTCAGAATCGCGAGAATGAATACTGCGACGGCCGCAACAGAGGCCGTTCCATAGAAGGCCTCTCGCAGGCCTTCACCACGATGCACCCACAGCCACAGCAATCCGCCCGCCGCCAGCAAGGGAAACCCAATGCAGGAGAGATAGCTGTATCGATCGGCAACAATCTGCATGCCGCTCTGCGCGACGCCAAGCACCGGGGCGACCGTTACCAGATAGCAGATCCATACGGCCAGCCCGGCTGGGAATTTTCTAACGAGCGCGATCAAGGCGCCAGTTATGACGACAGTCACGACCGCTCCGAGCATGACGGGACGCGAGTCGAGTGAGAGGCCTTTGGGAATCTCATAGATCGTCGCGAGGTTTGTCGGAAGCAACGTTCGAAGTGGATAGTACGCAATGCCGTATAGGGCCTGAGCAACGCGGCCCGAGAGCGAATACTTGTTCAGCGACATGACGCCCCAGTCGACCGTTCGTTGAGCCATGATGGCGGTCGTTCCGGCGAATGCGGCGAGCAGGAAGAACGGTATCTTCTGATAGACAACTTTGAGCGATTGCCGCGATAGCAATCGGCCGGCGTCGAAGGAGATGCGACGCAGCGGATAGACGTCGAGCACAAGCATGATGATTGGGAGTGCCATGCCCCAAGCCTTCGAGAGCAGCGAGAGCAAGACCAGCAGCACGCTCAGTAGGTGCCAGCCGTGACTTCGTACCTCTGTGCGGCCCGGCGCGACACCACGCAGGTAGGCGAGCAATGAGCCGACGAAGAACACGCCGGAGAGCACGTCGCGGCGTTCGGTGATCCACGCCACGGACTCGACTCGGAGGGGGTGCAGCGCGAAGAGGAGTGCGGCCAGGGCTGCGGCGCAACAGAGGGCTAGTGAAGATGGTTCGCCGGCGCCGGTCTGGACTGGTTGAGAAGCGAATGCCAGTCGGAGCAGCCGGCGTGCCAGAAAATAGAACAGCACGGCCGTCAATGCGTGCAGCGCGACATTCGTACGATGGAACTTGTCCGGGTGATCGAGGCCGCCGGATCGTTCATAGTCGATGGCCAGCGAAAGCCACGATAGCGGTTGGTAGTGGCCCATGTAGCCGGACTGGAACATCCATTGGATATGGCCGGCAGAGAGTCCGCGAAAGCTGGGGTTTTCGCGGAAGTTCATATCGTCGTCCCAGTTGAGGAACTCGGCACTGAGAGCGGGCGCGAATACGAAAAATGTTGCGACGATGATCGAGATCGGGAATGCGATGCGCGCGAATTGCTCGACCGGGCTGGCGCGGCGGAGTGGATCAAGTCGGCCGACATCGGCGACGGCTTCGTGCTTTGCGGGTTGACGGTCTTGTCGATCGCCGCGGCGAGGCATCAGTTTTGTTTATATGGTGCGGTTGCCGCCGGGTAAACCGGGGATGTCGCGAGAACTTCGGCGGCGTGAATCTCCTGTGCGACGCCTGGGATGGATGGATCGAGCTGGGCAGCCCGACGCAGGTGGGCAAGAGACTCGTCGGGACGGTTCTGGTTCCGCAGGACGATGCCTGCGCCGAACTCCGCCCATGCGGCCGTGCGCGGATTTCGCGCGGCCTCAGCGAAGTGAATGAGCGATTCGTCGGGCCGATTGGTTCGTGCGCAAATTTCACCGAGCTGAAGTTCAGCCAAGGCTGGTTCGGGATGGTGTGCCGCGGCCTGTCGCAGTGCGGCCTCGGCTTCGGGGAACTGATTCTCGGCCTTCAAGATCTCGCCGAGGTTCAACCATGCTATTCCAGAGCGCGGGTTGAGCGCGACGGCCTTTTGGAAGTGTCGTTTCGCTCCGGCCGTGTCGCCGAACTGCCGTAGCGCGTCCGCCAGATTGCCATGCGAGACCCAGCTATTGGGATTGAGGGCGACCGCTCGCTTCCAGAGAGAGAGACTGTCGTGCCAGGCGAGGGTGAGACGCCAGGCCTCGGTGGCGAGCATGGCTGTGACCACGAATGATGTGGCGAAGAGCGCAGTGCGGATGAAGCGATTGGGCCGCCGCGCGGCGATCGCCATGCCTCCGGCCACAAGCAACGGGAATGAAAGGCAAGAGAGGTAGCTGTATCGATCGGCGACGATCTGGTTTCCGGCCTGCGTGATGCCGACGAAAGGGGCAATTGTGACAACGTAGGCAAGCCAGGTGGCAAGGACGGCGGGACAGCGACGGCGCGCGAGCCAGGCGGCGATTGAAATCAAGACGACTGCGGCCGCTGCCGCTGCGTAGCGCGCGTCGGTCAGACGAATAACGACAGGCAGTTCGTAGATCGGGAGCAGGCTGGCTGGCCAAATCGTCTTCGTGGGATAGAACACCAGCGCGTATGCGGCCTGGGCAACTCGTTCGAAAACGGTGCGATGGGCGAACTGCTGCGGACCCCATGCGCCGGATTGCTGGCCCCAGTAAGCGATGGCTGCGGTAAGGCCGGCGATCACGAGGATTGAGGTTTTTTCCGAAATCAGTCGTCGCAAGGGGACCTGGGGGTGACGGCGCAGCGGATAGAAATCCAGAACGAACATTAGAAAGGGCAGCGTCATGGCCCAGCCCTTGGAGAGCGCTGCGAGGATGACGAGAACGATACATCCCGGACCCAGGACGCAGCGTCGCGTGCCAGTTGCGACGCCGGCGGCGCCGCGGACGTAGACGAGCAGCGCTCCGACGAAGAACACGCCGCACAGGACGTCGCGACGTTCGGTGATCCACGCGACGGACTCGACACGGAGCGGGTGCACCGAAAAGAACAATGCCGCGGCGGCACTGGAAAAATCGAGCACGAGACCGGACGCGTGAATCGCCGCTCGTATGAGCTCGCGTGCGAGAAAGAAGAATAGCGCTGCTGTGATGGAATGGAGCACGAGATTGCTTGCATGAAAGGCGATCGGGCTCAGGCCCCAGCAACGGTAGTCAATGGAATAGCTCAGCCATGCAAGCGGCTGGTAGGGGCCCATGTAAGTGGTCGTGAACATCCAGCCGAGGTGATGAAGGGACAGCCCGCGCCACTCAACGTTTCGCAGGAGAAGGAGATCATCGTCCCAATTAAGAAAGCCCGCGCGGAGTGCTGGCCAGAACGCGGCAAAGGTGCATACGGCGACGAAGACTGCTACAGCGGCGGTACGCGCAGGTAACCGGTCATCGCGGTGCGGAAGCTGGCTGCTAGCTGCCATGTCCGTCGCTTGCAGCCGTCGTACTGACGCCGCGAGATTGAATCATTCGTTGCAGATAGGCGATCGACTGACGTATTTCGGGAATGCCGGGCTCGCTAGCGTCGACCTGACGAAACTCGCCGAGCGCCTGATCGAGCTGGCCGAGTCGGGCCAGACTACCGGCGTAGCGCGCCCGCGCGGCTGAGTCGCTGGTCCTGAGACGCAGTGCTTCCTCATAGAACGGGAGGGCGGCATTCTCCTTGCGCTGGCGCGAATAGCGCATCGCGACCATCGTCGGGTCGACCGGGCGATGGCAGATCGCTTCTATCGCAGACGATTGCGATCGCTGGAAGACCGCGAAGCCGAGGGCAATGACGCAGAGCAGCGCCGCGGGGGCAACGTGTCGATTGGACGCCAGGCGAAGAATGTCGGCAACGAAGACTCCGGAATAGATCATCAGGAACGGCACGACGATCATCCGATAGCGCGCCTGAACATTTACGAATGACATGGCCAGAATGATGATCGGAAGATAGGCCAGGACGGCGAAGTGTGCGGCGCGCCGTGCGCGGCGTTGCTCATCACTCGCGGGTTCGCCGTCAGTGCGCCGGCTGAGTGCCAGCGCGACAAGCGTGGCGACGACTCCCGCTGCGCCGAGTGGGAAGATGGATCTAAACGTGAGCGAGATGGCCATGATCGCGACATGATCGTGATGAAACTCAAAGGACGTGTTGTCCGGAATTTCGCCGCCGGAGCCGATCGCCGCCAGCCGGGCAATCCAGTTCTTGAAGAATTCTGCCCTTTGGCCTTCGTAGGTATGCCAGACCTCGCGCAGGACGCCCCAGGTCGTTCCCCCGGATGCATCGAGGATGAGTTTGAACTGCGGCCCAGGCGCGCCGAAGACCACGCCCTGCATCGGTGACGCCGGCATGTTGGCCAGCGCGATCGTAAGATGCGGACGCGACGAAACGGAAAGCGGCGCGGCGCCGGCAGCGATGTTTCGCGCAAGCAGCGGGGCGAATCCGATCAGATATCCGCCCAACACCGCGACGATTGCCAGTACGGCCTTTGCCGCGGAACGCCTTGCAGCGTGTGCGGCGAGTACCGCGACGGTGACTGCCGCGAGGAGCAGCGCGAATTCGTGATACATGGCGAAGGCGCCCAGAAATGCGCCGATGGCCGCCTGTGACCACCACCGTGAACTGTTTCGCTGAACCTGTCGAACGACCAGGAAAAGCAGGACGGCGATGCAAAACAAGGCGGGGCCTTCGCGCAGAATCTGGCATTCGAGGTAGTAAAGCGGGCCGTACAGCGCGCAGATCAGCCCGGCCATGATTCCGGCGACGTCGCCGGCCAAGAGGCGGGCGACGAGCCCCAGTATTACGGCCGTCGCGGCTCCCGCAACAAGTTGAAACGCTTTCAGCACCGACTCGGGATGCGAACTGAGCTTTGAAATGATGGCGTAGGCGTAGCTGTAGAGCGGGGCCTGGTGAAAGGCGTGCGGCCGGTACCAGCGGAGCCAGTCGGCCTCAGTGCCGGACGCGCTCTGCCAGATGTGGTAGGGATGAAAGGGTTCGCGGGCGAGCCAGTCGCCGGCGGCGATGCGCTTGCCTTGCTCGATATAGGTGGCCATGTCGGTCTGGTCCCACTCGTGCCATGCGTCGAGCGGAGTGCCGTAGACCTGATTCCAGTATGTGAAGCGAATCGCAAGGGCGACGACGAAGATCGCGACGTAGGCGGCCCAGGGCATGCGCCGGCGGACTGGTTGCGGAGACTCGGGCATTCGCGTCGGTCCTTATCGTCATCCGCCAGCCGGTAATCGGCTGGCGATCGGGGTATCAGGCGGGGTTTGGTGACTTTTTGCAACAGTCGCGGCGCTGGGCGACCGACTAACCGAGGGACTCCCGCCCTACCGGCATCGGGCGGGTCTGCCCTCTGGGGGAATCGCGAACAGCCCATGATTCAGAGTCCCGCACAATCCGCAGCTTCGCCAAACCTGCCGTTCGGCTTGTTTGAAGCCCTGCCGCTCGGCGTGGTGCTGTTTGACGGCGCGCTGCGCGCGACGATTCGCAATTCGCAGGCCATTTGTCTTTTGCCGGATGCGGACGATGTGCCCCAGGCGCTGTCACGCGACCTGGTCGACGTGCAGTGCGAAGACTGGGCGAAGAATCTGAGCGAAGTACTCCACAGCGGCCAGTCCATGCGGCGCGACGCGATCGTGCTGCAGCACCGCACGGAGCGGCCGCGCTTCGTCAATCTAATCATTGCGGCTACGGGGTCGGACGAGGCGATGCCGCGCGGGGGCATTTTGATCATCGAGGACGTGTCGTCCCGCATCACAATGGAACAGCGACTGGCGATTTCAGAGCGGCTGGCGGCGATCGGGAAGCTTTGCGCCTCGGTCGCACACGAACTGAACAATCCGCTCGACGGAATCCTGCGGTATCTCAATCTGTCACTGCGGCTGGCGGGCGACGGAGATGGCGGAAAGCTGCGCGACTATGTGCAGGCGGCGCGGGACGGGACCGTTCGGCTCGTGCATATCGTGCGTTCGCTGCTCGATTTCTCTCGGAAGACACCGCCCGCATTGGCGGGCCAAAGCATCAGTCGCCTGCTTGATGAAGCGGTCGCGTCGATGCAGGCGCGGGCCATTGAGAACAATGTCTCGGTGGTGTGCCACACGCCGCATGATCTGCCGGCAGTTGGCGGGACGAACGTATTTCAGGTTTTCTGCAACGTCATCAAGAACGCGATTGATGCCATGCCCTCGGGCGGCACGTTGACGATTGCCGCAACGTCGGTTGACGCTGATGTGGTCGTCTCGTTTTCCGATACCGGCACGGGGCTGCCGGATGACTCGTCGCAACTCTTTGAACCATTTTTTACGACAAAACCGCCCGGCAAGGGGACCGGTCTCGGCCTCGCAGTATGCCGCGAAATTGCCGAGCGGCTGGGTGGAAGCATTGTCGCGGGCAATCGCCCGGATCAGCGCGGAGCGGTGTTTACGGTCCGGCTGCCGGCCGGCGTCATTCAGGGAACTCAGGCCACGGCCGACATCGAAGCACGGCGTTAAGGGCCGCGAAAGGAGCCAGACATGGCGACAAACAACCAGGACGAGACACCATCCAAGCCGAGCGCGGCCGGCGAGCGGATTCTCGTCGTGGATGACGATGCAATCATCGCGAGCTCGCTGTCGGAGTTTCTCAAGCTTGAGGGGTATGACGCGGTGTCGGCTTCGTGCATTGCCGACGCGATCGCGGAGCTGGAGCGGAAGCCGGCGGCGGTGGTTATTACCGATATCAACATGCCCAAGGGCGACGGCTTTGAGCTGCTTCGCACCATGCGGCAGCGGTTTCCTGAGGTGGTGCCAATCGTGGTCACGGGGTACGGCACGATCGAGTCGGCGGTCGAGGCGATCAAGATGGGGGCCTACGACTATCTGACGAAGCCGATCGTGGATGATGAGATTCGGCTGGTGGTGCAGCGGGCCGTCGGGCAGCAGGCGCTACTACGAGAGAATCGGACGCTGAAGCAGCAGCTTGGGATGCGGTTCTCGCTTGAGTCGATCATCGGCAATGACTATCGCATGCAGCGCGTGTTTGAGCTGGTGGAGACGGTGGCCGACACGCGGACGACGGTGCTGATCAGCGGGGAATCGGGGACGGGCAAGAGTCTGGTGGCGCGGACGATTCACCAGATTTCGAACCGGCGGGCGAAGCCGTTTATCTCGGTTTCGTGCGGAGCTATTCCGGAGACGCTGCTGGAGAGCGAGCTGTTTGGGCATGTGAAGGGGTCGTTCACCGGGGCGAACGCCGACAAGCCAGGGAAGTTCAAGGCGGCCGACGGGGGGACGCTTTTCCTCGACGAGATCAATTCGGCGTCCTCGGCGTTTCAGGTGAAGTTGCTGCGCGTCCTGCAGGAGAAGCAGTTTGAGGCGGTGGGCAGCAACAAGACCGAGACCGTCGATGTGCGCGTCATTCTGGCGGCGAACGTGGACCTGAAGAAGGAGGTCGAGGCGGGGCGGTTCCGGCAGGACCTCTATTACCGTATCAATGTCGTCAATATTCCGATGCCGTCGCTGGCGGAGCGGTTGAGTGATATTCCGCGACTCTCGGATCATTTCCTGAAGAAGTGCCGGGCTGAGGTCGGAAAGGAAGTGCTCGGGTTTACGCCCGAGGCGCTGGCGGTGATGCAGCGGTATCACTGGCCGGGCAACGTGCGCGAGCTGGAGAACGCGATCGAGCGGGCGGTGGTGCTCACCAAGGGGCGGTTCATTTCGCCGGACGATCTGCCGTCGTCGCTGCTGGAGTCGCCGCCGGCGGGTGCGGCCGGGCGGCGCGAGGACGTGTGGTCGCCGATGCCGCTGAAGCTGGCCATCGAGGAGCCGGAGAAGCGGATCATTCTGGCGGCGCTGAAGGCGAACCAGTGGAACCGGCAGGTGACGGCCCAGCAGCTCGAGATTAACCGGACGACGCTTTATAAGAAGATGAAGCGGTATGGGCTGGAGTTTGAGACTGCGGGGGCGACAGGGTAGCCGCTCGAAACCTGAACGCTTCATACACCCGCGCCGCGGTGAGATTTCTGGCGGAATTCCGGACAAATTGACAAGTCCTGCCGACCATTGGGCAGATTGAGACGGGTTGAGATTTGTGAGACGCGATTGAGACGTCTCGATGAGATTTTTGAGACGAGTTGCAAGTCGCGGCCCTTTCGAGACTTGCACGCCCGCGTATTCGATTGTCAAAGAACCCTGGCCCGCGCGGGGAGCGGGCGCTGACCCCGCACCGCGGTTTATGCGCAACGAGAGCCCGCTTCACTCCCCCGTCCGACATTGACGGGGAGCGTGTTAGGATAATGTTTTATTCACCTCGCGGGCGAAGTCAAGCCATCCCTTGAAGATTTTAGCCAAGCGGTGTGACACAGGGTCAGTCTTCGACCGGGGGCCAGAGGATCCAGTCGCCGCGATAGTTCTCCCGTTCGGCATCCGTCAACTTTTCCATTTCGCCCGATGGATACCAATCCATTGCGCGATTGTTTGCCCCGGAGCGATTTTCACCTTTCGGGAGTACACCACCATCATCGACGCGATCGACGCCGATTGAGTACAGCAGGGGCTTGCCATCTAGTTGCTTGTACTTGATCGGTCGTCCGTCGAATCGATCTGGCGGAACAGAGGGGAGATATCGGGGGACGAGCGCATTCAATGCTGCCGGATAGGCGCCATGATGACGATGGTAGAGCTCTAATGCGATAGCAACGCAGACGGCATCGCGCGACTGGATGCTGCGCTCGACAATCCGATTCAATGGATTAGCGCTGGGCATCACTATGGTAGCCAGCAGGTATCGTGTTTCGTCCAGATACGAGCCCTTTCGCAGCTGTTCCAAATCGGATTCGTATTCGGAATCCCTTTTCAGCCATAGCGGCGTGGCCAGTTCATGCCGAAGTTTTTCCATCAATTCGCGGTGCTTGTTTAACATGTCCGCCCGATTGGCCATCACGGCACTGAGAAGCGGTTGTATTAGGAATCGCTGTGTTTGCCTGGCGGTCCCGCCGAGGATCCATAGCCGGAGCGTCTCGTCATCCGGTCGAAAGTGACCACTTCCGAGACCGTCATCCGTGTAGGTGCGCTGCAGAAGATCCGCGAAAAACAATTCCTCCGATTCCAAATTCATCTGAGGGCGGTCCTCCAGAAACGCCCAAGCTGTATGGCTCAGGTCTGTCCACTGCTTGTCTGTGAGCATTTCGGGTTTCCGGTAAAGCGTGCTCTCGATGACCGACAGAGCTTTGTTGTAGATGCTGATCCATGTGAGGCTGCCTGCGAGAAATGGAAGTTGGGATGCGTGTTTCGCCAGACGAAACAACGCATCGAGATCGCCTGTCAACCGAGCGGCGTCATTTTCTTCAGTCGCTACGCTTGCATCAGCGCTGAGCAGACCCGCAAATCGCCGCACTACCTCGTATTGTGGGAGACTCAAGCTGCACACCGGTGGGTTTGTGGCGGGCCGAGTCGATGGCGTCCATAAGGCACTCGGCTGCAGCCACATGGAAAGACTGGGCTGCGCGAGCCGCTTTTCAATCTCGGGGTCGACCAGGTCAGTGAGCAATGAACCCATCGTTGGCCTTTTGACGGCCAGCCTCAGCGACTGCAAGGCAGCCTCGTTTGCTCGCAGGTATTCCAGCAACTCAGGCCGCCGGGCGCGGTCCAGACTACTTGGCAGATTCTTTAAGCCATCCGGCAACGGCTTTGTCTGGAGAAAGGCCTCGCGATAGTAAGGCCACGCCCTGTCATCCTCCGGTGCCGCCAGTGCCGCCGCATTCAATTCGGCTGCGTAGTTACGTGAAACCCTCACTGTGCCGAGATGCAGTCGAACAAGGAGTAAGAGGTGCGCGGCGATCACAAGAACGATGATCGCGAAGATGAACCGGTAAGCCGCGCGAATCGTTTGAAAAATGATGCCTCGCTGGCGGATGCGCGCGCGTCGAATCAGCCTGGCAGCCAGTCTCGTGTCACCGAATGATTCGGCGAGCGACCGCGGCTCGCTTCCGCCGGTGATTCCGTCGGTAAAGTGGGCAACGAGTTCGCGGGCTACGTCGGCTTTTTCGCCCCAGCGGAGGCGGGTTCGCTTGATGGTTGTGCGGACGATTTCACTGAGTTCAGGCGGGAGGCCGGCGTGGTCGATGATGCGGGCGAGGTCGAGGCGGGCGGTGAGTTTGCCGCGCAGGAGGTCGCGGAGCGGCGTGTATCGCACCTTGTAGAAGAGCGAGTCCGGGACTTCAGGGGGCGGCAGGGCTTGGGCGCTCATGTGGCTTATTCCTCGACCGGGGGCCAGAGGATCCAGTCGCCGTCGCCGATTTTCTTTTCGCGCAGGCCCACTTCCACGTCGTTTGCCGGCCACCATTCATATGCCTGCCTGTTTGCCTTGCCATGATCCGAGCCTTCAGGAAGGCGACCGCCATCGTCTTTTCGATCCGCGCCAACTGAATAGAGCAGCGGCTTGCCGCTGACGAGCTTGTATTTGATTGGTTTGCCGTCGTAGCGGTCAGGCGGGACTGATGGCAGAAACTTGGGCACGAGTTCTGTCAAATCGGATGGATAAGTACCGTGTTTTTTTCGATAGAGGTTGAGTGCAATCGCAACGAGGGTTGCATCGCGCTGCTGAGTGCGCCACTGCTGCAAGATTCCGGCGCGCGCCAGTGTCGGGAATAGCCACGCTCCAAGCCCGAATCGCAACTGGTTCCAGTGCCCACTGCGGTACGCGTCGACTTCAATCGGAACCTTGTACTCGGTAATGAGCCAGAGTGGTGTTCGCGATTCTTGAATCCCGCGATTCAAAATGTCCTTGTAGATTTTTTCGAACGCTTGTCGGCGGACATGGACCGCGCTTACGACGGGCAGGAGCACCTGCACCGAACGATACGGCGAAGCTGGACGTTCTAAAGCCCCAAAGTGCGTTGCATCGAGCATCCAGGACGCTGCGGATGGCGCAATGTGTCCGTCCCCCTGGCCGTCATCGGTGAATACGCGCTGAATGACGTCTGAAATGGAACGACTCTCAGACGCGTCGGGTAGCGGGAACGGACCGCCTCCGAACACGCGGGAAAGGAGGTGCGCAACGCATTGCCATTCCGATTCTGTCAGCGAGTCCGGCGCGGTGGTAAGTGCGTATGCGATGACAGATTGAGCTCTTCGAACAACAAGCGAAGAAAAAAGTGCGCTAATGACGGCACCGCGCTCCGCCATGTGTTCCGCCATTTGCAGAATCGTTTTGACATCTTGCACCACGGTCGAGCCATCCCGGGCATCAACTGCAGCCATCGCGTCGATAGCCACGAGTCTCGCTCCGTCGCGTAAGAAGGAGAGTTCATTGAAAGTTGCGCCAATCAGCCGCGGATTGTCCGGTGGCTCCAGCGGGGTACCTGGTGGAGCATAATCTGACCGTTTTAGCTCCGCCGTGTAGTCGTCCGGATCGAATAGCAGTGCGCCAAGGTGCGGACGCCCTGCAGCTTCGCGGTACAAACGAAGGGATTGGCCATTTTCTTTCGCGAACTCGACATACTGATGCCAGTCAGGTCCGCCCGGCCGTTCGCGTCCTTGGACACCGGTCGGCCATGACCCGAGTGCGAGGTACGCTTTGCGATAAAGGGGCCATGCGCGCTGTTCTTCAGGAATCGCGAGAACCCGTGCATTGAGCTCAGAGGCGAAGTTTCTTTTGACCTTCACAGAACCGGAATACAGGTACGCGACCAGCACGAGATATATCGCGACGACGATCGCGAAAACACCCGCAAGAATCTGCATGGTTTTGATTCCGGAGCGCCAGAGCAGCGAGCGTCGCCTCTTCTTTGCGCGCCGAATCAGCTTTGCGGATGCATCCAAATTGCCGAAGGTAGACAACAAATGTTCGGCAGTTGCGCCACTCGCGAGTCCGTCGCGGAAGTGGGCAATCAACTCGTTCGCTACATCGAGGCGCTCGCTACGCCACAATCTCGTCTTTCGCACGGTTTGCACCACGATTTCGGCGAGCGGCGCGGGGAGTTCGGTTTCCGCCCTCAGCCGTACCAAGTCCAACGTTTCCGTCAGCCGGCCGCGCAACAAGTCCCGCAGCGGCGTGTAACGCAGCTTGTGGTACAGCGAATCCGAGGGATTCGTCGGCGGCGGGAGGGCTTGGGCGCTCATTTGATTCCGCTTTCAATTGGCGGCCAAAGAATCCAATCGCCGCGAAGCTTGGTTTGTTCGCTCGTGGAGGTTGGCAACCACTTTGGCGCGATCCATTCGCGGGCCCGCTGGTTGGCTTTATCGGGCGGCATGCCGTTGATCAGTGTGCCTCCGTCGTCCTGCCTATTTGCTCCGACGGAATAGAGCAACGGCTTACCGTCAACAAGTTTGTACTTGATCGGCTTGCCGTCGTAGCGATCAGGCGGGATCGTGGGGATGAATTCCGGCACCAATCCGTCGAGCGAGCTCGGGTATGCGCCGTGTCGGCGGAACCATGCCTCAAGCGCGAGGGCAACCGCGCAGGCGTCGGCTTCCTGGGCCGCGACATTGAACAGGAACGATGCACGGGAGAGAGTAGGCGTCAATCGGAGCAGGACGGTATAGCGCCATTGCGCGATGGGGTTGCCGTGCAGTCGCTCCAATTCGTCCTCTGCATCGGTGTCCGTTTGCTGCCAAAGCGGTCGCTCCTGCTCGGCCGCCATGCGCCGCATCAAGTCATCGAATTTGGCGAGCGTGACTCGCTTTCCGGCGTGCATGAAACTGTAGGTGGGCAACACCAATCGATGCATGACCGACTGAAGCCGAGTATCAGCCGGGCTCTGCCCGACGTACTCGATGGCATTCATGAACGATAGATAAGTTGGCGCAAGAATCCCGTCGCCTTCGCCATTATCTGTGAAGGTGCGTTGCACAAAGTCATCGAAGAACGCGCGCACTCCAGTTCGATCGACCTTGAGTCGGTCGTTGTTTGCGATTCCATAGAAGCGCCTTGAAAGCTCCAATAGTTGGTTTTCATCCAACAGTTTCGGGTTTTTTTCAAGCAGAAATGCGACGGGCCTACATGCATGAGAACATACTGTCGCCGCGACGAGCCCCGCAATGACGTAGTGGCAGTGCGAGAGCTGTTCGGCGATTTGGAGAAGCGAATCCAGATCCTCGACGGTGCGCTTTGAATTGCCGTTCTTCACCGCGAGGTATGCGTCGATCGTCAAGAGCTGGCTTGCCGTGCGCAACACACTGTACTCAGGAAACACGGCCGAAATGATTGTGGGGGCTATGCGATCAGTGAGCCCTGATGGGATAACGATCGAGTTTGAAACTCCGGCGCGCTTCAACAATTCGGCATCATCCGGATCGAAGAGGACCGTGCCCAGTTGAGGCATACGTGCCGCGCTATGAAACAGGTCGATGGCGAGAGAATTCTTTTTGGCGAATTGGACATATTCATCCCAGCCGGGCCGATCGGGAGCGATGTCTTTGAAAATGAAGGGCGCTGGCCAGGGGGCCAACGCGAGAAACCCTTGGCGGTAGACCGGCCAAGCACGGTGTTCGGGTGGAATTGCGCGCGCGGCAGCATTGAACTCCTGGACGTAGTCACGAGAAACTCGAGGTGCTCCTGTAAACACGCGGACTGCCATCACGAAGTAGGTAACGATCAATAGCGTAAAAACGACCGTTAGCGCCTGTGCCCCGCGGCGCAGCGATGTGGCCACGACGCGATTGAGCAGTCGCTGGCGTTTTCGAGCGCGGCGAATGAGCTTAGCGACGAGCGCGATGTCGCCGAACGAATTTGCCAGCTGTTCGTGCGAATCGCCCGCCTCTAATCCATCTTTGAAGTGCGAAATCAGTTCGGCGGCGACATCGAGCTTTTCGAGCCGCCAGAGCCGCGTGCGGCGTACGGTTTCTTCGACTAGCTGTGCCAGGGAACGGGGCAGGCCGGAATTCGCAACAAGTCTCCTCAAATCCAGCCGAGCTGTCAGCCGGCCGCGCAGCAAGTCGCGGAGCGGGGTGTTACCCAGCTTATAGAACAACGAATCTGGCGAATTCGTTGGCGGCGGGAGGGCTTCGGCGCTCATCCGGCGGTGCCTGGTTCGGGGACGACTCCGAGGGACTTCATCGTTTCTACGAGCGAGGTCCACTGCTTGGCGCTCTTGGCCAGCTCGCCTTTGCCTTTCTTGGTGAGGCGGTAGTACTTTCTTTGGCGGCCGGAGTCGGCTTCGCGCCAGATGCCTTCGATGAGGCGCTTGGCTTCGAGGTTGTAAAGGAGGGGGTAGAGGGTGGACTGGCCCATGGCGAGGACGCCGTCGGTACGTTTCGAGAGGGCCTCGACGAGTTCGTAGCCGTACATCTCGCCGCGCGAGAGGAGTTTCAGGACGGCGGCCGGTCCGGCTCCGCGCATCAGTTCTTTTTCGATTCGCATGCAACGGGCTCCTTTGGGCATGCCTCACATACTATGTCTGGCATAGTATAAGCCGCGCGGAGATGGCGGTCAAGAGTTTCGTGCTGGTTCAGGATTGAGCGAATGGAGGCGGTTACTTGGAGGCGAGCTTTTGCTGGACGCGGGCGCGTTCGACGGCGGCCTGGTGCTCGGCGAATTGCTCGTCGGTCTTCATGGGAAGGGCCGAGGCCTCGGTGAAGGCCTTGTCGGCCGCGGCGCGGGTGATGTCCTCGGCCGGGACGGCCTTCTGGGTGAGGATTGAGACGTTGTTGGAGCAGACCTGGGCGAATCCGCCGTCAATGAAGAACTCCTTGGGGCCGGCGCCGGCCGTCTCGATGCGGAGGACGCCGATGCCGAGTTCGCAGACGAGGGGGGCGCGATCCTTCAGGATGCCGACGAGGCCGTCATGCTGGGGAAAGACGACCGAAGTGGCCTCGGTATCGAGGACTTTGCGCTCGGGGGTGATGACCGAAACGTGGATGGTTGCTGCGGATGCCATGTGAATTTTGTAGCGGAAGGCGGGGAGACGGTCAAACCGGGGCTGTCAGGGGGCGGACTCGGCCCAGGCGCGGTTGAAAACGGCGTGTTTGATGGCTTCCAGCCGGTAGCTATAGGTGCAATGGATGAGGCCGTCGGGGCCTTCGACGAGCGAGGGATAGGACAATTGCGGGGGCCCGTCTTCGATAATTCTTGGTGCGGACCAGGTCTGACCCTCGTCGGCGGAGACTGACACGACGAGCGGAGTCCGCTCGGTGGCGCTGTCGTTAAATGCCACGACGAGGTGGCCCGAGGAAAGCTTGAGCATGTCGAGGCCGCTGCCGGGGTTGGGAATATCGTCGCGGGACTGCATGAGCCACGCGACGCCGTCGTGCGAGCTGCCCTGCCAGGTGAAGCCCGCGCCGGCGGCGCTGCGGGCGAGGGCGAACAGCGAACCATCGGTTCGTTGGATGACGGCCGGCTGGAGATTGCCGTAGGGGAGCGTGAGGATTGGTGCGGAGTTGGGGAGCCAGGTCGCGCCGCGGTCCAAGCTGAAGAAGAATTGCGACTGGTAGGTGGCTTCGATGTAGGCGGGGAGGAGCCAGCGGCCGTCGTTGAGCACGATGGGCTTGTTGCGGAGGAGTACGCAGACGGCGGGGATGGCCGGGGTTTCGGCGGACCAGGATGCGCCGGCGTCGTCGCTGGTTTGTCGCATGACGGTGGAGGTGCAGAAGGTGTTGGCGAACATGGATGAGTGGAGGAGTTGAAGCCGGCCGCGGTCGTCGAGATAGAGGACGCAGTTGGCGTCGGGTTTGTTGGGTGTGTCGGCGACGGTGACTGGATTTTCCCACGAGCCGCCATTCGGTTTTCGCGCGAGGACGATGCGGGTGTCTTCGGCGAGTTCGCGCTGGCCGGCGGTCCAAGCGGTGAGGAGCGAGCCGTCGGCGAGGGCGGTGATGGATGAGGTGTGGTTGTAGGCGTCGCCGGCGGTGGGGATGAGTTCGGCGGAGAAGAGGGGGAGCGACGGATCGGGGGGCAGGATGGCCGGGTTGATGCAGCTCATCGCTAACAACACCGTCCCGCACAAGAATATTGTGAGTAGTCGCCCCGTCATTGCGTTCCTCCAATAGCTTATCGCGACTGGCTTGACTTGTCGCTTCTTCGTCGTGCTACTGGGCTGTTCATGGCGCTCATCAAAGATATCGCGATCGTCATTCGGCGGCTCGATTACAGCGAGACGTCGCAGGTGCTGGTCGTTTTTGCGCGCGAGACGGGGCAGCAACGGTTGATTGCCAAGGGGGTGAAGCGCGGGACGAAGAGCAAGGCGGCGACGGGGATCGATCTATTGGAGCTGGGGTTCGTGGTTTATTCGCGGCGGGCCGAGTCGGAGGCGGCGCTGGGCACGCTGACGGAATGGCGGCAAGAGGATGTGCATCCGGCCGTGCGGAGGAACCTGGCGGCGTGGTATGCGGCGCAGTATGCGGCGGACCGGACGGCGCAGGCGACGCAGGAGGGCGATCCGCATCCGGAGTTGTTTGACGCGCTGAAGCATTTGTTGGAGTCGGAGGCGTGGTCGCGGCCGCTGGCGGCGCTGGCCTGGTATTTGTGCGTTTTGCTGCGCGAGGTGGGGCTTGTTCCGCAGTTTGAGCGGTGCGCGGCGTGTGGCGCGGAGCGGGCGAGCGTCTCGTGCGTCTATTTCAGCGCGCGGCAGGGGGGGCTGCTCTGCCGCGATTGTGAGCCGGCGTTTGTCGAGAAGCGTCGCGTCGATCCGCGGACGGTGGATGCGGCGATTGCAGTGGAGGAGTGGCCCGATCTGGCGACCGCGCTGGAGGACGACCTGCCCGAAACGGTGATGCCGTCCGTTTTTGAGTTGCTCGACTATCACCTGACGGAAGTGCTGTCGAAGCCCTCGCGGGTGACGGCCATTTTGCGTTCGGCGGCGGGGCGGACGCGCTGAACCACGCGCTTTGGAGCTTTTTGCGAGACTTGGAATACAATATCGCTCGCATCCGTGCGTCCGGCGGGGTGGCGCACGATTCGAGGAGGCACCATGAGCGCAGCGGACATAGTCGCGACGAGCGTACGCAAGGTCTATCACAAGGATCGCATCGAGATCCCGGTGCTGGACGGCCTGAGTCTGAAGATCGACGCGGGCGAGTTTGTCGTGTTGATGGGGCCGAGCGGATCGGGGAAGTCTACGCTGCTGCATTTGATTGGCGGGCTCGATTCGCCGACGTCCGGGTCTATCCGGGTCGGCGAGTACAACCTGGAGCGGATGACTGAGCGCGAACTGACGGCCTGGCGCAGCCGGCATGTCGGTTTCATTTTCCAGATGTATCACCTGGTTCCGGTGTTGACGGCGGCGCAGAACGTCGAGCTGCCGCTGTTGCTGTTCAAAATGTCGTCGGCGGAGCGGCGCGAGCGCGTGGCGACGGCGCTGAAGGTGGTCGGACTGGCCGATCGAACGGACCACCGGCCGAACCAGCTTTCGGGCGGTCAGGAGCAGCGGGTTGCGATTGCCCGCGCGATTGTGACGGATCCAGATGTGATTCTGGCGGACGAGCCGACGGGCGATCTGGATGCGAAGACGTCGGAAGAGATTCTGGCTCTGCTCAATCTTCTCAATTCGGAATTCAACAAGACGATTCTGATGGTGACGCACGATCCGCGAGCGGCTTCGCATGGGCAGCGCGTGGTTCACCTCGAGAAGGGCGTGCTGGAGCGCGAAGAGCGAAATCCGGCGCGGCCGGCGATGGCGGCTTCGTAGCGAGTTCGATTCATGACCATTGCCTATGTGATGATGCAGAATCTACGTCGCAACCGCACGCGGACGGCGTTGACGATCATTGCGTTCGCGCTGCCGATGGCAATTTTCGTGGCGGCGATTTCGCTGGTTGTGGCGCTGATTGAAATCAATGCGATCAGTGCGCGGGAGCTGCGGCTGGGAGTGCATCATAAGACGACGCTGGTCAACCCGCTGCCGGAGGGCACGCGGCGCAAGATTGAGGCTCTCGATCCGGGTGGCAAGCGGCTGACGGCGGTCTGCGGAATGCGCTGGTTTGGCGGCAAGATTCCGAACGAGTCGGGCACGATCCAAAGTCTTGCGGCGGACGCTGATACGTTTCCCAGGGTTTATTCCGATGCGGAGCTGACGCCGGCCGAGATTGAGGCGTGGAACCGCGACCGTGCCGCGGCTGTTGTCGGGGCGGGCGTGGCGGAAACGTACGGGTCGAAATACTCGGGATGGAAGCCGGGCGGTCGCGTCGTGCTGAAGAGCACGGTGCCGCCTTACCTCGAACTTGAGTTTCACATCGTCAAGGTGATGCAGGCCAAGGGGCAGGCGAACGTCTTTTACTTTCGCCGCGACTATCTGACCGAGTCATTCAAGACGGCGGGCATCGACAGCCCCGATTGCAATATTTTCTGGGTCAAGTGCAACGACGCCGCGAGTCTGGCGGCACTGCAACGCGAGATCGATCAGACGTTCGCCAACAGCCCGAATGAGACCAAGTCGGAAGATGAGAATACGTTTCGGGCGGGATTCACGCAGGCGCTCGGCAATCTGCCCGGGCTCATGCGGGCCATGGCGATCGTTGTGGTGGTGATCATCGCGCTGGTTGCCGGGAATACCATGATGATGAGCTTTCGCGAGCGGACGCGCGAACTGGCGGTTTTCAAGGCGATCGGCTTTCAATCGTGGCGGATCTTTTTCGTCGTTCTGACGGAGAGTCTGCTCCTCGCACTGCTGGGGGCACTGATCGGAATTGTGCCGACGACGCTATTCCTGCTTAGCTTTCCGATCCGCCGGATGGGATATCTGCCGATCAGTGCGCTGACCGTTTCGCCGTGGGCGGTGGTGATCTCCGTCGTGATCGCGCTGATCGTCGGATTCGCGGCGGGGCTGTGGCCGGCCTATCAGGCCCTTCGACTGAAGACTGTGGACGCGCTGCGCCGCGTGGGTTGAGAGCCCGGGAAACAACGAAATGGCATTGCCGCTTTCGTACAACTGGAGAAACCTCTTCGTCCGTAAGACGACGACGCTGCTGACCTGCCTGGTCATCGCGACGGTGGTGGGCGTGTTCACGTGGCTGGTTGGTTTCGCCGGGGCGCTGAATCGCTCGCTTTCTTATGCCAACGACGCGCACAAGCTCATCGTTCTTAAGCAGGGGGCGACGTCGGAGACGAACAGCGCCATCCTGCCGGAGGATTACAACAAGCTCAGCCAGGTGCAGGATGTGGCGGTGAATCCGAAGACGGGCGAGCCGCTGCGCAGCCCGGAGATGATCGTGCAGGTATCGCTGCCGCGTCGGCGGGATAATGGCACGACCTTCGCGAATGTCGCCGTTCGTGGGGTGACGGACGCGGCATTTGGCGTTCATCGAAACGTCAAGCTGCTCGGCAAGGGGTTTTCATCGGGCAGCATGGAAGTGATCGTCGGCGAGCAGGCGGCCAAGCAGTTTGGCGGTGTGCAGATCGGCGACACGATCAATCTCGGGTACAGCGGCAATCGCGGATACAAGGTCGTGGGTTATTTTTCGGCGAACGGCGGTCCGATGGAGACGGAGATCTGGGGGCCGCTCACGACACTCATGAACTCGTACAACCGCAATATGTATTCGTCGGTCAACGTGTTGCTGAACGACAAGGCCGACCCCGACAAGGTTGCGAAGTTCGTGCAGGGGCCGTCGGTCGATCTCAACGCCCAGACCGAGCCGGCCTACTGGTACGACCAATCGAAGAACATTCGCATTTATCTTGGAATCGTCGGGGGGCTGGTCAGCATCATGTGCGTGGCCGCCATCTTCGCGATCGCCAATACGATGTATGCCACGGTGGCCGGTCGGACGCGCGAGTTTGCGATGCTGCGGACGATCGGGTTTTCGAAGAATCAGATTCTGCTCAGCGTGGTGATTGAGGCGGTATTCCTGGCGCTGCTCGGGGGTGCGATGGGATGCATTGCCTGCGAGGCGTGGCTGGTGCTGGCCGGCAATACCAAGGATATGTTCGGCGCTACGACCTTCACGACGATGGCGTTTGAGATTAAGCTGACGCCATACATGGTCGTCGGCGCGTTGCTTCTGGTCGCGGGGGTCGCGGTGCTGGGGGCGCTGCCTCCGGCGGTGCGTGCTTCGCGCGTGCACGTGATCGATGCCTTGCGCGAGCCGTAATCAGCCAACCTTCCTCGCTTTCGCGGGTCTGAACGACTGCCAACCGACGACGAAACCATGCACCTGCGGCTGATCTATCTCTACCGAAACCTGACGCGCAACAAGCAGCGGACGCTGTTGACCTGCGCGGCCGTGGCACTGCCGATGGTCATTTACGTGCTGTCGACGGCGGTGGTCTCGGGTGTCGATGCTTTTCTCGACAACTCGGCGCGGCAGCTTCGGCTGGCGGTGACGCACAAGGCATCCATCATCAACATGCTCCCGGAGGGGTATGCGCTGAAGATCAAATCGCTCGATCCGACCGGGGAGCGGCTGCGGGCGGCCTGCGGGATGCGGTGGATCGGCGGCAAGATGCAGAATGTGACGCAGCCGCTGTCGACGGTGGCGGTGGACGCCGAGGAGTTCATCAAGGCCTTCGATGATTTCAAGCTGACAGAGACGGAGAAAGCGGCGTGGCTGCGCGATCATCAGGCCATCATCGTCGGCCGCGGGACGGCGGCGATCTTTGGCTGGAAGGTGGGCGATCGGATCAGCATTCGCTCGTCGGTGCCGCCCTATACGTCGCTGGAGTTTCACATCGTATCGACGGCGGAGCATGCGCAGGACGCCAACACCAATTGGTGCCATCGCAGCTATTACGAAGAGGATTTGAAGAAGAACATTCCGGAAGCGACGCAGGGGATGGTGAGCTTCTTCTTCGTGAAGTGCGGGTCGAAGGCCGACCTGGACTTTTTCCGGGTCGAGATCGACAAGCTGTTTGCCCGCACGATAGATGAGACGAAGACGCAGGACGAAAAAGCATTCATGAATGAGTTCATCACGCAGCAATTCGACTTGCCGCGGAATCTCACCATCCTGTCGATCGTCACGGTGTTCGTCGCGGTCATGGCGGCGACGAACACGATGAGCATGAACTTTCGCGATCGATTCAATGAGTACGCGACACTCAAGGCGCTGGGATTCGGGGGCGGGTACGTGTTTACGCTGATTCAGACCGAGAGTCTGGGGCTGTGCCTTCTGGGTGGCATCTTCGGGGCGCTGATGCCGTACGTGGCGTTCATGCATACACCATTGGGACGGGTGCCGGTGCCGGTCATTCAACACCTTGAGATCCGGCCGATTGTTTGCCTGCATGCGATTGCGATCGCGGCGGTAATCGGGCTGATTGCGGCGGTCTGGCCGTCGGTGCTGGCGCTGCGATTGAAGGTCGTGGCGGCACTGCGGAATCTGGAGTGAGATGGCGCTCCCTCTCTACTACAACTGGCGCAACCTCTTCGTTCGGAAGCTGAGCACGTCGCTGACATTTGCGGTCGTGGCGACGCTGGTGCTGGTCTTGTGCGTGCTGCTTTCGTTTGCGGCCGGGATTCGGGCTTCGCTGGCCGTCAGTGGATGGCCGCAGAACGTGCTGGTGCTTAAGCCGGGGGCGACGGCTGAGAGCACGAGCATCATCACACCGGACGAGAAGGGAAGGGTGGTGCAGGCTCCGGGGATCGCTCACGGCGCTGACGGGAAGATGCTGATCAGCGAGGAGCTGTGCACGCAAACGTCGATCCCGCGGCGGGCGGGCGAACACAACATGGCCAACGTGGCGGTTCGCGGCGTCGATGCGACGGCTTTCGGAGTGCATCCGGAAGTGAAGATCATCGAAGGGCGGCGGTTCGAACCGGGACAGCTCGAGGTCATCGTCGGCAAGGCGGCGCGCGATCGGTTCGACAATCTCGGCATTGGGGGCGAAGTACGGCTGGGGCGGCAGGGCAATCGCCTTTACAAGGTGGTGGGAGTCTTCGAGACTGGCGGCGGGGCATTCGACAGCGAAATCTGGGGCGGCCGGACGCAGATCAGCGACTCGTTCAATCGTCATTTCATTTCGAGCGCGGTGTTGCGGCTCGACGATGCGGCGGAGGCAGCTGCAGCGATTTCTTACTTGAATGGCCCGTTCGTCGCACTCGAGTCGAAGCGCGAGACGGAGTATTACGAGGACTTATCCAAGACGACGCGCGACATCGTCGCCCTCACGACGGTGCTCATTGCAATCATGTCGATCGGGGCGGCGTTTGCGGTGGCGAACACGATGTATGCGGCCGTGGATGGCCGGCGGCGCGAGATCGCGATGTTGCGGACGATCGGCTTTGGGCGCGGTGCGATCATCCTGTCGTTCGTGACGGAGTCGCTGCTGGTCTGCATGACGGCCTGCCTGTTCGGGTTAGCCGGGGCGATGTTTTTCTCCGGGACGCGGCAGGATTTTCTCTCGAACTCGACGTGGACCGTGCTCGCGTACGAATTGAAGATCACGCCGACGATTGCACTGGGATCGCTGGGGCTGGCCTGCCTGGTGGGAGTGATTGGCGCGATCGCGCCGGCGCTGCGGGCGTCGCGGGTGCATGTGATCGAGGCCCTGCGAAAGGCCTGATCTAACGCTAGAATCGATCTGACATGAACGCCCCGTCGGACCTCCGGTCACAACTGCAATCGCTCAAGATTGATCGTCATCAGCGGCCCATCGAGGGTTCGCGCCAGCAAACGCGGCGATCGGGAGTCTGGTGGAAGTTGCTGCTGATGGTGCTTCTGGCGGGCGGGGGATACGCCGGCTGGGACTACTGGCGAAAGCATCCCTCGACAACAACAGATGCGCCGGCGGTGCGGCTGATTCCGGTGGTAGCACGGACCGGACGCCCGGATCCGTCGGCGGTGCTGACGGCCACGGGGAAGATCGTCTCGGATCACAAGGTGCTGGTGTTCACCAAGGTGTCGGGGCAGATCGTCAAGCTGTTGTTCGAGCAGGGCGACCGGGTCAAGGCCGGGCAGGTGATGGCGGAGATCGAGGACATTCTGTTCAAGGCGCGACGCGATGAGGCGGCGGCCAACCTGGAGCGGGCGAAGGCGAATCTCGAATATCAAAAGGTCAACTTCGAGCGCGTGAAGCGACTCTTCGAGCGCAATTCTTCTCCGCAGATTGAATACGTGGGGGCGCAGAGAGATATCAATTCAGCGACCGCACAGGTCGCGGCTGATCAGGCGCTGCTCGATTTCGTGAACAAGCAACTGGTCGATACGAAGGTGGTGGCGCCGATCGACGGCGTGGTGCTCGAGCGAAATGTGAACGTCGGCGATTTCGTCGCGGCCGAGGGCGGGCGCGGCGCCATGTCGAATGCACAGCTCGGATCCATCGCCGACATGCAGCTCGTGCGCGTCGAGGTCGATATCAGCGAGTTGGATATCGCACGGCTGAAAAAGGACATGCCGTGCATCGTCACGCCGGATGCATACAAGGATCGGAAATACAGCGGATATGTGATGTGGATCGATCCGGGGGCGAATTACTCGAAGGCGACGGTGCAGGTGAAGGTACGCATCGATAATCCGGACGATTTTCTGCGGGTCGAAGGGGTGGCGCAGGTGGCGTTCCTGTCGGACAAGCCGAAGGCCGACGAGGCGGCGGACGCCAAGGAGACGGGTATCTGGATTCCGCGGACGGCCTGCGTGGTCGATGCGGGAGGGATGGCGGGCAAGGTGTTCGTGGCGGCCGATGGGCGGCTGCACGAGACGACCGTGCGCCTGGGAGCGACCACGGGTGATCAGGTGCAGGTGGTATCCGGATTGTCGGCGGGACAGTCGATCGGGGATGGGGCCGACAAACTTCGGGATGGGGAACGGGCTGGGGCCCAGTAACGTTTCTTACTCGTCGATGGTCGTACCGACGTGTTCGCCCAGCACTACTCGGCGCATGTTTCCCGGTTTCATGAGTGAGAAGACGATGATGGGGACGCCGTTTTGTTGGCACATATCAATCGCTGAGACGTCCATGACTTTCAGCCGGTCGTTGATGACCTGGTTGTAGGTCAGGCCGGTGTAGCGCTTGGCGTTTTTGTCCTTCATCGGGTCGGCGGAATAGACGCCGTCTACCTTCGTTGCCTTGAGCAGCACGTCGGCGCCTAGCTCGACCGCGGCCAGCGCGGCGGCTGAGTCGGTGGTGACGAAGGGGCGGCCGGTGCCAGCGCCGAGGATGACGACGCGGCCTTTTTCGAGGTGACTGATGCAGCGGCGGCGGATGAAGGGTTCGCAGACGGCGGAGATGTTGATGGCCGATTGAACGCGGGTGATGAGCTTGTGGGTTTCGAGCTCTTCCTGGAGGGCGAGGGCATTGATGACGGTGGCGAGCATGCCCATGTAGTGGGCGCTGGCGGGGTGGATGCGGCTTTTTTCGGCGAGGGTCGAGCCGCGGAGAAAGTTGCCGCCGCCCACGACCACGGCGACCTGGATACCGAGGCGGGCCACGTCGGCGACTTCCTCGGCGATACGCCCGATGGTTTCGCCTTCGATGCCGAAGCCGCCGGGCTTGCAGAAACCCTCACCGCTGATTTTCAGGACGATGCGTTTGTAGACCGGCGCGGCCGAGCGGGCGGCGCGAGCGGCAGCATCGGGCGTGGGGGAAGTTTTCTGTTTGGAAGTTCGAGCCGCGCTTGGCCTGACGGGCATGGTTGGCTCCTGTCCATAAAAAAAGCCGCTTTCGCGGCTTGTCGGGGTCGTCAGTCTTTTCCGCCGAGTTCGTATCGGAGGTAGCCGGTAACGGCGATGCCGTTTTCCTTGGCGAACGCGCCGACGGTTTTCTTGTCGTCGAGGGCGAAGGGCTGCTCGAGCAGGACGCGCTCGCCGAACCACTTGTCCATCTTGCCGGCCACGATCTTGTCGATGATCTGGGGCGGCTTGTTGGTGAGTTCGGCACGGGCGGCGGCTGTGGCCTCCTCGACGAGGTTGGCGGGGATGGCCGACCGATCGAGGCCGAGCAGGACGTGCGAGCTGGCGATGTGCATGCAAATCTGCTTGCCGACGGCTTCGTTGAGTTTGTCCATGGTGACGAGGGCGGCCACCTTGCCGTTGTGATGGACGTAGCCGGCGGCGGGGCCGTGCACGCACTTGGCGCGGCGGAGTTCCAGCTTTTCGTTGAGCTTGCCGTAGGCGTCGGCGAGGATTTCCTTCAGGGTGCGACCACCGGCGAAGGCGGCCTTGCTGGCCATGAGGGCCTCAGGGTCTTTCTGGTGGGTCTCGGCGCACTGGCGGGCGAACTGGTTGGCCAGCTCGACATAGACGGTGTTGTTGGCGACGAAATCGGTCTCGCAGCGGAGTTCGGCGAGGGCGCCACCCTTGGCGTCGGCATAGATGCCGATGCGGCCGTTGGCGGCCTCCTTGTCGGCGCGCGACGACATTTTGTCGGCATATTTCTTTTTGAGGATCTCGATGGCGGCCTCTTCACTGCCATTTGCATCGATGAGGGCTTTCTTGCAATCCATCAGGGGCAGGTCGGTTTTGGACCGGAGCGATTGGACTTGGCTGGCGGAAATCTCGGGCATTCGCGGCTATCTCCTCTGTCTGGAATCCGTGGTGCGCCGGGGTTGCCCGGAGCAGGGGGCATTCTAGGGTGCTGACAATCGATCGCCCGAGCCGGCAGCCGGACCGTGGCGGTTCTTAGGATTAGAGATGTCCGGGGCGATTCCGGTGGACCGCTTAGACGGGACCGGCCGGCTGTCCAGTCAACTCAGCTTCGCCGGCCATTTCGGGCTGCGCGAGTGCGACGGCGGCCGATGCCTCATCGACGGCGGTCTGCGACGCGGCGGCGGTTGTGGTCATGCGGCGCGAGCGTCGCGGTGCGTTTTGCTGGCCATCCTCGCCGGCGGGGGCTTCGGCGGCGACCTGCCGGCCGCGCTTGCCTTCCTCAACCGCATCAGAAAGCTGGGTGAGGATGATTTCGATGGCGCGCATGGCGTCATCGTTGCCGGGGATGATGATGTCAGCGGCTTCCGGATCACTGTCGGTATCGACGATCGCGATGGTCGGGATTCCGAGCTTGCGGGCCTCGCGGATGGCGATGTGCTCGCGCTTCACGTCGACAATGACCAGGACTCCGGGGAGCTTGGTCATGCGGCGGATGCCTTCGAGGTTGCGCTTGATCTTGCGAAGTTCGCGATTGAGGATCGAGCCCATCTTCTTGGAGTAGTTGGCGATGGAGCCGGTTTGCTCGAGGTTCTCAAGCTCTTCGAGACGGGCGAGTCGCGAACGAATGGTGCGGAAGTTGGTGAGGGTTCCGCCCAGCCAGCGATCGGAGACGTAGTGCATTCCAACGCGCTGGGAATGTCGCTCGATGGATTCCCGCGCCTGGCGCTTGGTCCCGACGAAGAGGACGTCATGGCCCTGAGCCACAATCGCCGCGACGAACTTTCTTGCACGCAGCAGACCTTTGACGGTCTCGCGGATATCGACGATGTGGATGTGATTCCGCTTGCCGAAGATGAACGGAGCCATCTTCGGATTCCACCGGCTCGCGCGGTGGCCGAAGTGAACGCCGGCATCCACCAGCTCACGGACCAACTCAGAAGCCAAACGTCACCTCCCTTTGGGGATTCACAGGCGCAAGGACTCCCCTGCGCCACTTGTCGCAATTCGTAAGGGTAAGGGGCACTGGCGCGGGCGTCAAGGGAAAAATTATTGCTTAACGCGTCGGCGAAGCTGCTGCAACACTCGTATTAGCAGCGGCTTGTCGCAATCCGTCGCGGTGGGTTACAGTCGAGCCGCGCGGCGAATTGGAATTCGCCGGGAAGTCCACTTCTCGGGTGCTGAGGACATGCTGCGAATCCTGATCAGCGTGGCCGAACAGAGCGCCGACGAACATGCCGCCGGACTGATCCGCGCATTTCACAGTTCCCACCCTGAAGCCGAGTTCGTTGGGCTGGCGGGTCCGCGCATGCGCGCGGCCGGGTGCCTGTGCCTCGAAGACCTGACGACGCGGGCCAGCATGCTGACGGGCGTGGTGGAGCGCGTTCCGGCGGCCCTGGCGACGGTCAGCCGGGTCGATCGATTCCTGTCGAGAAACGCGGTTGATGCCGCTGTGCTGGTTGATTCCGGGACGCTGCACCTGCCGATGGCGCGTCGCTGCAAAGCCCGTGGATTACCGGTGTTGTATTTCATTGCGCCGCAGACATGGGCTTCTCGGCCATGGCGGAATCGGGCCCTGCGCGAGCGAGTGGACCGGCTGGCCGCGATCCTTCCGTTTGAGGAGACATATTTCCGGCAGCGCGGCATTCCGGCCACCTATGTCGGGCATCCGCTATTCGATCGACTGGCAAGCGAGCCGCACGATGCGGAGCGCGTTGCACGACTAAGGGGCGACGCGATGCCGGTGGTCGCGTTGTTGCCCGGCTCGCGGCGGACGGTGGTCCGCGAGGTATTGCCTGGGCAGCTGGATGTGGCCCGCGAGGTGGTTCGGCGATTTCGATCGGCGCGGATTCTGCTGGCGGCGGCCAATCCGGGGGCGGCCGAGGTGGCGCGGGAGGTCATCGCCGGACGCCCTGATGCGCCGCCGATCCAGTTTGAGACGGAGCATCGGAGCGATGTCCTTCGGGCGGCGGACCTGGTGCTGGTTGCGTCGGGGACGGCGACACTCGAGGTGGCGTATCACCATACGCCGATGATCGTCATGTACAACGCTCGCCTGGCGCGATGGGCTTATCCGCTGCTGCGCGGGTGGATGATTCAGACCGAGGTCTTTTCGCTGCCGAACATATTGGCCGGCCGGCGAATTGTGCCCGAGTTCATGCCGTATTACGCCAATACTTCCGAGATCACGATGTCGGCACTGGAGCTGCTTTCGTCGGCGTCGCTGCGCGATCGGATGCGCGGCGAATTGGCGGATCTGATGCAGCCGATCGTGCGCACGGGGGCGTGTGCCGCGGCGGCGGGGCAGCTGGCGGCGTTGTTGGCTGAGCATCCGCGCCAGGGGCGAGGCGATCGGGTCATCGGCTCGCGGCACAAGGTCTGGTAGATTGCGGCCATGAGCGCAACGCCGAGCCCCGCGACGGGGAAAGACTTCAAGCGACTTCGCAGCGAGGGGCATCGTTCCGGATCGAGCCACACGATCGGGATGGGGTTTGTGCGATCGCGCGACGGCATTGCGCGCGGGCTCGTTCGACTCGGCGTGACGCCCAACATGCTTACGCTGCTGGGGGCGATGTTTACGCTGGTCGCGGCGGCGTGTCTGGTGCCGGGGGCGTCTGAGAGTTGGTCGAGCGCGCGGGCAGCCGGGCGGTGGCCATGGCCGTTCTGGTGCGCGGTCGCGCTGTTTCTGGCTTCGGCGTGCGACATGTTGGACGGGGCGGTGGCGCGACTTGGCGCCCTATCAACTCCGCTGGGGGCCGTGTTGGATTCATCGCTCGATCGGTTCAGCGACATGGCGATTTATCTGGCGATCGCGGCGCACTTCACGTGGCGCGGGAACGTGACGTACTCGCTGCTGGCGATGATTGCTTTGTGCAACGCGACGCTAATCAGCTACATCAAGGCGCGCAGCGAGACGCTGATTGCGGACTGTTCGGTGGGCTATTGGCTGCGGGGCGAGCGGTCGGCGGCGCTTTTGATTGCCGCGTTTGCATCGCACATTCCGGCGGTTCTGTGGCAGCAGGCGCTGCTGACGGCGTTCACAGTGTGGCGACGGCTGTATTGGACGTATGAAGTCCTGAGCGCCACGGAGCGAAATGGCCGGCCGCCGGTCGCGGGGCCGTTCACCGATTGGCGGCGCTATCTGGCAGCGTGGCGGTTTCCGCGCGGGTCGGTGCCGTATGACCTGGTGACGGGGGCGAATATTGCGTGGATCGTCTTCGCGCCGATTTGCTGGCCGGCGATGCTGGGGATTCCCGATCCGGTGCGCCGGTTGCTGGGTTGAATTGGTCAGCCGGCGGCTGCGGCGCTTTCGGCTTCTTCGGCTGATCGGGATCGCAGTAATTCCGCCAATTCGGTGTGGGCGTTCGCCATTCGGGTGTTGGATGCGTCGCGCGAAATAAGGCCGTCCTTAAATACGACGTGCCGGGTGCCGTAGCGGGCGATGTCGGGCTCGTGGGTAACGACGACGACGGTCAGGCCTTCTTCACGATTCAATTGTTGCAGCAGGGCCATAATCTCGACGCTGGTTTTGCTGTCGAGGTTTCCGGTCGGCTCGTCGGCCAGGAGGACGAGCGGCTGCGTGATGAGCGCGCGGGCGATGGCGACACGTTGTTGCTGACCGCCGGAGAGCTGGTTGGGGTGGTGGTGCAGTCGGTCGCCGAGCCCGACGCGCTCTAGCATGGATGCGGCGAGCGTGCGGCGCTCGCGGCGGGGCACACCCTGATACATCAGCGGAAGGGCGACGTTGTCGACGATGGTTGTTCGCGCGAGCAGGTTGAATGCCTGAAAGACAAAGCCGATGTGCTCATTGCGCACACGCGCCAGTTCGGACTTGGGGAGGCGGGCCACATCGCGGCCGTTGAGGTGATATTCGCCGCGATCCGGGCGATCGAGACAGCCGAGCACGTGCATGAAGGTAGATTTGCCCGAGCCGCTGGCGCCCATGATGCAGACAAACTCGCCACCGAGCACCGCGAGCGAGACTCCGCGGACGGCGCGCACCTCGACCTCGCCGGTGTGGTAGGACTTGTGGATGCTGCGAACGTCGATGATGTGTCCGTTGGGTGGAGGCGTGTTCACGGCGTCACATGGCCCGCGGCATTCGCGGACCGCGCGAACCGCCGGCCGCGCCGCCGACGCCCCAGCGCCGTTCGACGATGATCTTTTCACCATCGGCAACCGCGCTGCCGAGGACTTCGGTGAAGCTGCCGTCTGTCAGGCCAATTTCGACTGAGACAGGCATGGGCTTTCCATCGGCCAGGCGATAGATCTTGGGCTTGTGGTCGCTGCCCTGGCTGGGGCCGGGCGCGCGGGTGTCGTTGGATGCTCGTGGGGCTTCGGGGGTGAAGCGCAAAGCTGCGTTCGGCACACGCAAGGCGTTGGCGACTTTGGCCACCTCGAACGTCACGGTGGCGGTCATGCCGGGGCGGAGTAGCAGGTCGGGGTTTTCGACATCGATGATGGTCACGTAAGTCACGATGTTGTCGACGATGGTCGGATTGTAACGGACCTGTGAGACCCGTCCGTCAAAGCGGCGTTCCGGGAATGCATCGACGCGGAATCGCGCTTCCATGCCATCGTGAATCTTTCCGATGTCGGATTCGGCGACGTTGGCCTGCACTTCCATTTTTCGCAGATCGGATGCGATGGTATAGAGCGTCGGCGCCTGGAATGATGCAGCGACGGTCTGGCCGGCATCGATGTCGCGCGAGACCACGACGCCGTCGATCGGGCAGATGATTCGCGTCCGGCCCAGGTCGACTTCAGATGAGTTGAGTTCGGCCTTCACAGAATCCAGCGTCGCTTCGGCGGCGTGCAGGGTCGCATCGGCCGCATCGGCCGTGGCCTGGGCGATCTTGTATTCGTTGTCGCTGGCGGCGTTCCGCTTTCGCAATTCGCCGAGTCGCATTTCTTCGCGGCGTGCGTCCTTCCCGCGAACCCGGGCTTCCTCGATGCGGGCTTCGGCGGTCTTGATGGCCGCCCTGCCGCGCATGACCTCGGTCTTGTAGCGCTCCGGGTCGAGCTCCAACAGCAGGTCGCCCACCTTCACGGGGGCGTTGAAGTCCATGTACCACTTCATGACGGTCCCGCTGACCTGCGAGCCGACCAAAACTTTGGTAGTCGGTTCGACCGTCCCGGTGGCCGCAATGGTCGCGACGATTTCACCCCGGTCGACCGGAGCCAGGACGAAATCCTCGGCGTCGGGACCCTTAGTCAGCGCCCCGTAGCCATACCAGCCGCCCACGCCGGCCCCGACCAGCGCAATTAGTATGAGAAAGCCCTTCATGAATCCATGCTCTTTTGAAAACGTCCGGCTCGCCGAGATGGGCCTTTCGCCCGTATGGAATAATAGATGGATCGGGCGAGACGTGCCACGTCCAGCTAGTCAGCGGACGATGACGGCGGAGCCGGGTCCGACCCGTAACCGCACGGCCGCGCTGTCCTGATTCATTGCGATTTCGAGCGATCCGGAGCTTGAGATGAGTGCGAGAATTTCGCCCGGTCCGACGTCGGCATAGGTACGCCGGACGGGTCCAATCCGCAGTGCCCCGGCATAGACCTCGGCCTGTGGCCGGCGGAGCAGGCAATTCTTCAAATCGTCGCGTCCGATGTTGGAAATCAGATTACCGAACGTGTCTTTGTAGAGAATCTGCCCTTCAATGCCGCCATCCGAGAGCATCACGGGCTTGGGCAGGTTCAGAATCTCCAGTTGTGCCACGGGCGGTCCGACGGACGAGATCGCCCCGCCCGAAGCGAGGAAACCGGCGACGGGGGCCAGGACGTCACGGCCGTGAAATGTGCTGCTGACGTGCCGACGAAACAATTCCTGGTTTTCGACGCCGCGAATCTCCATGAGTTGCATGTCGCGATGCACCAGACTCACGATTCCGTTGTCAGGCGAGAGAATGGTTTGTCCGGAATATTGCAGGGCCAGCAGGCGGCGGGTCGTGCCGACGCCGGGGTCAACCACGACGACGTGTATCGTGCCGCGCGGGTAGTACTCAAAGACCTGCCGCAGCACGACGGCGGCATGGACGACGTCGTGCCGCTCAATCTGGTGGGTGACATCGATCAGGTAGGTGGCCGGCGCGGCCTGCAGGATGACGCCCTTCATGCAGGCGACGTAATGGTCGGAAACGCCAAAATCGGTCGTAAGCGTGACGATCGCCATGGATTCACACCGCCTCGCGGGCTCGTTGATGGGGCGGATCATACCATAGGGCCTTGGTCGGCCGCGTTGCCGCGGGGCCGATCGCACCGTAAAGTTCCAGCGTCGAGTTCGGCCGTCGCCGCCGCCAGTCATTCGGATGGGATTAGAAGCTCACATGTCCGTTTCCATGCTCGTCGATCGTCTCACACAGAGCTTGCCGGTGCTTGAGAAGCGCACGCTGGACCCCAACGACCCGAATCCGTGCCGCGGATGTAGCGACTGTTGCGAGTACATTGCGATCCCAATCTCCCGCCCGCGCAGCAAGAGCGATTTCGACGAACTCTTCTGGTATCTGCTGCACCAGAACATCTGGATCTTTGTCGATGACGAGAACGACTGGTTTGTGCAGGTGAACACGCCCTGCTCGGCTCTGAGCGAACATCGATGTGGGGTCTATCGCCGGCGCCCGCATCTCTGCCGGGAGTATTCGGTCGAGGAATGCACCACTTACGCCCCGGGCGATCCGGACAAGTACCTCTTCAAGTCGCCTGACGATCTGCGGGAGTTTGTGAAATTGCATCGGCCCAAGACGTATGCTCGTCTGGTGAAACACTACCCCGACGGATTTCCAACGAAGTCCGATAATTCGACGCCGGCTCCATCGACCGCACGATCGGTACAATCCGCATAAGCGTCAATTCCATAACTCTAGTATTTAAAGATTATTACGCCTATTTCGCGATTCCGGCCGATCGTTTCCGCGCGCCAATTGCGACGCGATGTTCAACCGATCCCGGCGCGGATCGATAGTTCTATTGTCGATGGTGGACCGCTCGTATAATCCACACATGCGTCGTTCCGGCCCGAAGAGGCGGATCGGCGGCGAGTCACTTACTGCATGCCGTTTACAAATCCATTCTCTAAATCACGATTAACGCGGCGTGGGGACCTCAGGCGACTGGATGTCGGCGGCCCCCGCAAGTGGCTAGAGCACCTCCGGGTCTCGGGTGCCACGCTGCCGCTGCTGATCGCCCTGGTTTTCTGCGGGTCGGCCCTTTGCATCGTGCTTTCCGGCGAGGAACGCCTCCCCTGGGTCCCCGATCAGACCGTTGATACGCCGATCGTGGCCCGGATCGACTTCGACCGGCTCAACGAAACCAAGACCACGCAGACGCTGGAAGCCGCTCAGCGGGCCACTCCGAACTACTTCCGATTCAACAAGCCACTGATCGAACGGGTGACGGGCGATCTTCGGGCCCTGCAGACCGACGTCCGAGCGGCCGAGAGCTATGAGAAATTCAATGAGTCCTCCAAGGGTCGCTGGAAGCTGAGCCAGGCGGGCTACGACGCCGTACGTAAGCTCAGCGATTCTGAGGGGGCCGCAAAATACGACCGATGGGTCAACGGGCTCATGAACGGGCTTTCGGGGGAACGGCTCGTCCAGCGACCGACGGCCGCGGAGCGCGACTCGCAACGCGAGACGGCCGAGGACGCCATTCTCGTCAATGCCGAAGGGCAGGACGTCCGCGTATCGAAGCAGCGGCTCAGCTATGCGTCGAACGAGCAGCATGTCGTGCGTTTGGCGAAGGAGCTGGCCGAGGGGTTTCCCAACTCGCTTCGCGAGGCGGTGACGCAGATCGTGGTTCAGGCGATCCGGGTCGATCCGGCGAAAGATCGCTACGAACCGGTTTACGTCTTTGACAACGGCGCGACCCAGGCCGCCCTCGAATCCGCAAAGGGGATTCCGCCGGTCTATGACCACTACAAGCGCGGGGCCGTGCTGGTGCCGGCGGGCTCGACGCTGACGCCGGAGTTGCTGGTTCTGGTGAGCCGCGAGCATTCCCGGTATCTGGAAGTCCGACAATCCTCGGTCGAGCTCTATCGGCCTTGGCTTTACAAGCGACTGGGCCAGTCCGGCCTTGTCATCCTGATCATCCTCGGGCTGTCGCTATACACCCAACGCTATCAGCCGCGACTGGTGGCCCAGCCGGTGCATTGCCTCTCGCTGGCGACGTTACTGCTCTCGATGATGCTGGCCTCTCGATTGCTGGTAGCCGGAAGCTGGTCTGAGCTTTGGACGCTCGCGCCGATGACAACGGCGGCGGCCATTTTGACGATTGTCTATTCGCACCGGTTCGCATTCGGCGTTTCGGCCGCATTGGCCACATTGATCGCGCTCACGCTGAACGCCTCATTCGAGTTGTTCCTGGTCATGATGGCGGTCGCGACGACGGTGAGCTTCACGCTGGGAGACATTCGCTCACGCATGCGGCTCATTTATGTCGGGGCGTGGACGGGTGCGGCGGCGGGGGTCATGGCGGCACTGGTGGGTCTGTCACAGCAGCAGGCCCCGGGATTCGTGGCCGGACAGGCGGGCGTCGCGGCGGGCGCAGCGTTCCTGGCTTGCTGCGTGGTGCTGGTCCTTCTGCCGGTGATTGAGAAGATTTTCCGGCTGGCGACGTCGATGACGCTGCTGGAATGGGCGGATACGAGCACGCCACTATTGAAGCAACTGATTCAGAAAGCCCCGGGAACCTGGCAGCACAGCCACTTGCTGGGCAGCATGGCCGAGGCGGCCGCTGACGAAATCGGGGCAAATGGGCTTCTGGTCCGGGTGGGTGCCTATTACCACGATATCGGGAAGATGTGCAAGCCGGAGTACTTCGTCGAGAACCAGCCGGGTCAGACTTCAGCCCATAGCCGGCTGGCACCGCGCATGAGTCTGTTGGTCATTCTCGGTCACATCAAGGACGGGCTCGCGCTGGCCGAGGAATATCACCTTCCCAAGATCCTGCATCAGTTCATCGCGGAGCATCATGGCACGACGCTGGTGCGCTATTTCCATGCGATGGCGGCGCAGTACGACGCGGCCCGCGGCCGATTCCGCGACGACCGCCCGCCCGACGAGTCCGAGTTCCGCTACCCCGGTCCCCGGCCGCATACCAAGGAAGCGGCCATTCTCATGCTTTGCGACGGGGTGGAGGGAGCGGTTCGTTCGCTGCCCGAGCCGAACCCCAGTCGGATTGAGGCGGTTGTGCATGAGATCGTCATGGAGCGGCTCATGGATGGCCAGCTTGATGACTGCGACATCTCCTTGAAGGATCTGGCCAGAGTGGAACAGAGTCTGATCAAGAGTCTGTGTTCGATCTATCACGGCCGTATCGCATATCCGAAGACTCCTCAGCCGCAATCGCAGCCCCTGGCCGCCACCCGTACGGCATGAAGTCCGCACCCCGACGGCGACGCGCCTCACGCCGGGTTGCTACACGGACGAACATTCGCATCAGCGTCAGCGGATGCGGTGATCGAACCGCCACATTGCTGCGCCGAGCCGCGCGGCACACGCTCGTCAGCGAAGGGAAGCTTCGGGCCAGCATGGAGATTGCTGTCGTGGACGATCGGGCCATGCGGATCGCGCATCGACGATGGAAGGACTCATCGGCGTCCACCGACGTGCTTTCATTCGACCTGAGCGACGACCCCGCGCGAATAGAAGGCATCCTGATTGTCTGCGACGAAACGGCACGCCGCGAAGCCCGGCGGCGCGGCATTCCGATCGACTCGGAGCTGGCGTTGTATGTTGTTCATGGATCGCTGCACCTGGCCGGCCATGACGATCGTCGGCCGGGCGACTTCAAACGCATGCACCGGCGCGAGGACGAGCTATTGGGCGAACTGGGCCTGGGCGCGGTGTTCGCTTCGGCTTGAATTTGCCTGAGAACAACTAGCCCTCTTACAATCCGCCTGACTTCGGAACCATCACCTTTGGCCAGCCAAAAAAGTCTCGACGTCTTTTACGAGCCCAATCTGCGACTGACGCAGGCGCTCGGCCTTATCGGCTATAATGCGGGTTATTCGGCTCGCCCGGGGCAGGGGACGTTTGACCAGCATCAGCAGGATCTTGTCTGGCGATTATTGGGCGACGCGCCCATCGACAAGCGCGCGCGTGTCGTGGACGTGGGCTGCGGCATCGGCGGGCCATCGAGCTGGATCTTCGAGCGATATCAGCCCGGGCTCTTGGTGGGCGTGGAATACTGCCCGTCGAGCGTTCGCGAGGCCGAGTCGCGCTGGGCAGGAAAGCCGGTGCGGCCGAGCTTCGTTCAGGGCGATGCGCACTACCTTCCGCTGGCGGACAATTCGGTCGACGTAATATTCAATCTCGAGTCGGCGCTGCACTATTCCGACAAGCGGGCGTTTATTCGCGAGTGTCGACGGGTGCTTCGGCCGGGCGGGATGCTCTGCCTCGGCGACATCACGACGACGCACAAAGTGCTGTTTACATTGGCGCGGCTGGTCAATTTGATTGACACGCAATTCAGCACGCACGCGAAACTCTGGTCGGCGCGTGACTATCTCAAGTGTTTTGCGGAGACGGGGCTGAAGCTGGTGGTGCATGAAGACGTGTCGCGCGAGGCGGCATGCTCGCTGGACGAGGGTCTGGCGCCACTCTTTCGCGACGGCATGGGCAAGATCCCAGGTTATCGGGGTCGGCTGCTCTATCTGGTGTTGATGGAGCGGCTGCTGCGACGGGGTTGGATGTCGTACGATCTCTTCCGGCTGACGAAGCCGTTGGTTTGAGCTCGCGGGCGGGTTAGAGCGAATCGAGCAGTTCAGTCATTTCTCCGGCGGCGTGGGAGTCGCCGGTTGCGCGGGCGCGATCAATCCCTAGACGAAGCGTCGACTTGGCGGTCTCGGTGTCGCCCGATTGCAGCAGCGTGCGGCCTTTCTGGAAGAAGGCCGGGGCGTAGTCTGCATCGAGCGCGATAACGCGATCGAACTGGGCGAAGGCCTCGGCGAAGCGCTGACCTTTGGCCAGCTCCATGGCCTTTGCGAAATTCAGGAACACGTCATCGGGCTCTTTCGAGAGCAGCTTGTCGAGTTGTTCGAGACTGGGCACGCGAGATCCTTCCAAAACCTATTGCGAGGATTGAAGTGAAGGGTTTTCGCGGAATTGGTGAGTGAATGCAACCTGGCGATGGAACGTGTTGGTGCGTAAAAACGGTAAGACGCGGATGACCCGCCTCTTGGTCATCCGCGCCCGTTCCGTTATTTGCTCCCGAGTGGATTCGGCCCGTCTCCCGCATTGCGGCCTCATCCACCACCCCTATAGACCCAATCGCCGGGCAAACCTTACAACGGGCCGGGATTTTCTTTAAGTTGCTTCATGGCAATGTGTTGCGAATGGTCAACGAAGCAGTTTTTCGGCGTGATCCTGTTTGGATGAGAGCTGACGGCACCGATTGGTCAGGGTTTCCAGTTCTGCACGAATCTCGTCGCAGGCGGCGGGAAAGAGCAACTGCGGCTGAGAAGCGCCGGCTGTGGTGGACGGGCGTTTGAATCGACCGGCGGCCAGGTCGTCGGCAATGCGGCGATAGGCCTCGCGGAAGGGAGTGCCGGACTTGGACATCTGGAGGGCGGCCTCGGTTGCGAACAGCTCGGGCCGCATCGCGGCGGCGAGCCGGTCCGGGTGGATTTCAAACGTTGCGACCACGCGCTCGGCTACACGAAGCAGCTCGTCGAGTTCATCGGCGGCGCGGAAGGCGGGTTCCTTGGTGAGTTGGAGGTCGCGGTGATAGCTGGAGGGCAGCTTGGCGATGATCAATTCCAGCTCGATGGCGCGGGCGCGGAGGCGGGCTGACCTGCCGCGCATCAGTTCGAGCACATCCGGATTGCGCTTTTGCGGCATGATGGATGAGCCGGTCGTCAGTGCGGCGGGCAGCGAGAAGAAGCCGAACTCGGCGGTTGAGAAGAGCAGCAAGTCGCTGGCGAGTTTTTCGAGGAAGGCGCCGACATCGGCGGCGAGCCGCGCGAAATAGAGCTCCATCCGGCCACGGGAATTTTGCACGTCGATCGGATTTCGTTGCACGCGGGCGAACCCGAGCAGCTGGGCGGTAAAGGGGCGGTCGAGGTCCAAGGGAACGCCAAAGCCGGCGCCGGTGCCCAGCGGACAGCTATCGAGGCGATCGAACAGGGCGAGGGCGGCGCGCATCTGGTCGAGCGCGGCTTCGACGTGGGCTTGAAGCCATTGACCGACGCTCGACGGCATGGCGGGCTGCATGTGCGTGTAGCCGGGCATGTCGATTCGGCCGTCGCGCTCGATGCGGTCGAGCGTTGTGCTGACGAACGCCGCGAGGAGCTCCACGGCTCGCACCACCTGGGCGCGCAAGTAGAGACGCATGGCGGTGGCGACCTGATCGTTTCGGGATCGGCCGGTGTGGATTTTCTTGCCCGTATCGCCGCATGCGCGGGTGAGCTCGGCTTCGATGGCGGTGTGACAGTCTTCGAGCTCGCGCGGAATGGTGAAGCGGCCTTCGCGGTGCGCGGTGGCAATCGCGCGCAGGCCCGAAATGAGACTTTTGAGCTCCGCTTCGGAAAGCAACCCGGCCCGGTGCAGCGTGTGGGCGTGGGCGGCTGAGCCGAGCAGGTCGGCGTGCACGAGCTTGAGATCCCAGATTGGGTCGTCACCGACGGTGAAACTGTGGATCAATTCATCAAGCGGCTGACCTTTGTGCCAGAGGCGGGTTGGTTGGTCAGCCATGGTTGGCTCCGGCGGCGAAGTATTCGCGGGCGATGCGTTCGTAGGCGGCTGCGCCGGCGGCGAGCTCGTCAGGCGTGATAAATTCGTCGGGGGTGTGGGAGCGATGGGTGTCGCCGGGGCCGATTTTCACGCTGGGAATTCCCGCGAGGAAGACCATGTCGCTCATGGCCGGGCTTCCGGCGGGGGCGGCGCCGGGGAGGGCCCGCGCGACGGCCTGAACGATTCGCTCATCAGGATTGGTTTGAACAGGGATGAGGCGCTGGCTGCGGACGTTTACTTCGCAATGCAGGTATTCCTTGAGCTTGGCGACTAGCTCGTCGTGGGGTTGGAGCGGGGTGGTGCGGATGTCTACGTGAAACTCGCACGAGTCCGGGATGACGTTGAGGGCGACGCCGCCTTCGATTTTCGTGACGTGGGCGTGGCAGCGGCCGAGAAGCGGGTGAGCCGGGCCGAAGTCGAATTCTCGCAAGCGAAGGATTTCGGCGGCGGCGTTCGCAATGGCGTTGTCTTTGGTGTCGCCGGGGGTGTTGGCGGGGTGGCCGGTCCGACCGTGGGCGACGCAACGGAGGATGAGCAAGCCGCGCTGGGCAATCATGGGAACAAGTGCGGTCGGTTCGCCGACGATGGCGGCATCGATGGGGCGCAGTGCCGGGATCAGTTCGGAGAGGCCTTTGCCGCTGATTTCCTCTTCGGCGGTCAGTGCGAGCACGAGCGTTCCACCCAGTTTTGCGCCAGCCCCCAGTTGGTTACGCAGCGCGATGGCGGCTTCGATCATGGCGGAGACACTGGCTTTTGCGTCATTTGCACCGAGGCCTTCGATGCGATCGGCGAGTCGCGTCGGCGACCAGGGGTCGGCGGTCCAGCCGGCGGCGGGCGGGACGGTATCGAGATGCGAGTTAAAGAGCAGGCGCGGGCGCGGGGCGTCGCCGAGTTCGCACCAGACGTTGCAGCCGAGTCGTTGCGGCTTGAGGCCGGCCGATTGGAGTTCGGCGAAGACGTCGGCGGCGATGGCATCTTCTTCGCGCGAGACGCTGCGGATCGCGACGAGACGGGTGAGCCGTTCGATGACAGATTCTGCATTCACGGCCGGTGCGCTCGTGGTCATCGATCTGATTTCACTTCGGGCTTTTGCTCGCGCTCGGCGACGATGAGGGTGCCGCTGCCTTCGTTGGTGAAGATTTCGGCGAGAACCGCATCCGGCGTTGCGCCGTTGATGATGTGCACGCGCGGCACGCCGCCGCGGACCGCGTCGGCACAGGCGGCCACTTTGGGCAGCATTCCACCAGCCACCACACCGCGGCCGGCCAGTTCGTCGATATCGGCGACGTCGAGATAGGGTTGGAGCGTCTCGGCATCGTTCACGTTGAGCAGGACTCCGTCGACGGTGGTAAGGAGAATGTACTTCACGGCGCGGAGCTCAACTGCGATACGAGCCGCGACGGTGTCGGCGTTGACGTTATAGATGCGGCCCTGCGCATCCGATGCGAGCGTGCCGATGACCGGCACATAGCGCTTGTCGAGCAGATGCTCGATGAGTTCCGTGCGGGCCGAAACGATGTCGCCCACGAATCCGTAGTCGACGTCGCGCGTCTCGCCCGTCGCGGGGTCGCTGACTGCGCGAACCGGCCGCTTCACGACCGTGATCATCTTGCCGTCGACGCCCGTGAGACCGGCGGCGGGGACATCATGTAGCCGAAAGGCGGCGACGAGGTTGATGTTGATGGTTCCAGCCAGGGCCATCTTGGCGAGTTCAAGCGTGTGTTCGTCGGTTACGCGGCGGCCGGCGACAAACTGCGGCTCGTGGCCGAAGCGGCGCGCAAGGTCGCTTACCTGGTCGCCGCCGCCGTGGACGACGACCAGCTTGATGCCGAGCGTGGCGAGCAGGGCCAACTGTTCGACGACGTTTTCAAGCTCGGGGCCAGGGTTGCAGAGGCGGCCGCCAAGCTTCACGACAAACACACGGCCTTCGTAGGCGCGGATGTAGGGGATGGCCGTTCGCAGGGCCTTCATGCTGGGATTGGTGTGCGGATCGCGGGTTGCCATTGCTTCATTACCTCCGGAGCAGGCGATTGAGGATGGCCGCCTGAGTCCATAGCCGGTTTTCGGCCTGATCGACAACGACACAGCGCGGATCGTCGAGCGCGGCGTCGGAGATAACCACGTTTCGCCGGACGGGCAGACAGTGCATGAGGATGGTTTTCTGACCGACAAGATGGCGAGGGTCGACCATCCAGCTTGCGTAGCGGCGGAAGTCTTCTTTCTGGGCGTCAGCGTTGCCGTAGAACGCGGTGCTGCCCCAGCTTTTGACGTAAACGACGTCGGCTATTTCGCACGCGGCCGATTGATCGTGCGTGATTTGGAATTTGCCGCCCGCCGATTCGCACCAACTTTGAGCGCGATCGAGGATGCCCGCATTGAGTTCGTAGCCCTTCGGATGGGCGATGGTCAGGTTCATGCCGGCGGCGGCGGCCGAGAGTGCGGCCGAGTGCGGAACGGCCATCGGGACGGCCTTGGCCTGCGGGGCCCAGGTCAGCACGAAGTTTCGGCCACGTGTCGGACCGAGTTTTTCCTCGACGGTCATCCAGTCCGCCATGCCCTGGCAGGGGTGTTCCATGGCAGATTCCATGTTGATCAGCGGAACCGTGGAGTAACGGGCGAAGGCGCGGATCAGGGAGTCGGCGGCGTCTTCGTTCGCGTTTTTCAGGCCGGCGAAGGTTCGCACGGCGAGGGCGTCGCAGTACCGGCTGAGGACGGGGGCAGCTTCCTTGACGTGCTCGGCGCGGTCGGCGTCCATGACGACGCCATCGCGATGTTCGAGGTTCCAGGTGTCCCCGCCGACGTCGAGGGAAATCGCGTGTCCGCCGAAGCGGAGCATGGCGGCTTCGAACGATGTTCGAGTGCGCAGCGATGGGTTGAAGAAGACCATGCCGAGGATTTTTCCGCGCAAGGCGTCGGCGCTATCGCCGGCCTTCATGCGGCGGGCGTCGGCAATCAGCTCCGCGAGTTCAGCGGGGGCGTGATCCAGCATGCTCAGCCAGTGTTTCATGGTCAGCTTGCCACCTGCGCGAGGGCGGCGGCGAGTTCGTCCACGGCATGCATGGGGGTGTTGATCGGCGGCATCAGTCGCAACACGCTTGGGTTTGCACTGGTGCCGGTGAGAAAGCCGAGCGACATCAGCTTTTCCTGAACGGGCTTGGAGGGGCCCTCGACGCGCAGACCGATGAGGCAGCCGCGGCCGAGGACCTCGCGCACCGGCCCGGCGAGAAGTTTCTTTTTCATGGCCTCGCCGAGTTTGCGGGCGTTTTCGAGCAGGCCTTCGCGCTGGATGACATCGATGACCGCGATCAGGGCGGCGCAGGGCACCGGGCCGCCGCCAAAGGTCGCGCCGAGGTCACCGAGCTTGATCTTTGATGCGATGTTGTCCGTAAAGAGGACCGCACCCATCGGGATTCCGTTGGCCAGACCCTTGGCGCTGGTGACCATGTCGGGCCGAACGCCAAAGTCGCCGGCGACGTAAGGGCGGCCCAGCCGGCCGATGCCGGTCTGGACCTCGTCGTAGATGAGCAGGGCGCCGACTTCGTCGCAGCGTTTGCGGACGGCGCGAAGGAATTCGGCATTCAATTCATAGATGCCGCCGATGCTGAAGATCGGCTCGACGATGATGGCCGCGACGCGCTCGTCAATCAGGTCGAGATCGTCGTTTGTGTTGGGGCGAAGACGGACGGCGTCGCAGAAGATGCGTTCGAAGGGGGCGCGAATCTTGTCGTCGGTCGTGGCGGCCATCGGCAGCAGACTGCGGCCATGCCAGCCGCCAATGACACCCGCGATGCGGTCCCGCCCGGTCTGCTGGACTGCTACCTTGAAAGCGTTTTCATTGGCCTCGGCGCCGCTGTTGCAGAACCAGACTTTGTTGAGGCCTTCGCCCGCGAAGTCGCACAGCCGTTCGGCGGCGAGGCGGCGGATCTCGATCGGGACGATGTTCGAATAGAAAGTGAGCTTCGCGGCCTGTTCGGCGATGGCGCGCGTAATTGCGGGATGCGAGTGGCCAATGATCGCGACGGCGTGGCCACCGTAGAAGTCCCAATATTCGCGACCCGCGCGGTCGCGAACGCGCGTGCCGTGTCCATCCTCCACTTCGATGGGGAACTGCGCGTAAGTCTCAATGAGGGCGTTCGATTTCAATTCCTCTCCTTGCAAATCAACGGTTGGTCAGACGGGTCGGAGCGCGGGGGCCCACAGCCCGGTCGTCTCAGGCAGGCCGCACATCAGGTTCATATTCTGAATGGCCGTACCGGCCATGCCCTTGATGAGATTGTCGATGGCCGCCATGGCAATCACCTGCCGGCCACGGCACACCACCGACACATCGCAGAAATTGGATCCGACCACGTCCTGCAAAGTGGGCGAGTCGTGAACGACGCGAACGAACGGGCAGGTCTCGTAGAATGCAGCGTACTTGTCGTGCAGGTCTTCCGTGGTGGTGGACTCGGCCAACTTGAGATGCACCGTGGTGAAGATTCCGCGAGACACGTCCATACTCTGCGGAACAAAGCTGACTTTGATTCGCATCGAGCGCGGATCGCCCCACGCCTGAAGGATCTCCGCTTCATGCGGATGATTGAGCGGCTTGTACGCCCGAAAGTCGGCATGCCGCGTCGGATGGTGCGTCGTGTCCTTGAGAGCCCTACCCGATCCCGACGACCCGGTCTTGGCGTCGATGGCCACGGTTCCAGCAAAAGGAGGCTCGACGAGAGGGGCCGCCGCGAGAATTGACGCCGTCGCGAGACAGCCGGGATTCGCCACCCAGCGGGCTGTTTGAATCTGTTCGCGAAAGAGCTCGGGCATGCCGTAGACGAACGCTCGCCGCCGTTCGGGAATGAGCGGTGATTCGGGGTATAGCCGGACGTGATTGGCCGGATCGCGAAGGCGAAGGTCGCCCGAGAGATCGACGATTTTGACTTTTTCGAGGGCCGAGAGCTTTTCGACGGCCTGCAGCAGGCGATCGATCATCGCGCCGCTGGTGGCATGCGGCAGCGCCGAAAAGATTACGGCGTGCTCGGCTGAAAGCAACTTGTGAAGATCGAGCGATTCCGTCGTGCGGAAATCGTAGAAGCCGCGCAGATGCGGATGAAGCGCGGTTATCGACTCGCCCGCCGATGAGGCCGACGTGACCGAAACAACCTCGGCCGAGGGATGCTGCGTGAACAGGCGCAGCAACTCGCCCGCGCCGTAGCCGCTCCCGCCCAGGATGCCGACATGGATTGGTTGCTTCGCCACTTAGCCTACGTGCTCCACGGCTTTCTTGAGACGGCCATTCAACTTGCCGGCCACAAACCCGCCCAGGTCGCGGCCATGCGTGCGGGCATTGATGGCCTCGAGGCCGAGTTGCTCGCGAATAAATCGCGTGCCGACGGCGTTGTCGGTGGTCGGGCCACTGACGACATCGATCGCGAGACCATACTCATCGGTCAGCAACTCCTTCGCGCCCCACGCCCCCACCGGGTCATTGGCGCAGAGAACGATCGCGGCCGAGCGGGCCATCAGCACTTCGTCGGCGAGAATTTGCTGCACGCCATACTCTCCGAGGATGCCGTCGCCCAGTTCCGCGACGATCACATCGGCGCCCTCGCGAGCCAGGTATGCCACCAATCCACGCGCAACGGGCACCGCCGTTGCGGGGCTGCTGGTGACCACGCCCGCGTCTGTGAACGTTACCGCCCAACGCGCACCGTAGTCCATCATGGCGAGCGTATCGCGGCGGAGCGACACCCCGGTCAGCTTGCAGGCCCCGACGGCCGCGCCGCGCGTGGCGAGTTGCCGCACGAGCTGACACGCCGCACCGGTCTTGCCGCTGCTCATGCAGGTGCCGGCGACATAGATCACCGGAACATCCGGAACGCCGTTGCCGTCATACTCGATCGCGTTCATGCCGATGTGGGCCGGCGTGCCCTGGCGACTCTCGAACTCAGGGAACACCAGGACCGCGCCCAGGATCTCGACGTCAAACGGTCGGCCGAGATCGGGATTCTCCGATGTGCAGCGACCAATGACACCGCCAAGGTTCAACAGTTGGAGCGTATCGCCGACGGCGATGGACTCGGGCACAACGCCCGAATAGCCGTGCAGCGCGTTGCGGTGGCCCAGCACACCGGCAATCACGTCGCCATCGTGCAGCGTGACCATTCGGCCGTGCAGGTCTTCCAACTGGTTGTAGGTGTTCTTCTGACCGCGGATTCTCCCGGCCATGACATAGCCCGGCGCGGCGACGATTGAATCGCTGACGCGCGTGTCGCGTCGAAGCGAAACGTTTCGCGTCGCAGACGCGATCTTGTCAACGGATAGACGCATGGTTATTGACCTTTCTCGCTCACGCGCGAGAGGAGCCAGTCCTGCAGGCCGTAGATTTTCGCGAAGGCGCCTGCCTCCGCACCGGTCCACAGCGATGACTCTTCGCCATAAAGCGCGACCGCCGGATTCATCAGCGAATACGGACTGGTCGCCCCCAGCACGATCGCCTGCCCGGCCAGCCACTGAATGGTGGCGCGGCCGGTGACGCGGCGTTGCGAAGACTCGAGGAAGGCCTCGATATCGCGCATCAGCGGGTCGAAAAAGCGGCCCTCGTGAACGAATGAGCCGTAGAGCTCGCCGAGCGTCTGCTTCCAGAACAATTGCTGGCGCGAGAGGACGAGCTTTTCGAGATCCCTGTGGGCCGCGATGAGCGTCACGGCGGCGGGCGCCTCGAACGCCACGCGGCCCTTGATACCAAGAATAGTGTCTCCGACGTGCATGCCGCGGCCGACGCCATGTGCGCCGCCGCGATCGTTTAGCTGCTCGATCAATGCAACCGGGTCGAGCGGTTTGCCATCGATGGCGGTCGGCACGCCGCGAGTGAAGTCGATTGTGATCTGCTCGGCTTTGGTTGGGCGCTTGTCGGGCGACGCAGTCAGGACGTAGGCGTCTTCGGGGAGCACGCCGTCGCTCTTGTGCGTCTCGGCTCCGCCGACTGTCGTGCCCCACAGCCCGCGATTGATCGAGTACTTGGTCGTCTTCGGCGGAATCTGAATGGAGCGATCTGCAAGCCAGGCCGTCTCGGCGGCGCGTGTCAGGGCCTGGTCGCGGATCGGCGTGAGGATCTTCACGCCGGGGGCAAACACGCGGAAGGCCGTATCGAAGCGAATCTGGTCGTTGCCCGCACCGGTCGAACCATGAGCAATCGCGGCTGCCTTGATTTCAGTGGCGTACTGAGCGCACTTGCGGGCCTGAACGATGCGTTCAGCGGAAACACATAGCGGATAGACGCCGCCGCGAAGCGCGTTCGCGAAAATGAGCGGCCGCAGCATGTCGGCAAAAAGCTCGGGGCGGCCCTCAAAGAGCCGATACTCGGCCACGCCGGCCTGCTTGGCACGCTGTTCGATGAGCGCCAGTTCGTCCGAATTGAAGCCGCCTGTCTGCACGGTGACGGCGTGAACGTCGTAGCCCTGCTCGCGAAGCCAGACGGCGCAATACGTCGTATCGAGCCCGCCTGAGAATGCCAGTACAACCTTGGGTTTCACGTCTCTCTCCTGTCGCACGTTCGGCCGGCCTCAGCCCGCCTTGGCCGTGCGCACCCAGCCGCGAAGGATGCGGCTGGCCTTTTCGACGGCCGCTCGCCCGCGTACCGCGACGAACACCGTGTCGTCACCGGCGATGGTTCCAGCCACTCCGGCAAGGCGTTGATTGTCGACCGCGATGGCGACGGTGCTGGCGGCCCCGGGCGTGGTCCGAATGACCAGCAGATTGGGGCCGGCCGCATCGACGGCGGTCACGAGTCCGGCGGCGCCCGCCGGTACATCCGGCGGTGCGTCGGCGGCGAGATTCTCGAGCGGGACATAACGCCCATCGAGCTTGACGAGCCCGAGCTCGCGAATGTCGCGGCTGACGCTGGCCTGGGTGACGGGGAAGCCGGCTTTGGCCATGCAGCGGACGATTTCCTCCTGCCTCCCGAGGCGATGCTGCCGCACGAGCCGCAGAAGCGTTTCCTGTCGTTGCACCTTGGATGGCATGGGCAAGCTTCCCGCGACTCTCGCTGCATGTTTATGCAGCAGTTGTATGATTATACATCATGACGCTCAAGTCAAGAAAAGGTTTGCTGATTTCGAAAAATTATTTCAGCGGACAATGGGTGTGGCTAGACCGCGGTGGCGATCAGGCCGCGGCTGAGTTCGATGCCGAGGCCGTCGATGGCGAGTGCGACGTTGGCGTTCAGATCGATTTCAGATTCGGCGGCGGCGATTGCCCGCACCGCGCGGATGAGGCCGCGGCGGCCCCATGCCGAAGCAAGCGCTTCGAGCGGCTTGCGCTCGCCCGCGCCGACGTGGGCGGCCGGCGGAGCGCCGCTGGCGACACGCAGGGCGTCGCGGAGCGCGCCGGAGAGCATCGCGAGCGCGGTGCGAATTCCGGAGCGGGTCGATTCGGCGTCGGTGGTCTCGGGTTCGTCGTCGGCCCGTGCGTTGGGAATGGCTTCGGCCAGTTCCTTGATGGCCTTGTTGAGTGCGAGCGGATCGCGGCCGATAGCCTGAAGGATTTCGCAGGCGCGCAGTCGCTGTTTGGCCAGGCCCTGTGCGGCAAACTTGATCGCGACGCCGAGACGGCCTTCGCTCAGCTCGGCCAGATAACGGGCATCAGCGGTAGGCACATTGTGGGCCGCAGCAAGGCGCTCGGTAACGAAATCGGTTGGAAGCGCGCGGAAAGTGATTGCCTGACAGCGTGAGCGGATGGTCGGCAACATGCGATCGGCGGATCGCGCGATAAGAATGAGATAACTGTCGCCGGGCGGCTCTTCCAGCGTCTTGAGCATGGCATTCTGCGATTCGGGATTCAGCCGCTCGGCCTCGGAGATGACAAAGACCTTCGCGCGGCCGCGCGCTGGTCGCTGCCCGATCTGGGCGAGGAGGAAATGGCGGATGACGTCGATCACCAGTTCGGCGGAACGGCTCTTCTGAATCCGTCGCTCCGGATGGAACTTCGCCAGGCCGCGATGGATCAGCCGAAAGTCAGGGTGGTTGCCGGACGCCATGAGCACGCAGTCTTCACAGCGACCGCATGCATCTTTCCACTGGAAGTCGTCTTTGGTGCGGCGTTTTTCGTCGGCGATTGGCTCGATCTTCGCGGGCTTCTCGCAAAGCAAAAGCCGTGCAAAGCGCGCGGCGAGCATCTGTTTGCCGACTCCGTCGGGTCCCGCAAACAAAAATGCGTGCGGAATCCGGCCACTTGCGAAGGCCTGCTGGAGCCGCCGCTGGGCGACCGGCTGATGCTGGACGTCAGAGAGTCGCACGGTCGATCGCCTCAATAATGCGGGCATGGACCGCTTCGCGGCTGCCATTGGCGTCCACGTGCACAACCGGGCGGGGATAGAGATCCTGCAGCTTGAGGAAGAGCTGACGAACGCGCTGGTGGAACTCGAGCGGCCGCGATTCCATCGCGTCGGTCCGTACGTCGGCGAACATCATCCGCTGCCCGACTGTGTCTTTCAGCCGTCGCGGCGCAGCATTCGACGGAACCCGGCCGGTCCGCTCGAAGCCAAGCTCGGGCGGCAGATCGAGAATGATCGTCAGTGCCGGCCAGGTCTGGCCGACGGCGTAGTGGCCGAGCTCGATGATTCGCTTGGCATCGAAGCCGGCCGCCGCCTGGTAGGCGCAGGTCGACGAAATAAAACGGTCGCACAGGACGACTTCGCCGCGCTTGAGCGACGGATCGATCACTTCGCCGACGAGTTGCGATCGCGACGCCATGAAGAGAAACGCCTCGCAGCGAACGTCCATCTTCGACAGGTCGTAGTCGAGCAGGATGTGGCGGATCTGGTTGCCGATGTCGGTGCCGCCGGGGTCCTTGGCCATCGTGACGGGCAGGCCGGCCGCGCGAAGGGCGGCTTCCATGAGCCCGAGCTGGGTGCTCTTACCGCAACCGTCGGGGCCGTCAAAGACAAGGAACTTGCCGCGCAGGCGGGCGAGGGGAGACGCGGCCACGTCAGAGCCCCCGCCGGGCGTGAATGGCGTCGAAGACCTCGCCGGCGTTGTATGAGCTGCGGACAAACGGCCCGGATGCGACGGAGTGGAAGCCCAATTCGCGTGCTTCGGCGGCAATCTCATCAAACTCGGCGGGCGGAACGAAGCGGGCGACGGCCGCATGCCCGGGCGTTGGCTGGAGATATTGGCCGACGGTCAGAATATCCACGTCATGAGCGCGGAGATCGCGGAGCGTTTCGTTTAGTTCGGCACGGCTCTCGCCCAGGCCGACCATGATGCCACTCTTTGTGAATAGGGCCGGGCGGAGTTGTTTGACGCGCCGGAGGAGTTCGAGGGAACGCTCGTAGCGCGCAGCCGGGCGGACGGCTTTTTGGAGGCGGGCCACCGTTTCGATGTTGTGGTTGTAAATGTCGGGACCGGCTTCGCAGACGGCGGCGAGACAGTCATCCCGGCCATGAAAATCGGCCGGGAGGACCTCTATGGCGCAGGTGGGCAGGGCCGCGCGAATGGCGCGGACACAGGCGGCGAAATGGCCGGCGCCCTCGTCATCCAGATCGTCGCGAGCGACGGACGTGATGACCACGTGCCGCAGGGCCAACTCGGCCACGGCGTCCGCGAGTCGCCGCGGTTCATCGTGTTCGACCGGGTCGGGCCGGGCGGTGAGCACGGCGCAGAAGGTGCATCGGCGGGTGCACTTATCGCCCAGAATCATGAAGGTGGCGTGGCGTTTGGACCAGCACTCGGAGAGATTCGGGCAGCGGGCTTCTTCGCAGACGGTGGCGACGCCGCTTCGAGCGACGACGGCGCGGGTCTGCATCAGCACGTCGCCGCCGGGCAACGACTTTTTCAGCCAGGCCGGCAGGCGGGGCCGCGGCTCGTGTCGGGTTTCAAGGACGGACAACTGCATGGGCGATTGAAAATCCTTCCAATGTCGGCGAAATGGAGTATAGCGGGCGGCGACGCGGGCTCGCAAACGTGGACCCTGCCTGGCGCGGCGCGTATAGTCCTGCGCGACGCCAGCCAGCACGAAGCGTCAATGGCCGAGCGGCCGGAGGCACGCCGTGATTCAAATTCAACGCATCCTGTACCCGACCGACTTTTCCGACCTCGCGGCGCACGCGGTGAGCTATGCGTGCTCGTTCGCGGAAGCGTTCAACGCCGAGATTCACGTTATTCACGTCGTGGACGAGGCGTATCAGTATTGGATGGCGATGGGCCCGAACAGTCTGCCGGTCGGTCCGAGCCCGGACGAGATTCTCCACAGCGCGCAGGAGCAGATGAACCGGTGGAAGACGGAGCGCTTTGCCGCGGCCAAGCGGCCGGTTACCGCCGAAGTGACTGTTGGCCGGCCTTTTTTTGAAATCATTCAATACGCGAAGGCCCGCAGTATTGATCTGATCATCATGGGGACGCACGGTCGCGGCGGGCTGACGCATGTACTGATGGGTTCAGTGACGGAAAAAGTCGTGCGCAAGTCGCCTTGTCCGGTGCTGACGGTGCGCTCGCCCGAACACAAATTCGAAATGCCGTGAGTCCGGCCGCAGCATCGCCACGCATCGACCGGTTATGCTGACGCCGGATGCCGCATATCTCGTTCTGGACAGTCGTTTCGCTTGTGTACTATTCGCTGGTGGCGGGGGCGATCGTGCACATTCTCCGCCGGCCGCGCGAACCGCGTGCGATGCTGGCGTGGGTGCTGGCGCTTTTGTTGCTGCCGGGTCTGGGGTTGTTTCTCTTTGCGGCCATTGGGCAGCTCAAGATCGATCGAACGCGCCGCAAACGGCATCGACGCCGCGCGGGGCTGGCGCGCATGCTGCCACCCAGGAACCGCGCTGAGCACTCGCCACAATTACCGGCCGACAACCCGGGACTCGCAAACCTGGTCCACATCGCGACGCGACTGTCGCGCGAACCGCCCACCAGCGGCAATGATGTAACCATTTTCCACGACGGCGAGGCGTTTTTCCTGGCACTGCGACTCGCGATTCAGTCGGCTCGCTCGCACATTCACATGGAGTACTACATCTTTCAGCCGGACGAGACCGGCCGGGCCATATCCGAGGCGATGATGGAACGCGCCCGGGCCGGCGTCCGTTGCCGGCTGTTGCTCGATGCGATCGGAAGCTGGCGGCTGCCGGGCAGTTGTGTTCGGGAGATGCAGTCGGCGGGTGTGCAGGTGGAGTTCTTCCATCCGGTGTTGCCGTGGCGCGGGCGCTGGCATGTCAATTTTCGCAACCATCGCAAACTGGTTGTCATTGACGGCGAGACCGGCTTCACCGGCAGCCAGAACATCGGCGACGAATACCGCGGGCGGCTGGCACGGCTGGGACCCTGGCACGACGTCAATCTCGCAATTCGCGGCCCGGCGGTGCGCGAGCTGCAGGAGCTTTTCGTCGAAGACTGGCACTTCACGACGGCCGAGACGATCGATCCGGCGCCGCTGTTTCCTGATCCGGTCACCTGCGGCCCGAACAGGGTACACATCATTCCGACCGGGCCGGATTTGCGGGCGGACGTGATGCATCATCTTCTGTTCGCGGCGATTGCGGCGGCCAAGCACTCCATTGCCATCGCGACGCCTTATTTCGTTCCCGACTCGGCAATGATTCTCGCGCTACAGTCGGCCGGCTATCGGGGCGTGCATGTCCGCCTGCTGATTCCGTCGCGAACCGACCATCGGCTGGTGTTGTGTGCGGGCAGAAGCTATTACCCCGAACTCGACTCGGCTGGTGTCGAGATTCTCGAATACGACATCGGCATGCTGCATTCGAAGGTGGTCGTTGTGGACGAATCGTGGGCCTTTGCCGGTTCGGCCAACATGGATGCCCGCAGCTTTCGGATCAATTTCGAGCTGACGACGATTCTCTACGACACGGTGTTGGCGCGGCAGCTTCAGGACGAATTTGATTCGCTGGCGGCGGCGGCGCGGCGCATGCGGCCGCGCGGGGCCGATGACTGGAGCTTTGCACAGTCGCTCGCGATCGGGCTGGCGCGGATGGCGTCACCGATTCTGTAGATTGCCCGGTCGAATCGCGGCCGCCTCGATAGCGCGAAGCTTGGCGTTGTATTTCTCCATCCCGGCGGCATCGCCGCGCGCCGCGAGCAGCCCGGCCAACGATCGGCAGGAGCGGGCGTACATGGCCGCGACAAGATCGTGCTGAAGATCGATCGGCCCGACCAGGATCGACGGCTCTAATAGCTCTATCGCGATTCGAAATTGTTCGGCGGCGCGATCGGATTCGCCCGACTCGTTGAGCAGGTTCGCGAGTCGAAAGTGCGCTTCGCCGTCGCGGGGATCGCGTGCGATCAGGCGTTCGAGCATTTCGCGGGCCTCGCCGGACTGTTTCAGCGCTTTCAGGCCGTTGGCGATCATCAGCATGTCGTTGTTCGAGACGCTATCCATCGCCGAGGCCTGCCGCAGCAATACGAGGCACTCGTCATTTTTCCCCATGCGGCCCAGGCACCAGGCGAGGTTGACTGTCGGCAAGGCGAAATGGGGAACCGCATCGTGAGCCAGCCGGTAATGCCGCTCGGCCGCTGGAAAATCATTGGCTTTGAAGTAAAGCGATCCCAGATTCGAATTTGCATTCCAGGATGTCGGATCGTGCTCAATGGCCGCACGCCACAGCGACCACGAATCCCGCCAGACCGGAATTTGACGACCGGTGAGGATGACCAGTGCGATCAACGTCGCGGCAACCGCGCCGCCAACCCATTTCGAGCCGAATCGAGCCGCCAGCTTCGCGATGCCGGCCGCCAGCAAAACCACGAAAGGGATGCAGGCCAGATAGCTATATCGATCGGCGACGAACTGGGGTCCGGCTTGAACCAGCCCGAGCACGGGCGAGATCACGATCACATAGATCGCCCATGCCGCGAGCCCGGCCGGCCAGCGATGGCGAAGGACAAACAGAACAACTGTGATGCCAATGACAGCCGCGATCGCGGCGAGTATTCGCAGCTCTGAGACGCTGAGTTGTGTCGGGTGCTCGTAGATCGGCGAGAGGCCGATTGGAAGCAGCGACTTCCACGGATAGAAGGCCAGACCGTAGATCGACTGCAGCGCGCGATAGAGCCAGCCACGCTCGCGTTCGGCCATGACGGCCGAGCTTTGAGCCATCAGCGCCCGGGCGGCCGCAGCGACTCCGAGTATGAGAAACGGCAGCTTTTCGATCAGCAGCCGCTGAGCGCTGCCGCGCGACCAGCGCAGCAATGGGTAGATGTCGAGCACCAGCAGCACGGCGAACAGCGTCATTCCCCATGCCTTGGAAAGGAGCGAGAGGAGTAGCAGCCCGACCGATGCGATGTACCAAAGGTGCGCCTGACGCCTACCCATTGCGTACGACAGCCAAGCCCAGACCGACGCCAGAAGGAACACACTCGAGAGCACGTCGCGCCGCTCTGTGATCCATGCGACCGATTCGACACGCAACGGGTGCAGCGCAAAGAGCCACGCGCCGGCCATCGAAGCAAGGATGAGAACGGCCGCGCCAATGCGCGGCATGGTAATGGCGAGTATTCGCGACGTGAGTGCGAACACGAGAACGGCTGCGATGCAGTGCAGCACCACGTTCGTCAGGAGATATCCAGTGGGATTCAAACCGCCGGACTCGAAGTTCAGCGCATAACTAACCCAGGTCAGCGGTTGATAGTGGCCCATGAAGGTCGTGCTGAACATCCAGCGCAGTTGTGTCCAGCCGAGTCCTCGGAACTCCGCGTTCTGCACGATGAGCGCGTCATCATCCCAATTGAGAAATGTTCCGTGCCGGCTCGGCAGGAACACAAGCAGCGCCAGGAAGCCGACACCGGCGGCCGCCAGCACGAAAGCAAACTTGCTTCGATTCACGTCGGGCTCATCTCGCCTGCAACAATTTCCGCTTCTCGCGATACTCGTTCGCGGTCCGCGCATCGCCTTCCGCATCGAGCTGGCGGGCCAATGCGTCGCATGCGGATCCGAAGATCGCCGCATCCACGAAGATACCGCCATCGTGCTGGCCGCGGCGGACGGACGGCTCCAACAATTCGACGGCCTTTATGAAGTGTTGTTTCGCGGACTTGCGATCACCGCTCGCGAACAGAAGCGTCGCGAGACGGTAATGCGCCTCGGCTTCGTCGGCGTTTTGTTCGATTGCGCGGCTATAGGCATCGCGGGCTTCGTCACGCAGTCCCAGGACCTCGAGACCGTTGCCAATTAGGAGGAGATCGGCGCTGGTTAATCCGGGCATCGATGCGGCCTTGCGAAACATGGCCGCACTTTGATCGGTGCGGCGGGTCTTTGCGTACGCTCCGGCCAGATTGATGGCGATTCCGGGGTGATCGGGGCGTCGATCGGCGGCCTGTCGCAGGTGCTGCGTGGCTCGCTCGAAATCGTCGAACTGCATGTAGAGCGCGCCGATGCCATTGTGCGCGGTCCATGACTGCGGATCGACCTCAAGCGCCCTTTGCCAAAGCACCCATGAATTGCGCCAATAGCCGCATTGACGCCAGGTCATGGCCGCGAGCAGCGTCAGTCCAGCGATCACCACGCCGCTGAGTATTGCGAATGTACGGCGCGTCAGCCGCTCCGCCGCGCGCGTGATTGCGCCGCCGGCGAGGATTGCGAGCGGAATACAGGCCACATAGGAGTAGCGATCGGCAACCAGTTGTGGACCCACCTGAACGAGGCCGAGCACCGGCAACAGGACAATGGCATACACGGCGAACGCTGCCAAAGCCGCCTTCCCCGCACCGGTGCGCCGGACGAACCAGAGGCCGGCCGCCAAAACCAGCACGCCGGCAGTCGCCGCAACAAAGGGGGCCGCGAATGGATTCATGGGAATGGGGTGTTCGTAAATGGGAGATAGGCCAATGGGGATGAGTGTCTTGCCGACGTAAAACACGAGACCATATAACGACTGCGCGATGCGGTCAGGAATGTTGGCGCCAGAGAGCGACGCCACTTCGCGCGTCTGGGCCCAGAGCGTGATGCAGGCCATGGCGCCGCTGACGGCCGCGAACGGCAGCTTCTCGAGAATCAGTTTTCTCGACTTATCTCGTGTCCATCGCGCGAGTGGACACCAGTCGAGGACCAGAAGAACGGCGGGGAGCGTGAGGCCCCATGCTTTCGAAAGCAATGAGAGCGCGAGCAGAAGAAGCGACGCCGCATACCAGGTCGCCCCGGCGGTTCGTGCGAATCGAACATACGTGTACACGCTGGAGATCAGGAAAAACGCGGAGAGTACATCCTTTCGTTCCGTGATCCACGCCACTGATTCGACGCGGAGCGGGTGGATTCCGAACAGCATGGCGGCCACGAATGCGCCCGCGATCAGGGATGGCGGACGCGCCGTGGGCTGGGCGATGCGAATCAGCAGTCGCGCAAGCCCGAAGACCAGGGCCGCGTCAAAGGCATGAAGCAGATTGTTTGTGATGTGGTAGCCGACCGGTCGCATGCCGACGAGCGCGTAGTCGACTGCGTACGACAACCACGTGAAGGGCATAAAGTTGCCCAGCATCGTGGTTGAAAACATCCAGCGAATCTGATCCGCCCCGAATCCGCGATAATCCGGATTGTTGAGCAGCAGGACGTCATCGTCCCACTGGAGAAAATCCCCACGAATGGCAGGTGCGAATGCGATGTAAGTTGCGACGAAGACCAGCAGCGGGAAAAGAAGGGCCCAGAGCGGTGAACCGGAATTTTCGCGATCCGCCGTCAGATTCGTCGCCAGTTGCCGTCGACTGCCCAACCGATTCATCCTGTCGCATCGGCGGAAGCAACCCGTTTACGCGCAATCGGATTGACCCGCCCTGATGGCGGGACAATACTACTCCATGGAGAGCAGCCGGAGGGGAGCAGTTCCCAGTCGGGCCCGGTTCAAAATCCACTCTGGAGATTGTCCGTGCCCATGTTTCGTCGACTTGCGATCTTGTTATTGCTTTTGCCGATTGTCCGGCCCGCAGATGCCGGCACACCGGTCGCCCCGGGCGCGGTCGCGCCGCGGTTGAATTGGGCGCCGCTCGGACCTCAACCGATCACGAACGAGTATTGGAGCGGCAATGCGAACGCGAGCGGCCGTGTTTCGACGATCGCGGTCGATCAGACCGATGCGGCCATCGTCTATGCGGCCACGGCGGCCGGCGGCCTCTGGAAGACCACCGACGGCGGAACGAATTGGACGCCGTTAACCGATCAGCTTTTCTATCCCATCAGCGGGGCGGTTGCGATCGACCCGTCGAATCACCTGACGATCTATTACGGCGCCGGCGACTACGACGCGAGCGTCGAGGGAAACGGGTTGTTCAGGTCGCTCGATGGCGGTCAGACCTGGATCCGGATTGCTGTCCCGTCACAGGTGGGCTATCAGATTGCGCGAGTCGTCATTCATCCGACCAACCCGCTGATCATTCATGTCGCGGGGAGCGCGGGCGTCAGCCGAAGTATCGATGGCGGCCAGAATTGGTCGGTGTTGCAACTCGAAAATGTCTCAGACCTCGTCATCAATCCGACCAGCCCGTCAACGCTCTACTGCGGCCGCAGAGATGTCGGGGTTTTCAAGTCCGTCGATGGTGGCGTGACATGGAATCAGCTATTTGGCGGCCTGCCCGCGACGGGAGCGCGGCGCATCAATCTGGATCTTTGCCGATCCAGTCCGCAGACAGTCTACGCGGGCATCATCAATTCCTCGGGCGGGCTGCTCGGATTCTATGGAAGCGTCGACGGAGGCGCGAACTGGACACGGAAGAATAACACCCCCAACTATCCCGCGGCGCAGGGATGGTTCAATCATTTTGTCGCGGCCGATCCGGCCAATGCGGCGGTGGTTTATGCCGGCGGCGTCTTTCCGACGTACGCGCCGGCCGGGATCATCCGGAGCTCGAACAGCGGGGGCGCCTGGGCTGACATCACCGTGTCATCCACGCAGGGTCAGATTCATCCCAACCAGCACTGTCTCGCCTTCGGCCCGGACGGGACGATCTGGGTGGGGAGCGACGGCGGAGTTTGGAAGTCGACCGACAGCGGCACGACCTGGATCAACTGCAATGCACGGCTCGCAACGGCGCAGATCTATGCCATCGCACTCCATCCCAGCGATCCGTCAAAAATTCTGGCTGGTACGCAGGACAACGGGTCGATTGAGCGCTCCACGGGGAGCGATGCATGGCCGCAGCTGATTGCGGGCGATGGCGGCTTCGCAGCGTACGATTTTGAGCAACCCACGCGGCGCTATACCACTTACATCGGCCTGCGGATTTTCCGATTCATCAGCAGCGGTTACGACGCCGAGATCACGGGCCCGTGGACGCTGACGGAATCGGCCGCGGCCGTTGCTCCGTTGGTGATGGATCCGTCCAATCCGCGCGTGCTGCTCGGCGGCACGACGCGCATATGGCGGACGCCCGACGCGACGTTGCCGGTCGTGGTCTGGACACCGCTTAGCGTCGCCAGCATTTCGGGGGCCGGGGTGCTGACTTCGATCGCCGTGTCCAACCAGAATTCGAATACGATTTATGCGGGCGGTTCGCTGGGGTCATTCTACGCGACGACGGATTCGATCATCTGGCTTGACCGTTCGGCCGGATTGCCGCCGGGCGAGACGATTTCGGACATCGTGATTGATCCGGCGAATTCCAATCACCTCTTCGTATCGACGCTGTTCGATGTAGGCGGGCGCGTTCTTGAATCGACCAATGCCGGAGTGACATGGAATTCGCGCGCCAATTCGCTGACACCCGGACTGTCGGGCGTGTCGCTGGCCGTCGATTGGAACCCGTCGCCGCCGGCACTGTTCCTGGGCACCGGCGTCGGGGTCTTCGCCTCGTACGACAATGGCGCGACGTGGATCCAGGACTCGCTCAACCTGCCCAATGTGGCTGCGTCCGACCTTGCGATCGACGCTGCGCGCCGGACGCTCACGGTGGGCACATATGGTCGCGGCGTCTGGCGAACCGCACTGCCATGCACCACCGGCGATCTCAATTTCGACGGCGTCGTCAGCCCGGCGGATATTCCGGCCTTCGTCGGCGTGATCGTGTCCGGCAATCCGAGCTCGCCCTTGCGGTGCGCGGCCGACATCAACCTGGATGGCGTCGTCAATGGCAAGGACATTCAGCTTCTCGTCAATCTCGCGTTCCCCTAGCAGTGGAACCGCGTTGACGCCCGCGACATCACGGCGACAATTCCAGGGATGTCCGACTCGAAGCCGCTCTGGATCCCATCCGACGACCGCGTTCGCCAAACGCGTATTCACCGATTCCTCGTCGACTCGGCACAGCGATACGGCTTTACGGCCGATTGGGTCTCGCTGCACCGCTGGTCAGTCGAGCACCGCGATCAATTCTGGTCGGATTTGTTCGACCTGAGTGAGATTCGACCGACGCAACGCGCGACCGCAACTTGCACAGGCGCGGGCATGCTGGGGACGCACTGGTTTCCGGGGATGCAGCTCAATTATGCCGCGCATCTGCGGCGGCACGACGGCAACCGCACCGCCATCAGCGCCGAAGACGAGCGCGGCCGGACGCGGACGCTCACATTCAGCGAGCTGCGTGATCAGGTGGCCCGAGCGGCCGCGGCCATGCGCGCCATCGGTGTCGAAAAAGGAGATCGCGTCGGCGGGTTTCTCCCGAATATTCCCGAGGCCGTTATCGCGATGCTGGCGGCGGCGAGTCTTGGGGCGATCTGGTCGTCCTGTTCGCCCGATTTCGGGGCGACCGGCGTGCTCGACCGCTTTGGTCAAATTGAGCCCAAGCTACTCATCGCCTGCGACGGCTATACGTACAACGGGAAGTCGATCGACACACGCGATCGGGTGCGCGACATTGTTGCCCGCATCCCGAGTATTCGACGAACAGTGGTTGTGCCGTTTCTCAACGATTCGCCCGATTTGTCGGGCGTACCGAATGGGGTCGCGTGGCCGGAGTTTCTGGGGACACCCGTCGCGGACCTCTCATTCACCCCGGTGCCGTTCGATCACCCGTTGTTCATCATGTATTCGTCGGGAACGACGGGTGTGCCGAAGTGCATCGTCCACGGCCACGGCGGCACGTTGCTGCAACATCAGAAGGAACACCTGCTTCATTCCGACCTGCGGCGCGACGACGTGCTGTTCTATTTCACGACTTGTGGTTGGATGATGTGGAACTGGCTCGTCAGCGGGCTGGCCGCCGGCAGCGCGATTGTGCTTTATGAGGGCAGCCCGTCGCATCCCGCTATTGATCACCTGTGGCATCTGGCCGAGCGGACCGGCATTACGCATTTTGGCACCAGTCCGCGTTTTATCGCCGCGTGCGACAAAGCCGGATTCAAGCCGATCGAAGCGTGCCGGCTGCCCAACCTGCGCGTGGTACTTTCGACCGGTTCGCCGCTCACCGTTGACAACTTCCGCTGGGTTTACGATTGCGTGAAGCCGGATGTGCAGCTTGCCAGTATTTCGGGGGGAACGGACATCATCAGTTGCTTTATGCTGGGCAATCCGTTGCTGCCGGTTTATGCGGGCGAGATTCAATCGCTCGGGCTCGGCATGGACGTTCGCATTTTCGACTTCGACGGAAAACCCCTCGTCGGGCACAAAGGCGAACTGGTCTGTTGCTCGCCTTTTCCCAGTCAGCCGGTCGGGTTCTGGAATGATCCGGACGGTGCGAAGTATCGGAAGGCATACTTCGATGTGTACCCCGGCGTTTGGCGACATGGCGACTTCGCCGAGTTGACGCCGCATGGCGGGGTGATCGTCTATGGCCGATCAGATGCGACGCTGAATCCGGGCGGCGTCCGGATCGGGACGGCGGAGATCTACCGGCAGATTGAGTCGATCCCCGAAGTGCTGGATAGCGTGGTAGTCGGCAAGGACACGGCTGACGCCGATGTCGAAATCTGTCTCTTCGTTGTGTTGCGCGACGGTATCAAGCTCGACGATGAGCTCGCGACGCGAATCCGGAAGCAAATCGCCGCCGGAACAACGCCGCGGCATGTGCCCAAACACATCCGGCAGGTGACGGCCATTCCCTACACGATCAGTGGAAAGAAAGTCGAGATTGCCGTGACGCGCATGATTCACGGAGAAGAGGTCCCGAATCGCGACGCGCTCGCGAATCCGGAGGCGCTCGAGCAATTCCGGGGCATCGTTTGACGCAACAAAAAAGCGGAGCGGCCGGGTGACCGCTCCGCACTTCGGGAGGCTGCTGGGGCTCTCAGGGATTAATGGATCAGCGGGTTCAGCGGCGCGGAGTCGCAGACGTCGCCAAAGCCGTCTAGATCCTGGTCCTCCTGCGACGGGTTGAAGTCACCCGGGCAGTTGTCGCAGGCGTCTCCAACCTGATCGTTGTCGGCGTTGGCCTGGTCGGCATTCGGCACGTTGCGGCAGTTGTCGCAGACGTCGCCGATACCGTCTGAGTCGACATCGTTTTGATCGGCGTTGTCGAGCAGCGGGCAGTTATCGACCCCGTTGACGATTCCGTCGTTGTCGATATCGCCGTCTGTCGGCGTCAGCCCGCAGCCGTAGAGGCAGAGGCCCAGGCCGGCAGTTATTACCGCTCCCAACATCGTACATGTCACATTGCGATGCATTCTAAAACCCTCCAGAGATCTCGATTCGTCCGCTGAATCACAGCGAGGACTCATTCGGGTCTTAGGTCGCGCGAAATGGATGGTCAATCGAAATGAAGTCGAATTCACGCGGAAGAAGGGCTTTTCTGCAGATCAGTGCGCGCGATGTTGAATGATCAGTACGGCAATCGGAATCACGACGCCGGCCGCAATCGAGAACAAAACAGCGCGGCGCTCCTTCGCCATCCGCCAGGCCAGGACGAGGCCGAGCGACACGGTTGTCAGGAGGCCGGCGCATGTTGCGGCGATCACCACGCGCATCGGCGTGCGGCTTGGCCGGTTGTTTCGATCTTCCAGCGGCAGCCGCTGATGCATGTGAACCGAGGCGCTGGCCGCCGCCCATGCCGGCGGGACATAGGGGCTGTCTTTCCGGCGCTCGTGCAAATCAAAGGTTTGAAGCAGGCCCGTGACGATGAAGAAGACGAGCAACGGCGCGAATGCGCAGCCGACGTACATGTGAATCTGCCGGACGGTTCTCATATTTCCTCCCGCCGCACTATACGCGATGGACGCGACGCCTACGGCCGGAAATGGAATGGGTTTCGCGCTGTCGTTCGCTACAATGCCGCCGACCTCAAGGAGCCCGTATGAAAAAAACACTCGCGGTTCGATCAGGTGCGAGCGCGACCCTCGCGGCGGCGATCGTCAGCATCGCGACCGGTTGCGCGTCGATTGCGACCGTTACGGTCAATTCCGAAGCCCGATCGACCGAGCCGACGCGCGTCGCCGTGCTGAACTTTGCGTGGGATCCGACGCGCGGCGGGCCGGACGAGGTGGCCGCCAATCGGCCCGGCACGCTGCTGGCCGACTGCGTCTCGAGTCGCCTGAAGGAGATTCCCGGATTGACGATCGTGCCGCGCGAGACGGTCAAGCGCGTGACCGCCGAGCACCTCCGGCCCGGGCCGACGCTGGCCGAACTGGTCCGGCAGGGGAAGTTTGCCGAAGTCGCGACCATGCTGGACGCCAACGCCCTGGTGCTGGGCGATGTCGAAAACGACGACGCGTGGGTCGGCTGGGTCCGCTCGAACCAGAATATCGCGTTCACCTGCCGCTGCGTCGATGCTCGAACCGGGCATACGCTGTGGACAATGGCGGGGCAAAAAGTGACCGGGCCCTACGGGAAGGTCAATCCGAACGCCACCATGCAACTTATCCTCAATGACGCCATTCCGAAGCTTCGCCAGGGGCTGGGCAGCTAGGCAACGGCTATTCCGCATCGAACCGGTGCGATTTGACCGTCCTGATTCCAAGCGCAGGCGAAAGACCTTCCCTTACGTTTCCGCCTTGACGTCGGTCGTTATTTGGAGGATAGCTGCGACTCTGGGATAACCCCGCCCACCTCCTGTGGGCGCACTACAAGGATGTATCAAATGAACGATTCCGCCAACCCGCTCGCCGGACAAGAGAATCGGGCCCATTCCAATCCCAAATCACCGGGTCCGAGCAATATCTCGCTGCCGGTCATTGGAGAAATACAGAGCAATGGCGGCGGGGGCTGCGGCACGGGCGGGGCGAAAACGGTCGGCGGTGTTCCGCAGGCCGGGATCGAGCAGTCCTACGGCAACGTTTTCGATAATCCTGAGCATATGCCTTACGGGGCATCGCAGTTTGTTGGACTGCTGGCGGGTGGGCAGACCGACCTCGAAGAGCACTTGGCCCGCGGCGAAAACGGCCAGAAGCCGGTGAAGCGGCTCGACATTGATCCGAAGACGGGGCGCATTCGCGTCAACGGCAAGGGGAAGTTTGTCGGCGAATACGACTCGACCACCGAGGCGCCTGAGAATTCCACCGCGGCGAAGCTCGGCAAGAAATACATTCACGTTGCCCCGATTAGCGCCAACGAAGACAAGTCATCGACGCGGCACGACGACGGATACGTCAATTCATCGATGTACTCGTCCAACAGCCGGTTTCTCCGCGGCAAGCCGGCCCCTGAGCGGCTGCTTCCGAAGGAGCGACGCAAGATCAAGGCCCGTTATGTCGACATGGATTACCACCATCCGCTGGAGGACATCCTCGACACGCGCATCGTGCGGATGCTCTTTGGCTATATCAGCAAGCGGCGCGGCAGCGGCAAGACGATGATCGAGGAGATCATCCAGAGCTATCACAATCCCAAGTCGCCGCGATGGCAGCGGATGAAGTACTGGCCGGCGCATAAGTTCATCGACAAGATGCGCGGCAGCGTTTCTGCGGAGACGTTCCGGGAGCGGATCGGGGAGCACTCGAGCACGGTTCGCGGGTTTGTGATCGCGGCGCGGAGTGTGGCGGAGTTTGGTCTGACGCTGCCGCAGCGGTTTACGGCGCCGTTGTTCATCGTCTGGAACTTTACGAACCTCTGCAATCTGACATGCAAGCACTGCTATCAGGACGCCGAGCACAAGGCGCTTCCGGACGAGCTCTCACTGAAAGAGAAGCTGAATCTCGTCGATCAGATCGCCGAGCAGTATGTGCCGATGATCGCGTTCGCGGGCGGCGAACCGACGCTATCGCCGGATCTGATGCCGGTATTGAAGCATTGCCACAGCTATGGCATTCACACGACGCTGGCGACGCACGGCGGGACGATGACGCAGAAGCTGGCGGCCGAGCTGGCCGAAGTCGGCTGCAAGTACATTGAGATGTCGCTCGACTCGGTTTATCCGGAGCGGCATGACGAGTTCCGCGGTATCCCGGGTATGTGGCATCGCACGGTTCGCGGAGCGCGATATGTCGTGGCCCAGAAGGGGCTGCGGCTTGGGATCGCGACCTGCGTTCACCAGGGGAACTTTGACGAAGTCGAGGACATGATCAAGTTCTGCGTCGATATCGGCGCGGGCGTGTTTGCTCACTTCAACTTCATTCCGGTTGGCCGCGGGTTGAAGATGGTGGATGGCGATCTGAACCCACAGCAGCGCGAATGGCTGCTGCGGACGCTGAATACGTGGATGCAGTCGGGCAAGATCGGCTGCATCAGCACCGCGCCGCAGTTCGGGCGGGTGTGCGTGGCGCATGCTCCGACGGACGGGAAGCAGGCGTGCTCGCACGCCGGCAGCGGCGGCGGCGAGAAGGCCCGCGTGATCGCCAAGTATCTGGGCGGCTGCGGGGCCGGCCGCGACTACGTTGCCATCGAGCCGAACGGCGTCATCACGCCGTGCGTTTATCTACCGCATCGCAAGCAGGGGAACATTCGCGAGCGCAGCTTCATCGATATTTTCCGCAACAACGAGTTCTGGGAGCTGCTGTGCGATCGCGATCGCCGCACGCACCACTGCGAGGTGTGCGAGTTCAAGCACTACTGCGGCGGCTGCCGGGCGCGGGCGGATGCTTACTTCGGCGAGCTCAACGCGGGCGATCCCGGCTGCGTCTTCAACGAGAAGCACTGGGATGGGCTGGTGGCCAAGGGCATCGCGACTGATCCGGAAGCCGGGGTCAAGACCGCCGCCGGTCGCCAGAAGGAAATCGACGATCTGTACGCGGCCACCGCCACGGGCCGGGCGACAGACATCTAGAGTTTAAGTTTCGCATTCAACTCACGGGGCCAGCAATCCGGCGACGAAGAGCTGCTCGTCGGCGCCGTTTGTCTTTCCATCGTTATTCATGTCTCCGATGCAGGCCGGGGCGGAGAGTTTGCCTAGCAACACGTTGATGAAGATCGGCCAGTCGGCGATGTCTATGCGGCCGCTGCCGTCGAAGTCGCCGCTGTTCGGGCCGCCGCTCTGAAACTCGTAGGCGCCAATGTCGGCCGAGCAACCGCGGCGTCCTAAGCCGCGCTCGTCGGTGGTGGTGGCGAGCGCCATGTCTCCCGCATCAATCGCCGGGCTGCCGAGTGATAGAGCGCGTGTCTGGACTTGTGCCCCGTTGTCGGCAATCCCCAACAGCACCGGGTTGGTGTTGATCAGATCGCCAGGACCGATCAGGAATCCGCTGCCACTGTCGGTGCTCAGGTTATGGCCGTTACTCACGACGTTGACGGCCGTGCCGCCCAGGTTTTCAGAATTGACGGCCACCGCGCCGTTGAACGAGAAGATATTGTTGGTGATCGTGAGTTTGGCCGAGCCGGCAGTGACGGCAAAGTTGCACACACCTCGAAATACCGTATCGGCCACGGTGCAGTTGATCATGTCGAGCGTGCTGGTGGTGCCTGAGGCGATATTAGTCGCCGACCCTCCGGCTCCGCCGCCATTGTTGCCCTGCAGCGTGCAGTTGGTCATGACGGCCGTGCCGTTGATGTTGGAAACCGCCCCGCCGAATTGCGGATGTGCGTTGTTGAGGAAAGTTGAGTTCAACAAAGTCATCGTCCCGCCGAAGTTTTCGATCGCACCGCCGCCGTCGGTCGGATCCGTGCCGGCGTTGCCGTCAAATTGGCATTGGTCGATCACGATCGTGCCGCCGAAGTTCTCGATTGCACCGCCAAAAGGCGCGCGGCAATTAGCGAAACGCAGCCCGTGAATGTCGGCGCTCACGCCGCCGCCGAGGGCAAAGGCCCGGCTGGCGAGGTTGCCGTCGAGGGTGAGTTGCTTGGCGCCCGGGCCAAACACCGACAACGGCAGGAGGATGCTCATCTCGCCCGTCGTCACGACGATGGTCTGGGGGCCAGGCGGCAGGGCGAAGCAGATTTCACTTGCTCCAAAAGCATTGTTGGCATTCACGGCGTCGCGCAGCGTGCCTAGTCCGGCATTTGCGATGTTGTTGACGGAGTAGCGTTGCAGCTCGAACGCGCCGATATCCGGCTGGGCCGCGCCGCCGCAGCCAAAACTGCCGGGACGGACCGCGCCGCGCTGGTCGTAGGCCGGCGTGCCCAACGCCGTTCCCGCGTCGACGGCCGGACTGGTGCCGGGGATGGCGCAGGTGAACGTCGGCCCGCCGTTGTTCGCCAACGGCTTGACCAGTGATGCAGTATTCACGATGTCGCCCGATCCGGTGAAAAAGCCGTTGCCGCTGTCGGACGTGAGATTGTGACCGGCCGAGGGCGTAACGCACCCGCCTGAGGCATTGAAGTCGAGTACCGAGCCGCCGGTGTTGTTTGAGAAGAGGGTATTGCGGAAGGTCAGGTTGGAAGTCGCGCCCGCGCCCTGGGCCGCGTTGAAGATGCCGCGTGCAGGCGAATTGACGATCGTGCAGCTCGTTACGGTTGCCGTTGCCGCGCCGCCGAGTCCGGCGCAGGCGATCGCTCCACCGCCGACGCCGCCGTCATTGTTGTTGAACGTGCAGTTTGATATGTCGGCGTTGCCGTTGAGGACGCCGATGCCTCCACCGAGCTGCGGATGGGTGTTGCCGTCAAACGTGCTGTTTCGCGCCGTCAGCCGGCCGGTGACGATCTCGATTCCGCCGCCGCCATTCGTGACGACTGTTCCGACATTGTGCGTGAAAAAGCAGCCGTCGACGTACAGATCGACGAAGCTGATCACGCCCGCCCCATCCGACCCCTTACCGTTCGCGACGGTGACGTTCGCGATGGTCGTGCCCGGACCGTTCACGACGGCCACGCGGTCGGCATTGTTGCCGCTGATAGTCAGTGCCGCTGCCCCCGGCCCGCCGATGTTCGCCATGCGCGCGATATTCAGTGCCCCGCTCGTCAGCGTGATCGTGCCGGTCACGCCCATGCAGATTTGTCCGCCGCCCCAGTTGTTATTGTCGAGAATCGCCTGTCGAAGCGAGCCGCCGCCGGCATCGTTCAGGTTGGTCACCGAATAACGCAGCATCTCAAACGCGCCGATGTCCGAGATGGCAAGTCCGCATACTGCCGCGGCCGGTCGGGGCTGACCGCGCTGATCGACAACGGAGGACGGCGGAACGCTGCCGGCGTCGATGGCCGGGCTGCCGAGCCGCAATGCACGGGTCTGCGTCCCGCTGCCGTTGAATGCGAGCGGCGCGAGCAACGGATCGATCGGCGACGCCGACGTGCCGATCTGGTCGGCGGGGCCGGCGGCGAAGGCGGCTCCGGTGTTGTTGCCGACGATGTTGTAGCCATTGGAAGTGATGGTGCCGCCGGTGCTGGAGATGTCCGGGTTCGTCGCGTTGTTGTTCTTGGCGATGATGGTGTTTTTCATCGTCAGCGTGCCGAAGGAGCGATTAATGCCGCCGCCGTTACCGTTCGAGCTGTTGCCAGCGATGGTGCAGTTGGTCAGCGTCAGGTCGGTGGTGGCGTTAGCGCCCTGGCGGATGCCGCCGCCGATGCCGTCAGCCGCATTGTCTGAAACGGTGCAGTTGGTCATGCTCAGCGAGCGGATGGCCGCCCCGCCCTGGCCCAGCCAGATACCGCCGCCGTTGCCATTGCAGTGATTGTTGGCGACGGCACAACCGGACATCGTCCCGCGACCGTCGAGCAGAATGATTCCGCCGCCGTCGACCGTGGCGTTGCAGCTCGTCACCGAGCAGTTGTTTAGCGTAAAATTTCCGGCGCTGGCGAGCCCGGGGCCGCGGTCGGACAGACCGTTGGTCAGGCCCAGCCCGTTGATGGTGGCCGAGACGCCGAAGTTGAGCGAGAAGACGCGGCTCGCGTTGTTGCCGCTGACGATGATGACGTTCGCACCCGGGCCGTTGATGGTCACGTCGCCGGAAATGTTCAGCTCGCCGTTGGTCAGCGTGATGACGCCCGCGACGCCCGCCTGAAAGTTGATGATGTCGGTCCCCACGATCACGTTGGCATCGTTGACCGCCCGCCGCAGACTGCCGGCCGGTCCGGGAGCCGCGCCATCCGACAAGTTGCTGACGATAAAGGTGGCCGCCAACGACGGCGCCGCGCCGGCAGCGACAAGCACCGTGGCCAGGATGGATTGCGTGATGATCCGATTGATGCGATTCAGCGGCATGATGTTTCTCCCGAAAAAAATGACTGCCACCTAGATAGCCGTAATGCCGGGCTTGAGTCCATCATTCGGAATCGAAACAAATGCGTAAAAAGACAAGACCCGCGACTGGGTCGCGGGTCCTATCTGGTTGTAATTACTTGGGTTGTGAGGGGATTGTGTTCGAGTTAGGCCGTTCGTCGGCGTCGGGCGAGTTGCCAGACGAGGCCGCCCGCCAGCAGGGCCATCGTGGCCGGCTCGGGGACGAGCAGGTTCTGGCTGCGGGGGCTCGAACCGGAGAACAGCACGACCGGCGGCGTAAAGGCGGTGTACGAGGCCGGGATATTGCTCAGGTAGCCCACCGCTTCGGCGTAGCCCTGCTGATTCGAATCGACTCGGAAGTGGCCGCCCGAGAGCGTCGTGGCGCTGGCGGTTCCGTAATCGGTGAGCAGCTTCCAGATCGCGAGCTGCAGGCCGGCGGCCTTCTTGTCGGAGTCGATTCCGGCCGCGTAGGTGTTGTAGAGGTAGGCGATCTGCGGGCCGGCGTTGATCGCGGAGGGCGAGCCGAACTCGGCCGTCCAGTTGTTCTTGATGGTGTGGTCGAAGTCCACACAGTAGGAGTTCTTGTCGGGTGCGCCGTTGATGCTGATTTTGATCTGGCCGGCCTTGACGGTGACGTCGTCGCCGAAGTAATCGACAGTGACCTGCTTGTTGTATCCGAGTCCGTCGTATTTGACCTCGACCAACCCGGCCGAAGCCGACGCCGCCGCACCAAGGACCGCCACCACGCTCATGATTGACTTCAAGTTCATCTGATCCCCCAATTCCAACCGACTTCTTCCCGCCGATCGCCCAGCGGGCGGTTATCGGCGACCGACTGACACGCGTGTGCCGCCGGCTCCCCCAGGACATGCGATTGGCGTGCCAGGCGTCGAGATAACTTCGCCGGTGCGCCGAAGTCGAGCGATTCCGACGGGTTCGAGTTCGGCGACCGAAATGCGGAACTCGGCGTGCGGATTCGCCCGCGCATCACGAACATTCGGCGTTGAATTGCAACTTGATTTGACGACAGACCTTACCTAGCGCGTGGCGGCAAGGCATCGGCGAGGTGGCGAAGCAACGTGGTGGCAGCGGTTATGGGCAGTTTGGATTGGGATCGCCGACGCCCAGTAGTTTCGGTACGAAGACCGACAGATCACCGGAGTCGATCGCGTTGTCCCAGTTCATGTCAGCACATTCGCAGCCGGGGCTGGCCGCGCCCGTTGCAGCGCAGCGAACGAACCCGGCAACGTCTGACCCATTCACGCGATTGTCGCCATTGAAATCTCCGAGACACGTCGGCGTGAAGCAGAAGGACCCGATCGGTCGATTCAAAGCGACTTCGAACGCGAGCGAAATAGACGGAATCTGAGGTGAAATTGTAATCGGCAGGTTGACCCCCCAAGCGACATCACCCGAAAAAGGCAACGAGAGACCCGGCAAGGTCAGATTCACGACTCCATCATTATGAGCAGCAAGAATGGTGTTGTTCCCAGTATGACCCTCACTGATCGGAATGGCCACATGGTAGGGCCCAGCTGCGGAGTCGATGGAATCAACACCATCTGTCGCGCGGTTGTACACATATTCAAGGGCCTCAAATTGAGTGACCACATCAGCGCCGGGCGAACCTCCCACATCGGGATCGAGGTAGACAATGACCTGCATTGCCAAGGGGGACGATTCGAGATTGGTTATCGCGATGCCCTGAGAGACATATGCGGAATTCGAGGAATTTTGGTGGATTAGCGTCGTCAGTTCCGCGCGAAATTGCGAGCCAGGTGGCCCGAGCGCGTTCCAACTGAGAACCGAGCGAGCGGGGTCATAGGACTCAGTGTCCGGCGCGGGAAACGGAAACTCATGCGCATCCGGCATTGCACCACTGTCGACGCGATACCACCACCAAAGCTGATGCACGTGATCGGGTGACGCCGAGGCGGCGCGGAAATCAGCGTTGCCCTCGGTTGCGCTGGTTGCAAGGTTGTGCCACGTGAAGGAGGCCGTCCCGGCCGTGATTGTGCCGTCTCCCTTTGCGGGCGCCGCGACCAAAATGAACAAGCCGGCCCAGAACAATGGTTTGCAGTGTGCCATCGTGTGCTCCCAATTCGATCAACCCCCACATTCTACCGCGCCCCTAGGTGGGCAGACCGTGCTTGATGGCGTATTCCATCTTGTCGCAGAAGCGGTCGAGGTCGGGGGTCAGGGTGTAGAGGCTGGGGGAGATTCGCAGACCCTGGAACTCGTCATGGATGATGGCGGTGGTGTAAATCTTGTGCTCTCGCCACAGCCACTCGAACAATTTGGCGGTATCGATACCCTCTATCTGAATGTTGCCGAGTCCCGAGGAGCAGCCAGGCGCCAGACTGGTGTGCAGCTTGACGCGATCGTTACGGGCCAGCCGCTTGGCCCAGTAGTCGCGGAGGTAAAGCAGCCGGGCGAGCTTGCGAGCGGAGCCGACGCCCTGGTGGAAGGTCAGGGCCTCGCCAATCGCTAGGTAGATGGCGGCCGGGTGGGTGCCGATTTCCTCGAACTTTCGGATGTCGGCGTCCTGCTTCTGCTCGGCCGGCATGAGCGGCCAGAGGCCCGGGATTTTCTCGCGGCGGACATAGAGCAGGCCGGTGCCGTGCGGGGCGCACAGCCACTTGTGCAGACTCGATGCGTAGTAGTCGCAATCGAGATCGCGAATCTTGAAATTGAGATGGGCGAAGGCGTGCGCGCCGTCGACGACGACGGGGATGTTTCGTTTGCGGCCGAGGGCGGCGACTTCCTTCACGGGCAGGATCTGCCCAGTCAGGTTGATAACGTGGCTGATGAGGATCATCCGCGTCTTATCAGTGATGTTCTGTTCGAAGAGCCGCGCGATCTGGCCGAGGTCTTCGCATGGGACCGGAATCTTGAATTGCTTGAGGACGATTCCGTGCCGGCGTTCCATCTGTTTGAAGGTGGTGATCATCCGCGGGTAGTCCTGCGTGGTGGTCAGGACTTCGTCGCCGCGTTTGAACTCGAGTCCGAGCTGGCAGGTTTCGAGACTTTCCGATGCGTTTCTGGTGAAAGCGATTTCTTCCTTGTCGCAGCCGAACTCGTCGGCCATCTTGCCGCGGACGCCCTCGCGCTGCGGCTCGAGGACCTGCCACATGTTGTAGGCCGGGGCGGCGTTGGCGAAGTTCCAGTTCCGCTGGACGGAAGCGATGACCGAGCGCGGCGAGGGGGACACGCCGCCGTTGTTGAGATTGATGATCGATCGATCGACGTCAAATGCCTGCGAAATCTCGAACCAAAGCGCATCGTCCTGCGCGATCTCGCCGGCGCTGCCCTCGATGGCGGCGAACTTCTTCAGAGCCGTCGCGGCGCGGACGCGCTTGGCTGAAGAAAGCACCACTCCGGCCGCTATTGCCGACGCGCTCGGCACCGCCATCGCTCCCAGGAACTGCCGACGACTGACCACGAAACCTCCATTGTCGATGCGTCCCGTCAGATCACCGCGGCGACGCAGTCGATCTCAATCTTTGCCCCGTCCAGAACCAGCGCCTTCACGATCACCGTGGATCGGGCGGGCGGGTTGCGCGGGAAAAATGTCACGTAAACCTTGTTCATCGTCGCGAAATCGGCGGCCTCCGTCAGAAAGCAGGTGCACTTGAGCACGCGATCCATGCGCGATCCGGCCGCTTCGACTGAGGACTTCAGGTTTTCAAGGGCCTGGCGGCACTGGCTCTCAAAGTCGGCCGAGGCCAGCTCGCGCGTGCCAACTTTCGTGCCCAGCACACCGGCGACGTGCGCCACGCCGGCGAAGATCATCGCTCGTGAGTAATTGGGCCCGGGTTCGATCGACAGGGGCGTCCACGCATCGGTCGGCTCGGCGGCCGCGCTCGGAGCGAGCGACCCGGCCAGGGCCGTGATCGGCGCCGCCACCGCCGCATTCCTGAGAAATGTCCGCCGCGACCCGTCGGCCATCGCCTCGCTCCGTGCTCAATCGCGCGTCGTGGTGCAGTAGGTCCAGTGGTGCACCAGCGTCATCACCATCCAGACCGCGCCGATCGCATAGGTCACGCCGCCCGCGTAGAGGCCGTAATCCTGCTTGTTCCCGAACCGAAAGCTCTTCCAGAGGTCTGAGCTCAGGGCGATGTAGACCGAGAAAAAGTAGAACACGAAGAACACGATCATGAAGCATGCGGCGAAATACTTGTCCATCCGCCGCAACTCAGGTCGCGACTCAAGCCAGGCCTCCCAGCCGGCCGTCTCGGGCACGCTGGGTTCGACAACCGAGCGGATGAAATGCCCGCAACGCATGAGTGCGTTCTGCTCGGCGAAGAAGAGCACGGTGATGATCAACACGAGAAACGGGAGGAGCGGCCCGGCGTAGGTGAGCGCGTCGCGATTGGTCACCGCGAGATACGAAATGAGCGGCACGGCGATCAGCCCGAAAAAGACGATCAGGAACGAACGCTGCTTGGTCGCCTTAATCTCGTCCCGCAATGTGATGAACTGTTCGCGTAGGAATTCGTGCTTTGTCATCATCTTCATCTCCCGACGAGGGTTAACGGTCGGCCGTCTACCCGGCGGCGCGCAAACCCGCGGTTCCACGCCCGAATGGGTAGTGTACCACAGTTTGGGAGGTGTCAGTCGCCTTGAAAAATCAGTAGAGAAGGTTGCAGAACGGGCCGATGTCGTCGCCGTTGACCCCGCCGCCGGTCACGTCGGCAGCGCAGACGTGGATCGGGTCGGTGTCCTGTCCGAGCAGAACCGACACGAACGGGGGGATGTCGGCCACGCTCACGCTGCGATCGCCGTTCAGGTCCCCGGCGAGGGCCACGTTGACCGACGTATTGGACGCCATCAGCAATGGCGCGCCTTTGCCGGTTGCGACCCAGAGATCGTAAAGCTCGGTGCCGCGATTGACCGGCTGCGTGCTGGGGTTGTGATCGCGGAGAAACTCCACGTAGTCCTTGCTGGACGTCTGGTAGTAAAGCTTGACGTCGGCCGCGACCGCATTGCCCGGGATGGCGAAGTAAGTGTCGTCCCAGTATTGCCCGTCATCGTAGGTCACACCGACTGGGGCGGCCTGAATCGAGGCGAAGGCGATGTTGTTGAAGCCGCGCGGCGGAATGCGGTTGTCCTTCAGAATGACATTGTTGAGAACAAAAAAGAACGAATGGCCTTCCGGTCGGCCGGTAGCGGTCGCGACGGAGTTGTCTATTCCACTTTCGATTTCGTAGACCTTGGTGTCGCCGGTGCTCAGGATCGCGGTCGAAGCGTCGTACGCGCCGCGCTCGGCCAGCAGGTTGCCAAGGCAATCGCGGAATTGAACATTGAGCCAGACGCGCCGGCCCTCGGGATAGCCGCTGGGCAGCTTGTGGCCGGTTTCGTTGGTGACGCGAACCTTGATCGATCCGTAGTTCGGCGTGACGCTGGTTTCGAGCGTGGCAGCCCGGGTGAGCATATCGGCGTTGCGGACTTTGGCCTCGCCGATGGCCGTCACCTGTGCAGCCGAAAGCTCATTCGAGCCGGTCGGGCCGTACTTCGTTACGACAGCATCGAGCACCCAGTTGGCCGCACCATTGAGATGATGCCGGGGCATGTCCGGTCGGAGCGGAGCACCAGCATAATTGCAGCCGTGGCCGCTGGTATCCGGCATGTGGCAATCCTGGCAGGTGCTGACGTAGGTCTGGCCGGTCCCGCCGAATCGACCGCCGGCATCCACGCCCGGAACAATGGCGTAGCTACTTTGTGCCCACTCGCTGTAGGTTCGTTCGACGGGCCGCATGTCGAGTTTGTTGCCGGTGGGGTGGCGTTCGTTGAGCGTTCCCAGGGCGTAGCTCCCGTCGGGCTGTTTCGTGAATACGGGGTTGCTGACGTCATGGCACGTGCCGCAAAGGGCGGACGTCTTGAAAAAAGGCGACACTTGGAAGGCGTGAAACGGACCGCATTGCGAATCGGAGAACGGGCCACGGCGAATGTCAGCCGGATCAACAACGAAGCTGCCATTTCCCGGGCTCAGCGGCGGACCATCGAACAGAGCCGCGAGGATGTTGGCATCGTTGGCCGGCTCGCCGGCACCACCGGCGGGATTCACGAGTCGGTGGCAGAAGTTGCAATTGATCGAATCGCGATCGTTGGCGACCACCGCCGTGGCATCGGTCGGGGAAGATCGACCTTCGAGCCAGGCCTTGGGCATGTGGCAGCGGATACACATGTCGCCCGATTGCGGCGCCACGTTGTTGGCAACGTCGAGGCAGGCGTAAAAGAGCGGATCGCGCCCTGCATGCGACATCATGCTGCCCTGCCAATGCTTGGTGATCAGACCGTCGGCGTTGTTGTGGCAGTTAGAGCAGTTGTTGTGAATGACAATTGGAGCGGTCAGGGAATTGGGTTGCGTGCCGCGAAGGAAGAAATCGGCCGTGGTCGTGCCCAGCGGCATCTGCGCGCGGACAGGTGTCACAACGGCCGCCGCGCCAACGACGGTCCAAACGATTCGGCTCGCCAATTTCATCGCTTTCCCGCGTTTCGAATGATGATCACCCCATCCAGCCCCCAATTCTATCGGTCCGACGGGTGGCAATCAACGCTTGGAAATTTCGGCTGAGCCGGAATTAACGATTGCGCCATGCTGGACTTAGCTTCGAGGCGCTGGATCAGGGGCGTCAGGATCGCGAATCGTCGGGAAGGACGATGATGTTCGAGCCGCATTGATTCCAGCCGGCCGCTTCGCGCCGATAAATGTCAACCGATCGGAGCAGGATGGACTTGGGGCCGCTGGCGTCAGCACGCATCCATTCACGCGCGACGTAATAGACGACGGCCATGTCCCCGTAGATTTGAACTTCCTTATCGAGCAATTCATAGCGCACGCCGGGAATGTGCTTGAGGGCCGCGTCGGCCGACTGCATGTAGCCGTCGATTCCGCGAACAATACCGGTCGCGCGAACCGGAAATCCGATCCAATCCTGCGTATGCCCGCGCCGAATCGCATCGCGATCACCGCGGAAGTAGGCGTTGAAAATGCCGTCGATATGACCCAGTATCGCCTTGCGATCATCTGAAATCGTCTTCTCATTCGTCACGCGTTTGTCTCCAAAGGCAATTGCGATTCCCGCAATACTCAGGACCGCGATGCCGATGATCACGGCTGCGCGTTCCGCCCCGGTGTGGTTCAGCTTTGCGAATAACATCACGCACCCTGCCGTCGTGCCACGACACATCGTCGTGGTCAATCAGAGAACGGTAGCGGATCGCGCAATGGCTATGCTTTCAGAATCTTGCTCATTTCGCGGCGCCGGGGTGCGGTGAGCTCCCGGCGAATCGCCGCCGGAGATGCGCCGAATTCCAATCGAAATGCGGTCGTGAAGTGACTGTGACTTGAAAACCCAAGCTGCAGCGCGAGGCCAGTCAGATCGTGCACGTCGCCCAGCCGGTCGAGCGCGGCGCGAAGTCGGAGACGATTGACGTAGCGATGTAATGGCGTTCCGGTATGTTGGCGAAACAATCGCGCCAGATGAAAGGGGGAGCAATGCACGGACCGCGCCGCATCCGCGAGCGTGAGTCGCTCGGTGAATCGGCGGCCCATCTCAATTCGGACTCCGTCGACCCAGGCGCGGTGCGCGGCTCGTGTTCGTCTGTGCGCAGCCGGCGAGCGTGATCGTTTCAGTTGGTGGGCATCATGCAAAACTTCGCTCAGGAGTTCGATCGCGGATTCGTCGGCGGCAAGCGGTTCCAATCTGCCATGGCGAATGCCGCGTCGCAGCCGCTCCGCGTGAAGAAACGTCGCGGGGCTGACCGGAGCAGCCGAAAAGCGGAACGGCCGATCGGCCCGGTCCAAAGCGGACGCATCGACCTGTGCACACGCGTCGACCAGGACGGACGGTGAGAATCGGATGGCCGTGCAATCGTCACCCGCACCAGCGGGATGGCTGACCTGATAGGGCTCGCCGGCCGCGAAGAACAGGGCCTGATTTGCATCGACGACGGTTTGACGGCTGCCGACGTGCCGAACGAACATCCCCGATCGCGTGAATGCGATCTCATTTGCCGTGCAGCATTCCTCGCAGCTCCGCTCAGGCCCGTGCGGCCGGCAGCGGACGTCGTCCATCGCGACGACGTCGCTGCGATAGATGCGGGTGATCTGAAGACAATCAGACATGGCGGGTGGGTCCGTTGCGGCTCACCCCTATCTTATCGCGGCGCTGCTCGGCCGACGCATCACTTTTTGCCGTGGCAGAGCTTGTATTTCTTCCCGCTCCCGCACGGACACGGGTCGTTGCGACCGACTTTCGGCTCCTCGCGCCGGATTGTTTCGATCTTTGGCGGTTGGTCCTTGCTCTGGGCCTGCATGGCTGCGTTGCGGTCGGCGTCGGCCTGGCCCGCGAACCCGAGATTCGTGGATTCTGCGTGCTGTGCCGCCCGAATCGTGTAGGCACTACGGGCGTGGAAGTCCTCAAACAGCCGCACCTTGAAGATGATGCCCGTCACCTTGTCCTGAATGGTCTCGATCATCTCCTGGAACATCTTGAACCCCTCGCGCTTGTAGGCGATTTTGGGGTCCTGTTCCGCAAAGCCACGCAGGCCGATGGCCTCCTTCAGAAGGTCCATCGCATGCATGTGGTCCTTCCAGGCCTGATCGTAGATTTGCAACAACACGTAGCGCTCCAGCATGGTCAGCTCATAGCGCATGAGCGCCCGGCCGCTACGGACCAGCGCCTCACGGTTGGCTCCCTCGCCGGCGAACAATTGCTCGCTATAGCACGGCCCCAACCTGTCGCGCGCCCACGCCTTCAGGTCCTGGCCGGACCCGATCGCCTGGTCGATCTCCGCCTCGAGCTTGCCGTTTGAGAGATACTCGCGGTTAAGTTGCAGGAGCGTGTCGGCAAGCTCCTTGATGGGTTTGTTGCGAACCTGATCCACCGTCCAGCCGACGTTGAACTTGAAGTTCACCCATTTCGCCAGCGCATCGGCCGCGTACGCGTTGTCGCCCTCGGCCCGGCCGAGCGTCCGCTCGAGCGCCCATTCGACCGGATAAGTCGCCTCGCGCCGGTGATATTCCTCGCGCACGCGCTGCCGCAGCAGAGCGGGCAGGTCGGCATCCGAAGTATTTGCCAGCTCATCCGTGCTGAAGTCGATCCCGAATTTCTGCTTCGACCACTCGATGAGCGACTCGCGTCCGAAAGCCGGATCGAGGAATCGCTGCAGGGGAATCAACTCGGCTTCGGCGATCTTCTTTTCTGACGCCTCGTTCAGATACGCCTCGACCTCCTCGGGCGTCATCTTTCGAAGCTGGTTTTGCGAAACTGTTCCGCTGAATCGCGTCTCGGCCCATTTGGACAGGCCGCGAATGTCCCACTGCTCCGACGGCATTTCGGCGTCCATATATTCGCCGACCGTCATCGAGATGTTGGTGCGGGCCTCCTCGCCCGCCGACTGCCGGATGTCGCGTTCCAGGGCCTCCCAGTCCCGATCGATCAGGTTTTTCGGATCGACCGAGCATTCGAGCTTTCCGCGAATCCACTCGGCCATGCACTGGGCCGGGTATTCCCGCGCGAGGAACTTGCGACAGGCCGAGTCAATGCTCTGGTCGATCATCTTCGAGATCATCTCGACCAGCGCTTCGGACCGGCCGGGAAGGGTCGACTCGAGGATTTGTTGCCGCTGCTTGTAGAACACCTGTCGCTGGTGATCCATCACTTCGTCATATTCGAGCAGGTGCTTGCGGATGCTGAAGTTCCGCTCTTCGACCTTTTTCTGGGCGCGCTCGATGCCTTTCGAGATGCTCTTGGCTTCGATCGCCATGCCCTCTTCGAAGCCCATCCGTTCGAGCATCTTGAGCGTCCACTCGCCCATGAACATTCGTAGCAGGTCGTCGCCGAGCGAGAGAAAGAAACGCGAGGAGCCGGGATCGCCCTGCCGGCCTGATCGACCGCGAAGCTGGTTGTCGATGCGGCGAGACTCGTGGCGTTCGGTGCCGACGATGTGCAGTCCACACGGCACGCTGACGGGACAGACCTTTCGGCCCAACTCCGGGAAGCGCGGATCGAGCTTTGGCTTCCAGCAATGCGCGCACTTCGTCCGCGGGTCGTAATCCGGGCAGTTGATGCAGCACTTCGTGCCGATGACGCCCGACTCTTTCCAGGCCCAGCGGCCGCCCGTATCGCCGGCCGGCGGGCCGAGGTCGCCGATGCACTTGGGGAACACCACGCCCTTGCCCAGTTTGATGTCCGTGCCGCGACCGGCCATGTTCGTGGCAATCGTCACGTTTCCGAGGGCGTGTTTTTCCTTCACGCGCGACGGTTCGTCCTCGCCGGGGATGTGCGTCTGCCCGGCCTTGGCAACGATGTCGGCCTCGCGCGCGTGCTGCTTGGCGTTCAGAACTTCGTGGGCGATTCCGTATTTTCGGGTGAGCTGCGTCGCAAGCTTCTCGGAGTTTTCGACGCTGATGGTTCCGACGAGCACCGGCCGGCCGCGACTCAGGTCGCCGATGGCCGCGTCAAAGGCCGGGACGAGACCGTCCGTCCCTCCGTTGCCGCCGTCGAAGACAGTCAGCGCGTCGTCGATGCCCTTTGTGGCGCCACCTTGGGCCGCGACGATGGGCTTGAGCTGCTTGAGGGCGGCTTCCATCACAAATGGGTCGCTCGATCGACCCTTCGAATAGACGTCGTGGATCTCCTCCACGATCGCTCCGTATTTGTCTTCGACGGTCTTATAGATGCGGTCATTGTGGTCGGCTCGGTTGACCGGGCGGTTAGTCGGCACCGCTACGACGTCGAGCTTGTAGATCTTCATGAACTCGTCGGCCTCGGTCATGGCCGTTCCGGTCATACCGGCGATTCGCTCGTAAAGCTTGAAATAGTTTTGCAGGGTGATGGTTGCGAGGGTTTGCGTCTCTTCCTTAACGCGAACGCCTTCTTTCGCCTCGACGGCCTGATGCAGACCGTCCGACCATTGCCGGCCGTGCATCAATCGACCGGTGAATTCATCGACGATGATGACCTCGCCGTCCTTCACCACGTAGTCGACATCGCGCTCATAGACCATGTGGGCACGCACCGCGTTTTCGATGAGGTGCGGCCACTCCATGTTTGCGCCCACGTACAAACTGCCGACGCCCAGTTGCTCCTGCGCGATGCCGATGCCGTCGTGAGTCAGGTGAACGCTTTTCCGCTCGCGGGCCACGATGAAATGCTGCGTGTGCCCGATGGCGGTGGCCTCGTCCTCTGTGAGCCAGTAGGGATCGGTTTTGAACTTCTTGAGGCCGCCTTCGAACTTGGGCTGCTGCGAAAACTCGGCCGGCGGATCGTCGCCCCACTCGCGCGTGCGCTTGGCCGAATCGGTATTGGCCGACGTCTGCCGCTGGATGACCACCCGAGCCACCTGGTCGGCCGTGCGATAGCGCGTCACGTCGTCATCGGCCGGGCCGGAGATGATTAGCGGTGTTCGGGCCTCGTCGATCAGAATGCTGTCGACTTCGTCCACGATGGCGAAGTCGAGCGGCCCCTGAACCTGATCCTCGAGGTTCACTTTCATATTGTCGCGGAGGTAGTCGAAACCAAACTCGTTGTTGGTTCCGTAGGTGATGTTGCAGGCATAGGCCTGCCGGCGGACTCCCTCGTAGCCGCCGGGATCGACCTGGGACTGGATGAAGCCGACGGTAAAGCCGAGCAATTCGAAGATCGGCTGTGCGAACTTCGCGTCGCGCTGTACCAAGTAGTCGTTGACCGTGACGACGCGGACCTTCTTGTTCTGCAGGACCTTCAGGAAAGTCGGCAGGTAGCAGACGATCGTCTTGCCCTCGCCGGTACGCATTTCGGCGACCTTGCCCTCGAAGAGCACCTGTCCGCCGATGACCTGGCAGTCGAAGTGGCGGTGGTTCCGCGCCCGCCGCGATGCCTCGCGGATGACCGCGAACGCCTCCGGAAGCACCGACTCGGCACTGGCGCCACCGGCGAGCCGCTGCTGTAGCTCGGCAACCCGCGACCGCAGGTCCGCCGAAAGCTCGACTCGCAGGGCTTGCAGCTTGCCGGCGCGCTCGTCTTCCGGCAGATCGGCCGCGAGCTCCGCCGACCGGGCGGCAATCGCCACGTCAAACTCGCCGCGAACCTGCGATTCGAACGACGTGACCAGCTCGGCCTGGCGACCGTAGCGCTTCAGCAGCCGGTCGTTGCGCGAACCAAAGATCTTGCGAAAGAAATAACCAATCAACTCGACGGGATTCAGCATGGTGATAGCGATTCAGCAAAAAGGAGTCGGGCAGAGAATCAGCAAACAATGAATGACGATCGTGCGAGAATGCGGAGGGCAGACTTACGGGCCGAAACGGCCGCCGAGATGAAGGGTTCGGAGGAAGCAGGCGCGGTCGGTGCGTCGCTCGCCTTGTATGGCAGTCATGCGAAATCGGGTAACCGCCGGGAGAATCGAAACCGGCTGGCGGCAGGCGCGAAGCTGAGCCGCAATGGCGATCAATCCGCACGACAATCCGGCCAGTGCCGTCGCCACGGCGACAGTGCGAGTCACGCTCCGCTCAAAAACTGACGCGGAAACCGCCGGCGGTCGGCGGACGTCGTTTGCTGATGCGACGGCCAACCCGGCCGCAGCAACCGCTACGACGAGTAGCCGTTTTGAGCGGCCATCGGATCGGACTGTCGTGGAACGCCGGTTCATCGAATCGAGGGAGTGTAAGCTTGCTGCTATGCCTTGTCGAAGCGCCGCATGCCTCGGCAGGTGGAATCAGCTTCTTGACTTGTGCCGGCGAAAATCGGGGCGACAAGATTCGAACTTGCGACCTCCTGGACCCAAACCAGGCGCTCTAGCCGGGCTGAGCTACGCCCCGTACCTCTGATTTCAGCGGCGGCGGACCAGCAAGTCAAACCGCGGGACCGGAAAGATCGCCAAACGACTTGCCTTTGCGGCGCAGACGGGCGACCACCAGGAGCATGATTCCGGCGATGGCATAGGCCAGCGCAATTCGATTTCCGCGATGCAGAAACGTATGCGGCGGAAACGTCGCGAACAACTTGGTGCCGGCAAACCACTGCTCTGGGCGCTGCCAGATCATCAGTTCCTGCGGAGTCAGACTGAATTGGCCGGGCTCGACGCGGAAGGCGTGCTGGAAGCCGAGCAGCGTGAGCATCGCGGCGAGCAGACACCAGACGCCGGCCGCGCGGAAACGACGATCGATCAAAAACGCCGAGATGGCAGAGATCATCATGGCGGTGATGACGAAGCCACTATTGGCGCCGACGAGCGCGTAAACTCCGATCGGCCACCACTCGTCGGTGCGCTGTTGCTGGAGCGTCGTCAGGTGGGCGTTGATCATCGGCAGGATGCCGCCCGTCGCGCCCGAACCTGAGAGAACAAACGGAACTAGAAACATCGCCATTGCCGCGACCGCCGGAAACATGCCGATGGCGACGGCCGGATAGTGCTTCACCGGCGTGACTTCATAGCTCTGGGCGGTGATGACGACACCGATCCACATCACGATCGCAATGCCCGCCTCCATCGGTATCGCCGACGTGATAAGCTCGCCGAGCCCGAGGAAAAACGCCAGCGTGAAGAACACGCCGTTCAAAACTGAGTAGCCCGCCCGGGCGCCCAGCGCCTTCCAACCCGGGTGGCCGATGTAGATCGTCGTCGGAAAGCAGCTGCCGCACAGACCGGCCGCAATTGTCCCCAAGCCGTTTACCGCGAGACACGGGCCGGTGCTGAACTTGTCGCCGGCGGCCTCGGCCGACTCAATGTTCTGTAATGACCCCAGCACGTTCACAACACCCATCGGGACGATGACGCCGAGAAACCGCACGAACAATCCCGGCTGGTTCCGCAGCATATCGACGACTTCGTACCAATAGACGTGCGGCGCGTGCCAGCCGACGGCCCTGGCCGCCTCGCCGACCGCATGGGGGCTCATCAGCGCCCGATCGCCCCACAAAGGCGCGGCCCACGCCAGTATCGTTCCCATGAGTAGGGCCACCAGTCCGCCCGGCAGGCCCATCGGGAATCGCACCTGGGCGAAATAGACCACCAGCACGACGAACATCGGCACCATCGCGATGAGCGGCCGCTCAAAGATCTGAAACGCAAACGGACTCGCGATGAATACGATGCCGATACCGGCCAGGGCCGAGAGCAGGGCCGCACGCGGCGTCACGCGGCGAATCCAGCCACCCACAAACGACCCGAAGAACTCGATCAGCCCGCTTCCCAGACAAGCCAGCAGTCCGACCTTCCACGCTAGTTCGCCGGCCGCGTCCTTTCCCAGCGCCGCCTGATTTTCCATGAAGACTGGCGAGATGATGAAAAAGATGTAGGCGAAGACGCTGGGGGTATTGATGCCGAAGGGCAGGGCGGTGCAGTGTCCGTTGTTGTCGCGGCGGGCGACGCGGACGGCGTGCCAGGCGTAAAAGAGATTGCCGATGACGAGACTGACGGCGACGCCCGGCAGGATGCGGCCGAAGATGATCGCGTCGGTCATGCCGCACAGAGTTTTGCACAGCGCGGTGATGACGAGCACCTGGACGAGATTGTCGACGGCGAGACCGAAGAACCCGTCGATGTCCCCTTTGACGAACCAACGATAGCGAGTGGGTGGCGGCAGGGCTGAGACAGCGGGTAAGGCGGTCATTCAGCGGGTTATAGCGGATGAGTATCGAGTGGGAACAGGAATTGGCTGCAGCGCGGTCGGCCGCTAACGATTTCGCGCAAGCCGAGCGCCGTGCGAGCCAATCTACCTGCTCAGCTTTTCACTCGAGGTTGGCGAGAGGGAGGAAGGGTCTTCGAAAACGGTCCAGATGGTTTGCTCTACCCCCTGGAATGTCTTGGCGTAACGCGGGGCCGTGGCGGGTTCGGCGGTCACATTTCTGATGTAGATGTGTTCGATCTGCATAGGGTTTTGTCGAGCGAGCGCCGCGTAAATCTCGGGGTCCTGTTCGCCGGAGTCTCCGACGAGGATGAATTTTCGGAACGGGAAGTCCGCGAGGATGGGTTGGATCATGCGGGTCTTGAAGTCGTCCTGCTTGCCGAGGAACTCGAGGAGGGAACTGTCCTTGGCTCGGAATGATTTCAGGAAATAGGTGCCAGCGGGGAAATGCTCGGCGTCGATGAACTCGCGGAGCGGGCGATAGAGCTGGTAGGGGTTGGCCGAGACGTAGTGGAACACGGTATTGGGGCGTGCGGCCCAGGATCGGTAGAGGTCGGCCATGCCGGGGACGGGCATGAACGGTTTGAGGAAGGTGTTCTCCATCAGCTTTTTCTTGTCGCGGACGTTGGTGATTTTGATGGTGTCGTCAATGTCGGAGATCACGCTGAGACCAGCCGTGGGGATGAATTGGATTTCGCCGCGCGGGATGCGGCCGTCGCCGGGTTTGACGATGGCGGAGTAGCGGAGCCAGGTGTCCGCGAGTTCGCCACGGCTACGAAGTAGGGTGAGTTGTTGATCCTGGAGCATGACGGGGACGAGGAAGTGGCCGTTTTTTTCGGAGGGCTCGGAAGTGAGCGTGCGGTCGGCGAGGCGGATGGCGACGCGCTGATTGCGTTCGTTGTCAACGAGGAATGGCGCGGCGCGTTCGATGAGCAACTTTTTCTCTTCGGGCGATAGCTCGGTGGAAGCAAGGATTTCGAAGCGTTTGCAGAGCGACTCGACAACAACAGGGGCTGAGTCGGTTTCGAAGATCCAGCCGCGGACGGCGGCGCGCCAGAGTCCGTCGTCGCCACGACTGGCATATACGGGGTAGAACACGATCTCCTCGTCACGATCGAGATCGGTTTGTCCAATGGCGAGTGTGGCGGCAATGAGGAACATGAGCATGGGGGGTCTCTCCGGCGTGTTGGGATTGTAGTTGGATAGATGCAGTCGGTGGGGCAGGAGTTGATGAATCGGGCTCGTTAACGCATTTGTGATTCGGGCTCTGCGGGAGGTACAATCTGGTTGAGCCGCAGCAATATCGGCGACCGGCCGAATGTTGCACCGGGGGGCCTGGAGATTGGAATGCAGTTCCGTCGGATTACCGCGCTGATTGCGTTTGCGTATTTGTTTTGCGGGATTGGGCCGGCGCAGGCCGATCCGCCGGTGGTGGCACGATTCGACGGAGAGCGGGTTGTGCGCGTTACAACCTCGAACGAAGCCGAGCTCAAGACGGTGCTATCGTTGACGGACGATGTCTGGAGCGAGCGGACTGGCGTGGGGCCACTGGATATTCGCGTTTCGCCAGGGCAGTACGCGCGGCTGGCGAACACTGGGCTGCCATTCAAGGTGCTGATCGAGGACGTTCAGACGCTGATTGATCGCGAGCGAAATGCGCCGCACGGCAGGGCGACGTTCGACAATTACATGCCGAATGACGATGTGAATGCGTACATGGCGACGCTGGTGGCGTTGCGGCCAGACCTTGCGCAGCCAATTGTGGTGGGCCAGTCGTTGCAGAATCGGAGCATCAAGGGAATTCGCATTACGGGATCCGGCAGCGGCGCTAAGCCGGGTGTCTTGTTTCATGGATGTGAGCATGCGCGCGAATGGATCACGGTTCCGGTCGCGTTATACGTGGCCGATCAGCTTGTGCGACGTTACGACACGGATCCGTACATTCATTCGTTGGTAGACCGGTGCGAGTTCTTCATCGTTCCCGTGTTCAACGTAGACGGATATGTGTACACTTGGTCGGCGAACCGACTGTGGCGGAAGAACCTTCGCGACAACGACAACAACGGTGTTATCAACAACAGCGACGGTGTCGATATCAATCGGAACTGGGGCTACAACTGGGGCGGGGAGGGGGCGAGCAGTTCGCCATCGAACGAAACCTATCGTGGGCCGTCGGCGTTCTCGGAGCCGGAAACCCGCGCTATGCGTGATTTCTTTCTGGCGCACCCGAACATCGTGACGCACAATGATCTGCATAGCTATTCGCAACTCATTCTCTGGCCGTGGGGATATACGCCGACGCCGACGGATGATCAGGCGACGTTCGATCTGATGGGAAATCAGATGTACGCGCTGATTGTGGGGGTTTACGGAACGACCTTTGATCCCGGACAGATCTATACGAATATCTATCCGGCGTCGGGAGTCTCTGTGGACTGGGCGTACGGCATTCAGAACGTGCTGTCATTTTCGTACGAGCTGCGCGACACCGGGGAAAACGGGTTTACGCTTCCGGCCGATCAAATTCTACCGAGCTGTCAGGAAACGCTGCCGGCGCTGCTCTACCAAGCGGACTATGCGAGCACGATCAGCCCAGCGGTTCGGATTGAGATGCCCGAGGGGATTCCGCCTGCGCTGGAGCCCGGCATGATTACCGAGATTTATGTGCGCGTGACGCCGGGCTGGGATGGCATCATCCTGGAGAGTCCTACCCTCCACTACCGCACATCGCCGAGCGATTCATTTACTTCGATCCCGTTGGACTTCATTTCGATTTACGAATACATCGCGACGTTCCCACCGCGCGGGTGCGGGAGCCCGACGGAATTTTACATCACGGCGAACGGGAGCAGTGGCGCTACCGTATTCAGTCCAGCAAATGCGCCTGCGTCGGCCTACTCAATTCCAGTCGGGACGCAGACACTGGCGTTCTCGGATGACTTTGAAACAAACCAGGGCTGGACGGTGGCGAACGTGTCGGTAACGGCCGGCGCGTGGGTGCGCGTCGATCCGGTCGGCACAACGAACGCGGGAGTTCCGGCGCAACCCGAGGACGATCATACGGATTCGGGGACAATGTGCTATGTGACGGGTCAGGGCGGCGTCGGCGGCACGGCGGGGACGAGCGATCTGGACGGCGGACCGACGCGACTGACGTCACCCGTGATTGACGCAAGCGGGCTGGCATCCGCGCAGGTGAGTTACTGGCGATGGTTCTATTCGAGCGGATCGGACAGCATGGTGGTCGAGATTTCGAATAACAATGGCGGCAATTGGGCGACACTGGAGACGGTTTCGAGCGATCCGGCCTGGCGACAGAAGACCTTCCGCATCGCCGATTTCGTGGCGCCGACGAATCAGATGCGGCTTCGATTTTCGGCATCGGACAATCCAAATGATTCGATTACCGAGGCGGCGGTCGACGACATAGTGGTCGAGAGCTTCGAGTGCGCGGGGTCAGTCTTTGCTGGCGATCTTAATTGCGATGGCGTGGTCAATTCCACCGACGTTCAAGCGCTTGTGCTGGCCCTGATAGACCCGTCGGGTTATGCAGCAGCGTATCCCAGCTGTTCGGCGGCGCGCGGCGATCTGAACGGCGATTCGGCGACAAATGGCGGCGACATCGAGCAATTCGTGGGTATGCTCATCGGTTCGTGAGCGATTGCGTCAGTATCAGTGATTTGCTTTGATACGGCGAGATCCGGCGCGGCCGGATTATTCGCAAGGAGTTTCGTATGCGCCGCCCGTTCATTGCCGGAAACTGGAAGATGAATTTGAATCTGGCTTCGGCGCGCGAGCTGATTGCCGGGTTGCGTGCGAAGCTTTCGCCTCATCTTGCTTATGACGTTTGCGTTAGTCCGCCGTTTCCATATCTGTTTCCGGTGGCTAAAGCCATTGACGGCAGTGCAATCAAACTCGGAGCGCAGAATCTTTCGACGGACGAAAAAGGGGCGTTCACGGGCGAAGTGTCGGCGCTGATGCTCAAGGATGCGGGGTGCACGTATGTGATCATCGGGCACAGCGAGCGGCGGCATACGATCGGTCCGAAGGACGCGGTGGGGCGCGTGTGCGGGGAAGATGACGACATGGTAAATCGGAAGACCAAGGCGGCCCTGGCGGCGGGGTTGATACCGATTGTGTGCGTCGGTGAGACGTTGGGGCAACGCGATGCCGGTCAAACCGAGGATGTCCTGACGCAACAAGTGCGCGGCGGGCTAACGGGACTGACAACTGAGCAGGTGGCGGGATTGGTGGTAGCTTATGAGCCGGTGTGGGCGATCGGGACCGGGCGAAACGCGACTCCGCAGCAGGCCGCCGAGGCGCATGTGCATATCAGGAAAAGACTTGCGTCAGCACACACCGCCAAGGCCGCGGACGCGGTTCGCATCCTGTATGGCGGAAGCGTCAAGGCGTCGAACGCGGCCGAGCTGACGGCTTCGCCGGACGTCGACGGGGCGTTGGTGGGCGGCGCCAGTCTGGTCGCCGACGATTTTCTCGGTATTATGATGGGTTGCGTTACGGCCAAAAGATTGAAGTAGAACGGTCAGACGGCACGATCGGCCTTCAATCGCTCTCACGCGATGGCGGTGTTTCCATCGACTGAAAACGGCCGCCCGAGGACCCACTTATGCTCATGCTTGCGACGTTTTTCCAAGGCATGCTGTCGGTGCTCTTTGTGCTGGTGGGATTGCTGATGATCGGCATCATCCTGCTGCAGAAGAACCGCGGAGCCGGACTCTCCGGGGCATTCGGCGGCGTGGGCGGACACTCCGCATTCGGAACCAAGACCGGCGACTTTCTGACCTGGATTACGGTCGGCTTCACGGCGACGCTGATCCTTCTGGCAGTCGTCGCGAACTACGCGTTTACGCCGAGTACTTCGGCCGAGCAGCTTGGTATTAATCCGCCGCCGGTGACGCCGGGTATGCCCGGAATGCCGGCTGGTTCGTCGCAATCTCCGTTGCCGATCCCGCCGCCCACCGGTGCGTCACAGACCATCAGGATTCCGGGCCGTACGACGCCGGCCGCCCCTCGACCTGTCTCGCCGTCGCCTGCTCCGTCGGCTGGTTCGAGCATGCCGCCACCCAGTGGGGCGTCGTCGACGCCACCGACCGGAAGCCCCGCAGCAGTACCTCCCGCTCCGGCTCCAACCGGTACCGATACGAAGAAGCCGTGACCGGTTCACGGAGTCGAACGAGCGGTTAAGAACCATTGAAGACTTCGCGTCGCGCCTAAAGGCGCCGCACACGTCTTGAGAATTGTCGAATGATCTTGAGCATGACCGGCTTTGGCGCGGCGGAGCGACACCATGAGGGTGTGAGCTATCGCGTGGAGATTCGCAGTCTCAACGGCCGGTACTTCAAGCTGGGGATGAAATTGCCGGACGCGCTGGCGGCGCTGGAGCCGGTGATTGAGCGACGACTTCGCTCGCGCGTGGGCCGCGGGAGCATTACCTACACGCTGACATTTCGCGATGAAAGCCCGAGCGCGGCACAGCAAATCAACGTCGGTGCGCTTCAGGCCTATGTTGAGCAGCTTCTGAAGACCAAGGTTTCGGCTGCCGGCGTGCGGATTGACCTGGCCGGGCTGGTCGCGCTCCCCGGCGTTTGCCAGCCGCGCGAAATGGACGAAAAGACGTTGCAGGCATTTCAGTCAACCGTCGAGGGACTGACGGACGAAGCGGCAGACCGGCTGATCGAGATGCGACGGGCCGAAGGAAGCGCGCTGCAGCGCGACCTGTTGGAGCATTGCGAGAAGATTCGGCGGACGGCCAGCATCATTCGCGAGCGATGTCCATCGGTGGTGGAGGATTATCACCAGCGACTGCGCTCGCGCGTCAATTCACTGCTGGCGGCTGGCGAACTGAAGCTGAAGGAAGACGACCTGATCCGCGAGGTGGCGATTTTCGCCGAGCGATGCGACATCAGCGAAGAGCTTTCGCGGCTTGACGGGCATCTTGATCATTTTACAACGCTGAGTCGCGGCGACGAAGAAGCCGGCCGCAAGCTGGAGTTTCTCTCGCAGGAAATGCTGCGTGAGGCAAACACGATCGGCAGCAAGGCGAGCGATTCGGCGATTTCGCGGCAAGTGGTCGAAATCAAGGCGTTGATCGATCGCATCAAAGAGCAGGTGCAAAACGTCGAATGAACGGCCTGCAAGCGACCAACCCGAAATCTTCGGCGGGGCCGCGCGGGTCGGGCCTGCTGGTCATCATCAGCGGGCCGAGCGGAGTCGGCAAAAGCACGATTTGTTCGCGATTGTGCGAGCGACTTCCGGCGGAGTTCAGTGTTTCGTACACGACGCGGCCCATCCGTCCGAACGAGGTGGACGGGAGCAGCTACCGCTTCGTGTCGCAGGCCGAGTTTGACCGACTGCATGCGTCGGGCGGGATGCTGGAGTCGGCGCACGTGTACGGACATTCGTATGGCACGCCGCTCGAACCGGTGCAACAGGCACTGGCGGACGGGCGGACGATCGTGCTCGAGATCGACATTCACGGGACGGTGCAGGTGCGGCGGCGCTATCCGGCGGCCCGGACGTTTTTCCTGCTGCCGCCGACTCCGGACGAGCAGCGTCGCCGAATTGAGGGCCGACGGACGGACGCGGCCCAGACCATCGCCGAGCGGCTGAAACTGGCCGACGGAGAAATCCGCTTCGCGAACGAGAGCGGGTGCTATGATCGTTTCATCGTTAATGACGACGTGGATCGCAGCGTGACCGAGATAATTGAATCCCTCAGACAGGAGCAGGCCAGATGATTGAAGCATTGCGCAACGACGACATTGTCGACAAGGTGGGGGGGCGGTTCAAGCTGACGTCCCTGGTTCAGAAGCGCTGGCTGGAACTCATGCAGGGCTCGCGCCCGATGATCGAGCCGGGCAAGCGCACGCCGATGGAAATCGTGCTCGAAGAGATCGTGCAGGGAAAATTGGCCATCGATTATGAGGCGAGCCGCCTTGCCCCGCCGCACGCCCCGACCAAACGCTAAGCCGCGCGCGAATCCCGCATCGGCCGTGTCGCGGACGATGGCAGATCGCGAGATCGTGGTGGCCGTCTGCGGCGGGATTGCCGCGTATAAGACGGCCGCGGTCGTCTCGGCACTCGTGCAGCGCGGCGCGGGGGTAACGGTCGCCATGACCGAGGCCGCGCAGAAGTTCATCACTCCGCTCACTTTCGAAGCCCTGACCGGGCGACGCGTTTTCAACAGTGTGTGGGATGTGGCGGACGACTACGATCCGCAGCACCTTCGGCTGACGGAGCGGGCCGATCTGTTCATCGTTGCGCCGGCGACCGCCAACGTCGTCGCCAAGATGGCGCACGGACTGGCCGACGATCTGGTCAGCACCATGCTGTTGGCGGCGGCGTGCCCGGTATTACTGGCGCCGGCCATGAACGCGCGGATGTGGGAAAACAGAATCGTTCGGCGCAATGTCGAGACGCTGCGAGCGAACGGATATCGCTTCGTCGGGCCAGGGTCGGGCTGGATGGCATGCCGCACGGTGGGGGTCGGGCGAATGTCGGAGCCGGACGAGATTGTCGCGGCCGCAATGGAATCAGTGGGCTCGCGCCGCAAGCCATGACGGCCTGTAGCCGGTGACGCCAGGAGCTTTTCAAATGCCCGGACTTCGAATTCTGATTACGGCCGGTCCGACCCGCGAGTATCTGGATCCCGTTCGTTTCATTTCGAATCCATCGAGCGGCAAGATGGGATACGCGCTGGCCGTGGCCGCGCGGGATCGCGGGCACAGCGTGGTGCTGGTTAGCGGGCCGGTTTCGATCGACGCACCGGACGGGTTGAAGATCGTCCGAGTTGAGTCCGCGGCTGAGATGGCAGCGGCAGCGCGGCGCGAGTTTGCGAAGTGCGATGTCGCAGTCCTTACTGCCGCGGTGAGCGATTATCGTCCGGTCAGTCGGCAGCGGAAAAAACTCCCCAAGGTCACGCGGGCGTTCACGATCAAGCTGGAGCCGACGGAAGACATCGCGGCGGTGCTGGGCGGCGTGAAGGGGCGGCGCGTGACGGTTGGCTTTGCGATGGAGGACCACGCCGGACGACAGCACGCCGAGCGCAAGCTCGCGAAGAAGAATTGCGACGCGATTGTGCTCAATGGTCCGGCCAACATCGGCGCGGATCGAGCCCGCGTAGAGCTGCTTGTTCGCGGCGGCCGCTGGCAGCGCTGGCCCGCGGCGTCAAAGTCGGACGTTGCCGTTCGCCTGATCGAGGCGACCGAGCGGATGGTCGCCGATCGCAATCGAACGGGGAAAATCCCTCTGTAGCGCTAAAACGGCGCTAAGTGCCCATTGCACAAGCACCTTTGCCGGGGGAGTCCGATCATGTCGCGCTAATGTTGTGTTGAACTCGCTGTAGTCCATTGCAAGGTCGCGCGCCGTTCTGGTACCTTAAATAGCTCGTGGGAGCGGATGGGCGAGCATAAAGCACTTTTCCCAAACCGAGTAGTTATAGGATTTTTCAGTGTCAAAGATCGACGATTGCCGTCGATCGCAAGGAGGAACTTACATGGTTAGAACGCTTCAGGGTTTCATCGGTTCATCAGTCGTATTGGCGCTGACGTCGCTGGCGTCGGCCGCCTTCGTCCCGGGAAATCTGGTCGTCACGCGGCTTGGCGACGGAACCGCCGTGGTCTCCAGTGCCGCCAATCCCGTCACGCTCGTGGAATACAACACAACGCCGCTTTCGCCGTCGGTCTCGACGCTTTCGCTTAATTCGACCGGCGCGGCCAACAAACTCACGATGAGCGGCAGCGCGACGTCCGAAGGGGCCCTGACGCTTTCGGCCGACGGACGCTTTCTGTCGCTGGCCGGATATAACGCGACGGCCGGGACGGCGAGCATCGCGGGTACGAGCAGCGCCACCGTCAACCGCGTCGCCGGGCTCGTGGATTTCAACGGCAATGCGAATCTCTCGACGGTGTTCGCGACGAACTACAACCAGAACAACATTCGCAGTGCGGTGTCGAGCAACGGTTTGACGAACTGGACGACTGGCGCTGGCGCAACCGGCGGCCTCTGCTACAGCGATACGGGCGGCGCCAATCAGGCACAGCTGAACTCGCTCAACACGCGCGTGGTCAATATCTTCAACAGCAACCTGTATGTTTCGAGCGCGTCCGGCCAGAACGTCGGAATCAATCTGGTGAGCGGCGGACTCGCGACGAGCGGCGCTCAGACGGCGACCTTGCTTCCGGGCACGAACGTTTCGGGCACCGGAACGCCTTCACCGTATGATTTCTGGTTTGCGGATGCGGGCACACTGTACGTCACGGACGACCGCAGCACCGCGAACGGCGGCGGAATTCAGAAGTGGCTGTTTAATGCCGGCCTCAATGTGTGGCAGCTTCAGTACACGCTTGCCGATGCACTGCTGGGCAACACCGGATTCCGCAGTCTTGCCGGAACGCGGGACGTGAATGGCGCGGTGGTTCTCTATGCGATCACGGGCGAGTCGTCGTCGACGGCTGCGACTCGGCTGACTGCCGTAACGGACCTGGGTGCCGGTTCGGCGATCAGCGTGCTCCAGACTTCTCCGACGAATACCGCGTTCCGCGGCGTCGATTTTGCTCCTGTTCCGGAGCCGACGACGATGGCGTTGGTTGGCCTGGCAGCGCTGATGCTTCGGCGCCGCGCCCGGGCTTAAGTCGGGGGCTTTTTAAGGTAGATTTGAGGCAGCGGCGACCAGACGCGTCGTCGCTGCCTTATTCTTGCGCCGATTCATTTTCACTAAATCCATATCCATGCTTAACTTGTGGTTAATCGGCGAGCTGTAACTTCAAGTACTGGTCGAATCCCTAATTGATTCGGATGGCCGAATTTTGATATGTTAAGGATTCGTGAAAGAAGCGAGAGCAATGCGGGGGCAGTGCTCACTCGTGGGTCAGTGGATCAGGTTCCCGTCGCGTTTGCGTAATCGCGGAACCGCAAGGAGGTAGGAAATGAAGAGATTTGCGCTCACATTGACATCGGTTCTCGCGCTGGCGTCGGTCGCATCGGCCGCGTTCTCGCCCGGTAACATCGTCGTCAGCCGTCTCGGCGATGGGACGACCGCTCTTTCCGGCGCCGCGGCGCAGACGACCGTGGTGGAATACAACCTGACGCCGGGATCATCCCCGGTCTCGAGCTTGTCACTTGCATCAGGCGCGACGAGCCCACGGCTCGTGAATAGCGGAACGGCCACCTCAGAGGCCTTTCTGACGCTGTCGGGCAACGGACAGTACCTGACGATCGGTGGCTATGACGCGGCCGCTGGAACTTCTGGCGTCGCGACCGCCGCCGGAATCACCCGAAATGTGGCCGTCATCGATAGTCTCGGCAACGTCAACTACACCGCCATGACCGGTGCTTACAACACTAGCAATATCCGAAGCGCCGCCTCTACCGACGGAACCGCGATCTGGACGGGCGGCACCAGCAACCCTGCCACGACGGGCGGCGTCTGGTTCGTCAACAATGGTGGCGCTGGCCTCGCCCAGACCACGGCCGGAGCTGTCAACAACGTCCGCAACGTGAATGTCTATAGCGGCAACGTGTATGTCTCGAGCGCGTCGGGTTCAAACATCGGCGTTAACATCGTCAGCGGCGGCCTCGCCACGAGCGGCCCACAGACGATTACGTTGCTGCCTGGAACCAGCGTATCGGGGACTGGCACGCCGTCGCCCTATGACTTTTGGTTTGCCGATGCGACAACGCTCTATGTTGCCGACGATCGGACGATCGCGAACGGTGGCGGGTTGCAGAAGTGGCTGTTCAACGCGGGTCTGAATACGTGGCAGCTTGCGTACACGCTCACGAATCAGATCGGCACGGGCCTGCGTGGCCTGGCCGGCACGTTCGACGTGACGGGCGCTCCGATTCTCTACGCGACTACGGCTGAGACTTCCGGGAACAAGCTCGTGGCGATAACCGATCTGGGCGCTGCATCGTCTTTCACGACGCTTCAGACGGCCGGGACGAACTTCATCTTCCGCGGCGTCGATCTTTCGCCGGTTCCTGAGCCGACGACGATCGCACTGCTTGGCCTTGGGGCCGTTCTGCTCCGCCGGAAGCGAGCGTAATTGTCCCTCGGGACATAGTGTCAGAACCTAAGCACCGCCTTTGGGCGGTGCTTTTTTTTTTGCGCGCAGCACTGACTCGGTTGAGTCGAAGCCGCGAATTTGCTAAGATAAAATCTTCGTACTGGTGGGTATTCAGAGTTAGCAGCGATTTGGAGGAATGGTATGCGGATTCGAATCACCGCGACGATTGTCGCCTTGGGACTTTTGCTCGCTGGGTCGAGTGCATCTGGCGCGATCGTCTTCAGCAATCTTTCTAACAATGGTTACACCATCCCGTTTTCGTCCAGCTCGAACCCGTCGATTCGCTACGGCGACGGCGGCTGGCTCTCGGGACTTCAGCTTGACACCTTTACGCTCAATCGAATCGATCTCGGCCTCGCCGTGTCGGGAAGCGAGGAGCCGGGCACGACGGACATTACATTCACGTTCAATGATGGCGATCCGAGCGGATTGGTATTCGGGAGCGGGGACGTGCTCTATTCAACCACCTTGACGAATGTGGCAATCCCCGCGAGTCCCATTGGGGCGCCGGTCTACTTCACGCTGTCGATTCCGCTTCCCAACGTCGAAACGTTTGGCGGATTCAACAACGTCGGCTGGTCGGTAGCCGTGTCGAATTTCAACTATGACGGCGAGCTGGGTTTTCAGTGCAGCACGGCGTCGGGCCAGACTCAGGGTTTCTATACGAACAACGCGTCGTACTACGACGGATCTTCGTGGAGCTTGTTCTCGTTCGGCCCCAATCCGAACACCGGCGTCGCCAATTTCGTCGCGACAATCTACAGCGTTCCCGAGCCGGCAACGCTGGCGCTGGTTGGACTGGGAGCGATGCTGCTTCGCCGCCGCACCGTGCGGTAGGTCGCGGGCTTTTTGATGTTTGAGCTTTGCACGACGCCGCCTTCGGGCGGCGTCACTTTTTTTACGCGATCGATCGGCCCGATTCTCGGTGGGCGCGCGCCCACATCGTGAACATCAGCAAGACGGCGAGCCAGTAATGCGATCCCACGGCGCGAGCTTCAGGCCAGGCGAGCAGCGGAGCGCCGAGGGCGAACGCACCGAGGACGAGTTTTGATCCGAGCGCGCGATCGGGCTGCCGCTCGACAAAGGCGGCCAGCAGGGCGAGCGGGAGGAAGCAGAGTGAGAAATAGAACGTCCAGATCACCGGGGCGAGAAGGATGGAGAGCAAGACGAAGCCGGCATATTCGTAGCGCGCCCGGGCCAAGCTGGTTTGGCGAGCTGGCCGCCGCGCGACGATGACCGCGGTCAGTGCCAGCGTCCCTGCCACCGCGATCACTGCCCATTGAACCGGAGCAAGCGAGATGCCCGCAATTCGGATGGGGCGCAGCCCCCAGGTCGCGATGTTGACGTATCGCGGTTGTCCATCGCGGCTGATGCCGGGATGAGTCGGGCTTGTGAGTCGCTTCAGGACCAGCGGGAGCGACTGATTGGTAAAGCGCATCTTGTCCGAATCGAGGGCCGATAGCGCCAAAAGCGATTGTCCTTTGGCACTGCGCTGCCAGAAGGCCTTGTGCAGCTCCCAACTGCGCTGCGCGCCGAACGCGGCTGCGGGGATGATGCCGTTGCAGATAACGAGGCCGATCACCAGCCCGACGAGCACGCGCGTCTGTCGCTTCAGCAGGAAGTAGAGCCCTAGCACGATTGGAAACAGCTTCAAAGATACGGCGAGTGCGAGCGCCAAGCCGGCGGCCGTGTGGCGGCGGCGCTCGACGAGTTGCAGACAGACAACAAGCAGGGCGACGATGAACAACGCGGCCTGGCCGAGTAACACGCAGTCGAATGCATAGGGTAGCACGAGCAGACCCGCCACCCAGGCCGCCCAGGGGACGCCCGGGCCCGGCCGGGAGACGAGCCGCTGCGTCAACCAGATTGAGGCGGCGAACGCAATGACCGAGAGAGCATTGAAGACTACCGAGGCCGTGCGCAGCGGCAGCATTCCCAGTGGCGAGGTGACGACGACGAAGAAGGGCAGATAGTTGTGGACGCCGAATCGCTCGGTCATGGTGCGATGTTCGAGGAAGTCGAAGCGGGCGGTCTTCCAGAAGTCGTCGAAGTCGCTGGTTCCGCCATCGCGGGCGCGGTACGCGCCGATGGCAACGGCCGCGCCGGCCAGCGCGAGCAAGGCAATCCAGATCAGCGTCTTATGTGTTCGCGAGACCGCAGCCATGTTCGCGGCGCATTGTAAGGCCCCCGACGCATTCACGGCGGGGGCCTTCATGAGAGGAGGAATGTTTCGGTTTGCTCTGACGCGCTGCTAGGCGCTGGGACTACGGCGTGAGGAAGACATCGTCGCCAATGGAGCGCGGTGAGCGCGGCGCGGTGTATGACGAGAGATCATTGGACTTGAAGATGTCGTCATCCTTCACGCCCACGGTAGGTCGCGTCTGCCAGAGGGCGGCGCCATCGAGATAAAGCACGTTTTGGCCGGCGTTGGGACCGTGGGCATCCGAGTTGCGGAGCGCGTCGACCGGAAGATAGCGCCCGCCCTCGATAAGGGGATTGGGGTCGCTGACGATCGGCATTCGAGAGGGGAGAGATTCGATGCGGATGGGCGTGAGGTAGAGCTGGAAGTTGTAGTCGGGGCGGAGGTTGGTGCAATCGTTTCCACTGGGACATGTCAGCAGCCGCTTACTGGTGAGAATATTTGCCTGTTGAAGCTGCTGAAGGTTTGTTCCGGCCTGCGGCAAAGTTCCCGATGTCGGCGACCACATTGACAGCGTGGCCGGCGAGTAAGGTAGGACACCGTCGTTGGCGGCGACGTAGCTGCCCATCGCGCTACCGAGTTGGCGCATGTGATCGAGGCAGAGATTCTGGGCGGCAGACATTCGGGCGTGCTGATAGGAGGGAAGGAAAACGCCGACAAAGAGGGCTATCGCGGCGGCGAGACTGAGGACTTCCTTCATCGTCAGTACCGGCCTCGACCCGGCCACCTGGTCAGTCGATTCGAGCGTGCGTCCCGACATGCGGCCGCGGGGGAACTTGATGGTCGCGCCGCGCTGCAATCGCTCCATGACGCCGTTGACGAGCCCGGTGGGGTGCTGCACCTGGTAACAGTCGAGCGGGCTGAGCGTTCGTTGAATCGCCTCGACGTGTCCGCGAGCGGCGGACGATTCCTTGAGTGTCGTCTCGGCAGTGGCCCGCTCGTGCTCCTCGCATATTCCGAGGTGATAGCCGAGCAGGCACTCGATCACGCTGTGTTTGTTTTCAGACATATCCAGTTACGACCTTCTTTCCACTCGATCCCGGTACGCCGCGGCAAAATGGGCCACCGCGGCGTGCAATCGGCTCTTGACCGTCCCCAACGGGATTCCCAAGACCTCAGCGATATCACGATATGGAAATCGCTGGTAATAACCCAATAGCAGGACCTCGCGCAGGTTTTCCGGCATCTGGTCTACGATTCCGCGGACCAATTGCCGCTGTTCGTCTTCCTCCATTCGCTCTTCCGGTCCCGCGGTCGGGTCCGAGAGAACATCGAGGAGCGACTGTCCTTCGTTTTCGGCGCCGCGACTGACGGCATCCGCCGAGCGTTCGCGCTTTCGCGCGCGACCCCGGAGATGGTCGCGGGCCTTGTTCGCCGCGATGGTGAACAACCACGGCTTGAATCGTCGCTCCCGGTCAAAGCCCTCGGCCGACTGGTGCACCTGCAGAAAGGTCTCCTGCACCACGTCTTCGGCCGCGGCCGAACTGCCCACAAAGCGGACTACGAAGTTAAAAAGCTCAGTTGCGTAGCGTTGAACCAGCCGTTCGAACGCCCCAGCGTCACCTGCCAGGAAGTCCCGCATGTACTGTTCGTCAGGGACATCCCGCAGCTCGCCAGTATGCACCGTAATCCTCTGCCTTTACGTCGGAGCGGTCGCGAAAGTTCGTCGTTGAATCGAGTTCCCAATGTTAGCGGTCCCTTGCCCAACCGCAATTTGGTCTTGACACAACACCCGTCCAAAAATATCGTCCAGAGAAGAGGTTATGATCTACACGCCTCAAACGGAAATAATCCCCAATTTTGGGGAACCACCGACTCTCCCGCGATAGGATGATTCACGTGACAGAGACCAGCCCCTATCGCAGCTTACCCCCCCGAACGCTTTCCGCCCTGATCGAGGCCTCGGCGACGATCAATGCGTCGCTCGAACCGGGGCCGGTGCTTGCCTCAATTGGGCGCATGGCCGCAATGGTGATGCGCGCGGCGGCTTCGTCCGTTCTGATGCTCGATAAGCGCCGGAACAAGCTCATTTTTCGGGCCGCCGTCGGCGACCGGAGCGACTCGCTCATTGGCGAGGAGTTCGACGCCGACCTCGGAATTGCTGGACGGGTCTGCCGCACGGCCGAGCCGCTCATCGTCCAGGATGTTCGGGATAACAACGACTTCTTTCGCGGCATTGACGACAAGTCGAGCTTTCAGACGCGCGGCATCATTGCCGCTCCGCTGATCTACAAGAACGAAGTCATTGGCGTCGTCGAAGTTCTCAACAAGGATGGCGGCCAGTCGTTCGACGAGGACGACCTTTCGCTGCTTCAGATTTTCGCGAACCTCGCGGCGCATGCGGCCCACAACGCCCAGGAGCACGAAACACTGGCGCGCGAGAAGCGGGCGCTGCTCGAAACCGTCAAGGGCCAGTTGCAGATCATCGGCAGCTCGCCGGCTCTCCGAAATGTGCAGGATCTGATTAATCGCGTGGCGGGCAGCAATGCTACCTGTCTGCTACTGGGCGAGACGGGCACCGGCAAGGAAGTGACCGCGCGGCAGATTCACCAGATCAGCCCGCGCCGCGACCGTGCCTTCATCGCGATTAACTGCGCCGCACTGCCCGAGACGCTGCTCGAGAGCGAGCTGTTTGGACACGAGAAAGGATCGTTCACCGGGGCCATCAGCCAGAAGATCGGCCGGTTCGAGTTGGCCGATGGCGGTACCCTCTTTCTCGACGAGATCGGCGACATCTCGGCCAACACGCAGGTCAAACTCTTGCGCGTCCTGCAGGAGCGGGAATTCGTTCGCGTCGGCGGGACGAAGACCATCTCCACTGATGTACGCATCATTACCGCCACCAATCGCGACTTGCGGGCGGCGGTTGACGCGAAGTCGTTCCGTGAGGATCTCTACTACCGGCTTAACGTCTTCCCCATTCAGCTCCCGCCGCTACGACAGCGTCGCGAAGACATTCCGCTGTTGGTTGAACACTTCGTCAATCTTGCCGCCATTTCGCTCAATTGCACCAAGCCGCGCTGCGGTGACGACGTGATGTCCATGCTGGTGGGCTACAACTGGCCGGGCAACATTCGGGAGCTGCAGAACGTCATGGAGCGCGCGGTGCTGCTGGCCGACGGAAGCATCATCACGCCGGCGCATCTGCCGCGCGAAATCGCGGGCGAGCCGATGCCGGCCACGCTGGACAAGGCCGAGAGCTCGCTGTGGGGTTACGAGAAGGCGATGATCATCAAGGCGCTGCGCGAGTCGGGATGGAATCAGTCCAAGGCGGCTCGGGCGCTGGGCATTTCGCGCGATAATCTTCGCTACCGCGTCAAGAAGTACGAGATCGAAAAGCCCACGACCTAGACTTGTTCTGCACGCAGCGACACACGAGCGCGTCGCACACTCGATCTCAGGGTCGATCGTCTGGAACTTGTGGGCTTCCTTCGCGTCCAATCTAATGTGAAATCGTCATCGTGGCGTTAGCGCCTTTTGTCATTCCGGAGGGATGGTCAATGCGTGTTTGCAATCGTCATTTCATCGCGGTCGCCTTGGTTGTCGCCTTCGCTGTGGTTCAGACCGCGCAGCGGCCCGTCCTAGGCGCCGATAAGGATGGAATCGCGCTCACGATCTACAGCTCCGCAAAGCCGGGCGCCATACCGGCCGAGTGGTATCGACCTGTTCCCGAATCGATGGGTGGCAACTACGGCGGCCCGCGGCAAATTCCCGGATATGCCGTTGTGAAGCAGGACCGCGCGATCGAGATGCCGGCCGGCCGCGGCGAAGTCCGCTTCTCCAACGTGTCCGCCCTGATCGACCCGACCACGGTCACCTTCGAATCGCTCACCGATCCGGCCGGGACGGCAGTCGTCGAGCAGAACTACCAGTTCGATCTGGTCAACACCGCCAAACTGATGGAGCGATATCTCGATCGACCCATCACGATCGAGCAGACACGCGGCGACGCGATCTCAACTTATTCCGGCACTCTTCTCAGCACCGCCGGCGGAATCGTTCTGAAAGGTGGCGACGGCGGAGTAACCGTGGTGAACGGCTACTCCAGCGCGAAGTTTCCCACGCTGCCGGGCGGCCTGCTAACCCGTCCCACGCTCCTCTGGGACATTCAGTCGGCCAAAGGTGGCTCGCAGCGGACGCGCGTCACTTACCAAACCACGGGCATGACCTGGTGGGCCGACTACAACCTGCTATTTACCGAGGGCAAGGACGCTAACAGCGGATTGCTCGACATCTCAGCTTGGGTCAGCATCCTCAATCAATCCGGCGCGACCTATCCCGAGGCCAAACTCAAACTGATTGCCGGCGATTTGCATCGGGCCCAACCGCCGCAAGCGCCCTATGGCGGAGTGATGGATGGCCGGATGGAGCGGCTCGCCATGGCCAAGGCCCCGGGCTTCGAGGAGAAGGCCTTCTTCGAGTATCACCTCTACACGCTCGGACGGCCCAGCACGCTGCCGGAAAACTCGACCAAGCAGATTGAACTGTTCGACCCCGCCCGCAAAGTCCCCTGCGAAAAGGTGCTCGTCTATTACGGATTGGGCGAGAACTTCGGCTACTACGGCAGCGTGATGACTGATCGCAATTTCGGGACCCAGTCCAACGGCAAGATCGACATCTACCTGCAATTCAAGAACAGCAAGGAAATCGGCATGGGAATGCCGCTGCCCTCGGGGCGGATTCGGGTCAGCAAGGTCGATCCGGACGACGATTCGCAGGAGTTCATCGGCGAGGATGTGATCGACCACACGTCGAAAGACGAGCGCGTGCTGATCAAGCTGGGCAGCGCCTTCGACGTCGTCGGGGAGCGCCGCCAGGTCGACTTCCGGGTCGATACGGCGCGCAAGACGATGGAAGAGGAAATTGAAATCAAGATTCGCAATCACAAGGACGAGCCGGTGAACGTCATCGTCAAGGAGAACATGTTCCGCTGGCTGACCTGGGAGATCGTGAAGAAGTCGCAGGATTTTGAAAAGATCGACTCGCGAACGGTTTACTTCCCGGTCCGCGTCCCCAAGGATGGCGAGGTTAAGGTCACCTACACGGTCAAGTATTCGTGGTAGAACCAGTTTCATAACCGCCTCAGGGTGATGATCAGGCACGCGACATGGAAAAACGCCTGGTACATGGTCAGATTCCGTTCATATCGCACGACCAGGCGGCGGAAGGTCGAGAGCCACGCAATTGTCCGTTCCACGATC
>JAATGM010000035.1 GCA_015654675.1 Planctomycetota bacterium | reverse complement strand
CGTGAGCATCGGCTTGTATCCGCCCATCGCGAACTCCTCTCGCTTGCGATGGCAAAGTAGACCACAACCTCATGCAGGGCGCAATCTTGCGAAAACCAAGTTGTGAAACAGACTCTAGGAATATGAGTAGGAGTATGAGCAGGAGCGCTTCGGGGGAGTTTGGGATGAAGGCGCTAATGGGTGAGGCCCCGCGCTTCCTGCCCGGGAAACGCGGGGCCTCGATTACTTTTGGGGTGTTTTGCCGATTCGGCCGGGGGTCAGGGGGCGATGGTTACGTCGGCGGTGGGGCGAAGGGCGATGTCGTTCTGGTTGGCGTCGATGAAGGTCTGGTCGAAGTTGCCGTCATTCGAGGGGGCGTTGGCGTATTGGAAGCGGAGCGACGTAATGGGGCGGCCGGCGGCGACGTCGGCCTTTACGAGGTCGGTAATGTCCAACTGGATCACGGCCTTGGCGAGGCCGACGGGGAGGCCGGTGATGGAACTGACATTGGCGGACAGGGGCGCTGAGTTGAACGAGGTGACGTTGATGCTGGAGACGACGTTGACGTGATCGATGGTCATGGCTCCGAACTCGCCCTGGGGGTCGCCTTCGGGGGCTGAGGCGCGCAGGGTGAGAATGACGCTGGAGATATTCGCGCCGGCCGGGATCTGGTTGAGGACAACGCTGACGAAGCCGCGCTGGGCCATGCCGGTGTTGCCCTCATCGCCGGCGATGACGGAGTTGTTGTCGGTCATTCCGGTAAAGGCGCCGTCGCTGCGGAGGGTGCCGGTGCGGTCGAAGGCGGTATCGAGGGTGACGTGCTGGAGGCCCATGATCGGCGGCGTGTTGCAGGCGGTGACCAGGGCCGCTGCGCAGGCGATCGTCAGGGACAAGCAAAGGGTCGTTCGGGTATTTCGAGTCATCTGATTGCTCCTTTTTGTCAATGCGGCGCGGCCTGGTGCGGGCAGCCGGGCCTTATCCTGTCTAAGCGGGGGCGAGTCGCGGGGATACACGGGGAATTCAAACGACCGTGGAAAATGGATAACGGGATTGGTGATAAGGGTTTGGCGATTTGCGCGTGGCTTTTTGGGGGTTGGGGGGCGGGGGCGGAATAACCGGGAAACCGAAAATGGGAATCCGATGACGCGGGGGGAGGGAGTTGGAGCAGGAGTTGGATTAGGAATATGAGTATGAGTAGGCGTAGGAGCCGGTCTGGGGCGCGGGGGAGTATCGGGTGTGGGCTTTACGGGGATTCATCGTTGCCTGCTGGTTGGTTATGGGGTTTGGCCCCGGGCTTACGCCTCGGGCTCGGACATTGAGGGGCGGACTTGCGTCCTCCCTCACCCCTTCCCGCTCCCCTGCATGGGGAGAGGGGGAGGCGGGTTTTTGGTTGCATTGGGGATTGGGGAATCGTTAAACTCGAATTTCCTTGAGAGGGCGGGATTGCAGCGCGCCAGGCGCGATTTGCACGCTCTGGATCGGGTTCATCTCTGGCAGGACGGGATAGAGGGTTGCCGATGCCGTTTTTCGGCTCGGGAAGAGCGTTTTGTTGTCGTTTTGCTGCGCGCCGGGGCGCGGGGGGAGACCGCTTCCTTACGGGCGCGGCTCTGAATGTCGCTTTCCTGATTTGCTCCACCGCATTTGCCGCTACCGGGACTATTCAGCTTCGGACCGGGGTTGAGCCGGCTGCCCTTTGCACCAACACGCCCAATACCATCAGCATTGCGCTTCAGGTGGCTGATCTTTCGGATGCCATCAATACGGTTCAGGCGCGGATCAGCTATGACACTTCCAAGCTTTCGCTGAGCATTGGCGGGACCGTCGATTCGGCGGGGTGGTCGCGGGTGGCGCTGCTCGATTCGGGCGGAAATGTGACGTATTCGCTGGTCCGGCTGGGCGGGTCGGTTGGGCCGGGGGCGGGGCCGTTTACGGTGGGGACTTTGCTGTTCAATACCGTGGGCGGAGGGACGACCTCGATCGGGTTTCAGGCCGATGCGCCGCCTCTGGAGACGAAACTTACTACAGCGGACCTGTCGCCGGTGGTGATCAGCGGGGCGAACCTGACGAAGACGCCTTCCGGCAGCATCGTGATCAATCCGACAGTGACGGTGAACATTGAGCTGGGCGGGGGCGTGATGGCGGCGGGGCCGATCACGCGGTGCATTACGCTGAATTTCTGGGATTGCGGGGTCAGCATCAGCGCGCCGGTTTACAGCACTTCGGTGGCGATGAGTTTCGCGTCGGGGTTGGGGACGGCGGCGGTGAGCGTGCCGTGCGGCACGTATACATGCATTACGGCGCGGGACCGGCTGCATACGCTGCGGCGGACGGCCACGCCGACGGGGGCGGTCGGGAACCAGGTGGTGAACTTTACTGGTGCGTTTTCGCTGACGGGCGGGAACCTGAACGACGACAAGTGGATCGATATTCTGGATTTCGGGATCTACACGACGCAGGACCTCACGAGCCAGGCGGCGAGCACGAACTGCTCGGTGAACCCGCCGACGCGGAATTGCGATATCAGCGGCGACGGAATTGTGAACAGCACGGACTTTGGGTTCATTGCGAATCATTTCCTTGCCATGCGGGATTTGAATTGTTGTGGGGCTGCCAACCTCTTTGGCGGGGATGAAGAGAAGCTCGATAGCGGCCTGAACCAGGCCGCCCTCACCCCGGCCCTCTCCCTTGGGGAGAGGGGGAACTCGGACGGGCCTGTTCAGGCGATCAGTGTGGCGGATTTGCGGCGCCTTGGTATGAGTGATGTGGCGCGGGCGGATTTGAATTCTGACGGTTGGCTGGATGCAGTCGACGTTTCGCTTTGGATGCAGGGTGTTCGGCCGGGAACCCGGCCGGTGCGGCCGATCGGGTCGGCGCTGGGTGGCGTTCGGCCGGCTGGTCCGGCTAGCGGTGGATGAGACATAAGGAATTCGGCCCTTCGACGGGCTCAGGGACCGGCGAAGAGGTTATTGAGTTAGGGGCGCTTTGATCCGGATCGGGTCCGGATGAAGGTGAGACGAATCGGGTTGTTCAGCCGGTCCTGTGGCCGGTTGAGCGGCGGCTGACTTAAAGCCGCCGCGATTTAGCCGAGCGCTTGCGGCTGGTCGCGGTCGGCTCGTTATTCGAGGGAACGGGCAGACAGAGAAGGTAGTGCGAGGTTTTGGCAGAGACCTGTACCCCGAGGCGGGGCGGACGGGTCGCGGGAGTGAGTGTGATGCAGCGATTGAATCGGAATCGGTTGGTTGCGGGTCTCGCGACGTGTTTCACCGTGGTGGCGGGTTTTGCGGCGGAGCGCGCGGATGCCGCGGCGTTTACGCCGGGGAATATTGTTGTCGTACGAGTGGGGACAGGTTCGCCTGCGCTCTCAAATGCGGCGACTGCCGCGTTTTTGGACGAATACACCACGAGCGGTTCTCTTGTTCAATCGATCGCTTTGCCGACTGCGGTCGCCGGAAGCAATCGCGCAATGACTGTTGTCGGCAACGCGACCTCCGAGGGCTTCCTCGCGCTATCACCCGATGGCCGCTATTTGATGACGACTGGATACAACAAGGCGCCCGGAGGTACGAACCCGAGCGCGGATACGCCTGGAACAACGAATCGAATTGCCGGACGTATTGACATGGCGGGGAACATAGATTCCACGACTGCCCTAAGCGACGCATTTACAGCCAACATTCGAAGCGCTGCGACATTTGAGGGAACTGGAATCTGGGTCGCAGGTTCCACCCAAGGGGTTCGATTTGCAACGCTGGGCGCCACGACTTCGACTCTCGTCAGCTCAACTGCAACGAATAATCGAATCGCAAACATTTTTGCAGGGCAACTATATGTTGCTTCGGCAGGAAGCCTGATGACAGTCGGAAGCGGTCTGCCGACTACGAGTGGGCAGACTATGACCAATCTGCCATCATTCTCTGGAAGCAGTTCAACGGACTTCGTGTTTGCGAGTGCAACGACGCTTTATGTTGCCGACGATAGTGCAACAGGGAGTGGCGGTGGTATTCGAAAGTGGACCTTCAACGGTTCCGTTTGGTCTAACCCGTACACTCTGAACACCAATCTAACCAGTGGCTGCAGAGGCGTGACCCTCGTGCCAGGCTCGAGTCCGGTCAAACTTTTCGCAACGAGCGCTGCCACGAGCACCATCATTGTTACAGCGACCGACAACGGCACCAATGCTTCATCCCCATTCACGACGCTGGCGACTCCACCGACGAACACCGCATCGCGGGGAATTCGCTACCTTCCGCTTAGCGACTGTGCGATCACGCTCGATGGCACAGCGGATTCGAACTACGGGTCGGCGCTGAGCACACAGACGTGCGAGACGGGCTTCGGGGATGCGACAAACGGCAACGTCGGCTGTCCGACGTCGGGCAGTGAACTGGATCAGGCGTTCGGCGTCATTCGCGACGGCGTGCTTTACCTGACGCTGGCCGGCAATCTGCAGGACAACAACAACAAGCTGCTGATCTTCTTTGACTCGACGGCGGGCGCGGGGCAGAACGTCTTGCGGGGCGACAACGGTTCGACGAGCGACCTGGGTCGACTGGGCCTTAATGGCGGCGATCTGAACAACGGTGGGCCGGGGCTTACGTTTGATTCTTCGTTCTCGCCGGACTACTGCATCGGCGTCAATCTCGGCAATGCGGGATGCACGCTGTTCGTCGATTCGTACACGCTGCCGACGAGCGCGGCAGGCGTTAAGACGTTCCGCGGTTCGAACACGACGCCGGGCGGAACCGGGACGCTCTCGGGCGGGACGAACCCCAACGGCGTGCGAGCCACGATCAACAACTCGAATACGGCCGGTGTTACGAATGCGTCGGCGGCGGGTGCGGGGAGCGTGGTTAAGGGCGTAGAACTTGCCATTCCGCTGGCGGAGATCGGCGCGCCGACGGGCGCGGTGAGCGTGAGCGCGATGATCGCCGGCTCGAATTACCAGGGGTTATCGAATCAGGTGCTCGGGCCGCTTCCGGCGGGCTCCACTAATTTCAACGACGGTTCCTATCGGAATTTCAGCACGGTGGCCGGGAACCAGTTCTTTACGGTTCCGGTTCTCAATTCGGCTCCGAGCATTGCGAATCCGCCGACCAATCAGACGGCGTGCGTGACGGGATCGGCGAGCTTCAGCGTGACGGCAAGCGCGTGCTCGGCGGTTTCGTATCAGTGGAAGAAGGGCACGGCTTATCTGACGGACGGCGTGAATGCCAACGGGACGACGGTTGCGGGATCGACCAGTTCGACGTTGACGTTTACGAACCTCCATGCGGCCGATGCGGGCAGTGACTACAGCGTCATCGTCTATAACCTGAACGGTTCGACCACGAGCAGCAACGTGTCGCTCACGTTGAACACGGCGCCCACGATTACGACGCAGCCGGCCGATACGAGCGTTTGCGAAGGCGGGACGGCGACGTTTACGGTCAGCGCGACCGGCGCGGGACCGCTCACTTATCAGTGGAGGAAGGGAATCAATAATCTGTCCAACGGGACAAACGGCAACGGGACGACGGTCGCGGGCGTCAATACTGTTACACTGACGCTGACGAACGTTCACACGGCCGATGCAGGCGGCAACTACAACGTCATCGTTTCGAACGCTTGCGGAAGCGTGACGAGCAATGACACGATTCTGACGGTTCAGGCCGCGCCGACGGCGAACGCGAACGGGCCTTACAGCACTTGCGGTGCGGCGTTGGTGAATATCTCGGGGACCGCAACTGGTCAGTCGTCGGTTTTGTGGACGACGAGCGGCTCGGGGAGCTTCGGCAGTGCCAGCTCGGCGAGCACGACTTACACGCCGAGTGGGGCGGACGTGACGGCGGGGAGCGTGACGCTGACGTTTAAGGCGAATCCGGTTTCGCCGTGCGCGACGCCGGCGACGAGCAATGCGACGCTGACGATTCAGGCGGCGCCTTCGGCGAATGCGGGGCCGGACCAGACGATCTGTGCCGGGCAGACGGTTCCGCTGGCGGGCAGTTCGTCCAACAGCACGCTTTGCACGTGGTCGGGCGGCGGCGGGTCGTTTGCGCCGAATGCCACCACGCTGAACGCGGTTTATACGCCGACCGGGGCTGAGGTGACGGCCGGGACGGTGACGCTGACGCTGACCTGCACGCCGATTGCGCCGTGCGCGGCGAACGCGACGGACCAGGTGACGATCACGATCGGGACGGTTCCGGCGACGCCGAGCATTTCGCTTTCGCCTGATCCGATCTGCATCGGGCAGGCGGGGACGTTGACGGCGACGGTGGGCGGCGGCGAGACGGCCGACTGGTTCAGCGGGAGCTGCCCGGGTGGGACGCTGCTGCTGGCCGGTTCGACGACGTTGTCGATCACGGCGACGCCATCGGCGACGTATTACGCACGGGCGCGGAACACGACGACGAACTGCATGAGCGCGGCTTGTGCGAGCATCACGGTTGTCGGCGAGACGCCGCCGTCGGTGAGCGCCGGGCCGGACCAGACGATTTGCTCGACCGGGTCGGCGACGCTGGCCGGTACGTCGAATATTTCGAACCATGTTTGGACGACGGGCGGGTCGGGGTCGTTTGCTCCGAACGCGAACACGCTGGCGGCGGTTTATACGCCGAGCGGGGCGGACATTACGGCGGGCAGCGTGGTGCTGACGCTGACGTCGACGAACTCGTGCGGATCGAACGCGGACTCGATGACGTTGAGCATCAATTCGCCGATTTCGATTTCGCCGCAGCCGCTGGGCGGGACGGCGGGTGTCGGCAGCTCGTTTAACTTTACGATCGGTGCGTCGGGCGGCGGGCTTTCGTATCAGTGGCGGAAGTATCCGGGCCCGGTGAACCTGGTGGATGGCGGGAATATTTCGGGTGCGACGACGAACTCGCTGACGATTAACCCGGTGGGGGTTGGCGACGCGGGGACGTATGACTGCCTCGTGAGCAATGCGTGCGGGCCGGTGGCGAGCAATCAGGCGACGCTGGCGGTGAGCACGGGTGCAACGGTTTCGCTGGTTCCGACGCAGACTTGCATCGACGGTGGCAAGCTGATCGTTGAGATCAATTTGTCGAGCGCGCCGACGGTGATCGTGGGCGGGCAGTTCTTCCTGAATTACAACACGAGTTACCTGACGCTGTTGTCGGCTGATCCGGGCGATGCTCCGTTTACGCGGGAGATTTATGATCAGCAGCCGGTGGCGGGGGACATCGACTATGCCGTCGGCATTGAGGACGGCGGGAGCGGGACAAGCGCGAACACGACGATGGCGCGGCTGTCGTTCGGGATCGTGCAGAACCTTTGCACGCCGGCGGCCGATCTGGTGACGTGGCGGGCGAGTGGTCCGAACGGGGCGATCAACCAGTTGTCGGATGCGAACGGCGACTCGGTGGCGATCAATCCGTTGAACCTGACGGCGATCAAGATTGATAACACCGATCCGGTGTTGACGGGTTGTCCGGGTGCGCCGCTGACGGCTGAGTGCGGGTCGATTCCGGCTCCGCCGACGGTGACGGCGAACGACAATTGCGACGGGGCGATCACGCCGATCTATGCGGAGTCGGCGCATGTGGCGGGTGTTTGCCCGGTGAAGTACACGTTCACGCGGTCGTGGACGGCGACGGACGCCTGCGGGAACACGGCGACGTGCACGCAGAACGTGTCGGTCGAGGACCACACGGGGCCGGTGTTGAGCGGCTGTCCGGGCGCGCCGGTGACGATCGAGTGCGGGGCCAGCCCGCCGGCGTACACGGTGACGGCGACGGATGGATGCGACGGGTCGGTGTCGGTGAGCTATGGCGAGTCGGCACACACGCCGGGTGTTTGCCCGGTGAAGTACACCTATACGCGGACGTGGACGGCGACGGATTTGTGCGGGAACTCGTCGGCTTGTTCGCAGCTGGTGACGGTGCAGGATACGACGGCTCCGGTGTTGGCGGGATGCCCGGCGACGACGGAGACGATTGAGTGCGGCAGCAGCCCGAGCTCGCCGACGGTGACGGCTTCGGATGCGTGCCAGGGTGCGATTACGCCGGTTTATAGCGAGTCGGTGCATACGCCGGGTGTTTGTCCGGTGAAGTACACCTATACGCGGACGTGGACGGCTACGGATGCTTGCGGGAACGCTTCGGCTTGCTCGCAGGTGGTGACGGTTGAGGATCACACCGGGCCGGTGCTGGCGGGTTGTCCGGTGACGACGCTTTCGTTGCAGTGCTATTCGGCGGTGCCGGTGGCTGCGACGGTGACGGCGACGGATGGCTGCGACGGCGCGGTGACGCCGGTGTTCAATGAGACGCAGACGAATCCGGGATCGAGCTGCAATAACGTGATCACGCGGACGTGGACGGCCACGGATGCGTGCGGGAACGCGAACGCGTGCTCGCAGACGATTACGGTGAATGACACGGTTGCTCCGGTGTTGTCGGGATGCCCGGCGACGACGGAGACGGTGGAGTGCGGCAGCAGCCCGAGCTCGCCGACCGTGACGGCTTTGGATGCTTGCCAGGGTGCGGTTACGCCGGTTTATAGCGAGTCGGCGCATACGCCGGGGACTTGCCCGGTGAAGTACACCTATACGCGGACTTGGACGGCCACAGATTCCTGCGGGAACGCGTCGGCTTGTTCGCAAGTGGTGACGGTTGAGGATCACACCGGGCCGGTGCTGGCGGGTTGTCCGGCGACGACGCTTTCGTTGCAGTGCTATTCGGCGGTGCCGGTGGCTGCGACGGTGACGGCGACGGATGGCTGCGATGGCGCGGTGACCGTGCACTTCAACGAGACGCAGACGAATCCGGGATCGAGCTGCAATAACGTCATCACGCGGACGTGGACTGCGACGGATGCGTGTAACAATTCGAGCTCGTGCACGCAGACGATCACGGTGAATGACACGATCGCACCGACGTTTACTTGTCCGGCGACGATCACGGTGACGCCGCTGGCGGGAAGCTGCACGGCGAATCCGACGATTTCGCTGCCGGATCTGGCGGACAACTGCGATCCGGCTCCGGCGGTGACGTTCACGCCGGCGGGTCCGTATGGTCCGGGGACGACGCCGGTGACTGTGACGGCGACGGACGCCTGCAACAACTCGTCGTCGTGCGTGGTGAACGTTGTGGTGAACAACTACAACGAACTCGCCCTGGATGTGGAGCTGGGCGGCGGCGTGATGATGGCCGGTCCGTATCAGCGGGCGATCACGGTTGAGCTGTGGAACGGGGCGTCGATGGTTTATTCGACGTGCCAGACGTTCAGCTTCACGAGCGGGAATATTCCGGTGCAGACGCTGCAGGTTCCGTGCGGGACCTATACGTGCATCACGGCACGGGACCGGCTGCATACGCTGCGGCGGACGATCAACCTTGTGACGGGTGGCGCGCAGTACACGGCCAACTTCACGGGTGCGACTAAGAAGCTGATCGGCGGAAACCTGAACGACGACAAGTTCATCGACATTCTCGATTTCGGCATCTACACGTTGCAGGACCTGACGGCGGTCGGGGCGAACACGAATTGTTCGATCAACCCGCCGACGCGGAACTCTGACGTGAACGGCGACGGAATCGCGAACAGTCTGGACTTCAGCTTTATCTCGAACAACTTCCTGCAGGTTCGCGATGCGAACTGCGACGGCAACCCGAACACGATCACGGCGAGCGACAATTCGCCGGGCGGGAACTACGGGCTGGTGCCGATTACGTCGATCACGGTGGGCGAGCTGGCGCAGCGCGGGATGCCTGAGCTGGCGGTGATGGACCTCAACCGCGACGGCGTGCTGAACCAGTCGGATGTTCAGTTGTGGATGCAGGGAGTGCGGCCGGGGCAGAACCCGGGCGGCGGCGGGCGGCCGGGTAGCGGCGGTCCGACGCGGCCGGTTGACGTTCGACCGATCGGGGTCGCGCCGGCAGGCCGGGAGTAGTCGAAACGTCTCCCGCGACACAAGGCGTCGCCTCGCACAACGCCTTGTGCTCGCGGGGTTTATGAGTTTGGTCGCGAATGCGAGCCGGCCAGTCCGAAACCCTTGAATCGGAAGGCCGTTTCGTATACGCTGGGAAGTTCACGGGAGTTGGGAGAGAAGCAGATGGTTTTCCCGCGACATGCACGCAGGTTGGTAGTTGCGCTCGGTGTGACGGCTCTTTGGGCCGGATCGGCCAGCGCGGCGATCAATCTCGAGTGGCGGCCGGCCTTGATCAGCGTCCCGGTTGGGACGAGCTTTTCGGTCGGGCTGTATGCGGTTTCGGATGATGCTTCGAATCAGTCGATGGCGTCGGTGGACGCGATCCTGGACTGGTCGCCGGCATTTGTGAAGCTGACGGGGGTTACGAACAACAGTCCATACGCGTGGATCTCGTCGAACTTTCCGAACGATTGCGGACTCGACGGGCTGAACGCGAATCCGGTTTGCCCGAGCTATTCGGGGCTGACGGCGAACGATGGTTCGGCGTACTACCGGTCGCTGCGGAACTTCTCGAATCCTGCTTTTGCGACTCCGGGCGGATTGCTGGTTGCGACGTTTAATTTCGACGCACTGGCAGAGACGTCTTCGACGATGCTCGATCTGCCGGGGGCAGAGGGGTCGTTCACGCGGTCGTATGTGGTGGATGGATTCACGGCCGGCCTGGAAGTGACGGGCGGGCTGGGAAGTGCAAAGATTGAAATCACGCCTGAGCCGGCGAGTCTGGTGCTGGCGGGCATGTGTCTATTAGGGGTCGTGCGGCGCCGGGTGCGCTGACGCGACAGTCGATTCGTTCGAGAGAGGGAACAGGTGGAGCGGCCTGCACCGGCAACGGAGCAGGCCTTTCTCTTTTCCGGGCACCCGCGGTGGTTGGGGCTTGATTGAGAGCGGGGTTGCCGGAATAGACTGATTGTGCGGCGTATTGCGAGCGGCCGATCGGGTGGGAACAGCATGATTTCGGGCGGGATGGCATGATACGGGGAATGAGCAGTCGAACAGTGGCGGGGGTTTGTCTCCTGGCGGCGGCCGCGGGTTGGTGCGGACGGGCGCTGGCGGCGTCGGACTTTCTGGTTTGCAGCATCAATACGGGGAAGGTGCTGCGGTATGACGGGGCGAGCGGGGCTTTCAAGAAGGTGCAGATCGGGCTGGCGGGCGGGCTGGCGTGGCCGACGGGGATCGTGCGGACGGCGGACAATCGGCTGTATATCTGCAGCGCGGCGGCGAGCACGGTGAACCGGTATGACGGGACGAGCGGGGCTTCGCTGGGCGTGTTCGCGGGTGGGGGCGGGCTGACGTTTCCCGAGGCGCTGACGTTCGGGCCGGACGGCAATCTTTACGTGGGCGGGTCGGGCAGCCAGGTGATTCGGTTCAACGGGACGACGGGCGCGGTGATCGGGGCGTTTACGCCGGCGGGGGCGGTGAACGGGGCGTTCGGGCTGGTGTTCGGGCCCGGGCCGTCGCTGTATGTGTCGAGCTTCGGGACGAACGTGGTGATGCGGTTCAACGCGACGACCGGGGCATCGCAGGGCGTGTTCGCGAGCGGGGGCGGGCTTTCGTCGCCGTATGGGCTGACGTTCGGGCCGGACGGGAACCTGTACGTGGCGAGCGGGGACACGGCGAGCGTGCTGCGGTTCCACGGGACGACGGGTGCGTTTGTCGATGCGTTCGTCACGAGCGGAAGCGGCGGGCTGAGCTCGCCGGTGGGAGTCTTGTTCGGGCCGGACGGGAATCTGTATGTGAGCAGCAACAGCACGAGCAGTGTGCTGCGGTATGACGGGACGACGGGGGCGTTCATCGACGCGTTTGTTGCGTCGGGGAGCGGCGGGCTGGTGGGGCCGAGTTATTTCGCGATCGTGCCGGCGTGCGGGACGGGGGATTTTTCGGGGAACGGGGCACTGGGGGCAGAAGATATTCCGGGGTTTGAGGCGGTGCTGCTGGGGTTTGACACCGTCGCGGCGGACGTGGCGATGGCGGACGTGAACTGCGATGGGGTTGCGGATGGGCGGGATGTTCAGACGTTTGTGGGGTTGATGCTTGGGGTGCCGTGAGGGCGGGGAGAAGCGCGGCATTGGCGGCGGATTGCAGGGGGCGGCTTGCCAAAATGGGGTGGGGTTTCTATTCTCTTTGCTTCCTGAGCGGCCCGAGGTGGTCGCATCATCCGCGGCCGTGGCGGAATTGGCAGACGCGCTAGATTCAGGTTCTAGTACCCAAAAGGTGTGGAGGTTCGACTCCTCTCGGCCGCAGTTTTTCTTCTCTCTCGAAATCACTTGCACAATCAGAGAAAACGCCCGTTTCATCTGCGTCTTCGTCGATCGAGTCGTAGTCGCTTTGTGGGTTCTGCCGTGCGCTGAATTGAATGCTCGCGAACGCTCGTTCGTCCTGTATTTGGTCTACTGCCGCCGGCCCGTCGTCTGTGCCCGTCCGTCGAGGTCATCGGCACTATTCTAACCTCGCACCGAGATTCACTCCGCTTCGCCCCGCCGCTCGTCGGATGATTGAGTTTGCGCCATCCCCGCCTCAGCGGAGTTCTGCCACGACCCGCCGCACCGATCACCATTCACGCACCACGCGGTCAGCCGGAGCGCGGAAGCCACCCTGACCGAATCAAGAACCACAGAACTACGTAGAGCCGTTCAGGCCGCTCAGCGCCGGAATGAATCGGGCCGCACGGTCTGGGTCGAATGCATCGGCGGACCGCTCGCCGGCCAGCGGATGCGGCTGTTTGCGTCGAGCGTTCACCCCTGCGCGGTCGTCGTAAACTACGAGCACCATGGCGAAGTCGGATGGTGCTTCGAAGCCTATTGCAGGCGGGGCAGCGGGAGAGCGGCGACGGACGCCGGAGTGCGCGGCCCTGGCACGGTCGGGCGGGGGTTACACATGGATGTGCTCGCGCCGGCGCTCTGTTGCATAGATCGGCGATTACAGGCGCTGCCGTCGGACAAGAATAATTGCGACCGACACGATCAATCCGAGCGTTGTCGGTTCGGGAACGTGGGCGACCCATGCTTCCTGACCACCAGCTGGATTGAATCCGTAGCCGACAAATGTGAGGCCATCCATTGAAACTGCCGTCGCGTGTGTGAGCTTCCAACCCGTTGGCTGAATGTCGAAGTCGTCCTTCAGTACGTCTTGCAGTCGTCGCAGGCCGTCTCCAGCTGTCCACCGGAACGCCTGGTCGCCTGCTGCCGCAGTGATTTCATATCCGACGATGACGGAGCCGTCCGCCGATACACCGCTTGCCTCGTTATAGATTCCAGCTGGAAGGTGACCTAAGCCAACCATGCCTTGATCCTGCGTCCATCTAAACGCTTGCTGGCCGCTGGCGGGCACGAAAGAAGCGCCGACTACGGTTGAGCCATCGGCCGAAACGCCACGAGCAAAACTTTGAACCCCAGTCGGCAGGTAGCCGAGCCCTACCATCCCATCCGCCTCGGTCCAGCGAAATGCCTCAACATCGCTTTGATTCGTGTCTCGTTCAGCGTAGCCGACGACGACGGACCCGTCCGCCGAGGTTCCGAGCGCAAAACTGCCAACTGAGCCCGGGACTAAGCCAAGACCCTCGACGCCGGTCGATTGCGTCCATCGGAACGCCTCTGGCGGATGATTGAGATTATTTCGGTAACCCGTTCCGACAACCGTCGATCCGTCACCCGAGATTCCGCCTGTGAACGTGCTGTCCCACACTTGAGGATTTTCCAAATAAGCCGCGCCGCCATCTTGCGTCCAACGAAATGCTCGATAGTCACCAAAATATGCATACCCCGCGGCCGCGGTACCGTCGGATGACACCCCCGTTGCAACAGTCCGGTTGATAGTCGTGAGGCTGATCATGCCGTCTGATCGCGTCCAACGAAATGCCCGCCCCGCGCATTCACCCACAACGGCCGAACCGTCGGCGGACACCCCATACGCCGCGCTATCGCCGCCTCCTAACGGACACCCCAAACCCATGAAGTAGGGCTGACCTGCGTCAGCATTGACCGCACCGACTAGAAACATAGCAGTCGCCGCAAGCATTGGGCTAACACGGACTCTTTTGCGAATCGACGCTTTGACGTCTTTCAACACTCCGGCTCCTCCACGGACATGCGCCACAAGCGACTTCCGATACCTGAATTATTTGCACGAGAGATCGGGATTCACCCCGCCGGTGCATTCATTATTTCACGGTCCCGAGTGCCGACCACGGGATCGAGTCCGAATTCCAGCAGTGAACGGCGACTGCCTCGGGTTCGATCAGCCGACGATACTCTGTCCGAGAACGCTAAGGCACGGACGGATATGTTAGGATGTGGTCTTATTCGGCAGTTTTTTCACTCTTTTGATGTCGCGTTAATCGCCATAGGGGGCGCCGGCGTCGGTTCCCCAGCGCTCGGTCCAGGAGTGCAGGATGCGCTGGAAGCAGTCCTGCTGGCTGGTCATTGCGCCGTGGTGGTCCATGAAGATCACGTTGCTTCCGCCGGCGTGGCGCTTCAGCGCGGTCTGGATGACGCCGTACTCGGGTGGAATCGTGCCGAGCGAGTTCATTCGGCTGGGCGCGGAGGCGTTGGGGACGCGACCTTTCAGGCGCGGCTCGTCGTTGAGCGTGAGGTTGGACGGTCGGATGTTGAAGTAGGCCGAGTCGGCGTACATGAGGGTTTCCGGGGGGCGCGGATAGGCGCTGGAGCTGGGGTTGAAGAGCTTGCGATCGGCCTCGGTCTCGGGCTGGATGCCGGTCATGTTGTTGATGCCGTAGCTGTAGCGAAGCGTGTCGGCGGGGGCGAGGTTGTAGATGTCGCCGATGCCCATCGAGTCGGGGAAGGCGGTGGTGCCGTCGCCGACGGGGTAGAGGCGGACGGTATCGAGGTCGGCGGCGCACGCGAAGAGCTTCAGGGGGCGCTGATCCTGGCGCATGATGAGCCGCGAGGGGAGGAACGAGTTATAGAGATTGCCGCCGCCGAGGACGGTGTTGTCGCGGACGGGGTACATGCCGTCGTTGGTGTCGAGGTAGAGGCCGGTCATCTCGGCGATGGAGCGGAGATTGGCGAGGCAGCGAACGGCATGTCCGGTGGCGCGGGCGGCGGTGAGCGAGGGGAGGAGGATTCCGATGAGCAGGCCGAGGATGGCGACGACGGTGAGCAGCTCGATGAGCGTAAAGGCGCGTTGGCGCGAGTGTGCGGGGGCCATTGGCGTCTCCGTTATGTTGGTGGATGTTATCGCGAGAGGGAGTTGCGTTGAAGCGGCGCGTCGTGTGCAGCGCTAACGCGTGCGCGGGGAGCGTTTTTGCGGGCGACCGCGGCGCGCGGGGCGGAGGGCGCGCGTCGCGCCGCGACCGGCGAGCGAGGCAACGGCTTTGACGATGACGCCGGAGCGCGTTTCGTGGGTGCGACTGGCGAGTGTGTCGAGGGCATCGAGGACACGCTGGGGGAGTGTGATGTTTACGCGCCGGGCACGGAGGCGGAGGTTGGCGGGCTCGATGGAGACAATGGCCCAGGTTCCGCCGGAATAGTCACGATTGAGGCGATGTTTTTCGATCTGGCCGGGGTGGGGGATGACCTGGCCTTCGTCGATCAGTCCTTCGAGGTGAAGCTCGATGGCTTCGCGGGCCATTTCGATGGCTTCGTCGATGGAGTCGGCGGCGGTGAAGCAGCCGGGCAGGTCGGGGACGATGACGCCGTAGTCCGAGCCGCGATCCTTGTGGATTACGATGGGATAGTTGAAGTTCATCGCTCACCTGTCCATTTCCAGCCGGCCGATCGAAAGATCGCGCGGAGCGTGCCGATGGGGAAGTCCTTTCGCGGGTGCGGGACGGTCACGAGGCCCGGTCGCCGCGGATGTCGGAACTGGTGATGGCTGCCTTTGCTGCGAATGAGGCGCCAGCCATCGGCAATCAGTCGCTTGATGACCTCCGTGCTGGTCATCTTTATAATATACACCTTATACACACTATTTCCAGGCGTCCGGGTCGGGCGTGGGGGACGATGGCGGGGGCATTCGGCGGGCTGTAAGCTAGCCCGGTTTTCGGAGCTTCAATCGGCCGTGCGGAGCAGTGTTATTCATCGAATCGGGATTGGGACGGACCTGCATCGGCTGGAGGCGGGGCGGCGGTTGGTGTTGGGCGGGGTTGAGATTGCGTTTGAGAAGGGGCTGGCCGGTCATAGTGATGCGGATGTGGTTTTGCATGCGCTGATCGATGCGCTGAGCGGGGCGGCGGGGCTGCCGGATATTGGCGAGCAGTTTCCTGATACGGATGCGGCGTATCGCGGGGCGGACAGTGGGAAGTTGCTGGCAGAGTCGATGCAACGGGTGCGGGGGCTCGGATACGATGTGGTCAACGTGGATGTAGTGATTCACGCGGAGCGGCCGAAGCTATCGCCGCACAAGGATGCGATTCGCCGCCGGGTGGCGGAACTGCTATCAGTGGCCGTGGAACAGGTGTCGATCAAGGCGAAGACGAACGAGGGTCAGGACGCAGTCGGGCGCGGCGAGGCGATCGCGGCGACGGTGGTGGCGGGGCTGACGCTGCGCGAGGCAAAAACCGCATGACGATGCGCGTCTATAACACGCTTTCCCGCGAGAAGGAGATGTTTGAGCCGGTCGTGCCGGGGAAGGTCGGCATGTATCTGTGCGGGCCGACAGTTTATAAGCCGGCGCACATCGGGCATGCGGTGGGGCCGATCATCTTTGATTCGATCAAGCGCTACCTGGTCTATAAAGGGTACAGCGTTCATTGGGTGGTGAACGTCACGGACGTTGAAGACAAGATCATCGTCGAGGCCGAGAAGCGCGGCGTGGATGTGATGGAGCTGGCGCGCGACCTGGAGCGGCAGTACGTGGACGGGCTGGCGCGGCTCGGGGTGCGGTCGATCGATGCGATGCCGCGGGCGAGCGAGCACATTGGCGGGATGATCGAGCATATTCAGGGATTGATCGAGCGCGGGTATGCGTATGTGGTGGGCGGGGACGTTTATTTTGATGTGAGCAAGGACAAAGATTACGGGAAGCTGTCGAACCGCAAGCAGGAGGAGCAGCTTTCGGGGACGCGCGACGGGCTGGTGGACAAAGGGAAGCGTAACCCGGGCGACTTTGCGCTGTGGAAGGCGGCGAAGGCCGAGGAGCCGGACGCGGTGAAGTATGAGTCGCCGTGGGGGAAGGGGCGGCCGGGGTGGCATATTGAGTGTTCGGTGATGGCGGCGAAGCTGCTGGGGGTGACGTTTGATATTCATGGGGGCGGGATGGATTTGATCTTCCCGCATCATGAGAACGAGATTGCGCAGTCGGAGTCGCTGACGGACAAGCCGTTTTCGAAGTTCTGGCTGCATCATGGTCTGACGCGGTTCAATACGAAGAAGATTTCGAAGTCGGACGCGGACATGGCGCGGGTGATGGTGGACCTGCAGCTCAACAATTTGCTGGCGAAGCATCCGGCGGAGCTTTTGCGGTTTCTGATTCTCTCGTCGCACTACCGGGCGCCGATTGATTTTTCGCCGGAGACGCTGGAGGCGGCGGGCAAGGGGTTGGGGACGTTCCATCGGTTGTTTGAGCGACTGGAGCGCGTGATCGGGGCGAGCCCGTACAAGGCTGAGAAGCGGATCGAGCAGGTGCGCGATCAGGCGAATGGGCCGGTTGCGGCGGCTTTTCTGGATGAGGTGCTGGGGGACCAGGTGCGGTTTTTGGAGGCGATGGACGACGATTTCAATACGGCGGCGGCCATCGGGGTGCTGTTTGATATGGCCGGGCGGGTGAATCGGTTCATCGAGCAGACGCGGCTGGAGACGAAACGCGACGAGGCGGCGGCGGTTCTGGCGAGCGGCGGGGCGACGACGCTGATTTTTCTGGGGCGGCTGCTGGGGCTTTTTGAGCAGGCGCCGGAGACGCAGTCGGTGGGCGGGGATGAGCTGACGGGCGAGCTGGTGAAGCTGCTGATTGATGTGCGGGCGATGGCGCGGAAGTCGAAGCAGTTTGAGATTGGAGACGAGGTGCGGAAGCGGCTCGACGGATTGGGGATCCTGCTGGAAGATCGGGCGGATGGGACGCTTTGGCGGCGGAAGTGAGCAGGTGGGTGGCGACGGGGGGCTGATTCTCGGGATCGATCCGGGGTTGCAGCGGTGTGGGTATGCGGTGATCGAGCGGGGTACGCGGCGCGTTTTGGACGCGGGCGTGATCGTGACGACCGCGCGGCGGACGCTGGCCGAGCGGCTGTGCGAGTTGGACGAGGGGCTGGCGGAGATTCTGGCGGCGCGGCGGTTTGAGCGCGTCGTGATTGAGGATTTGTATGCGCATTACAAGCATCCGCGGACGGCGATTCTCATGGGGCATGCGCGCGGGGTGATCATGCTGGCGGCGGCGCGGCGCGGGGTGGCGGTGGAGAGCATTGCGGCGACGGCGATCAAGAAGGCACTGACGGGGAATGGGCATGCGGGGAAGCGGCAGGTTCAGCGGGCGATCATGGTGACTTGCGGGTTGGCACGGATGCCTGAGCCGGCGGACGTGGCGGATGCGATTGCGGTGGGGCTGGCGGGATGCCTCGGCTAATCCCCTCCAGTCAGCGGCTGATAAAGATCCCGGAGCGGATCTTGTGAATCCGATACAATCGATTGAATGGCTGACGTTTACCTCGAGACCAGTTTTGTCAGTGCGTGCGTCGCCGAAAAGCGCGACGCGACGAGCCGGTATCAACACCAGTCGAGCGTTGAATGGTGGGAGCAGCAGAGCGGGCAGCACCATCTGGTGATATCCGCCGAGGTCATCCGCGAGCTGTCGCACGCCCGTTATCGAAGTTCAGCAAAAGCGCTTCGGTTTGTCGAATCTGTTCCGCTGCTTGCAATTGATGAATCCGTTCGAGGGTTCGCAAATATTCTGGTTCGTGAGCGAGTCATGCCGGGGCCGGTGGCGGGCGATGCCGTGCACGTCTCGGTTGCCTGCGTGCATGGAGTTGACTATTTATTGACGTGGAACGTGAGGCACCTGGCAAATCCGAACAAGCTGGAGCACTTGGCCGCCGTCTGCCTTCGGCTCGGATTGACACCACCCAGGATCGTGACGCCCGACATGCTCTGGAAGGAGACTGACGATGCATAGGCCAGCACGAACCGTGAAATTCGCCAATCCGGTGGTGGATGAAGTCCGAGCCGTTCGGCGAGCCATCTCCGCCGAGTTCGGCCACGACTTGAACAAGCTCATCGACAGTCTTGGCGAAATCGAAGCTCGCTATCGAGACCGGCTCATCAAACCACGGCGCACTCGCAATCGTCGCAAGTAGCCGATCGCGTTGCAGTTCGAATCCTTGCGTTATGCGGCCGGTGTCGCTGACAATCCGCTCGCGATGATCGTCCGACTTAGCGGGACATTGTCTGATCTGAGCGAGGAAGCGGTCGTGATTGAGCGCGATGGGGCGGCGCGCGAGATCCTTGTGCCGCGGTATGCGCTGGTGGAGCTGGCGGCGTGTCGCGGGATGAGCGTCATGCTGCATACGATGGAGTATCTGGAGGGGAGTTCGGCGGGGGGGAATCTGATTCCGCGAATGGTGGGGTTTCTGCACGCCGAGGACCGGGCATTCTTCGAACTGTTCACGACCGTCAAGGGGATTGGCGTTCGCAAAGCGATTCGGGCGCTGGCCGAGCCGGTGGGGCGGATTGCGGCGATGATTGAGGCGGCGGATACGGTGGGATTGTCGAAGCTGCCGGGGATCGGGCGTCGGACGGCGGATCAGATCGTGGCGGAGTTGCGCGGGAAGCTGACTGAATTTGGCGCGATGGCGGGGGCAACCGCGACGCCGATGCGGTCGGAGTGGTCGCTGCCGCAGCGCGACGCGCTGGAGTTGCTGGTGACGTGGGGCGACGGGCGCGCGGATGCGGAGCGGTGGGTGGCGCGGGCGGCGCAGTTGCACGCGGGCTTGAAGACGGCGGACGAGTGGGTGCGGGCGGCGTATCGGATCAAGACGGGGGCGGAGGGGTAGACGGCCATGCCTGTTCAACGCGTGATCAGCAGCGAGACGGCCGGGGGGGAGGAGGATCGGGCGAACCTTGCGCTGCGGCCGCGGCGGCTCGAAGATTGCGTTGGGCAGACCCAGGTCATCGACCAACTCAAAATCGCCATCACGGCGGCGAAGGGGCGGCGCGAGCCGTTGGAGCACATTTTGCTCGACGGGCCGCCGGGGCTGGGGAAGACGACGCTGGCGCATGTGATCGCGAATGAAATGGGCGTCGGGGAGCGGTTGCGGATTACGAGCGGGCCGGCGATCGCCAAGACGGCCGACCTCATGAGTACGCTCACGAATCTCGAAGAGGGGGACATTTTGTTCATCGATGAAGTGCATCGGCTGAGCAAGATTGTGGAGGAGTTCTTGTATCCGGCGATGGAGGATTTTCGAGTTGATTTCACGCTGGAGGGGGGCGTTGGCGGGCGGACGGTGAGCTTTCGGTTGAAGCGGTTTACGCTGATCGGGGCGACGACGCGGGCGGGCATGCTGACGGCGGCGATGCGGGATCGGTTCGGGCTGCGGTATCACTTTGATTTTTACACGACGGCGGACCTGCGCGAGATTCTGCGGCGGTCGGCCAAGATGTTGGAGCTGAAGGCGGACGATGGGGCGCTGGGGCTGCTGTCGGAGCGGGCGCGGGGGACGCCGCGGGTCGCGAACCGGCTGCTGCGGCGGACGCGGGATTATGCGCAGGTTTGCGGGGACGGAAAGTTGACGGCGGCGATCGTTGAGAAGGCGCTGGAGGTGCAGCGGATCGACCGGCTGGGGCTGGACGAGTTGGATCGGGCGTTCTTGGCGGCGCTGGTGAATGTGTACAACGGCGGGCCGGCGGGGATCGAGGCGATCGCGGCGACGATGGGGCAGGAGCGCGACACGCTCGAGGATATGGTTGAGCCGTTTTTGTTGCAGATGGGATTTGTGACGCGGACGCGGCAGGGGCGGTGCGCGACGCGGGCGGCGTACGAGCACATGGGCGTCGCGCCGCCGGTTCGCGAGGCGGGCGGGGCGGAAGCGTCGTTGTTTTGAGCAGGTGCGATGCGCGGCATGCGTGCCCTGGTTTTTTCGTCAGTCAGCGCCATGCCGGTGAGGGAAGTCATGCCAAAGTGCGTTCGAGTCGTTGCGATTTGCTTCGTTTTGATCGCAGTCGCGGTGGTGCGTGGTGAAGGGACAGCGAATGGCGTTGCGGTACGGGACCGGGCCGATCTGCGCGATGCGGTCGTCAAGAAAATCGACAGCGATCTGGCGGGATGGGTCGCGATGTACAAAGAGATTCACGCCAGCCCGGAGCTTTCGTTGAGCGAGGCGAAGTCGGCGGCGCGGCTGGCTGAGATTTTCAGGAAGGCCGGATATGAGGTGACGACCAACTTCGGGGGGTACGGCGTCGTGGGGGTCATGAAGAATGGAGCGGGGCCGACGGTATTGATTCGGTCGGACATGGACGCGCTGCCTGTTACCGAAGAGACCGGCCTGCCTTATGCGAGCAAAGTTAAAATCGACAAGGAGGACGGGTCGCACGTCGGCGTGATGCACGCGTGCGGGCATGATATTCATCAGACCGTGCTGGTCGGCACCGCGCAGATACTGGCATCACTCAAAGACAAGTGGGCTGGAACCGTCGTGCTGGTTGCCCAGCCCGCGGAAGAACTCGGCAAGGGCGCGCGAATGATGCTGGATGCCGGCCTGCTATCGAAGTTTCCGAAGCCGGCGGTGTGCATTTCATTGCATGTCGCGCATGACATTCCGGCCGGGTCGGTGGGGTTCACATCGGGCTGGAACAATGCGAATGTCGACTCGGTTGATATTCGCATCTATGGGAAAGGCGGGCACGGGGCGTATCCGCACCTGTCGGTGGATCCGATCGTGGCGGCGGCGCAACTGATTGTGGCGCTGCAGACGATCGTGAGCCGACGCAACGACCCGATCGAGTCGGCGGTGGTGACGGTGGGGTCGATTCACGCGGGGACGAAGCATAACATCATTCCGGAGACGGCGGACCTGCAGCTCACGGTGCGATCGTACAAGGATGAGGTGCGGAAGAAGACGCTGGATTCGATCAGGCAGATGGCGACGGATATCTGCAAGGCGATGGGATGTCCGCGGCCGCCGGATGTGAAGGTGCACGACGATGAGTTCACGCCGGCGGGGTACAACGATCCGGAGCTGACGGCCGGTGCGGTGGAGATATTCAAGGCGGCGTTTGGCGCGGACAAGGTATTGCAGAAGCCGCCTTCGATGGGCGGGGAGGATTTCGGGCAGTTTGCCAAGGAGGCGGGGGTTCCGGGGTTCATGTTCGGGCTGGGGACGATTGACGCGGCGGCGATCGAGCGGTCGAAGCAGCCGGGCGGGGCACCGCTGGCGTCGATTCATTCGAGCAAGTTTGCGCCGTTGCCGGAGCCGACGATCCGGACGGGCGTTGAGGCGATGACGAGTTTGGCGCTGGGGCTGCTGGGGAATAGCAAATAGCGGATGACGAATCGCGAATCGTTTAAGTCCCGCGCTGAGGTCGCTGAGCAGGCGCGCGAGAGGACGCTTGGTCAGGTATTCACGCCGCCGGCGGTGGCAAAGTTTATGGCCGGGTGGGTGGCGCGGGGTCGGCCGCGGCGGATTCTTGATCCGAGTCTGGGACGGGGGGTTTTTATCCAGGCGCTGCGCGAGTTGGATGGACGGTTGCCGCGCGGGACGCGCATCACGGCTTGTGAAGTTGATCCGGCGATGATCGAGGCGTCGGCGGGCGCGTGCGCTTCGATGCAAGTTGACGTGCGGCGCGAGGATTTCCTCGGGGCCCGCTTTTCGGATGTGTTCGACGGGATCGTCTGCAATCCGCCTTACATCCGGCATCACGAATCGAAGCGCGGCGAGGCGATGTTTCGGGCGTTTGATCGGCTGGCCGGTGAGCGGCTTTCGCGACTGACAAATGAGTATGGACTGTTCCTGATTCGCATCTGGTCGTTACTGGCGGAGGGTGGGCGGGCGGCGGTCATCATGCCGGCCGAGTGGCTGAACGCGGATTTTGGGGTGGCGATCAAGCGTCATTTGCTGCGCGAGAACGCGATCGATGCGATCATACATTTCAAGCACGCCGCGGACGTGTTTGATGGTGTGCTGACGACGGCGGCGATCGCGTTTTTGCGAAGGGGGCGCGGCGATGATGAGACCATCTCGTTTCAGACGGTGGACGGTGCGGGGGAGTTGGGTCGGCCTGCTCGATCGATTGAATATCGAGTGTCGGCGCTCGCCCCGGACTCGAAATGGACGCCCCTCTTCAACCCGCGAGTCGTCGTTGCCGACGGGTCGGTCCAGTTGGGCGACGTGGCTCGATGCACGCGCGGGATCGCGACGGGGGCCAATCGGTTTTTTGTTCTGAAGGGGTCCGAAGTCTGCGCGGCGGGGATTGATCGACGGGACGTGAGCGTCTGCGTTTCGAAGGCGGCGCAGGTTCGCGGCGACCGACTGACTCAACGAGACGTGGATCGAATGATCGCGGGGGACGAGCGAATGTTTCTCCTGACGCCACGCGAGCCGCTGGCGGCGGCGGTGGCGCGGTATCTTGCGGCGGGGAGACGCGACGGGATCGATCGACGGTATCTGCCCTCGCATCGGCCGGTGTGGTATCGGCCCGAGCAGCGCGAGCCGGGGGCGATCTGGGTGAACGTTTTCGCGCGCGGCAGTTTTCGATTCATCCGAAACGAAGCGGAGGCGCTGCACCTAACTTGCTTTCACTCGATTTATCCGAACGCGGGAATTGATGCCGAGCGTCTGCATTCCGAGCTGTGTGGCGCGACTACTCAGGAGCGAATTCGGAGCGAGACGCGAATTTACGCGGCCGGTCTGAGCAAGCTGGAGCCGCGCGACGTCGAGCGGATCTGGATCAACCCAGTTCGCTTGCGATCCGGTCGGAGAAAATCTTCGCGTCGAGCAGGGAGTTCTCGACGGCGGGCAGTGCCCAGTTGTCCTGATTGACGAAATAGATGAGTCCTTCGAAGGGGCGGCGGAGGTTGGCTACGGTTCCGTCGGCGATGAGGCGCGGGGCGCAGACGGGTATGGGGTGACCCCAGCGGGTGAGGCGGATCTGTTCGACGCTGGCAGGTGAGAGGCGATAAAGGGCGAGCGCGGCGCGAATGTCGGGCGCGATGCGCTGGGCGTAATCGTGCCAGCAGTCGTCAACGTAGAGTGAGTATCGGCCCTGAAACCAGGGGAGCGGCCAGTACAGGGTCAGGACTGATCGCTGCGCGAGTCGGTTGCGCGTGAAACTGCCGTTGACGATATCGACGAAATGGGAATTGGCGGCGAAGCTGTCGGGGGTCATGGGAAGGTTGCCGTCGCGAAGCAGAAATGTGTCGTAGGGGAGATCGGGGATCGGCCGGTTGAGCAAGACATTGGCGACGACATAAGCCATGTTTTCGATTGCGTTCATCGCATCGAGTTTGAGCTGGTCGCGCTCACGAAGCTCGTGGATCAGGTACTTGGCGATGTGTTTGGAATTGGCCATGACGACGCGTCGGGCGCGAATGGAGCGCAGGGCGCCGGACGGTTCGAGGTAAGTCACCAGGACTCGATCGCCGGGGGCGATGCGGACATCAATTACCTGGCAGCCGGGTCGAAGCCGCGGAGACTGATTGGGGCGTTCGAGGGCGAGAAGTTTCCGCCACATGGCATCCACGAGATATGCGTTTCCGCCGGGTAGCACCCAGCGGCCGAATTCCTCGGCGGCGATGAAGTTCCAGCCGCCGGCGGCGGAGAGGTCGTCCCAGCCGATGCCAAAAGAGGAGTAGCAGTATCCCTGAATCGCCGCGGCGAGGAGGGGCGGAATCGGGAGGCCGTTCATTTTTTCTTCGATGTCTTCGCGCAGCGTCTTGGTGTCGAGGTCGATGATCCACTGATTGTCCTGGCCTTCGGGGAGCGGGATTTCGGGGTAGCTCAGGTCGGCGTAATACTGAACGATTTCGGCATAGCGTTTGAAGGCGAGGACGCTCTCGGGGGGCTGGCCGGCGCCGTCCCAGAAGCCGTCGATGATTTTTCCGCCGAGTTCGACGGGGTTTTCACCGGTGTCGACGCGAACCACGCGATCAAGTTCGAGCCAGCGATAGAAATGATCTAGGAAGGAGCCCTCATCGGGGGTGATGAAATAGGCGCCGCCGAGCGAGAAGGGCGCGCCGCCCCAGATTTCGCCCTGGGCATTGCCGCCGTAGCGCGGTCTGAGTTCGAAGAGCACCGGGCGGTATTGGCGCAGCAGGAGGGCGGTGGCGAGGCCGGAGATTCCGCCGCCGATGATGGCGACGTCGACGTCTTCGGTCGGTGACGGGGGGCCATCTTTGAGCGACGGGGTGAGGTGAAAGGGTATTTTATTGTTGCTGTAGCTGTCGCCTGTAAACCAGTCGGCAAAGGGGAGTTCGTTCACGATGGTCGACTTGGGATGAAGCGGGATCTGGGCGAACGGGCGCGACTGTAGCAGCGGGCCATGGCTGCCGATGGGGGTGTCGAACTGGGCGAGGCCGAGGGCGCGGCGCTGAGCGAGTCCGAGTCCGAGGGCGGAAAGTCCGCCCTTCAGAAACATTCGGCGATTGACCATGGTCGTCCTCCGATCCCCGGGGACATTGTACCGCGCGATCAGTCATGAAGGCCGTAGAAGACGGCGACCGGGAGCGACGTGCGTTGTTGCACGGTGACGGCGATGGCGTCGAGGTCGGCGTCGCGGAGCGGGGTGGCAAAGGACTCGGTCGTTTTTCGCGCGATGGAATAGACTTGGATCAGCTTGAATTGTGCGCCGGCGGCGCGGAGGTTCAGCAGGCGATCGCAGAAGGCGTCGATTTCAGAGGCCGGCGGCGCGGCGCCGTGAACACACATCCAAAGGGATTGGATGACGACGGGACGGGTTCGCGCGGCGTCGAGGATGTTGTCGAGGACATGTTGTAGCGGATAGTTGGGGCGATTGACGAGGCGGTAGTAGGGTTCTGTTCCGGCGTCGAGCTTGGCCCAGATTTCGCCGTTGTTGGCGTCCATGCGGGCGAGAGCGGCGCGGACGTTGGGGCGGGTCAGGTAGCAGGCGTCGGTGATGAGGATCAACTTGGTGCGCGGAATGGCGAACTGGCGGCGGGCCTCGGCCGCGATGGCGACGGCCTGATCGAAGAGCGGGTATGTGGTCGGCTCGCCGTCGCCCGAGAAGGCGATATCGCAGACGCCGCGCCGCGCCGCGGGGATCGCGTCAAAGGGCGCGGCGGTGTAGAGGGTGGCATCGCGTTCGGCGGTGAGGACGGTATTCAGTTCGTCCGTGAGGCGGGAGAGATCGACGTCGCGGACGGCGGGCGGGGTGGATCGATCAACCTGGCAGTAGATGCAATCGAAGTTGCAGGCCTTGTCGGGATTGAGGTTGATTCCGACGGAGACTCCGCCGCTGCGGCGGGAGACGACGGCGTAGACATATTGATTGTCGGCCCAGCGGCGTTCGTGGTGGCGATAGGCGGGTAGTGGGATGGAGCCGTCCAACGGGTTTTCTCGCGTATCGGAACGGGACGTAAGTCGCTTGTATTGATGGTATTAGGGTTGGATTTCCGGCGACCGTCCGATCCGGTGATTCTAGCCGAAAGCGATGGTCGTGAGGGTGCGGGAATAAAGCCGTTTCGTTGATAGTTACTTGAATGACACCTGTCGCGGGGGGACGGGTGCGCCAATTTGATTGCAACGATCGCGGGTTAAATCGGCTCGCCAACTCGTGATCGTGAGCCCATCCGGACATTGGACCGGGTGGGCATTTTTTTTGCGCCGAAGTGATGGGCGGTCGCGGCGGCGCGACGCGGCCGGGCGCGTACCATGGGGGCCATGAGCGAGCCGGCCGACGATACGGAGCTTTCCGTCGAGTTTCAGTTGACGGAAGACGAGATTATCCAGTCGCAACGTTTTCTACTCTCACACTCTCACACCTTGCGGAAGCAATGGAATCGATATTATTTCGTGCTAGCTGCGTTCGTCCTGCTGGGTTTCGTGGCTTTTGCGCAAGCCCTTTTCTCGGGTGCTTCGCGGGAAGCGCTCCTTCTGCCCGCGGCATTTGTGATTGCGACAGGATTTCTTGGGGGATATCGCGCGCTGCAGCGATCGCGGGCGCCGGCGAAGCTGTTGCGGCAGATGTTGTCTGAGGGGCGGAACGAAATGGTTTACAAGCGTCGACGCATGACGATCAGCCCCGATGGAATGCGAATTGACCACGAGGCCGGTTATTCATTCGTGCGGTGGTTCGTGATCGAGAAGGTCGTTGGCAGCGCGGACGCGATTTATATCTATGCTTCCTCAGTTTCAGCACATTCCATACCGAAGCGCGCCTTTGAGAGCGGGTATGCCTTCGACCATTTTTCGTCGCGCGCCGCCGCCTGGCATCGTGCCGCTATCCCCGGTCGATGCGTTCGATGCGGGTACGATCTGGCCGGGAACGTGAGCGGCGTTTGCCCGGAGTGCGGGGATTCGATCAGGTCCAATGCACCGCCCGTGACTCGGCCGGGCGTGTAAGCAATCGATTCGGCGTCGCGTACAATCCGATCGGACTTGGAGAAGTTGAGTGCCATTCCCGGATTTGCAGTCGTTTGTGGCGGAGCTTGAGCGGCGCGGGGAGTTGCGGCGCGTTCGCGTGGAGGTGGATGCGGAACTGGAGATCAGCGCGATTGCGGATCGGGTGAGCAAATCGCCTTCGCCGCAGGGGATGGCGGGGGCGCCGGCGACGGATCGCGTGCATGGCGGGACCGGCGGCGTGGGGCTGGTATTTGAGCGGGTGCGCGGGGCGAAGATGCCGTGCGCGATTAATCTGTTTGGCAGCTATGAGCGGGTGAAGATCGCACTGGGGTGCGAGTCGTTTGAGGAGCTGGCGGAACGGGTGCAGAAGCTGGTGAAGCCGGAGCCGCCGCCGACGCTGTTGGCGAAGCTGAAGATGATCCCGGAGCTGGCGAAGATCGCGAGCTATCCGGCCAAGGTGGTGCGGAGCGGGATGTGCCAGCAGGTGGTGCATACGGACGATGCGGACCTGTCGATGCTGCCGATCATCAAGTGCTGGCCGCATGACGGTGGGGCGGACCGGGATGTGATTGTTGGGGCGGGCGCGGGTGGGGATGCGGCCGCGGCTTCGGGCGGCCGGTACATCACGCTGGCGGCGGTGTTGACGCAGCCGCCGGCGGAAGTGGGCGGCGAGCGCAACCTGGGGATGTATCGAATTCAGGTGACGGGGCCGAAAGCGGGGATTCTGCATTGCCATATGCATCATGATGGGGCACGGCATCTGCGGATGTATGCGGAATGTGGTGAGGAGATGCCGGTCGCGATCGTGCTCGGCGGCGAGAGTGTATTGCCGTATGCGGCGACGTGTCCGCTGCCGCCGAATGTCAGCGAGCTTCTGTTCGCCGGATTTTTGAATGGGACGGGGATTGAGCTGGTTGCGTGCAAGACGATTCCGCTGGAAGTGCCGGCGAACGCGGAGATCGTGATCGAGGGGTGGGTGGATTCGAAGCGGACGGTGCGCGAGGGGCCGTTCGGCGACCATACGGGCTTCTATAGTCTTGCCGATCAATTCCATCCGATCCGGGTGACGGCCATCACGCATCGGCGCGATCCGATCTATCCGACGACGATCGTCGGGAAGCCGCCGATGGAGGATTACTACCTGGGGAAGGCGACGGAGCGAGTATTTCTGCCGCTGTTGAAGATGATCGTGCCGGACATCGTGGACTACCATCTGCCGCAGTGGGGGGCGTTTCATAACTTCGCGTTTGTGAAGATTCGCAAGGAGTATCCGTATCAGGCGCGGCGCGTGATGAGCAGCATCTGGGGGGCGGGGCAGATGAGCTTGACGAAGTTCATCGTGGTCGTGGACGAACATGTGGACGTGCACGACGAGCAGGCGGTGATGTTTCAGGTGGGGGCGAATGTCGATCCGCGGCGGGATACGGTGATCGTGGAGGGGCCGCTGGACATACTCGATCATGCGGCGCCGTATTGCGGGGCGGGGAGCAAGATCGGGATCGATGCGACGCGGAAGATTGGCGGAGAAGGCGTTGTGCGGGAGTGGCCGCGCGAGTTGGAAATGAGCGAAGCTGTGCGGCGGTTGGTGGAGCGGCGCTGGGCGGAATATGGATTGGGCGAGGGGCCGGCCGCAAAATGATGGGGCGTTATGAAATCCGACGGGGCGGACAAAGAACCCGAGGATGAGTACGAGCTCGTTGAGCTCGATTCGAAACTCGTGCGATCGACGCAGTCGTCCGATCCGGCGGCGATTCCGGTGCCGGCGGTCCCGGTGCGCACCTGCACGGCATGCGGCTACAACCTGACCGGGTTGTTGTCGCGGCGTTGTCCGGAGTGCGGGACGGGGTTTTCGATCGCGGCGGGCCGGAACGTGACGATTGTTCCGACTAGCGAGATCGACGATGTGCGGGCGGTGGCCTGGGACCGCGTGAAATTCTGCGTGGGGTTGATCGCGCTAACGGCGGGGATTGTAGGGCCGTGGGTGGGTCCCGGGTTTACGTTGTTGGTGGTGCGCGGCGTGCTCGTGTCGGTCGTAAACCTGTTTTTCTTGAAGCACATGATGGACTATGTGATTGCTTCGGGGCAGGGGTGGTCGGCATTCCTGTTTCGCGCCGGACTGATGACTGCCGCCTTGAGCGGGATGGTCATGCTGTTTTTTTGAGCACGTCGCGGAGTCTTTCGCGCCAGGTGTGATATTTGAGGATGTGGTCGCGCGCGGCCGCGGGGGTGGGGGCGTTGGCGAGGCGGCGCACGCATGCGATCAATTCGTCGGCGGATGCGATTGGCGTGAGGCATGCCGTTGGCAGGTAAGGGGCGATGGCGGGCGGGAGGCGGCCTTGGCGCGTTCGGATGGTAGGCTGGGCGCCGTTGGCGATGGCGTCGAGGAATTCGCAGGTTGGCTCGCCGGCGAGAGAGAGTTGAAGGACCGCGGCGTAGGCCGTCGTGGAACCGGGGAGCTGGCCGGTCGGGACGAGATCGAAGTCAATTTCGGCGGCGCGAAGTATCTCGACAAAAGCACCTCGAAGGATGGCCGGTGCGAGGGCGTTTTGGACGCGATCGAGCAGGCCCTGGCGAACGGCCGGGTCGCTGATTCGGACGGAACTATTTTTTTCGGCTTGAGCGAAGGCGGCAGGGATGTCGTCGGCCCACAATTGTTCCGCTTGCTGCGCGATGATTTGGCGCGCGGCGTTCCAGAGTGCCAGGTGGGTGGTGAGGTGGAGGCCGGAACTCTCGGGGCGGTCGTCGGCGTTGGGGGCGAGCACCAACAGCGGCTTGCGCCGAGTTGTCGGGGTGGGGTGTGCAGCGGGTGGGGCGAGGGTGATCTGGCGAGGGCTGACGCCGGCGCTTATCAGCATGTCTTGTTGCGCAGAGGTCGAGACGATGATCGAGGCATGGTCGCCGACGCGAGCGGCGAAGTCGGCCGCGACGGGGAAGTTGGGCGTTAGCCACGTTCGTACGGGCAGCGGCGCGGGCGTGAACTGGGCCAGGTCGGCGGCGGTGGCGTTGAGGAAAATGGCTTCGGCGAGGGCGGGGTCTGACAGAAATTGAGTAAGTGCTGCGGGGTGCATTCTGGCCGGTGCGTCTGCGCAAAAGATTTTGGCGGAGCGCGCGAGCTGCTCGACGCCCCATGCAATACCGGCGGCGAGATGCGAGTCCTGCGGATCGGGCGAGAGGGAGACGATGGCGATCGCCTGGCCGGTGCGTGGTGCTGACGCGGTGTTACGCTGAGCGGGCGTCTCTCGGGCTGCGCTGATGTTGGCGGCCAGGGTTGTGAGTCGGGATGCGACATCGTGTTGTGCGTCACGCGTGAGCCATGGCCAGGCCAGAACTCGCTGCGGGGCGAGGAAGCCGGGGTTAGCGGTCAGGAATTGCTGCAGGCGGGACCAGCCATCTTCGCCAACCATCAGGACGAGCCGCTGGGCTGCGAGGGCGGCGGAGAGGTCGACGACGCGGAGCACCATGACAACTGCGGCCGGGTCGGGTTCGATGACGAAGAGGGCGGTGGTGTGCGGCGTGCGCGCGAGGAGTTCAGCGGCTTCCGTGCCGGCGCCGATTCCGATGAAGAGCACGTTCCCTGATCCGGCTTGGAAGTTGTCGAGGAGGCCGCGGGCGCGCGCGGAGGGAACGCTGGTGCCGCCGAGCCATTGCGGAGCGTCAGGAGTGCCCCAGGAGAATGAGATGCGGCCGTCGCGTGTCGGGGTTGGTTTGGCGGCGGGCGGGAGCGGGACGGATTCGAGCAATTGGGCGAGCGCTAGATCTTGTCTTCGAAGGGCGGCGAGATTTGATTCGAACGACTCCGATTCGCGCATGACGATCGGAGAGGTTACGTTAGAGGAGCGATCCGAACCAGCGGCGGGCGGACATCCAGGCGAGAAATGCGAGCCAGAGGACGAAGACGCTGAGCGTGAGCATCATTCGGGTGGTGGAGATTTTTGGGGCGTCGGCGGTTTCCCAGGCGTGGTCATCGGCGGGGAGTTGGTGAGCTGGATCGACCACTTCAGGACTCCTCGGCGGCGGGGGCCGGCTCGGCGGTGAGATCGATGCGGTAGTGGCCGAACGCGTCGCGGAAATCGAAGACGGCCTCGAACTCCTCGATGCGATCGGTGGGCTGTTTCTGGAGGCGGCCAGCCGCGATGAGACTGAAGACGAGCTGACCGATGTCGCGCGTGCGGCGGATGTTCCAGCTTCGCAGGACGGTGGCGGCCAACATGCCCCAGCGTTCGACGGCGAGGTCGCGCAGGCCCCAGCAGAGTTGCTCACCCGAGACGTGGCGGTCGAAGGCCTGCGGGCCGCCGAGCTGAAAGATGATTTTCGCGATTCCGGAAGGGAGCTTTTTCGCGCTGAGAAGTCCGGGGACGTCGGTGAGGTCGTGCTCGTTGGCCTGGAGCCAGGTTGCGACGTCGCGCCAGCCCTCGGGCGTGGGTCCGTGAGTTTTTTCGGCGGTGTAGGAAAGACCTTCGAACAAAAACTCGACGGCGCCCGGCGGAAAGTTCCGGTCGCTCTGACTGATGGGTGTTGTTGGTGGTGCGGTTGACGCCATGATTCTCTACGCGCCTCAAGAACGCGGTTCAAGAATGTATTCTATCAATTTTCGTTTTGCGATGCATCACCCGAATCACTGACATCGCGCGGTAAATCGTTAGAAGTTGGCGGCTGCGCCTGCGGAGGTCCGCTATCTGGCGCGGGTGGTCGATCTTGGCGGCGCGGCTGTTGCGGGCGGCCCTCGGGGCGCGGGCCGGGTTGTTGCGGTCCTTGCTGGCGGCCTCGGCCTTGCGGGCGGCCACGATTGGGACCGCGTCCGCCGCCCTGCTGGTTACCGGCCGCTTGGTTTGTGTTACTCGGACCTGGGTTGGGTTGTTGCGGCTGTTGGGGTTGCAGTGGTGGCGGCTTGGGGAGATCGCGTTCGAGCAGATCCTCGAGGGGAAAGGTCATTCGCTTTCCGCTATCGAATTCGAGCATGACGAGTTGGGTGAGAATCTGGCGATCGACGACGGTAGCCGGGCCGTCGGTTACGCGGACGCGCGAGCCGACGCGCGGGAGCTTTCTGGTTAATTCTTCGTAACCTTCATGCTCGTAGCGGAGGCAGCAGCGGAGGCGACCGCAGCGGCCGGAGACCTTGGAGGGGTCGAGAGTCGATTTCTGCAGCTTGGCCATTTGCATGCTGACGGGGCGGAGGGTCTTGAGGAAGTTCTTGCAGCAGCACTCGCGACCGCAGATTTCGAAATCGGCGACGAGGCGGGCCTCGTCGCGGTGGCCGATCTGGCGCATGTCGATGCGGGTGTGGTATTCGTGTGCCAGGTCGCGAACGAGATCGCGGAAGTCGATGCGATCGTCGGCCATGAAGTAGAAGACGACGCGCTCGCCGCCGAAGAGCTGCTCGCAGGTGACGAGCTTCATGGGGACTTTTCGCTCGCGGACGAGCTGGCGGGCGAAGTCGAGCTTTTCGTCGCCTTCTTCGTGGAGCTTGCGGTCTTCGAGGAGGTCGGAGGGGGTGGCGACGCGGAGGATGCGGCCATTCTTCAGGCGGAAGAAGTCGGTGCCTGAGTTTTTGGCATAGGCGCGCATCTGGTCGCGGTTGACGCTCTTTTCGCAGCCGGTGCAGGTGAGACTGACCTGCTCGCCGATTTCGGTGCCGCGGTCGGTCTGGACGACGACCTTGTTCTGGCAACCGAAGAGCACGCCGGGGGCGTAGGAGAACTCGCCGATGAAGCGCATGTAACCGTAACGGACGGCGCAGGTGGGATAGATTTTCTCCAAGCCGTTTCCGCAGCGGGAGTTCGGATCACATCCTCCGCCGCCGCTCTTGGGGGGCACCTGCGGCAGTTCGTATCTGTTTGAGACCATGTTGCATTGCTCACATCCGGGTATATGAAAACCGTCGCACACACGAGCCGCTCGCAGGCGGATCGCGGCGACGTATCAGGCGGCTCGGCGAAATCGCTGGCCGCATGGGCATTATAACCCGGGGGGAGGGGCGGGGGCACGTATATGGTTAGGCACGAAGGCACGAAGGCACGAAGGCACGAAGGGACGAAGGCACGAAGGGGACTACTGCACAAAGCAGGCGGAGAGAGAAGGGAACTGGGTTTCGTACAGCGGATTGAAGTGAGGAAAAAAGCGGGGGCGACTGGCACACTCAACAGCCGCCCCCTGCCCATCAGAGACTCACCGTGCGGCGAGGCATCTGACGAGCACTTGTATTCTAACATAAAACAATTCGCGCGGGGCGACTGGGGCATATGACGGGTTATTCATTCAGTTTTGCGTTGTCGCTGGCCATGCACGAACCCACAATCAAATCGTAGAGCCGCATCGAGAGAAATCGCCTCATGTGAGGGAATGCGGTCGCAACAAATTCGATAGAGGAGATCATTTCATGACGAAGAATTGTCGGATTATCGCCACGGCGCTGGTGGCAGTCGGCGCTGTTTTGCTGCTGACCGGATTGCAGGCGAAGACGAGCGCGAACCCGTCGGGCCAGCCGGCCGGTGCGGAGCATGAGCGCGTGGTGAAGGAATCGGAGGTTCCGGCCGGCGCCGTGGCGGCGATCAAGCGAATGGCGGGCGGGGCGCAGATTGCGAAGTATGAGGAGGAAATGGAGAACGGGGAGACTTTTTACGAGGGTCAGTGGAAGGGCGCCAACGGCAAGATGGAAGTGCTGGTGACGGCGCAGGGCGACGTGGTCGAGATGGAAGAGGTTGTCACGGCGGACGCGGTTCCGGCGGCCGTGGCGGCGACCGCGAAGGCGGCTGCCGGCAGCAATGAGTTGCAGTATGAGAAGGTGACCGAGGTGCATTACAAGGCGAAGTACAAGCAGGGGGATCAGCGGCACAAGCTGGTCGTTTCGCCGACGGGGCGGACGATCAAGACGGAGGTGAAGCCGTTGGTGAAGCAGTAGGTCTACTGGTTCGAAATTGAAATGCTGACGCGGGCCGCGGTGGAGACGCCGCGGTCCGTTTTGTTTGTTGAGGGGAAGCGAAGGGTTGGGTGCGTGATGGTTGTTATCAGGGGTTGGGCGGACTGGTGGCGGTGAGGAACTTCTGATTCTCGGTTGCCGCGGCAAAGGATTTCATGGAGGGGCAGCTAGTGAAGTAGCGCTGCAGGTCGGCGGGGGAAAGCTCGTCGGGGCGGGCCCAGCGTAGTGTTTGCGATCGGGGGAGGCCGAGTTCCTTCAGAATGAGCGGTTCGAATACGCGCATGGTTTTGGCGAACTCGTCGGCCAGCGCGGCGTCGGGCAGATCGAGGATTGGGAGATTCGCCTGCTGGGATTCCTGCACACCTTTCAGCAGTAATTGCCAACATGCGTCGTGCGAGACCTGGCTGCGGGGCCACAAATTTGGCATGACGCGCTGCATGTAGATCTTCTGGCTGGCGACAGCAGCGAACGCGATGACGCCGCAGGTGATCCAGACGGCGCGGCGGTCGATGCGTCCGGCTACGGCGATGAGGGAGAGGGCGCCGGCAGCGCAGAACAGGTTGAGCGGGAGGAGATAGCGGGCGCCGATGAGGAAGTTGGCGGCGAGGCCGGGGTTTTGCGGTTCGGCGCGCAGGCGCAGGCAGATCATGGCGGCGAGGGCGAGGAGTGCGACGAGGGCGAAGGTGAAGAGGGCGGCGCGGGCGCGGTCGGCGGGTGAGCGGGTGCGGTTTGCACGTTTGAACATGAGCAGAACCGCGAACGAAGCGAGGGCGATGGTCGCGAAACCGTAGATGCAATCGAAGCGGACGGCCCCGCCGTTTGGCCAGAAGTACGCGTCGGGGGCCCAGACGCTTCGGAAGCCGGCGTGCAGGGCGGCGATGATCAGGCCGCCGTAGATTGCAACGAGGGCTTTCAGCGACGGCGGAGGTACGGTCGGGTCGGTTGGGGCGGGGTTGTCGCCGCGCGTCATCATCGCGGCGTGGAGGAGGATCGCGAGCAGCAGGATGGCGATGATCAGGCAGGCGCGGGCGGGGCGATGCGCGAAGGCGAGCTGATCGCGGCGGACATAACAGATCGCTGCGAGGGCGATGAGGGTTGCGGCGGCGGTGGCGAGGCCGAGGCCGAGGGTGTGAAGGGCCGCGTAGGAAAGCAGGATCGGGCAGATGATGGCGCTGAGGGTGATGGAGTCGCGCGCGGCCGTGCGGAGGAGCGAGGTGGCGGCGAGGACGGTCAGGATCATCCAGACGAACTGGATTCCCATGTAGGGCCAGGAGACAAAATCGGCGAAGTAGGGCTGCATGACGATGAGCAGGGCGAAGGTGATGCTGATCAGCCAGCGGGATTTTGCGTCGGCGACACATGTTCTTGTGAAGGTGATGGCGAGGCGGAGGAGGGCGGTTGCGAGGATGGCGAGGAGGAAGACCTGGCGGGCGTGCCATAGGTGGCCGGTGGGGCCGAACGCTTTGGCGAAGAGCAGTTCGGTCGCAAATGCGAGCGGCGTGTAATGGCCGGCGATGGGGTGTTTGAGGCGTTCGGTGAGGAACCATTTGATGGTTTGGGGGTCTGAGGCGGCGACGACAAGGTATTCGCCGGATTCGGCGCGGAGGAAGGTTGGTTTGGCGGATTGGTAGGACCAGGCGAGCAATGCGGTGAACGCGGTGAGGCAGAGGGTCCAGGTTGTGATGCGGGCGAGGGGTGATTGTGGAGTCGGGAGAGGGGCGGGCGTGATGGACACTGGTGGTTGCGACATTTCGTACCTTTGCGACAGCTGTATGGTACGCGGCGAATTGTCGCAAGGCCGCAGACATCATTCGCATCGCATTGGAGGTAGCCCATCTGGGGCGACGGGGAATCGGGTAAACTCTTTGGCGTGACGGAAAGTTCTGGAGGGTTCGATTGGTTGCCGAAAAGCCTCGCTCGAAAGACCGAGTGGCTTCCTGCGCAGGGTGAGCGGCCGGACGGAATGTATGGGTAAGATCGGCCGAACAAAAGCGAGTCTCCGGCTGGCTGGCGAGGAACTTGATCCTGATCAGATTAGTCGCGTACTCGGCTGCGCGCCCACCATGAAATACCGCAAGGGTGATCCGGTTACGAAGGATGGCCGAGGTTCGAGGCGAGTGAGTTTCTGGGGCCTAGGGTCGGGCGCACCAGAGACGGCGACCATTGATGAACACGTGACAGCACTATTGCCGCGTGTGTCACAGGATCGCACCACATGGCAATCGCTGGCTCAATTTAAGCCGGACATTTTCATGGGCCTGTTTGTAACGTCGTTCAATCAAGGGGATTCAGTTAGCGCACTCACTGCTTCGATGCTGGCCGAGCGCGGGATTGACCTGCATTTTGACATTTACTCCCACGCTGATGAAAACGACTGAAGGCATTGGATTTTCGCGCCCTTCGGTTGGGGCTTTGATTTGGGCGCGACGGCTTTCTGAATGTCCAATCACGGGCAAAATGCCCGTGTCATCCGCAGTTGCCTGCGCCACCCACTGATACCCGTCCTGCTTGCCTTATTCATCCGGGTGTGGGGTTTGGTCTTCGGGTGGGTCGGGGTCTATTTGTGCGGGTGGTGGCTGCGGTTCGATTGCATTTTCTGTCGCCGACAGGTCTGCGGTTGGGCGGCGCGGGATTTTGCCGCGTGCGGCTCTTGGGGGTTTTCGGCCGGCGGCTACGTCTTCGTCGAACATTTTCTTGCGGCGCAGGATGTGGTGGTAGTGTTGCGCGAAGCGGTGGGCTTCGTCGCGGATTTGTTGGAGGAGGCGGAGGGCGGGGTCGTTGCGTGGCAGCTTGATGGGGCGGCTCTTGGCCTGGATATAGATCTCTTCCTCGCGCTTGGCGAGCGAGATGACCATGGGGGGCTTGATGAACATGTCGGTGAAGGCGGCCATGGCGGCGTGGAGCTGGCCGAGGCCGCCGTCGATGAGGACGACGTCGGGGTAGAGCTCTTCGCCCTCACCGGCGTGGCGGTAACGGCGGGTGACGACCTCGCGGATCATGGCGTAGTCGTCCTGGCCTTCGACTGTCTTGATGCGGAAGCGCTTGTAGCCGGACTTGAAGGGGACGCCGTCGATGAAGCAGACGAGGGAGCCGACTGACTCGCCGCCTTGGAGATTGGCGATGTCGATGCCTTCGAGGATGCGCGGGGCGGCTTCGAGCTCGAGGACTTTGGCGAGGCGTTCGAGGCCTTCGCGCGGGTCGATGTAGAAGACCTCGGGCTGGACGTGCTCGTCGACGTCGCCGGCGAGATTCAGGTTTTGGAGGGCCTTCATGCGGTCGCGGAGGTGGGCGGCGTCTTCAAAGCGGAGTTCGGCGGCAGCGGCCTGCATCTCTTTTTCCATCTGGCGCATGACGACACTGCGCTTGCTGGCGAGGAAGCGCTTCAGCCGGTCGATGTCGGCGGCGTAATCTTCAGGGGTGACGCGGTCGGCGCAGGGGGCGGTGCACTGATTGATGGAGTAGAGCAGACAGGGACGGAAGAAGCGGCGCTTGTCGTCGTCGGCGCGGATTTCGAGTTCGCAGGTGCGGAATTTGAAGACTTTCTGCAGGGCGTTGACCGCGTCGCGCAGGCCGCCGGCGGTGGTGAAGGGGCCGTAGAGCTTGCTGCCCTTGAGGCGCGGGGTGCGGGTGACGAAGACGCCGGGGAAGTCGTCGCTGGTGGTGATTTCGAGGTAGGGGAAGCTTTTGTCGTCCTTGAGGCGGGCGTTGAACTCGGGCTGGATGTCCTTGATGAGGCGGTTTTCGGTGAGGAGGGCGTCGACTTCGGTTTCGCATTCGAGGAAGTCGAAGTCGATGACCTTGGCGGCCATGCGGGAGATTTCGGGGCCGCGGGAGGTGAGGAGGTCGGCGGCGTCCTGGAAGTAGCTGGCGACGCGCGAGCGGAGGTCCTTGGCTTTTCCGACATAGAGGACGACGCCGGCGGGGTCTTTCATGAGGTAGACGCCGGGTGACTTGGGGAGGTGGGCGATTTTTTCGCGCAGGGCGGTGATACGCGGGTCGAGCTGGGGGAGGGGGATGGAATGGGGGTCGGACACGCTTGTATTCTATTCGGGATCGGGTGGATGGCGACGGAGTGGCGGTTGCGATGTGGGTGATGGGTTGATTGAGGATTTGGCAGAAGACGAGGGCGGAGCGGAGGCAGCGGAGGGCGCGCCGGGGACGCTGTCACAGATTGATTTTGACGTGGCCGAGTCGCAGACGCACTTCAGCGGAGTTCGATTAGTGAAGGGGGTTGCGGTTGGGTTGTTTCTGGTGGTGCCGCTTCTGGCTTTCCTGACGTTCCTGCTGAGCCAGGTTTCGCTCGTGTTTCGGATCGTGGGCTTTTCTGTTGCCGGCGGGCTGCTGATCTGGTTGTTGATGTGGCTAACGCGACGGGCGAAGCGGCGGGTTCGCGAGTTTGTTGCGGCGCAAAAGCGCGGCGACCCTGGGACTTGGGTAACGGCGGCGTTGGGCGTGAAGAAGCCGGCCGCGGCGGATGTCATGATCGCCGAATGTTTCGGGCAGATTGTCGCGGCCGGTCTGGTGGGGGCGACGATTCGGGTGTGCAAGTCGAAGTTGGCGATTGGGATTGATCCGATTGTTCATCGGTTTGAGCCGGTGGTGCTGGATGAGGCGGAAGATGCGTTCGTCGAGTTGATGGAGGCGAGCGAGGATGGAGCGGCAACGGCCGGCGAGGGGCCGGCGCAGACGGCAGGCGAGCGGCGGTCGATCCGGCGGTTGAAGTCGCGGCTGCGGCAGTTTGGCGGGTGGGGACCGCTGGTGATGGCTGCGGTTTTTTCGGCGCGGTATTTCGTCGAGCTGGCGCGGTTTGGGCGGATTTCGGTTGGGCTGTTTGTGTGGACGGCGGTCATCGCGATGTGGGTGATGCGACTGTCGGGGAGCGGGTTTCGATCGAACCAGTGGTTTGCGGTTCCGGGCGGGGTGGCGGTGCGGCGGGCGCGGCGCGGGACGCACGACTGGGATGTGACGGTGTATTCGCGGCGCGAGAGCGTGTTGTGTGCGTACACGCTGCCCCGGAAGCTTTGGATGGTGATGGTGAGTGGGGCGGGGCTGCGGGCGGCGCGGGCCTTTACGCGGGCGGAGACGGAGATGCTGTTGCGGGCGTGGTTGAGTCCGCTTGAGCCGCCGGAAGCGGGGATGTTGAGTGATTTAACTTGAGAAGAGAGTGGCAGAGTAGGCCCCTGGTTATTCGCGTGACGTGATGATGCGAGTCGGCGATGCGCAGAGCACCGAGCCCGCGGCTGGGATGCAGCCGATTGGCGCGCTGATCGATGTTCCGCGGGACGCGCTCGAGACGCAGCGCCAGATGAGTATGCGGCGGTGGGGGACGGGCGCTGGGTTGACGCTGCTACTGCTGATTCCGGGGACGATCGTATTGATCGTGGTGTTGGTGAACCTGTCGCTGCTGTGGCAGTACGTGGTGGGCGGTTCGGTCGCATTCGCGATCCTGGGATCTTTTTTCGTGTATGACCGGCACATCGTTCGTCGCGGTGATTCGATTATTGCGAGCAGTCGGGACAGCGACGTGGGAGTCTGGATTCGGAGGGTGATCAGCGAAGAAGGCGGGCCGCCCATAGCGCAGCTATTAGGACGACTCGTGACCGAAGTTCTATCCGGGGGCGGACGCAATGTGACGCTGCGACTCGGTGCTCCGGTGGATGCGAATCCGGTGGAAGCGCTGGTTGTTCCGTTTGAGCCGATTCCGCTTGACGAGACGAGCGATGCGTTTGAAGAACTTGCGGATGTTTGTCGCGGGCCGCCAGGCGATAACGGCGCTGCTCAAACGGGCGAGGAGCGGCGGGTGATTCGGAAGATGCGTGCCCGCTTTCGCCAGTCCGGAGGGTGGATCGGATTCGTATTCGCTGCGATCTTCACGCTTCAAATGATGATCAGTGCGGCTCGGGCTACGCGATTTGCGTATGTTGTGCTTGCGTGGCCGATTATTGCGGCGTGGTGGATGCTGAGGTCTTCGAAGAGTTGGTCGGATTCGTCGACGCAGTGGTTGGTGATTCCGGGCGGCGTGGCCGTTCGCTCGCGGCGTTGGCGGCGCAAGGCGTGGAAGGTGGAAGTGTTGGCGCGGAGTCGTGCCGTCTTGTGTGCTTTTCGCGAGGTGAGAGGACTGTGGCATGTCATCGTTGCGGAGCCGGACTTACGGTTTGAGCGAAACTGCACGATGGCGGAGCTTGAATTGCTGCTGCGGGCGTGGTTGAGTCCGTTGGAGCCGCCGGAGGCGGGGATGTTGAGTGATTTGGTATGAGCGAGGGTGTGGATGCGTCCGTGCCGGCGGCATCGCCGCGCTTGATTGAGGTTCGGTGGGATGCTGCGGCGGCGGGCGAGGCGCAGGCAGGTATTGCGGTTGTCTGGGTCGGGCTGCTCGTGGTGCTTGGGATTTCGGTGCTACTCGCCATCTGGCTATTCGATATGTCGATCGCGGTTGTCATGGTGGCGATCTGCGTGCTGCCGTTGACGGCATTCGGCGTGTTCGGGTTCGATCGCTGGCAGCGGCGGCGGAGATTTCGGGCTGCAATGGACGAGTACTGGGGTCCGGGAGATGCGCGCCTGGTTGATATTGGAGCGATTCTGGGAGCCTCGGGGCGTCCGATTGGAAGCTGGACGATCTCAGCGATGGCGGACGAGCTCGGGCTTCGGATGGTGCGCGAGGGAATGGCCGGGCGAGCGATTCGGGTTTGTGCGACCGATGACGTTGTGCCAATCGTGCCGGTTTCGTCGGTGTTTGAGCCGGTCAAGCTCGAATCGATGGACGAGGGATTTCAGCGGTTTGTCGAGGCGATTGATTTCGAGCGGGCGGAGAATGGCAACCTCGACGGCAGTTCGCGGCGCTGGTCGCTGCAGTCGGATCGGCTGGGGAGGATTATCGTCGATATTTTCACGGTGGCGTTTTCGATGGTGATGCTGTTGAACGCGGGTGGGCTCGCACCGAAGGTGATCGGCGGGAGCATTCTCCTGGTCTGGCTGGGCGTTCAATTCGAGCGTGCGCTTCTAGATGAGCGGCAGATGTTTCTGGTGCCGGGCGGAGTTCTGGTTCGCAAGTCGCGCGGTACCGGGAAGGCGTGGCGGCGCAAGTTATTCAGTCGAAATGATTCGGTTGTCGTGGTTTGGCGCGGGAAGAGGGGCGGACGGCGTGCCTGGAGAGCGCTCTTACGGAGCGGACTGGGTAGTGAATTGATCGGGCTCAACGGCATCGAATGTGAGATGCTGTTGCGGGCGTGGTTGAGTGAGGCGGAAACGCCGGAGTTGGAGCGGTTGGGAGATCTGGCTTAGGAGAGTCTTGGCGCGTGGTGGAGTCGGCGGATAAGGCGGACGGAGTTGAAGCTCGCGTGAGCGTGGTTCAGCTTGGACCGGATTATTTCGCCACGCCTGATCCGTATTGGACGCCGGCGTTGCTAGTGGGGTTAGGGAGTCTGCTTGTGGGGGTGTGGTGGTTTGCGACGTACGGCTTTCCGGGGAAGACTCAGTTACTTGTGGGGCTGGGGATCGTCGTGTTGACGTCTCAATTTTCGCTGTGGCAGTTCCGGCGGCGCGCTCGTGACCGGATTCGGACGATCTTCTCGGAACGATGGGAGGGTCCGATTGAATTGCTGATCGCAGCCATCCGCGAAGATTGGAGGACGTGGGGCGCGCGTGGAGAATTTGGGACGATTCAGCGCGAGATGATGCGGCGTGGGAGGCCACCGGAGGTCGTCGTGCTTCAGGGCTTTGGGTGCAAATGGGCGCCTCGCGGCGAGGTGATCGAGATAGAGTTTGAACCGCGACGACTGGACGAACTCGACGAAGGGTTTCGTGCGTTGCAGGCGGCAACCAACGAGGACGATCCCGTGTCGGACGCCGGGAGTGGGGTAGCTGTCGGTCTTGGAATTGTGGTTTGGATTCGGCGCCTGGGGCGGCAGGTGTTTGGGTCGGAGCGAACGTTACCAACTCTTCTGTTCTTCGGAATCAATTTTTCTGTCTTGCGGGGGCTTTTCAATCCAGCGAATTACATTCAACTCGCATTCAGCGTGTCATTCGCGCTGTTCATTGTATGGATGATCTTGAGCGTCGGCTCACGACAGTTTTTCGTAGCGCCTGCCGGGCTGCTGTCTCGGCGGTGCAGGTTGTTTTCTCGGCGATGGACGCGGCACCTGTTCGCGGCGAATGCGGCGGCGCTCTGGTTGATCGACTCGGGCGAGAATGAGACGATTTCAGTTATCGCGGCGGACACTGATGAGTGCGTTCAATTTTCGCTGACGCGGGCGGAGGCGGAGTTGTTAGTACGCGCGTGGATGAGTCCATTGGCGCCACCGGTTCTAGAGCAGCTTTCGGATCTAGCTTAGTTGCTCGGTATTGTCAGCGGATCAGGCCGCGTTGGCGTAGGTAGCTGATTACCAGTTGGTCGAAGGGGACTTTGGTGGTGGCTAGCAGGTAGGTCATTCCCCGGCGGACGGTGTAGTCGCGGAGTTCTTTGCAGTAGGACTCCAGGTTGGCTTTGTAGCGCGTGAGCAGGGGGCGGGAGATGGTGATTTCGGCGTGGTCGCCGTCTTCGCAGTCTACGAGTCGCAGGTCGCCGGCTAGTTCGGGGTCCACTTCCTGGGGTGCCAGTATTTGCAGGACGTAGCCGTCGATGCGGCGTCCGAGAAGATAGCGGATGCCTTCTTCGTAGCCGTTCTTGTCGAGGAAGTCGCTGATGATGAGGACGACGCCTTTTTGCGTGTGTTGCAAGGCGAACTGGCGGGCGGCCTCGGGGAAGGCGGTCGCGCCGCCGACGGGGGTGTCCTGCAGGAAGCTGACGATGCGGCTGGCCTGGCGGCGGCCGCGCAGGCCACGGACGGCGCCGACGATGCGGTGGGCGTAGGCGTAGACGTTGACGCGGTCGTAGTTGACGAGGCCGATGTAGGCGACGGCGGCGGCGACGCGGCGGGCGTAGAGGCCCTTGGCCGGTTCGCCGAAGTCCATGCTCTTGCTGACGTCGACGAGGACGGTGACGTTGAGGTCTTCTTCTTCCAGAAACAGGCGGAGGAATAGTGCGTCGAGGCGGGCGTAGATGTTCCAGTCGAGGAAGCGGAGGTCGTCGCCGATGACGTAGGGGCGGTAGTCGGCGAACTCGACGGACTCGCCCTTGCGCGGACTTTTGCGCTCGCCCTTGGTTTTGCCGGCGAAGATTTTGCGCGAGACGATTTCGAGCTGCTCGAGGCGGGTCATGAATTCGGGGTCGAGAAGCTTGATTTCGGCGGCAGTTGAAGTTGCAGTTTTCGGCATGGGAGGCGGGCTCAGGCCAATTTGGCGCGGCACAGGGGGCGCAGCCGGAACTAGAATAACTGGGGGGCAGATTGGGGGCGAGGGCGGGGAGCTGGTGCGGGTGGCGGCCGGCCTTTGGAGCGGCCTGCGAGTTGCGACCTGCTGGTCGGGCGGCTTGCGGGCGGGCTTGTGCCGATGTTATACTGGGCTTATCTGATCCGGGTTGGTTGACGGGAGCGCTATTGCATGGCGGAAAAAGTTCTCGGCACCGATTCAAGTTCGACAGCGACCATCCAGAAGTCCCTTTCCAAGGCGCGGCCGCAGGTTGATAAGCCGAAGCTGCTGCCGCCTTACAAGGTCATCCTGCACAACGATGACCGGAACACCTTTGAACATGTGATCGTGACGCTGCTGAACCTGACGCATTTGAGCGAGCAGGAGTCGATCCAGCGGACGGTCGAGGCGCATGAGCAGGGATGTGCGCTGGTGCTGGTGACGCACAAGGAGCGGGCCGAGCTTTATCTGGAGCAGTTCCAGTCGGCGAGTTTGACGGTCACTATTGAGCCGGATGAGTAGTCGGGGCGGGGGCTGAGGAATCGGCCGGACGCGACAGGTATTCGACCAACCAAAAACCCAAAATGAGAATTCAACTGGATGTCAGGCCCCCGGGGAATCCCGGGGTTAGCATCCGGCACGTCAAGACGCCGAGACCATCGGGCACTCCCAGCGCGCCGAATGTGGCAGTGATAAAAGTGATAATTGGTTATTCGGACGCTTGAGGCGCGATGAGATTCGTGAGATTCCATTGGACATCGCCTGTCGGAATCTGCGCGCAATTCCCTTCGCCGGCGCAGGTTCAGCGTAATTTCGGCTCTGGGTCGTGAGACGCCGTCTCATGAGACGCGTGAGACGAGCGTCCCGATCCCGGGCGGGAAGCCGGCGAGCCGGATTGATGTGGCACGCATATTCGGTTTTCAAAGATCGGCCGTCGTGGGCGCACCTTTAGCACGTCCCAACGCTGAGGGGATTAGCGCAATAAGGGCGTCGATTTCCCGCGCCGCCGACATTACGGGCGGGGGCATTCCGTGGATGTTAGTATTGTGTTTGGTCATGTCAAGTAGCGGACGTTTTTTGATGGGTAGGTTGGAGAGCGGGTATCCGGAACACTCTATTTCTTGGGATCGTTTCTGGGGCGGCCGCGGGGGTTTAGTGTGGATTGCAGGTCGAGGCGGTCGGCGATGCGGGCGGTCCAGATTGGGGTTCCGTAGGGGGTTCCGCGGAAGATGCAGTGGCGCAGGGCCTTGAGTTCGGCCGGGGATTCGGGGCGGTTGACGCGCGTTATCCAATCGCGCGAGCGGTCGATTGGCGCGGTGCTGGGGATTACGGGGGCGTCGGGAAGAGTTGCGATTCCGAGGGTCGACCAGGGCCAGCGTTCGGCGTGATTGACGAGGCCGGCACGCAACGGGTTGCGTTCGATATAGCGGCAGACGGTGAGGAAATGGCTGTCCTGCTGGATGGGAAAGGCCTTGAAGCGGCCCTGCCACACATGGCCGGTGGTTCGGCGTTTGCGGTGGTGGCGTCGGACGTGGCTGGTGAGGAGCCATTGCATGAAGCGGCTGAGGTCCTGGTCGTGTCTGGGCCAAAGGAGCAGATGGAAGTGGTTTGGCATGAGGCAGAAGGCGGGGACGCGCATGGAGATGCGTTCGGCGGCCTGGGCGATGAGGTCGAGGAAGGCGCGATAGTCGGCGTCGTTGTGGAAGACGCGGGCGCGGCCGTTGCCGCGGTTGAGGACGTGGTAGCAGATTCCGCCGACGGCGGCTCGGGCGGTTCGGGGCATGGAGAGAAGTTAGCGGGACAGTTTTGGCGTGTCAAAAAGTAGAATGTCCCCTTTTTGCCCGATGTCCGAATCGTCGCGCTGACACCGTCGCTCAACCCGCTCGAATTGTATGGCAGGTCGGCCGGTCCCTCGCAGTCTGGAACGGCAGTCGGCGTTGGCGGGCTGGCCTGATCGTAAGTCCACCCACCCCTCTCTAGGTGCCACTCACCCGGAAACGTAGCATGAAGATAATGGGAACCTGTCCAGCTCGCGAAGAGCGGCGGAGAGGCGGTCGAGGATCCTGCCCCCATTGCAATCGAGATTCCCGTATTAACCGTCTCGGCGCCCGTACACCCGCCGCCGCCAGATAGCGTCGAGAGCGGGGTTCCATCGGCACCGCCCGAATAGGGCTGCGTCGTGCAGTCGGCGTCATATCGCAGAAAGCGGACATGTCTTTGATTTATGCCGCTTGGGCCGTAATTGTCTTGAAAGGCAATGACGTATCGTCCGCAACGGTCGATGCCAATTGAGCTGTCGCGAATGGCGGGACGCGTGGTCACCTGTCGCTCGATGATGGTTGAGGCAACTTGCGTGCACGCCGGCGGCGATTCGGTTTCTTCTTCGTCACTTCGGGCAATCGGAAGGAAAGCGGTCAAGCCAAGCATGCTCGCGATCAGGATGATCGGAAGGGCTCTCGTGCGAGAAAGTCCATTCATGAATGACTCCTTCAAAAAAAGGGATGAAACCTTCCGGGCGCGCGGACCTTCCGTGCGACCGAGTGTGTCGGTTCTCAAATCAGGTATGAAGTTGCGCCGTTAGCGGTGACGACGTCGAAGTATGTAAACACAGCCCAGAGCCAGCAGCGCGCCGCTGCACGGCTCGGGGCTTCGAAGCTCGTATGCCAGCTGACCCAGGCCGGTGATTAGGCGATACGGTGTGCCAATCGGGAATTGAACCGCAAATTCGCCTGCTCCATTAGACCCCTCCCAACGCCATCGTGAATCCTGCGAGCCCAGCTGAGAGATTTCAATCCAATAGGTCATGCCGGCTTGTGCTGAAAAACAATTGTCCAGCGAAGCGTCATACAAGTATTCTGCAGGGCCGAATCCTGTCGCAATCGAGAAACCAGTAGCAACTCTCAATGGATTGAGTAAAACACTTTCATTCAACAGACTTCCGGGAAGGCCATCTTCATTATTGAAAATTCGTATTCGCATTGTTTCGCCAGAGGGCGGCGGTTCTGGAACCTGAGCAAAGTCGCTTCCGTATGCTCCCCACCAACGCAAGCGGCAAATACTGGATGTAGTTGGTATGCTGAATCGATCTGCAATGATTTGACCGCTTGGATTCCCAAGATCGTTCATATTCGCAGTGTCTGCGTCCCAAGCAAATGTGCGGCTGGGCGCCTGCCGATAAAGCAAAATGTCGGTCTGGTTCGCCGCATAAGCAGCTGACCATAATGGGAAGGAGCAGATGATGGACCATCCAATCTTCATCATGCCTCCACCCTCTTGTTTGTTGAGGTCTGATTCCAAGTCGTTTGGCGCAGAATGCAACCACAACCCAAAGCCAGCAGCGCGCCGCTGCACGGCTCAGGGGTCCAAAGTTCGTAGGCCATCTGACCGTTGTTGTTGACATGCCACGGCGTTCCAATAGGAAATTGGATTGCGTATCCGCCCGCCGTGTTTGAATTTTCCCACCGGAATCGTGACTCCAGAAGCCCTAACTGGGCGAATTCGATCCAATATGTTGTTTGGGCTTGTGCCAAGAAACAACCCTGGAGGGGGACGTCATAGAGGAATTCTGGTGGCCCAGATCCGGTCGCGACCGAAAATCCAGTGGCCATTCGTGACGGATTGCTCACGATGCTCTCATAAACGATTGCGCCAGGGAGACTATCTAAATCTTCGTACACGCGTACGCGAATCGTTTCGTTTGGTGGCGCTGGCTCGGGCGTCTGCGCTAGCGAACTGCCATAAAACCCCCATGCCTTCATGCGACATACGGAAGCGGGTGCCGCGAGAGTGAAACCGTCCGCATGCAACGCTCCAGTAGGATTGCCGGAATCGTCGAGGTATGAAGTGTCGGACGTTAGTCCAAATGTCCGCCCGGGTGCCTGTCGATGCAAAAGAATATCGGCTTGTTCGGCGGCGAGTGAATGATAAGGCGCCGCGAACGATGCCAAAATGAGGCTAACAACTGAGTGTAGAAAGCGTGTGCGCAAGAACCACCTCATTCCGGAGGCGACCATTGGGCGACCCGTTGCAGCCGCTCCAATCTGTAGACCCATTCTACTCAGCGAACCTTACAGAGTTCAAGAGAAAATGGCGCTAGGGTGTCGTCGGCGTTAGATGTTGCCTCGGCTCTAGGCACGGCTTGGCGCGATCAATTTCGGGGCGGCGGGAGTTCGCAGGATTCGCCGTTTCGTGACTGTTCGAACGGGTCGTAGGTGAGCTCGATGGTGAAGAGGCGGGTGGGATCTATCTTTGTTTGTTTTGCGTCGAGGTCTGCGAGGGCGGGGGCTATGGCGTTTTTCAGGTTTGCCAGGAACGTTGGGATGTGCAGGCCCATGAAGGTTTCGGGGAGGCCTTTGAAGAGTTCGCTGCTGGAGAGGAAGACCTGGCGGACGCCTTCGGCTCGGCCGCGGCGGAGTAGTTCGAGCGTGACCGCGCCCTGGATGAGTGCGCGGTAGAACTTTTCGCGGCGGCGGTCCTGGACTTGGTGCCAGATTTCTTCCCAGGTGTCGTGGGCTTCGAAATATTGGCCTTCGTTGAAGAGCTGCAGGCCGGCGTGAAAGATGCGGCGCTCGTCTTCGAGCTGGAGGCCGTGCGGGCCGGGCTGTGTCATGCGAGTTCGCGGCCGTCGAGGGTGAGGAAGGTGACGTGGCCGGTGGTGAGATTCATGAGGGCGCAGGTGCGCGGGTTGGCGCGGAAGAGCGCGCCGGGGTTGATGGCGCGGACGCCGCCCTTGTTGTTGTCTTCAAAGCGATGCGTGTGGCCGAAGAAGATGAGGTCGAGGTCGGGGCTTTGGAGGGCGGCGCGGAACTCGCGCTCGTGGCCGTGAAAGACGCCGATACGCTGGCCGGCGAGCTCGAGGTGGAGCGGGCCGCTGGGCCAGGGGAGACCGAGTTGTTTGACGTAGGTGCGAAGGAGCGGCGAGGGGTCGTCGCAGTTGCCCCAGACAAAGTGGGCGTTGTGGCCGGCGAGCTGGTCGAGGACGCGTTCGCCGCAGACGTCACCGCAGTGGATGAAGGTGGTTGCACCGCGGGCGGCGAGGAGGTCGAGGGCGAGGCGGGTGGCGTCGGCGTCGCCGTGGCTGTCGGATAGGACGCCCAGGAGCATGTCGTGACTCTTTCCGGCGGATGAATCCCGCTTTTTCATCGGACGAACGCCCCGCGATGGATCAATAGGGTATCGCGGCGGCGTGCGTGGGGGCAATGGCGGGGGTTAGAATCGCCGGGATGTACCTGAAACGAACTTTCGTACTGGCGATCGGGGCGGCGGCATTCACTCTGGGGTTGGCGGGCGGGTGCGGCGGACCGCACGGCTCGATGTTTCGGAATGCGGAGCAGCGCGACGCGGCGCTGCGCGACATTGTCGAGACGCGGTCGTACATGCTGGGGCGGCCGACGGCGATGAAGCTGACGCCGGACGGGTCGGCGGCGTTGTTTCTGCGGTCGGGGCCGCGCGATCGGGTGCAGAATCTGTATCAATATGACGTGGCGAGCGGGCAGACGCGCGAGTTGCTGACGGCGGCGAAGCTGCTGGGCGGCGGGAGCGAGTCGCTGAGCGTGGAGGAGAAGGCGCGGCGCGAGCGGCAACGCGTGACGGCGCAGGGGATCGCGGGGTATCAACTTTCGCAGGATGGTGGGCTGCTGCTGGTGCCGCTGTCGGGGAAGTTGTACGTGGTGGAGCGGGTCGGCGGGGCGGTGCATGAGCTGACGGGGGTGCGCGACGCGCTTGATCCGCGGTTTTCGCCGGATGGGCGGTGGGTGTCGTACGTGGCGGAATACGACCTGCAGCGGATTGACTGGCGAACGGGGGCGATCGAGCGGCTGACGACGGGCGGGACGGTGGACACGCCGAACGGGCTGGCGGAGTTTGCGGCGCAGGAGGAGATGGATCGGACGGCGGGGTACTGGTGGTCGCCGGAGAGCGATTTGATTGTATGTCAGCATTCGGATTTGCGCGACGTGGAGACGCTGTACATTCCTGATCCGGCGCATGCGAACCGTGCGCCGCAGTCGTGGCGGTATCCGCGGGCGGGGACGAACAATGCAAAGGTTGGGCTGACGATTTTGCGGCCGGGCGCTGATGCGCGGACGGAGGTGAAGTGGGATGTGGAGCGGTATCCGTATCTGGCGGCGGTGACCTGGGCTAAGAATGCGCCGCTGACGATCGTGGTGCAGTCGCGCGATCAGAAGGATGAGTTGGTGTTGCGCGTGGATGCGGCGAGCGGCGCGACGAGCGAGCTGCTGCGCGAGCATGATGATACGTGGGTGAATTTGTATCGTGGGATGCCGCGGTGGCTGGAGTCGGGCAGCGGGTTTTTGTGGATTACGGAGAAGGATGGCGAGGTGCGGCTGTGGCTGCATGACGCGGACGGGCGGGCGGTGCTGGCGCTGAACGATGATTCGTTTCGGCTGGACAACGTGATCGACGTGGATGAGGCGGGGAAGATTGTCTGGGTGAGCGGGGCGAAGGACCCGACGACGCGGGATGTGTGGGTGCTGGGGCTGGATGCGCTGCGGGTAGAGCGGCCGACGCCGAAGGATGGGTTCAACGAACAGGTGGCGGACTTCACGACGCTGACGGTGTCGAAGGATCAGCGCACGGGGATCGTGACGATCAGCGGGCCGCGATCGATGCCGCGGAGTTATGTGCGGCGGCTGGATGGCCGGGCGGGCGGCGGGCAATTGCCGTCGGTGGCCGAGGAGCCGCCGTTTGCGCCGCAGGTGGAGTTCACGCGCGTGGGGCCGAAGGGGGAGTTTGACGCGTCGATCGTGCGGCCGCGGAACTTTGAGGCGGGGCGGAAGTATCCGGTGATTGTGGATGTGTATGGCGGGCCGAGCGAGGGGGTGGTGAAGAAGGATGCGCGGCCGTACTTCCTGCCGCAGTGGTATGCGGATCAGGGGTTCGTGGTGGTGAGCTCGGATAATCGAGGGATCTCGGGGCGCGGGCGGGCGTGGGAGCGGGCGATCTATGGGAACTTTGCGGATGTTCCGCTGGAGGACCAGGTGACGGCGTTGCGGGCGCTGGGGGCGAAGTTTGGCGAGATGGACATGGGGCGCGTCGGGATCAAGGGTTGGTCGTTCGGCGGGTATGAGACGGCGATTGCGACGATTCGGCGCGGGGATGTGTTTGCGGCAGGGGCGGCCGGCGCGCCGGTGGTGGACTGGTCGGACTATGACACTCATTACACGGAGCGGTATTTGAATCTGCCGACGGCGAACGCGGATGGATATAAGCGGAGTTCGATTTTGACGTACGCGGGGGAGCTGAAGCGGCCGCTGCTGATCATTCATGGGACGGCGGATGACAATGTGTACTTTGCCAACTCTTTGAAGCTGACGGACGCGCTAATGCGGGCGGGGAAGGCGTATGAGTTTGTGCCGCTGGCGGGGTACACGCACATGGTTCCGGACGCGGCGACGAAGATTCTGGTGGAGGAGCGGATTGCGGGGTTCTTCCGTAAGACGCTGCGGGACGGCGTAAACGGCTCGCCCTAAATTGATTGCTTGTCGATAGTTGCGTTGATGGCGGCATTTCGGACAAACTTTGGCGACTTGCGACAATCGGCCGGCAATTGAACAATAGGGCGTCCATCAATCTTGAAAGGAGATTTGCATGAAGAAGGCGACCATGAGTTTGTTGGCGCTGTCGTTGGGCTTTGCGCTGTCACTGCCGGCCATGGCGTTCGAGCCGCCGAAGAAGCCCGCTCCGATGAAGCCGGCGAAAAAGGACGAGAAGGCGGCCACGCTGAAGGTCGGCGACAAAGCGCCGGCGATCACGATCGACAAGTGGGTGAAGGGTGAAGGCGCGAAGTCGTTCGAGAAGGGGAAGGTTTATGTGGTGGAGTTCTGGGGGCTGGTGAATCCGCCGAGCGTCGAGGCGCTGCCGTACATGCATGAGGCGGCCAAGAAGCACAAGACGGCGACGGTGATGGCGGTGGCGAGCAGCGACCGCATCACGAAGCCGAAGGCGATCGAGGACTTCGTGAAGGCGCAGGGGGACAAGGTCAACTATCACGTCGGGTATGAGACGAAGGGGAAGATGCGGGGCGACTGGATGGACGCGGCGGGCGTGGACAAGCTGCCGGCGGTGTTCATCATCGATCGCGACGGGGAGATCGCGTGGATCGGTCTGCCGAAGGACATGGAGACACCGCTCGACAAGGCGGTCAAGAAGGGCACGACCACTCCGAAGAAGAAGTAGTTACGCGGATTCGTTGCCGCGGGCGAAGAATTCCGTTTCGGCTTCGGCGAGTTCGGTCTTGAGGGCGTCGAACTCTGCGCGGAGTTTCGCTACGGCTGCGCCGTCGGCGTAGACCGTGGGATCGCCGAAGCGGGCGTGGACGGACTCGAGCTTTGCTTCGCGCTCGATGATGAATGCTTCGAGTTCGTCGAACTTCATTTTTGCAAATCGGGACTTGGGTTTGGCCGCTTTTGCGGGGGCGGCTGTGGCGCGCTCGGTTGTTTTGGCCTTCGTTGCGGCGGCCTCGGCGGCGGTTTTGTTCTGTTCGAGCTGTTCGATGTAGGCGGTGTAGTTTCCGCGAGCAATGACGTGGCCGTCGGCGCGGAGGACGAGCAGGCGTTCGGTGAGGCGATCGAGGAAGTAGCGGTCGTGGCTGACGGCGATAATGGTTCCGGGGAATTCGAGCAGGGCTTCCTCGAGGACTTCTCGCGAGGGGATGTCGAGGTGGTTGGTGGGCTCGTCGAGCAGCAGGACGTTGGGGTTGGACAGGATGAGCTTCATGAGGCGGACGCGGGATTGCTCGCCACCCGAGAGCAGGCGGATGAGCTTGAAGACGTCGTCGTTGCGGAAAAGGAAGCGGGCGGCGTAGTCACGGGCGCCGCCTTCCTTGAGGTCGGGGCGGATGGCGAGGAGCTCTTCGAGGATGGTGCGCTCGGGGTCGAGTTCGCCGATGTCCTGAGCGAAGTAGCCGACAGAGGCCTTGGAGGCGAGGCGGCTCGTGCCGGCGTCGGCGGGGACCTGACCCATGACGATTTTCAGAAGCGTTGACTTGCCGGTTCCGTTGGGGCCGGTGATGCCGAGGCGTTCGCCGTAGGGGACGATGAGCGAGAGGCCGGCGAAGAGTTTGTGGTCGCCGTAGGCCTTGGCGAGTTCGGAGATTTCGAGGATGTCGCGGCCTTCGAGAGTCGCGCCGTCGTCTTCGAAGCGGATTGAGACGCGGCGGTGCTCGCCTGGTTTTTCGAGGGTGAATTCGCCGGCGCCGAGTCGGCGGGCGAGGCGGGTGCGGCGGCCGCGGGCTTCGGCAGTGCGCTGCGAGCCCATGTGGCGCTGGATGAAGGCGCGCTCTTTGTCGATGAAGGCCTGATCTTTTTCGAATTGTCGTTCCTGGGTGAGGCGCTCCACGTCGCGCTGCTTGAGATAGGCGGTGTAGTTGCCGGGATAGGACTTCGCCATCCCGCGATCGACCTCGACGATGCGATCGGCGACGCGATCGAGCAGGTAGCGGTCGTGCGAGATGATGACGGCGCCACCGTGGTGATTGGCGAGGAAGCGTTCGAGCCAACGGACGGCGTCGATGTCCAAGTGGTTGGTGGGCTCGTCGAGCAGCAGGAACTGGGAGTCGGCGAGGAGGAGCTTGGCAAGCGCGGCGCGGCACTTTTGTCCGCCGGAGAGTACGCCGAGTTGCTTGACGTAATCGGCGTCGGCAAAGCCAAGCCCGTGGAGGATGGCTTCGAGGCGCTGTTCGTAGGTGTAGCCGCCGGCGGCGATGAACTCGTCGTTGGCGCGGTCGTAGCGGGCCATGAGGTCGTCGAGGGCTGGGCCGGGCGGAGTGTGGGACATTTCCTCAGTCAGGTCATGCTGGCGTTTTTCAAGTTCGAGCAGGTCGGTGAAGGCGCTGAGAACTTCGTCGTGGAGGGTGCGGCCGGGTTCGATGATCGGCTCCTGCGGGAGGTAGCCGATCTGGGTGCCGCGCGACATGGTGACGGTTCCGGCGTCGGGGATGAGGGCGGCAGTGATGAGTTTGAAGATGGTGGTTTTGCCGGCGCCGTTTGGGCCGACCAAACCGACTTTTTCGCCGGGGTGGAGGTCGATGGAGAGGTCGTTCAGGACGACCTGGCCGCCGAGCTGCTTACGGACCTTCTGGATTTGAATGACGGCCATTGGGTCAGTGTATCACAGGGCGGGCGACGCGGTGCGTTCGAGGGCGCGGCGATGGATGAACCACTGGCGCTGGCCGGGGAGGAACAACATGATGATGAGGACGATGGGGAGTGGAGCGCCGCAGCTTGTGGCGCACATGGCCTGGTTGGCGAAGGACATGTTTTGTGCCATTGCGGCGAGGGCGATGACGGCGACGGACCAGGGCAGCGAGACGGCGGCGTAGGCGAAGAGCCAGGGCCGCGCTGCGGAGCGCTGTTGGAGGAGTAGCACGGAGCCGACGAGGAGGAGGACGCCGGCGATGAGGCATTCGACGCCATTGACGACGAGGTAGGAGTTGAACCACGGTGGCGTGGTGGTGATCTGGTGGAGGAGATCGGTGATGACGGGGGGGATTGCGACATCGACCTGGCTATTGGCGTTGCGGCCGGCGTGAGAGGAGGTGCGGATGTGAGTGGTTGAGGCGCTGACGTTGGCGGAGACGTCGGGCTCGGTGGCGGCGGCGGTTGTTGTCGCTGGGTTGGTGGTGAGCGCGGCGAGGAACTTCGGGTTGGTGAAAAGTTCCTGCTGGAAGCGCTGCATGATGATTTGCAGCGGCGTGCCGATGGCGGAGAGGAGTTCGAGGACGGCGAAGACGATTCCGATGACTGCGATAACGGTGGCCCAGGTTGGGCGCTTCGCCGCGGCGAAGCCGGACGCAAGGGAATCGGGGCGGATGATGGGCGGGCTTTCCATGCATGCGTTCCGGGCGCGGTGTTGCTAGAGGGCGGCGACGAAGCCGGGGATGTCGCGGCCGTCGATTGCACCGTCGCCGTTGATGTCGGCAATGCAGGGAGCGGCGGACGACAGTCCGAGGAGATGATCGACGAAGGGAGGGATGTCGGTCAATGTGACGCTGCCCCTGGCATCAAAGTCTCCCGCGCGGGGGCACGGGGTGGCGGCAGTGACGGTCATGTTGGCGGGGCTGCCGGGTTTGAATAGGCCGATGGTGATTGTGGCGTCGTTCGGCGGGCGGTCGGAATCGAAGCGGAAGTTGTAGAGGGTGCCCCAGCGGAGGGCATTGGAGTTTTCGGGGGGCGAGGCAGGGATGAGCGACCAGGTGAGCGAGCCGGCGGCGAGTTGGGCGGGCCAGTCGGCGCCGTCGTAGTTTGTGCCGACGACGTAGCCGTCGCCGCTGTGGTAGTCCACATCGTGGAAGCCGAAGTTGGTCGCGGCGACTCCGGCGGGGAGGGGCAGCGAGAATGAAGCGGCCGAACGATCGGAGTTGAGATTGTGCAGGGCGTATTCGTAGTGCCACTGACCGGGCGCGACGGCGGTGACCTTGTATGCGACGATGAGGCGGCCGTCGGCAGGGATGTCGATGTTGATGATCGAGACGGCTGGGTCGAGGGATTGCCAGGCGAGGATGGCGGGCGACTCGCGAGCGACGGAATAGCCGGAGGCCAGGTTCATGATGAAGTCGGGAGCGGCCGAGAACTGAACGCGGCGGTAGGAGGCATTGTTATTGGCGTTGCCAGCGGCGGCGTCGTCTTGTGTGACGTATTGGGCTTCGGCGAAATAGGCGGCCCCCGGGTTGAGGGCCGGATCGATGTCATCGGTGTGGGCCTGCATTCGGCCGCAGATGCCGCCCGTGCCGCACTGGGGCGTGGAACTGGAAAATGGCCAGTTGAAAATACCGGTGGCGGCATTGACCTCAGATTTGGGACCGAGGCGAGTCTGATTTCCGTTTCCTTGCGGGCCGTAGGGATCTGAGCAGCCAACGCCGAGATGATCGGAGCAGCCGGCGCCGTAGGGGGTGCAAGTGGAGCAAATGGTGCCCTGGGTGGCGCAGTAGGCGTGCTTGACCCAGCTCTGGCCGATTTGCTCAAAGCGCCCGGCACCGCTGGTGTTGGCGTATCGAAAGAGATTCTGCCCGATGACGGGATGCAGCTGGCCGACGGCAATCCACTGGAGTGGGGATGAGCCGATATTGCACGACGTGGTACCCACCGAGTATGCGGCGATCCCGGATTGAACACCCCAGGTGCTCGGTGGCTCGTGCGTGAGCGGATTGCCGATGAGGTCGCCGACGATGACGTCTGGCCCACTTGAGCGCGGGCCGGCCTGCGCAAGCGCAACAGCGTTTATCGCGGACAGCCCGATCAGCGGAATCGCAATGAGGAGCCTGTGGTGGTTCATTTTGGAGTTTCGGTCCGGGTAACCCACTTACCATTGTATCGAATCAGCTGGCTGCGGGATTTGGTTTTAGTAGTTGGCAGCTTCTGAAAAAGAAGACGGCCGCGACGAGGGGTCGCGGCCGTCCGAAGAATCAGATCAAACTATCCGCCGATTAGCGGAAGCGGCGGCGAATGAGGGCCAAGCCACCGATCGCGAGGAGCGACATCGTCGCCGGCTCGGGAATCGGAGCGACCTGGAGGAAAAGGCTGCCAGACAGCCACATGCCGTCCGTGACGCCGGTTTCGTCATCGAATCCCTCGAAGAAGTAGAGAGAGGCGACGCCAGTCGAAAGCTGGATGTCGTCGAAGCCGAAGTCCGACAGCTTGAGGATGCCACCGCTGGAATAGGTGCCGATGCCCGGCTCCTGGTCAGTTCCCGGGGCCAGATTGATTGCATTGACCGACGGGCTGTCAACCGGGAAGGTTGCATCGTCGAAGCGGACGGTCGGCTCGGAGAGCCAGCTACCGCCGAAGGGGCCGACGTTTGCATCGGCGAACAGGGTGACATCCCAGCCGATGCCGGTGATGGCGACCTGCTGGCCAGGCGAACCGCCGGCACAGGCCGTTAGATCGACCGTCTCGAGAATGTTGATTCCGAACGGATCTTCGCCAAAGAACGCATCGCCGTCGTTGCTCTCAATTCCGCCGGGCCCAATTCCAAACGTGCAAACCACTCCCTGGCGGGGGCTGACGGGCTGAGCGGTGACCGGCGCCTGCCAGCCACGCTGATTACCCGAAGGGCCGGTGTAGAGCTGCGCGGACGCAACACTAGTGGCCAATGCCAAGACAACTCCACTAAACAACAGTTTTCGCATCGCAATCCTCCCTCAGATTTTCCGATCCCCGGGGCGTGGCGCTTGCCTCTTCCGCCTCCTCGGTTCACGGCCTCGCACTTAGTGCGAACCAAACTTCTCGTAATCTCGTGCGGAGTTCGCGAGTTGTCGCAAACTCTGCGTCACTGCTTTCACTCTATCAGAATCGCCCTTCGAATACAAGTGGCAATTGGCAATTTTCGCAGGGTCTAAAATGCGTCTAAGGTCAATCCCGATAAGCACTAAACGTCGTCTTAATCCGACAAACGGGGTCGCAGAAGGCGTATCGTAAGTCTTGCGTTCTGCGGTAGATGTGTTCCGGCGGTTTGGCCGGATTGCACAGGTCAGGGGTGGGGTCTGAGCTGAGCCAGGTTTTGCTTGGCGTCCGCATAATCGGGTTTCAGCTTGAGGGCTTGGGTGTATGCGGTGGCGGCTTCGGACGGGTGGCCCTGCGCGGCGAAGGCGCGGCCGAGCGTATTAAACGCCTCGGCCGAATCAGGTTTGAGGCGAATGGCGACGCGAGCTTGGGAGATTGCCTCCTCGGTTTGTCCGAGATGGAGGCACGATTCGGCGAGGGCGCGATGGATGCCCGCGTCGTTGGTCCGGAGTCGGAGCGCGTCGCGAAACTTCGCGGCGGCTTCGGCGTGGGATCCGGCGGCAGCGAGGGCGAAGCCGAGGTTGACGTGACCTATCGGGAGCGAGGGGTCGATTTCAATGACGGCGCGATGCTGTTCGATCGCGGCCGGGAGGTCGCCTTGGCGCGCGAGGAGCAGGCCGAGGTTGGTGCGGGGCTTTGCATCGCGGGGAGTGAGGCGGACGGCTTCGCGATAGTGCTTGAGGGCCTCCAAGGGGCGGCCCTGGCGCTCCTCGGCGACCGCCAGGTTGAATTGTGTTTCGGCCTGGCAGAGGCGATCGCAATTTGGGGAATCGAGCACGGCGGCGTACTGAGCCGCGGCTTCCCGGAATGCGCCACGCGAGAGGTCGATGCTGGCCAGATCAATCCGGGCGCGCAGGTCGAACGGGACGGCGGCGACTACGGCGCGTAGCTGGTCTTGGGCAGCGGTGACATCTTTGGCCTGGCCGAGCAGGATTGCGATTTTGCGGCGGAGCTGGATGTCATCGGGGGCCGCGGCAACTGCAGCGCGATAGGTTTGGAGGGCACGCGCCATGGTTTCGGGGGTATTAGCGGCCTGAAGGGCGGCGGCTTCGCGTTGCAGGATTGCGACTTGAGCGGCATGGTGGAGTTGCGAGGTGAACGGCGGGCGCTCGACGAGTGCGGCGACGGATTTGGCGATGGCGCGTTTGTCCCAATCGGTGAAGGCGAGGCGGTTGGCGCATTCTTCCAGGGTGGGTGGCGAGATAATGCGGTTCGGGCCGGTGAGGGTGTCGGGCAGGAGGGAGACGACCTGGGAAAAGAGGGCCGCGGCGATGAGATAGTTGCCTTCAAACGTCATGTGGCAGTGTTCGTAGAAGAAGTTGCTGCCGGTGATGTTGTTTGCTGCGGCCGATGCGGTGTCGAAGGACTGTTCTGTGTCGACGAAGCGCGCATTGGGGGCGTGGGCGGCGATGGTTCGGGTGATTTCGTTCAGGTGGGAATCAGTCCGGAAGCGGAGGGTGTCGAGGTCGCGGGCGCGAGCGAACTCCGTGTGGGCTTTATCGAGTTGCTTCGTCGCGGCATAGCAGCGGGCGAGGCGGAAGTGGAGTTCAGCGAACTGGTCGTCGATCTTGTTGGCGGCGAGGAACTCGTCGATTGCAGCGGTGGGGTTGTTCGTCGCTTCTAGTCGCACGCCGGCGTCGTAGCGTTGCTGCCATTGCTTTTTGTCAGCTTCTGACAGATCGCGGCGGTGCTGCGTTCCGAAGGGTGGGCAGTCGGCGAGATTCACGCCGGCGGTGCAGAGTATGACTGGGATGTGCGCCGCGTTTGCGGACTCGGCGATGTCGTGGAGGTTTTTCTCGAAATAGGTGTAGACGCTTGCGAGGCGTGGATCGTCGGCGGGGACGGGGTGATCGATGAAAAACTCCATACCTTTCCACTCGGTGGCCGGGGCGGCGCTGCTGCCGATTTTTGCCGCGATGGACTCGATGGCCTGGCCGAGCTTGAGGCCCTTCAGCCAGAGTTTGGCGCGGATCATCCAGAGGGCGGGGGACATTCCGCCGAAGACGGTGCCGGCGCCGTAGGGGCCGACGACCTCATTGTTGCCTTCGTAGACGATGAGCAGGTCGGGCTGAAATTCGAGGCACTCGCGGGCGATGGGGACGAGGGCGTGGGAGTTGATGGCGACCATCGCGGTGTTGATGACCTCGAAATTCGTTTTTGGGAAGCGGTCGCGGAGCATGGCTTCGAGGATGCGGGCAAAGCTGTAGGAAGTGTCCGGGAAGCCGAGGGCGGCGGAGGAGCCGAGGACGAAGATGCGGTACGTCCCGGGCGCCTTTTCGGCGGGGAAGGTGAAGAGGCCGGGCATGCGGGCGATCGCGGGCGGGAAGAATTGCCAGCCGAAGCGCGGATTGCCGGCGACGGTTTTCTGGTCAGGGAGTTTGATGAAGTAGTGCGTGTCGTAACCGAAACCGGCGAGACGGAGGGCGAGTTCGAGAATACCGAAGAAGAGGAGGGGGATGAGGAGGAGGGCGGCAAGGCGGAAGGCCCATTTGCGGCGTCGCGATGTCGTTCGTCGTATCGGCTGCGGCTTGGGATCGGCCATCGGATCGATCATACGTCGGGCGGGTTCAGTGGGCGACGCGGCGGCCCAGCAGGGCGGCGATTTCAGAGAGCTTCTGGTCCATCAGCTTTTTGTTGTTGGCTTCGAGGTTGAGGCGAAGGAGCGGCTCGGTGTTGCTCTTGCGGACGTTGAACCACCAATCGGGATACTGAACAGTGACACCGTCGAGCTGGTCGCATTCGGCATCGTGATAGCTCTGGAGAATTTGCTGGATGGTGGCATCGGGATCGGTGTTCTGGAAGTTGATTTCGCCGGTGGCGTGGTAGCGGCGGAGGGGCTTGATGAGTTCGCTCATTTTCTTTGTCGCGCCGGCGAGGAGATTGACGACGTGGGCGAAGGCGAGCATGCCGGAGTCGCAGAACCAGTTGTCACGGAAGTAGTAGTGGCCGGAGAGCTCGCCGCCGAAGACGCCGTTGCGTTCGGCGAGGGTTTTCTTCATGAAGGCGTGGCCGACGCGATCGCGGATGGGGATGCCGCCGGCCTTTTCGATTTCTTCCTTTACGACGCGGCTAGAGCGGAGGTCGAAGGTGATCACTGCGCCGGGTGACCTTTCGAGAAAGACGCGAGCGAGCAGGGCGGTGATGAAATCGGAGCGGAGTATGCCGCCTTTTTCGTCGACGAAGGCGCAGCGATCGGCATCGCCATCGAAGCATGCGCCGAGATCGGCCTTTTCGCGCTTTACGGCGTCGCGGAGCATGGCGAGGTTTGAGTCGACGAGCGGGTTAGGCTCGTGGACGAAGGTGCCGTCGTGCTCGAAGTTGAGCGGGATGGTCGTGAGGCCGGGGACTTCGTCGAAGAGGATGGGGAACCACTTGCCGGCGCAGCCGTTAGACGCGTCGACTACGACTTTGAGCGGGCGGTTTAGCGCGGGGCTGTCGTTGAGGAAGCGGCGGACGAATTGTTTGTAGGGCTCGCTGATGTCGTGGTCGGTGAGTTTCGCGAGCGTGCCCGTGCGGTGTTTCGGGACGCGGCAGGCGATGTCGCGGATGGATTCGAGGCCGGTGCCGGCGCCGACGGGGCGGCCGGCGGCGCCGCAGATTTTGAAGCCGTTGTAATTGGCTGGGTTGTGGCTGGCGGTGGTCTGGATACCGCCGCAGGCCGAGAAATGATTGACGGCGAAATAGATCTGCGAGGTGTCGACGAGGCCGATATCGATGACGTCGAGGCCGCCGGAGCGGATGCCATCGACGAGGGCGGCCTGAAGCTCGGGGCTGTGGGTGCGCATGTCTCGGCCGGAGACGACGGTGCGGGCGTTGGGTGAGGCCATGTCGGCGGCGTTGATTTTGGTGCGGAGGAATTGGGCAGCGGCGTAGCCGATTCGCCAGGCGGCGGTTTCGTTGAGCGGATCGGGGACGATTCCGCGGACGTCGTAGGCCTTGAAGAGTTTTGCGAGGGCGTCGTTGGGATCGGGAGTCGGGCCGGCTTGTTGGATGCGGGCGGCTTCGCGTTCGTCGTCGTTGAACTGGCAGCCCTTGCACTTGATGAAATTGGTGCGGCGGCGGCCGCGGCAGACGGCGTTGGAAAGCTTGATCTGTTCTTCGCCGGGGCAGAAGCGGAAGTAGTCGCGTTCGGTGTCGGCGGCGGCGTTCATTGTCAGCGCATGCTATCGGCGGGCAACACGACTCGATAGTGCGGGTCAGTCGGGGAATCGAATCTCGACTGGCACCTCAATGCGGCGATCGTCGCGGACGACGGTGAGCGTAAGGACCTGGCCGGCGGGGGCGCGGGTAAGGGCGCGGTGCAGATCGTCGACGGTGGCGACGATGCGGTCGTCGATGGCGACGATGAGGTCGCCGGCGCTGATGCCGGCGCGGGCGGCGGGTCCGTTGGGGTCGGCGGCGTTGACCTCAACGGCGTGGTCGTTGAGCAGGTCGAGTTCGCGGGCGAGGCGGCGGTTGAGCGGGGCGACACCAACGGAAATGCCGAGATAGGGGCGACGGACGCGGCCGTGAGTGATCAGCTCGCCGACGACCCAGCGCGCGGTGGCGGCGGGGACGGCGAATCCGAGGCCCTGGGCCATATGGATGATTGCGGTGTTGACGCCCACGACGCGGCCGCGCGAGTCGAGCAGCGGGCCGCCGGAGTTGCCGGGGTTCAGCGGGGCGGTGTGTTGAATGATGTTTTCAATGAGGCGGCCTTCCTGGCTTCGCATGGCGCGACCAACGGCTGAGACGACGCCGGTGGAGACGGTGGACTGAAAACCGAGTGGGTTGCCGAGGGCGATGACGAGCTGGCCGGCGCGGAGCGCTTCGGACTCACCGAGCTGAGCGAAGGGCAGGTCGCGGGCTTCGAGGCGGATGAGGGCGAGGTCGGTGGCGGGGTCGTCGCCGACGAGGGTGGCGTCGAGATCATCGCCTTCGCGCGTCGTGCCGCGGAGTTTGGCGCGGCCGTGGACGACATGGCTGTTGGTCAGGGCGTAGCCGTCAGGTGTGAGGAGGAAGCCGCTACCCTGACCGCCGCGGCCGTTACCGCGGGGCGAGACACCGATGACGCAGGGGGATGCGTGATCGACGACGTTGACGACGGCTTGCGAGTAGGCGTCGAGGAGGTTGGCGTCGGCAGCGACAGAAGCGCCGGTGGGGGTCGCGGCGGTATTGTTGGGTTCGGACTGCGAGTGGATTAGCTGGAGCAATCGGGCCGGGGCTTCGTCGATGCGCGGCATGGGAAACGACTCCTAGAGTTGGGGAAGTATATGCGCGCGGCGCGGCGGGCGGCCTGGGCGTCAGACGCGGAGGAAGTACTCCATGAAGTCCCAGCCGTGGTCGATGTGGAGGTCGGACTGGCGGGCGGCGGATTCGCCGAAGTCGCGCCGGGCGGAGGCGGCGACGGCCGTGCCGGCGAGGCAAAGGGGAACGGCCTCGCTGCCCTGGCGGCGGCGCTCGGTGCTGACGGGCAGGTCGGCGACGAAGGCGAGACTCCAGCGCTCGGCGCGGGAGATGCGATCGAGGACGGGTTGGACGATGCGGGCGTCGATGCTTTCGATGGCGCGGACCTTAGCGGGGGCGTCGCCGGCGAGGGCGGCTTCGTAGGGGGCTTCGATGTGGATAATGACGACGTCGTGGTCGTCCAAGGCGGCAGTGGCGGTGGCGGCTTTCGCGGCGTAATCGGTGTCGGTGCTGCCGGTCGCGCCGGGGATGTCGAGCACATTGAGGCCGGCGAGGCGGGCTACGCCGCGGAAGAGGTCGACTGCGCCGACGGCTGCGCCGCGTAATCGCCAGCGTTCGCGGAAGCGTTGCACGCGGGGCAGCACGCCCTGGCCCCAGGGCCAGATCGAGTTCGCGGGAGGGCGGCCGGCGGTTACGCGGGCGCGATTGAGCGGGTGCGCGGCGAGAACGGTCTGGGCGGACTGGATCAGATCGCGGAGCTCGCGTCCGCCGCGGCCGCTGGGCCAGTGGCGATCGATGCGTTCGCCGATCATGTCGTGGGCGGGCGTGCAGACGGTTTGGTCCCACGCGTTGGTCGTGAGCATCATGGCGCGATGGGCGAGGCCGGCGTGGAAGCGCACGCCTTTGGGGGCGAGGGCTTGTTCGAGGGCGATGACGAGTTCGGAGGCTTCGTCGCCGGTGACGCCGCCGGCGTTGACGTCAACCAGGATGCCATCGGTGATGTTGACGAGGTTGGCGCGGAAGGCGAGTTCGTGTTCGCGGAGGATGATGCGGCGGCCGAGGGCTTCGAGGCCGGCGTAGCCGCTGTAGCTGTCGCGGATGTCGTAGCCGAAGAGGGCGAGGGTTGCGACGTCGCGCGAGGCGGCGAAGCCGGGGGGAATGGTGCGGATGGTTCCGAGCCTGCCGCTGGCGGCGATTTCGTCGAGGGCGGGCGTCGAAGCGGCTTCAAGCGGGGTGCGGCCGTCGAGGATTTCGACGGGCTCGTCGGCCGCGCCGGCGGCGATGATGAGGACGTGCTGGGAATCGGCGGGCATGCTTCTAAATGAGAACGGAAATGGGCGGGCCTGTCATGCGCTGGCCGAGCCGACCTGTGCGAGGGCCGGGATGCGAAGGAGTTCGCCGGAGCGGAAGCGTTCGACGGCGTCGGAGACTTCGCGGGTGAGCTGGGTGAGCTGATCGGGGGTTATGCGATTGAGAACAGCGCGGAGTGATGCGCCGGTGTCGCGCGAGAGTTCCCAGTATTCCTGGCCGCTTCTTACGACGGTGCACAGGTTCACGAATTCGGTGTGTGCGTCGTTGTAGCCGGTGGATTGGAGGGCGGCGGCGAGGGCGCCGGGGCGCGAGAGATTCTGCATACCCGGTTCGTCCGGGTTGGGCGGTGGGAGATTGAGCAGGCGGGAGACGGCCTGGTTCATCACGTGAAAGCCGGGGGAGTCTTCCATCGGCGTCCATGTCGCGAGGGCGATGCGGCCGCCGGGGCGGAGCCAGGAGCGGATGCGACGGAGTTGGGCGGGGACATCTTCGGCGAAGATGAGGCCCCAGCGACTGACGACGGCATCGAACGAGGCGGCGGGGAAGTTCAGGTCTTCGATGGCGGTGTGGACGAAATCGACGTTTTTGATTTTAAGGGCGGCGGCGCGGTCGCGGGCGACACTGAGCATTTCATCGGTGAGGTCGGTCGCGGTGACGCGGCCAGTCGGGCCGATGGCGGAGGCGAAGGCAAGTGCGGGCTCACCGGTTCCGCAGCCGAGGTCGAGGACGCGCGCGCCGGCGGCGAGGCGCGATTCGAGGACGAGGCGCAGCGTGACTGGCCAGGTGAAGGCGACGAACTGGGCCTCCCAGCGGGCCCAGCCGGAATGGACCGCGACGTAGGCGCTGTGGGCGCGGTCGCGATCGGATGTGTTGTTTGGCATTGGCTGCTTATTCGTTCTGGCTGCGGCGGGATTCGTCGAGCTGGATGGTGAAGGTCATTTCCTTTTCGCCGCGCAGCACGACGACTTTGACTTTGTCGCCGGGTTTAAAACGCGCCAGGGCAGACATGTAAGTGCTGATGTCAGTGACTTCGCGGTCGCCGATTTTGATGATGCGATCTTTGTCGCGGAGGCCGGCGCGTTCGGCGGGGCCGCCTTCGACGACGTACTCGATGGGCAAGCCCTTGCCTTCCGCGTCACCGTAGTTGCCGGGCGCGATGCCGAGGCGGACGCGCGGCATGGCCGGTCGGGAGTCGTCTGAGTCGTCGTTCGGGGCGTTGTCGTGAACGGATTTTTGTTCCGCCTTGGCGGGCTTCTTGGCGTCGGTCTTACGGCCTTCATCCCGCGGGCTGCCGTCTTTCTGGCGCTCGGGGCTGAAGCGGGTCGAGTCCTTCTTGAACTCGGGGCGGTCGTCGGCGTCGGCGATTTCGTCGAGCAAGTCGGCGACGAGGTGGGTGACGCGGCAGGCGCCTTCGGCATTGATCAGTTCGACGTCGTCATCCGGGGCGTGGTATTGGGGGTGCATTCCGGTGAAGAAGAAGAGGACCGGGATATCGGCGCCGTAGAACGAGGAGTGGTCGCTCGGGCCACGTCCGCCGCCGCCGTTGTGGATGGTGAGATCGTACTTTTCGGCGAACTTGTCCACGAGGTCTTTGAAACCAACGCCAGTGCCCATGCCGCCGACCTGGAGAATGTCGTCTTTCAGGCGGCCGATCATGTCCATGTTGAGCATGGCCACGACCTCCTTGATGGGGATGGTGGGGTGATCGACCCAATGTTTGGAACCGAGGAGACCGCTTTCTTCGCCGGTGAAAGCCATGAGCAGCACGCTGCGTTTGAGCGGCGGACCGGCCTTGAGGGCCTGGGCGAGGATGATCAGGCCAGTAGTTCCGGACGCGTTGTCGTCGGCGCCGTTGTGGATGTATTCCTTGGTGTCATTGGGTTTGCGCCAGTTGCGGGTGATGCCGAGGTGGTCGTAGTGGGCTCCGACGACGACAAATTCGTCGGCGAGCGGGCCTTTGCCGCGGATGAGGCCGATGACATTTTTCACCGGGGTCTTTTGCTTATCGATGTCGACATAGCCGTTGACTGATACGCCCTTCAATTCGACCGAGGCCGGGGACTTGTGCTTTTCGATGGCGCGCTGGAGCTGACGGATGGAGGGGAGGTCGGCGTCGGCGAGCATGTCGTCGGCGGCGCGGCGGGTGATGTTCATCATGGGGATGGCGACGGCGGGGGCGCGGCCGGCGGTGAAGTCGTAGAGTTTGTCGGGCGGGGCTTTGCCGGTGAGGGTCGCGGGGTTGACGATGAGGATGGCCTTGGCGCCGTGTTTGATGGCCTGGCCGGCCTTGGTCATGAAGAAGGATTGCGGCGAGCGGTCGCGGCGGCGCGGGCGGTCTTCGGGGGATGACTTGTTGTCGTCGTCATCTCCTGCGGTCCACCAGGCGGGCTGGTAGCGGAGCATGAGGACGACCTTGCCCTTGACGTCGACGTCTTCGTAATCGTTGTATTTCTTGTCGTCTGAGTCGTCGATGCCGTAGCCGACGAAGACGACCGGGCCGTCGAAGCCGCCTTTCTTCGAGAAGGGAAGGGGGACAAAGTCGCGGTTCAGTTCAAGGACGGAGCGATCTTCGCCGCGGACGGCGAGGCGGGTGTTGTCTCCGATGCGATTGGTAACGGAGACGGTGAAGGGCTGGAAGTAGCCGTCGGTCCCGGCGGGGGTGACGCCGAGGGACTCGAATTGCTCGGAGATGTATTTGGCGGCTTCGTCGATTCCGGGAGGACCGATGCCGCGGCCGGCGAGCTCGTCGGAGGCGAGATAGCGGATATGCTTTTCGTAGGCGGCGGCGGAGAAGAGGGCGGCGGAGTCGCGGTGCTTTTCGGCGGCGCGGAGGGCCGGGAGGGGGATGAAGCTGAGCGCGAGTGCCGCAAGGAACGCGGGCCGATGACTGAACGGGCGCATGGCGAGCACCTCTTGTGGGGGGTGAGAATACGGGTTCCTCAGATATCAGATATCAGGATACCCGCGGATGTATTGGAAGTTCAAACTGGTCGCGCCCCGCGATCCCCTGGAATACCGGCATTCGAGCGGGTGCTTCAGTTGTTGATGTTCATTTTTCCACTGATGATGCTGGCGGCATACTCGCGTTGTACATCGGGGTGCATTGATGAGTTGACCGTCAATGTACTGCGTGCCGGCAGCCACATGAACGGATTTGCGGACTTGAGATCACCCAAAGATTCCGCGTGTCCATCAAAGAATCCAAAATTACCTACGTAGGTGTTCGGTGCGGCAGCGCACCCCGGCGTGATTTGCGTGCTGTGTCGATATCCGTATTGCCGAGCATCGACCCAGCCAGGCGTTGTGCAGGCCTGTGCGGCGAAGAGATTGCCGGGCGCTCCCGTGCGGTCCCATGATCTCGAAAAGGTTGTGTATGGCCCGGAATCCGAGTAGGCCGAACCGTACGACGATGCAAGTCCAATGTCGTAGTCGGGTTGGATGCTGACGGTGGAGTAACGCGCGCCATCTCCAACGAAGACCTTCATCGAGGCGTCGCCGAGCACTGAAAGTCGCGGCGAATAACTCTTAGGCAGTCTCTCCTCCCAACTGCCGGCAATGACATCGAATTGCGGCTGGTCGAGTTGATCAACCAAGGGCGGCAGAGGTTCCGTCTGCGGGACGGTTAGTCGGCCGACGTCGCCCAGATACATAAAGTTTCGACATGTATTCTGCGCGATCATCGGGCCGGTTGAGAATTGCGCAGCCGGCAAAGAAGAGTAGGGACCGGCAAGAATGTTGTTTTCCGCGCACTGGTAGCTCTTGATTCGGCGGAGGATGTCATAGCGGCGCGGCAGATTCTCGGTCATGACGTCTTCCATGCCGTTTTCGCGAGCGAGAGGTCCCATGAAGTCCCAAGGGCTGGTCGCCGGACCTGGAAACGAAAACGCCGAAACAGATCCGGGGGCGATCAACGCCCGGACTTTCAGATAGGTGCCGGTCGTATTAGGTGAGCCGGCGATGGAATCGTCATTGCTGGTGGCATAGTTCTGCATGGCCTGGATCGTCGAGCGCAGGTTGGTGTTGCAGTAAACACGACGGGCGACGCGCCGGGCGGAGGCGAGCTGGGGAAGGAGGATTGAAATCAATAGTGCGATGATTGAAATGACGACCAGCAGTTCGATGAGGGTGAAGGCATTGCGAACACATCGACTACAGGATCGCGTCTGGACTGAATTGCGCATACTCGAATCCTCGGGTGCTAGCTTTGCCTGTTCGCTTGTTTTGCCTCTTCCATTGCTTCTGCCGGTGGTGGCGGATTGTGGGGCCTCACGATCTTGCCGCAATCGGGACAAATCGTCGGGCCGTCCTTCTCAAGGTACGTATTCAGTATAACCAGTGTCGGGTTAAGTTTTGCCTTGCCATCTTTTGTCCAATAGCACCTTTCGGCTGGAAAGCCGGTCGGGCGTTTCGTGAACGGGGAGATAATGGGATACGTTTCGCCATCCTCGATTCGGTGGTTGAAGGGCTTATTCGTTTCGGAGCACATGAAATTCCGGTTGGCGGACGCGTCGCCTGCATCGGTCCCGTGGAAGAAAAACCATATCACGACGCCGGCGGCTGCGAGCATGACGACACCCAGCACCATTCCCAATGGGCCGGCCATGAGCTGGCGGAACTGTGACGGCTGTTTAGTTGTTTGGGCTTCGTGCATTCACGGCTCCGGCGGGGGCGGGCTGTGAGGGGGCGCCCGATTTAGCCGCAGCCATCAACTCGGGAGGCGGCGGGGGGTTATGGGCCTCGACGAGACGGCCGCAATCCGGGCAGATGGTCGGCCCGGGCTTCTTGATGTATTCGTTCAGCAGAACGTAAGTCGGTTCGGACTTGGCCTTTCCATCCCTCGTCCAGTAGCACATTTCCGCGGGATAGGCAGTCCGCTCTTTGGTGAACGGCGAATAGAAGGGGTAGTTCTCGCCGGCTTCACGCTGATGCGAGAAATGCTTCAATGTGACGGAGCAGATGGCTTCGACGAATTGCGGCTGAGCGGGGGCATCGGGTGGTGCGGTGAAAAGTTTGTAGGTTGAGAAGCCGGCGACGGAGAGCAGGACGACGACGACGAGCAGGCCGAGTGCGCCGGACAGGGGACCACGACGCGCGGGGATGTTCACCGCCACGTCGGAACCGCCAGAGACCGGTGTTTGTGCACCCATGGAAGCTGCATCCCGGCTGCCACTCTTCCTCTTAATGATATCACGCGATGTCGCAGCATGCCAAGCGCTGGTTTGGCATTCACGAAAAGGAAATATGGGGCGGAGGGCGGTTTGGCGGGATGTCAGATCAGCTCGGCCTGATCGCGACGGATCCAGCCGTCTTTGCCATCGGCCAGGCGGACATGGATCCAATCTCCGCGGGGCGGCTCGTCGACTGTGAATTCGACGCCGTCGGAGAAGCGGTAATCGAAGCGGGGCTCGTAGGAATCGCCGTTGCCTTTTCTAAGGATGACACTGTCTGCGGTGAGGACGCCGGCGCGCGAGGCGTGGCCGGCGTAGAGATCGAAGGCGACAGACGCGGCGAGCGAAACGGCGACCAGCGCGCAGCTAGCGGTCGCCCATTTGAGGGCGGTCGGTCGCGGTCGGAAGTAGAGGCCGATGGCGAGCAGGAGCCAGAGCGCGATGTAGGCGGAGGCGCCGGCCCAGGCGCGGAGATTTAGGGGCAGTCCATAATGCCAGAAGAGAAGGTAGCGGAGGGCGTCGACGGTGGCCGGCTGGGCAATGCGATCCTGCTGGAGGGAGCGGGCGAAGCGGAGATTTTCGACGAGGTTTGCGTCGCCGGGGCTGAGCCGCTCGGCGCGGCGGTAGCAGGCGATGGCTTTGCCGATCTTGCCGAGACGGACGTAGGTATTCCCGAGGTTGTAGTAGAGCTTTCCGTTTTCGACGCCGGAGTCGATGAGGGATTCGAAGTTGTTGGCGGCGTTTTGGTAACCGCGACGGGCGGCGTCGGGATCGCGCGAGCCGATCTTCGCGGCGTCATCGAAGGACTGCTTCGCGGCAGCGAGCGTCTGGCGCTGGTGTTCGATCGAGCTGGGCGCGGTGCTGATGCCGTTGGCACTGAGGGCGAGCATCGTTAACAGGGAGATCATCATCGCAGGCGCTCGCTTTCCAGATTGTCGAGGCAGCCCGTCGCTCGATCGATGAGGTCGGACGATGGCGCAGCCGCGAGACCGGCGAATTGGGCGAGTTCAAGGTCGGCGAGGAGACCGTCCACTTCCGCGGCGACAGTCGGATTCGCGTTCTTGTCGGCTAGGAGGCGGCGGGCTTCATCGCGGGTCATGGCTTCGCCGGGGACGTTCAGCCGATCGGCCAGGTAGCCGGTGACGGCAGCGGCGAGTTGCGAGGCGGCGGGCGCGCCGGCCAATGATCGTGCGGCGGAGAGTCGACGGCGGGCTTCGCTCTCGGCTCGCGTCCTGCGGCGGTAGGCGGAATCTCCGGCGATGCGGTCGTTGCGACGCTGGACGACGACGAGGCCCATGTAGGCCAGCGGGAATCCGAGACCAGCGGCGGCCCAGGGCCAGCCGAACTCGATGCGCTGCGTCTTGAGCAGATCGGCGTCGTCAATGTAATTGGCGAGCAGGCCCTCGTTGCGTTCGACGATTGGTTTGGCGGGCCGGGTTCTGGCCGGCTCGGCTTCCACTACCTGCGATAGCGAGAGGTTGTTCCCGGCCATCACCTTGAGCGGGATGGGCTGCGAGTAGGCGGTCTCGAAGCGCCCGGTGCTCGTGTCAAAGAAGCTGAACGGGATGGGCGGGATTTCCTTCACGGAATCGTTGGCTGCGCGAATGGTCTGGGTGAAGACCTTTGCGTCGCCGCGGATTTTTCCGGCGAGCGGCTCGTCGGGGATCTTGAATTCGCGTGAGAGGGATTCGACCTTGCTGAGCAACGGGGCGCTGACGCGCTCAAGCCGGCCGGCACCCCGGATCTCAAGGGTCAGGGTGATCGGATCGCCAACCGTGACGCTGGTAGGCGTAGCCGATGAAGCGATGGTGAAGCGGCCGACGGCGCCATTGAAGTCGGCGGGGCGGCCGTCGTCGGGGAGCGGCTTGACGACAATGTTGACGGTGCCCGGCACGCCGGCGATGCGCGTGCTACGCGTCATCTGGAGGTCGCCGAAGACTCCCTGCGACAGAAACTGCGGGTAGTTCACGGTGACGTGGATGTCGCCGAGTTTGAGCGGTCCGGGTTGATCGGGGTAGATCGTTCCCTCTTTTTCGAAGACGTAGTAGCTGGCGGCGCTGCCGTCGCTTTCCTCGCGGACGCGCATGTCGACGTAGGCGGGTTCGCCGAAGACGCCGAAGTCGCTGGCCCGGCCGTCAACGATGCTCCACATCTGTCGCGGATTCAGGGTCAGATCATCCTGGCGATAGACGCGGAGCCAGATGCGGAGGGTGGCTTTAATGGGCTCCTCGACGTAGGCCTCGCGCGAAGTGGTTTCGACTTCGACGATGAGCGGCTTGCCCGATTCGCCGCGGCCAACGACGAGGGTGAGGGGGCTGGTGGTGTAGTCTTTGTTGTCGGCGCGGACTCGGACGCCCGGGACGGTAAGCCGACCCATTTTCTTAGGGATGACTGAGAAGCGATAAGACCACTCGTTCCACTGCTGAACGCGACCGTTGTCGATATTCATGCCGCTTGAGCGACTGGGGAGTCCGACGAGCGCGATCTGCATGGTGTCGACTCTTTGGATGATCGGGGTCTTAACGACCTGGGCATCCCGGATGGTGACGGTGAGTACGACTTCCTCGTCGACACGGGCGGTGACGCTGGAGAGCTTGGCGGAGACCTGGATCGCCCCCGCCGACGCCGAGGCAGCGCACAGGCCCGCGAGGGTCGCGGTCAGCAGCAGTGTTGCACGATTAGTCATTACCAGTCTCGATCGACCGGCATGCGGCCGGCCTCAGTGGCTTCGCGTTTGCGCTTATCTTCGCGTCGGGCGCGTTCTTTGTCTCGGATGGCCTGCAGCTTTCGCTCGGCATCTTCGCGCGACATCTGATCGCGCTTCATCTGGGCCTGCTCGCGCTGCTGCTGCTGGTCCTTCTTCTTCTGCTCTTCCTGCTTCTGCTTTTCCTTGTCTTTGTCCTTGCCCTTCTGGTCCTTGGGGTCCTGCTTGGGCTGCTGCTTTTTCTGCTGCTGCGGGTTTTGCTGGTTTTTCTGCTGGTCGTTTTTCTGCTTGTCCTTGTTTTGCTGATCTTTGTTCTGTTGATCCTGCTTCTGCTGATCCTTTTGTTGCTGGTCCTGCTGCTGTTGGTCCTTCTGGTCCTTCTGATCGGGCTGCGAAGTCGGCTGGCTTTCCGGGTTTTTCTTCTCGTCCTGCTGTTTCTTCTGCTCTTCTTCCTGGCGCTTCTTCTCTTTATCGAGAAGGTCCTTGATCAGGAGCTGCGCGGTTTCGATGTTTTGCCGGGCTTCGGCATCCTCCGGATTGAGATCGAGCGAATCGCGCCAGTAGGTGATCGCCTTACGCAACTCGTCGATTGCGCCCGAGAGGTCGGTGAGCTTCTGCAATGCCGTCGAGTAGGCGCAGTTGCCGAGATTGAACTTCGACTTGGCCTCCAAGGCCGGCTCGCGGGTTCGCAGGGCGTTCATGAAGGCGTCTTTGGCCTTGTCGAACTCGGCCTTGCGGTAGAGGGCGATGCCGCGGTCGTAGGCAATCTCGGCTGAATCGGGGAGATCGACCTCGGCCTTTTTGAAATAATCGAGGGCATCATCGTACTTACCGGCTTCGAGGAGCTGCTTGCCTTGCGCGACCGCTTCGGCGGCGGCGAGGCGGCTGTCGGCTCTGGCGGACGCGGAGAAGGCGGCCGTCAGAGCGACGGCAAACGCAAAGCGGGCGATCGATCGATTCGAGTACATATTGAGTGAAGTCATCGGCGTCATGCCACCGCTCCCGCGGGCGGAGCGGCCCGCTTGCCACCGCGAAGCTCGCTCATCAGCGTCTCCGCCAGGAGGAGCAGCAGCGCCATTGCGGCGAAGACCTGGTAGCGAGCGTATTGCCGCTGAACCTTCTTCGCTTCGAATTCGCGCTTGTCGAGCGGTGCGATTTTTTCATTGTAGATGCGATCGAGTTCGATGTTTTGCGTGCCGGCGGGGACATACGCACCGTGGCCGGCGAGGGCGATGTCCTGCAGGGCCTTGGGATTCATCTTGGACCAGACCTGCTGGCCTTCGTGCATGACGAAGTCGCCTTTTTCAGCCGCGGGGATGCGTGAGCCGTGGCCGGCATCGCCGAGGCCGATGGTGAAGACGCGGATGCCTTTGTCGCGGAAGACTTTTTCGGCGGCCTCGACCGGGTAGCTTTCCTGATCTTCGCCGTCCGTGATGACGACGATGGCTTTGTGATTTTTGACGTGGTCGTCGAAGGAATCGGCGGCGACACGGATGGCATCGCCGATGTTGGTGCCGCCGAGCGGGGCGGCGCCGGTGGTGATGTCGTCGAGAACGAGGCGGAAGAAGCCGTAGTCGATTGTGAGCGGGCACTTCATGCTGGGCTTGCCGGCGAAGGCAACGAGGCCAACCCGGTCGCCGGGCAGGGCCGAGACGAGGTCGCGAATGTCCTGCTTGGCGCGATCGAGGCGGTTGGGCTTCACGTCGCTTGCGAGCATGCTCTTGGATACGTCGAGACAGATCATCAGATCGAGGCCTTTGGCGTGGACGTCTTCCCAGTAGGTGCCCCAGCGCGGGCCGACGAGGGAGACGATGAGCAAGGCAAGAGCGGCCAGGACGAGGCCGGCCTTGAACCACTGTCGACCGCGACTGACGTTGGGCATCAGCGTTCCGAACAGGTTGGCCGATGCGAAGGCGCGGAGGGCGCGATCCTTCAGGGCGAAACCCGCGGCGAAGACGCCGGCCAGCACCGGCACGAGCCAGAGCAGGTGAAGGTATTGCAGATTGTCGAAACGGATGGCGTTCACTGGGTCATCCCTTATGGAATCTTCCGGAGGAAGGAGTTGGCCAGACAGATCTCGGCGGCGATGCACGCGAAGGCCGCCCAGAGCCACGGGCCACTCTTCTCGGTGTATTGCATATAGCGCTTTTCGTCGGTCTTGGTGCGCTCCATTTTGTCGATGTCGCGGCAGATGTCGTGCAGTGCGTCGGTATCGGTGGCCCGGAAGAACTTGCCGCCAGTTTCGTTGGCGACTTCCTTCAGGGTGTCCTCGTCGACTTCGAAATTGGCGGCGATGTATTCGGGCTCGCCGGTGATGGGGTTCAGACGCTGGACGGGGACGTTGGCCTCGCGGCCGACGAGAATCGTGTGAATCTTTATGCCGAGCGGCTTGGCGATCTTGGCGGCTTCGACCGGGTCGATCGAGTCGGGCACGGTCTGCTTGCCGTCGGTGATGAGCACCAGGACTCGGCTCTTGATGGGGGCCTTGCCTGAGGCGGCTTTGCCCTTGGTGGCCTGGTCGAGGCGTTCGAGGCCGAGGCCGATGGCGTCGCCGATGGCGGTGCCGTCTTCTTCGGCGATGAGGCGGTACTGGTTTTGAATTTCGCGGAGCTCGGACTCGGAAGCGCCCGAGAGCTGGCGGCGGCGGAATTCGAGCTCGATCTCGCGGAGCTTGCGCTGGTCTTCGATGTCGTTCTTCGCGCGAGTCTTGCTAACGATGTTGACCAGGTTGGCATTGTCGAGGGTCAGCGGACAGGCGCTGTCGGCGTAGCGGGCGAAGGTGATGAGGCCGAGCAGGTCGTTTGGGCGGCCGGGCAAATCCTTGCCGTTACCTTTGACGAAGTCGGTCACTTCCCTCTTGAGGACATCGACGCGCGAGGCGGGCTTGCCATCCAACTCGAAGTCCATGGCGTTCATACTGCCGGAGACGTCGGCGACGAGCTGCATGGCGACGCCTTCGCTGAAAATGCGGGTCTGCTCGTTGCCCTGCTGCGGGCGGGCGAGGGCGACGACGAGTGCCGTTGCCGCGACCGTTCGGAGCATGGGCAGAAGGAGACGCAGGTGCGTCCGCCAGCTGCCGGCGCTGAGCTTGAGGCGCGAGATATCGGAAAAGACGATCGCAGCTCGGCGGGCCGGATCCCACCAGCGCCACCAGATGAGCGGGAGCATTAGCAGGCCGAGCAAGAACCAGGGGGAATGAAGCGTCATGCTGCCACCGCCTCTACGGGTTCGACTTCGATCTCAAGCTCGCGCTGCTGCGTGCTGAGGATGAAGTCGCGGGCTGCGTTGAACACTTGTTCGATCTCCTCGCGATCGGGCTGATAGCGGGCGTATTTCACCGGGTCGCAGGCGGAGATGAAGTCTCGCAACGCGCCGGCGTGTTCGCGCGGCAGCCGGTCGTCGGTCTGCAGGGCGCGGAGGAACTCTTCGCTGGTCTGCTCTGCGGCGTTGAGGCCGAAGCGCAGCTCGATGTAGCGGCGGAGCAGGGCGTTAAGTCGATAGTAGAAGTCGGCGACCATGCCTTTGCCGACCAGATCTTCGGCCAGCAGGCGGTGCAGCTCGATGAGGGCCCACTGATGGGGCGGCATCTGCACCTGGCGTTGAATATTATGCCGCCGCCGCAGATACCACACCGTTGCCCCAACGGCGAGCAGCGCGGCGACGGCTCCGGCTCCCCATGCCAGGATAATCCACGAGCGCGGCCGCTGAAGCGCGACGGCGCCTTTGACGTCGTTGAATTTCTGCGGGTCGAACTTGCCGGCCAGGAGCGATTCGACGGTGAGGGTGATCGGTTCGACTTCGACGGACGAGGCGATGGCGGGCTGCGTCGTTGCGGCGTCGCGCTGGCGCTTATCGGTGAACTCGACCTTGACCGGCGGCAGATCGACCTTGCCGGAGACGAAGCTTTCGAGCTTGTAGGTGCGCGTCCAGGTTGGCGTTTTGTCTGCGGGCTTCGGAGTCTTGTCGGTGAAGTCGCGGATGCTGAGGCCTTGCGCGACCTCGCCGAACTTGGGCATGCGAATGTCGACGCCGGGTTCGGTTTTCGCTTCGATTGACAGTTCGATCGGGTCAGCAACGCTGGTGCGATCGCGATCGAGCCGGACAGTGACCTTGACTGGGCCGCGCTCGCCCGTCTTCACGACGGGTTGCGGGGCGGGCTGGGTCGAGGCGACGCCTTTGGCCTGTTCGCGTTTGCAACCGGACGCGAGCAGTGCGACGGCCAGCGCCATGCAGGATGTCAGAACGATTCGACGAGTCATGATCCCTTCGCCTGTGCGGTTTGAGCGGACTGCGACGTGGCGGCGACCGCGCCGCGATGGAGTTTCACGTCGTACTTCTTGAACATCTCCTGGACGTATTGCTGGAGGATTTCGCCGCGACGGGCCTGACGGCAATCGCTTTCAACGCGATCGTGGATGTCGGCGAGCTTCGGCGTATGGGCGTCTTGTTTGTCCACCATCAGATAGACGATCCAGTTGTCGCCGACCTGACAGGAATCTTTCGTGTATTCACCGGACTTGAGATTCCAGAGTTTGGCGTGAAGGTCCTTATTCTCGCCCGCGCCGGGAACATCGTTTCCGTCGGCCCGCAGGGGGTCGCGGAGGGCGCCGCCGGCGGATTTGGTACTAGCGTCAGTTGAGCGATCCTGGGCGAGCTTTTCGAATTTTGCGCCGCCGTCGAGAAGTTCGATTACCTTAGCCGCGTCGTCCTTTGATTTGCAGACGATCTGGGCGAGTTGGCCGCGGGCGGGTGTTTCGTAGTGCTGCTTATTGGCGGCGTAGAAACGTTCGATGTCGGCGGGAGTGATGCTGGCGCGTTCTTCGGTAACTTTGTTTGTCAGCGCGGACGCAAGCAGCGTGTCGGCCTCGTGGACGAGGCGGTCGCGGTAGGCGGCGTCCTGGTCGATCTTACGCTCGCGAGCTTCGCGGGCGAGGACGCGTTGCATGACGATCTGCTGAAGCAGCTGGCCGCGGGCCTCGGCGTTGCCGTATTGCTCCTGCGCCATCTTTCGAACTTGGGACACCTGGTCAGGCGTGATGCCGGGTGAGCTGCGGATCATGCTTTCGACTTCGTCGTGCAGCATGCGATCGAGGTCGGCGGTTGTGATCTTCTCGCTGCCGATCTCGGCCACGATCTGCCGACCAGCGAGATCGCCGTTGTTGCTGGCGATCGAGGTGCGCTCCTCGACTTCGCGGGTGAGTTCGCCGTAGCGGCCCATCTCGCGGAAACAGTCGCGGACGCGAACGGCGAAGTCTTCACCGAGAATCGCCTTGTTTGTGCCGGCGAGCGCTTCGGCGCGATAGAGGTTGGCGACGGCCTGTTCGTTCTGGCCGGCCTGCTGGAGGAGGCGACCTATTCGCACGCGAATCTGGGCTTCGCGCTCGGCGGGGACACTGGCGGCAGCCAGATACTCATTCCATGTGTTTGCGGCGGCGGACGAGAGATTCTTGTCTTCGAGCCGCAGGGCGAGCTGTTCGAGATCTGCCTGTGAGAGCGTCGAAGTGGTGTTGGCCGGCGCGCCCCGCGGTCGGCCCGGGGTTCGATACTGCTGCCAACCCATCACGCCCAGCCAGACGGCGATGAGGCCCGCGAACAGAATGGTGCGGCCGTCCAGGAGGGGCCTCGGTGCGGCGGCGCGCTGCGGAATGGTCAGGTTGGGTCTATCCATGATGCGAGAATCTCCCACTCTTTGATAATCAGTTGTCGGCGGCCCGCCCGATCAGGCACGGGTCTCGCGGGCGTGAAAGAACCGCTGCAACGGCTCGACGAAGGAATGGCCGGTGAAGAGATCGATCGGGTCGATCTTCATGCGGCGGAATTCCTTCTTTCGCGATTCGAAGACGCCCTGGGCGCGGCGGCGATACTCATCGCGAAAGGCGCGGCTGGATGTGTCCACCGTGATCATCTCGCCGGTCTCGCCGTCGACCAGGTCCATGAATCGCACATTCGGCAATTCGACTTCGCGGTGGTCTGTCACGGTGATGGGGATGATATCGTGCCGGCGGCGGGCAATCCGCATCGGGCTTTCGTAGCCGCTGGCCTGGAAATCGCTGACGACAAAGACGACGGCCTTTCGCCGGACGACGAGATTGAGGTAATCCATGGCCGCCGAGACGTCGGTGCCGTGGCCCTTGGCCTCGAGCGACACCAATTCGCGGACCACCCGCAGCACGTGCGACGTGCCTTTCTTGGGCGGGATGTACTTCTCGATCCGATCGGAGAAGGCGATCAGGCCGATCTTGTCGTTATTCGAAATCGCGGAGAACGCCAGCGTCGCACACACCTCGGCAACCAGATCGCGCTTTAGCTGCGTGTGCGTTCCGAAGCCCTGCGACGGGCTCACGTCGACCACCAGCATGACCGTCAGCTCGCGCTCTTCGCGGAAGCGCTTGACGAACGGGTGTCCGGCGCGGGCCGTGACGTTCCAGTCGATCGTACGGACGTCGTCGCCGGGCTGGTACTCGCGGACCTCTTCGAACTCCATACCGCGGCCCTTGAAGGCGGAATGATATTGGCCCGCGAACAAGTCGTTCGCCATGTGCAGCGTGCGGATGTGGATGCGCCGCACCTTCTTCAACAGCTCTTTATGATTCATTTTTCGTCTCCCGTCGCTTTCTTTTTGTTAGGGGACGGGGACGTGGTCGAGGATGTCCTTCACGATGGCGTCGCTGGTCTTCTCTTCGGCTTCGGCCTCGTAGCTGACGATGACGCGGTGGCGAAGGATGGCCGGTGCGATGTCTTTGACGTCCTGCGGGGTGACGAATCCGCGGCCGGCCAGGAAGGCGCAGGCCTTCGAGCCGAGCGTGAGGAAGATGGTCGCACGCGGCGACGCGCCGTATTGGATCAGGTTGCCGAGGTCGAGACCGAAGTCGGCCGGCTTGCGCGTCGCGACGACGAGGTTGACGATGTAGTCCTTGATCTTGTCATCGATGTAAATCTCATCGACGACGGCGCGGGCGTTGACGATGTCCTTCGGCGTCATGACCGGGTCGATGCCCAGCTCGGGCTTGGTGACGGCCATGCGGTCGAGAATCTTGCGTTCCTCTGCCGGTGACGGATAGGTCACGACGGTCTTGAGCATGAAGCGGTCGACCTGCGCTTCGGGCAGCGGATAGGTGCCTTCCTGCTCAATGGGGTTTTGCGTGGCCATGACGAGGAACGGATCGTCGAGCTTGTGGGTCTGATCGCCGATGGTGACCTGCCGCTCCTGCATGGCTTCGAGCAACGCGCTCTGGACCTTAGCGGGGGCGCGGTTGATTTCGTCGGCGAGAATAATGTTCGAGAAGATCGGGCCCTTTTTCGTGGTGAAGGCACCGCTCTGCGGCTGGTAGATCATGGTGCCGATGAGGTCGGCGGGGAGCAGGTCGGGCGTGAACTGCAATCGGCGGAAGCCGGTGCTCACGCCGCGTGCGAGACTCGCCACGGCGGTTGTTTTCGCGAGGCCCGGCACGCCTTCCAACAGAATATGCCCGTTCGACAAAATGCCGACGAGCATGTGCCGCACCATCTCGGCCTGGCCAATGATGACGCGTCCCATCTGCTCGGTCAGCCGGCGGAAGGGCTGGCTGGCGACCTGAACCTGTGCTCCGATCTGTTTGACATCCAGTTGGCTCATTTTCGTTCACCCTTGCGTGCGATCAGTCAGGAATAATGAATCAGTCCAAAAGCGTCTGCAAAGCGGATCGCGCTCGCTTTGAGCGTGAAACTACTCGACTTCCTGTGCGAGGTTCAGAAATGCAGACGGCGGGCGGCGGCGGTCGCTGTCAGAAACTTCCCGGGTCGCAGGCCCGAGAATTAAGGAAAATAGCATAAATCCATTAATGAGGGGAGTTAGGGCACGGGGTGTCGGCGGTGATTTCGGGTGTTAGGATGGAGGATCGGGTTCCGAACGAACGGTGGGCGGGAGGTCGGTCTTGGATCTTGAGCACCTGCTGAGTGCTGAAGCGATCGGTCGCGAGGCGTTGAAACTGGAGCCGGGCGCTCGGGCTGAGTTTCTGGAGCGACGGTGCGCCGATAAGCCGACGCTGCGCGGTGAAGTGGAATTCTTTATTGAGATGCATTCGCGCGGCGCGGTTGCCGAAGCGGATCAGGCGATTCCTGATCAGTCGTCGCCGGTGGACGTCGGGGCGCGGCGGGTGGAAGTTCGCATCGGGGCGGAATCGCCGGATAAGGCAAAGCGCCGGCTGCCTGAGCGAATCGGGCCGTTTCGCATCGTGGAACAAATCGGGCAGGGGGGATTCGGGGTTGTGTACCTGGCCGAGCAGGAGGAGCCGGTTCGGCGGCGCGTGGCGCTGAAGATCATCAAGCTGGGCATGGACACACCGGAGGTGTTGGCGCGATTCGAGGCGGAGCGGCAGGCGCTGGCGCTGATGGATCATCCGGGCGTGGCGCACGTCTTCGACGCGGGAACGACGGAGATGGGCCGGCCGTACTTCGCGATGGAGTACGTGCAGGGCGTGCCGATCACGGACTATTGCGACAAGAACCGGTTGTCGAATCGCGAGCGGCTGGACTTGTTCATCCGCGTGTGTGAGGCGGTGCAGCATGCGCACCAGAAGGGGATCATTCATCGCGATCTCAAGCCGTCGAACATCATGGTCACGATGCAGGACGAGAAGCCGGCGCCCAAAGTGATCGACTTCGGGATCGCCAAGGCGCTGCACCAGAAACTGACGGATCACACGCTGCATACCGAGCGCGGTCAGTTGATCGGGACCCCGGAGTACATGAGCCCGGAACAGGCGGAGATGTCGGGGCTGGATATCGACACGCGCGCGGATATCTACTCGCTGGGCGTCGTGCTTTATCAGCTTTTGATCGGGACGCTGCCGTTTGATTCGGCGTCATTGCGAATGGGCGGGCCGCTGGCGGTGCAGCGGGCGATTCGGGAACAGGATGCGCAGAAACCGAGCACGCTCCTGCAGACGCGGCGGGATTCGACGCCATCGATCGCGCACAACCGCAATACCGATCCGGATACGCTTATCCGGCAGATTCGCGGCGACCTGGATTGGATCACGCTGAAGGCCGTCGAGAAGGATCGCACGCGGCGATATGCGTCAGCGTCGGAGTTGGCGGCGGATGTGCGGCGGTATCTGAATGACGAGCCGGTTCTGGCGACGCCGCCGAGCACGGCGTATCGGATGAAGAAGTTTGTGCGGCGGCACCGCGCGTTTGTGGTGGCTTCGGCGGCGGTGAGTGTGGCCGTGGTGGCGGGCTTGTCATCGGCGACTTACGGGTTCATCCGGGCGCGAAGTGAAAAAGAGAAGACGGAGAAAGTCGCCGATTTCATGCAGCAGACGCTGGCGGGCGCGGGGCCGTCGGTGGCGCGGGGGCGCGACACCACGATGCTGCGCGAGATGATGGATACGGCGGCCGATCGGATTAATCGAGGAGAGTTATCGCAGGCGCCGGAAGCCGAGATCCGAATGCGCGAAACCATCGGGACGACATATCGCGACCTGGCGGCGTTCGACCGGGCCGCGGAAATGCTCGCCCCGGCCGTGATGCTTGCGCGGCGAACTTATTCAGCGAAGAGCCCTGAATTGGCTTCGGTGCTTCAGGCGTCGGCGCTGTTGAACCTGCGCCGAGCCGATTCCGCGACGGCCGAGACTCAGGCGCGCGAGGCGCTGGAGATTTATCGCCGGCGGTACCCCGGCGATCGTGATGAGGTGGCGTCGGCGCTGGGCGTTCTGGCCGAGGCGCAGATGGCGCGCGGGAATCTGTCGGAGGCGGAGGCGAGCTACCGGGCCGCGCTGGCGATGCACCAGCGACTATTCGGGCCCGATCATTTGCAGGTGGCGGCAGACCTGAGCAATGTCGGGGTGGTACTGACGGGGCGCGGCGAAATAGCCGAGGCGACGGCGTGCGGCGAGAAGTCGCTGGCGATTCGCAAGCGGGCTTTTGCGGGCGATCATCCCGAAATTGCAGTCGTGCTCGATAATCTGGCAGTGCTTTACGACCGGGCCGGGAACTACCAGCTCGCCGAGGATCGCTCGCGCGAGGCGCTGGCGATGCGCAGGCGATTGTTCTCGGGCGACCATGATGAGATTGCGACGAGTCTGCTCAATCAGGCGGTCTATCTGAATCATCAGAACAAGAAGGACGAGGCCCGCAAGAATTACAACGAAGCGATCGCGATGCTGCGACGGCTGTTTCCTTCTCAGCATCCGCAAATCGCTCGGGCGCTGCGTAATCTTGGAGAATTGGAGAAGACGATCGACGACCGGAATTCGGCTGCGGCGCACTTTGACGACGCGTTGCGGATGCAGCAGGCATTGTTCAGCGGCGATCACACTGACGTGGCCGCCACGTTGGACAGCATTGGAATGCTGCACTGGGACGCCGGCGACTTTGCGGGAGCCGAGCCCTACCTTCGGAAGAGCGCCGAAATGATGCGTCGACTGACCGGCGGTCGGGGTGACGAACTGTCGCGACATCTGATGAACCTGGGCGACACGATGCGGCGGCTCGGAAAGCTCGATGAAGCCGAAGCGCTGGAGCGCGAATCGCTGACTCTGCTGGACGCGACATTTCCGGGGGATCATCCGTCGAAGCTCATCATCCTGGGGAACCTGACGGTCACGTTGCAGTCGGCCGGCAAGCTGCCGCAGGCGGAGGATGTGGCGCGGCAGCGATTGGCGATATTGCAACGCATCAAGCCCGGCGATCCGCCGCTGACGGCGGCTCAACTGATTGCGTCGACGGCAAATCAGTTTGCAACGCTGACTCAGATTCTCGCGGATGAAGGACGGCTCGATGACGCCGAGGCGTTTCATCGGGGCGAATGCGAGTTACTAAGCCAAACTCCGTCGCCGAATGATGCGGAAGGACTGGCGTGCCGCACGTCTTTGGGCCTACTGATGGCCGATTCTGCCTGGCAGGCGCGCGAGGATCGAAAAGAGTTTGCGTTGAAGAAAGCGCGGGAGGCGGAGGAACTGCTGCGCGAGAATATTGTCGCCCGCGGCAAGATCATGCCCGCCGAGGATTGGCGGCTTGCGCATGGGCGCAATGGACTGGGCGAGGCGGAGCTGTGCGTAGCCTTGCTCGATCCTGCGCTGTCGGCCGAGGACAAGAGCAACCGGCTTGCGGAGGCGGGAAAGCTGCTTACGGAGTCGCTTCCGCCCATCCTAAAGAGTGCGGCCGCGCCGCTTCGTCGCCGCCGGCAGGCGACCGAGCGGGTCATTCATTTCTACGAAGCCACGGGGCGAGCTGATCAGGCCGGTCAGTATCGCCGGCAACTGGATTCGCTGGTCGCGACACCCGCGTCACAGCCGGCCACGCGGCCTTCGTAGGCGGTCACTGCGCTTCTGATTCGCATCCATCAGCCCTATACTGATGCCCGTTGAAAATCGGGCGTGCGGTCGTTTGCCGACCGGGATCAAGGGACAGTTTCATGGAATCTCCAAACGTACACGACTTCTATGACACGCGGGCGCTTCTGTCAGACGAGGAGCGACAAGTTCAGGACATGGTGCGGCGATTCGTTGATGAGAAGGTGCTGCCGGTCATTGCACATGCGTTTGAGGAGCATCGGTTTCCGAAGGAATTGATTCCGACGATCGCCGAGATGGGGCTGCTGGGCTGCAACCTCGAGGGGTACGACTGCCCGGGGCTGAATAACGTCTCGTACGGATTGATCTGCCAGGAACTGGAGCGCGGCGACAGCGGCATCCGCAGCTTTGTGTCGGTGCAGGGCTCGCTGTGCATGTATCCGATCCACGCCTACGGCACCGAAGAGCAGAAGAAAAAGTGGCTGCCGCAGATGCACCGCGGCCGCGTGATCGGCTGCTTCGGCCTAACTGAGCCGGACGGCGGGTCGGACCCGGGGACGATGAAGACGCACGCCAAGAAGCAGGGCGGCGACTGGGTCATCAACGGGGCCAAGATGTGGATTACGAACGGCACGATCGCCGACATTGCCATCGTGTGGGCCAGCACCGATGAAGGCGTGCGCGGGTTCATCATCGAGAAGGGCATGCCGGGCTACACATCGCGCGACATCCTGCGAAAGATGTCGCTGCGGGCGAGCGTGACGAGCGAGCTGTTCTTCGAGAACGTCCGCGTTCCCGAGGCGAGTCGATTGCCGAAGGCGGCCGGGTTGGGTGGGCCGCTGTCGTGTCTGACGCAGGCGCGGTATGGCATTACGTGGGGAGCGATCGGGGCGGCTGAGGCATGTCTGGACGAGGCGCTGACGTTTACGAAGCAGCGCGTGCTGTTCGGCCGGCCGCTGTCGCACACGCAGACGATTCAACGGCGGCTGGCGGATTGCGTGCGGCGGATCACGGCCGCGAAGCTGATGAGCTTACAGCTCGGTCGGCTCAAAGATGCGGGGAAGCTGCATCACAGCCAGGTGTCGCTGGCAAAGTGGAACAACGTGCGCATGGGGCTCGATATCGCCCGCGATTGCCGCGACATCCTCGGAGCCGGCGGAATCAGCGTGGAGTGCTGCCCGATCCGGCACATGTTGAATCTTGAAAGCGTGATCACCTACGAAGGGACCGAGACGATCCACGAACTAGTCGTCGGGCGCGAGATCACCGGCCACCCGGCGTTTTAGCCCACAAGCTCTATAAGCCGCGACGCGCGTAGCTCGGTTCGTTCAATCGGCGCATCTGCCGGATTGACTCGGCGAGTTGAATTCCGCGCCAGCAGTTCCACGCCGCATACAGCGCGATGGCGACCATCCAGTAATTGCCCCAATGAATGGCGAACGCCAGACCGACCGCTGCGCCCGCCATGCCGACGTAGGCCGAGATCGATAGCGCGCGTTCGAACGGCACAAAGAACCAGAGAATGGACATGACGATCTGTCCGCCGTCGAGCGGGTAGATCGGCAACATGTTGAAGATGAGCAAGGCCAGATTGATGAATGTGACGGTCGAGACGAACCGCTGAAAATCGGTCGGGCGCACTGCATGCTCGACGCCGAAATACCAGCTTGCCGCGAATGTCACCGGTATCAGGGCCACGTTGACGAGCGGTCCCGCCGCGATGCCCCACAGCCATGCTTTCGGCCGAAAGGGCGGATTCACGTACGCCACGCCGCCGAGCGGCCAGAGGAGGATGGTGTCGGCCCGTCCGCCGGTAGATCGGCAGGCAAAGGCGTGGCCGAACTCGTGCAGCAGGACGATGGCGAAGAGCGAGAGGTATTCGGCGACGTTCCAGATCGGCGATCGATATTCGTTGTGGCGCGTTTGCAGATCGATCACGGCGACGACGGCCCAGCTCCAGTGCAGGAAGACGTCGATTCCCTTGAAGCGAAAGAGGCGGAGCGTGCCTTGCGGTGCGGGCCGTGATCTGAACGGGCTACTCATGTCCGCAGCGTAACCGCGTTGCAGGCGGCGTCCAACGCAGGCCCGCGATAGAATGCGCGCGATGGATTCGCAGACTGTGTGGATTGGCGCACTGATATTCGTCGCGGCGCTGATGTATTCGTGCGTCGGGCACGCCGGGGCTTCGGGTTATCTGGCGGTCATGACGCTGGCGGGCATCGCGCCGGCCGTCATCAAACCGACCGCGTTGTCGTTCAATATCGCCGTCGCACTGATCGCGACGGTGCAATTCGCGCGGGCCGGGGCGTTTAGCTGGAAGTTATTCTGGCCATTCGCAATCAGTTCTGTTCCGCTCGCATTTTTGGGAGGGCATATCCGGCTTTCGGACGCCGTGTTCAAGCCGATCCTGGCGGTCGCGCTGGTGGTCGCGGCGCTGCGGCTCGTGGTGTCGTGGCCGGCACGGCCAATTAAGCCGCTGCCGACAGGCGTCGCAATTGTGTGCGGTGGCGTGATCGGCCTCGTATCGGGAATGGTCGGCGTGGGCGGCGGGATATTTCTTAGTCCGCTTATTCTGTTGGCGGGGTGGTCGGATGTGCGGACGACTGCCGGGGTTTCGGCCGCGTTTATTCTCATCAATTCAGTTGCGGGACTGCTTGGCGATCTGCGCAGCACCGGCACGTTTCCAGCGATGGCGCCGATCTGGGCGGTCGCCGCAGTGGCGGGCGGAGTTTTGGGATCGTACATGGGGAGCCGACGATTGAGTCTTGAGTCGTTGCGACGCGTGCTTGCGGCTGTGCTGGTCGTCGCAGCGGCAAAGCTCTGCCTGGGTTGACGCTCAGGTCGTTGAGGCGCGGGTGCGCTCGATCGTGCGGCGCGGTGAGGATTCCGCGCGAGGCGCCGGGTCGGGCTGGATCCCGAGGACATCTTCGACGAGCGCTCGCAGCGGTTCCGCGACGCTCCATGCCTGCCACGGGCAGCCATCCGGGCGATGCGGCGGTTGGGCTTCGGCGACTTCCGACACGCTTTCGAGTCCGGCCTCGGCGAGGTGAACTTCGATGCCTTCGAGCAGCGTGCGGGCTTGTGTCCGCACAGCTGGTGTCGAACCGCCGGCGCGGACGAACGCGGTAATGAATGATCCGATCAGCCATGGCCAGACTGTGCCCTGGTGATAGGCGCCGTCGCGCTGCCGCATGTCGCCGGCGTAGAGCGGCTTGTAGTCGGGGTGGGCGGGGTCGAGTGTTCGCATGCCGATCGGCGTCAGCAACTTGGTCTGGCAGACGCGGACCATCGAGGGCCAGTGCGAACGGTCGAGCACCGGGTGGGTGAGACTCGCGGCGAAAAGCTGATTGGGGCGGATCGACGCATCGCTTGTCCCGGCGATGTGATCGCAGTCGACAACGTCGTAGCAGCAACCGTCGGCGGCATTCCAGAAGCGGGCATTGAATGAGGCGGCGGCGCGATCGGCCAATTCCGTCCAATGATCGGCCTTTGACTTTCGGCCGAGGCGATTCGCGAAGGCGGCCGCGATCCGCAGGGCGTTAAACCAGAGGGCGTTGATCTCGACCGGTTTGCCGGTGCGCGGCGTGACGACCCAGTCCTTGAACTTTGCGTCCATCCAGGTGAGCTGGACGCCGGGTTCGCCGGCGGCGAGCAGGCCGTCGCGATCGACCTTGATGCGATGGCGCGTGCCGGCTTCGTGGGCGTCGAGGATGGTGGCGATCACGTCAAAGAGACGCTCTTCGACGAAGTCCCAGTCGCCGGAGTACGCGACGTAGCGGTCGATGGCGTGGACGAACCAGAGCGACGCATCGACGGTGTTGTATTCGGGTTTCTCGCCGACATCGGGGAAACGATTAGGGATCAGGCCGGAATCCACGAAATCGCAAAACGTGTCGACGATCTGTCGGGCCGTTTCGTGGCGGCCGGTGACGAGGCATAGTCCGGGGAGCGAGATGAACGTGTCGCGTCCCCAGTCGCCGAACCATGGATAACCTGCGATGACCGTTTTTTTGTCGCCTCGATCGACGATGAAGGCGTCGGTGGCGCGCGACAGGGCCTGCGCGAGCGAGTCGTCGACTGCTTCCGGAAGTGGGGCGGCGCCGCGATGCCTAATTGCACGTTCGCGCTGAATCTGCCAATCGCTCCAGCTGACTGTGTTGGTTGAGGCCGCGATGACGAGGCCGGTTGTATCGCCGCGTTTGAGCGTGGTGCGGATCGGGCCCGGCATGAAGAGATCCTGCCGGTCATCCTGGCCGCGGGCGTCTTCGGCGGTGAGCACGAACTGGTAATACCAATCCGGCAATGCCGCAAACGCAGCGTTGCTGTCGAGGAAGAGCGCGGGGCGACCGTTCCAACGGAGCGTGAAGCCGCTGCGGCCGGCATCGAGCTTTGGATCACCGAGATCGCCGCGTTCGAGCAACTCGTGCATGAAGCGGCTGGTGCACAGCGGACGCACTTCGAAGGGCAGATCGGACTGGCCCTCAAGCAGCCGGAACTGCGTGAAGACGGTATCGGCCTGTGGCACCATCCAAACGGATTGTTCGATGAGGACGCCGCCGTCGAGCCGGAATCGCCAGGTCGGGATCGGGGAGACGGTAAACGATTCAAGATATTGGTGGCCGGTGGGGTGGACGATCGCGGGGTAGTCGTTCGTCGCAAGGTCTATCGACTGCCCGTTGATGATGACGGACGGATCGAGTTTAGCGAGGAGGACCCAGCGATCGATTGGTGGTTTTACGGCTGCGACGAGCAGGCCGTGATAGCGACGGGTGAGGATATTGGCGGCGGAGCACATGGCGAATCCGCCGCGGCCGTTGGTCAGGATCCATTCGGCGCTGCGTGCAGTTGCGAGTTGTCGAAGTCGAGCCGGTCCGAGAACGATAGAACCCATGCTGTTGATCCTGGAGAATGCCCCGAGTGCAGGAGGGCGTCACCGCGCTGATTCAGGTAATAGGACTCGCCTGTATTCTCTGCCCGCCGCAGATGATTGTAAACCCCGCGTTTCGGCGTGCGAAGCTTGGCGCGTGGCCCTTAATCCGAGAACATACCCGGTCCCTTGGACGCGGCCGGACGCCGCATGTGACCGCGCCATTCGCGCGAGGGACGAAGCCCGATGCAGAACTCCCCGATTCGCATTCTTCTTGCCAAGGTCGGCCTTGATGGGCATGACCGCGGCGTGCGCGTGCTGGCGCGCGCTTTTCGCGACGCGGGGATGGAAGTCATTTACACCGGGCTGTGGCAGACTCCGGCGGCGGCGGTGAAGG
>JAATGM010000006.1 GCA_015654675.1 Planctomycetota bacterium | reverse complement strand
GCTCCCCAATGCGGGCAATTGAACGACTGTCGGTCGAGCGCTGCGTCGATGAACGCGCTTCGTTCATCCGGTGAAAAGCCGCTGAAACGATTTTGAATGACAAAGAAGGCCTCCCAGTCGCCGTCGCGTGCGGCGGGAATGATCCATTTGGTCGGGAGGTACTGATAGAGGTAGGCCTTTCGCGAACGGCGCTGGACAGCTGGCGTCAGGAGGGCTGCACCGAGCACGCACACGATAATCCCGAGCGTCAGTGGAAGACGACGGCGAAAGCGAAGCCCGCGCGCGGCAGTTTCGAGCGTCCAGGCGCGGCCGCACTCGGGACATTCCTTGGACTCGACGCCGGTGAGGTTGTATTTGCATTTTCGGCAACGCGATTCGTTGCCGACTCGGCGGCCGATGAGCCCTCGCGTGGCGAGGGCGGAGCCGAGGAGCAGGAGTGTGAGGGCAGCGATCAGCATGGGTCCGTTCACCTACATGGCGTTGACCCCACCGTAATGGGGTCAAGAGTCAACTCACCAACCCAGGTTTCGGCGATGTCGACGCGATCGCGCGCGGAGTCGGCAGTGGATTGCAGATGGAACGTGACGACTTCGCCGGGAGCGAAAGGTACGTTTGCAAGATACGTCGGCACACCTTCCTGGAGGAACTCGAAGCACGGGTCAGGTGAATTTGCGACGCGCAGCGCACCGAGATGGCGCTTGCCCATGGCGGTGTCGGCACTCAAGCTGAAAACGGCGGCACACCTTACGGATGCAACCTGATGGAACTGAATGCAATATCGCCGCTCACCGGAGCCGCGCGAACAATCGCAAATCTTCAACTCGATGGCCCTCCGGAAGGACTCGGCGATTTCAGGAGCATCAAGGATGACGACGGTATCGCGTCCGTTGCGGTCCAAGACTTCGAGCGGTCGATGCAGTGTCCGGGTCGCCACGAACCGAGGGGTGCTGCTTCGCGGGGAATCCTGAGGACTTCCATAAAACTTCAACGCAATGCGGAACTCAAGATCGTATTGACCCGGCTTCAGGTACGAACGAATCGTTTGTGCGTTGAGGCACTGATCGCCAAACAAAGGACGGACGCTAGGGACGCTACTGAAGTCGAGCAGGAGTTTCTCGGGGCCCGCCGTGACTGATTGAAATTCCGCGAAGACGAACATCGCCAAGCTCGGCATCGAACTCGCCGTGACCGTAAGTCGGTAAGGAAGCTGCTCGTAGCCCCGGATTTGTGGCCTCGTCTCTAACTGGAGCATCGCCAGTTGGCCAAAGTACGCGTCGCGTTCAGATTCGTTCAAGGCCCCGTTCATCTCCAATTGATTGAGCAGTTCACCCCACGGCCGAGCTTTCAGCAGCCCGTGGAGGGTTAGCTGCGCCAGACCGAGTGCGACCACCCGTCGCATTCCGTTCGCCGTGAGTTTTTGATTCGTGGCGCGGTCGTGTATCTCGAATTGCGCGGTCAGCGAGCCGCGTTCGGCGGCTTGCACGACGAACCACTCGGGTGCGATGCGATACATGGCCGGGCTTCCGATCCAGGATCGCACGGGCGGCAGAAACAGAGCGCATCCCGCAAAGAGAAAAGGAGTGGCGAGCACGAGCGGGCCGACTCGCCATTTTCGCAGGCCGCGGGCGGCAGTTTCGCCTGTCCACGGCCGGCCACACTCGGGGCATTCCTTTGATTCGACGCCGGTGAGATTGTATTTGCATTTTCGGCAGCGGGGTTCGTCGCCGATTCGGCGGCCGATGAGGCCTCTCGTGGCGAGGGCTATGCCAAGGAGCAGGAATGTGAGGGTGGCGATCAGCATCGGATCCTCAATCGTCCGGCCACCTGGGAGAATGTCCACGCGGAAGATCGCGCCGTTGGCGCGTCATCGAAAGTGCTCCTGTCCGGCGCTTGCGCTGGCGGGTTCGGAAATTGTCGGCCGATGAGGCCGCGGGTGGCGAGGGCTGCGCCGAGAAGCTGGAGTGTGAGGGCGATGGGCAGCATGCTTATAGGATTGTATTCGATGTTGAGGGCGTGGTTGCGGGGTGGCGAGACGACACGTGAGGGGTAATGTTTTGAGTCCGATGAATCGGACATTACCCCCGGCCTGCCCCCCTTCCATAGAGTATGTCCTGGCGGGAAGCGTTCGAGGATGCATCCGGCGCCGTGCACCAATTTGGGAATCGCGGGCCCCGGGCTCGCGCCTCGGGCTCTGACCGTGGGCGGACGTTACGGCAACGGCTGGAAGAAGCGCTTCCAGCGCGGGAAGTAGTGGTCGGTGGGATCGAGCGAGAGGGCTATCGCGGAGGCGCGGCCGACGATGTTGCTGCGATTGACGAAGCCGTAGAAGCGCGAGTCGAAGCTTTCGTCGCGGTTGTCGCCCATTAGAAAGTACTGTCCCGTTGGGACGACGACCGGGCCGTACCAGCGTGGCGAGGAACGCGCGGCGGTGATCATGACCGGGTGCGGGTGCGTGCCGAGCTTTTCGGTGGCGAACTGCCGGCCGGGGCGATTGGGCGCGGGGATGGCGTTGATGGCGGACTGGTCACCAGTGGCGTAGTCGACGGGCGCGGCGTTAATGAGCAGGCGGTTGTCGCGGAGTTCGATCGTGTCGCCCGGCAGGCCGATGACGCGCTTGACGAGGCGCGTGCCGTCGTAGGGCGAGAAGAGGACGACGACGTCGCCGCGCTGCGGGTCGGCCCAGGTCGCGAGATGCCAGGTGGTGAACGGCACCTTGAGGTCGTAGGCGAGCTTGTTCACGAAGATGCGATCGCCTTCGAGGATGGTGGGCTTCATGGAGCCGGTGGGGACGTCGTTCCAGTCGGCCACCGCCGACTTGAATGTGAGGACGACGATTGAGGCGGTGAGGATGGGTTTGCCCCAGTTGGCCCAGAGCTTGCGCAGGTTGGATTTGAAGCGTCGATTCATGTGAGACTCCGAAGCGGCTGAGCGGCCGCATCGGTATACAACGTTGGCGGCGGGAGGATTGTTCGAGGTGGTGGGCGGGCTTTGGATATCGGGCAGATCGGGGTGCGCGGGATTCGCCCTCACCCCGGCCCTCTGTCGCCGGAAGAGGGGGAATTCGTCCGCCGGGACGGTGGACGCTACCGGGGGAAGAAGCTGAGGGTGACGTGGACGATGGTCCAGTAGTAGAAGTTATCGCGGCCGAAGATGGTGTTGACCCAGCCGGTCTGGCCGAGGTCGTAGTAGTTGTAGCCGACGACGACGACGGCCAGCGCGGCGAGGCCCATGTGGAGCGTGGTGAAGCCGGCCGGCGTGGTGCGCATCCAATGCCAGAGGCCAAGGCCGTGCACGCCGCCCGGCGGCGGCTTGGGCGGGTGAGCTTTGAGGCGATTCATCGCGAAGATGTACCAGCCGACGAAGTGCAGCAGAATGGCGACCTGGAATGTCCAGCCGCCCGTCCAGATTGGAAGGATGATGATGCTGGCAAGCGTGATGAAGACGAGCAGGATCGGGCGATGCACGCGCCAGAGGCCGGCCAGGCCGTCCGGGAAGAGGCGGCCGATGCGCCAGAGGGCGATGGCTGAGATGAGCAACATCGGACCCATGGTCGACAAGAATCGGATTGCGAGCGGCCAGTTGGCGGGGAAGATCGCTTCGAGGGCCGGGTGGCGATAGCTGGCCTTGAGCTGGCCGTACATGACTGTGAGGGGGAGCAGCAGGGCCAGCATGAAACCGAGCAGCAGGAACTGAAGCACCATCATGACGCGCTGGTGCGTGGCGACGGCTTCGGTCGGCATTTCGCCGTAGGCGCGATAGAAGAAGACCTCGTCGCGAAAGCCGTGGACGAGGAAGTAGAAGTAGAAGAGCAGAACGGCGATTGGGTTGGCGTCGCCGCCGACCAGATAGAACACCCAACAAATAGCGATGCCGGCGGCGATGAGCCCAGCCAGCTCGGCGAGACTCTTGGGGCCTTTCATGCGGCGAGAGGTGAGCAGGAAGAGGGCGCCGACGGCGAAGTGCGGGAAGCCGAAGAGGCGCATCGAGATTTCGCTGGGGTTGCGGAACATGCGATGGACGGAGCCGCGCGGGATCCAGCCGAGCGGGATGGCGACCCATTTTTCGACGCCGTCGAGGGCGAGGCAGACGCCGACGATCGCGAAGGTCCAGGCGAGAGAGCGGAGGTGGTTGGTCAGGGTGATGGAGCGCCTTGGCGCGACGTAGGTGGCGTAGTCGAGGGGGATGGCTGAGGGCTGGACGGGGACAGTGGTCAAGGAAGCAGCTCCGCGCGAGGGCTGAGGAGAAATGAGTATCGAGGGCAATTGGCGAGTCGTCAATCGCGCTTCGTTCAACCATCACTCCGGTCCGATCTGTGCGAGCGAGGCGAGCGATCTACACACGAATCGTCTTGTCGCCGAACGTAATGGAATAGGATTCGTATTGTGGGGAGCTATCGAATATTCGAAGCGTTTTACCATCGCTAAAATGCAATATCAGAGTGCCATCTGCTTCGCCTGTCGCGGCTTCGACCGAGCTGCCGATCGATCGCATTAGATTTGATTCTCGAACCGGGGCGTTTGCGATGGCGTCGTCACCGTAACCAAAGGCACCTTCGATCGAAATGTGAATCGTGTCACCGAAATCAAGATTCACCAGGAATTGCCGGAACCAGACCCCTTCAAGCGTTCGCCCGACCAGGAAGCTCCCATCAAAGTTTTTCGGCAATCCATACATCGTTTGCTGACTCGTTGGCTGTGCGATCGACCCTCACCCCGGCCCTCTCCCTTCCAGGGAGAGGTGGTTATTCATAACCGAGCTTTGCGCGGAAGGCGTCGTCGGCTTCGATCAGCTTTTCGAATGCGGACTCGCTGACGGCGCGGAGCCGGCCGGAGAGGAAGAGGATGTTGCGGCCGGGGCGCGAGTGCGGGAACTCGATAATGGTGCGGTTGGGTGCGGCGTCGTGCGCGATGAGGAGTTTCTCGTCGGGGTTGGGGGCGGCGGCCGGTCGGTAGGTGATGGCGGGGTTGGTGAGGTTGATCTCGGCGAGTGAGCTCGGGAGGCGGCCGAGGTTTTGCTTTGCGTAGTCGCTCAGGGCGCGGTGGAGGTTGGTGAGAAGCGAGGCGGAGTCGGGCGCGGCGGTATCGGAGCGCGAGGCGGCGAGCAGCTGGAGGTAGCGCGCTAGGAGGACGACGCCGCCGATGACGACGATGTAGGCGACGGCGGGGATGGATTTGAGCGTGGTTATGAGGTGCGGGTCGGCGGGGAGGGTGGTGGGAGACATGGACAAGATAGTACGCGAGCGTGCGGCAAAAACCGATCAGGGCGTTGAGCGGTTACTGACGCCGCGCGCGTTCGTATTTCCCGGCTGCGGTTGGACGAGCAGGGTCGCGGGTTAGTCTGAATTCTCCGAGGTCGATGTCCTCGTCGAGGTATTCGTCGATGTCGGGTTCGCTTAGCGCGGCTTCTCGCGAGCCGCGGAGGATGATGCGAACCGGATTGTCGAGGAGCGGAAGCCAGGTCGAACCGCCGACGCCGAAATTGGAAAACGATTTCAGCGGTACACGGATCAATAAACCGGTCCACCGTTCGCGCTTGCCGCTGACCTCCAGTAGCACATCGAATTTGGCGGAAGCCGGAAGCGGTGACCCGGTAAGAATGTTGAGCGATGCCGTCGGCGTGTCTGCACCGCTTTTGTATTCGAAGGAGATTTGATCTATGAGGAGAGCGCTTTGCCATTTGTCGGCGAGCGACTTGGCGGTAAGTCGATTGATGAGGTCCGGGGCCTCCGGCGGAAGGATGTTAACCGGCGCGCTCATCGTAATATCCCGCGTCCACAACGGCTTTCCACCTGAGGCCGACACGCCGACTGCACGTAATCCGAAGCAGACAGACACCGCGAGTTCAACATCCCCGGGAGCGATCGAGGACGTCGGGACCGAGCGTGTGGATGTCTGCCGATCGCCGAGCGGCACGCCGGTATAGTTCGTTGACTCCATCGATCCGCCGCCATCTGAGACGACTCGGCCGCCGAGCCTCGCTTCTTTAGCATCGAATCGAAGTATAAGTGCACCGGTGTTGGGGGCGCGGATGACCATCTCGATGCTGTAGGCGAGGGGGTCGCCCTGGCGAACTTTCGGGCGGGCAATGATCGAGAACTCGACGATTCGCGAGAAGAACTGGTCGCGCTGTTGCGACGTCATGCAGCCGGTTGATTCGAGCTTGGAGAGCAGATTGAGCCACGCCTGCAGGTCAGCGGCGGGCGGGCGGTTCTTCTGGACGCGCAGGCCGGCATCGACCGCCGCACGGAAATCGCTCGCGTTGACTTTGGGTGCGTTCAGCCGGCGATCGATTTCGGCCAGAGCGTTGCGGTTGCCCGATTCCGCCGCGCTCACCAGCCACCCCGTCGGCCAGGCGCGATACCAGTCGATGCGCTGGGCGACGCCGGTGAGGTGCAGCGAGAGGCCGGTGAAGGCGAACGCGAGGCACACTGACGCCGTGATGATCTGCCAGCGGATAGGGTGGCGCGTGCCGTAGCGGATTGTGCGGGGCGTAATGTCCTCGCCGCATTCCGGGCAGACTTTGGATTCGAGTCCGTGCAATAGATAGCCGCACGCGCAATGCGGATCATTGCCGATCCGCCGGCCGCGGAGGCCGCGCGCGAGCAATATGCCTCCGACGACGAGGCCAATCAGCGCGGGAATGAGCAGTGTCACGCCGTCAGTTTACCGGCGCGGTCCGCCATTCGCGCGAAACCCGGCTACAATCGCCCCGCCATGGCGAAACCCGCGAGTCAGGAACAGATCGATACTGCCGAGAACGTTTTTCGCGAGTACCTGCGCGATCGGGGGCTGAAGTACACCACGGAGCGGCAGGAGCTTCTGCGGGCTGTCATGCAGAATGACGAGCACTTTGAGGCCGAGCAGATTCTGTTGCAGCTTCATCAGGCGGGCAGCCGGGTGGCGAAGGCGACGATCTATCGCACGCTGCCGCTGCTGGTGAGTTGCGGGATCGTGAAGGCGGTGCAGTTCTCGAACGACCGCGTGCACTATGAGCACACTTATGGCCAAGATCCGCACGACCACATGGTCTGCCGGCGGTGCGGACGAATTATCGAGTTTGATTCGGGCGATGTGGACCGGCTGCGGACGCTGCTGGCGGCGCGGCATGGGTTCTACGCCGTGTCGCACCGGCTGCAGATTCAGGGACTGTGCCAGCAGTGCGTGACGAACTGCCCGGTGGGTGCGCGGCCCGGCGCTGCGATGCCGGCCGGGAACGGGCGGCGCGCGGCCGTTAGCAAAGCGCGGCGTAAGTGAAGAACGTGAGCGTCAGGATCTTCGCTTTAGAACGAATGAATTGTTCGAATAGCCAAAGCATGTGACCTTTCCCCCCGCGCAACCTCCATTCAATGGGTCGCGCTGCTTCTTTCCGCCGGAATGAGGGGCAACGGCGATGCCGGCGGACAATCCGGCGCGGGCCGGATAAAAGCTTCTGCAAGCCGATTGTACCAAAACGATTACGCAATCAAGCGTTCGCTGATCGGAAATGCGGGGTTTGACGAATGCGCGCGGGCGTTGCGAAGTTGAAACACGATTCGGCCGCAAACGGCGGCAAGTCTTTGGCGGACGGCCAGTAGCGTCTATGATGCGGCGCGGCATCAGAAGTGAAGAGTTCTGGGACGTTGCCCCATCGGCGCGGCGGCCGGTTGGTGCGGATTACCCAGTGTGACGGGCGGATTGGAAGTGAGTGGCGCGGACGCGAAGCCCTCCACCGTCGATTACAATTCCAAAAGGAGCGATCATGAGCGCCGACTTCGCCTGGCTGACGGAACACAGCATCGAAATTTACGAAAAGTATGCGGGTAAGTGGATTGCCGTGTTCAATGGAGAGGTAATCGGCATTGGCAATACGGCGACAGAGTGCGCCGCGCAGGCCGAGGCGAAGCATCCCGACGCTGAGTACATACTCGAAGCTGTTGATCCCGAGACGGAACGTATCTGATGGTGACGGTGGCATGGCGCCGTCGTGCAACGCGGCACTTCGGCGACCAATGGGTTCCGTTTGCTGAGCTGAAACTTCAGGCAACGTCGGGCCGATGGCGCACATTCGCGGTGCAAGTTGACACCGGCGCTGTTATCAGCGTCCTGCATCGATCGGCCGCCACTTTCCTCGGCATCGAGCTTGAGTCGGGAGGACGGATTGAACTCAAAGGCGTCGGGGGCTCGCCGGTGCCTTATTACGTTCATGCCGTCACTGCCAGAATCGCGGATCTTCCGGCGTTTCCCATTCGAGTCGCGTTTGCCGAGGATGAGGGCGTTCCGAACTTGCTTGGCAGACTGGATGTTCTCGAACACTTGCGGATCGATCTGGACGCGGCGATCAAAGGAACACGCATCTCCTTGTCGCCTCCTTAGCGCGGCTTGAGCCCATCGTGATTGTGGCCGTCGGGGCTGTTGATTCACGTTGCAAATGCCAAGAAGATCACCCGAGCGGGCGAAGCGCCACAGCCGATTGTAACGGTTGCAGCGGACGTCCTCCCACCGCTTCCTCACGGGCGCGGCTCTGAAATAAGGATTACGCATGGCCACGACGGCTACGAAAATGGAAAAGATTGTCGCCCTGTGTCGGCGGCGCGGATTTATTTTTCAGTCGAGCGAGATTTACGGCGGGATCAACGGGTTCTGGGATTACGGGCCGATGGGGGTTGAGCTGAAGCGCAACATCAAGGATGCGTGGTGGCACGACTGCGTCCGCAATCCGCCGGTCGGGCCGGACGGGCGTGAGGTTCAGATGGTGGGCGTTGATTGCTCGATCATCATGAACCCGAAGGTGTGGGAGGCGAGCGGCCACGCGACGGGGTTTGCGGACCCGATGATCGACTGCAAGACCGAGGGCTGCAAAGGCCGGTTTCGGGCCGACCAGATCGGCGACGTGCCGTGTCCGCTGAAGCCGAGCAAGCACCCCGGACAATTCGACAAATGCCAGCTCACCGAGGCGCGGCAGTTCAACTTGATGTTCGAAAGCCACGCGGGGGCGATCGCGGACGAGGCAAACAAGGTGTGGCTGCGGCCGGAGACTGCGCAGGGGATCTTCGCCAACTTCAAAAACGTGTGCGATTCGACGCGAGTCAAGATTCCCTTCGGCATCGCCCAGATCGGCAAGGCCTTCCGCAATGAGATTAACCCGCGCAACTTCACGTTTCGCTCGCGCGAGTTTGAGCAGATGGAGATCGAGTTCTTCTGCCACGACAAGGACTCGATGATGTGGTGGGAGTTCTGGCGCGATACGCGCATCAACTGGTACCAGAACCTCGGGCTGGCGAGCGACCATCTCCGGCCGCGAAACCAGACCGACAAGGAGCTGGCTCACTACAGCAAGGCCTGCACGGACATCGAATACATGTTTCCGTTCTCGGATGAGCCGCAGGAGCTGGAGGGCGTGGCGCATCGCGGGTGTTTCGACCTGAACGCGCACAAGGAAAAGAGTGGGAAGGACCTGAGCTACTTCGATGACGAGACGAAGGAGCGCTTCCTTCCCACCGTTATCGAGCCGTCGGCCGGGGCCGACCGCGCGACACTCGCCTTTATCTGCGAGGCCTACACCGAGGACCCCAGCCGGCCGAGCCCGGAGTTGATGAAGTTCCATCCGCGGCTCGCGCCAATCAAGGCGGCGGTCTTTCCGCTGGTGAACAAAGACGGCATGCCCGAGATTGGCGAGGCGATTTTCCGCGAACTCAAGAAACACTACCCCGTGCAATACGACCCGAAGGCGAGCATCGGCAAGCGCTATGCGCGAATGGACGAGGCCGGCACGCCGTTTTGCTTGACGATCGACGGCCAGTCGAAAGAAGATGGAACGGTGACAGTCCGCGATCGCGACACCGGGGCGCAGAGCCGAATCGACAAGACGCGCTGCCTGGAGTTTCTACGGGAGAAGATGGGGGCGTCGTGAGGGTTGTCGCAGTTATGCCGGACGCCGCGATCGCCTGGCGCCGGGCATCGCTTCGAGGAGTGCGCGAAGCACGACGTTGACGGACTCGGGTGTTGTGAACACGCTCGGCCGCGAGGTTATGCGACTCTACTTCCTCGATGATGATTTCTGATCGCACGTCTTCTCGACGAAAACATTCTGGATTTCCCTCGGCCCAAGCTGGTAAGATGAGGTCATCGTATCGGGTGCGGCGCGTCGCCGCGCGATGGGGTATTTTCAAACCCGACAGGACGAGCCGTTTACCTTCGACGGTTCCGATGTCGGGCTGGAGCGCCATTGTGGTGACATTGTCCAAGCGGATGCGTCGTTTTGTGCGAATCGGACTTCGAGCGGCGGCGACCGTGGCCGGCATTATCGCGGCGGCGTTATCCGCGACACCGGCGCGGGCGGCGACCTTCGTGGTGACCAACACGAACGACTCCGGCGGCGGAAGCCTCCGCACGGCGATCACCGTGGCGAACGGCACCGCCGGCCCCGACCAGATCACCTTTCAGGCGGGCCTTACCGGCGTCATCGCGCCCGCCGCCGACCTTCCCGTGATTTCCGACAATCTCACCATCACGGGGCCCGGGCCGCGCAACCTCACCATCAGCGGCTCCAATTCCCGCCGAATTCTTAACTTCACGGCCCCGGCGACAATCAGCGGCCTGCGCCTCGCGAACGCTTTTACCGATCGCGGCGGCGGGATCGCTTTCAATTCGACCGGCCTACTCGATGTTTCCGACTGTCACTTCGACCAGAACACGGTGACCAACGAAGGCGGCGCAATCTGCATGCTTGCCGGCAGTCTGGCCGTGCGGCGCACCACCTTCACCACCGACCAGGCCGCCGGCAGCGGTGGCTGCATCTGGTACGGTCAGGGCAGCGGCTCGCCGACCGCGACCATCACCAATTGCACGTTTGTCAACAACTTCGCATCAAGCGCCGGCGGTGCGATCCGGCAGTTCAACACGACGGCCTACACGGCGTCGGTCACCAACTGCACGTTCGTCGTGAACAACGCCGGCAACAGCGGCGGAGCGATTGCCGTGGCCGGCGGATCGATGACGCTGAAGAATAGTCTCTTCACCGCTAATGCGGCGGGCGGAAACCCCGGCGGACACGTTATCGTCACCGGTGGTTCGCTCACGTCGCTCGGACACAATCTCTTCGGAAACCTGAACGGATCCAATCTCGTCGCGGACCCGACGGACAAGTTCGGCGTCATTGGCAACGAACTCAATACCGGCGTTTTGATCGCCTTTCCCTTCAACAACGGCGGGCTCACCGACACAACCCCGTTGTTAGCCAACAGCATCGCGATCGACGGCGGAACAGCCAGCGGCGCACCGGCCGGCGACCAGCGCGATTTTCCGCGGGTTGGCTGCGCTCCGGACGTCGGCGCGTTTGAGTCTCAGACGCTGGCTGACAACGACGGCGATGGCGTAATCAACTGCCTCGACCAGTGCCCCAATACGCCGGCCTGCGCTTCGGTCAATGAGCAGGGCTGCCCCACCGATGGCGACGGCGACGGCGTCTTCGATGGGTGCGATGCGTGTCCGGGCACGACGGCCGGCGACCCGGTGGGTGCGAACGGCTGCTCGACGGCCGACGAGGACGGCGACGGCGTATTGAACGATCAGGATCGGTGCCGCGGAACGCCAGCCTGCGCCCGCGCATCGGTCGACGCGACGACCGGCTGTCCCACGGACGCCGACGGCGACGGCTTGTTCGACGGATGCGATCGCTGTCCCGGCACGAACGACCTGACCGACAGCGACGGCGATGGAATACCTGATTGCCTCGACGCCTGCCCGACTGCCGGCGACAGCGACGGTGACGGCGTGCAGGACTGCCAGGACGGCTGCCCGGCCGACGCCCAGAAGCGCGACCCGGGCTTGTGTGGCTGCGGTTCGCGCGACGTCGACACGGACGGCGACGGGGCTCTGGACTGCAACGATGGCTGTCCAAACGACCCGTCGAAACGCGACCCCGGCGCCTGCGGCTGCGGCAATTCGGAGGTCGATTCGGACGGCGACGGCGCTCCGGATTGCAACGATGGCTGTCCGAACGATCCGTTGAAACGAGATCCAGGCGCCTGCGGTTGCGGGAATGCCGACGTCGATTCGAACGGTAACGGGACCGCCGACTGCCAAGAGCCGCCGCCCGCACCGAGCCCGGCGCCGCTGTGCGGCGCTGGCATGACGGAGGCAGCGATGGCGATGGCCGCGGCATTAATGTTCGCGGGCCGAACCGGCCGGCGGCGGTCGCGCTAGGAGCATGGGGCGCCGCTTGCTGCTGTGGGCCGCGGTTGTGTGCACGTCGGTCGCGGGGGCGTCCGGGCACCCGCGCGGCGGGCAGACGATCGCCATTGCCAATCACGGGTTCGAGGCCAATTCCGTTTCGCCCGGCTGCTTCGCTGTGTTCGTGCCGAGCGGCTGGTCGCTTTACGATCCCAACGGCATCCATGACGGCAACAACGACGCGGTCGGCGGGCTTTATCCGGCCGGGGGGCCCTACTTCCCGGCGGCGCCGGAGGGCAACCATGTCGCGCTGGTGTTTCTCGCGGGAGATGTCGGCGGCGGGCCGGTGGGCCTGCGGCAGACACTGAGCGAGACATTGGCGGGCGATACGACCTACACGCTCACCGTGCAGGTCGGCAATATCGCATCCGGTCAGGGGCCGCCGCCGTGCGATGTTTTCGGGTTCTTCAATCTCGATGGATTTCCCGGGTACCGCGTGCAACTGCTGGCGGGCGGTGTGGTGATCGCGGAGGACAATAATTCGCTGGCCGGTGCGATTCCGGATGGCGAATTTCGTCTTTGCACCGTGCAGGCGACCATCGGAGCGGCTCACCCGCAGTTGGGTGCGGCATTGGAGATTCGCCTGATTAACTTGAATACACCGGGCACGCCGATGTCCCCGGGAATCGAAGTCGACTTCGACGACGTGCGATTGACGACGGGGTGTTCGGCCAACGGGGACCTTGACGCCGACGACGACGTGGACGGTGAAGACGCGGCGATCCTTGCTGCGGTGCTGGTCGGCGCGGACAACGACCCTGCCCACGTGTTATTAGCCGATGTCGATTGCTCGAATGCGCTGGATGGTGAAGATATCGCGCGGATGGTTGCGCTGATCCTGGAATAAAAGGCCTGTCGAGTCGCTTTTACATTCGGATAGAGCGAGAAGTGCGGAGGTTTCGGATGCACAAGATGACCCGAAGCATTGGCAGTCATCTTTCGGCTTCGACGATCGCCGTTCTTTGCCTGTCGCTCGCGGCGGACGTCCGCGGCCAACCGGTACTGTTCGTCAATGCGTCCCAGACGGCTGGCGGCAACGACGGTTCGTCATGGGCCGACGCATTCCAGGGCTCGCAGGGCCTGCAAAGCGCGCTCGCCGCGGCCGTGCCGGGCAGCGGGACGCAGATCTGGGTGGCGGCGGGAAGATACACGCCGGCACCGGCTAATGGCGATCGAAACGCGAGCTTTGCCCTCAAATCAGGCGTCGCGATGTACGGCGGTTTCACGGGAAATGAGACATTGCAGGAACAGCGCGATGCAGCCGCGCACGTCGCGATTCTGTCCGGCGATCTCAACGGCAATGACACCGCGAACGGGCAGAACAAGGGCGAGAATAGCCGGCACGTCGTGCGCGGCACGAACCTCGACGGCACCGCGCTGCTGGACGGGTTCACCATTCGCGACGGTCATACCGATTCGCAGGGCAGCCAGACGGAGTGGCGCGGCGGGAACCTGCTGTTCGAAAGCAGTGCCGCGGTGGTGCGCCATTGCATCATCACGGCCGGAGACGCCCGCTATGGCGGCGGAGCGTCACTGGTGGCGTCATCGGCACTGATCGAGGATTGCGAGTTCAACGCGAACAACACGCAAAGCACCGGCGGCGGGCTGGCGAACTTCGACGCCGGTTTGCCGATTCTGCGGCGATGCCGTTTTGAGGCCAACATCGGCGGGCGCGGGGCCGGGTTATTCACGGGGCCATTCATCATCAACGGCGTGGTGGGCGGGCTGCTGACCGTGATCGACTGCGAGTTCATCGACAATACCGGGACGATCAGTTTCGCGCCGGGCGTGGGAATGTTCGTGGATCGCGGGCCGGTGCGGGTGATCCGCAGCCGATTCGAGAACAATACGACCGATGCCGGCGGCGGCGGGATTTATCTCGCCAATGCCCCGGCCGTCGTTGTGGCGTGCGACTTTGTGCGCAACGACGCACCCGGAGACGGCGGCGGAGCCATCTACGTGGATGGGCAGAGCGCGGCACCGCCCAACTTGGCGCGAATTGCCGACTGCCGTTTCGTCGGGAACAACGGTGCCATCTTCACCAACGCCATGGGACGGGCCGAACTCGCGAACTGCACCATTGCCAATAACAACCTCGGCAGCGGATTTCTGGCATGGTCGGCCGTGCGATCAAACGGAAGCATCAAGCTGCGCAACTGCCTCGTCTGGGGAAACACGCCGGTCATGGGTTCGGGGCTTGCGGGGGTGCTGGGCGGCGGCGGTGAGATTACGGCTGATTCGTGCGACGTTCAGTTCTGGAATGGCACGCGGCCGGGGACGGGGACATTCGCGAGCGATCCGCTGTTCATCAATTCGGCCGGAGCGGATGGGGCTCAGGGCACCACGGACGATGATGTTCACCCGAAGCCTGCGTCGCCCTGCGTCGACGCAGGCAACGATGCATTACTGCCGACTGACGATTCCGACCTGGATGGAGACGGCAATTCCGCCGAGCCGTTACCGCTCGATCTCGATGGGAGATCGCGCGTCACCGGCTGTCGCGTGGATATAGGCGCATTCGAACGGCCCGGCGGACGCCCGCGTTCCGGCGATCTTACCGGCGACGGCGCGACCGATGCGGCTGACATTGCGCCGTTCGTCGCCGCCCTGCTCAATCCCACGATCGATTGCATTGCCGATACCGATGGCGATGGCGGAGTCGACGGTCGCGACGTTGCGGGATTTGTCGCGTGCATCGTGAACGGATGTTAATGAATCAATAAGACGTCGCCGGAGACAAAGTACGCCTGCGCGACAAATATCTCTTGAGCACACTCTCCTGTTTCGGTCATAATTTTCGAATGATCGATGCATGTCTCGCCCGCATCGGCGGAGTCGTCAACGACGAATCCTCGAACTAGCTCAAGCCAGGGTTCTTTGTTCGAGCAGCGCGGCGTCGTGTTCTCGGTGAAGGGCATCAACAGCGATCCGACGATCGGCGGGACGGGGGCCACGAAATTCACGACGACCGGGACGCTCGGGGCTTTCAGCGTCGGGCTGGGGATGACGGTTGTCGGGACCTTGATCCCGCTGGTGGCGGCTCGCACGGTTCGATCGCGGCGGAAGCGCTAATGTAGACGCCTGGTGCGGGCCTTGGGCCGGAGGCCATCGCGGCAAGAGTGGCTTACTGGTCGCAGCACCTGGCAGATTCTGAAAACATAAGTCGTTTGGCAGTATAATATAAGAACTGTTTGCGGAAGTCCGTTGCCACGGGGAGCGGGATTGTGGATTAGCGGTATAATTGGAGGCAAGAGAATTTCGCCATTCTTTCGTTCCGGCATGACCCGCCGATGCGTAATATTGCGTGCATAAGGGAACTGGGTTGAAGAGTTATTTCGGGACATTCGGGAGGGCTGTCTATTCCGCGCTCGCGGTTCGGGCGGCCGTCGTTGCGCTTTGCGTATGCCTCCTTACCTGCAGTTACGCCCAAGCGGGCGACTGCAATCGAAACAACTCCGACGACGCGATCGACATCGCCCTCGGCACCAGCCGCGACTGCAATGGCGATGGATTGCCCGACGAGTGCCAGTCGTGCCCCGGAGTCGAAATCCTTTTCGTTTTTGATACGTCTCCGGCCGACGAGGGCGGGACGATCTGTTCGCAGGTGGGGGATATCGTGACGGCGATTCATTCGTCCGGGCTCGATGTGCATGCCCACTACATGAATGTCCTCGGGCCGCCGCCGCATGCGTTTCCTTGCATCACCGGATCGGTTTGTTCATTCGTTACAACTTCACCCATTGTCGGACCGTGGAGTTGCCCCCCCATCGGAAACCAGAAGGACTGGGGTATGGCGACGGCCGGACTGGCGGCGAATTATCGCTGGATCCCGGGCGCCATCCGAATCATCATTCCGGTCTCGCGCGAGGGGCCTCGCAACGGGGACCCTTGTAACGATCCGGGCGATGACCGAGACATCATCGCACAAGCCATCGTATCCGCGACGGCGAACGACATCCGCATCTATCCGATTCTTCTGAGCGACGCACCTGACTGCGTGCGGCAGCTTGCGACCGAACTGGCGACGGGCACGGGCGGCATGGCGGTTGATGCGGCCTCGGCAACCAGCGCCCTTTCAGCATCGATCGAGTCGACCGTGCGGGCGATTTGCAACCACTTCGCCGACTGCAACGAAAACGGCATTCCGGATGAGTGCGAGCAGGACTCAGATGGCGACGGCGTCATTGATAGTTGCGATGGCTGCCCCAACGATCCGACCAAGACCACGGCCGGCATCTGCGGCTGTGGAAAGCCCGACATTGACAGTGACGGCGATGGCATCCTTGATTGCCGAGACAATTGCCCGACCAAGCCGAATGCCGACCAGGCGGACTCTGACCATGATGGCGTGGGTGACGCCTGCGAAGGCGAACCGGCCACCGAGCCGCTGCCCAAGCCGGTGAACCTGCTCGACCCGGAGCTGCAGCAGCGGCTTCGCGACGGAGCACTGGGGAGTTTGGCGCCGGCCTGCGGAGTCGGCGCGGGTATGACGACGACGATCGCACTGGCGGGTCTGATCGGTATTCGACTCACTCGACGCCGCCGGCGCTAAGACCCGCTTCAGTCACTTTCGATTCCGAGTCTATTTTCAGAGCAACATGCCGCGGCCTGCGATCGGGCTATGGCGATCGGTGTCTGTGAATTAAAGCATCGTCGGCGAATCGAAATCGACGTATTCGCCGCACTTTTTGCGTATAGACGTGTCCGCAGTACCGTTCGCCGCGTAAGCAGTTGAAAACTCCTGCGGCGGATTGACCAGCTAGGGGTATACCCCTACGATTCGAGACGTGAACTGGGTTCCCGTGGCAGAGTTTGGCGCGCCGCGGGGATGTGCGCGGTCCCGAACTAGTATTTCCTGACGGATCGACCCAGCATTTTTTCATCTGCGATCGAACGCCATTCGATCAGCTTCAGTGTTCGGCCGACATTATTTGGTCCAGGCCGGCGCTCGGAATCAATTGTAATGACAATTCAACCTTCGTTGGCCGTCCGCGTCGTCAAGACAGTGGTCGGCTGGTTTGACACTTCCCTCAACGAACAGGCCACCCTCGCGAAACAAGCCAAGAGCGTCGACTGGGCGCGGATTGTGCCGTTCATCGTCATGCACGCCATGTGCCTCGGCGTTTTCATCGTCGGCTGGAGCTGGGTGGCGGTCGGCGTGGCTGCGGCGCTCTACTTCATCCGCATGTTCGCGGTGACCGGCTTCTATCATCGCTATTTTTCGCACCGCACGTTTCGCACGTCACGCTTTTTCCAATTTGTGATGGCGGTCTGGGGCGGGACCTGCACGCAAAAGGGCCCGCTGTGGTGGGCGGCCCACCATCGGCACCATCATCGCCATTCGGACGAGCCCGAAGACGTCCACTCGCCGCATCAGGATGGCTTGTGGTGGAGCCACATGGGCTGGATCACCTCGCCCAAGAACTTCCCAACCAACTTCAAGGCCGTGCCTGACCTCGCGAAGTTCCCGGAGCTGGTGTTCTTGAATCGCTTCGATCTGATCGTTCCGGTTCTGTTCGCGACCAGCTTGTTCTTCCTGGGAATGCTTCTCAACTATCTCGCACCGTCGCTCGGTACGAGTGGCTCGCAGATGCTGATCTGGGGCTACTTCGTTTCGACCGTGTTCCTGTTCCACGGAACGTGCACGATCAACTCGCTGTCGCACCTGTTCGGCAACAAGCGATATGCGACCAAGGACGACAGCCGAAACAACTTCCTGCTCGCCCTGATCACGCTGGGCGAGGGCTGGCACAACAACCACCACCGCTATCCGGCCGCGACGCGGCAGGGTTTCTATTGGTGGGAACTCGACATCACCTATTATGGGCTGAAGCTGCTTTCGTGGACCCGGCTTATCTGGGATCTCGCGCCCGTGCCGCTGGCCGTTCGCGAGAGCCGGCTGATCGAGGAGCCAAAGAAGGCCACGAAACGACAGGCCCAGTTGCAGCCGATGTCGGCGGTCGATCTGGTTGCAGGGTCCGGAAAGATTCGCTCCGCGGCCGGCGCTTGACTCGGGCGCAGCGAACTCGATAGATTGAATGATATGAACAGTGCGACGAACAACTTTCGGTGGTCTTGGTGGCGAGCGAACCACGCGCCGGAGGTTGGAGTCTAGTCACGCACAGGGACGTCGCGAGACAACGAAAGATTCAAACCCCGGCCAGATGCCGGGGTTTTTTGTTTTCAGGCGGTATCGAGAATCGCGATTCATGACGGTGCAGCAGGCCATCCAGGAAGTCATCGCGGGCCGGACGCTCGATGAGGAGCAGGCCGGGGCGGTGGCGCGTGCCATCATGGCGGGCGAGGCAACGCCGGCACAGATCGGCGGGCTGCTGGTGGCGTTGCGGATGCGCGGCGAGACGGTAGACGAAATCGCCGGGTTTGTGCGGGCCGTGCGCGGCGCGGCGACGCCATTTCCGCTGGCGGGCGACGATCTGCTCGATACCTGCGGAACCGGAGGCGATGGCCGCGGGACGTTTAACATCTCCACGGCCTGCGCGTTTGTCGCGGCCGCCGCGGGCTGCCGGGTCGCGAAGCACGGAAACCGATCCGTTTCCAGCCGATGCGGAAGCGCGGATGTGTTGACCGAATTGGGCGTGGCGATCGAGCTGTCGCCGGAGCGGACGGCGGCAAGCATCGAACAGATCGGTATCGGTTTCATGTTCGCGCCGCAATACAACCCAGGGGCGAAGCACGCGGTCGGCCCGCGACGCGAGATTGGGGTGCGGAGCATCTTCAACACGATTGGGCCACTCGTGCACCCGGCCGGCGCGAAGCGACAACTTCTCGGCGTGTACGCGCCCGGGCTTGCACAGACCATGGCCGAAGCGCTGCGGCGATTGGGCTCAACGCATTGTCTGATCGTGCACAGCGAGGACGGACTGGACGAAATCAGCATTGCCGCGCCGACGCAGGTCACGGAATTGAAAAACGGGCAGATCGCGAACTATCGCGTGTCGCCCAACGAATACGGCATTTCGCCGGCCGGGCTCGACGCCATCGCCGGCGGCGAGCCGCACGAGAATGCCCGCGTAATTCGCGCGGTGCTGGCAGGCGAGGCCGGACCGGCACGCGACGTGGTGCTGCTGAACAGCGGCGCTGCGATCTATGTTGGAGGCCGAGCGGCGTCGATTAACGAAGGCGTCGCGCGGGCGCGCGAGGTGATCGATTCTGGCGCAGCAGAGAAGAAGCTTGGAGCACTGGTTGCGTTCGGCGGGAGACGATCGACATGAGTCTCCTGGCGGAAATCGTTGAGCAGAAGCGGCTGGAAGTAGCGAGCCGGAAGATTGCGCCGCGGTTGGCAAACGCCCTACCGGAGACGCGGGACTTTGCCGGCGCGCTGAGACGACCGGGATTGTCAGTTGTCGCCGAGATCAAGCGGCGCTCACCCTCGCGCGGCGCGATTCGTGAAGGGCTCGACCCGGCCGAGGTGGCCCACGAGTATGCGGCTGCCGGCGCGGCGGCACTGTCGGTGCTCACGGAGTCAAGATGGTTCGGCGGCAGCGATGGTGACCTGTCGCAGGCCCGAGACGCCACCCCCCTGCCGGTGCTTCGGAAGGACTTCACGATCGACGCATTTCAGATTGAGGAGGCACGGGCGATCGGCGCCGACGCGGTACTGCTGATCGCGAGAATCCTGAGTGACGAGGAACTCCGCGTCCTGCTCAGTACGGCGCGGTCGAGCGAGCTTGCGGCACTGGTCGAAGTTCATGACGAGCGCGAGTTGGATCGCGCGACGGCGGCCGGCGCGGCCATCATCGGCATCAACAGCCGCGATCTTGATACGCTGCGGATCGACCTGGCGGTCGCCCTGCGGCTGCGTGAACGGCTTCCGAGCGGGTTCATCACTGTTGCGGAGAGCGGCATCCATACCGGGGACGACGTCAGGCGGGTGGTCGATGCGGGGTTTGACGGCATGCTGGTCGGCGAGTCGCTGTTAAGAGCCGACCGACCCGGCGAAAAGTTACGCGAACTGCTGGAGGCGGCGCGATGACGCGTGTGAAGATTTGCGGCATCACAAACCCGCCCGACGCGTTGGCCGCCGCCGAGGCCGGCGCCGACGCGATTGGGCTCGTCTTTGCGCCGTCGCCGCGACAGGTGACGCTCGAACGGGCGGTGGAAATTGCCGCGGCGCTGCCGCCACTCGTCTCGATTGTCGGAGTGTTCGTAGATCCGAGCGACGACGAACTGGACGAGGCGTTGTTTCAAGTCCGATTCGGCGCGATTCAACTGCATGGCCGCGAGCCACCGGCCTTCTGCGAGTCGATCGAGGTGCTTCCGGTCATCAAGCGAATCCAGATTCTCGAGGGCGACACGGCGGCGATGGTTGCCGAGCGGGCGCGGGCGTACTCCGTCGGGGCGTGGCTGCTCGATCCCGGCGCTGGATCGGGTAAACCGTTTCCCTGGGCCATCGCGAAGTGCGCGTCGCCACGAACGATCGTTTCGGGCGGCCTGACGCCGGAAAACGTCGGCGAGGCGATTCGTGCCGCGCGGCCGTATGGGGTCGATGTATCGTCGGGCGTCGAAAAGGCGCCGGGCATGAAGGATGAGGCGAAGATGCGGGCGTTTATTCAAGCGGTGAGGGCAGCCGATGCTGGCGACAGAACCTGACAAGCGCGGCTACTTCGGTGCGTTCGGTGGGCGATTCGTGCCTGAGACGCTGATGCACGCGCTCGACGAGCTTGAGTCGGCCTATCGCGAGATTCGGTCCGACGCGGCGTTTGCAAAGCGACTCAGCGAGCTGCAACGCGACTATGTTGGCCGGCCGACGCCGATTTATCAGGCCGCGCGGCTGACGGAGCGACTCGGGGGTGCGACGCTTTGGCTCAAGCGCGAGGATCTCGCGCACACCGGCGCGCACAAGATCAACAATGCTCTCGGCCAGGTGCTGCTCGCGAAGCAGATGGGCAAGCAGCGGATCATCGCGGAGACGGGAGCCGGGCAACACGGCGTCGCAACGGCGACGGCTTGCGCGCTGGTTGGGCTCAAGTGCCAGGTCTATATGGGCTCGGAGGATTGCCGGCGGCAGCGGATGAACGTACTGCGAATGGGTCTGCTGGGTGCCGAGGTCATCCCCGTCGAGTCCGGCAGCAAGACACTGAAGGACGCGATCAATGAAGCCATCCGCGACTGGGTGACCAACGTGCGGACGACGCACTACGTGATCGGCTCGGTGGTTGGGCCGCACCCGTATCCGCTCATTGTGCGAGATTTTCAGTCCGTGATCGGTCGCGAAACGCGCGAACAGATCACGGCCCGGATCGGGCGGCTGCCCGATGTAGTCGTGGCCTGCGTTGGCGGCGGATCGAACGCGATCGGCATTTTTCACGCTTTTTTGAACGACGCGGTGAAGCTCATCGGCGTCGAGGCCGCGGGCGATGGCGTCGATACGCCTCGACATGCGGCCACGCTGGCGGGCGGGCGCGTGGGTGTGCTGCACGGGGCCAAGAGCTACGTACTCCAAGACGCCGACGGCCAGGTGACCGAGACGCATTCGGTGTCGGCGGGCCTGGATTATCCCGGCGTCGGGCCGGAGCATTCATACCTTCGCGACGCCGGGCGGGTCGAATATGTTTCGGTGACGGACCGCGAGGCGCTGGCGGCGCTCAAGCTGATGTGCGAGTACGAAGGGATTATCCCTGCGTTGGAACCATCGCACGCGTTCGCGCATGTGTGCAAGATCGCACCGCAGCTCGGTCGCGACAAAGTCATCGTGCTGAACCTCTGCGGCCGCGGCGACAAAGACCTCGAGATCGTGCAGGGGCTGGTATGACCATCCGCGAGACATTCGAGCGATTGCGATCTCGCGATGAGGCAGGACTGGCCTGCTACCTCATGGGCGGCTACCCGACACTGGACGCGTCGATGCGGAACATCCGCGCGGCGGTCGAGGGCGGGGCCGACTTGATCGAGGTTGGAATCCCGTTTTCCGACCCGATCGCTGACGGGCCGACTATCCAGGCCGCGTCGCACGAAGCCCTCGTAGCGGGCGCGAGTCTGCGGCGAATCCTGGAAGGACTGGCGGCGCAGCGGTTCGACGTTCCGATCGTCATTATGACCTACTTGAATCCGCTGCTGGCGCTGGGACGGGATCGGATCGGAGCCGACTTCGCGCTGAGCGGTGTGAGCGGCTTGATCGTCCCGGATCTGCCGATGGAGGAGTCGGACGAGTGGACTCCCCTGCTGAGCGACGCCGGCATCAGCCTGATTCAACTTGCGGCGCCGACCAGCACCGACGATCGGCTGCGCGAAATCGGCAAGCGCAGCGAAGGATTTGTCTACGCCGTCAGTCTGACCGGCACCACCGGGGCGCGGCGCGAGTTGTCGAGCGAGCTGCCGGCATTTCTAAAGCGGGCAAAGCAGTTGACCGCGAAACCGATCGCAGTGGGTTTTGGAATTTCGACGCCGGAGCAGATTCGATCGCTTCGCGAGCATGCCGACGCGGTCGTCGTTGGCAGCCGGCTGGTGGACGCCATCCGACAGAATGAAGATTTGTGCGGCCTGGTGAAAACGCTGAAGGCCGCAACGAGGAGCGCGTGAGATGCTGATTGTCATGAAACAGGGGGCCGACGAGCGGCAGGTGGAGCACGTCTGCCGGGTCGTGCAGGAAATGGGACTCGCGCCGCATCCGATACCGGGCAAACTGCGGACGGCCATCGGCATTACGGGCAACGTCGGCCCGGTCGATCCGAGCGGGCTGACCGCCCTGCCGGGCGTGCTCGAAGTCATCCGGGTCACCAAGCCGTTCAAGTTGACCAGCCGCGAGATGAAGCCGGAGGACACGATCGTCGAAGTCGGCGGCGTGAGGATCGGCGGGCCGGAGATCGTTGTTATTGCCGGGCCGTGCTCCGTCGAGGCGCGCGAGCCGATCGCGCGGGCGGCCAAGGAATTGAAGGCCCGCGGGGCGCACCTGCTGCGCGGCGGTGCGTTTAAGCCGCGGACATCGCCGTACACGTTTCAGGGGCTCGGGCTTGAAGGACTGAAGTTGCTTGCGGATGCACGGGCGCAAAGCGGCTTGCCGATCGTTTCCGAGGTCATGGCCACCGAGGACGTGCCGCAGGTTGAGGAGCACGTGGACATCCTGCAGATCGGGGCGCGCAACATGCAGAACGCCCCACTACTCAAGCGCGTCGGCAAGGCGCGCAAGCCCGTGCTGCTGAAGCGCGGCATGGCGGCGACGCTGGAGGAGTTTCTGCTGGCGGCCGAATATGTAATGGCGGAAGGCAACCGACAGGTGATTTTGTGCGAGCGCGGAATTCGCACGTTTGCGGATCACTCGCGCTTCACGCTCGATCTGTCGATCGTGCCCGAGTTGAAACGGCTTACCCACCTACCCGTCATCGTCGATCCGAGTCATGCGGCCGGACGGCGCGACATTGTGATTCCGCTGGCGCGGGCTGCGATCGCGGTTGGGGCCGACGGCGTGATGGTCGAGGTACATCCCGACCCGGCGCGGGCTCAATCGGACGGCGCACAAGCACTCACACTGGCGATGTTCGAAGAGCTGATGGACGAGCTGCGGCTGATCGTCCCGGCCGTGCGGCGCGGGTCGGTGGCGGCGCGATGAGTCTGCCCCCCCTGCCGCGAGTCGCCGCGTGGCATCGCCGCCTGCCGACGCGAGCGGTGCCGGTGCGCGTGTTTGAAGCGCTGTACGGTGACGAGCCGTGGGGATTCCTTTACGAGTCGCTCGAAGCACACGGCAATCATGGACGCTACTCGTTCATCGGCGGCCGGCCGATGGCGATTTTCAAAGCGCGGCGCGATGAGCTGGAATTGACGATCGATGGGCAGGCGCATCGCGAGCGCGGCTCGCCGCTCGCGGCCCTGCGACAACTGATTCGCACTGACGCCGACGTGCCGCCGGTGGCACCGTTCTGCGGCGGGGCTGTCGGATACCTCGGCTATGACACTGTCCGCTGGACCGAGGCAATTTCTGATAACAAGCCGGATGAGCTTGGCGCAGCCGATGCGTGCCTGCTCTTTCCGCGCGAGGTGATCTGCTTTGACCACCTCGACCAGGTTGCGCACGTCGTGCTATTCGATGGCGACCGCCGCGAGCAGCGGCTGGCGGAGATTCAAGCAGCATTGGCGGCATCGGAGCGGCCGGACGAGGCGCGGGTCGAGAAGATCGACGACGCGAGCATCGAGAACACGGTCGAATTGAAGCCCGGGATGTCGCGCGAGCAATTTGAGCGAATGGTGGAGCGCGCGAAGGAATACATTCGCGCCGGCGATGTCTTTCAGGTCGTCCTGTCACAGCGATTCGAGTTTCCGCTCACGGTTCCCCCGCTCGCGTTGTATCGCGCCTTGCGCGTCACGAACCCTTCACCGTACATGTACTTCCTCAAACTCGACGGCCTGCACATCGCGGGCTCTTCGCCCGAGGTGCTTGTAAAGCTGGCGGGGCGCCGGGCCGTTACGCGGCCATTGGCCGGGACCCGCAAGCGCGGCGCGACTGACGCAGAAGATGCGGCCCTGGCGTCGGAGTTGCTGGCCGATCCGAAGGAACGAGCCGAGCATGTCATGCTGGTCGATCTTGGCCGCAACGACCTGGGGCGTGTCTGTCAATTCGGAACGCTAAAGTTGAAGGACGTACTTCAGGTCGAGCGGCATTCGAAGGTCATGCACCTCGTATCGCAGGTCGAGGGCTGGCTGCGCGACGGCTGCGACGCGCTCGATCTCTATCAGGCCGCCTTTCCCGCAGGAACCGTGTCGGGCGCGCCCAAGGTGCGGGCGATGGAGATTATCGAAGAGCTCGAACCGGTGCGGCGCGGCATCTACGCCGGCGCGATCGGCTATTTCAGTCTGCTCGGCGACATGGACCTGTGCATCGCCATCCGAACGATCGTAATCTCCGGCAATCGGGGATGGATTCAGGCAGGCGCGGGCATCGTGGCGGATTCGCAGCCGGAGCTTGAGTATGAAGAGTCGGTGAACAAGGCGCGAGCACTGATGCGCGCTGTTCAGCTTGCCAATCGACGATAATCGCGCGGGGCCGGTCCCGCGGCGGTGCAACCAATTCCTCTGTCGGCGTGGAACACATGCCGCTGCCGATCTACGATAGCTGCCTATGAGTTCCCATTTCGCGCAGCGGCGTTATCTCATCAACTTTGACGTCCAGCGTCTCGGCCAGGTCTTTACCGACGTGCTCGTGGTCGGCACGGGCGTGGCCGGCCTCCGCGCCGCGATCGAGGCGTCACAGTACGGATCGGTGTTGGTGGTTTGCAAAGACGCCGCGATGGAGTCCAACACGTCTTACGCGCAGGGCGGCATCGCCGTTGTGCTCAGCTCATCTGACAGCGCGGCGGCGCACACACGCGATACGCTGGAAGTCGGGTGCGGGCTGTCGAACCGGGAGGCCGTCGAGCGAATCGTTCGCGAGGGACCGGGGCGGATTCGCGAATTACGCGACTGGGGCGCCGCGTTCGACCTCGAAGCGGGACAGGTGGCGCTGGGCCTGGAAGGCGGACACTCGGCGCCACGCATCGTGCATGCCCACGGTGACGCAACCGGGCGCGAGATTTCGCGCGTGCTGCTTGATCGGGCTCGCCGACAGGAGAACGTGCGGATATTTGAGAACTGCATGGTGATCGACCTGGTCACCGTTGAGGGGCGATGCATCGGGGCACTAACGCACCACGCGAAGTATGGCTACCAGATTTTTCACGCGCGACAGACCATCGTGGCGGCCGGCGGCGCGGGGCAGCTTTACCGCGAAACGACTAACCCGGCCGGCGCAACCGGCGACGGGCCGGCCATGGGCTTTCGGGCCGGTGCGACGCTGCGCGACATGGAGTTCCTGCAATTTCATCCCACCACCCTTTATGTCGCGGGAGCGAGCCGAACGCTGATCAGCGAGGCGGTGCGCGGCGAGGGGGCCTACCTGGTTGATCGCAGCGGTCATCGCTTCATGTCGGCCTATCACACTGATGCCGAGCTAGCGCCGCGCGACGTGGTATCGCGGGCGATTGTCGAGCATATGTCGCAGACGCACGCAACCTGCGTCTATCTCGACGTGCGGCATCTTGGGCCGGGGCGTTTCGCGCAGCGCTTCCCGACCATCATGCGACAGTGTCTTGAATTCGACATCAATCCCGAGAAGGACCTAATTCCCGTGCGACCCGCGGCGCATTATGCCATCGGCGGTCTGGCGGCCGGCCTCGACGGACGGACAGATGTGGAAGGCCTGCTGGCGTGTGGCGAAGCGGCGTCGACCGAAGTGCATGGCGCGAATCGGTTGGCGAGCAACTCGCTGCTGGAAGGACTCGTGTTTGGGCAGATCTGCGGGGCCACGGCCGGCGAGGCGGCGCGGCAACCGCACGAGGCGATGCGGCCACTGCGAATGAGATATGCGTTTGGTCCCAGCCCACGGACCGAGCTCGACTTGACCGACATTCGCAACAGTCTGCGGGCGATGATGTGGCGAAACGTTGGCATCGAGCGGACCGGACCGCGATTGGAAGAGACGCTCGAGATCGTCGATTTCTGGGGGCGCTACGTCATGGACAAGGCGTTTGACGACCGCTTTGGGTGGGAGACGCAGAACATGCTGACCTACGCGCGCTGTATGGCGCAGTCGGCGGCCGTCCGCAAGGAGTCGCGCGGCACGCACTTTCGCGGCGACTACCCGACCATCGACGCCGAGCGGTTTCTTGGGCACGTCACGCTCAGGCAGGACGAAGGGGAAATCTCGCAGGGATTCGAGCCGCTCAGGCGGGGTGGGGAGTAGAGCGCGTCGGCCGCATTGCATTTTTCTTTTCCCGCCCGGCATGCCACGGTAGAATGCAAAGCCAAGGTCGATATGTCCCGCCTCCGTCCAATCAGACAGCCCGCGTTCTCACTGATCGAATTACTGGTCGTCATCGCCATCATTGCCCTGCTGATTGGCATCATGATGCCTTCCATCAGCGCGGCGCGGAACGAGGGTGTTCGCGTCAAATGCCTGACGAATATGCAGGCCATCGCCCAGGCCTTTCAAACCTACGCCGTTGACGACGACAGTTCGTTCCTGATCCCGATTCACCCGCTCGCGGAACAGGGATGGGGATTTGACGGCGAGTATGAGTACGGGGGCGGATGGTGCCGGCTGAACGCGGGGCTCGCCAATCTCTACAACGGTCCGTTCCGGGCGTCGACGCGCGTCCTGAACAAGTTTCTATACGGCGATGTCGCGGACAACGCCGAATTGCCGCTATTCCGATGCCCGGGCGATGTGGGCATCGAAGACGCACCGCGAAACTTCGACCCGGCCATGCCGATCGGCGTGCCGATCGCCGACATCACGGGCACCAGCTACCGCGTGAATAATCACATCAAGATGTACACGGATCACTTTTTCTACGGCCCCTACTTCCGGCGATCGACGCGCATTCCGGACACCTCGACGACCGTCGTTCTCGAAGAAACCAATGCACAGGTCGCGATCTATAACCAGCCGCCTTACGTCGCAGCCGGCTGGCACTTCAAACCGATGCGTTACAACGTCTCGTTTGCCGACGGCCACGGTGCGACGATCGGCATTCAAGGCGGAAACGAGCCGCCGCGCGAAGAATATGGCGACTACTGGGTCTTTCGCGGTGAGGGCTGGCGGCTCGATTGCTATCCTGATCCGCCCGTGCCCGACCGCGCCCGGCCCGTCGCGACGGGCGACTCATATTGATTCACGCTGGTCGGCGGTCGCCGTGGGGAGTTTTCCTGAGTGTCATCCTTCAACGATGAAAATTCCGGGCGAACGCCCACGATGCGGCCGGTGGAACTACAGCCGTCGGCGTCCGCGCCGAGTTCGCCGTCGGCGGTCGCACCGATCGCCGCGCCGCGTCATCGTCTTATGATAGTGGGCGGAGTGCTAGCCGTCGGCCTGGCGGCGATGGTGACGGTTCGAGCAGTGCAGAGGCATCCGCAGGCGGGGTCAGGGCAGCCGGTGGTTGAGTACGCGATGGCCTGTCGCGCGTGCAATTCTCGGTTTTCCATATCGTCCGATACTTATCGGACCTTGCTGTCCAGCCGGTCAAATAAGACATTCAACCGAATACGGTGCCCCAAATGCGGGGCAGACGATGCTGCTTTTCGCACGGAATCGGGCATGGAGGGCATCGGCGAGCTTGGATCGGATGGTTCGGCAGCTGTCGATCCCCGCCACTTGGGCGAAAATCTGCCTGTGAAATCCAAGGGATCGCCTCCAACCAATTGACTGGCACCTGGTTATGACTAATAATCTGTTTGGGCAGGTCTGACGTGACCGCGCGCTGCGCGATTGACGTCTACCTCTTTGGAACTGCCTCGCAGCAGTCGGTCCGCCTTGTGCGGGCCTTCCGGAGGATGCCATGGGCGCCTACCGGCTTTCGGAAGTTGGGCAGCTCGTTCGCGAGCTGTCGATGACGCCGATTCGCCACCGGCTCCGCCAATTGGCGGGCGCCGAGCGTTTGGTTGGGCTGATCGAGCCCGAGCGCGAGTACCCCCACTCGTTCGCTTACTTCCATATCACAGGTTTTCGCCCGCGACATGCATCGGAAGCGATGCTGCCCGGCGACCTGCTGCTTTCCGATCTTGTCACATTGATCGATGAACTGAGCGCGACGTCCCCGATCACGGCGGGCAGCGCGACTGATTCGCTTCATACGCCCGATGATCTGGCCCGGCGACTTCGCGTATCGCCGCGAACGCTGGCGCGCTGGAAGCTGCGCGGGCTGGTCGGCCAGTGGTATGCCGCCTCCGACGGCCGCAAGCGATATGCCATCACGCAGGCCGCTCTGACGCGCTTTGTCGCGCGGCATCCTGATCTCGTTCGGCGGGCCGCCCAGTTCCAGGTCATGGCGGCGACCGAAAAGTCGTTGATCGTCGAGCGCGCCCGAGAGCTACTGGGCGAGCAGAATCGTTCGATGCACGCGATCTCGAAGGTCATCGCGGCCGAGACCGGCCGGGCGATGGAAACCGTCCGCCTGCTCCTGCAAAGGTTTGATGTCGACAATCCCGAATCGGCACTTTTCAACCGGCCGCACGCACCGCTCAGCGAAAGCGACGCCATTCTGGCGGCCCATCGCGGCGGCGCGACGATCGACGAGATCGCCGAGCGCGTCGGCCAATCGTCCGAATCGGTCGAGACGACCGTGCTCCAGGGGCGTATCGCCACGCTGATGCGCGAGCCGATCAGCTACATGTACAACGCGATGTACGACACGCCGGGCGCGAGCGAGCAGATCCTGAGCGACTCGAACGGACCGGTTGAGCAGCCGTTGCGGCAGCGCTCCAGCGAGCGGATTCCGGCGGCCATACCGGCCTACCTCCAGTCGCTTTATCGCGTGCCCCTGCTGACGGCGGAGGGCGAGCGTCGACTGTTCCACCGATATAACTTCCTGCGGCATCAGGCCGAGCAGGTACGCCGCGAGTTGCGTCCGGGTGCGGATGCGGCGGCGGCCGTCGATCGAATCGACGAATTGCTGGCGAAGGCGTCCGACGTCAAGAGCGATCTGGTGCAGGCCAATCTGCGTCTGGTCATCAGCATCGCCAAGCGACACATCCATCGCGGCCGCGGCCCCGAGCTGTTCGAATTGATCAGCGACGGCAATCTGGCGTTGATGCGAGCGGTCGATAAGTTCGACGTGTCGCGTGGCTTCAAGTTCAGCACCTATGCGTCGTGGGCCATCGTTCGCCATTTCGCCCGCGCCATTCCGGACGAGCTTCGCTGGGAACACCGCCATCAGACCGGCCGCGACGAATTGCTGGCCGTCACCGGCGGACCAGAGGCCGAATCGGCCGATGCCCGCGAGCCGGAAGACCTGCGCCGCGTATTGGCGGCCGGCCTCGACCAGCTGGATGGCCGCGAGCGAGCCATCATCGAGCGGCATTTCGGCCTGACGGCCGCGCGGACGGTGGCGCCGCTGGAGGAAATCGGCCGCGAACTCGGTATCAGCAAGGAGCGCGCCCGACAGATCAAGGAACGGGCGCTCGACAAGCTTCGCAAGCAGCTTGCGGTTGTTTCTGAGACGATTCACTAAGCCAGATTCTACAAGTTTGATTCAACAGGCCTGCGTCGATGACGCGGGCCTTTTTTTCAAGTCAGACGCGCTGCGACCATGGTGATGTCGTCGAGCTGGGCCTGACCGCGCGTGAATTGGTTGACGAGCCGGCGAACGGCCGCGATCTGATCGCGCGGCAGCGAGTCGACCGCGGCGCCGAGCGCGTCATACAAACGGGAGTCGCCAAAGGGCTTGCTCTCGTCGTTAGCCGCATCGGGCACACCATCGGTGTACATGAAAACCGTGCATGGATCGGGGCCCAGTTCGAGCGTGTGAACCGTGTAGGCGACGCCGTCTTCGACGCCGAGCGGCAACTCGGGCTCGTAGGCGATGGGCTGCACGCCTTTGGCCGAAATGAGTATGGGCGGCGGATGACCGGCATTCACCATCGCGATTCGTCGCGCGGCCGGATCGAAGACGGCGAACACGCCCGTGATGAACCGATCACCCTCGACGTTGGAGCAGACCAGCCGGTTTATGGTCGTGACCACCTTGCCCAGGTCGGCGTTTTCGATGAACAGCACGTGGACCGCCGCCTGCAAGTTTGCCATCAGCAGCGAGGCGGGAACACCCTTGCCGGCCACATCGGCACAGATGGCCACGACGCGCCCGTCCGAAATGGGAAAATAATCGTAGTAATCACCGCTGACCTTCTGGCCGGGGTCGTTGATGGCCTCGATGGTGATGGCCGGCTGGACGAGCGGGGCCGACGGCAACAGCCGCGTCTGAATCTGGCGGGCGAGTTGAAGCTCCTGCTCGAAGCGGACGCGGCGTTCCTTCTCTTCCAATAGCTTGACGTTAACGAGCGCCATGGCGGCCTGCCGTGCCAGGGCGGCGAAGAAGTCCACGTCTTCCTTGGTGTAGCCGGCCGAGACGGTGACGCGGTCGCCATAGAGGACGCCATGCACCAGGTCGTGATACACGAGGGGAACACAAATGGCGGATCGAATGTTGTTGGAGACGATGCTGGCGGTGGGATCGGCCAGGTCGCTGGAGACATCGTTCACGAGAATGCGTTCGGCGCGCGTGAGGGCGCGCTGCACAATGCTGCGGCTGATGCGAAATTCGCCGCTGCTATCGGGCCGGGAATTACGGATCGCGATCCATTGCGGCAGGGCCGGATTTTCGTCGCAGACGGCGATGCCGCCGCGGTCGAATCGCAGGGACTCCATGCAGACGTTCATCACTTCGCTGAGCAGTTCGTCGCGATCGAAGACGCCGGTGATTCGCTCGAAGAGTGAGTAGATGCGTTCGAGCCGCTGCTGCGTGAGACTCAGTTGCTGGTCTGAGTGCCAGACCGACGTGCTGCCGAAACGGGTTTCGATTTCGCCGAGGACAATCTGACCCTCGGCCGGGGGACGCAACGACAGGATGAACGGTCCGACACCGATGCGGTCGCCGACCTTGACCTCGGCCGGCCCGTCGGCGATCGCCTGATCATTGATCGTCGTTCCGTTTTTGCTCTTGAGGTCTTCGACCCAGTATCGGCCGTCCTTGTCGATGAAGACGCGGCTGTGGCGGCGCGAAATGACATGATCGTCGAGGACGACTTCGCAGCCGGCCTCGCGGCCGATGAAGAAGCTGCTCTTATCGATGACGCGCGATGCACTCCGGCCATCGGGCTGGACGATGCCTACCTCGATCATGGGGGCGGCCCACCACCAGTGCGCTGCATCAGGCCCCCAGACCGAGAAGCCGGCCGATGAACGTGAAGGGGAATAAGAACCCGGTTTGAATCACCTGTGGCCGGAGCAACGATTCGATATTCGCCTGAAAAATCTGACTGCAGCCGGTCAATCCGGGGATATAGAGACTGGCCGTCAGCAGCGCGGCGATCCGGATCAGGCGATAGGGGTTTCGCTTCATGAACCAACTCCTTGGCACGGGACTATCCATCAATTCTGGCGGTCACGGAAGGGCAAGTCAATTGGCGGCAGCGGCGCCGACCGCGTCCTTCAGAACGGCGGCGAATCGCACGGCATCGACCTGATCGAGCGTCTGAACGATGAGGACGATCCAGTCGCCGTCTTTCCGCCGATCGATCCGCGGCTGCAGGCCGAGACCGTCAATCCGCGTTGGCGAATACGCGCCGGCGGGCGTGCAGATTTCAACCCGCAGGCCGTGGCGGTCGTGCGTGATAACCCGCGCCAGCAGCCGATCCTGTTTGTCGAGCAGGCAGACGGCGGACTTTCGCGCCCAGTCGGGGCGGGCATCCGGGCGAAGCTTGCTCATGCGGCCGACCAGTTCCACCAGGGTCATGGGCTTCCACTGCGGCGGCTGCCGCGGCGAGAGCGACTTCTGCGAGAGGTGCCACGCCTTGCCATCCACCTTCCAGGGCTGGGCCTTGGCCACGTCGCGGGCCATCGAGCGGACGTGGGTGAGATAGCACCGCACGGCGGTCTTGAGGAAGTCGAGAAAGGCGGCTTTGCTCACTTCGGGTCGGTCGTGAATCAGGATTCGGATGCGATCGGTGTCGCCGGGATGCGGGGTGATCCGCACGCGCGGCTCGTTGCCGTAGATGGGCAGATCTTCGCGCTCATCGAGCGGCTTGAGGCCCAGGCGCGAGTTGAGGGCCGATTGCGAAAACGCCCGGCGCGGGACGCGGAAATTGAGATCGAGCAGCCACTTTGATCCTGTTACGGCGTGCAGAAACCACGGCACCGCCCCGGCCACGACGCTGGTAGGCGCTTTGGCGATGACTTCGACCCGCGCGCGATCGTTCCAATCGGTCGCGACCAGCGCATCGCCGCCAAGCTTCTCAATTTCGTCGATGATGAACTCGAGCGCCTCGCCCTCCCACTCGATTTTTTCGCCGCGCCGGCTGACACGATCGCGCGTGTGCCACGCCCGGCCGTTTTTCTGCCAGGGCATCTTCACGTCGTTCTCGACATCCGGAACGCGAATCGGCTCGGCGCGTGCATCGGCGGGCGGCGGGTCATTGGTCGGCGCGACCCGCTCGAAGCGTGGGCCGGCCTTCAAGACGGCGGCGAGAATGCGGCCCGTGTGGGATTTCTTTGACGCGGCGATTTCCTCGGGCGGGCCGGCCGCGACGATGCGGCCACCGCCGGGACCGGCCTCCGGGCCGAGGTCGATGATCCAGTCGGCCGACTTCAGCACGTCGAGGTTGTGCTCGACGCACAACACGCTGTTGCCCAGATCGACCAGGCGATGCAGCACGTCGAGCAGCTTGCGCACGTCGTCGAAGTGAAGGCCCGTCGTGGGCTCGTCGAGGAAGTAGATGGTGCGGCCGGTATTGGGCTTGCCGAGTTCGGTGGCCAGCTTCACGCGCTGCGCCTCGCCGCCGCTGAGCGTGTTGGCGGCCTGGCCGAGCTCTATGTATCCGAGGCCGACGTCGTTGAGCGTCTGCAGGAGCCGCTTGAGTCGCGGGACGTTTTCGAAATGCTGCAGCGCCTCGGCAACGCGCATGGTCAGCACTTCGGCAATGTTCTTTTCCTTGAAGCGGACCTGCAGCGTCTCTTCGTTGTAGCGCTGGCCGCGGCAGGTCTCACAGACCACCCAGACATCGGGCAGGAAGTGCATCTCGTGGCAGACCTGCCCCAGCCCTTCGCAGGCCTCGCACCGCCCGCCCGGCCGGTTGAAGCTGAAGCGATTGGCGGTGTAGCCGCGCACCTTGCTCTCGGGCAGACGTGTGAACAGTTCGCGGATGACGTCAAACGCGCCCGTGTATGTGGAGGGATTCGAGAGCGGCGAGTTACCGATCGGCGTCTGATCGACGTTAATGACCTTGTCGATGCGGTCGAGCCCGCGCAGTTCGGCGTGCGCGCCGACCGAGAGTTGCGAGTGCTGAATGCGGTTGGCGAGGGCTGGATAAAGGATGTCGCCGACGAGCGAACTTTTGCCGCTGCCCGATACGCCGCTGACGCAGACAAATCGGCCCAGCGGAATCGCCACGTCGATCTCGGCCAGGTTGTTTTGGCGGGCGCCGGCGACCTCGAGCCAGTGCAGGTCTTTGACGCCTTTGACCGGGCGACGGTTGGTGGGAACGGGGATGGCGGTCGTGCCGGCCAGGTAGCGGGCGGTCAGCGATTCGGTCGCGCCCTTGAGCTTTTTCGGCGGAGCGTCGGCGACGATGCGTCCACCGAACGACCCCGCGCCAGGTCCGAAGTCGAGCACATGATCGGCCGAGGCGATCACCTCCCGATCGTGTTCGACGAGCAGGAGCGTATTGCCGAGATCGCGCAGCCGGTGCAGCGCGGTGATGAGCCGCGTGTTGTCGCGCGGATGGAGGCCGATGGTCGGCTCGTCGAGCACGTAGAGCACGCCTGTCAGGCCGCTACCGATCTGCGATGCGAGTTGGATGCGCTGTGTCTCGCCGCCGGACAGGGTTGGTGCGGCGCGATCCAGCCCGAGATAGTCGAGACCGACATCGACGAGAAAGCGCAGCCGCGCGATGATTTCGTGCAACAGTTCGACGCCAATGAGCTTCTGGTGTTTGTTCAGGCCGCTGCGGAGTTTCTCGAAATATGCCAGGGCGTCGGCCAGCGACATGCGGCAGACATCGACGACGGTGCAGTCACCCAGCCGAACGGCGGCCGAGGTGTCGCGCAGCCGGCTGCCATTGCACGCGCGGCACGCGATCTCGGAGACCAGCTCGCCGAGCTTCATGCGATGTTGCCATGAAACGCGCGTGGCCTCGTCGATGGCCGGGAAGAATCCCTTGAATTGCACGCGATATGCGGGCTGACCGTCGGCGGCGGGCACGTCGATCCACGCATCGCCTGTGCCGACAAGGATCGTGCGACGCTGATCCTCCGCGAGGTCGCTCCATTTCGTCTCTAGGTCGAAACCGATGTGCCGCGCCAGCGCGCCGAGCAACGCGCGCAGCATCGGCTCGCGCCGCGCGTGGCCCCAGCCGGCGATGGCGCCATCCAGGATCGATCGATTCGGGCGTATGGCGATCGAGTTCGGCGTGGTGCCGCGCTGCACGCCCAATCCTTCGCATGTTGGGCACCACCCCAGCCGGCTGTTGAATGAGAAATGGTGCGGTGTCAGTTCCTCGAAGCTCCGGCCGCAATGGTCACAGGAGAAGTGCTGCGAAAAGCGGCGCGGCGCGGCGGCGGATGACGTCCCCAATTCGTCGGCAACTGGCACGACGATGATGATGCCATTCCCGATCGACAGTGCGTGTTCGACACTGTCCGCGATGCGGCCGCGATCTTTCGCGCGGATGATGACGCGATCGACGACCACTTCAATGGCATGCTTTCGCCGCGCGTCGATTTCGATGGGCTGGGCGAGATCCTTCACTTCGCCGTCGACCCGGATGCGGGCGTAGCCATTGGCTTTGCAGCGCGCCACCAGCCCGTCGAACGACTCGGACTCGCCGCGCTCGATGGGCGCGCACAGCAGGGCCCGGGCGCCCTCCTTCATCTGCATGACTGCCTCGACCACTTCGTCGCTGGAGAGCGTTCCGATGGGCTTCTTGCAGTCCGGGCAGTAGGCCTGCCCGAGCCGCGCCCATAGTACGCGCATGTAGTCGAAAATCTCAGTCACCGTGCCGACCGTCGATCGCGGGCTTTTGCCGGCTGTCTTCTGCTCGATGGCGATGGCCGGCGACAGGCCGTGGACGTGCTCGACCTTGGGCTTCTGGAACTGGCCGAGGAACTGGCGGGCATAGGCCGAGAGCGATTCGACGTAGCGGCGCTGGCCTTCGACATACACGGTGTCCATCGCGAGACTGGACTTGCCGCTGCCCGAGACGCCGGAGCAGACGGTCATCGCATTCCGGGGAATGTCGACGGTGACATCCTTGAGATTGTGCTCGCAGGCGCCGACAACGCGGATCACGTCGTCTGGAATCGACGGCCCGCTCTTGGAATCGGCCGCGCGCTTTGGCGTCTTTGCCTTTCGCTCGCTCATTCCGAGCAGCGGCCGCAAGGCAATGCCTGTGTAAGACTTCGCATTGCGGGCCACTTCTTCGGGCGTTCCTTCGGCGACGATGTTGCCGCCCGCCGCGCCACCTTCGGGGCCGAGATCGATCACCCAGTCGGCTGTCTTGATGACATCGAGGTTGTGTTCGATCACGACGACGCTGTTACCGGCCTCGACAAATCCGTGCAGCACCTCGAGCAGCCGGCGGATGTCCTCGAAGTGCAGTCCGGTGGTCGGCTCGTCGAGGATGTAGAGCGTTCGGCCGGTTGGACGCTTCACGAGTTCGCGGGCGAGCTTGATCCGCTGCGCCTCGCCGCCCGACAGCGTGGTGCTGGCCTGGCCGAGCTTGATGTAATCCAGACCCACGTCGTGCAGCGTCTGGAGCATGGACGCGGCCTTTGGGATGTTGGCGAAGTGTTCCAGGGCCTGCTGTACGTCCATGTCCAGCACTTCGGCGATCGAGCGCCCCTTGAACATCACCTGCAGCGTCTCGCGATTGAAACGCTTGCCGTTGCAGACCGGGCAGGTCACCCAGACGTCGGCCAGGAAATCCATCTCGATGCGATTCGCACCGTTACCCTCGCACGCCTCGCACCGCCCCGCCACGGCCACCCCGCCGAGCTGGCTGCCGTCGCCCTTTACGTTGAAGCTGAAGCGGCCGGGCTTGTAGCCGCGGACTTTGGCATCGGGCAACGATGCAAACAGGTCGCGAATCTCGTCGAACAACTTGATGTAGGTGGCCGGATTCGATCGCGGCGTTCGGCCGATCGGCGTCTGATCGATGGCGATGATCTTGTCGAGATGCTGCTTGCCGTCGATCGCGCGGTGCTTACCGGGATTGGTCGCCTCGGCGCCGTTGAGGTCGCGAGCGAGCTGCTCGTAGAGGATATCGTTGACGAGTGAAGATTTGCCGGAGCCGGACACACCCGTGACGCAGACGAATCGCGCAAGCGGAATGTGCACGTCGAGATTCTTGAGATTGTTCTGCGTCGCGCCGCGGACGGAGAGCCATGCGAGTCGATTCTCGTCGGAGCTCTTATCTGCAGACGGCGCCGGCCACGACCCCGGGCGGACTTTCTTTGAATTGGGCGATGTAATAGTGCTCATCGGTCTAGCCAGCCCAACCAGCGCTGGATGCCCTTCACAGGAAAGATTCGAAGCGCCGCGTCAATCTGTCGCGCGAATTGATTGACGTCAGTCTGGTCAATCGGAATGTCAAAAGAATGCCGGCTATGGCCCGACGCATGCCCCGCGCCGGGCGAATGGTATTCGAACTGCATTCGACAATGCCCGACGCGATCTGACCGTCTGAATCGGAGATTAAACCAGCCCTCCAGAGGATCAAGTTCAGCGTCGTCCAGTTGGTCTGCCAGCAGGCGACTTATTCGCCGGGTAAATCTCGCGAGTTCATCCGAGCGAAGGTGTGGACCGTGCGCGATCTTGAGCGAACTGACCTCATTGGCCACGCAGATTTCCACGTTCAGCCAGTTTCCATCTTCCGCATCGGATGCGGCAGGGAACTCGTAGCCGAATAGCTCAATCGTCAGATAGGGCTTGATTGCCAATTCACACACGCCGGTCATCGGACGCTCACTGGCTTTCGGCGGGTCGTCCATCGCCTCACCGCTGTTCCCCCTCGGCAAAGAGTTTCCGCAGGTCGTCCGACAAGTCCAGGCGTTCCGCCCAATCCTTCATGTATGCGCGATCCAACCGATGTCCCTGTACTTTCACCACTGATAGCGCGTTGTCCCACTGCTTCTGCGATTCCGTGTCCCGGCGCCACAGCAGCTTCATTAGAATGATGTCCTCCGGCGAAACAACCCAGAGCGGCGGAAGTCCGGGAACGTTTCCGATCAGCGTGCGTCGCGCCAAGACTTCGTCGAAGTACGGCTCTTTCGGAACGAAGCTCAGGTCGGCCTTCATGGCGGTTGGGCCGTCAATGACGTTTGAGATTCCGCCGATGCGGGCGCTTTCGATAAGCCCGTCGGGATTCACGTAGAAGTCCTTCGGAAAAGCCGCCACAAGTTGCCGCGCCTGAGCCGGCGAAAGGCGAAGGCATATGTCCACGTCAACGCTCGCCGACGGTTGTCCATGCAGACTGCTCGCAACCGACCCCGTGACTGCGTACGTTGCTCCGACAGCGTCCAGAAGCGGGCAGAGGCGATTGAGCATGTCGAAGAGCGGATCAGTCGACATTCACCTCTCCGTGTCGCCGCTGGCAGCTTAGCGCAAATCGAACAAGCGATGCCGTGGCGCGAAAGCGCTGCGCGACGGTCATTCCCTGCGCGAGATAGATTTGCACCATCTGGTCCCGTTCGGCGGGCGACCGGGCGGCCAGTCGTTCACGAACGAGCCGCGCAGTCTCGCGAAAGCGATCCGCGATGTCGAAATCGTTGCTGGTTTGCGCGCCATTCATATTCAACCCCCGTGATCGCGAGAAACGCGCCGACGATGCTTCGGAACTTCGATTTCCCGCTTGCCGCTCAAGTACTGCCCCGTTACGGATTCGGGTGCTCCCGTGATGTCCTTCAAAACCCCCTGCGCAACTACATACCCACCGCGGACGCCTGGGCCTGGGCCGAAATCCACGATGTGGTCGGCTGCGCGCATCGTGTCCTCGTCGTGTTCGACCACCACGACCGTGTTGCCCATGTCGCGCAGCCGTGTCAGCGAATCGAGCAGCCGCTGGTTGTCGCGCGGGTGCAGGCCGATGCTGGGCTCGTCGAGCACGTAGAGCACGCCCGTCAGCCCGCTGCCAATCTGCCCGGCCAGCCGAATTCGCTGGCTCTCTCCACCTGAGAGTGTCGGTGCGGCGCGATCCAGCGCCAGGTAATGCAGGCCGACATTCAGCAGAAATTCGAGCCGCGAACGAATCTCCTTCAAGACCTCGACCGCCACCTGCTGCTGCACCGGCGTCAGTTTCAACTCAACAAGCACCTCAGCCACACGATCGACGGGAAGCCGCCCCAGCTCGGCGATGTTCGGCCCGGATGGCGACGACCACTCGTCACGCCCCCCTACCGCGAGCCGCACGCCGAGGGCCTGATCGTTCAGCCGCCGCCCCTTGCAGACCGGACACGGGCCGTGACGCATGAACTTCTCATAGTACTCGCGGACAAACGCCGCATTGGCCTTGCGATACTTCTCGTGCAGCTCGGCCAGAACGCCGGCGAATTTGTCGCCATGCTTCCACACTCCGCCCGACCAGCGCCATTCATAGGTGATGTGGGCATCGCCCGTGCCGTGAAGCAACGCGTGCCGCACCTTCTCGGGCAGCTTTTTCCAAGGCTGCGACAGATCGGCCTTGAGGTGCCGAGCGACGCCCTCGTAGATGTGCCGCCGCCACTTGCCCGGCGCGGTCCGCATTGGCGCGACGCATGGCGAATAGAAATTGAGATTCGGATCGGGGATGAGCAGGTCGATGTCGAAATCCATCCGCTCGCCGAGTCCGTCGCAGGTCAGGCACATGCCAGTGGGTGAATTGAACGAGAAAAGCTGCGGCGACGGCGGCTCGTACGAGAGCGAACAATCCGAACAAGCATATTTCGACGAGAACAACACATCGCGCGACCGGTTCTCGGCGTCGTCGGCCGCCGCCACGATGAGCGTGCCCTCGCCCAGCCGCAGCGCACCTTCGACTGCCTCGGCCAGCCGCGGGCGCACTTCGTCGTTCAGCACGAGCCGATCGACGACCACCTCGATGTCGTGCCGCTTGTTCTTTTCGAGCGACTGATTCTCGCGCAGCTCGATGATCTTGCCATCGACCCGGGCGCGGACGTATCCCGCCCGCAACAGGTCATCAAAGAGATCGCGGAACTCGCCCTTCTGGCCGCGGGCCACCGGCGCCATGAGCAAAATGCGAGCGCCTTTGGGCTGTCGCAGCACGCCAGCGATGATCTGCTCGCGTGATTGGGCCGCAATCGGCTTCCCGCAGCGCGTGCAGTGCTGAACGCCGACGCGCGCGAACAGCACGCGCAGAAAGTCGTACACGCCCGTTACGGTCCCCACGGTTGAGCGCGGGTTCCAGCCGGCCGACTTCTGCTGAATGGCAATTGCGGGCGAGAGCCCGGTGATCTGATCGCAATCGGGCTTGGCGAGCTGTCCGAGAAACTGCCGCGCGTAGGACGACAGCGACTCGATATACCTTCGCTGGCCCTCGGCGTAGAGCGTGTCAAACGCGAGCGAACTCTTGCCGCTACCGCTGACGCCGGTGAGACACACCAGGGCGTTGCGCGGCAATGTCAGCGAGACGTTCCGGAGGTTGTGCTCCCGAGCGCCTTTGATCTCAATTGTCTTCGGTTCCATGGCCCTGCCGGTGCGACCGCGTGGTCGCATCGTCGTCGGGGGCAGCCGCGACGACGCGAACCGGGCATTGTAAGTCGACTCTGCAAGGCGGGCAACGCGACCAGCCCCTCCCGCGACAATTCGCGGTATAGTCCGCCGTGTGAACGCCATCGGATGGATGCTGTTCGGACTCTTACTTGCCCAACCCAGCGCTGAAAGCCAGCCCGCGCCGCAACCCAAGCGGCCGCCGCTGCGGCTTGATCGCACCACCGTCTGGAGAACTCAGTACCTGATCCGCGGACCGGACGTGCTGCGTCTGCGGAGGCGCTGTGGCACAAGCTCAGGCGGCGCTGCCGACGCCGAGTATGGCCGATACGTCGGTGAATATCAGAAGCTCAAGCGTCTCGTCGATCAGAACATCACACGCGCTTATGAGCCGGGCGGTCTTTATCCAGTCGCGTTTATGCATCTGGTGAGCGGACAGCCCGGCATCGCTGACGCGTATACGTCGTATGTCGAACGCGTTCTGGCGGACAACAAGGCCTGGGTGCTCGATTTCGACGACGTCGCGGCGGCGCTGGACTGGTGCGGCGATGCAATCAGTGACACCGTCCGCACCGACGTGGCCACGCAACTCACCGACGCCATGCAGCGGCTGCGCGACGAAGACAGTTTCTTCGAGCACGTGCTTACCAACCCAAAGCTGTGCCACGTCGCCGTCGCGGTAGCGCTGCAGGGCCAGTGGCAATCGGGCTCGCCGCAGGCCGAGCGCGTGTCGGCCGTGATTGACGCGGCCAAGGCCTATTTCGAGAAGAACCTCACTCCGTTGGTAAAGCAGCTCGACGGGACCGCGCCGACGCCCGGTATCCGATCCGACTTCGAGGCCGATGTGGTGCTGGCGGCCGAGGTCTGGCAATCGCTGGACTCACATGCGTGGGAGCGGCTGCGCGACGCAATGGGCCATTCACTCGACGTCTATTTCTGGTCGGACACGCAGTGGCCCGGGCTGCGTGTCGGCGTGTGGCACGACGCCGGCTCGGACGCGCCGCTTTCGCCGGGACTTGGGACGTCGGCCATGGCAGCGGGCATCGCCGAACTGCTGGCCGAGCGAACCGACAGCCCGGTGGCCGCCTACTACGCCGAACAGGCAAACACTAATGCGGGTAACTCCCTGGGAGCGCGCGAGGCACAACGCCTCTGGCTACGCATTGTCTATGGCCAGCCTGACCGGCCGCGGGTCGATCGGGGCCGCGCGCCACTGGCCCGCCGCCTGGGGAATGGCTGGGTGCTGATGCGGTCGAACTGGGGACCGGGTGCGACGCTGTTGGCCTTCGACGCCGGGCAGCCGTTCTGGCTTCCGAGCCAGCACCTCGACGCGGGTCAGTTTCAGGTGATTCGCAAGGGGCGACTGGCCATCGATAGCGGTGACGACGTTCGGTTTGAGGCCACGCGGCTGCGCGGCGGAGAGCAACGCATCGGCACCGAACCGGGCGACTTTGATGCGTACTCGTCGGGAACCATCGCGCACAACTGCATCGCATTGGCCGAGCTGCGCGAGGCATCGCTGCTGGTTGGCAGGCAGTGGGTCTTTCTGGCGAACCAGCGCCGGCCGGAAGTGCCGCGCGGTCCGGTACCGGCCGATATTTCAGCGTCGCCCCGGGCGACGGGACGACTGATTGCATTCGACACGAACGAGAATTTCACTTTCGTAGCGGCCGATCTCGCGAGGGCCTACGGCGTTCGCACCGCACTGGTCTATGAACGATCGATCCTGGCGCTCAACGGCGGGCTCATGTTCATCTGCGATCGGCTGGTCACGGCCAATCCGGACATCAAGGCCGCGTGGGTCATGCATCTGCCCACTCAGCCGACGGTGGGCGGTGCGCCGCTCAATCCGCAGCTTCGCCGCCGCAAAGAAGGACAGAAGGCGGGATCGTGGGTCTATCCATCGGGCAGCGGCTGGGTCGGCACGGAAGACGGCGAAGGCCGACTCTTCGCGCGGGCGCTGCTGCCGACGAACCGGAAGCTGCACATCATCGGCGGGCCGGACGAATTGTTGACGATCCCGCGCGGGCCGTCGGCGAGCCGCAAGTATCTGGGCAGCAGCGATCGCGGATTCGAGTATTGGCTTTCGCCCGCCATGCTGAACGGCGGCGCGAACGCGTGGTACCGACTAGTGAATCCCGGCACGCTTGGCCCGGCCTTTGGCGTCGGTGGTGGCTGGGGCCGCATGGAGTTTGAAGCGGCCGACAAAGGCCCGAACCGGCTGTTCGTGACGGCGCTGTATGCCTGCGACAAGACGCTTACCGAACCGCCCGAGTTGGATGTCCGCATTGACAACGACCATCTGGTCGTCAAGACGAAGGAATCGTCGCGGGACATCACCATCACACTCTCGCCGGGGGGCTCGAAGGCCGGATCGGTGGAAATTGTCGATCCAATTGCGAAGACGAAATTCTCGCGCGATCTGGAGATGTCCGTCGCGCCGGATAAGCCGCTGCCGACGGAAAACTGATTAGAAATCCGGGGGCAGGCGCAGGGCCAGTTCAAGCCAGTCGGGCCGGGCGCAGTCGGGAATTTCTGGGAATGCATCGCAGATTGAGACCGGCACGCCGTCGCTGGGCGCTTTCTGACTGGTCGGTGCTCCGAGCGGTATGAGCCGATAGAGAACCGTTTCGCGAATCTCCGAAAACTGTGACGGCATGCAGCGACAAAGGACGGTCGTCAGTTCGCGGCGATCGCTGAGATAGACAAATGGCCCCATCGGCTCGGGGCCGTCGGAAAGGACGCGGGCAACGACTACTTCCGGCTGCTCGGCAACCGAGCGCTCAATCGAGAACTGCCGACCCTCGAGCGGCGGCCCGAAGCGCTTCGCGGCCTTTTCCTCCAGCGACTTCGCCACGAAGATGACATGCACGCGGCTGTCGTTCGCAAGTGATTCCCAAATGATCGGCGCGCCGCGCGGATCAAATGTCATACGCACCCCGCGCCAATCAGTTGGCTGCCCAGCAATGCGCGACTCATACCGCCAAAGAAACGACCGCTGTTTGCACGCGCCGGCCGGAAGGCGGGCTACGGAGTCCTCGAAATAGACGACCGGGGCAATCCGCGCGTCGCCCGCCTGTTGGACGATCAGCGGCGCCAGACGGAGTTCGGCCTGATCGGCGTCCGCGTCCGATGGCTTGTAATAGTCGACGGTCGCAAATTCGCGCGTCACACGATCGCGGACGTCGGGCGGCGGGACCTGAATGCCCTGTGGCGTCGCGTCTCGGCGGCATCCACCAAGAGCGATCGCGATTGAAGCGATTGCGGCCGCTGTGTAGTAACGCACGTCCGTTTTCACCTTGATTCCTAATAGTAAAACGTTTGATCCGACCATGCCAAATTGCTACGATCAGTAGACGTCCTTCACTCCTCGAAAAAGGGAAAAGATGCTTCCAAGAATTCTGCTCGTCCTCTGCGTGGCAGCCCTTTTGGCGGTCCCGGCCACTGCCGCGCCACTCAACGGACGCGAGATCACCGAGGACATTTTCTACCAGTTCATGCCCATCGCCTGGCGCGACTCGGACAATGATTCCCAGCGCTTCGGCGACTTCAACGGCATGACCGCCTCGCTCGACTATCTCCAGAACCTGGGGGTCACCGCTGTCTGGATGACGCCTATCTTCCCCTCGGCCGCCTATCATGGCTACCAGCATGGGCCCGGCGACCAGGTCAACAGCCGCTTCGGCACCGAGGCCCAGTTTCTCGCCTTTGTGCAGGCGGCCCACACGCGCGGCATCAAGGTCTTCATCGACTTTGTCGCCTATGGCATCAGCCAGAACTCGACGTGGTATTCCAACGCATTCAACAATCCAGCCAGCCCGTACGACCAGTGGCTCGCCTTCACCAACGCCGCCAACACGACCTATTTCGGTTCGGTCTACAACACCTGGAGCGGCGCGTCGGTGGGCTTCATCCACTGGAACCTCGACAATCCCAACCCCGTGCAGCTCAATTGCGACTGGGCCCGCAAATGGCTCGACCCCAACAATGACGGCAATCCGTCCGACGGCATCGACGGCTTCCGAGCCGATCACGTCTATTCAACCTCTCCGGAGGGCTGGGGCGCAAACATCGAATTCTGGAAGACATGGAACAACGCAATCCACACGACCAATCCGGACGCCTTCACCTTTGCCGAACAGGCCGACTGGGGCACGACCGGCGTCGACCTTATGCCGGCCTTCGACTCGACCTTCACGAAACCGTGGGAGTTCGCGGTTCGCGATGCGCTGAGCAGCGAGACTTCAACCAGTCTCTACAGTCAGACGGCTAACACCCTCGCCCAGCAGCCGCCAGGCCGACACTTCCTCGGGACCATCGGCGATCACGATGTCGATCGGCTGACGTCGGTCATCGGCGGATCGCTGATCAAGGCCAAGGTGGCCGCCGCCATTGAGCTGACCGGCCCGTTCCCGCCCATCATCTACTACGGCGACGAAATCGGCATGCGCGGCACCAAGGGCAACTTCGGCAGCGATGCGAACGACATCCCCATGCGCGAGCCCTTCAAGTGGAACAAGGTCGCCGGGCCGCCCATGAGCAACTACTGGATCCTCAACAGCCAGGCCTATAACGCCCGCTTCGCGCTCGACAACGACGGCCGCAGCGTCGAAGAGCAGAACGGCGTGGCGGGTTCGCTGCTTGAGGCCTACAAGCAGCTCATCACGCTTCGCAAGAATCATGTGGCCCTGCGGCGCGGCGCCTATCTGCCTGTCGCCAACAGCACGTCGCGCGTCTGGTCATTCATCCGCCAGCAGCCCGGCGAGGAGACGCTGCTTGTCTCGATTCGCGTCCGCAACACCGGCGCGGCTTCGACCGTCAACCTCTCAAACTTCAACATCCCCGGCGGATCGACAACCCCGCTCGATCTCGTCACCAATACAACTCTGCCGCCCATTACCAACGCCAACAAGGCCGCCTACTCCATCACCATGCCGGCCTACAACTACATGATTCTTGCAGTGAATCTCGACCCGATTACCCCGGCGCCCGGCGAGATCGACGGTGTTGGCATTCCAGCCGGCTACGAGGCCTGCGACTCGCGAGCCACGCAGAACAGTTCCACCAACCTCGGCGACAACATTGCCGAACTGAATCAGCTGTTCGTGCGGGCGGAGTCCGGCCGTCTGTGCGTCGGCGTCACCGGCAATCTGCCCGGCGACGGCACCGGCCTGGCGCTGTTGATCGACAGCACGGCCGGCGGCCAGAACGTGCTCAACTTCAATGGCTTTGCCCCTCCGCCGAACGGACCGAACCTGCTGACCGGCACGAAGCTCGACGCGGGCTTCGCGCCCGACCACCTGCTTTTCATGAATACCGTTGGTTCGACGATCTACGTGGACCAATTTGCACTCCCGACATCGGGCACGGTGACGAAGACTTACCGCGGCCAGGGAGTGGCCGGCTCGCTGAATGGCCAATTGACCGGCGGAACGAATCCGAACGGGATGCAGGTGGCCGTGTCGAACACCAACACGCTGGGCGTGACGTCTCTGAGCGCGAACAACGCCGGGACCGCCCAGGACGGCGTTGAATACATCATTCCCTATGCCGACATCGGCGCTTCCTTGGGAGGCAGCGTGCGTGTTGCCGCATTCGTGATTCGCGGCAACGGACTCGTCAGCAACCAGTGGCTTCCGGGAGTCGGTTCGGGGTATGGCGATCTCGGCACGGCACCGGACATGACCGCCGTCCCCGGCGATCAGTTCGCGTCGATTGCGCTGCGGCTCGCGGGAGATATCGACGGGAACAATACGGTCGATGCCGTCGACGCCAATGCCTTCGTGGCAGTGTTACTCGGACTCGACACTGATCCCGCCCGTACGGCTGCCGCCGATCGAAATTGCGACGGCGCGGTAAACGGAGGCGACGTTTCGCCGTTCGTCAATCTACTGCTCTCTCCCTGAAGCAACGCTATCATGCGTCCATGAACTGGATATTCGCGGCAATCGTTTCAGCCATCCTTGCACAAAACCCCAGTCGCGCCGCCGCGCCGGCCGTGGATTACAGTTTGTACCGGGCCACGCTTCAGTGCCCCGGCGGCGAAATCCCGTTTCGTCTTGAACTCGAAGAGAACTCGAACACGCCCCGCGCCTGGATAGTCAACGGAAGCGAGCGGATTCTCGTTCCCACCGTCGTCCGCCGGCCCGACATTGTGGTCCTCGATTTTGAACACTACGACTCGCTCGTCGACGCCGTCTGGGACGGCCATGACGCGGCCGGGCATCTCCGCCTGCGCGGCACATGGCGGAAGCGGACCGGTAAGAATGACTGGTCGAAGCTGCCGTTCGAAGCCGTCTCGGATGTCGAATATCGCTTCCCGCCCGAGCACGGCGCCGCCACCGCCGCGCCGATTGCCGGCCGGTGGGCCGTGAAGTTTTCCAAGTCGGACGATGCGGCCATCGGCGTCTTCAAGCAGTTACGCGATGGAAGTGTCGAAGGCACGTTTCTGACGCCGAGCGGCGACTATCGCTACCTTGCAGGGGACTATGCGGGTGGGCGGTTACGTCTCTCGTGCTTCGACGGCTCGCATGCATTCCTGTTCGACGCGCGCATGCAACCCGACGGGACGCTCGAAGGTAATTTCTGGTCGGGCGGCGGCTGGCACGAGAAGTGGACCGCTCGCCGCGACGACCGCGCCACACTGCCCGACGGCTTCAAGGCCACCGCCGGCGTCTCCGGCGTCCGGCTGGACAAGCTTAAGTTTCCCGACCTGACGGGCAAGGAGCGATCGCTGGCCGATCCGGAGTTCGCGGGCAAGGCGCGGATCATCGAAGTGTTCGGCTCGTGGTGCCCCAATTGCAGTGATGAGTCGGCCTATCTTGCCGAGTTGGATCGGCGTTATCGCTCGAAGGGGCTGCGGATCGTCGGGCTGGCCTTCGAGCTGACCGGCGATTTTCAGCACGACGCGAAGAACGTTTCCAAGTTTGCCGCGCGACACAACGCCGAATATCCCATCCTGATCGCCGGAATCCGCGACAAGGAAAAGGCCTCAGCTGCCCTCCCGATGCTCGATAAGCTGCGTGCCTATCCCACCACCATTTTCCTCGACGCGAAGGGCAACGTGCGCGCGGTGTACACCGGCTTCTCCGGCCCGGCTACTGGCGACGACTACGAAGCCGTGAAGCGCCAGTTCGAGCAGACCATCGATAAGTTGCTGGCTGGGCGCTGAGGCCGCGCAGTACGCACATCCCAACGCGCGGGTTAGACCTCGACGAATCGAGACTACTCCCCCGATTTTGTTTCTCTCCAACTATTAGCGTCGCAATCTGATCATCCGTCGGCGAATCCGGAGCGGACCGAATTGGAGGTTCGCGCAGTTTTCGGTGTGCCCCGCTCTCGGCGCAAAATTTATCTTGGTTGAATTTGGAAATATTCAGCAGTCGCCGCGCCTTTACTACTTCCGTCAGGCGCGAGCGCACAAGGTTTCTTTTCGGCGAGCCCCAGTAACAACCCTTCATGCAATTGCGCGCGGAGTGCGCGCAGCAAAAAGACTCGGTGACGCTCAGTCAGAAAGGGAGGACGGCATGAAACGCTCCGTAATTCGTCACTCTGCGCGGAGTTGGCGGCTCCGAATGAGCCGGCCAACGAACCTGTTCAGCACACCGCATCTCGCTGTGGCAGGCCTGGGAATTTGCTTCGGTGTGTGCATTGTGCAAAGCGTGTGGGCCGCACCAATTCGGCCGATCGCCGTCGAACGAGAGGTGAGTACCGATTCGATACCGGTCAACATGCTCGATCCCAATCTGCAGGCCACGATTGTTGCAAGCGGCCTGGTGCAGCCCATCGGCGTTGTTTTCCTTGGGCCGAATGACATGTTCGTGCTCGAAAAGGCATCCGGTAAGGTTCAACGCGTCATCAACGGCGTCATTCAGGCAACGCCCGCGCTCGATCTTGCCGTGAACTCGAACTCCGAGCGCGGCCTGCTCAGCATGGCCCTCGATCCGGACTTCCCGGCGAATCCTTCGGTGTACATTCGCTGGACCGAGAGTTCCACCGGCGTCGACACCGGCACTGCGACCGAGACACCGCTGCTCGGAAACCGCGTCGATCGATTCACCTGGAATGGTTCGACGCTGACCATCGCGAACAACCTCATCAGACTTCGATCGCTTCAGACCGACAACATCGCCGTAACAGGCCACCCGGGCAGCAATAACGCAAGCCCGGCCGGCAACCACAACGGCGGCGTCATTCGTTTCGGCCCGGACGGCAAGCTCTACATCTTCATGGGAGACCAGGGCCGTCGCGGCTGGCTGCAAAACCTCGCGAATGGGCCGTTTCTGAGCGATCCCTTGGTCGACGATACCTTCGGTGGGCCGGCTCCGGACAACGCGCACCTCTCCGGGGTCATCATCCGGCTCAATACCGATGGCTCGGCCCCGCCTGACAATCCGTTCTTCGGCGTGGGCGCTGCCATGGGCGGCGAAGCCGGCGCGAATCTCCAGAAAGTCTTCTCATACGGGCACCGCAATGGATTCGGGATGGCCTTCGATCCGACATCCGGCCAGCTCTGGGAAACTGAAAACGCCGACGACGCGTTCAGCGAACTGAACCGAATCGTCCCGGGGATGAACGGCGGCTGGATTCAGCTCGGCGGGCCGATGTCGCGCATCGCGCAGTTCAAGAACATCGAAACGACGCAGTTCAACACGTCGCTTCAGCAGGTTCGCTATCCTCCGACGCGCATCGCCTACACCGCCGCGGTCGCCCAATCGCGGCTCGTCATGCTTCCCGGTGCGATCTATGTCGACCCCGAATTCAGCTGGAAATATGAAATCGGTCCGGCCGGCACGACGTTTCTGACGGGCGACGCCCTCGGCCCGGAATACAACGGGACGCTCTGGATCGGTTCAGCTCGCAGCTTCCAACAGGTCGGCGGCAATGGCGGCAGTCTCTACCGCATGCGGCTGACACCCGATCGGCTGCATGTCGACGTCAGCGCCGACCCGCGCATTGCCGATTTCGTGGCGGACAACCTCTTCCGCGCGTCGAAGTTCGACGGAACGGAGAGCGAGTCGCTCAAGATTGGCGAGGGCTTCGGGATTACGCCCGACATCGAACAGGGTCCCGACGGCAATCTCTACGTCGTTTCGAATACGGATGGATTGGTTTATCGCATTTCGCGCCGGCCCTGAGTCCGGCTGATATCAGGAGGATGTTGCTATGACATTTGGAACATGGGTGAAGACGACGATTGCCTCGATCGCACTGATCGCCGCGATGGCGGCGCCGTCGAACGCTCAAATCATCAATAACGGCGGGTTCGAAACGGGTCTGGCCGGCTGGACCACTGCGAATCAGGTCGGCAGCGACGGCGCATTCTTATCGCAAACCGGCACAGGCACGCCGATCAACGGCTTCGCCGTACCCGCCCCACCCCAGGGAGTCCGCGCCGCAATGACTGATGCGGGGGCTGGCGGCAGTCACGTGCTCTATCAGGACTTCGTGGTACCCAACGCCGTCACATCGGCCTCGGTCGGCTTTTCGCTTTTTCTGAACAACACCGCCGACGCCTATTTCTTCCCGGCCAATCTCGACTGGGCCGCGACGAATCAAACCGGCGGGCAAATCCTCAATCAGCAGGCCCGCGTGGATCTCGTGACGACATCCGCGGATGCCTTCAGCGTGGCAGCTGGCGACGTGCTCCTGAATCTATTCCAGACCAACGCGCAGACGCCTCTCGTGACGGGCTACAACCCGTTCCTCATCGACATCACGGCGCTGCTGCAGGCCCACGCCGGCCAGACGTTGCGACTTCGCTTCGCCGAGACGGACAACATCAATTTCCTGAACTTCGGCGTCGACAACGTGAGCTTGATTGCCGTGCCCGAACCGGCCACCTGCCTCATCGCACTCGGCGCGATGGGCGCGGCGTGGGCGGGCCGGCGACGGAAGTAATCGATAGTCAGAAAGTCCGCTGAATTATTCAGACGGTACCGAAATCGAAAGGCGGAGAGGAAGCGATGCGCAAATTCGTGGCGGCCGGTGTGTTTCTCAGTTGGTGCGCGATGACCGTCTCAGCGGGCGCGGCGATCATCCATGACGAATCGGTGAACGGCGATATCTCCGGGGATCGCATGCACCCGACGACCTATACGCTGGCGCCCGGCGTCAATTCCGTCATCGCCACGACCAGTGCGAACGACCAGGAGTACATCACCCTGGTCGTTCCTACCGGCTACCGACTCGCTTCACTCGTGCTCGCTAGCTACGTTAGCGACAACGGCATCGCGTTCATCGGCATGCAGGCAGGCAGCACGTTCACGGAAGACGCATCCAATCCGAACGTCGCGAACCTGCTTGGTTGGGCGCACTTCGGCACCGATTTCGGCAACATCGGGCAGGACATTCTGGACGACATGGGAACCGCCTTTGGAGTCATTGGCTTCACCCCGCCCCTGCCGGCCGGCCCCTATACCTACTGGATTCAGCAGTTCGACTTCGACTTGACGACCTATCAGTTCGATTTTGTCGTGGAACCGGTTCCGCAGGTCCCGGGCGACATGAACCATGACGGGTCAGTCACTGCCGCCGACGTGCCGGGATTCGTCCAGGTATTGCTGGCGATCGACACCAGCCCCACCCAGGTCGCCGCGGCCGACGTGAATCAGAGCGGGACCGTCAACGGGGCTGATATCGCCCCATTCGAGGATGCCCTTATTCCATAAGTCGTGCTTTGACATTGCTCTCCGCGCCTCCTACAAAGTAACCTCGGACGGCACGGAAAGATCGCAATGCAGCACCCTTCTACACTGGGCGAACTCAAGGAAACCGGCTATCGGCCGCGCACCGTCAAACAGGAAATGCGCGAAAACCTCATCAGCGCTCTGCGCCGCGAGGGGCCGCTTTTTCCGGGGATAGTCGGCTATGACGACACCGTCATCCCGCAGCTCGTCAACGCTGTACTGAGCATGCACGACATCCTGTTTCTCGGCCTGCGCGGCCAGGCCAAGACCCGCATCCTGCGGCTGCTGCCCAACCTGCTCGACGAAGCCATCCCGATCGTCACGGGCGTCGAGATCGCCGACGATCCGCTTCAGCCGCGCTTGCGGCATACGCGCGCCATCATCGCCGAACAGGGCGACCGCACGCCGATTCGATGGCTGCACCGCGACGAGCGATTCAATGAAAAACTCGCCACGCCGGACGTGACCATCGCCGACCTGTTGGGCGAGATCGACCTCGTTAAGCATGCCGAAGGTCGTTACCTGGCCGACGAATCGATCATGCACTTCGGCCTCGTGCCGCGCAGCAATCGCGGCATCTTCGCAATCAACGAACTGCCCGACCTTGCGCCGCGCATCCAAGTCGGTCTTTTCAACGTGCTCGAAGAGCGCGATGTACAGATTCGCGGCTTTCCCATCCGGCTGCCGCTCGATGTCTGCCTGGTGTTCTCGGCCAATCCGGAGGACTACACCAATCGCGGCCGCATCGTGACTCCGCTGAAGGATCGCATCGGCTCCGTGATTCGCACTCACTATCCGTTGCGAACCGAAGATGCGCTGCAGATCACGCGGGAGAACGCCTGGCTTGACCGACCCGACGCCACGCGCCGCTTTCAGACGCCGGCCTTCATGCTCGAGATTATCGAGGAGATGGTCCGTCTGGCCCGCAGCAGCCCGCACATCAGCCAGCAGTCCGGCGTGTCGGTCCGCACCAGCATCACCTGTGCCGAAACCATGACTTCGTCGGCCGAGCGCCGCGCGATCGTGCTGAACGAGCCAACCGTCGTGCCGCGCATGTGCGACCTGGCGTTTATTTCGGCAAGCTGCCGCGGCAAGATCGAACTGATGCTCGCCGAAGACGACAAGACAGAAGACAAAGTCATCCAGTCGCTGCTGGGCGAGTCCGTGAAGAACGTTTTCGAGAAATACGCCGAGGCGAAGGACTTCGAGGCCGTGCCCGAGCATTTCCACCAGAACAAGGCCTCATTTGAAGCGGGTGACCTTGTTCCCGCGGCCGAAGTCGTCGAAGCCGCCGCCAAAGTCCCGGCCCTGCGGAAGGGTGCCGGCCGGCTGTGTGCTGAGTTGAAGCTGAATCCGGAAGACCCGCAGACGCTGGCGAGCGTGATCGAGTTCATCCTCGAAGGTCTCTACGTCAACAACCGGCTCAGCAAGTACGCCTATCAGGGTCGCACCTTTTTCAAGCGCTAGCCGCGAACGGGGAACATTGGATGCGGATTCGATACGGGGAATGGGACGGCAGCGAGCTCCCGTCGCTTGAAGTCGAGTCCTTTTTCGATGGATTGATGGACCTGATCCTCGCGTACGGCGAGCGCGCCACCGAGGCGATCGACAAACTCAAGCTCAGTCCGGAGGAACGGGCCGCGTTCGAAAAGCTGTTCGACGAGGGCCTGCTTGAGAAGACCGGGGTCAAGTGGCGGCTGACGCCGCGCGCCATCAACCGCATGCAGCGCCGCGCCCTGATGGAGATCTTCAACCAGCTCAAACGCGGCGGCGGCGACGGCCACGAGACTCGCCAGAGCGGGGCCGGCGGCGAGCGTACCGACGGAACCAAGCCCTACGAATTCGGCGACCCCGTCAGCGACATCGACGTCGGCCTGACGCTCCGCAACGCCGTCGCCCGCAACGGGCCTGCCCTTCCGATCCGAATTCGCGAGCGCGACTTCGAAGTTCACAATCGAGAAACCCAGGCCGATTGCAGCACCGTCCTGCTGCTCGACCTCAGCGGCTCGATGTACCGCAACGGCCGCTACCTGCACGCCAAGAAGTGCGCCATGGCGATGCACGCGCTGATCAAGCAGCGATTTCCGCGCGATTCGATCGACATCGTCGGCTTCTACTCGTCCGCCGCGGCCATCCCCGAGCAGAAGCTGCCGCTGGTCATGCCCAAGCAGATTTCAATGTACGATCCGCAGATTCGCCTGCGCGTGCCCATCTCCAAGGCCGACACAGCTCCGCAACATTTCACCAATCTGCACCTTGGACTGATTCACGCGCGCCGCATTCTGCGTCGGCGCGGCGGACACAATCGCCAGATTTTCGTCATCACCGATGGCGAGCCGACCGCTCATGTGCAGGGCGAGTATCTCTATCTCCTCTATCCGCCGGACACGCTCACGGCCGTCGCGACGCTGAAGGAGGCCCACGCGGCCGCGTCCGAAGGCATCCGCATCGCGACCTTTGCCCTGATCGACGATTATTTCGCGATGGACTGGGTCGGCTTCGTCGATCGTCTCACCAAGCTCACCAAGGGCGTCGCCTTCTATTGCCACGGTGGCGATCTCGCGAGCTGCGTGATGGAAAGCTATCTCTCCGGCCGGCGACAGAAGGCATATCTCGCCTGAGACGCGCAGTTCCGGCGCGACAACGCCACGCACATTTTCCGCAAACTCCCGCAATAAGGCCGGCTGGTCCGACGTTTTCAACATGTCGGGTCGGACAACCATTCGAACTTGTCCGTGTTAAAAATAACTCTGAAGGAGACGATTCATGAAGCTCTGGAAAGCATCTCTCGCTATCACTGCGCTCGGCGCCGCGCTGGTCGCATTCGGCTCCGGTTGCGGCTCAACCGCCAACGGCGAACTACCGGGGCTGCTGAGCGCATCCGGAAATAGTGTGCTAGCGTCACAGAATGGCCAGGCGCTGGGCCGATTCCCCGGCGGCCCGGGAGGCCCGGGCGGACCCGGCGGATTCGGGCCTCCGGGCGGCCCGATGCTCGCGCGGTTCCTGAACCTCACCGATGAGCAGGAAGACCAGGCCGACGCCATCCACGATAGCGCTCGTGACGACATCAAGGTTCTGCGACGTGCCGCGCGCGACCAGACTCGCGCACTGCTGACCGATGAGCAGAAGGCGGAACTCGACGAGATTCGGAACAACCCGCCGCAGCCGGGTATGGGTCATGGCGGCCCGCCGCAACCGGGCGAGAACCCGATCGATCGGCTCGCCGAAGACCTCGGCCTGAGCGACGATCAGAAGACGCAGATCAGTGCGATTCACGACGCGGCGAGAACGCAGATTGAAGCCCGTCGTCAGCAGGAACGTGACGCGTTCCGCGCCATCCTGACCGAGGACCAGATCGCACGCCTCGACGACTTCGAGAGCAAGCTGCCCCATCCGCCCGGCAACTAATCCGGCACGCAACACGAATGCACAGACGGGCGGGCCGATCGGCTCGCCCGTTTTTTTTCGCGCGAGACTAATCCAACTTGGGACGCGTCAGAATCGTGGGCGGAGGCGGGAGCGAACTCGCGGGCGGGATGGCCGGCGCGTCGACGGCGACGGCACTCGCCTCGACCGGCAATTCGCTCTGTGGTGGCGGTGCGGGTGGTTCCGGCGGTGGCTCCGGTTGCGGCGGCGCGACAATCTTGCAGCGGCCTCGCACCGTCGCACCCTCGCGAATGACCACTCGCGCCGCCTCGACGTCGCCCTCCACGCAACCATCGCGCGCAATTTCGAGCACGCCGCGCGCGACGATCGTCGCCACGACCCGCCCGCGCACGAGGACGTTTTCCCCAACGACGCGCTGAATGTGCAGCTTGGCGGACGACTCGATGATCACATTGCCGCAGGTGGTCAGTTCGCGACCCGGATGCGACCCGGTGATGCGCAGGTCCTCGAGCACCAGCCGCTGTTGGCACTTCTTGCAGAACACCGACATCGCCTTGACCGATACGGGCGCGCTATGCCCGCACCGATAGCAGGTGATCGGCCGCAGGGCCGTGGGCGATGCGGCTGGTGAAAGATCCGGCATGTTGAGCTACGTATTCGCTGTTGGAAGTCCCGGCCTAGCGACCTACCGGAACCCCGGGAATCGGAATGGCCGATGGCTCGGGCGGTGGTCGGAGCTTGGGCATGGCCTGCGGTCCGCCTTCAACCGGACGAACGCTGCCCGGCGGCATCTGCTGCTCGCGGCGCTGCGTGTTCTCGCCGATCGCGCCGATCGCGACGTGGCCGACAAACTGGGCCCCATCGTTCATTTCGAGGCGGGCTGCCTTCAGGTCGCCATCAATCTTGCAGGTCGCGCTCAGGTGCAGCTTTTCGGTCGCCACGACGTTGCCCTTCACCTCGCCATCGACGCGGATATTGGCCGCCTCGATCTGGGCCTGTATGCGGGCCCCTTCGGCTACGTGCAGGGTGCCTTTGCTTCGGATCTGTCCCTCAAACTGCCCCAGGACTCGCAGACCCTTATCAAACGAAATCTCACCTTTGAACCGGGCATCCGGTCCAAGAATCGTTGGAAATTCACCATTCATCTCGCTCATTGCCACCATCCTCCATGCTATCTGGGACCAGCGTCCGGCCAGCTATTTGCGGCCCGGTTGGCCCCCAACGCCGCACCAGTATAACGACCCAATCGGCTGCATCAAACTCCACTTCGAGCGGGGCTTGGCGTTGTTACTGTTCAATAATTCACAGGCCGTCAGCCGCCGCCGGAGACGTTGCCAGCACCGGCCCTGCGACGCTGCGGGGACTGGCCGGACGGTGAGGCCTGCGGGACATCCCGCTGTTCCATCAGGGCATCCGGCAGTCGGGGCCGGCGGCGTGGCAGAGTGGGCGAGAATCCTTCGACATTCAGGTCGCAACGCGGCACCACGGCGATGCAAAACGGACTCGATACCAACACCGGAGCGCCCGGCGGTGGCGAGTCTATCTGATAATCGACGTGGACCATCGGTCCCTCACGCCAGACGCGGTTGATGCGGACGGCATATTTGTCGGAAAGCCGCCGCCCCAGGGTCACGACCAGCAGCATTTGGGAACGAAAATCGACCGGAACATCGACCAGCGGCACCTGCGACAGCAATTCCTGGTCGCGAATCACCAATTGCATCGGGCGGTCCTCGTGGCTGAACGTCCCCGAGACCTGGTGCGCGATGGGAAGGTCGTCACCTTCGGCTGGCAACGGCGTGGCGCGGTCGTTCAGCTCCGAGCATCCTGCCGGAAGACAGAATATTGGGGTCATCAAGAGCAGACCGAAACACGATCGTCGAAGCGCAGGAACCATTCGGGCATCCTACTCCCCGAATCGTCCCGGGCAAGCCGCCAGATCGCCCCAGGGCGGCCACATCATCGACCCTGCAGGGCGAGACGGTGCTTGCAAATGGCCTCCAGCGCGAAGGCGGTCGTTACGGAGGGCGAGACCCAACTGGCCTCGATGCCGTTGTCGAATCGACCGACGAAGAAAACTCCCGCCCGCCAGGCGCCCGTTTCTGGGTTCTGCTCCGCCATCAGGTATTCGATCGCCCGGTCCAACGTGTCACCGGCGAAACCGCCATCGGCCAGCGCCGCAGCCGCCAGCGCGGTGTTGAGATGCGGGTCGCCGCGATCCCAAAAGACACGGCCGGCGGCGTCCGTCCGGGCCGAAGCGAGCAAGTCCGAGATCAGCAGCGCGACCGCTGGCGCGAGCTCGGTCACGCCGCCCTCACGCAGCGCCCGCGCGACACTGTAGTGCAGCATGTGATTATCAGGGTAGTACTGGCTCAACCGGTCCGCTCCGGTCCGATGAATCCCGCCCGTCACGGCCGAGTTGATGACGCTGATGGCGTCCGTCACCCGAACCGCATCCAACCGGCCGAACCGACCCAGGGCATGCAGCACGTTCGCATTGACGACGACGTCGACATCATTCGGCGCAGGGTCTCGCTGATCATCCGTGTATGCCAGCCACGTTAGAAACGCCCCGCTGTTCGGTTCGAGCCAGGAGGGCGAGTTTCTCCGCGGGACTTGCCCAAGATCGCGCCAATCTGAGAAAAAATGCTCAATCGGCGTTTCCACTCCTGGCCCCCCATCCAGCATTGCGGCGTCCAATAACGCCACATATGAGGTCGCCGTGCAGTCAGCGTCGGTCCTGATTGCCAGATGCGGCGGCCACAACGGCAGGTTGATCGGGGCCAGATCACCAAACCATACCGGCCCGGGGAGCGTGTTGACCCAAAGCCACGACAATAAGCCGTTTTCCGCCACCAGATCCGTTGATCGCGCTGGCCAGAATCCAAACGTCCCCGCGTCCGCGCGATCGTTGCCGGCCTTAAATCGGAGCATCAGCTCGATCGCTGCACTCCGCATTTCGCCCGCAAGGGCGATGTCCTCATCCGTCAGTCCGATGACGTCGCGATTGTCCGGCGTCACAAAGGTGAGCGCATGATGAACGAATGCGGCCATGAACGGGCTGACATCCCGCAAGAACGGCGGCCGCCCGAAAAAGCCGAAACACTGCGGCCAGTCGCCGGCATAGTCGTGTCCAGCCCACGCCGACTCGTCGGCCTGCACCTGCGACCCGTGCAGATAGCGAATCGCAGCGGAGATAGCCGAGCCGGAATCAAGCGACAGTCGCGTAGCAGGCACGCCGCAATTCGACGTTGGCGACCACCCGCACCCCGCGAGCGAGGAGACCGCCATCAACGCCCCGAGCCCCACGCGCCTCATGATCGTCCGATCAGTTTGAGAAACGCCGCCTCATCCAGCACTTTCACCCCTAGTGATTTGGCCTTCGCGAGTTTGCTTCCGGCTTCCTCGCCCGCCACTAGATAGTCCGTTTTCTTGCTCACGCTGCCCGCCGACGTGCCGCCCATCTCGCGGATCAATTCCTCAATTTCATTCCGCTTGAAGCGCTCCAACGTTCCCGTCACGACCAGCGTCTTGCCCGCCAGCGGCTGATTCGATGACTTCTTTCGTTGCGGCTGGCGCATGTTGACGCCTGCGTCGGCCAGCGCCTCCCATGTGTGCCGCCCCGCCTCGCTATTGAAGAACCCATGCAGCGACGAAGCCGTCTCCGGGCCGATCCCATCAACGTGCTGCAGCTCCTCCAGCGACGCCGCCGCGATTTTCCCCATCTCGCCGAAATGGTCGGCCAGCAGCTCGGCCGTCGCCCGGCCGATGTGGCGGACGTTCAGCGCCGCCAACACCCGCCCCAGCGGCTGCGCTTTGCTCGCCTCTATCGCCGCGAGCAGATTATCGACCGACTTCTCCCCCATCCGCTCGATCTCAAGCAGCTTGTCGCGCTTGGCCTTTAGCCCATACAAGTCCGCGAACCGCCGCACCAGCCCGGCATCGACCACCTGATCGACGAACACCTCGCCCGCCCCCTCAATATCCATCTGGTCGCGACCGCAGAAATACTTCAGCCGCTCGCGAAGCTGCGCCCCGCACTCCGGATTCACGCAGCGCAGATAAACCCCGCCTTCGTCTCTCTCCACCTCGCCCTTGCATACCGGGCACTTCTTCGGCGGCTTAATCTCTTCAGCATTCCGCGGCCGCTTCTCCTTCACCACGCGTACGACCTGCGGGATGATCTCGCCCGCCTTCTCGATGACCACCGTGTCGCCGATGCGGACATCGAGCCGCTCCACCTGGTCAAAATTGTGCAAACTGGCGTGCCGGACCGTCGTCCCGGACACCTGCACCGGCCGCATGACGGCCCGCGGCGTGATTGTCCCGAGCTTGCCAACCTGGAAGTCCACCTTCTCGATCACGCTCTCGGCCTGCTCCGGCTCGTACTTGAACGCGACGCACCAGCGCGGAAACCGGCTCGTCGTCCCGAGTTTGTCGCGCTGTTCCAGGCGGTCGATCTTGATGACCAATCCATCGGTCTCATAAGGCAGCTTGCGGCGACGATCGCGCCACGCCTCGACGAACGCCAACACCTCGTCAATCGTCTTCAACAGCTTGCGATGCGGACTGGCCGGCACGCCCCACTCGCTGACGGCGTCGAACAGCTTCGACGCACGCTCGAACTTCATCGGTTCGATCTCGCCGTGTCCGTGCGCGCAAAACCCGAGCTTTCGCCCGGCCACGATTCGTGAATCCAGCAGCTTCAGCGTGCCCGACGTGGCGTTTCGCGGATTGGCAAACGTCTCTTCGCCGCGCTCTTCGCGCTCGGCGTTGAAGCGATCGAAGTCGGCCCGTGGCCAATAGACCTCGCCGCGCACCTCCAGCACCGCCGGCCAGCCCTTGCCGTGCAGAATCAGGGGAACGCCGCGAATCGTCCGCACGTTGGCCGTGATGTCGTCGCCCGTCCGCCCGTCGCCGCGCGTGGCCGCCTGAACCAGCCGCCCGCTCTGGTAGCGGAGCGTGCACGAAACGCCGTCGATCTTCGGGTCAACGATGTATTCATACTTCTCGTCGCCCAGCCCCTTCCGCACCCGCTCGTCGAACGCCCGCAGCTCCTCCTCGTTGTAGGTATTGTCGATCGAGAGCATCGGCACCGCGTGCGTGACATGCACGAAACCGGCCAGCGGCTTCTCGCTTACGCGCTGCGTCGGAGAATCGGGCGAGATCAGTTCGGGATTCGCCGCCTCCAGCTCCTGCAGGCGCTTGAGCAGCTTGTCGTAATCGCGGTCCGTAATCTCGGGCTTGTTTTCGGCGTAATAGAGCCGATCGTGCCGATTCAGCTCAGATCGCAGCTTTTCGATCTCTTTTCGGGCGTTCTCAGCCATGTCTCACTCCGCCGTCAATCTAATCGACCCGGCCACCGCAATCGATTTGCCTTGTCGCAGGCGTATTCTAAGGTTCGTCTGACCGGGCGCGCCGAATGGATTCCAACCGCGCTCGTGACGACTGGGCTGCCGCACCGCAACTCGCAAGTTCGGCCGCATTACCGACACCGTGCGCTTTCCGGTGGGGAGCGCGATCGCCGACCGTGTCCGATGGGGGGACGGTCGGCGTGTCGCTTTATGCGCGCGCTCCGGGAATTCCTGCCGGCTTCCTGCTATCCTCCGCCTCGACATCAGTGTGCTCATGGAAGACCCACATGCATCGACGTTTCATCGTTCGCCTTTTCTCCATCACTTTCATTTCGCTGGCAATCCTCGGTTGCGGCTACAACCCGCGCTGGCCTGACCAGCCGGCAGAGAAACGCCGTGACGACGGCGGGACGCTGCTCGGATTCGAAATCGACGGCGCGAAAAAGCCCAATTACTTCGAACGCCTGACCGACGGCCGGGTAACGCAGCTCATCTTCGACGACAACGGCGACGGCAAGCCCGATCTGGTCGTCGACCGCAGTGCCGACTCACCCGACTGGCCGCACTGCATTCTCGTCCTCGACGGCGCGGCGTACGACGTTGTCGCCGCCATGTGGAAGGAAGGCCGCTTCCGGCTATTCCGCCCGCCCACGCGCGTCATCAGCGTCTACCCCTCCATGACGGATCTCGCCCTGACGCGCATCTTCCAGACGCCGCCCTGCGAAGGACCGGAGGCCCTCTATTTCGACCCGGCTGCCAATCGGCTGCGCGGCGGAACGCTCGAGTACCTGCGCGGCGACAACGCTCCCTGGCTCAAATACATCACCTATCACGCCCCGCAATCGGTCGGCGCCAAGGCCTCTCTCGATCCGCAGGCCGTTTTCGACGAGGAAATGAACGGGACTTACAAGACATTTTCGGAGGCAAAATCCGGCACCGTCAGCGCCTATTCGATCGGCGCGTCAGGCCTCGGCACGAGCGGCGGCGCCGAGGCCATCCGCAAATACATGCTTACAGTGGAAAAGCTTTGCGAACGACTCGTTTACGAGAAGCGCGGCCGAATCCGCATCACGCTTACCTCCGACCACGGCCACTGCCTGAAGCCATGCAAGCGCGTCAACTTCGAAAAGACGCTCAACGCCGACGGTTTCGAACTGGCCGATCGCCTCAAGACTCCCGCCGACGTGGTCACGCCGGCCTACGGGCTCGTCACGTTCGCGGCCATGTTCAACAAGGACCCCGAAAAACTCGCCGCCACCATGCTCAAAGACCCGTCGGTCGACGTAATCGCCTTCACTGATGGCGATCAGATCGTCGTCGTGTCCAAGGAGGGCCGGGCGCGGATCAGCAAATCGGGCGCGGGATTCAAATACGCGGCCGAGCAAGGCGACCCGCTCAAGCTGCTGCCGATCATCGAGTCGCTCCGCGCGACAGGAAAAGTCTCAGCCGATGGCGTGATCGACGATCGCGCCCTGTTCGACGAGACCGACACGCACTCCTACCCCGATCCGCTGCACCGACTCTGGGACTGCTTCCACAACCTCATGAAAGTCCCGCCGCAGGTCGCCGTCTCCATGAAGGACGACTATTGCCACGGTTCGTGGATGTTTGAGCTTGGCATCGGAAAGGTCGCCAGCACGCACGGCTCGCTCAACCTGCCGAACTCGTCGGCTTTCATCCTGTCCGACGTCGGCCAGCTTCCCGAGGCGATTCGCATCGACGACGTGATGCCGACGCTGAATGCCGCGAGAAAGGCATCGCTGGCCGCGCAGCCGCCCGCGCCAACCACGCGCAACACGGCCGATTGATTTCGCCAAAATGGCTCGCTATAAAGGAAAGTTGAGAATGGTATCTGCCCTGTGCGATACCCGGAGGCAACGCTTTTTTGAACCGATAAGCGTGAACCCGGGAGGGCTGGCAAATGGGCACAGCTCGACGAATTCGCCTTGAGCGAACGGTCTTCTGGCCCCAAGGCATCTCCCACCTGTTAAGCAGGGTTCAAAAAACCGCCTCCGAACGGCAGGTCCGCGGAAAACATTCTCACTTTGAGCCCGATACGTCTCGACGAATCGGGTTCTTTTTTTTCCGCCGCGCTCTATTTCACGCCGCGACTGAATTCACCGAAATCGCCGATATACCCCTGTCGAATCTTCGCCGGGGTCCGCGCCATGAAATGCAGCCGATTCGTAGTGATCCTCACGCTTCCGCTTGCGACCATCGAGCCCGCCCGCGCCGCCTCCGATCCGAAATTCGCGGATACCCTGGCATGGCAGGTCGCGCTCGATCGCGTCGTCATGTCCCCGGGCGTCATCGACGGCCGCTGGGGCACGAAGACCACCGCCGCCATCCGCGAGTTCCAGACGCTTCAGGGTCTGCCCGCCACGGGCAAGCCCGACGATGACACCAGCGCCGCCCTCGGTGTCGACCCGAAATCCGCCACGCGGACCTACACCGTCGCCGCCGCCGACTTAAACGACGTCGGCCCCTGGCCGAAGACCTGGCCGGAAAAGTCCCGCGCTTCGCGACTCGGCCATAAGTCGCTCGCAGCCCTGGTTGCCGAGCGCGGCCACTGCTCGCTCGCCCTCCTCGCCCGACTCAACCCCGGCAAGGATCTCGACGACCTCAAGGCCAATGATGTCCTCACGATCCCAGCCGTTTCGGATGACCCGCCCAGCGGCGCTGCCGCGAAGCTCGAAGTCAATCTGGCTGACAAGACCATCCTCGCGCTCGACAAGAACGGAAAGCCGCTCGCCTTTGTTCACTGCTCGATCGCGAAGCACAAAGCCAAGCTTCCATCGGGCCGCTGCACGGTCAAAGTTGTCAGCCCCGATCCGGTTTATGTCTTCGATCCCAAGATGTGGCCCGAGGTCAAAGACGTTGATCGCAAGCTCGTCATCCCGCCCGGTCCGCGTAACCCGGTCGGCCGGTTCTGGATCGGGCTCTCACTGCCCGGTTACGGAATTCATGGCACACCGGAACCGGAGATGATCGGCAAGACCGGTTCGCACGGCTGCTTCCGCCTCGCGAACTGGGACGCCGTCCGCCTCGGCGCGATCGTGAAGCCGGGCATTCCGGTCGTATTCGACACGACTCCGGAGCCGACCGTTGCCATCGCAACCGCTGATCGCGCTGCGACGGTCCCGAACAAGCCGCGCTCCGGCCGCGCCATACGACTCGCCTTGACCAACCCATGAAAATCGATCGCGTCACGCTGGCGGTCATGCTCATTGCCGCCGCGTTCATGGTCTGGGCCGCCGACTACTACACCGTCTTTGACGACGAAGCGTTCTCTCTTCAGCGTTATGTCATGCCGATCCGCCCGCTCGTCGCGGGCCTCTGGCACGGCGTTGAGCCCGACCCGCCGCTCTATTACGTCCTCGAGCACGCCTGGATTTCGGTGGTCGGCGTCCGTCCGCTCCCGCTCCGCGGCCTCTCGATCATCCTTTTCATTTTGGGGCTGCCGGTCATTCGAGCGGCCGGGGAGGCGTGGTTTGATGCCCGCGCCGGCCGTTGGGCGGTCGTGCTATGCGGCCTGAACCCGATGCACCTGTTCTTCGGATTCGCCGCGCGATGGTATTCGTTGCTTTATCTCTGCGTGGCCGTGCTTCTGCTGTCGGCCGCCCGCGTGGCCGAATGCATCGCGTCGCGCGGGTCGGAGGTCATTCCCTCCATCCGGCGCCGGCAACACATTTGGATGGCGGTCTGGGTTCTGGCCGGAATCGCCGCCTGTTACACCAACTATCTCGGCATTGCCATCGTGGGCCTCGTGTGGCTCCGTGGGCTGACGCTCTCCAGCGCGATGCGCCGCGTCTGGAGCATCTGCGCGGCAATCGTCGTGGCCTGCTTCGGCCCCTGGCTGCCGGCCTTCTTTCACGAGCTGACGCGCTTCCCGCACCTCGCCCATCGCCCCGGCGAGTACCTCGTCTCCGCCGCCCGCTCCGGCGCCGCCCTGCTTACGGGCAATCTCGCGTCTCCCGACGCGTGGTACGTCTGGGCCGCCATGCTGGTCTTCGTCGTCGCCACGGTCGCACTGGCCCTCACCAATCACAAATGGATGGGCGGCCCCGCCTGGGTCGCCGCCGGTGTCTTCATGGCCGGTACCGCCACCCTGGCACTCATCGACAAATATGTCATGAGCTTCAGCGCCGCCTTCTGGATGACGATTGCCGCAATCCTCGCGACGCAACGATCGGGCGGCTGGCAGCGCGTCCGCCAGGTTGCCGTCGGGTCGCTGGCCGTCGGCTGGGCCGGCTGCTGGCTCAACTGGGCCATGGAAGATCGATGGAGCAGTCTGCGCTGGCTCGACCCCATTCCCGAGGCCGTCCGACAACACATCGACGACCCGGTCATCGTCGCGACGCATCCGTCCGTCCGCTACTACTTTGGATGCATGGACCGGGCCAAGTGGACCGGCCGCATGCCGATTGACCGCTGGGCCGCACGATCCGAGTTCGTCTTCAACCCCGCCCAGGCGCTGGAGCGGCTCGACTCGATCCCCCTCCGCAGCGAGACCGGCCAGCCCCTGACGGTCTGCACCATTCGCACCGCGTCGATCCGCGCCGACGACGCGGGCTGGCCCGCCCTCGACGCGTGGCTTCGCGAGAACATGTCGCTCGACAAGGAAGAACGGCTCCTGCCCGATCCCGAGGCCGCCCTCAAAGACCGCCTCGACCCTGCTTACATCCACCCCCCCTACCGCGTCATTGTGCAAACGCACAAGCCCAGGCCCGAAAAGCCCAAACCTACGCTGGAACGCGGCCGGACAAGCGGTTAGATTCTTTCTTGGGACTGCGAGGCCGCACAGTAACGGACGTGCGCCCCGCGCGACTGGGAACCGCATACCCGGCGACGGATTCGCCGGTCGAAGACGCATGGAGGCGTTCTCCTACCATGATCCTCAAGAAACTCGTCCTCCACGGATTCAAGAGCTTCGCCGACAAGACCGACTTCGATTTCGATCGAGGCATCACCGGCATCGTCGGACCGAACGGTTGCGGAAAATCCAACGTCGTCGACTCGATTAAGTGGGTCCTCGGCTCGCAGTCGGCCAAGAGTCTGCGCGGCACGCAGATGCTCGACGTGATCTTCAACGGATCGGGCACGCGCAAACCGTCGGGCATGGCGCAGGTCGATCTCGTCTTCGACAACGCTGATCGCCGATTGCCGATCGATCAGACCGAAGTCACCGTGTCGCGCCGCCTATTTCGTTCGGGCGAGAGCGAATATCTCATCAACAAGCAGGTCTGCCGCCTGAAAGACGTGAAGGAATTGTTCCTCGACACCGGCATCGGCGTAGAGGCCTATAGCGTGATCGAGCAGGGCCGCGTCGACAGTCTGCTGCGCGCCAGCCCGGTCGATCGCCGCGCCATCTTTGAAGAGGCCGCCGGCATCAGCAAATACAAAGTCCGCCGCCTCGAGGCGCAGCGCCGCCTCGAACGCGTCAATCAAAATATCCTCCGCGTGCAGGACATCATCGACGAACTCGAGAAGCGACTGCGCAGCATCAAGGTCCAGGCCGGCAAGGCCCGCAACTACCAGGAATACTCGACGCGCTTGCGCGAGCTTCGCAGCACCTTCGCCCTCGCCGAATATCACCGCCTGTTCGAGTCGCGCTCCGCCCTCGAATCGACCGTGACGCAATTCAGCGACCAGGCCACCGGCCTGCGCACGGCCATGTCCGATCACGACGTCCGGCTCGCTCAGGCCGCCAACGAATCGGCCGAGTTGGAGCAGAAGATTTCGGCGCTCGACGCACGCATGCTGACGGTCCAATCCGAGATGACCGGCCAGCAGGAACGCGTCAGCGCCGCCGAGCATCGCATCGTCGAGCAGACGGATTTGCTGGCCCGCTGTCGCTCGCGCGTGACCGCGATCGAGCAACAGGCGACTGTGCTCGCCGACCAGATTCGCGAACACGAAGACGCCGCCGCTGAAGTTGAACAGGCGCTCAACGCCGCGAACAGCGAGGTCGCCGCCCTGCAGGGCGACGAGCGCAAGCTCGCGAGCGAGCTGAATCAGGTCACCGCCCGCCTCGATGCCGAGAAGGCCGGCATCCTCGAACTCGTTCGTCGCACCAGCCAGCTCCAGAACGAAATTACCGCGCTTGGCGTCCAACAGGAAAACCTGGTCGGCCAGCGATCGCGGCTGGAAGCCCGCGACGCCCAGATCGCCCAACAGCTCGGCGAACTGATGAATCGGCGATCGCAACTCGAATCGCGCCGCGCCCAGGTTGACGCCCTGATCTCCGAGCAGCAGACGCGCCTCGACGAGTCGCGAAATCGCCTCGCCGTCGTCAATCAGTCCCGTGCACGCATCGCCGAAGAAATCTCCGGTGCAAAAGAGCAGCGCGGCGCGCTTCAGTCTCGCCGCGAGTTGCTGCAGGAGCTCGACACGCGTCGCGAAGGCCTACTCGCCGGCGTGCGCGATGTCCTTACTCGCCGCGATGCCGACACGACCGGCCAGACTTTCGGCTACGTCCGCGGCCCGGTCGGCGAACTCTTCGAGGCGGATGCCGCCCATGCGGCCATCGTCGAAGCCGCTCTCGGCGAATTCGAGCAATACCTCGTCGTTACCGAGCGTGACGCCCTGCTCGCCGACCAGCAGACTCTCGCCGGCCTTGAAGGCCGCGTACTCGCCTTCTCGCTCGACCAAACGCCCCCCGCCATCAATGGCCCCGACATTCGCGAGCAGCCCGGCGTCATCGCCGCCCTCGCCGAATGGGTCCGCTGCCCGGATGACTGCCAGCGTCTCGTACGATATTTGCTCGGTCGCACGTTTGTCGTCGAGTCGATCGACGACGCCCGCCGACTTGCCGAGCAGTTCCCCGGTTCGGCCCGCTTTGTCACACCAGATGGCGTCCTCTGCGAGACTGACGGCCGTGTTGCACTCGGCCCGCTCGGCCGCGGCTCGGGCATGATCAGCCGCCGCAGCGAGCTGCGCGAGCTTGGCGAACAATTGGAGGCGATCGCCGCCCGAATTAACTCCCTCGGCGAAGACCTCACCCGCGCCGAGGACGAGTCGGACCAGCTCAATATTTCGCAGCGCGAGCTACAGCAGGTCATTCAGCAGGCCGGCACGCAGCGTACAGAGGCCGTCACCCTCATCGCTTCGGCCGATATCGACATCAACAAACTTTCCGCTGAAAAGCCCCAAATCGCGCAGGAGGCCTCCGAGATCGCGCGTCTCATGGACGAGGCCGGTCGTCGCCAGAATGCCAGCCGCGAATCGCTCGGGGCCATGCAGCAGCAGAATACGGAGCGCGAACAGCTCATCGCCCGCCTCCAAACGCAGACCGCCGAGCTCCAGTCCAGCCGCGCCGTCCTCACGGAGCAGACGACCCAGGCCCGCGTCCGCGCCGGCGAACTCGCCCAGCGCCGCTCGGCCATGACCGCCGCGGTGCAGAACCTCGTCGCCTCGCGCGATTCGCTGGCCGCCGAGAAGGCCACCGCCGCCGCCGACGTAAACTCGGCCCAGGGTCGCATTGAGCAGTCGCAGCGACAGATCGTCGAAGCCCGCTCAGCACTCGAAACGCTTGGCGACGAGCGACAAGTCGTCGCGACCGACGCCACCCGCGCCCGCGAACGCCGCGAAGAAGTTCGCCGCGATATCGACGAGCGCTCCGCCGCCGTTCGCCATCTTCGGCAGGAACTCGACGACGTCGAAACCGAGCTTCATGGCCGCGATGTCGAACTAAGCCAGGTTCGCGTCCGGCTGGACGACCTGGTCGCCCGCGTCCGCGACGAACTCCACATCGACCTGGCTGAGCGCTATGCCGGCTACACGCCGACCGAGCAGGATCTGGCTGTTGTCGAAGGCGAAATCGCCGAGTTGAAGGGAAAAATCGAACGACTCGGCAACGTCAATCTGGACGCCATCGCCGAGCAGGAAGAGCTCGAAAAACGGCACGACTTCCTGACGAAGCAGCGCGACGACCTGCGCACGAGCGAAAAGCAGCTCAGCGAATTGATCGAAAAGCTCAATGCTGAATCGACCGAGCGCTTCGCGAAGACATTCGAAGAGGTCCGCGGACACTTCTCCGCCCTCTTCAAGAAGCTCTTTGGCGGCGGCAAGGCCGACGTCTTCCTGCAGAACCCCGACGACGTCCTTGAATCCGGCATTGAAATCGTCGTCCGCCCGCCCGGCAAAGAACTTCAATCAATGACATTGCTCTCCGGCGGCGAAAAGACCATGACCGCCACCGCCCTGCTGCTGGCCGTTTTCCGGACGCGGCCGTCGCCCTTCGCCATCCTCGATGAAGTCGACGCCGCCCTCGACGAGGCCAACAATCAGCGCTTCAACCACGTCGTGCGGGAGTTCACGGAAAACACCCAGTTCCTCATCATCACGCACTCCAAGCGCACGATGAGCATTGGCGACGTCCTGTATGGCATCACCATGCAGGAGGCCGGCGTCAGCAAACGCATCAGCGTGAAGTTCGAAAACGAATCGGCAAATCAGCAGCAATCGGCCGTGGCATAGCGGCGGGGCCGCGGCCTCGCTAAGCGCCCGCCGTGCGTCGAGTGCCGGTCATCCAGATCACCGCGCCGCGCCCGATCTGAATATCCCCAAATCCATCTTCAACGAACCAATCGAAGACCTCGTCATAAGCGTGGCTGTGCGCAAACGTGGGAGCGTATGTGTCAAAATCGGCCGTCAGTCGCGTACGCCAGCGCCGTTGCGTGGTGTTGCAGGGGAACGCCGCGTACGCGATTCGGCCGACGAGTGGAATGCGCCGCACCCAATGAAGCAGGATCTGGTTCGCACTCAGCAGATAAATGAGCAGACCCTCCGGGATCCGCGTCGCCCACCGTCGATGAAAATCAACGATCTTGCGTCTGGCCGTGAAGTTCTCGTAGACATAGATGCAGCACTTGCCGCCGGTGCGAATCAGCCGATTCACGCGCCGGAATGCTTCACGCGTCGATGGCGTGTGGTGCAGCACGCCGATTGAGATTGCCCGGTCGAACGCCCCCTCGACAAAAGGCAGCTCGTACAGATCGGCCCGTACGAGGCAGACGCCCGGCCGGTCGCCGATCGCGTCGCGCACGAGGCCGAGCGACGTCAGACTCAGATCGACGCCGACGACGCGCCCGCCGGCCGCCGAAATTGCGTTGCAATAGCGGCCGTAGCCGCAACCGGCGTCCAGCGTCACGCCTGATCGAAACTCAGCCATGGGAATGCGGGACTTGGCGAACAAATCGTCGCCGCTGTAATCGCCTTTGTACCCCTCAAACACGCGGCGAAGCAGCTTTCGCTGTGTGGAAAAAGATTCGACGTATCGATCGCCGGTCGCGAAATCGGCGATTGAATCACGAATGGGAAACTCGCATGCCCCGGCCGAGCAACGCAGCGCGCCCGATACGATGTCGTGATCGCGCCGCGCCTCGCGCTCGAGAACCAGCGGCCCGCGGTGAATCGGGCAACACAGTAACGGGAGCAGCCAGTCCTGCACGCACCACTCCGGTCAAGGCGTGTACGATCAAGCGGAGCGTCAGAACAAGGTGTAGATGAACGGCGCGGCCGCCGTGCCGCCCAGCAATACCAGCGCGGCCACCAGCAACAGCACCACCACGATCGGCCCAAGCCACCACTTCTTGTTGTGCTTCAGGAAGTCCCAGAACTCGGCGAAGAGGCCCGTTCTCTCTCCCGTCGTCTGCCGTTCGAATTCGTTGCCTGCTTGCTTCTGATCGGCCATGGCATCACTCGCTTAGAATTGGCGGAAATATCGCTTGGGATCGGTCACAACTTCGCGTTCGAGCCAATAGGTCTTCGCCTGCCGGTCGAAGCGTTTGCGCATCGGATCATATCCAAAAAGCCGCATGACCAGCCCCAGCGGCGTGAAGAATACGAAGAACACGATGAAAAGAATGACATGCGAAAGCACGAAGCCGATTGGCAATGCGATCAGCATCAAGCCGACAAACAGCGGCTGCAGCACCATGGGAGCGACAACGCCCAGTACGGCCGACAGTCCTGCAATCGCCCATAGAACATAGGCCGTCGTATGCGCAGCGGAATCCGAAAGATGGAAAAAGAGAAACTTGTGCTTCCACCACGCCAGCGCGCCCAGCGCGCCAAACGCTACCAGACTGATCCAGCCGAACTGCTTCAGCGTTCGTTGGTCAGGCTTCCAATTCATTTCAATCATTGACATGCTGTCTAATCCAGATCGAACTGCGCGAGATATTCGTCGATCTCGTGCTGCTTCGCCTTCGGCTGCTCTTCCTTGTAAAGAATGCAATTCTGCAACGCCAGAATGTCCATGTTCGTCGCCATGAAGCAGCGGTAAGCATGCTCCGGCGAGCAAACCACCGGCTCGCTCCGCACGTTGAAACTCGTATTGATCATGACGGGGCAGCCCGTCTTTTCGTGGAACTTTTTCATCACGCGATAGAGCCGCGGATAGCGCTCCGGATCCACCGTCTGCACGCGCGCCGAATAATCGACGTGCGTGATGGCCGGCACGGTCGACCGCACAACCTTGAGCAGCCGATCGACGCCCTCCAGCCCATTCAGCTGACCGTCGAGCGGCAGGTGGTGCTTCGGTAATACGTCGGCCACCAGCAGCATGTACGGGCTTTCCTGGTTCGGACGCATGTCGAACCATTCATGCACGTGTTCGCGCAGCACGATCGGCGCAAACGGCCGGAACGACTCGCGGAACTTGATCTTGAGGTTCATGACCGACTGCATGCGCGGCGAACGCGCGTCGCCGATGATCGACCGCGAGCCCAGTGCCCGTGGCCCGAATTCCATGCGCCCCTGCACCAACCCGATCACTTTCTCGGAAGCGACGTCATTGGCCAGCTGCTCGCTGAACGCCTCGTCGCTCTCGAAGTAGTGGTACTTCGCGCCAAGCTTGTCCAGGGCTTGCTTTACTTCGTTGTCGCTGTAGCCGGGACCCAGCAGAGCGCCCTTCTGGAAATCGTGCACGTTGTCCGCCTTGCGCGGCTTGTCCATCAACTGATACCAGACGAACAGCGCCGCACCCAGAGCCCCGCCCGCATCGCCCGCCGCCGGCTGGATGAAAATGTCTTCAAAAATGCCGTCCTTCAAAATCCGACCGTTGCCGACGCAATTGAGCGCCACGCCCCCGGCCAGCACGAGATACTTCATCTTCGTCTCGCGGGCCACATGTTTGGCGCAGCGAATCATGATCTCTTCGGTCACTTCCTGAATCGAAGCCGCGATGTCCATTTCGCGCTGCGACAGCTTCGACTCGGGCTTGCGCGGCGGCCCCTCGAAAAGCGGGTCCATCTTCGGGCTCGTCATGGTTAAGCCCTGGCAATAATTGAAGTACGACATGTCCATGCGGAACGAGCCGTCTTCCTTGAGGTCGATCAGCTTTTCCATCATGACGTCTTTGAAGCGCGGCACGCCGTATGGCGCCAGCCCCATCAGCTTGTATTCGCCGGAGTTGACCTTGAACCCCGTGAAATAGGTGAATGCCGAATAGAGCAGCCCCAGCGAATGCGGAAAACGCAGCTCATGCGACAGCGTGATCTTGTTGCCCTTGCCCACGCCATACGTCGCGGTCGACCACTCGCCGACGCCGTCCAGCGTCAGAATGGCCGCCTCCTGAAACGGCGACGGGAAAAACGCGCTGGCCGCATGTGACTCGTGATGGTCGGTAAAGACGTAGCGGCCTTTGTATTGATGCTTCAGCCCCTTATCCATCTCGCGCGGCAGGTGCAGCTTTTGTCGCAGCCACAGCGGCATGGCCTGAAGGAACGACTTGAACCCCTCCGGCACATAAGCCAGATAGGTCTCCAGCAATCGCTCAAACTTGATCAGCGGCTTGTCATAGAACGTCACCACGTCGAGTTGGCTCGGCGTGATCCCGCCCTCCTTCAGGCAATACTCGATGGCGTTCTGCGGAAAGCGATAGTCATGCTTCTTGCGCGTGAACCGCTCTTCCTGCGCTGCCGCGACGATCTCTCCATCGCGAACCAACGCCGCCGCGCTGTCATGATAAAATGCTGACAATCCGAGAATATTCATTCTGTCATCCGCACGGTGCGTTTTCGGAATCGGTGTGCCGACAACGTCGTCGGCATTTCCGCCATAAATGTCTCAGCTGGCTAGTGCCTCGCCATTCGGCCGGCGCGCCGCCGCGTTATAGAGTCCATCGTCTGGAAACACTTGCAACTTGCCGGTCGATCGCATCAGCGACGTTTACGGACCTGACAGTCCGGAGCGTCGGCAGCGAAACCACCTGCCGTGGCCGCAATCGACACTGTGAAACGCGAAGTCCAGTTCCTGGGTCGAGAGACATCAGCGACCACAAATCCACAGCCCGCAACGCTTTAGCACAAATCGACCGACACGTAAGAAAATGACCCACGGTCTAGACGCGCGTCAATTATCCAAATTGGATTGGATATTGTAACCGTGCGGTACACCGCGATCCAACAAACGACAGCCGGCCCCAAACGGGTATGCGCGAGATGCTTCAGGCAGGTGAGGCCGACGGCGCTCGCGCCAACGCGCCATCCGATTCCAAATTGCCGCGCGACGACGCCAGCGGTGCGACCTCTATAGTCGACGGCTCATTCAGACGGTATTCAGGCACGAGGACTTTGATTTTCGCCTTCAACTCCTCGCCCGGTCGTGCATCCGCGTGACTGATCAGATCGTCGATGCCACGGCAAACCTTGGCCCAGTCTTCCGGGCGATTTTTCCAAACGCCAATCTGCGCATGGTGCGTGGGCCGAACATCCTCGCCGTGAATGTTCAGTTCCTCATACAGCTTTTCTCCGGGGCGAACCCCGGAAAAAGTGATCTCGATATCTTCTCCAGGCCGCAGCCCCGAGAGCGTAATCATTTCCTTCGCCAGGTCGAGAATGCGGACCGGCTCGCCCATGTCGAGCACGAAGATGTCCCCGTGACTGCCCATCACGCCCGCCTGCAACACCAGCTGCGAGGCCTCGGGGATCGTCATGAAATATCGCGTCATCCGCGGATCGGTCACCGTCACCGGCCCGCCGGCCGCGATCTGCTTGCGGAAAATCGGCACGACACTGCCTGACGAGCCGAGCACGTTTCCAAAACGCACGGTGATAAAATGCGTCCCCTTCGCGTCGCCGAGCTGTTGGATGTACATCTCTGCCACGCGCTTCGTCGCGCCCATCACGCTCGTCGGATTGACGGCCTTGTCGGTCGAAATCATCACGAAGCGCGACACGCCATGACGCTTGGCCGCGTCCGCAACCGTGCGTGTCCCGAGAATGTTGTTCTTCACCGCCTCGCCGACATTGATTTCCATCATTGGCACGTGTTTGTGTGCCGCCGCGTGAAAGACCAGGGCCGGTTTCTCCATCGCGAAGATCGAGTCGACCCGCTCCGCGTCCCGTATGTCCGCCATGTGGCAGACGCGCGGAATGTCCGGCGCCAGCTTTTGAAGCTCGCGGTCGATTTCGAACATGTTGTTTTCGCAAAGCTCGACCAGCACGAGTCGGGCCGGCTTGAACCGCGCCACCTGCCGGCACATCTCCGAACCAATCGACCCACCCGCGCCCGTAATCAACACCCTCTGCCCGGCGATCTTTGACGAAATGTCGGCTTCATCCAGCTTCGCCGGTGACCGCCCCAGCAAGTCGTTTATGTCCACGTTTCGAATACGTGAGACAGTTACTTTTCCGCCGATCACGTCGGCCATCGCCGGAATTGTGCGAAATCGCAGATTTGTTCCCTGGCACATCTCGACCACGCGCCGCAATCGCGAATGCTCGAACTCGGGCATCGCAATGAGCAGCTCGTCAACCTGCTGCGCCTCAGCGATCCGTCGCACATCGTCGATCTTGCCCAGTACCGGAACGCCGTGAATCCGCACATTATGGCGGGTGGTTTCGTCATCGAGAAATCCCACCACGCGAAACCGTTCGACGTTGGTCCGCAGAATTTCCCGCAGCATCGTCTCGCCAGTGTTCCCCGCACCGAGGATAAGACAATTGATGGGCCCGCCCGCCGCCGTCGGCCGAACCTCCTCGTGATAGAGCCGCACCGCGATCCGCGCACCCGAGATAAAGGCGATCGTCAGCCCAAAGTCCAGCAGGAACACCGATGTCGGCATTCCGACGAACAGCGGCTGGTTATAAATCCGCATCGAGACGTTGGCCGCGACGTAGAAAAAAATAATGAATGCCAGCGTGCTGACGTATGACGCTTTCAGGACGGTCATCAGGTCGCGGATGCCGACGTAGCGCCATGATCCGCGGTGCAACCCCATCCAGATGAACACAATGCCCTTGATCGCCAGCACCATCGGCAGGATGGTCAAAAACGGCGACCAGAACCAGGTCTGGTATGACCGGAAGTTGTAGTAGAGACCGAATGCCCCGAAAAGCGCCGCGGCGAACAGCGTCAAATGCGCCGTGATCGATACAATCGTGCGATACCGCACCAATCGACGAAGCGGCTGCGGAGATGACGCAAATTGAAAGACCAAGACTGCCTCAAATCGACGGGAGGACCGTCAGACGGTCCTGCTCCTTCTACCAACCGCAGCAAAATTCGACCGCCTCAACTCTGCGGCTGCGCCGGCGCGCTCGCACTTAGGAGCAGTTCGCGGAGCTTGACGGCCTCGGGCGTGCCCGTTGCGATTCGCGAAGCTCGATCCAGTTCGCTGCGCATGATCGCCGGATCGTCGAGCAGCCACGACAGATAAGCCAAAGTCACAAATTCCGCCTCGGACGTGTCGGCCCGCATGTTTGCCTGTGCGATCGCCCGGGCGATTGCACGCAAATCGTCCAGGCCGGGCGTACACTCAGACGGATCGATTCGCATGTCGGCAGCTACTTTCGCTCGACGCGTAGCCAGCCGCAGGTACATGCCCGATTGCGCGAAGTCCGCCATCAAGAGCGACGCAACGAAAAGCCGGCAATACGGCACTGCCGAGTCCGGCGATATCGTTCGTGCGCGTTCATAGCTGGCCTTGGCCTTGTGGAAATCCTTGCTGCGCATGTAGTCGTCGCCACGCTCAAGGCACCCCTGAAATTCCAGTTGTGTTCGATATTCGCGCTTTTGATTGGGAGTCAGTCCCGCTGGAACGGCCAGCGCGGGCACGCCTTCAGACTCGGGCTCGGACGGCGATTCGCCATCAATGCCCTTCTGGACCGCGAGTGAATCGCCCGACATGGCCTGCTGGAGTGACATCGAACTCCGGGGACCCGACGCCATGCGCGCCAACGCTGAACGTGGCGCAAGCAAGGAATTTCGATCCAGCATCACGGCCGCCGGAGTCTGACCTCTATAAAAATTGGATGCCCGGGCTGCCGCGGCTTTTGAGCTGAAAGTTGGCACCAGGAAATCCGTCGCGGAACCAGTCGATCGCGGCGTGACTCTGCCCAAGACCGATGTCGATGCGCCCGCGCCAAACATCTGGTTGGCCAGCGCCGCGTTCTGGTTCAGCGAACTCGACGAGGCCCCAGGCCGGTTCTGACTATCTCCAATCGCCGACGTGACCGAAAAGTTCGGCCTGCCGAGATAATTACCCACCGACCCCGGCGGCGGTGCGCCTCGTCCTGCCTGAAGCGGGGTGGAAGTGGATGTTGTCCGACCGCCAACTCGCCCAAAGTTGGAAATGGTAGTGCTATTACCGACTTGCCCTACCGGAGCGAAGTAGCCGGTCTGCTGAGCTTCTGCAGTCCCGATCGCCCAAAGCAGGCAGACCACGACCGCCGAGCCCCCTGACAGCCCCCTAATCCTTACGCGATCTTTGTTCAACTTAAGCCCCTGTAACATGTTATGATATCGGCCATTCTGGCTGCGGTCAACAGAGACGACTTCAGCGTATGATAGTTTACGTCGTTTGGCCCTGCCGTCTCACGGCAGTTTTCGCCGTAAGAGCCCGACCGGATGCGACGACTCAAGCTCCCGAAACTCCGCTTCGCGCCCATCTCGCTCGCCGCTAAGTGCCGCATTCTCTTTGGCTTGGCGGTGCTTCTTATCGTCCTCTCGGCACTTTACGTACCCTGGCTCAGAACGCGCGATCTCGTTCATGAATCCAACATGAATTCCGCGCGGCAGATGGCGCTCCTCGCCGCCCAGCGCTGCGACCTTCAATCCAGCCGCGATTGGAGCATCCCCCAGGGGGCCCTCGAACACTGGTGGCGGCGCGGCTCTTCCAGTCTAGGCCTCTACGGACCCTGCCCGCGCCTGGTCCAACTCACGCCCAATAATCCCATGCCGCCGCCGGGCGCCGATGGCTTTCTCCGCACCGGCATCGCCGCCCTCGTCGCCAACGCGGGCGAACGCGAAACCACGCGCATCGAATCAGCATCATCCAGTGGCGAACCACTCTATCGCTGCATGCTGGCCATTCGCTCCAACGGCGAACGCTTTCCGCAGGGCACCCTGCTCGGCGTGGTGGTTGTCGACTATGTCGCCGCCGACGCGCGTTTCGACCTGCTCACCAATCTTGGCATCATGGTCATGTCGGCCGCGCTCGCCTTCATCCTCGCCACGCTCGTCTTCTACCTCATCACCAACAAGCTCATCCTGCGTCCCGTCCGCGAACTCCGACAGGTGGCCGAGCAGGTCTCCGCCGGCAATCACGACGTCCGAAGCTCCATTGTCACTGGCGACGAATTCGAAGATCTCGCCCGCGCCGTCAATGCCATGCTCGCCCATCTTGAGACCTCGCGGCTCGAGCTCGAAACCATCAATCGCAGTCTCGACACACGCCTTGGCGAGCTCGCCGAACTCAATGTCCGGCTCTTCGAGGCCAACAAGCTCAAGAATCATTTCCTCGCCAACGTCAGCCACGAACTGCGAACCCCGCTGACGTCAATCATCGGCTTTGCCGAGCTGCTCCGCGAAAGCCACCTCACCGATGGCGGCCGGTCGCTGCGCTACTCCGAGAACATCCTCTCCAGCGGCCGCATGTTGCTCGCGATCATCAACGACCTGCTCGACCTTGCAAAGATCGAGGCGGGCAAGCTCGAGCTGCATATCGGCGCGGTCAATCTCCGCGACATGGCCGATGCACTCATCGACTTCATGCAGCCGCTGGCAATGAAAAAGAAATTGACCCTCGTCTCCGACGTGGCTGACGAAATCCCGGCCGTCCAATCCGACAGCGGTCGCATCCAGCAGGTGCTCTACAATCTGCTCTCGAACGCGGTGAAGTTCACCGACGAGGGCGGCCGCGTGGAGCTTCGCATTACCCATCCCGAGCCGGAGCGCGTCCGCCTCACCGTCACCGACACCGGCGTCGGAATCCCGTCTGACAAGCTCGAACGCATCTTCGATTCCTTCGTTCAGCTCGACGGTTCCATGACGCGCGAGCATAGCGGCACCGGCCTCGGCCTGACGATCACCCGCGAACTGGTTCAACTCCTCGGCGGCACCATTACCGCCACGAGCGAAGTCGGCCGCGGCTCCGTTTTCACCGTAATGCTTGCCACCTTGCCACCGCATGGCGAGGCGCCGGCCTCCCGGCTTGCCGGTTCGATCTCCCTGACGTCGTAAGCACGACGGATCGCAACCACAATCCTCACTGGGCATAAATCGCATCACGAGCTACGCTTTGACGCCATGTCCTCTGGTCGATTCACGCCACGATCAATCACAATCTGCATCGTGATCGCGCTTTCGTTTGAAATCGCGCCGCGCGTCGCTCATGCCGGGCCCACCTCCGCGCCCGAATCTGCTCCGGCCGACGAAATTCGCAAAGAAGGCGCCACCTACCTCGACGAATCGTTCGACGCCTACGAGGCCCTGCGAAAACTCCAGGCCCTTGCCGCCGCTTCCGACTGGTCGGCCGCCACTGACGCCGCCCGCTCGTTGACCGACCGCTTCGGAACGCGCGTGTGCCGCGACGCCCCGCAACGATTTATCTCAATTCGCGAGCGCGTTGCGCGCCTGATCGCCGCCTGGCCAGCCGACGGACTCGCCACCTACATTCGACATACCAACCCACTCGCGCAGGCCCAACTCGACGATGCCCGCGCTTCCGGCGACCTCGATGCATTGATCGCCATCGCCGACGACTATTTCCCGACTACCGCCGCGGCCGATGCCGTCGAGCTGGCCTGTGCCATGGCACTCGAGGCCGGCGACTTCGACTTCGCCCGTCAATGGCTGACCACACTGATCGATACGCACCCGCTCCGCATTCAGCGCGGCGCTACCTGGAAAACGTTTCGCGCCGTCGCCTCTGCCTGGGCGGGTGATCCCACGCCAATCGCTGAACTCGCGAAATCGCCATCACCCTCGGCCTCCGCGACCTGGGCCGGCCGCGACATCGATCTCGCCAAGATCATTCAATCCACACAAGCCCTCGCGCCGACGTCGCAAACTGCCGACCCCGATTCCAACAACACTTTCTACGTCTCGCCGCAACGCCGGAATTACCGAGAGTCCTCCGCCCGCGCTGAAGCCGTCATCTGGCGCTTCGACCACTTCGGGCCCAATACGCTCTCGGAATCGCAGAGCAACGAAAACACCAACGCCGACGCCCCATCACCGCAGACCCGCGCCCTGTCGGGCGGGCGGCTGCTCGGAATGCAACCTGTCGTCGACGGCGGCCGCGTCATCGTCCATGACCATCGCAGCGTATGGGCCATCGATCCCGGGCATATCGACCAGCCCGCCTGGAGATTCGATCTCGTCGAGGTGAAGGAAGACGCCCAGCCCTGGACCAGCGAGGACGAACCACCGCCCGTCTTCACAACTACCATTGCCGCGGGCCGCGTCTATGCCCCGCTCGAGCGCAAACCGCCGGATCGCTACGGCTCCGACCCGGCCAATCCTGGCGCGTCGGTATTGGTGTGCCTCGATCTCAACACCGGCCGGCCGATCTGGTCCGCCGACCTCGCGTCGTGGCGCTCAGAGTTTGAGGAAGCCCGCATCGATTCGGCTCCCATTGTCATTCGAGATCGCGTGCTCGCTGTCGTCCGCCGCCGCAAGGCCTTCGGATTCGAGGCGTGCTACCTGGTCGGGTTTGACCGGGACGACGGCCGACTCGTTTTCGCCACGCATCTCGGCGAGGCGGCCATCGGCGGATACGGTTACCGTCGCGCCACCATCACCCACCCGGCCCAAGCCGGCGACCGGGTATTCGTCCAGACCAACCTGGGAACGATCGCCGCCGTATCGAGCGGATCGGGGGCGCTGCGCTGGATTTTCCAATACGCTCCGACGGCCTCCGACGCGGCCAATCCGCCCGGCCCCGGACGCCACGGTCAGCCGGCCCACGCCTGGCAAAGCTCTCCGCCGATCATCTGGCGCGATCGCCTGATCGCCGCACCGCTCGACGCCAATGAACTCATCGTTCTGGATCAGAACACCGGCACGCCAACATTCACCGTCTCCATGGATGAGTTGCGAAAGCCCGAGGCGATGGTCGGCCTCAGTAACGACCGGCTCTACCTCGCCGGGAGCTACATCTACTGTTACGACCTCGCCGCGCGACATCTCGCATGGGAGCGGCAGCTTCCCGACGGCGATCTGCACGGCGCGCCTGCCATCTCATCCGGGGGCGTGTTCATTCCCACCACGCTCGCACTGCTGCGATTCCCGCTCGACGGCGGCGCACCGCAATCGTTCGCGTGGGAGCTGCCTAGCGCCGGCAACGTCGTCATTGTTCCGTCCAGTGCGCTCGGTGGCGGGAGCGAACCCTCAGCCGCGTCACAACCCGCCGACTGGCCAGATCAGATCGTCGTCGCCGCGCCCGGACTCGTGTACGCACTCGCCCGCAAGGAAGACGCCTTCTCGCGCATGGAAGCGGCGCTCGCCGCGCGCCCCAGTGACCCCGCCGTCGCTCTGGCCCTAGCCGACCTCTGCCTCCGCACGCGCGAGTTTGATCGCGGCATCGCCGCGCTTGACGCCGCCCTCGATCGTGCCGGCGGGCTCGCACGCATCGCCGATCCCGCGCTTCGCCGCCGGCTCTTCGACGCATGCATGGGCTTCGCCGACGCCATCGCCGCCGGAGGCCGCGACGATCGAACCACCACACGCCCAACCGCGGCCGACCTCGCCATTCCCCTCCTCCGCCGCGCCGGGCAAATCTCGCTTGAGCCGGCTGACCAGGTAATCTTTCGCGTGCGCCTCGCGCGCGTGCTTGAAGCTGATAACCAGGCCGATGTGGCCGCCGCGACATGGCAGCAAATACTCTCCGACCCGAGTCTTCGCCTCGTACAGGTCCCCGCCGCCCTGATCGAAAACCGGCCCGACACCAGCGACGAAGCGCTCGACACGCCCCGCGCTGACGAACTTGCACGAGCCGCGCTCGACCACCTCATCGCCGAGCACGGCGCCAAGGTCTATGCCCCCATCGAGGCCGACGCCGAGCAACGCCTGACCGCCGCCGGCGAAGCCCGCGATGTCGCGGCGCTCCTTCGCATCGCAGACTCATTCCCCAATGCTGCCGCCGCGCCACGCGCACTACTCCGCCGCGCCGATCTGCTCGATGCGCAGGGCCAACACGACGACGCGGCCGCCGCCTTGCGCCGCGCCCTGACTTGCGGAACGACTGTCGACCGACCGCGCGTCATGCTCCAGCTCGCGCGAGCCCTGAAAAATGCCGGCCGTCCCGATGAAGCCGCTGAATGGATCGCGCGAGTCGAGCGCGAAGCGCCCACCCAGCAATTTGACTACGACGGACGAAAAATGAGCTCGGCCGAAGTTCGCGCTGCCCTGTTGGGTGACTGGCACGAGCGTCCGCTTCGTCCGTCGCTCGGCGGCCCGCTCAAGCGCGCCTATTCGCGCGAACTAGGCGAAGTCCCGCTCATCCTCACGCCGCGTTTTGCCGACCTGCCCGAGACCGATTTCGACAACGCATTCAGTTACGTCGAAGACGCGATCGAGTGCCGCAACCCCCGCGACGATTCCCCGCGCTGGCCGAAGCCCTGTCCCTGCCGAATGACGCCCGCGTTTCTCGGCATGGACGCCCGCTCCGCCGTCTTTGCGACGCGACACCAGGTACTCGCCATCGACCGCGCCGCCGGTACCCTGAACTGGAAACTCGGCGACTATCCGGCCGATGCCGATGCACCCGGCGTCGATCCGGAATCGATCGCCGCCTGGTCGCACCATGCCATGACACCGCTCCGCCTCTTCAGCGCCAGCGACCGGGGCGAGCTCGTCGCCGCCAATCTCAGCGACGGAGTCGTTCAGTGGCGCGTCCCCACCACGCAGCGCGTGGCCGCCGAGCTGGTCGCCGACGACGAAATCGTCGCCTATGTCGCCCGCCAGGTTCGTTCGAGTTCGGTCGTCGTGCGACGCGCCGACACCGGTGATGAAATCGCCGCGATAAACATTCCAGACGAACGCGCCGTTCAGTCGCTCACCGTCGCTCCGCCCGGCATCCTGCTCGCTCTCACGGCCCGCGAAATCTTCGCCTTCCGCACGCCCGACGCCCGTCCGCTCTGGCATACGCCCCTCAAGTCGCGCGCCGTCCCCGCTTCGCTCCATTGCGATTCAGGTGTCGTATGCGTCCTCGGCGACGACGGCCGCATCCTCGCGATCGACCTCGCCGACGGCCGCCTCGCCTGGACCAGCGAACCCCTGCCCGCGCCACCCGCCACGACACCGTGGACAGACGTTTCAGGTGGAGTGCTCGTGGCCGCCGGACGCAATCTCCTGACCGCACTCGATGTCGCCGACGGCCGTCGCCTCTGGTCGGCCGCCGAGTCCGCCTTGCCCCCCGACCCCAGCGCGGCCCAGGCACCCCAGCTCCTGCGCGACTCAATTATGTTCATCACGACCGAGCGACTGCCCGGCGCCGACGGTGAACCGCCAATCCGCCGATCCCGTCGTCAGCGGCGCCGCGCCGACGAAAACTATCGCGCCGATTTCTTTCCACTCGCCGCGCCGGGCCGAGCCGAGCCGCCGCCGCGGTCGCACCTCGACCTCGGCCTGCTCGGACAATTTCGCGGCGCGTTTGCCTACAACGGTGCACTCATCATCGTCGACGGCCATAACCTCGTCGGGTACGCTGCCGCCGATCGACAGCCGCCGGTTAACCCGCCGCAGGCCTCGCAACCATGACTGATTTGAATCATCGCGTCGTGAACATCAGCACGTTCGTCGAACCGTCCTTCGGCGAAAACGCCTACGTGGTCGACACCGGTCCGGGTGGCCGATGCTGGATCATCGACCCCGGCCTGCCTCCATCCGTCGGCGAGATTCTCGCCCACATCCGTGCCCGCAAGCTCACACCCGATGCGCTGGTGCTGACCCACGGCCATGCCGACCACATCGCCGGCGTGCCGGAAATCCTGGCCGCCTTCCCCGCGCTGCCGACCTATATCTCCGCCGACGACCGCATCATGCTCACCAACCCGCAAGCCAACCTCTCGGCCCTGGGCGGCTTTCCGATTCGCTGCGACCCAAGCGATATCCGAGACCTCGAACCGCCCGGTCCCCTCACACTCGACAAAACCACCTGGACCGTCGCAGATGTCTCAGGCCACAGCCCGGGTGGCCGATCGCTCTACTGCAAGGCCGCCTCAGCCGTGATCGTCGGCGACGCCCTTTTCGAGGGCAGCATCGGTCGCACCGACTTTCCGGGCAGCCATCACGAATCCCTCCTCCAGAACATCCGCGAAAACCTGTTCACCCTCCCCGACGACACCGTTGTCTATAGCGGGCACGGGCCGGCCACCACCATCGGCCGCGAAAAACAGTTCAACCCGTGGCTCGCGTAAAAGGCCCCGTCTCGGCACAATATCCGCCTCGGACTAACAGGAGTTCATCCATGATTCTCAAATCACGACTCGTGATCGCGACGCTCCCAATCGCCCTCTTTGCCGCTTCCGCCCTGGCCGATTCGGCGCGGCCGGCCTACCCCGAATCGGCGGAAAAGCCCGTCACCGACGAGTTGCACGGTGTGAAACTCGTCGATCGCTACCGCTGGCTCGAAGACGACAAATCGCCGGACGTCGCCCAGTGGGTCGCAAAGGAAACCGCGTTCACTCGCGGCTATTTTGACGCCCTGTCCGATCGCAAGGCCCTCATCGCCCGGCTTGAGACGCTCTATCGCGTCCCCACCACCAGCGGGCTGGTCGCGTGCGAGAAGCGCTATTTCTTCACCAAGCGCGACCCGCAACAGAACCAGGCCGCCCTCTTCGTTCGCGACGGCTCGTTCGACGCTGCCCCCAAGCTCGTGCTTGACCCCAACACGTTCAGCGCAGACGGAACGGTCGCGATGGACTGGTATTTCCCCTCGCCAGACGGCAGCCGCATCGCCTACGGCAAGTCCGCCGGCGGCTCCGAAAACAGCACCCTGTATGTCGTGAACACCACAGACGGAAAAAACCTCAGCGACGAAATCCCGGGCGCGAAGTTTTGCTCGCTTGCCTGGGAGCCCGACAACACCGGCTTCTACTACACGCGCTACCCTCTTCCCGGACAGGTCAAGGCGGGCGACGAGAACTACTACAACCATCTCTACTACCACAAGCTCGGCAACGACTGGCACAAGGATATGAAGATCTGGGGCCTCAACGAGCCCAAGGAAAAACGCGCCGGCGTCGATTTGTCTTCCGATCACAAACTGCTCTTCATGAACGTCAGTCTCGACTGGGCCAAGAATGACCTCTTCTTCCGCGGCATTTCCGATCGCATGGGCAAATTCACCCCCATCGCCGTCGGCCTCGACGCCCTGACCGATGCCGATGCCCTAGGCGACAAACTCATCCTTCGCACCAACTACCGCGCGCCGCGGTATCGCATCTGCGCCATCACGCCCGGCGACACCAACCCCGATAATTGGAAAGACATCATCCCGGAGCAGCGCGGCGTCATTCAGGGAATGAGCGTGATCGACGGCAAGATCGTCGTCACCATGCTCGAAGACGTCTGTTCGCGCATCGCCATCTATGACCCCAACGGCAAACTCCTCGACGACGTGAAGCTCCCCACGCTGGGCGCGGCCAGCGCCGTCAACGGCAACGCCGACGGCTCGAACGTCTTTTTCGCCTTCGAGTCCTTCGCCTTTCCGCCCACGAGCTATTGCTACGACATCAAGTCGAAGAAGATCGACCAGCTCGCCACGATTCCGATCGATATCCGGCCCGCCGATTACGAGACGAAGCAGGTCTGGTTCAACTCGAAGGACGACACGCGCGTCCCGATGTTCCTGGTCTTCAAGAAGGGCACGAAGATGGACGGCCAGCGTCCCACCCTTCTCAACGGTTACGGCGGTTTCAACGTTTCTTCCACGCCGCGATTCCGCAACGGCCTCTTCCCCTGGCTCGACAAGGGCTGTGTCTATGCCGTCGCCAACATCCGCGGCGGCGGCGAATTCGGCGCGCAATGGCACCACGCCGGCCGGCTCGAGAAAAAGCAAAACTGCTTCGACGATTTCATCGCCGCCGGAAAGTTCCTCTGCTCCAGCGGTGTTACCAATCCGAATAAGCTCGCCGCCATCGGCGGGTCGAACGGCGGCCTGCTCATGGGCGCCATGATCACGCAGGCGCCCGATCTCTTCCGCGCGATCATCTGCGCCGTCCCGCTGCTCGACATGATCCGCTACCAGCAGTTTTCGATGGCCCGCTTCTGGATCCAGGAATACGGTAGCAGCGAGGACGCCAACCAGTTCGCGTATATTCTCAAATACTCCCCATACCAGAACGTCAAGAAAGGCACGAAGTACCCCGCCGTCCTCATCGAAACCGGCGACTCCGACGGCCGCGTCGATCCCTGCCACGCACGCAAAATGGCCGCCCTGCTCCAGGCCGACACCGGCAGCGACCTGCCGATCCTCCTCCGCTACGAAACCAAGGCCGGCCACGGCGCCGGCAAGCCCATCAGCAAAATCGTCGAAGCTCAGGCCGACGAATGGGCCTTCCTCATGAACGAACTCGGCGTCAAGTAACGGTCCTCACCGTCCGCCCTGTACCGGACGGCCGCCAACGCGCCAGAATCGAAATAGAGAGGGAATCTGAATGTCGCGCAAATCATTGGGAACCGCTTCCGTCGGGATGGTGGGTTGTATCATCGGCGTCGCCGCAGCCGCCATCGGGCTGTCCGTCATGCGAAACACCTACGCCGCGGGTGAGCACGCCGACCACGGCGCAGCCGCGATGGATGGCGGCCACACCGAGCCGCTCAAGAAAATCCACCTTTACCTGTGCGCTTTCCACGTCGCGAAAAACAACCCCAAGTTTCAGATCGAAGCCCACCACTACTGCTCGCCGGCCGGCAAGGACGTCCACCAGTGCGTCGTCTACGATTCGAACGGCCCGAACGCCAAGCTCCTCGGCACCGAGTACATCATCAGCGATGAAATCTACAAGTCGCTCCCGGCCGACGAGAAGAAGTTCTGGCACCCGCACGCCTACGAAATCCTCTCCGGCCAGCTCGTCGCGCCCGACGCCCCGAACATGGGCGACGGCATGTTCCCCGGCCTCATCACCACCTGGGGCAAGACCTTCCACACCTGGCCCGATCCCACCACCAACGTCCCGATGGGCGAGCCGCTGCTGATGTGGTCCGCCAACCAGGACGGCGAGATCGATCCCAAGTTGGTCGCAACCCGCGACGCACAGTTCAACATCAATACCCAGCAGATTCGCGATCGCCGCGCTGCCTGGGGTTACACCGTCCCCAACGTCCCCCCGCCCAAGTCGATGAGCGACCTGGGAATGATGTGGGCCCCCGGTCAGCCAACGACGCCGAAGGCGGGCAAGTAAACCTCCGTCAGTCACTACCACGAAACACAAGAGCGGCGAATTCGGTCCCTCCGAATTCGCCGCTTTTTTTGTTTTGACAGCCTCAAGGCCGCCCGCGCAAATTGAACTTCCAATATTCAGTTCGCAGGCCGCCACTCAATTCCTAGCCCCCCCAGGTTTCGCGATGACCGCTTCAGCAGGCGCGTCTGGACGCGGCGCGTACCACGTTAGTCGGACTTACAATCTGCCTTTCAACGACGAGCCGAGATCGCGGTCTTCCTTGTCCGCGTTTACTCAAGTTTGTTTTCCCCGCTCGCCCTTGAATGTAGGGCTTGAACTCAAGGAGTACGCCAATGGCCCCTGATGCATCGCAAATCGCCTCTGCTGTTTCGATCTCACGCGTGCGTCGATATCCTTCGCGATCGCGTGTCTTCTTCGTTTGCGCGATTGTCGGCCTTTGTTGCGCGGCACTTGGCGCGTACGCGCAGCAGCGCGCATCAACTCCGCGCCCCAATGATGCCGTCTTCGAGCGGATAACCGCACATAGTCTCGAGTTGATCGATAGGACCGGAGCAGTTCGCATTCGACTTGTCGGCGACGTCACCCCACCCAAAACACCACAAGATTCCTTTGGCCCCGGCTTATCGTTCTTCGGCGTCGACGGAACCAAGCGCCTTGATGTCAGCATGACGCACGATGGATTGAGCGTCGTTGCATTTTCCAAGAAAAACGAGCGCGTTCTCTCTCTAAGCATGGACGAAGACGGAGTCGCATTCACTATTCGCGATCCAAGTGGGGGTAGTGTTGGATTAAGTGCCATCTCCGGTCGTGGATCTCTGACCGTACGGGCCGATGGAGATGCCGAAGTCGTCATCTCAGCCGCGAAAAGAAACGCAGCTGTCAGCGTGGCCTCCGCTGCTCAACCTCTTGCTTGGATGCGAGGTCATAATGGAAATGGGGAAGTCGCAACCAGTTCGCAAGATGGAACGACGACCGGGCACATGCCGGACGCGGCGACGAAACAAAAGTAGATGCGGTGATATATCTCGTAATGCGTGAATGTGAGTTAGGGCCGTTCATGCCCTGCTGCTACCGATTGGCTCATGGCCATCCTGTGCCAACCACCTCGATCGACCCGCCAATGAACAGGGCGCCCTGATAGAGAAACTACGCATGGACACCCATCCCGGACACGCCCTCACCCAGTGCAGATGCTTGAACGCCGTCCCACCGGGCAATCCTGTTGACCGGCTCGCCATTTGCATCGCCTAGAAAAAATCGCCAAACACGAGATCGTCGCAAACCTCATCAAACGCCCGAGCAAAGCAATTCGCCGAAGTGCCTCCGCGCCAGGACCAGTTGCATTACCCACTCGACTTCGCGAAGCGCGATCCGACGAGTGCGATGGACAAACCAAACTGGAATTTCACCGAATTGAGAGTGCACATGCCCGGTCCTCCCCTGAGTCGTTCCAGCAAAAATGAACGAACCGGAAGGCACCGCGCTGCAGGGCGCAACGCCAAGAGCGGCGCTGGCCGCCTATTCATTTCAATGCGGCGCGCTATCGCTGGGGCTGGCCCGGACCTCGAACGCGGCGCCGCCCCAACAGCAAGCCCATCGCGCACAGCGAAATGCAAGTCGGCTCAGGAACTACCGTGATCGACAACTCGGGCCGGCTCGATGCTGTTCCGAAGTTTCGCGAATTGAATAGATAGCTGACCGACGAATCGGCCGCGAGCAGGCGCATGCTGACGAGATTCCCGGCGAGCAGGTCGTTCACGAAGTTCACGGGCAGACCCAGCGAATAGTTCGCCGAGCCGCTTGTGCCGCCGGCGAAGGCGAAGCTGCCGAGCGGGGCATCGTTCGGCCCGAGAAACGACGGCAGCGTGTTGAAAGTAATTCCCGTTGTCGTTGGGGCCATCGGCGTGCCGGTTCCTTCGACCCACGTATCGTTCTGCATCCAGCTCGCCGCGAAAGTTCCCGCGGCCGACGCGTTGTAGATCGCATTGTTCGGGGCGGCGGCCGTCAGCCGCAAATTCACCGACTGGACCGTCCAGTTACCCGCGCCATACTGAGTGTCGAACGTTGTTTTTGCGATCGACGTATCGAACCGCATCACGGACTGGAATTCACCACTCGCGAGCCCCGCCGCCGCGGCTGAAAGCGCCCCGGCCGCGCCATAGTTGTTGCCCGGATTCGAGGCCGCCACAAATGCATCCGCAGTCGGATTCATGCTGGCAGTGGTGGCCGCCGTCGCAACGCTCGCCGAAATCGCACAGGCGACGCCCCAGGCCGCAATCCCGCTCGCCTTAGTAAAACAAGACATGCTTCTCCTCCTCCGTCACGTCAGCGTGATACCCGTTCCCCGAATGGACCCCATTATATCGCCGAGGGAATAACGCTTCAATCGCCGCGCGTGGCCCGCACAAATGCCGAATTCTCGCGATCCAGCACGGCCTCGGTCTCCAATTGTATGTCTCGAAATGCGCGCAGAACGCGCTGCCCCAATTCCGTCAATCGCGATCCCCCGCCCCGCCGTCCGCCCGTCGCGGTCGAGACCAGCGGGCCCGACCACCGCCGATTCATCGCGTCCACGAGCAGCCACGCCCGCCGATAACCAAACCCAAGCCGCCGCGCCGCTTCCGAGAGCGAACCCGTTGCCGAAATCTGATCGAGCAGATCGGCCCCCGCCTCATTGATCGCGACGACGCCGTCTGTCTCGGCCCAAATCCGGGCCCGCAGCCGTGGAACACGCACACTCCGCGACGCTCGCCGCGGCATGAATCAGCTCGCCCCGTCAGATGAAATGATGACTTCGGTTGCCTTAATAATCGCGGTCGCCGGCCGGCCTTTCCGTAATTTGAGCCGCTTGGCCGAGGACGCGCTGATCAGCGAAACAATGCGGTGCCCCCCGCCGATATCGATCACGACTTCGCACATCACTGCGCCGGATTTAACCGACACAACCGTCCCCGCAAACTGGTTTCGAGCGCTGAGCATCGACCGGACTCCATCGCGACGCAATCGGCCCTGATTGGGTCTCGCGTCGCAACTGCATGATATCGCACAGTTCGCCAACCACGAGTTCCGGGAAAAATGCCCTCCGCAAAATGGGCTTGAGTTCAAGCCCTCGCTGACGCTATCATCACTAAGCATTGTTGGGGGTACGGTTCCAGATTAAATGCAGGGGTTTTCGATGAACTCGCGCGGTTGCCTGCTTGCGGCATTTGCCATTTTCACATTTTCCGCTGTCGCCTCCACCGCTCTCGCCCGGCCAAGCGGCTTCTTTGGCCAGGAGTGCGCCTACTGCCACACCGGCGGATTTCTTGACGGACGCGCAACGCCCGACGCAGTGCTGGACGTCTTCTCCGCGCAACAATCGACGATTCCGCCAGGCCAGTTCGGCGATCCTGATCGCGGCGAAGGCCCGCTGCCGACGTACACCGCCGCACCCGGCGGAACGTTCAACATGACCCTGAACATCAAGGACACGACGCTCTACGCGGAGCCGTTCACGCCCGATCGCTGGGCGCTCGGCCTCAAACGCATCTACACCACCGACCCGGACTACCAGAACGGAAACGCCGACAAGATGACCTGGCAAAACGACCAGCTCACGCTCGTCGGCTCGCGCGTGCAGGGCGACCCGACCTCCAACCCATCGCCAATTCCGGCCGATCAGACCGGCTGGACGCGCCAGACTGATACTTCATTCATGGAAGGCGGCGGCGTCCCCGAGATCGACGCGCACATCGACGAGCAGTACTACACCAGCGGTGACACCTACGGACATGAATGGATCGGGCCGACATCGCTGCAGGCCACCGTCACTGTGCCGGCCGGCGTTCAAGCGGGCTGGTACGATGTCGAAATCTCGGCCGAGGGACTCGATACTGATTTCCTCGCTTTCTACGACGAGCAGCATTTCTATTTGCACGTCGCCGTCCCCACCAACCCAGGCGATGTGAACTGCGACGGACTCCGTGACGGACGCGACATCCAGGCCTTCGTCGTCGCGCTGCTCAACCCGGCCGGCTTCCCAACCATTTATCCCGGCTGCAACATCCAAAACGCCGACGTCAACCAGGACACGGTCATCAACATTGCCGATGCCCCGGCACTCGTCACGCGTCTGCTGGTGCCCTAACCAGCGACTACCCAGAATTCGCCACTCAGCACTGCGAATCCGGGCGGCCGACGCGGCCGGATCACCCCCTCACATTAGTATTTCCGCGGGAAAGCCGGATTTTTGACCGGTTAAGACCGTCGTATGCGCATTCTCATTCGGTGAATACCGATGGCGCGGTTGAAACAGGCCGCCCGCGAAAGGAATGCGTCGATGAACCCATATCTCAGGTACATCTGCCTCGTGCCATCACTCCTCGCGTCCTCCCTCGCGTACGCCGATTGCGGCACTTGGACGCAACGGACGCCGACGTCGAAGCCCGCCGGCGGATCTCTCCGCTCGATGGCTTTTGACAGCGCCCGCGGCGTCAGCGTTCTCTTTGGAGGCCCCAACGGCGCACCCAACAACGAGACCTGGGAATGGAACGGCGCGGACTGGACGCAGCGATCGCCGGCGAACTCGCCGCTTCGCCGACTCGCAACCGCCCTGGCCTACGACTCGGCCCGCCACGTCACCGTCATGTTCGGCGGCAGCGCCTTCGACCCAAACACGGGCGCATACGATTCCAACGAAACGTGGGAATGGGACGGAACCAACTGGACGCAGCGCACGCCAGCCACATCACCCCCCGGCCGCTTCTTCCACGCGATGGCCTACGACTCGGCCCGCGGCGTGACTGTGCTCTTCGGCGGCTTCCAGTCCGGGTCCAACGTTCTTGATGACACATGGGAGTGGAACGGCAGCGACTGGACCCAGCGCTCGCCGACCGACTCCCCCGACCCGCGCAACGGCCACGCGATGGCCTACGACTCCGCCCGCGGCGTCACGGTGCTTTTCGGCGGACAGGCCAACAACCAGACCAACGACGAGACCTGGGAATGGGACGGAACCAACTGGACTCAGCAAACCCCGGCCCAACACCCTGGCGTCCGCCGCGATCACGGACTCGCCTTCGACAGCTCGGCCGGCGTAACCATCTGCTTCGGCGGCGTCGCACCTGGCTTCGTGCTTCCGAACGACACCTGGGAATGGAACGGCAACGACTGGATTGTCGCCAACCCTTCAACCGCGCCGACCGGCCGCGATGGCATCGGCATGTGTTTCGATAGTTCGCGCCGCGTCACCGTGATATTCGGCGGCCTCGGCAACTTCGACGAGACGTGGGAATTCTCCGCCGGCAATTCGATCGACGCGCAGCCACAGCCGTCCACTCATTGCGTTGGCGAGACAGCCAAACTCACCATCAGCGCGACGGGCAGCAGTCTCACCTATCAGTGGCAGGCGAGCACAGACGGCGGAGCGACCTTTAACGACGTGACCTCCGGCATCGGCGGCACAACGAATTCTTACACAACCGACGCGCTCGCGCTCGCCGACGACGGCCACCAGTACCGCTGCATCGTCAACAGCGATTGCGGTAGCGCGCAAACCTCCATTAGCGCAACGCTCACCGTGCAAGACTGCACGCCGACCCAACCCAACCCCGACCCCGGCGACATGCCCATTTCCAAGCCATGCGGCCTCTGCGGCGGCGGTGTCTCAGCCATGGCCCCGATGGCTTTATTTCTGATGTGCGCGTTGCGGACCAGCCGCCGACAAGGAAAAGGTTGGAAGCGCGTGCGCTCGACCTGTTGAAATGAACCGGAGAGGGGGGGATTCGAACCCCCGGTACACCTTTTGGGCGTACGACGGTTTAGCAAACCGTTGCTTTAAGCCACTCAGCCACCTCTCCACGACGGCCCCAGCTCGCGCCAAGGCCAATCAGGACCGGTGATGATAAGGCGAAACTTCCCGACCCGGCAAGGCCGCCGGAAGTTCCCCGACGACCCGCCCGCCGCTTGCCGATTCCTCGGCATCGCCGACCGACACGCCCAGCGCCCGCATTTTGAATCGCAAGCTACCGCGCGTGATTCCCAGCGCCCGCGCCGCCGATGACTGGTTTCCCCCTGCCCTTCGCAGCACCGCGGAAATCAAACCATGTTCCATTCGCGCCAGCGCCTTTTCATAGAGCTCCGGCCGATCCGACGCCCATTGACGATCCACCCACGCCGCACAGTCGGCCGGCTCGCCATCCCGCGGCACGCCCGCCTCGCGCAAGTGCGCCGGCAAATGCTCTACCGTCAGCACCGGCCCCCCGGCCTGAATCATCGCCTGCTTCAAAACGCTCTGCAGTTCGCGAACGTTTCCCGGCCACGAATACCCCAGCAGAAGCTCCAGCATGCGCGGCGCGACATATCGCACCGGCTGCAACAGCTCGCGCGAAAGCCGCCGCAATATGTAATTCACGAGCGGCGCAAAATCCTCGCGCCGACGCCGCAGCGCCGGCAGCGCGATGTTGAACACGTTCAGCCGGTAATAAAGGTCGGCGCGAAAGCGCGCCTCTGTCGCCGCGCCGCGCAAATCGCGGTTCGTCGCCGCAATGACGCGCACATCGACCGGAATCGTCTCATTTCCGCCCACGCGCTGCACCTGCCGCTCCTGCAACACGCGCAGCATCTTTGCCTGCAGCGCGGGCGACATCTCCGAAATCTCATCCAGAAAAAGCGTGCCGCCCGAGCACTGCTCAAACTTCCCGATCCGCCGCCGATCGGCCCCGCTGAACGCCCCCTTCTCATGCCCGAACATCTCGCTCTCGAGCAGCGTCTCCGGAATCGCCGCGCAATTGATCGCCATGAACGGCTGAGCCGCTCGCTGGCTGTGCTGATAGATCGCCCGCGCGACCAGCTCTTTCCCCGTCCCCGTCTCGCCCTCGATCAGCACCGTCACATGCGTCTGGGCCACGCGCCCGATCGCTTTGTAAACCTCCTGCATGGCCGGCGAGTGCCCCACCAGCGCGTCGGTCTCGTTCAACTCATCCGGCTCGCCGAGGTCAACCGGCTCGGTCATGAGCCGCCGCACCTCCAACGCCCGCTCGACAATCGCCCGAAAGTCGACTTCCGACAGCGGCTTGACGAAGTAATCAAATGCCCCGCGCTTGGTTGCTTCAATCGCTGCCAGACTCGTGCTCGCCGCGGTCGTGATGATCACCGGGATGGTCGCGTCGATTGCCCGAAGCTGATCAAAAAGCTCCAGACCGGCGCCGCTGGCAAACGGCACGTTGACGATGGCCAGATCGGGCCGCCGCTCCGCAAACCACTCAACCGCCTGTTCAGGCGACGAAACAAATGAGAGCCAGTGTGGATGATCCGGGAACAGCCGGCGATAACACGCTTCGATGTTTGCCGCATCATCGACGATCAGGATATGACTCATCGCGCTGCTCGAGTGCCTGGCTGGAAGCGGTTATATCCGACGCGCGTGTCTGATCGATCTCTAAATCGATCGCGCCGCATCCATTTCGCGCGCCCGAGAACGCCGCGCGCCTGTGAGAATCCGAAGTGATGCACCCCGCGCGCCCACTCAATTCAACCGCCCCACGCAACTTTCGGCGGCCCCAACGCTCGAATGTCCGAACATTTCACCGCGAGGAAAAATCAGTGCGGCGGCATCGGAATCCAGACCGGAGGCTTCCCCGGAAATCGCGACGCCTTCAGGATCCGTTCTTCATCCGCCCCGTGTGGCTTCAAATAGACATAGTAGTTGTCGGTGCGATCGATCAGATCGTCCTTCGGTTCCGCCCGCTGGCTCACCAGCATCGCGTTGGCGAACCGAACGTGCATGTAGCCCGGAATCGACTCCTCAAATCGCTCCAGCTCGGGCTCAAACACATATCGAAACGTCTGCCGCCCCGCGATCTTCAACACCTGCTGGCTCGCCCCATCGGCCGCGCGCAGCGGAACTTCCTGCCAACTGCTGCCCACTTGTACGTAAGCCCGAACCTCCGGCGCCATGACGTACAACTCGTCCCCGCCGGTCACGTTCCACAAATACAGCGATAATTCGAACGTCTTTCCCGCTCCGACCGCAATGTCCTCGACATCCGCTCGAAGCCCCGACATCGCGGCCGTCTCCAGCGCCTCGCGCGCAAGCTGTCGTTTCTCAAACTGCCGGCGTTGATAAAGCGACGCTCCAACATTCCCGGCCAGACCCAGCATGACGATCGTCAGCGTCCACGCCGCGAACTTCACGGCAAACCGTCGAACCCCGCGCCCCAGTCGCGGCGCGACGACAGCGCTTCTTGGATCTTCAAATTCTCGCTCGGAACCGGTGTCAATCCTCGGTTCTAACTCAGCAACTGCCGCCCCACCCAACTCCCATCGCGATCCAGAAGGCGAACCAACTTCCATCACTCTCCGCCGCTCAACGCACCCTGTCCGATTCGCCACGGCAGCATCGAACAATCGCCCGCCGCGCATCTCCAGCAAGCGATCCGCCCGCTCCGCCAGCCGCATGCTGTGTGTCACGATCAGCAGCGAGAATCCCTCGTCGCGCTGCAACTCGAGCAACAGATCAAGAATCTCCGCCTCGGTATCCTCATCCAGGTCCGCCGTCGGCTCATCCGCGAACACGACTTCCGGCGACCGCACCAGGGCCCGCGCCAACGCCACCCGCCGCTGCTCGCCGCCCGACAGCTCCCCGGGAAATGCATCAACCCGCGCGCTCAGCCCAACCCGCCCCAACATCGTTCGCGCCCGCTCGTACGCATCCTCCCACCGCACCCCACCGCCCAACAGCGCCGGCATCGCAACGTTTTCGATCGCCCGCAGCGTGGGCAGCAGACTCGCGAACTGAAAAACGATCCCGATCCGCCGCCCGCGAAAATCGGCCAGCTCATCCGCCGAGCGCGACCACAAGTCCACATCGTCGATCGTCACCGCCCCGCGCGTCGGCCGGCTAAGCGCGCTCAACATACCGAGCAAGCTCGACTTCCCCGACCCCGACCGCCCGACGATCGCGACAAACTCCCCCGGCCGAATCTCGACATCGACATCGCAGACCGCTTCCACTCGCTGCGTGTCGCTCTCATAGGTCTTGAACAGCCCGCGTCCCGAAAGCAACTTACTTCCCCTCGCCCTGAATCAAATCGTACGGATCGCCCCGCCCGGCCCGCGCCGCCGGCAGGTACGCCCCCAGCAACCCCACCCCGGCTGAAGTGAGCGCACAAACCGCCACCAATCCCACCACAAAACTCCACGCCGGCCAGACGAACGCCACGTTGACCGTCTTGAAGTAATACACCAGCGATCTCTGAAAGATCAGCAGCAGCCCGCCGCCCAGAATGATGCCGCAAGCACCGCCCAGCCCGGTCGTCAGCGCCGCCTCGGCCACAAACATCTGTACTACCTGCCGGCACCGCGCCCCCATCGCGCGTAGCAACCCGATCTCGCGCCGCCGCTCGGCGACAATCGCCGAAAATAAAACGCACACCATCACGCCGAAGCCCAGCAGAATGATCGCCGCAAACAGCGCCATCCCGCCGAACAGCGCCGACAGCCCCTGCCGCGTCGAAGTCAGCACCGCCCCGCCCACCGCCACCTTCACGCCCGGAATCTTCGCGATCGCAAAGCGGACCTGCTCGGCCGTTGCACCCACGCGCAGCCGGACGAGCAGGGCGGATATCTTCGACGGGTCATGTCCCGCCAGCGGCGAACCGGCCTTCGCGAGTCCATCCACCGTCTCAAATGAAGTAAACGCGGAATAGTCAAATGGCCCGACGCCCGTCCGCTCCAGCCGGCCATACACCGTCAGCGTCTGCGCCCCGATGCTCACCCGATCGCCCGGCTTTTCATCGCGCCGCCCGCCGACCAGCACATCTCCCGCTCCAAACGAGCGCTCAAGCCGCTCGCGAATCCACGGCTGCACGGTGAAGTCGCGCGAAGGATCGAACGCGACCAGGTTCGCGTCATGCGCATGCCCGCCAACATTCGTCGCCACTCGATAAAGCCGCTGCGGTGCGGCCGCCTCAACGCCTGAGATGTACGACACCTGCTCAACCGCCGCCGCATCCAGCATGTGCTCGCTCGGCTCAACCGTCAGCAGCGCACTCGTCAAATTGACCAGCGTGTCCTTCGGAACAACGACCAGATCGGCCCCCATCCGTGCGAATCCGGCCTCCATGCTCCCGGCCATCCCGCGCCCAACCGTCAATCCCGAAAAAATCGCCCCAGTCCCCAGCGCAACGGACAAGACCAGCAGCACCGTCCGCGTCGGCCGCCGGCCCATGTTCTGAATCGCCAGTCGCCCGAGCAGTCGCCAGCCGCCGCTCGCCGCCCCACCGCCCACAAACCCTGACGACACAAAGCTGTTGGCGATCATGCCATCGCTCCGCGACCCGCCCGCTCTACAGTGTCGTGCACCGGCTGTTCAGCAGCTCGCGCGTGTCGCGCGGAACGATCACGCAATCATGGTGCCCGCCAAAGTTCGGCAGATACCCAACCGGCTCCAGCGTATCCTGCGTATAGATGAACACGCCGGTCGAAAGCCGTTGAAACCCGCTGAAGATCTGCAACACATACTTGCCGTCGTAAGTCACCGCCATCGTCTGACAATCCGGCCCGATGTTTTCAAACTTCTTGATGATCTGCCAGGTCTTTGTATCCACCACCACCGACGCGCTGTTGGCCGGCTTCGGCGAAAGCACCGACACAAACATCTTGCTCCCGTCCATCGAGAAGCACAGATGGAACGGACTCGGATAATCGCCCACCCACTTCGGATCTTTTACCCACGTGATCTTCTTCCACTTCCGCGGGTCGGCGTCCGACGTATCAAACACCGCCATGTTGTTCTGCTGGATGTTGTTCATCATGGTGAAGTTCTTGCCGTCCGGCGAAAACCCCGCCTCGTGCCCGACGCACTTGCAGTCCTCGAACCGCACTTCCCAGGTATCCGGGCTGTTCGAGACCTTCTTGATGGGCAGATTCCCCGGCGAGCCCTCCGGGTTGTGCAGACAGCACACCGGCTCCCAGGTCGTGCGATCAACGATCAGCGCCGCTGAAGGCATCCGCAAGATCAGCGCCGAGTACCGATTTCCTGGATGGTGAACCACCGCGTCCAGCCCAGTCAGCCCGCGCGGGTCCTCGCCCGGCAGCCGCCCGGTCCAGACCAGGTGCTCGGCCATCGGCACCATCTCCCAGTCGATCTTGTTTCCGCGCGTCCCCTCCAGCTCAAACTTCCCCGTCTCCGTCGCGGGAGACAGCCGCACCAAACGCAGCGTGCCGCCTTCCATCCAGGTCTTGTCGAGGTCGTTCTTATTGTTCGGCACCCAGTCGCCGCGAAACGCCATCTGAACCTTGGTCTTCTCCGTCAGCCCCGGCCGATCAAAAAATGCGCAAACATCTTTCTGCCCGTCTGCCCCGGCGAACCCCTTGCCATCCGGAAAAATCACCGTGTGCACGCCCAGCCCCATGCCAGTCGTCTCGGCAACGTTTTCGATGAGATTCATCGATTGGCCGTCGAAGTAGACCCGGTAGATGTTGTTCCCCTGCCCGTATCGATCCAGGATGCCGCGCGACTGTATCCGCGTCGGCAATCCGTAGATCATCACGTTCTTCCCACCCTGCGTGGAGTTGATGAACTCAAACCCCTTGTAAGGGTCGGGCGACGGATAGGCCGCCAGGTGATGCGAGATCGGACACGTATCGCCATAGTTCCAGTACGAAATCCAAGCCAGCGTCTTGCCGGTCCCCATGTCGCAGCAATGCGTCCCGCCGCCCAGCTTCTGCGGCGTGAGATACACCCAGTTCCCCAGCGCCGCATGGGCCTGCCCCAGCGTTCCGGCGTTGAACGACTGCCCGCCAAACGCCGGCGTGTTCATCACCGACCGCACGCCCTCATAAACTGCCGCGCCGCCGGCCATCGCCAACAACGACTGAATTGCGTTTCGCCGGGAAATCTGCGTTGCCATATGGACCTCAAGGATTCAATTCGTAAGGACAACCCGTTGTCAGCACGGTGGGCAACCCGCGCGTCTCAATCGCCCGCGCCGCCACCCCGGCTGCCCGCGCGACCGCTTCATTCAATTCGCCGATCATCGAAACTGAGAAGCCGGGCCAGAGCGTCTCGACCGCACCGTCGCGGCCGATCAACCCGACATACCCGCCGTTCTTCACCTTGAACGTTCGCACAAGTTCAAGTTTCGCGTCGGCAACAATCGGATATCCCACCGTGTTGGCAGCGGCGTATTCGCGTGCTTTGCGCGGCGCGCCATCGAACACGCCAACGAACGACACGCGATCGCGATATAGATTCACTAGATTCTGAATGTATGGCTCAAACTCAACGCTGCACGGGCACCCCTGCTTGATGAACACCACCAACGCCGGCCGGTCGCCGAGCAGCGCTGCCCATTCCCGCCGCTCGCCATCCGCGCAGTTCACCACCTGCACGGCCGGCCGGGCCGCCTTCATCGCTCCCGATTCCGCCAGTTGCGGCAGTGTGACGTAGTGCTTCTCGCGACTCGCAAATCGAAATCGTCCGCCCGGCTCGCCCGAACTCGCCGCCGACCCCGACCGCCCGAAAAGAAAAAACGCCCCGACACCGCACCAGCTCACGGCCGTCCCAAGGGACAGCCATCGCAGCGCGCGGCGAGTTTGCGTCGTCGTCGGCATCGAGCCGACAGAGTGCAAACCGTGTGCCGCTCGCAATCGTTCGAAATCCCACGCCGATCGGCGATCAGCGATCTCCGCGCTGGTCGCCTGACGACCAGACTTGGTCGCCCAACAACCATGCCGCACCACCCGGAGCCGCGCCGCAACGCCAATACTCGCCTTGCGATAGTGGCACCAGAATTGCTCCGTTGTGGGTCACGGGTGCGCGAACGCCGCCACCCGCATCGAAACTCTGGCCCCTTGGAGACGTCGCGTGACTTGCCCATTAATCATCGCTCAACAGCAAGTCGTCATCCCCGAGATCTCGATCTCCGCCCTCATCGGCATGATCTCGCCGCTGGTCGGCGCGGTCGGCGTCGTCGTGATGGTCCTCGGAGCCTACAAGTCCGCCCTGCGGCTATTCATGCCCTCCAACGCCGACGGGTCGCCGCGCGCCCTCGCCCCCTTCACGCGCCATCTCGCCCTCGGCCTCGAGTTCCTCATCGCCGCCAGCGCGATCCGACTCGTCGTCGGCCCAGATCTGCAGAGCGTCGGCATGCTCTTCGGCCTCGTCTTCGGCCGCATCGTCATCGGCCTCTGCCAGCGCTGGGAGACACCGATGGCTGACTTGGAAACAACGCAACTTCAGCCCGCGCTACCGGCCCCCAGCTTCGAACCGCAGCTTAGCGCACAAGGCGGGGCAACAATCGGCCTGACCCGCCCAGCCGCGCCCCAGCATGCGCCCACCAACGGCGCCGCCGACTTCGCCGCGCCAATCGCCGGCGCAGCCGCCTCCTGACCAAATTGCAACACCGCGGGAGACGCGCGACGTGGCCCAACCGCTCTGCACGTTGCTCACATCCGCCGGCCTCTTCCTGGTCGCCGTCGCCCTCGCCGCCGGCGAACGTTTGCGCTGGCCCGCGCTCGGCCGCGTCACCCGCTACGCCCCCCGCGCCCTGTTGGCCCTGCTACTCGCCGACGGAATCAACGGCTTCGCCGTGTTCCAGGCGCCGCAACTGGTCTCCATTGCCGGCTGGACAAGATTCGGCCTGTCCGTCGTTGCGACCATGCTGCTCGCCTTCACGCTCATCTTTTCACCGCCGCTCCGCGCCGAGAGTCGCTGGCTCGACCGCCTCCCGCCCACCGGCCGGTGGGGGCTGTTTCTTCTATCGCTGGTTGTCTGCATCGACTTGTGGCAGTGGCTCTGGCCCGGGCTGCTGACCATCGCAACCGTGGCCGGCTCTGCGCTGGCCGCCATCGTGCTCGCGGGCGCGCTGACGATCGGCGTCGGCGCAGTCTGGCGTCGCCGCCGCGAGCCGAGTCGGCTCACATGGACCCGTCAACTGCCATTACATCGCGCCACCGGCGCGCAAGGAGTCATCATGAGCGCCATCCCCCAAATTACGCATCCCGCCGCCCAAACCATGAACCCCGCCGATCCGCTTCCGCGTATCCCAAAACGCTGGAAGATCGGTCTCGCCGTGGCCGGCGTGCTGTTCCTGCTCACGCGACCAACATTCATCCGCCCCGCCCCAACCGCCCGCCCCTTACCGACGTCGCCGACGGCCGCGTCCCCGTGGACTGACGCCGTTGTCTCTTCATCCGATCTCAGCGACCTGCAACAACAACGCACATCGCTTCTGGCCCGCCTGGCCGCCGTCGATCGCGCGATCGCCGGACAGAATCATTCGGCCCCCGCGCCCGTCGGCACCGCCCCAATTGGCGCCGCTTTATCCGCCAAACCAGCCGATTCGTTCCTGGCCGCCGTCGAAGCCGCCTGGTCGACTCGACCCGCAACGGTAACGAACCGTGCGGTCGAAACCGTAGACCTCTCCCAATACGGGACGACCGACGTCAAAACCGCACGCCTCCCGCAGCCGTAATCGACCCGAGCTCCTCGTTCACCTTTTCCTGGCTGCGAAACTCAATATCAAAGTTTCGCGTGATGACATTCATCCCGCCATCGTGCGGCCCCAGTAGCACGCCGTTGGTCTGGCGCAACACCAGGTCACGCGCCTGAGTGCTGGCCGCCTTCGCATAAAGCTGTGAATCGGCCACCGGGTTCCCGGTGAAGTGAATCGGCGTCACGTCCAGCTTGCGCCCATCCAGCATGCCAAACGTCTCGCGAATGTACGTCCCCTCGTCACTCGGGATGCCGTTGATCTGATTCATCCCAGCGTCGCGGTACGTAAACCGAAATTTCCCGCCCGACTTCGGCCACCCGACAATCGCCGACGGGCAGACAAACGCCTTCTCCGCCCCGCCAATGCCATGCGCCGCCAGCACCGCGGGCATGGCGTCCGGCCACCGATCCGCGTCAAACGGATCGATGGCCGAGTCCGCCACCGTCAACTGTCCGAAACCGGGATTCGTCGTCGCGTTGGTCCCGTTCGTCATCGGCGTCATGATCACCGGCGTGTGCCCGTCCTCGGCGACGGAATAGTTCCACATCGCCGCGTTGATCTGCCGCAGATTCGACTGGCACACTACGCGTCGCGCCCGCTCGCGCCCGCTCGCCAGCGATGGCAGCAGGATCCCGATCAACAAAGCGATGATCGAGATCGACACGAGCAGTTCGATCAGCGTAAACGCCTTTCGCGATCTCATGGCTTAGCGACTCCCGGCCGCCGGCCGTGCCCGTCGCAGGGCGACGGCGCACAGCAGCAGCAAACCCGTGACCGGCTCAGGAACCGGCGGCGACTGCGCGATCAGCACCACGTCGTAGCCGATCGAGTCGCCGAACACCGGATCGGGACTGTTGCTGATCCCAAAGCCGGCGCTCTCGAGATAGACAAAACTGTTCGAGTTCGGATTGATCAGCGGCACGACCACCGAGTCGAGGTACGCGCCGAGATCGCCGCCGAACGCGGCCAGCGCCAGGCCGCCGTTCCCGGCCGCGGCGAAGCCGTCCAACGCCGTCCCGCCGTTGATGCTCGTCGTCGGCGCGGCCGGCAGCGTTGTGTTGAAGGTCCCGCCCGGGACTGCGCTCACCGCGGACCACAGCGTCGACCCGAGTCCCTGGCCGGCCAGCGTCGGGAAGTTCCCGTTCGCATCCCGCTCAATCAGCCAGCCGCGCAGTCCACCGAGATACTGCCACGTCCCCAGCGTGCTGGCCGTGCTCGAAGCCGGATCGGTCGCGTCCTGCCACAGTTCGTAACCGAGGTTCTGAATCTGGCTCACGCCCGTCAGCGTCCCGCCGCTGCCCGCAAACGCGGTCAGCGATCCACTCCGCGTATCAACCGACGGATTGATCGCAGCGCCCGCCGCGCCGTTGGTCGAAGTCCCCGCGAGCGTGTTTACGGTTACACCGTTGAGCGGCGACAGCCCCTGGCTGCCCTCGTTCGTGCCCGTTGCGTCGAAGCTTGTCAGCCCGATCGAGCCGCCGGCGTGATTAATGCTCAATCCGACGGAGCTCGTCGATCCCGGAATCGCGACCGGTGTCTGCCCGCTTACCGGCGTCAGACTGCGCGATCCGTTGCCGAGATCGCCGTCGAGATCCAGTTGCGGCCCGCCCAGATATTCGATCGCCATGATCGGCAGCGCCCGCAGCCCGCCCGCATTCACCGAAAGCGATCCGCGCCGATACATGAAGCTCAGCGAGCCGAACTGATTCGGCAGATACTGCGGCGTCCCGCTGCCCGCCCAGTTCACCGTCCCGCCCGTGTCGCTCGTGCCGGCCAGCCGATCACCGTCGCTGAATGATCCCGGCGCCAGTGTCGGGCCCGGCGATGCGAACACTGTCCGCGTCGTGCCCGGCGAGCGCCGCGCGTCCACGCCGGTCAGCAATTGAAACTGCTGGCCGAACGCCAGCGAACCACCGAAGACCATCACCGCAAACGTCGAAACAAAAATCGTATTCCGCTTCATATTCCTTCTCCGTTCAGAGCAAGATGTTCAAAAAGACCTGAATATCCAATCCATTCACTTGCAGATCGCCGTTGACATCGGCCCGGCCAAACTCTGCCGGAGTCAACGCGCCCGGATTGCGGATCGCGCCGGCCAATGCCGCCGCATCCGCTCCGTTCACAACTCCGTCACCGTTGACGTCCCCCAAAACCGGCGCCGGCGCGGACGCAGCCGCCATGATCACGGCGTCGTAGCCGTTCGTGTTGCCGAACACCGGATCACCCGTGTTGTTGATCCCGAATCCGGCTGATTCGAGGTAGACGAAACTCGACACGTCGCTCGCCAGCAGCGGCACAACCACGTTGTCGAAGTATGCCCCGAGATCGCCGCCGAACGCCGCGAGTGCCAAGCCGTTGTTAGCCGGCCCTGGCAGCGAGTAGCGATCGGTCGCGTTTCCGTCGTGAATCTCCGCCGTCTGGCCGAACCCGATGTCGAACGCTCGATTGAACGTCGGACACGGATCGATCGGCGGACACGTATCGCTCGTGTCGATCGCCGGCCACAGCGTCGAGCCGAGGCCCTTGTCCGCCAGCACCGGAAACTGCGACGTGCTCGCATTCCGCTTCACCAACCATCCGCGAAAATGGTGCAGCTGCTGAAACGTGCCAAGCTGATCTGGCGAACTGCTGGCCGGGTCGATCGAGTCGTACCAGAACTCGGCCTGCAGATTTGTGATGCGATAGACACCCACCAGCGTTCCGCCGGTGCCCGTGAATGGCGTCAGCGTTCCGACTCGCGTATCGAATGTCGGATTCACCGGCCCGGCCGCGGCCCCGTTGAACGCCCCGTCCGCGAGCACATTTACGGTCGTGCTCGCGCCCGGGTTCACGCCCGGCCCGCCCTCGTTCGTCCCGGTCAGATCGATCGCACTGAGCGTCACGCTCCCGCCCGAAATATCGAACAAGAGATCGACGTGGCTCGATGTCCCCGGGATCGCAACCGGCGTGTGGCCGGTCACCGGCACGAGACTCCGCGAACCGTTGTTCAAATCTCCATCGAGATCGAGCAACGGCCCGCCGAGAAAGTCGATGCCCATGAAAGGCACGACATGATTCGCAAAGAGCGGGATGCTCCCGCGTCGAAAGAAAAAGCTTAGCGCCCCGATGTGATTCGGCGGATACAACGGCGTCCCGGCCCCCTGCCACGAAACGTCCGGCCCGACCACAACGCCGCCCAGCCGTTGCCCGTCATTAAATGACCCAGCCACGCTGGACCCGGACCCGGGCAAGGGCGAAACCGATCGCGAAAAGTCGGGGTACTTCCCGGCATTCACGCCGGTCAGCAATCGATATTGCTCGCCAAACGCGGCCGAACCAGCCAACAAAGCCGCCGCCGCGCCGACGCGCAGTAAAAATCTATTACGAGTCGAAAATGTCATATTCTCCTTCCAATGCTTCTGTTGAGAGCCACTACCGGCGTCGCATTGCGAACGAATTCGCGAATGCGGAACGACCGTGTTTCGACCGGTGAACGGTTTGACCTATGCTGAGATCAAGCCGCGCAAACCGGCGGCAATCAGAGATGCACTAGAAGGGAGGGGCGCGCGGCGGGGATGCCGAGCGTATGAGAACCCATTGCGGCGTGCGTGCCGCGAACAGCGAAAGCAGATCGACCTGCGAAAGAATCGGCCCATGGACGGCCGGCGAACCCATCGACTCGGCGAAGAGCGCCTCGCGCAGCCGGCCCCAGCGCCGCTGAACCGGTTCGAGCAGCATCGCCGCCGAAACCGTCGCCAGCAGTTGCGGGGCAAACTCGCCCGTCGAGCTGAAGCCCATCGACTCCGCGTGTAACAGAGCGACGATCAGCGACAACGCCACCAGACTGCGGCGATCCGTGCGGAACCGCAGCCAGGCCACATCCAGAACTTTGAGTGCAAAAAACGCGATTGCCAGAGAAAGCCCGACAACCCGCACCGGATCCGAGGCCGATCCCCAGAGCAGCGCGACCCACGCGGCCAGCGTCGCCTTCGCGTGGCCTCCCAGCATGACGAGCCAGAAGGCCCGCATCAGCAGGGATTTATGCCGCTCAATTTGAGGAAAACGCTTCAAGTCCGACTCCCGCGCCAAATACGCGACACTTTCTTATAGGGCCGAGCCCTCAACAACGCAACCACTCACTCAAGGACTTGCGCCCGAATCCGATCCACATGCGGCGACAGCACGCCGAATAGCTCAACGGGTGTAACACCGCAGAATTGCATCACGCGTTCGCAAATCTCGCCCGAAAACGCCGGATGATGCAGCCGAGGCAGGACCGGATCATCATCCATCGCAGGAATCTCTTCTTCACGCTCCGGCCATTCCATTCGCATCCGCGACCAGTCCAACGCCTGCGTACCGAACGGCCCGAGTGCGAGCGCGATCCCGTCCGCGGAAATCGAAACATCCGTCGCGCGCGGCCACAGCGCCAGCGCCAGCCATCGCCCTCCCCGCGCCAGCAACAGCAGCGCGACAACAAGCAATACAAAAAGAAGAAAGCTCATCGCCGCAAGCGTCACCGGATCCGCGCTCCACATCGCCTTCCAGCGAATCCCCCGCCCCGCCGCCGCGCCCGCCACCGCCAGCAGCCCGCCGAGCGTCAACAACCACGCCGCGCGCGTCGCCGCGCGGGTTCGGTCCACCGGCATCCGCGGCTCAACTGATTTCATTTCGACGACGATTCGGCCCGGACCGTATTCTCCAGCCGTCCAACGCCGTCAATCTCAATGGCGATCGTGTCCCCCGCCTTCAGGTACACCGCTGGCTTGCGAGCAAATCCCACGCCCTCCGGCGTGCCGGTCAAAATCACCGTGCCCGGCAGCAGCGTGAACTGATGCGATACAAAGCTGATGATCTGCCGAATCGAAAAGATCATGTCGCTCGTGTTCGAGTCCTGCATCACGCGCCCATTCAGCGTTGCCCGGATCGCTGCCGCCTGCCCATCCACCTCATCCGGCGTGACGATCGTCGGCCCGAGCGGACAAAAAGTGTCGAAGCTCTTGCCGCGCGCCCACTGCTTATCGCGCACCTTCTGGCAATCGCGGGCCGACACGTCGTTCGCGCACGTGAACCCCAGCACCACGCCCAGCGCATCCTGCTCGGACACATTCCGCGCCCGCCCCCCGATCACCACCGCCAGCTCGGCCTCGTAATCCACCTCCGTCGGCGCGCTGGCCGGCAACACAATTGCGTCGCCTGGCGCGCACAACGCCGTCGTCGCTTTGAGAAAAATCAGCGGCTCCTCGGGCAGCTTGGTCAGCCCCTGCTCTTCCGCGTGCTTTCGATAGTTCAACCCGATGGCGACGATGTTGGGCGGATCGACCGGCGCAATGAGCCGCGCGACGCGCACCGGATCGCCCCGAAACTCGTGCGCCCCGAACAATTCCCCACGAATCGGCACCGCCGTCTCGGCGTCGATCAACTTGCCCGTCAGAGTATGCCCGTGGCTATCAATGAATCGTGCGATCCGCATGCCGCGACATCCTACCACCGTCCCGCGCCGCGCGGACACCCGCGCAATTACCGGTCCTAACCAGCCCGGGCCTCAGAATGGGGCCGCCCACACCCGCTGAAACCCGCTATTTTCCCCGAAACGTTGGATGAACGAACCCCTCCCAATAGCTCGATATCAACATTGATAGACGGACACTCAAGTGCAGGCCTAGTATTGCTTGAGGCCTGTCGACTCGCCCCCGATATCGGACGATGCGCGATCGACCGGCGTCAGGGACGGGGGAAATTCCCGGCTTACAGCCTCCAGTGGCCTCCTCGCGGCGACCCAGCGATGCCCGAACACAACGACCCCGGCGATCCAAAGCGTCGAAAGACCGAAGCCGGAGACATTCCGTCCAGCGCCGGAGACCATCTCCGCGCTGAAACGCCGCCCATCAGCGACGCCGAACCGCTCCCGTCCGGAACCGGGCTCGGCAAATACCGCATTCTCGAACGCATCGCATCCAACCAATTCGCGATTCTCTACAAAGCCCGCGACCAGCTTCTTGATCGACAGGTGGTCATCAAGCAACTCGCCCCGCAACTTGCCGACGACCCCAGCGCCTGCGGTCGCTTCCGCAAGGAGGCCTACACCCTCGCCCAGATCGGACAGGACGCCCGCTACGTCGTCGCCATCCACGAACTCATCGAGCACCAGCGCGGCCTCTTCCTCGTCACCGAATACGTCGCCGGCTGGTCGCTTGAAACGCTCATCGCCAAGCGGCAACTTTCGCTCCAGGCGACGCTCGAGCTGATCGCCCGCGTCTGCCTCGGCCTGCGCGCCGTACATTCATCCGGCTTTATTCATCGCGATCTTGCCCCGCGCCACATCATCACCGACGCGCGCTGCCGTCCGCGAATCACCGACTTCGGTCTCGCCACGACCGTCGGCGCCGATCCCGACTTCACGATTTCGAGCCCCGCCTACACCGCGCCTGAAATCTACCTCAACGAGCCGTACGACGATCGCTGCGACATCTACTCCGCCGGCGTCATCGCCTACGAAATGCTCGTCGGCCGCAAGGCCTTCCGAAAACTCATCGAAGAGCGCGTCGGCAAGGGCGACGATCCGATGCGCTGGCTCGCCTGGCACGCCGCCGAAGACACCGTCTGGCCTGATGCTCACGAAATCAATCCGCAGGTCCCGCCCGTCCTCTCCGCGATCATCGCGCGAATGATGGAGCGCAGCCCCGACGACCGCTTCAACTCCATCGACGATGTCCTGACTCTCCTTGTGCGGCACTTCTCGCGCGCCCCGCGCACGGCGCTGCCGTCGCCCGCGAGCCATCACCCTTACTCAGCCACGGTCATGCCGCCCGCCGCGCTGCCCGAGCCGGAACCCGAGCCGATTCCGGCCGCGGCGCCGTGGGGCGGTCCGAGTCATTCGATTTTTCAGCCGTCGGCCTACCAGCCCCAGCCCGCTTATCCGCCGGCCGCCTACCAGCCCGCCGCGTTTCAGCAGCCGCACTATCAGCCGGCGCAACAGCAGCAGCCCCAACCCTGGGCGCCCCGTGTGGCCCCGCAGACCGGCCGCTCGCAAACGCAAACCGTCTCGGTCCCGGTTGGCAACGTCGAAATCACCATGCCCAGTGCGACCGCCGCGCCGCCCTGGTCGGTCGCGCACCAGCCCGCTGAGCCGCGCAGACACATCATTCCGCCGACATGGGTCATGAAGCCCGAACAATCTGAACCCGAGGCGCCTCGTCCACGCCGTCGCCGCTTCAGGCGCCGCGCCGTTACTTCGCTGGTCGTACTGACGATGATCGCCGGCGGCGGGTACGCGACCTGGCGCTTCACGCCACTGCTCTTTATGAGCCCGGCTGCATCCGTTGCGCGCCTCGTCAAGGAGGCCAAGGCTGCCTATGCCTCCAGCGATTACGTTCGTGCCGCATCGCTGCTCCGTGAGGCCACCGCCGCGACCCTTCAGGGGATACATGGTCTCGAAGTTCGCGATGAAGCCGTCCGCTGGCAGGCCCTCGCTGAAGCGCGACTCGCCATGCAAAACGGCGACCTGAACCGCGCCGAGGAACAGCTCCGCGCCGCCGTTGAATATGGGATCGATGAATCTCTCATTGGCGACATGCGCCGCGAGCTCATCAAGTCGCAGTCCGCCGGCCGGTTGAAGAAGCAGTTCGGGGAAGATTCCAACGTCGACGCCCCCGCCATCCCACTGCCTGACAATCCTGAAAAACCCGCCCCGCACTCCGAGAAGCCGCGGGACGACCAGTCTGAAAAATCGTCCGCCAATCAGCCCGAACTCGATCCGGCACGCAAAACTCGTTTCGACAAGTTCATGGCCGACGCCCGCGACGCCCTCACCCGGGAGGACTACGACGATGCGCTCGACGCCGTCCGCTCGGCCCGCATCATCCGCATGACCCCCGAAAACGACGAACTGAGCAACACAATCCTGCAGCGCAAGGAACGCGCCGCGGCCATCAAAGCCGCCGACGCGGCCTTGAAGCGGTCCGAATTCGAGGAAGCCGTCAAACAATACCGAATCGCTATCGCGATCGAGACAAACAGCGATCTCGACAAGAAGCTCCGCCGGGCCATCGGAATGCAGCTCATCGACGAAGGCCAGGACGAGCTGGATCAGGGCAACGTCGAGGCCGCCGCCACCAAGTTCCGGGCCGCCAAGTGGCGCGACCCCTCCGGGGAAGGCGAAAAACGGCTGAAGGCCCTCGAACCGGCCCAAATGGCCGTCAAGCTGGTCCAACGAGCCGACGAAGACGCCGCCGGCGGCAAGATTGAAGACGCCATTCGACGCTATCAGAGCGCTTTGCCCAAACTCCCCAAATCCCTGCGACCTGCCGTCGAGAAGAAAATCACCGCCCTCCAGAACCAGGGCGGCTGATTTCGCGAAAATTCCGACCCGCGCGAACCTTTTGCACCCCCCGCGCAACTCATAGCATGACCCCGCCGGACGCCCCGGCACGGTCCTCGATCGCACGGATCAGCTATGAGCCAACCGGCCGCCCATCTCGAAGCCCTCTACCACGAACACGCACCCGAGTTGCTTCGCTACCTGGCCCGCAACGCCCCCACGTCCGCCGACGCCGAGGACCTCCTGCACGACACCTTTATCGAAGCCGCTCGCTTCGACGAACGCATCGAAGAAGCCGCTTCACCGCGCGCCTGGCTTTTCGGCGTCGCCCGCAATGTGGCCGCCGCATTCCGGCGCCGACTCCAGATTCGCCGCGCCGCCCCGCTGCTCGGAGACGTCGCCGACGCGCGCTCATCGGCCGCCGATCCGCGCCTCGAACAACTCCGCGCCGCGCTCGAAAAGCTCGCCTCGCCCTTCCGCGAGACGCTCGAACTCCGTATCCGCGATGACCTCAGCTATGCCGAGATCGCCGACGTCCTCGGCATCCCGGTTGGCACCGTCAGATCACGGCTGCACGCCGCCATCAAGACCCTGTCCGACGAACTCGTTCCACAATCTGAGTCCCAATCATCGGAGCCGTCGCCATGAATCCGAAAACGCTCGACGCACTCCTGCTCGATCGCGCCGCCGGCGCATTGCCCGCCGATGTGGCCCAATTGCTCGACGCGTACCTCGGCGAGCATCCCGCCGACGCCATCCGTGGCCTGCGCTACAGCACCACCGTCGACCTGATCCGCGCCGCATTGCCGCCCGCCGCGAAGTCCGCCGACCTGCGCGTCCCGCTTTTCCCCGCAAAGCGCATCGAAGCCGCGCGTTCCCGCCGCCGCTGGCTCGCAACCCTGCGACCGCTGGCCGTCGCGGCCCTGATCGCTATCGCCTTCGTGCTCGGCCAAAAGCTGGCCGCACCCCCGAATCGCCCCGAACCCATTACCCTCGTCATGGCCGAGGCGGCCGCCAGCGGCGGAATCTGGGCCTATCCCGCCGCATCGGTCCCGCCGCCATCGGCTCGCCCGCTTGCAGCTTCCTCTGTACGTTGGTCTTCACCGCTGCGCTGGCCGCAGCCCGGAGGTTCGTCATGAATCGTTCGATCCGAAAAATCATCGCTGTCGCCGCACTCGCCGCACTCGCCGGCTGCATTCCTGAAAAGCGCATCGTCTGGTCCCCGGACGGAACGCGCGCCGCCGTCATCGCGACCGACGGCCTCCATTTTGCCGCGCCCGACGGCACGCTCGGCAAGCCCCTACTCGCCGGGGCCCGACGCGTCGCCTGGTTTGCCGATAGCAAACGCATCTTCTGCATCCACACCACCAAGGCCACCGGATGGAAGGACCTTGAAAAGGTCCTCACCCCCGCCGAGCGCGAAGCGATCGCCAAGTCCGCGGCCGGCCTTCGCGAGCAGGTCATGGCCTACAACGGCCCGTGGGACAAGTTCGAGCCGACCTTCCCCCCCACCGTGACTTCCGGCATGCAAACGGCCGCCATGATCTACCTCCGCGACAACCTCGGCGATGGAGTCGCCAAGCACGTCGGGGCGACCTGGGCCGACATCGAAAAACTCCAACCTGATATCTGGCGCGCCCAGATCTTCGATGCGAACGCCGACGCGGTCACACCCGGTCGCGAAGTCATCGTCTCACTCGACGAGCCGCGCTCTCCGGCCGTCTCGCCCGACAGCCGCTTCGTCTCGTTCCTGTCGCAGCGCTCCGGGAAGGACAATCCCACTTTCGATCTCTACGTCGCGCAGGTAGCGGGCACCGCCCCGCCAATGCGCGTCGCGAAGAACACCGCCATCGAATACACATGGAGCCCCGACAGCCACTCGCTCGGCTACATCTACTCCTCGGTCGAGCCCGGCGCCGACCACGCCACCATCAGTCTCGGCGCCGTCGCCACCATCGACGTCGTTGACTCCGCCAACAAGCCGCTCACCGCCCCCGCCCATCAGGAAGACCGCGCCGGCGTCCTTTTCAACCAGCTCTGCGCCGTCCGGTGGCTGAAGGACGGCCGTATCATCTTCTCCTCCTACGAGGTCAAACTCCCGGCCACCAGCCGCGACATGCCGCAGCAATGGCGGCTCTTCGTCCTCGACCCGCGCATGAGCGCCAGCGCCCTCCGCGTCATTCCCCTCGACTTCACGCTTGAACTCATGAAAGAATCGCCCATGTTCGAGATCAGTGCCGATGGCCGGCGCGTACTTCTTCCCGCCCCAGCCGGACGCGTGGTGTTGTTCGACCTCTACACCGCCGACTCGCAGGAACTCATCACCGCACAGGACCCGGACGGCAATCTTCGATCGATCCCGGTCTGGCGCGGCGACGGCGAGGCCTGTTTTGTTGTCCCGCCCGGCTCCCCCATGGGCACGCCTGCTCGCAGCGAGATCGTCCTGTGGAAGGACTCCAACAACTTGAAGTGCCTCAGCAAAAACTGGCCCGACGCCGCCGTTGACGGCTGGCTCACCCCCGAACGGAAATCGCCGACCTCGATGCCCATCAAGTAAATCGCCGCCCACAGCCACGAGAACGCCCGCGTTTTGACTTTTCAACGCCCGGGCGTTTCTCTTGGCTGCATGGGCGACGCCGCCGCAACCATCATCATCCCGAATTTTAACGGCCTCGCCTTCCTCCCGCGCCTGCTCGACTCGCTGGCCGACCAATCGCGCCGCGATTTCGAAATCTGCGTCGTAGACGATTGCTCGACCGACGAAAGCCGCAATTGGCTCCAATCGAGATCCGATGTCCGCCTGATCCTGAACGAGCAGAATCTCGGGTTCGCTGGAACCTGTAATGCCGGGCTGCGAACTGCGCAAACGCCCTTTGTCTGCCTGCTCAACAACGACACCCACCTCGACCGCCGCTGGTTCGAAGCCGCCCTCAAACCGTTTGACGACCCCGCCATCGCCGCCGTCCAATCGCTCGTCCTGCTCGCCGAGCCGCCCCATCTCATTGACTCGGCCGGGGACCTCTACACCACCGCTGGCGGCGCGCTGAAACGCCTTCACGGCCGGCCGCGCGAAGCCGCTGCGAAAGTCCTCCTAGACTGCTTCTCCTGCTGCGGCGCATCGGCCTTCTTTCGCAAATCTGCCCTCGACTTTGTCGGCCCGCTCAATGAGTCCTTCGTCAGTTACTACGAAGACGTCGAACTCGGCTTCCGTCTCCACCTCGCCGGCTACCGCTGCGTCCTCGCCCCCGACTCCATCTGCTATCACCACCTCAACGCCTCCTACAAGCCCGAAAGCTGGGCCATGCACTTCAACTCTGCCCGCAACGCCGAGATCGTCTGGTGGGCCCACATGCCCGACCGCCTGCGGTGGAAGCACATTCTCGATCACCTCGCGTTTCTGACGCTTCAGTTCGGCGCCGAGATCCTGCACCGCCGCACGCGTGCCTTCCTCTCCGGCAAGCTGGCCGCCTGGCGCTCGCGCGACCGCATCCGCGCCATCCGCGCCGCTGACAAAGCGCTGACCCGCGTCCCCGACGAACAGATCGAATCCATCCTCCGCGCCGACTGGTGGAACCTGCTCGTCCGCCCGCGACTCATTAAGCTCTGGAACGAGGTTCGCGGCCGATGTTGAGCATCCTGACCGTCAACTTCCACAACACCGCCGACCTGGCCGAACTGGTGGCCTCGATTCGCGCCCATCGCGGCAACGAATCCGTGGAACTGGTCATCGCGAACCACGCCGCCGACGAATCCGCGCAACTACCGCGCGCCACCGACCTGCCGATCCGAGTCGTCGAACAACCCAATCTCGGCTTCGCCGCCGGCGTCAACGCCGCCTTCGCCGCGTCGCAAGGCGAAATCGTCTTCATTGCAAATCCCGACATCCAGCTCTGCCCCAACGCCCCCACGCTGGCCCGCGAATACCTCTCCGCCCATCCCGACGTCGGCCTCCTCCTCCCACGCCTCCGCTACCCCGACGGGCGCATTCAGCCCTCCGTCCGCCGCTTCTACACCTGGCCGGTCGCCCTCTACGCCCGCTCCCCGCTCCGTCTCATCCCATTCAAGCCCAGCTTCTTCCGCGACTATCTCTACGAAGGCAGCGACCATGTCGCGCCGAGCGAGGTCGACTGGGGCATCGGCGGCGCGATATTTCTACGCCGCGCCGATGTATCTCAAAACCAGATCTTCGACCCGCGCTTCTTCCTCTATTTCGAAGATGTCGACCTCTGCCTCCGCACCTGGCAGGCCGGCCGCCGCATCGTCTACCACCCGCAAATCGAATGCATCCACGCGTACCAGCGCGGCAGCGCCCTGCCCTTCAACCGTCACGCCTGGCACCACGCCGCCAGCTTCATCCGCTTCATCCGCAAGCACGGTGGACTGCCCCAACGGCCCGCCGCCCGCTGATCTGGACATCGCCCGTCGCCAGGCCGATGATGCCGCATATGGCTGATATCCATGCATTCCGCGCAATTCGGTACCCGCAAAAAGACCAGTCCAATCTCGTCGCGCCGCCGTACGACATCCTCGACGCGCCCGATAAAGCCGCGCTCCTGAAGAAAAGCGACCGCAACATCGTCGCCATCGACCTGCCTCACACGCCGCCCAAAGAGGCCGGCCCCGACTCCGCCTACGCCGCCGCCGCAACCACGCTCACCAACTGGCTGAAAGACGGGACGCTTAAGCAGGACGACAAGCCGGCCATCTACGTCTACCACCAGCACTTCCGCGTCGAACACCGCGACTTTATCCGCAAGATGTTCTTCGCCCGCCTCCGCCTCGAAGAGTTCGGCCAAGGCCACGTCTTCCCGCACGAGCAGACCTTCGGCGGCCCGAAAGAAGACCGCCTCAAGCTCACTCGCGCCACGCGCTGCAATGTCTCGCCGATCTTCGGCCTCTACACCGACCCGGCCAACACCATCGCCGCCATCCTCGATGCCGCCGCCACGCGCGACCCGGACGTCCGCGCCTCGCTCGACAACGTCGAAAGCCGCCTCTGGATCGTCAGCGACCAAGCGGCCATCGAAAAAGTCCGCACGATGATGAAGGACAAGTCCATCTTCATCGCCGACGGCCACCACCGTTACGGCACGGCTCTCAACTATCGCAAGGAGGTCGCCGCCGCGAAATCGCTCGCCCCTGACGACCCCGTCAACTTCGTCCTGTGCGTCTTCGCCTCGATGGAAGACCCCGGCGCGATCATCCAGCCCACCGACCGCGTCCTGCTCGACGTCCCCGACCTCGCGGCAAAACTAGAAGCCGCTCTGGCCGACACGTTCAACTTCACGCACCTCCACTCATCAAAACCCGGGGAAGGCGCGCTCTTCGCCGCTAACGCCACGCAGGCCCTGCTCCCCCGAACCAGCCCGCAAGCAATCGGCCTCTTTGACGGCCCCACCGGCCGCAGCTCCATCCTCACCCCGAAAGACCCCGACTTCCTGAAGCAACTGGAACCCAGCCGCGCCCCGGCCTGGCGCAAGCTCTCATACACCATCCTCCACCGCTACATTCTCGACGAAGTCATTATTCCCAAGCTGCTCAACGGAAAACCCCCGACCATCCACTACATCCGCAAGCTCGAAGACACGGTAGCCGAAGCCAAACAACACCGCGGCCTCGCCTTCCTCATGCAACCCTGCACCATGACCGAGCTGCGCGAAGTCTGCACCGCCGGCGAGCTAATGCCCCAGAAGACCACCTACTTCTACCCCAAGCTCGCCACCGGCCTCGTACTGAATCCGCTGGATTAAAATGCCACAGATCAGTGCCTTTTACGGAATCGTCATCTACATGTACTACCGCGATCATCCGCCTCCGCATTTCCACGCCATCTACGCCGGCGCCGAAGTGGAGGTGGCGATCGACCCGCCTTCGGTGATGAACGGTATGCTCCCTCCTCGCGCTTTGGCAATGGTTATGGAATGGGCTGAACTTCGTCAAAAGGATTTGCTGCGAGTCTGGAACCAGGCCCGCGCAAGCAAACCGCTCGATCGAGTTAAGCCGCTACAATAGAAACATGGCGAACTTCCAGGTTACAAGCGTCAAGGCCCATTGCCGATTCGTTATCGACGTCGCATTTGCCGACGGCACGCGCGGCACAGTAGACCTCGCCGGCCTTGCCGGAAAGGGCGTCTTCCGCGCGTGGAACAAGACCGGTGCATTCGAAAAGTGCTTCGTCGATCCCGTCAGCGGAACCGTCGCATGGCCCGGCGGTATCGACCTCTGCCCCGAAACGCTCCATCGTGACATTTCGGCGCGGGTGAAGGGCCGATCCGCCAATTCACAAACCAACCCCCGCCGCGCTCGATCCCGCAAACCGGCGCGACCTCGCGCTCGCTCGCTATCGCGCTAGCCCAGGCGAATCCGCCCCGCGCCCTTGCATTCCGCAATCCGCAAGACAGAATCCATCCCCGTCGCGGAGGCATCGTCCATTTCCATCGCCCCATCAACCCCAGGCCGCCTCGAGCTCATCCAGGGCTGCATGTTCTCCGGCAAGACCGAGCGACTCATCGCCCGCCTCCGCGCCGCTGCCCGCGACGGCCGCCGCGTGGCCGCCTTCAAACACAAGATCGACGACCGCTACGACGCCACTCACCTCATCACCCACACCCAGGACCGCTTCAACGCCGGCCGCGCCCACGACGCCGCAGCCATCGAACTTGAAGCCGCCGATGCCGAAGTCGTCGGCATCGACGAAGCCCACTTCTTCGGCCTGCCGCTCGTCGAAACCGCCCGCCGCCTCCGCGCCGCCGGCAAGCGCGTCATCGTCGTCGGCATCGACAACAACGCCTGGGGCAAACCCTTCACCCCGCTCCCGCAGCTCGCCGCCCTCGCCGACGAAATCATCCAATGCACCGCCCCCTGCCGCCTCTGCGGCAAACCCGCCCGCTTCTCCCAGCGAATGGTCCCCGTCACCTCCAACCTCATGGTCGGCGGCGCAGAAAGCTACGAACCCCGCTGCGAAAACTGTTTCGTCCCCCTGCCCGGCCACCCCCCGGAAGAGGCCTGACGCATGACCCAGGCCCGCGCGCTGCTCGGATACGTCGCACTCATCGCCCTCGCCTGGCTGCTTTCCACCGATCGCCGCCGCTTCCCGCTCCGCACCGTTCTCGTCGGTTCCGCCCTGCAGTTCGCCCTCGGCCTGCTCGTCCTCAAGTCCGATTTCGGCGTCGCCATCTTCAACAAGATCGGCGACCTCGTCACCGTCGTCATCGCCGCCTCCAACGACGGCGCCCGCTTCATCTTCGGCAATATCGTCGAAAAGCGCGACGACCAGTGGGGCTTCGTCTTTGCCGCCCGTGCCCTGCCCACCATCATCGTCTTCTCATCCCTCTCCGCCGTCGGATACCACTTCGGCGTCCTGCAGAAAATCGTCGCCGCCATGGCCTGGATCTTCCAGCGCCTCATGCGAACCAGCGGCGCCGAAAGTCTCTCCGCCGCCGCCAACGTCTTCCTCGGCCAGACCGAAGCCCCGCTCCTCGTCCGCCCCTACATCCCCACCATGACAAACTCCGAGCTCAACGCCGTCATGGTCTGCGGTTTCGCCACCATTGCCGGCAGTCTCATGGCCGTCTACGGCCAGATGCTCGGCTTCGACAACCCCGAACAAATGCGCCCCATGATCCGCCACCTGCTCACCGCCTCGCTCATGTCGGCCCCCGCTGGCCTCGTGGTCGCCAAGATCGTCCTCCCTGAAATTGAAACGCCCCAGACCGCCGGTACCGTCCGCCTCAAGGTTGAACACACCAGCCGCAATGTCATCGACGCCGCCGCCAACGGCGCAGCCGAAGGCGTCCGCCTCGCTATCAACGTCGCCGCCATGCTCATTGCCTTCATCGCCCTTATCAAACTGCTCGACAGCGCCCTCGGCTGGGCCGGCGGCTTCGCACCGGTCGCAAACGCCTGCGCCAAGATCGGAATTCAGAAGCTGAACCTCGACTCGATCCTCGGACTTCTCTTCTCCCCTATCGCGTGGCTCATCGGCCTCCGCGGCAACGAAGTCCGCCCCTTCGCCAGCCTGCTCGGACAGGCCATGGCCGCGAACGAGTTCATCGCCTACTCCTCGCTCGCCGGCTACATCAAGAATCAGACGCTGACCCCGCGCTCCAGCAACCTCGCCATCTACGCCCTCTGCGGATTCGCCAACTTCAGCTCCATCGCCATCCAAATCGCCGGCATCGGCGGAATGGCCCCCGACCGCCGCCACGACCTCGCGCGATTAGGCCTGCGAGCCATGCTCGCCGGCGCCATCGCCTGCTGGCTAACCGCCTGCATGGCCGGAATACTCACCTAACCCCGCCGCGCTGGCACGACCCACAATCGTCTGATACGCTCTGTGCCCCAATTGATGAATCGCAAACACGCACGGAAAGAACGCCATGACCAAAGACATCCTCGTCTTCGCTGAACAACGCGACGGACACCTGCAGCCCACCGCCCTCCAGTGCCTCGCCGCCGCCGCAGCATTGGCCAAAAAGTCCGGCGGAAAAATAGTCGCCGCCCTCATCGGCCAGAACCCCGCTGCCGTGGCAGCCCCGCTCGAACAAGCCGGCGCATCGGCCATCCTCATCGCCGACGACGCCCGCTTCGCCAAATACAACCCGCTCACCTACACCCGCGCCCTGACCGCCCTCATCGAAAAGGCCGACCCGCAGGTCGTCCTGCTTCCCGCCACCGTGATGGGCCGCGACCTCGCCCCGCGCGTCGCCGTCCGCCTCCACGCCGGGCTCGCCACCGACTGCATCGAAATCGACCTCGACGACAAAGGCGCCCTGCTCGTCCGTCGCCCCATCTACAACGGCAAGGCCTTCAACAAAGTCCACTTCGCCGCCGATCGCCGCCAGATCGCCTCAATCCGCCCCAATGCCTTTCTCGCCCCCGCGCCGGATGCGAGCAAGAAAGCCGAGCGCATCGCCGTCACCGTCCCGCACGACGCCGCCGACGATCGCCAGACCACCAAAGAAATCGTCCGCACGGGCGGCGAAGAAAAAGACGTCACCGAAGCCAGCATCGTCGTCTCCGGCGGCCGCAGTCTGAAATCCGCCGACAACTTCAAAATCATCTACGACCTCGCCCACGCCATGGGCGGGGCCGTCGGCGCCAGCCGCGCCGCCTGCGACGCCGGCTACCAGCCCCACAGCCGCCAGGTCGGCCTCACCGGCAAGACCGTCACACCCAACCTCTACGTCGCCTGCGGAATAAGCGGCGCAATCCAGCACCTCGCCGGAATGCGCGGCAGCCGCCGCATCGTCGCCATCAACACCGACGCCGAAGCGCCCATGCTAAAACTGGCAGACATCGGCGTGATCGCCGACCTGTTTCAATTCATCCCGCTGCTAACGCAAGAAGTGAAAATACTCCGCGGCTGAAAGCCCGGAGCGCTCTTAGCGACCGCGTCGCCGAACCGCCGCCATCGCCGCCAGCACCAGCAACCCGGTCGCCGGTTCCGGAATATGCGCGATCCACGCCTCGGTCCCCTTTGGACCGATGCCCTCGCCCACCACCGTCAAACCATCCGCCGAAATCGCCGTCGCGGAAGTCAGTCGCCAGCCCGAAAGATCGGCCCCCGACGCTTCCAGGATGCTCTTCAATGTCCGCATGCCGTGCACGGCATCCCACACAAACGCCTCGTCGCCGGCGGGCGTCGTCGCCTGTCCGACCACGATGGATCCGTTGCTCGATACGTCAAATGCCTTGCTCTTGAACCCGCCGCCCCACAGATCGCCCAGGCCGATCATCCCGCTCGCGGCGCTCCACAGAAACGCTTCGCCCTGCGGGCCCGCCGCCGATCGGCTCTCACCCACCACCCACAGGCCGTCCGCCGAGACCGACGCAGCCGAGCTGAATGTCGATCCACCCGGCAGATCGCCGAGCGAAACCATTCCCGTCAACGTGGTCCAGCGAAATGCAAATGTCCCGTCGTCGGAATTGCTCACGCCCACGACGACCGAACCATCCTTCGACACATCCGACGCCGAGCTCTGCGTTCCGCCCGGCAACATTCCAAGACCGACCATGCCGCCATTCGGTGTCCAGCGGAACGCCTCATTCAGCGGCGTCACATCGCTCGTCGTTCCAGCTCCGACAATCGTGCTGCCGTCGTCCGAGATGCCCGTCGCCGCGCTCCCGAATCGACCGCCCGGCAGATCGCCGATGCTCAACATCCCCTGCGACTGGGTCCACACAAATCCAAGCGAACCATCCGGCGAACTCGTCTGTCCGACCACGCGCCCGGTTCGCGACACGCCATAACCAATACTGAAATTGAATCCGTTCGATTCATCCAGCGTCCCGAGCGACCGCATGCCATCGCGCGCCGTCCAGATGAACGCCTGCGAGCCCCCGTCGACCGAGCTCCAGCCGATTACAGATTGACCATCGATAGAAACGCCTTTAGCGCCGCTCCCGATCGCGCCGCCCGGAAGATCTCCGAGGCCCTGAAAAGTCGCCCGACCTGCGAACGCAGCATCCCCGCGACAAACCGCAATCCCCACCGCCAGAAGCATTAGGATGCGTCGCGTTGACACTGTTCCTTTCCTTTTCGGCGATCCTCTCGCCCCCATCTCTCCAGCCCCTTAGACTACCACATTCGCAGGATTCGTCGCAAGCCCGGAAACACCGTCACGGCGACGACCCCGGAAGCCCGAAAGGCGATCCCTTAATTATAGGCACATGGACCTCTTCCAAAATCAACACCGTGCCGCCCTCGCCAAAGTCGAGCCCCTCGCCGTCCGGCTCCGGCCCCAAACCTTCGACGAATTCGTCGGCCAATCCCACTTTCTCGGCCAGGGAAAGCTCCTCCGCCGCCTGCTCGCCGCCGACCGCCTCTCCAGCGCCATCCTCTACGGCCCCCCCGGAACCGGCAAAACCACCCTGGCCCACATCATCAGCCGCGAAACAAAAGCCGCCTTCGAACAGCTCAACGCCGCCGCCGCGGGCGTGAAAGACGTTCGCGAAGTGATCGAGCGCGCCCGCCGCCGCATCGAAGATTCGGGCCAGCGAACCGTACTCTTCTTGGACGAAATCCACCGCTTCAATCGCGCTCAGCAAGACGTCCTGCTCGGCGACGTCGAATCCGGCGTACTCATCCTCATCGGTGCCACCACCGAAAACCCATTCTTCTCCGTGAACTCCCCGCTCGTCTCGCGCAGTCAGATCTTCCAATTCGAACCACTCAACGAAGACGACATCAAGTCCGTCATGCGCCGCGCCCTCGCCGACACCGAACGCGGCCTCGGCGCACACCGCGCCACGATCACAGACGAGGCCCTCAACTTCCTAGCCACCACCAGCGACGGCGACGCGCGCCGCGCCCTCACCGCCCTCGAAATCGCCGTCCTCTCCCAATCCCCCAAGCCCGGCCCACCGGTCACCGTCGACCTCACCGTCGCTCAGGAATCCATTCAGCGCAAGGCCATCGTCTACGACGGAACCGGCGACGAGCATTACGACGCCGCCTCGGCCCTTATCAAATCCATGCGCGGCAGCGACCCCGACGCCGCCATCTACTGGCTGGCCCGCATGCTCGAGGCCGGCGAAGACCCGCGCTTCCTGGCCCGCCGCATCGCCATCTGCGCCGCCGAAGACATCGGCAACGCTGACCCGATGGCCCTCGTTCTCGCCAACGCCGCCGCCCAGATCACCCTGCTGGTGGGCATGCCCGAATGCCAGCTCCCGCTTGCCCAGGCCGCCATCTACCTCGCCTGCGCCCCGAAATCCAATGCCGCGACGCTCGCCATCGGTGCAGCCGCCGCCGACGTCAAAGAAGGCCGCACGATCCCAATCCCGCGCCACCTGCGCGACACGCACTACCAGGGCGCAAAAAAACTGGGCGCCGGCCAGGGCTACCAATACCCCCACGACCACAAAGGCGGCATAGCGAATCAGGACTACCTCGGCGTAGACAAAACCTATTACACCCCCACCGACCGCGGCCACGAAAAACAAATGGCCGAATACCTCGCAAAGTTCAAAAAACTCCGAGCGACGGAATCCGAGCCCGAGGCGTAAGCCCGGGTACGGTGCTAAGTGCGAATCGAGAACGTCAGATTTGAGCGCGCGGCAGTTCCCGCGCACGCCTTACTCAATCTATGACGTCTGTATCGACTGCAATCCCGGAACACTCCCACGCGAAGCGACGTTATATTGATCAAAGGAGCCCCACCATGACCCACACACTACTTCGCGCGTTCTTTCTCATCGCCGCCGCGGCCCTGCTTCTCCCGCTCGCCGCCGCCGACAACCCACCGGCCGCGCAGAACAAAGCCGCCGCTCCAGCAAAACAAATCTCCAAACCGCAAGCCGCCTTCGAAAAGCTGAAGACGCTGGCCGGCGACTGGGAGGGCAAATCCACCAAGGGCTGGACCGAAAAAGTAACCTACGCCGTCATCTCCGGCGGCTCCGTCGTCATGGAACTTTCCTACGGCGCCCACCCCGAAGAGTGGATGGCCACCATGTTCCACCTCGACGGCGAAAACCTCATGCTCACGCACTACTGCGTCGCGAAAAACCAGCCGCGCCTCAAAGCCACCAAAATCGCCGACGACCTCTCCACCATCACCTTCGAATTCCAGGACGCCACCAACCTCAAGTCCCGCGATCAGGGTCATATGGACAAAGTCGTCATCAACCTGACCGACCCCAACCACTTCGACGCCCAGTGGACCTGGTACGAAAACGGGAAGGAAAACTGGATGGAAAAAATCGAACACCGCCGGCTACCCCCGGGCGTGGCCGCCACCCAACCAGCCATCTACAACTCCCCGCTCTGCGCCCCAGCCCGCCTCCCCAGCGGCCGTTGATCCCGGCGAAGACAGCGCACTGCGGCGAATAGTCGCCTGCCACGCAAGAACCCCAAGCCCGAGCGTGATCAATTTGGTCAAGCGAGCCGGCTGATTTTCCCGCCGCCAAGCCGCTCCGCGGGCGCGTTGACCTATGTTCTATAGTTCTATAACACACGGCCATGAACCTGCGACTGGATCCCGCGAGCCCGGTGCCCCTCTATCACCAGATCGCCGAGGCAATCCGGTATCGACTTTCAACCGGCCAGATCAAGCCGGGAGACGCACTGCCGCCACTTCGCCTCGCCGCCGCACGATGGGGCGTCAATCTCCACACCGTACGTCAGGCATATTCATCGCTGGCCGAACTCGGTCTCGTGCGAATCCGCCGTCCGGCCGGCGCCATCATCGACGCACGGGCGAGTGGAGACCAGCGATCTGCCGATCCGGCTCGCCTGAGGCGTTTCGTCGCAAAAGTCCTGAATGACGCTCAAACCAACCACGGCCTGTCGGCGTTCCAGCTGGCCCGCCTGCTGACCGTTAAACCTCCGAGCGTCGGCGTCCGCCGCGTCGCCGTCGTGGAGTGCAGCGAAACACAGTGCATCGATCTCGCCGCTCAATTGGAACGCCGGTGGGAAATCGCCGCCGATCCCTGGTGCCTCGCGCGGCAAGGCGATCTGCCCGATAGCGAAATCATCGCAACCTATTTCCACTACAACGACCTCCGTCATCGATTTCCGCAACGCTTTCACAAAATCGAATTCATCGCGATTCGACCGGACGACGCCCTTCCAACGCGCGTCGCCGCCCGGCGGCGCGGCGAGAGCGCTCGCGAAATTCTTGTCTGCGAGCGCGAGCCGACCATGCTCGCGATGATTCTGACTGATCTTTCAAACTTGTTTCGGCCCGAGAAATTTCGACTGGTACCGCACCTGTTGAAAACCACCGCGTCGCTGCTGCCCCGCCGTGACGCGCGACTCCGTCTCGTTGCCCCACGAATATGGGGCAACTTGTCCGCCGAACAACGCGCCGACCCGCGCGTCGTGGAAATCCGTTATGTCTTTGATCCCGTGCAATTAGAGCGGCTCGCCGACGAATTACAGTGGCCTGAACGCATCCTCGGGGAAAAATCCGCATGAATCCGAAACTTCGAACGCTGTGGCGGCTGGCGGCGCTGACATGCCTCGTGCTCTCGCAAACAACCCGCGCCGACGATGCGGCCGCATCGTCGCAACCAGGCGATTCGGGCAAACATTCGACTCAGTGGCGAATTGAGCCGTCTCTTAAGTACGACGCCCTCTGCCTGCTCAACTCATTAACCGGCGATTCATACTATGTCTGGTATTACAGCGGACTCTACGGCAAGTTCGCCCCGAAGCTGACACCCGAGGCGAAGGCAGCCCTAGCTCATCTCAAGAAAGTCATCAAAGACGACGGCGGCGGCATCATCTCCGCCAATCTGTGCCTCTATTTCTCCGCAACGAACGACGAATCGATTGACGAGCTGCTCGCAACCGTCAACCATCCCGAAAAACTGCGTGAGAAACTCTCCCGGACACCCTATTGGAGTGAAGACGGCTGGAAACGATTCGAGTCCGTCCAAAACGATCTGCGCGTCATTCTGAACTGGTACAAGCAGATCGGCTTCGAGGATTATTGGCGCGAGAACGCCCGACCGGCCGCCACCGCGAAGGCCGCGAAAATGCTGGCTCTCGTCAGCAAGTTCGACGTCGTGCCGCTGATCGAGCAGCACCTCGGCAAGCCGCTGGAATCCAACACGATCACCGTCTACATGCTGAACTACTCCCAGCCGCACGGAATCAAGATCGTCGGCACGCGCTTCCTGACGGACGTCGCATGGCCCTTCGAGATCGTCGTCCGCAACTCCGTTCACGAAATGATGCATCCACCCTACCAGCTCGACGGCGACAGGGAATTTGCCGCCGTTTTCGAAACGCTTCGCGGCGATAAGTTCCTGATGAATAAGGTTGAACACCACAACAAATCCTTTGGCTACAACACGCTGGAAGGATTCGTCGAGGAGGACTGCGTCCAGGCCCTCGATCAACTCATCAACGAGCGCCTGGGAGTTGCCGAAAAGCCGCAGAAGCGCTGGAAGCTCAGCGACGACGGCATGCACGTCTTCGCCGTCGCCCTCTATCAGTTGATGAAGGAAGAGAACTACCCTTCGACGGATAAGAGCTTTCGCGATTTTCTCGTTCGCATGAACAAGGAAGGCAAGTTGGGCGCCGGCAACATCAAACGCCGCCACCGCGCGATGTACGGAAAGCAATGAAATCGCGTCCAACGCGGGCTTGAGTGGCGAGAACGCAAGTGAAGCTCAACTGAATAAAACCGCGACGGATGACCCAGCCAACGAGCCCAACCTCTTCTAAATCAAATCCTCAATCTTCACCGGCAGCTCCCGCACGCGCACACCCGTGGCATGGTGAACCGCCGCCGTAATCGCCGCCGCAATTCCGGCCAGACCGATCTCCCCGATACCGCGAGCCCCAAGCTCGTTGATCTCCTTGTCCGGATAATCGAGAAAATGCACTTCAATCGGCGGCACGTCGGCGTTGACCGCCATCACGTAGTCGGCCAGATTGCTGTTGATCGGCGCGCCATTCTGCGGGTCGTAGGTCGTGTGCTCAAACAGCGCCATGCCGATTCCCATCACGACCGCGCCCTCGACTTGGTTCCGGCCGGCCAGCGGATTGAGAATCCGCCCCGCATCAATCACCGTCACAACCCGGCTTACGCGCAACCGAGCAATCTCCGCCTGCCACGTGACTTCCACAAAGTGACAGCCGAACGACTGCGTCGAGAACTTCGGCTTTGGATTACCAAACGTCGCTGCGCCCTCGCCGCCGCCCGTGACGAGCCGCAGGTTGGCGCGCCCGAGCAAATCAGCGAATGGCACGCCTTTGGCGACGCCGTCAACCTTCGCAAAGACTCGCCCGCCTTCGAACGCCAATTCGTCGGGCTTGCGCTTCTCAAACGCCGATCCCGGCGTTGTCACTGCGATGTTCAACAGCGACGCGATCGCATTGTCAGCCGCCGCAAAGACCGCCGGAATCACCGACCCGGTCACCATCGAACCACCCGAGATAGGCCCTGCCGGGAGCGAAGTATCGCCGAGCACCACCTCGATCTTGTCGAGCGGTACGCCGGCTCGCTGCGCAGTGAGCTGTGCGAGAACCGTGTACGTACCGGTGCCGATGTCCTGCGTCCCGCACGCGACGCGCGCTGTGCCGTCGTCGCGGAGCTGGACGCTCGCCGCAGCCGGAAAGCGTGCGGCCACCCACGTGCAGCCGGCCATGCCCCAGCCCAGCGTCAAGCCATCGCGCTTCATCGAGCCGACTTCGGCGGTGCGCTTGGACCAGCCGAACTTCTCCGCGCCGACGCTGAAGCACTCCAGCAAATGCCGCGATGAAAACGGAATGCCCAATGACTCGTCGATCTTCGGTTCATTCAGGACACGAATCTGGACGGGATCGATCTTGAGCTGATCGGCCAGTTCGTTCAAAGCCGACTCCGTCGCGTAGAGCCCGGGTACTGCGCCGGGGCCGCGCATGGCGGTCGGCGAGCCGATGTTGCGCTTGGCCCGGCCGAATGCCACCCGCAGGTTGGGAACGCTGTACTGAAACGCCGTAGCTTCCCCGCAGTCTTCGTGATAGTGATCGAGGATTGCCTTGTCGTTGACATAGTCTTGCTGCAGCGAAATCAACTTCCCATCGGCGGCTGCTCCCAGACGCACGCGCTGCTGTGTGCGCGGCCGATGACCGACCGTCTGGAACATCATCTTGCGGCTGACCACCAGCTTGACCGGCTTACCCAGTTGCCGCGCTGCTGCGGCGGCGAGCGGACAATGCGTCCACGGCCACAACTTGCCCCCAAAACCCGAGCCAAGAAACTTCGTAATGACGCGGACGTTCTCTTTTGGCAGCCCGAACATCTGCGCGAGGACGCCCTGCAGGTTGAATACCCCCTGCGATGACTCGTACAGGGTCAATGTCGATCCATCCCAGATCGCGGTCGTCGCGTGCAGCTCGATGGGATTGTGCGTCTCGGCCGGCGTAACATACGTCTGGTCCAGCTTGACCGGCGCGCTTGCGAAAGCGCCCGCGGCGTCACCACGTTCGCTTCGCACCCGGTTGGCCGGCCCGAATGTGGTGACAACCACCTGGGGCTCGTCGTCCGCCTTGAGGTCGGTGCTGACGTTCGGTTTTTCCTTGTCGTAGCTGACACGAACCGCGTCGGCCGCGGCTTTGGCGCTCTCGAACGTGTCCGCCACCGCCAGCGCGATGTACTGGCCGTAGTAGCGAACGACATCATCCTCGAACGGCGGGCGACGCTCGTCGCAGATGCCTTCGAACCCGGGTCCCAGCACCGATCGCGAGATCTTCCCAATGTTCTCGCGATGAAAAATCTTCCGCACACCGGGCATTTTCTCGGCCGCGGCCGCATCGATCTTCACGACCCGGCCGTTGGCAATCGTGGCCCCCACCGGAACCGCATACAGCATCCCGGGAAAATGAAAATCCGACGCATACTTCGCCGCCCCGCTCACCTTGAGCGGACCATCCACCCGCGGCGTGCTGCGCCCGATGGGAGAAGTGCCAGGTGCCTCGACTGTCGTCGCCATGTTCACTCCTTCGGCGTCTAGCGCGCCCGCAGCCAGTCGTCGAACCGCGTCGGGCCGAGCCGCGGATGAGCACCGGGGGTCAGACTCTGATCGTTCACCGCCGTGCCGTAGTATGTTGCCTTCGCGTCAGTGGTCACCGTTCGCGCATCTCGGCTCGCCCCGAGGAATCGTCGCACCAGCTCGTCCATCCGAATCGGTTCCGGCCCCGCGATCTCGACCGTGCCGTTCAGCGGCTTCGCCACCGCGACGTCGGCCAGCGCCGCCGCAACGTCATCAGACACAATCGGCTGCATCATCGCCGGTGGCAACCGCACGGTTTGCCCGTCCGCGCCCGACTGGGCAATCGCGCCCACGAACTCGAAGAATTGCGTCGCCCGCACAATCGTAAAAGGAACCTTCGACGCCTTGATCAGGTTTTCCTGCGCCATCTTCGCCCGAAAGTAGCCGCTCGCCAGCAGCCGATCGGTGCCGACCACCGACAGCGCCACATGATGCTTCACCCCCGCCGCCGCTTCGGCCGGAAGCATGTTCCGCGCCGCCGTCTCGAAAAACGACATGACCGCCTTGTCCTCGAACGAAGGCGAGTTGGTCACATCCACCACGACCTCAGCCCCCTTGAGCGCCTCAGCCACTCCCGCGCCGGTCAGCAGATTGACACCCGACGTGAGCGACGCAGCCACCACTTCATGCCCGCGCTCGCGAAGCTTGTTCACAACCTTCGTCCCGATGAGCCCGCTGCCGCCGAACACCACGATCTTCATCGCAATTCTCCTCGTCACTCATCCGCCAGCCGCGGCCAGGTCCGACACCGCCGCGCATGCTCGCCCCGCGAAATCAGGCCGTCGCCGCCGTCTTCAACGCATACGCCAAACAGCGCTTCGCCAGCTCAATCTTGAAACCATTCTCGCTCTGCGGCTTCGCGTCGCGCAGCGCCGCCTCGGCCGCCTTGCGAAAAGTCGCCGCGTCCGCCGCCTGCCCGACCAGCGCCGTCTCTGCCTCGTGCGATCGCCACGGCTTCGTCCCAACCCCGCCCAGCGCCACGCGCGCACCAGTCACCGTTTCCCCCTTCATCGTCAGCACCACCGCCGCCGAAGCCAGCGCAAACTCATACGAAGCTCGATCACGCAGCTTCAGATACACCTGCTTGCTTCCCGCCAGCGGCGCCGGCAGCGTCACATGCGTAATCAAATCGCCGGGCTCCAGCACCGTCTCGCGCTCCGGCGTGCTCCCCGGCAACAGATGAAACTCGCCGAACGCAATCGCCCGCGACCCCTTCGCCCCCTGCACGTGAATCGTCGCTTCCAGCGCCGCCATCGCCACGCACATGTCCGACGGATTCGTCGCGATGCACTGCTCGCTCGTCCCCAGCACGGCCAGCATCCGGTTGGCACCCGTGATCGCCGGACAGCCACTCCCCGGTTCGCGCTTGTTGCAGGCCATCGCCGTGTCGCGGAAATACATGCACCGCGTCCGCTGCAAAAGATTTCCCGCCGTCGTCGCCATGTTGCGCAGCTGCGCCGAAGCCCCCGCCAGAATCGCCTGCGACAACACTGAATAATCCCGTTGCACCACCGCGTTGTTCGCCAGATCTGAATTGCGAACCGTCGCCCCGATCTTCAATCCCCCGTCAGCCGTCGCCTCAATCTTGTCCAGCGGCAGCCGATTGATGTCGATTAGCCGCCCCGGCGTCTCGACATTCAGCTTCATCAAGTCCACCAGCGTCGTCCCGCCGGCCACGAAGCGCACGTCCGCCCCCTGCTGCGCCGTCTTCGCCCGCGCCGCCGTCGCAATCGCCGCCGCCGCATCCGCCGGCCGTCCAAACTCAAACGTATGCATGAAGATCGCTCCGGCCGCCCGCTATGCCTTCCTGCGAACCTGCTGAATCGCAGACACGATGTTCAAATAAGCCCCGCACCGGCAAATATTCCCGCTCATCAATTCCTTCACCGCCGCGTCGTCCGCCCCGCACGGCTCCTTGAGCAGCGCCACCGCCGACATGATCTGCCCTGACGTGCAGTACCCGCACTGATACCCGTCGCACGCGACAAACGCCGCCTGCATCGGATGCAGCGAGTCCGGCCCGCCGATCCCCTCGATCGTCGTGATCTCCTCGCCCTCGTGCATCACCGCAAAACTAAGACACGAATTCACTCGCCGGCCATTCACATGCACGGTGCAGGCGCCGCACTGCCCATGATCGCAGCCCTTCTTCGTCCCGGTCAGGTCCACCGTCTCGCGAATGCAATCCAGCAAAGTAGTCCGCGGATCAACCCGCAGCTTGCGATCCTTCCCGTTGATACGAAGCGTGATCGGAACGGCCCCTTCAATCCGCGGCCCGTCCGCGGTAGTCACCCCCGCCCCGGCTGTCGCAACCACCGGTCCACCCACGCTCCCGGCAATGGCAGCAGCCGCCGCCGTCCCCGCCGTCGTCTGAAGAAACTCACGCCGACTCGGACTCGATGGCGGATCGTCTCGCATAGAAACTCCGTTCGAGATAAGAACCTGATCGTGCGGATTGTAGCCAATCCCCGCGTTACAGAGGAACGCGAATCGAGCCCCACCCGCGCCCCATTTCTTGGCGCAGCTGCAGGTCAAACCAATCCTTGTGCGAAAGCAAAATCGCACAACATTGGCCAGTCGGGCCGTCGCCGACCAGTCAGCGGGCGACGGGACGATCATCGCTCGCGTTGTGCACGCCTAACGCCTTTCATGAAGAATTCGAAATGGTATGCTGCCACCCCGACTCGATCGTACGGGCCCGTAGGCCGATGACTCGAACCGGTGTACCCGGACCTTCGAACTTTTCATGGCCAGACTCGCGCTGACACCCGCCGCCACCGAATCACTTAGAGCAACGCTCCTCCGAACTGTTCCGATGGCGGTCATCATCGGATCGGTCGCGACCCTGCTGCTCCGTGGCATGCCGGCACACGCCGGTGACTGGAAGGGATGGCTGGCCCGCGTAGCGGCTGCGCTCTGGATCACCTTCGGTGGACACTACGTAGAGCTGCTCTACTTGCACGGTGTGTTGCCCCGGATCGTCACGGAGCCGGAACCGGAAAACATCTCACGTTGGTTCGTGCGCCTAGCAGCGCGCTGCGCAGTGTGGGCAATCGGCGGCGCCGCGCTCTGGATTGGCGGCATGTCGACCTACCTGCTGATCATGAAATCACGACTGCCTCTGCCGGCCGAACTTCCGGCGATCGCGCTGCAGGGCGCTCTGGGGCTCATCATCATCGAATTGCTTGGCGTCCACGTCATCATGACAATGAGAGGCCGTCCCAGCGTGTGGCAACGCCACGACGGCCAGTGGGGGTGAGCGGCGGCGCGCTGCCCGAAGCTCTCAAAGCGCCAATTCCCGGCAATTTGCAATCGCCCCAGGCGCCCCGATCGAGTCTCAATTTCCGGTTTCGGGTGTCGGTCGGCCGGGCGTCTCCACTAAACCATGCAAGGCCCCGCACTCCGAACACCGGTCACTCACCAGGCCGGTCAAGTCATAGCCGCATTGCTTGCATCGACCGTCGCCAAAAACCACGGCGACCATGCGGCCGATCGGAACGAATCGAAAAAAGCGATCAACCGCTCGACCGACTACTACTGCAAGTATGCATGCCAGTAACCAATGTCGCTTTTGAGCCAGAGCGATGACTAGGGGCGCCACAACCACAACACTGGCGAGGCCGCTGACGACCCATGGTATGCCTGCGGCGATTCTAAGGATCGAACCGCAATCGGCGCACTTGATCGCCTGAAACCGCTCGGCGGTTCGATACTCTCGCCAGGTCAGACCGCGTTCACACACGGGACAGCGGGACGGTGTCAAAGTCGATCCCTAAACCTGCCCCATCCAGTCCCGCTCGTTCGCATCAAAGGCCGCCCGAACCGCCCGATACGCGCCCGCCTCCAGTGGCCCCTTCTCAACGATCGACAGGTTCCGCCGAAAGTGCTTCCAGTCGGCCGACCCGGTAATCACCGAATGCACTCCCGGCGTAAACGCCGAAAACCGCAGTGCCAGTTCATCCCACGCCTGCCGCCCCGGCGTTAACGCCATGATCCGGCCGCGCTCCCAATAGGTCTCGCAATACTCCCCGCGCGGCCGCGTCGTATACCGCCAGAACGCGTTCGCCAGCGGCCGCTTCGCGATCACGCCCAGCCCCAGCCGCCGCGCCGCCGGCAGCGCCTCCCCAATCGAGCGCTGATCGCAAACATTCACGGAGGTCTGAATGCTCCCAAACCGCCGCGAAGCAATCGCATACGCACGCGCATCGTTCTCCCCCGAATAAGCCGCCACCCGCACCCGCCCGCGCTCCACCTCGCGCAGCAGCGCCTCAACGACCTCCCCGCGCTGCAGGGTCTCGATCGGACACGAATGCAGATGCATGATGTCAATCCGATCCGTCCGCATCAGCCGCAGCGCCCGATCCACGCCGCGCGTAATGCACCGCGCCGTCCAATCCTTGCATCCCTCCACCCCATACCCGCCCTTGCTCGATAGCACGTACTCATCCCGCCGATGCGCGATGTGCCGCCCGATCCGCTCCTCCGAAAGCTTGTACCCCCGCGCCGTGTCGATCAGGTTCACCCCCGAGTCCAGCACGGCATTCAACATCCGACCAGCCGCCGCCTCCGAGACGCTCGGCTCCCCAAGCTGCATCGCCCCAAACCCCAGCGCCGAAACCCGCAACCCCGTCTTCCCAAACCGCCGCAATTCCATCAGATCACAATACCGAAGCTGATATTTGGAAATCGAGTCGTTCGTTGAGTGAGTGCGTCATCAACCGCGTTCATGCAGCTCGTCGCGCGAAGGGCGCCATCCGCCGAGCCGCACCGAAGCGGATCGCCGAATCTCGTGCATCTGCCGGCGTCCCTCCGCCGCGCGCTCCGGCGTCACGTCGATGCGCCGAACCGAAACGACCAGGCGCGTTTGCGCGGGCAGGTCCAGGCGTTCAAGCGGCTTCAAGACGCTTCCGTCCCAGACGACGCCAAACTCACGGGCTTCATCAAACATCGCTTCATTATAGAGCGAAGCGAACAGATTACTTCGCAAAGAAATACAGCAACATCTTGTCAATCCGCCGCGCCCAGGCCCCCTCATTGTGCAGCGCGCCAACATCCTCGAAGTAGTAATAATCCCGCCCCGGCGCCAACCCGCACCCGTCAAACACTGTCACCAGCTCGCGTGTCCACGAGATCCCCGCATTAAACTCCCAGATCGACGCCCCCTCGCGCGACCCCATGTCCAGCCAGATGCGGCACTCCTTCAATGCCTTGCACCCCGCCTTCGCGTCGCGAATCACCCGCCGATCCGCCCACTGCAGCGCCGGCGACATCACGCCCCCCATCGAGAAAACGTCCGCGTGCCGCAGACACATGTCCAGCGAGATCAACCCGCCCAGCGAAGACCCGGCCACCGCCGTATGCTTGCGATCCGGCTGCGTTCGATACGCGCCATCAACGAACGGCTTCACCTCCTCGATCACGAACCGCTCATACTCCTCCCCCTTCCCGCCCGAGCCCCGCACCGAGTCCTTCCACGGCGTGTATTCATTCATGCGGTCCGGCGTGTTGTAGATCCCCACGATGATGACCGGCTCCATCCGCCCCGCCAGGATCAGCCGCTGCGCCGCCTCGTCCGCCCCCCACTCCAGCCCCATGAACGACGTGCTCGTGTCGAACAGATTCTGCCCGTCGTGCATGTACAGAACCGGATAGCGCGTTCCCGCTGCTTTCTCATACCCGGGCGGCACATACACGATCAGCGCCCGATCATTGCCGAGCCCCTTCGAGTGAAACTTTTCATGCAGCCGGATGTCCCCCGTTCGCGAACTACTCGCTCCCGACTTCGTCGCGACCGACCACGCCGCCACCTCCAGTTCGACCGTCGCATCCTCTTTCGCCGCCAGCGTCCGGTTCTCGATCTCCGCGCCTCCCGCCGATTTCTCCACCGTCTCCCAGGTCCCGCGCGTCAGCTTAAACTCCAGCCCCGTCCCGCGCCGTACGCGCAGCGATCCGCGATACCGCCCATCCTCCCCCTTCTTCAATTCCAAGCCATTCGCATTCCACTCCCCCAATTCCTTGGCATTACCCGCCACCCAAACCTTCCTGTCGGCCTTCGTCCCCTCCGGCACGCGAACCACGAAATCAATGCTCACCTCATCCCCGCCGCCGGGCTGTGTGGCCGGTGCGCCCAGCGCCCACGCCGCCGCAAATGCAACAAAAGTCGCCACCACCGCCGCACCTCCGCGCAGATCGACACCGCCTTCGGAATCACGTTGAGAATTGAAGTGTCAGGAGGGAGCCCCGCCCAGTCAACGCCGCCTAATCATCAACCGAAAAACTATTGTCCCGCGGCCGGTGCCGTCATGGCTGTCGTTTCGCCGGGAATCGCCTCATCCCAAAGTTCGCTCAGCAACTCAATCGACTTCTCTTCATCCGGATTTCGAACCGCGTGGATCAACGCAGCCGCGAACGCAGGATTCGATTGCTGGCGCCGATTCAACGCGTGTTCCAAACCCGGGCATTGCCCGGGCACGTCGCTCCAACGCAAAATTCTCCCACCCCGTCCCAGCGCGCATGAAAACGTTGTGCTCTCGGTACAGAGCGTCCATTGATGCAAGCAGGCATTCTTCTCAAACCTCTGAATAAACTTCGACACCGCCCCTTGCGCCTGAATGTCATGGGATCGGAATCTCGAACCAAAGCAAGAAACGAATCGAAACTGACGAATCGCTGCACACTGGTTGCAGACCAGTACAGTCGATCCACGCTCAAAGCTCGCCGCGAATAAGAGCATGCCCGCCACAACTGCCGCCGCGACAAACCGAATGGTCCACCGACGCCACCCCAAGGATTTCCGAGCCGGTCCGTAGCCGAGCACAATCGTCGTTTCGCGAGGCGCAACATCACCGGGCTCGCTCACACGAATCTCCACTGCCTCTGGATTGTAGATCGATTCAGAGTGTCCGCACCGAACGCGGCCGCGAGTCAACGCCGCCGCGGGTTGCGCCGTCGCATCGCCGCGACGCCCGCGATAATCAGCATTGCCGTGGCCGGCTCAGGGAAGATCGCCCGCTCATTGATGCAGACATTGATGTCCGCACACGGTAGCAATTCCAGCGCATCCAGTTCATCCGTCCCCAGCAGCCCCAATTGCGCCGCGCTCGCCAGCAGCGAAAAGCTGAACGCCCCGTTCGATTTCAGCACATCCGCCGAGCTCAACCCCAGCAGCGCCAGCGTCGGCGAGTTCCGCCGCAACGAAAACAGCACAGTATCAATCCCGTCTTCAAATATGCCATTGCCGTTGTCGAACACCACAAACGCATCCACGTCGTCGGCCGCCTGCAGCCCGAGCTTCGCCGCGCTCACAAAAAGCTGCTCGCCGCCGGCCGCACCCGTGTTCTGGTCAAAGTAGATATTCGCCCCGCTCGGCAACACCGGCGAAAGCTCCTTCAACGAAGGGCTATCCGACGACAAACTGAAAAACGCCTGATTGAGCGTCCCGCGCAGCCCCGGCGAATAACCGACGCCGTCCAGGTCGTCGATCGCCCCGGAAATAAAATCGTCCGGCGAGTTCGGCGGATCGAGCTGGAAATCCACGCCGCCCGCGTCTCCCTGATTGATGACCATCGTGTGATTGAAAATCGCCCGCGGCGACGGCAGCGGACCCGAAAGACTGAACAGCGCCGTCGACATATAAAGATCGCCGGCCGCCTGGTTCCGAACGGCCTGCTGCTGCACGTTGTACGGATACCCCATCGAAACCACACCCGGATCGGGCGGCACCGCCCCGACCGAAAGCCGGTCGACCGAGAAGAGCAGCGAAAAACTCGGAATACTCACCGCCGGGTCGCGCGATCCCGAAAGCTCGTCCAGTTCGTCACCCGGGCGGCCGAGTCCGAGGTTCACGTTGTTCACCACCTGAATCGGTCCCGGAACTTTCAGAATGTCATCGGCGTGGAGATTGTTCGCACCGCCGATCGACGGCGATGTCCGATCAATCGAGAAAAACGGAATCGTGAGCGGATTATGTGCATGCGGCCCATCAGCCAATGCGGCCGAGACACCGACGACCAGGGCGAACGACCCAATTCCCAAAACAATTCGACGTCGCGAATTCATAGTTGCTTCCTTCAACCGCACCGCCACCCACGGCTCCTGCGCGGTTCCCTTCATTATGCCATGATATCAAAAACGCCCCGATGACCCCAACCCCGTCCGCCGGCTAGTGCTGATTTGCCGGCAACCAACCCGGCCAGTGCGGATCGGCCTCCATTTTTCGAACAAACACCCGCGCCAGGTAGCAAAACCCCTCATCGTCGTAACAACGATCGGCCGCTCGAAAGCGATCCAACGCCGCCGCCCGATGCCCCAGCCCCAATTCCCGGCAGCCATCATAAAAAGCACCGATCGCCGTCAGCCAGGCGCGATCGCCGCCAGTCGGAGCCAACTTCATCAACTCATCAAACGATATCGTGCCCTGGCAAAACTCAAGCACCTTTCTGATCTGCAAGTCAGAGAGCAGCGGAACCGTATATCGCCCGAATTGAAGATGCCCCGCACTCCGCGAAAGAAGCTTGTTCGCCTCTTCCGATCGCCCCAGGATGCGAAGCATCGCCGCCGCGCCCGCCACCGACAGCGGATCGCTCGGCGCCGCCTCGATCAAGCGAGAAACCTGCGCATTAGCCAGGTCGAGATTTCGCTCCGCCAGAATGAGCGCCGGGAACAAATAGGTAAACCAGGCCCATCGCGGCGCGCTCTCGGGCGTAATTTTGGCGAGTGCTCGGAGGTCGTCCAGCGCCGCTTCGTTCTTCCCGGTCCAATACAACAATCGCCAGTGATATTCGAGATAATCACTCAGCTCATTGGGCTTCACGTGCGGACGCCCCTCATCCCAGGCGTGCAGCGCCTTGGCAAAATCTCCCTGGCTCTCCCAGTTTGATGCTTCCGCCACATATCCCAGGTAGATCGCAGGTTGCCGCTCCTTCGCCTTCGTCGCCCATTCCAAGGCCGCCCTGAATCGATCGCGCGCCTTCGGCACGTCGCCGTTCGCGGTCAAAATCTCCCCCGACAATCGATAGGCGTACGACAGCAGATAGCACGGATACGCCCGCGTATCCTGAATCTGGCAGGCGCCGCGCAAGACATCTTCATGATCGGTCCAGCGCTCGTGCGAGCGGCTGTGATACATAAACTGATTGTCCGCCCGCCCGATCTGCACCAGCGCCGGCGCGTTCGGTGTCCGTTTATAGCGTGCCGCCTGCAGATCCTTGAACGCCGCGTCCGGCTCTTGCCGGATCGTCGCCATCCCCCGCAGAAAGCTGGCGGCCGCGCTGGCCGGCTCGCCGATGGAGTTGGCCCGTTTTAATGCCGCTTGCTGGCCGGCAAAGTCGTCCAGTCTGAACAACGCCCACGCGAGCAAATACAGAATCTCCTGATCCTCGGGGCGAATCTCGACCGCCTGCTTCGCCAGTGTCGCGGCCTGCGCCTTGTCCTCCAGCACAACAGATAGCGCCCGCGCCGCCAGAAATCTGCCCCGCTCCGGGCCGAGCGGCTCGGCTTGCTTCAATAGCTGTCGCGCCTCATCCGGCTCGCGATAGTCCACATAAGCCAGCGACTCCCAAGCATCACGTACCATCCGATCGGCTGCCGCCCGCTGCTGCCGCGCATGCTGAATCGTCCACGCAGTCGTTCCGGCACCCAACAGGATCACGGCCGCCGCCACCGCCGTCTTCGCGGGGTTCCGTCGCACCCACTTCCAGGTTTTCTCGATCGGCCCCGCCCGCCGCGCCCGGATCGGCACATTGTCCGCATAGCGCCGCAGATCGGCCGCCATTTCACCAGCCGTCTGAAACCGCCGCCCCGGCTCCTTCTCCATCGCCCGCAGGCAGATCGTCTCAAGATCCACCGGCACACCGCCCGACAGCTTTCGCGGCGGCACTGGCTCCGTCGTGCAGATTCGCGCCACAACCTGCTCGCGCGTCGCCCCCTCGAACGGCCGCCGCCCGGCGAGCATTTCATAAAACGTCACACCGAGCGAAAAAATGTCCGTTCGCTGGTCCAGCTTTCGCCGATCCGCCCCCACCTGCTCCGGCGACATGTACGCCGGCGTCCCCAGCATCTCGCCGCTCATCGTCACGCCCGGCTCGTCGAACAGTCGCGCCAGGCCGAAATCCGTCACATGCAGTCGCCCATCGCTCCCCAGCATCAGGTTCTGCGGTTTGATGTCGCGATGAATTACGCTCTGCCCGTGCGCGTGCTCCAGCGCATCCGCCACTTCCGAGATCAGCCGCGCCATCCGCCGAAAATCCCGCCCGCTCCGCCCCGCCGACCACTCGCTCGTCTTGCCGTGGATGGCCTTGTCCAGACTTTCCCCCTCGATCAACTCCATTGCGTAGAACAGGTGCCCGTCAAACTCCCCCTGCGCGTAGACCGCCACGATATTGGTGTGATGCAGCTTCGCCGCCGCGTGCGCCTCGGTCACAAATCGCGACACCAGATTCTGCGACTGCGCCATCGCCGCCGAAAGCACCTTGAGCGCCACCACCCGGTTGAGCGAAAGCTGCCGCGCCCGATAGACGGTCCCCATCCCGCCCCGGCCGAGTTCCCCAATGATCTCGAAATCCCCCAGCCGCGTCCCGGGCGGCCAGACCGACGCTGCCGGCGGCCGCGTGCCCGATCCGCCGAACGTTGAATAGTTTCCGCTCGCCAACGACGCCGACTTCGCGTCCGACAGGTCGCCGATCAGATCCTGCGTGTCGCGCAGCCGCTCGCGGCACGCCGCGCACCCGTTCAGATGCGACTGCACGTCCGCGCGCGTGGCGCCATCGAGCGTCTCCTCGACATATTCGAGCAGCAGCTCATCGACCGCCGAGCACTTCATATCCCGGAATCGTCAAGCGACTTGAGCCGCTCGCGCAGCAGTCGCGTCGCGCGCGACAGCCGCGCCTTCGCCCCCGACAAGCTCAGCTCCAGCGCGTCGGCGATCTCCGCGTTCGCCAGCCCCTGGAAAAAATGCATGATGACCACGGCCCGCAGATCGTCATCCATCCCGTCAATCACGATCTGCACTTTCCGCGCCCGATCCTGCTTTACCGCCCGCCCCGCCGGCGTCGTTGCCCGATCGATCGCCAGAACGCCGCGCGCGTCCGTCCGCACGGTTTGCGCCGCTGTGAGTCGCGCCTGCGGATGCATTTTCCGCAGCTCGTCGATGCACCGGTTTCGCGCCACCCGATAGAGCCAGCCCCGCAAGCTGCCCGTCGGCATGGCCGCCGCTTCCGCCTTGCAGCACCGCATCATGACTTCCTGCACGATGTCCTCGGCCAGCTGGGCGTCGTACACCATCCGATGGCAGAAAATCTGCAACTCCGGGCCGTACTTCTTCCCGATTTCGTCGACGACGCCCGCGTCCCCCGACTTGAGCCGCTGCATAAATTCGTCGTCATCCGGCATTAACAAACGATCCTCGCTGATTTCAGGGCGGAATGGGTTAGAAAAGTCTATCTTCCCAAACCCTGTCCATCAAATAGCTTGGAATCGCCGGCCCCAGAAAATCGCGAAAAAAGTGACCGTCGCACCCGGCTTTGACGTCTATATAAGCAGAGACAGGACATGCGAATCGGACGAACAAACCGACGCTGCCCGGCGTAATCTAAACGGCTTCATTCCCTCCTCCTTCTCGAAAGCCTCGCGGCCGCCAAAGAGCGGCCGCGTTGCTTTTTACGCGCACACGACACTCGCCTCCGCTCGACGGTCCAAACTAAATTTCAAGTAGCCGCCCACCGGCCCCGCACCGTCTTCTCTGGTGGAGGCGGCCGACCGAAATAAGCGGACGCGTCGCCCCGTCGGCACACTGGCAGACCGACACGACGACGGGAGAGTCGTCCGATGATCCGCACCCGATCGTCTTCGCAGCGATCGGGTGCGGTCGTTTTTTACTCGGGGTATTTACTGAATTGCGGCTACGGAATCAGCGCGTCGGTCATGCCCGGCACGTCATTGCCATTCACGACGCCATCATTGTTGAAGTCCGCCCGGGAAGTCTGGCAGTAGTTGTCTGAGAGCCCCAGCAGAATCGACACGAACGCGCTCACGTCGCCGCTGTCCACCGTCTGGCTGCCGTCGATGTCGCCCGCCACGTTCACATCAAACCCGTTCGGGCAACCCGGCGTCCCGCCGAAGTTCGCGCTGGCCCGCCAGTTCAACGCGTCGTTTCCGATCAGTGTAGAGCCAATCCGTGACAGCGTCGGACCGACGCCATCCGGCGCGGTCGGCCACGGTGCGTGATCAAGATATGCAACTTCCTCCGCCAGCACATACGGCGTGAAAGACTCCGGCGGCGGCTGCGGCGTGTCGGGTTTCAGCAGCCGAACCGTGTCGCCCGAATTGCTGAGCTTGCCCGTGTACGGCCCGACGATCTGCGCAGTCGGGCTGAGGTCGTAAGTCGTCAGGAAACTCGCCAGCTTCACCGGATCCAGCACCGGATCGAAACTCACGACGACGATGAACCCGTTCGCCGGAATGGTCGTCCCGATCGCAAACGTGAAGTTCACCGCGCCGGTCAGCTTCCAGCCGTGCGTCTCATTTTGCACCGGAAAATGCGTATACAACGTCGCCGGGCTGCCCGTGACGTTGGCCAGCTCGACAAACTCATGGTCCACATCGTCGACCCCGCCCGGCCCGTCCGGCGGGTGATACATCAGCTCGTTGATCACGATCGGCCCAACGATCGGGTAGCTGTTTTCGGCTCCCTGCGTCGCGTTCATCGAGTAAATCGGCCCAGTCCCATTCGGATACCGGCCAAACGTCACGCCGTTCTGCGACGCCCCGAACGAAATGTAATCCCGCCCACCCGTCATCGTGCCCAGCCCGTCAGCCGCCGACAAAACCACGTCGTCGCCGTTCGCCGAATCGAGCCCGAAGCCGAGGTCGGCCTGGTGCAACACGAGATATCCATTCGCCGGAATGATCGTCCCCGCCGGTATCTGATACCGCGTCAAGTCGTTCAGCTTGTCCGAAACGTACCAGTTACCGACGTCCACCGGCGAGCCGGTCGTGTTGTAAAGCTCGATCCAGTCATCGTCCGGATCGGAGTGCGTAAGCACTTCATTGATCCGCACGCTCGTCAGCTGCGTGTACGGCACGATGCTGCGCAGCGCCGAAAAGTCCTGGTTACTCGCACCGCCGCTCCATGAATTGGGCGAGCCAAACGTGCTGGTCGAACCGTCGCTATAGGCCGACAGCGGCGTGATCGCGGCGCTCGGGTTCGCCTGCAACTTGCAGACTTCGTCATTCCCGACACCGCCGGTCGGCATGACGCCTTCGCCCGACGGCCCGAACTTCACCGTTCCCACGCTGTCCTTGATCGTGAGCTGCCAGTTCGTGTTGTTCACCCGAAAGTTCGCCGCGGTGATATACGTCCCGTCCGAATCATCCGACGCCTTGACGTTCAGCCACCACTTCCCCAGCGCCGGGATGTAGTCGCTCACATTGTTGCCGAGATCTTCCGACACCGTGATGATCGTCCCACTCCGCAGGTTCGACCAGACGGCGTTATTCGTCAGCGTCAGCGTCTGGGGAGGCGAGCCCGTCCCATCACTGATGACCAGCTGCCAGCCGCGCATGTCGAGGTGGTCCGTGATGACCGCCATCTCGAACCAGTCGCCGCCGTTTCCCTCAATCCGCCCCCAATATGAATCGCTTCCCGTACCCTGCAGGAAGTTCGAATCACCGCAGGCGTTGTACTCATTCAGAATGACATCCGCCGCCCATACCGGCGAACCCGCACCAACTGCGACGGTAACCACCGCGCAAAACACAAATCGCTTCATCACGTATTGGCCTCCACCAAATCCACCCATCAGCCCCGATGTACGCGGTCGGATCGACCAGGTCGCGATAACCCACCACACGATGCGCAATCCGGCCCGCCCCACTCACCAATGGGTCGTTGGTCTACGATATCACTCAAACTGCGCCGATTGCAACCCCGCCCGCACCCCATTCAGCCGCCTTAATCAACGCTTTATCTGTTCCAAAGCGTCCTTGATCGCAAATTGCTGTCCACTCGGTAGTTTCCGCATGGCCTGGGAGGCCAGTGTCTCAGCAATTTCGGAGTGCCCCGCCCGCCCGGCAGCGATGATCAGCACCGCATATGTCCGCGCAATCGGCGAATACTCGATCAGCGCCTTTGAAACCGTCTCCGCTTCGGCTGACCGGCCGGTGGCCAGAAGCGCCTCGTAGTATTTCGCCCCGAAGTCGCGGATAAAACCCGCCTTTCGCTCAATCTCCTCCTCGCGCCGATCCCCGCGCGTTACGCGCATGGACGCATTCTGCTGCAACAGCGCTTCCATCCGGCGGCGATGGATTTCCAGCAGCGCCGAAAAGTCCACCTTCGACGCCGCCAGTTCCTTCAGTTTCTTCGATTCGTAGAGCGGGCCGACCACGTAGAGGATCATCCCGCCGGCCGCTTCGCGATCGGTCTCGTCGCCTTCCAGCATTCTGAGATAAAGTGTCACCGTCCGAGCCGGCTGGCCCAGCACTTCGTTGAATGCAGCATAGTCCGAAGCCAATCTCGCACGATCAGCCGCGGATGGTCGGCTGGTAGCCCCGCTCGCCGCGTCCGAATTCAGCAGGACAGCCTCAGCCGCCTTCTGCCTCTTTTGGAGTGCTTTGACCGCCGGACGATGAACACTCGCCAATGCGGCGATCTGCTCCAGCAACTCCGTCTCGCGCGCTTTTGCAAAGCTCGGATCGTGCTCCAGTCCATGGTCGAGGCACCAGATGTATTCTGCGAACGCCGCTTTGTTCTCCTGCTTCTGCTCGTAAAGTCGCGCTAGCTTCATGCGCAACGCCGGATCATTTCCGCCCTTCTTTTCGAGCTCGGCGCGCACCGATTCCCACTGGCCCTTCCCCGTCCGGACCGCCTCGGCTCGCTCAAGAAACTCCTTGGCTTGATTTGTGAACGGCAGGCGCCCGTGCTCTGTACCGTCTGGATCGAGAAGGATGCACTGCGTCTGGTAGTCGCCTCGATATCGCAACAACAGCAACGGGTCCCAATCCAGGTCAGCATGGATCGCAATCACGTGCTTCTTCATCCACGCGCGGACCTCGGGAAAGTTGTATGGCCGTGCCCCCTCGAATTCCGAATCTCCCAGATCCGGTGAGAAATCCAGCAACACCAGTTTTTTCTGTTCTTCCGCTCGCCGAAGCCCGCGCCTGAGCGTGATTTTCTCGAACGCACTTTCGGCGTCTCCTGACACAAACATCCCAGAAAAAGCAATAATGAAGAGTGTGCCGGCACGCATCGCTTCCTCCGAAAAAACTGGACCCTGAATTATCGCAAATTAGCAGCCCGAAATGTATGCCGCGTTCACGACCCTGTCGAGAATCCGACAGATGCGCCGTTGCAACTCGCCGCCTAAAAATCTATTCTTACAAGCGTCGCCGCCCGCCGCGGCGCTTGGGCTGCCCATTCCGATGTCATCCGCTCAGACCACCGCAATCCTCGAACCCGACATCCACCGCATCGGCCGCGAAATCCTCGCCCGCGCCCGCACAGCCCGTCCCGCCCCGTTTGAACTCGGCTGGTGGCAGGATCGCGGCATGGCTTGGGCCAACCAGCACCAGCACCTCCGCGAAGGCCTCTTCCGCTTCATCAGTCTGTTGCCCAAACAACGCGCCTCAGCCGACGTCGCCCGCGTTCTCCGCGAAAATGTGACAGCCAACGGCGACGACCTGCCGTTCCCGCTCGCCCTCGCCGTCGATTTTGTTGACGACCACTCCCTCCACGCCCGCCTCGTCGCCCGCGCCGCCCGCTTCGCCGCCGAACGCATGGCCCACAGCTTCATCGTCGGCAGCACGCCCCCGGAAGCAGTCGCCGCCGTCACCCGCATGCGCCGCCGCAACATGTGTTTCACCCTCGACATCCTCGGCGAAACCGTCCGTACCACCGAGGAAGCCGAGCACGGCGAGCTGATCCACCTCGAGATGATCTCGGCCCTCGCGCAAGCCGCCAAAGACTGGCCGCAGAATGATCAGACCGATGTCGCCCCATTCGGCATCCTCCCCACCGTGAATGTGAGCGTGAAGCTGTCCGCCCTTTCGCCCGACTTCTCGCACGACATCGCCGAGCTCGACCTCGGCGAAGTCTACCGCCGCCTCGCCGTCATCTGCCGCGCCGCCCGAAAACATGGCGTCGCCATCAATATCGACCTCGAACACGACTCGCTCCGCGCCGCCACGTTCGATATCTTCAAGCGCCTCCTCTCCGAACCCGACCTCCGCGACTGGGCCGACGCCGGCATCGTTATCCAAGCCTATCTCCGCGAAAGTCGCCGCGATCTCGACGACCTGCTCGCTTTTTCGCGCCGCCGCGGCGTGCCGCTCGCCATCCGCCTCGTGAAGGGCGCCTACTGGGATTACGAAACCAATCTCGCCGCGAAGCACGGCCGGCCAAGCCCGGTGTGGTCGCAGAAGTGGCAGTCCGACGCCAACTACGAAGCCCTCTCGCGCGTCCTCATCGAGAACTGCGACCAACTCCGCCCGGCCTTCGGATCGCACAACGTCCGCAGCATCGCCCACGCCATCGCGGCTGCCGACAGCCGCGGCCTGCCGCCGCGCACCATCGAGTTGCAGGCCCTCTTCGGCATGGGCGACCCGCTCAAGACCGCCCTCGTCAAAATGCAGCAGCGCCTCCGCGTCTACAGCCCAATGGGCGCCTGGGTCCCCGGCGTCGCCTATTTGGTCCGCCGCCTCCTCGAAAACACAGCCAACGAAAGCTTCCTCCGCCAATCCTTCCTCGAAAACGCGGACGAAGACCAACTGCTGCTTCGACCAGAACAGAGCATTGCGATTCGAGGTGCCGAATGAGTGACGAGAACACAGTGGAGTTCGTTCGCCCAACGCCAGAGCACGTCCTGGAAGTTCTCCGCGACTGGCACCGGCACGACCCCATTTGGGGAATCCTGACACTAAAGGGTCCTCGGCTTCATATGCACACAACCGTCGCTGAGTGGCGCGATGAATGCGAGCTCGTTGCATGGCGTCGGCTCGGTGACGGGATGAACGAAGCGTGGAAGGTCGACCTGACGCCTGATGAATGGAAGCAGGTATTGGAACCGGCCCGAACGCGAACACTTCAAGGTGTCTGCGAGCTGATTGCGGCAAACGCCAGCGTCCCTAAGCCCCAGTCGGTCACAATTCTCGGCCGCGAATGCAGGCCAGCCGCCGCATTCCTGGCGATCCGCAGGTTGCTGGTTGACGCCGGCGAAGCTCCAGAATCCATCGCTCCGTCCACTCCCTTGAGCGACATCGCGCGGCGCCGCTTTGAAGTCTTCCTCGGCGGAATGACAAAAATGGCACCCGGCCGCCTGCCAAGAATGAAAGTACACTACTCGATGCTTGAACGAATTTCGTCGTGGAACTTCATCTGTGGCGTCCTGCTGATGGCGGTGGGACTTCGTGATTATCCCCTTCTAACTATTCTCGGGGGAATGCTCGTCATCGGATCTTTCATTGCGATTTCCTATGTCGCTCGAAACGTTCCTCCAAGAGGCATTGATTTCGGCAACCTCACGACGTTTCGCGATTTAGCATTTGCACTTTCGGGGCCTCCAATTCGCGACCCGTCGAACGCCAGAACGGCGACGAGATGACCAAGCTTGCGAATAACGTGGGGGGCAGAGCAATGATCGCGCAGCAATCCAGAGCTTAGACCGCCCCTATCTTGAGAATGCGGTCCTGTTACACTTCTTCCAATCGTCACGGCCGCGAGAGCGGCAAGGAGTTCACACCATGCAAATGCCACGCCCCACCGAAGCCAACAAAAAACTCGAACGCCTCGTCGGCCATTGGACTGGAAACGAATCCATTGCCCCCTCGCCCATCGATCCGCAAGGCGGCCCCGCCACCGGCCGCGCCCACAATCGCGCCGCCCTCGATGGCTTCGCCGTCATCCAGGATTACGAACAGGAGCGCGATGGAAAGGTCTCATTCCGCGGCCACGGCGTCTTCCGCTTCGACGCCATGCAGAATGATTACGTCATGCACTGGTTCGACTCGTTCGGCTTCCCGCCCAGCGACTACCGCGGCCAGTTCCACGGCGATGTCCTCACCCTCATCGCCAACATCCCCATGGGCCAGAGCCGCGCCACCTTCGACCTCTCAACCCCGAACAAGTACGTCTTCAAAATGGACGTCTCGCAGGATGGCCAGACCTGGCACCCCTTCATGCAAGGCCACTACACCCGCAAAGACTAGCCCCGCATCCGCCGGCGAATGGCCGGCACGGCCGCGACCGTCGCGAGCAACATCAGCGTCGCCGGCTCGGGAACCGGCAGCGAACCCGTGAATCCAGTGTTGTGGAAGCTGCCGCCGTTGTAGGTGTAGCCGCTATCGGCCACCACCACGCCGTCGATCCCACCACCGACCAGCTCGAAGTACGCCTTCGGCGCCAGCAAACTCCCCAGCAGCGCCATATTCGACTGCTTCAAAGACGTCGTCTCGGGAAAGTTCCACAGCACCGTCTGCTTCGTCACGCCGCCCGTCAGCGACATGCCGTTGCTCATCGAGTTCGTCGTGCCCGTGATGTTGATAATCACGGTCGCGTCGGCCGGCCCGTTCACCACGCGATTGCTGATCTGCGGTTTCGACCACAGCGCCCCGTCAATATTGATCACGTTCAATCCGTGCTTTGTCGCATTGATCGCCAGCGTCGAATAACCGTCGTACGTCGCGGTCCCCGTCGCGGGCAACTGGCCGTACATCACCGCCTTCGCGATGGCGTCATTTTCGGCCACGGCGAAATCGAGCGGCGTCGACTTATAGACCGAACCATTCGGCGTGGTCGGCCCGGCGATGAGCGTCCCGCCGTAAACCGCGTTCCCGTTCGGAACCTGCCAACCGCCGATCGCGTTCAAATTGTTCCCGACGATCAGGTCATTTCGCGTCCCATGCGAATTCGATAGCGTCCCGCCGACGCTGTACCACTGCAGCGCGGCGTTCCCGCCCACGGCCAGACGCCCGTCAGTGTTGCCGCCCACGGTCTTGAGATCGCCGAAAAACATCGCGTTGTAGTCAGATGCGTTCCCCGGAAACTGACCCCACGCCGCCGACGCAGCCGCCAGCGTTAAGCCAAAACTCACGGCCGACATTCGTTGCATACGCATCCAACTTCCTCCATCCAGGAGAGACCGCGAGCCGAACGCCAAACCACTCGGCGCAGCTCGCCCCCGTATGGATGAACGTACAAAACGCCGCCATCCGGGCAACCAATCCGGGCGATTCAACCCGCATTTTCACGCGTGCGCCGCCATTACCGGGCCTGCGCGCAGAATCGCTCGAAAGGTCCGCCGAACCCTCGCCTTTCCGCCATCACGCCTTTCGCATAGAATCAACTGTCCGCATCGGGGAGCCCGCCATGATGCCCCGCAATCCCACGCGACGCGCCTTCACTCTCATCGAGTTACTCGTCATCCTCTCGATTCTCGCTCTCGTCGTTGCTCTGCTCATCCCCTCCATCAGCGCCGCCCGCTCCGAAGGCCTGCGCGTGAAGTGCATCTACAACCTCAAATCGCTCGGACGCTATGCCCAGGCCAACGGCCTCGCCGATCCCAGCGGCATCCTGCATGCCCAATCCGAATCCGGCCGCGCCGCGTGGCTCGGCCTCGGCGCGTGGGACTTCGGCGGTTCCGACGGTCGCTGCGGCGCCTACTCCTCCGGCTGGTCGGCCTCGCCCCTTAACCTCGGCGTCGCCACCCGCCCGTTTAACATCGCCGCCGCGGGCGCGTCGCTCTCGACCGCCTCCACGTTCCCCGAATATCAGTGCCCGGCCGACATCGGCGCCGCCCGCGTCGGCCCGACCAACTACGTCCCCGAGATCGCCGGCGAAACCGCCGACGACCCCAATGCAGCCCGCCCCGTCTTCGAGTCCATGTACGCCGCCGTCGGCACAAGCTATCAGGGCGATTTCATCTCGTTCCGCGGCGCAACCGCCGACGGCGGTCCGGTCGCAAAGCGGCCCGGCGCGTTCCTGCTTCCGTCGAGCCGCATGCAGCAACCGACGCAACTCCTGCTCTTCTACGAAGCCCGCTTTGCCCAGGCCATGCTTTCAACGCAGGAAGCGGTCGACGCCGGCGGCGCATTCGGCGGCGTCCCGCTCGATATCCCCGGCTGGCACGGCAAGCTCGGCGAGTTCAACGTGGCCGCAGCCGATGGCAGCGCCCGCAAAGTCACTCTCATGTCGCACGGCTCAGCCGTCGACGTCGCCGCCGTCTTCGACGTCGCCAACCTCCCCTACCGCTCCGTCATGTACTGCGGCCGCAACAACGACTGGCGGTTTGACAACCTCCCCTATGCCGACAACAACCCCGACTCCCTCTCCGACTGGACCACCGAATACATCGCCGGAAATTAGGTCTCGCTCGCCAAACGCCCGCCCAATCTCATACTTGTACTCATACTCTTACTCGTAATCTTAATCCTGCTCTTACTCCTACTCCCGCCGCCCTCCCACCGAACGCATCCAAGACGGCGTATGATCACCGCTACCGGCATTGCCTACGGCTCAGTGTCAGGGAGCGATGCGCAGATGAAATCTGAATCCCCAGCCCCGCCCCGCCGCGCGGACTTCAATTGGATGAAGCCCGTGGCAATTCTTCTGGCCGTAGCGGCATTGCTGTGGTTCTCCAACCGGGCCAGAACTATGGTCGGGTACGTCTTCGCATCGGCTGCCCTGGCGGTGGCGTTGCTCGTGCTCTGGGACTTCGCCCGCCGCGCCCCGCACATCCGCCGCGCTCGTCAACGCCTCGCCGGCAAGGTAGTCCTGGTCTACTCACGCCGCAGGGGCTGGGCGCCGCTCATCGAAAATAACGTCGTCCCGCTGCTCGAACCACACGCCGTCGAAGTGGTTCAATACCGCTCGCGTCCTGACCGGACGCCACGATGGGACATGGAAGTGATCTGGAGCAATTGCCCGCGCCATCCTAATCGACCCTCCATCCCATTTCTCATCCGCATCGGCACAAATCGACAATCCGCGAGGATCGCATCGCTGCGTATCGGACTGCTGCCGTTCAAGCACTGTGTTAAGCGCAGCGAGACAACGCAGGCCGCGATCCGTCCACTGCTCGAACAAGCCCTTATCCGGTGCGACCCGAACCAATTGGTCAGTATTTCCGAATCACCCAAGGCATGAATTCACGAACTGAACCAACCACCCATTGCCGACGTAGCAACTGAAGCACCATGCCGCGCCTCATCGACCCCGACCGCTGGCCCTTGGCCCTCGCCGCCTACACCTTCGCCGGCGCGATCCTCGGCGCATTGCTCCCCACACTGCAAACCACCGCCGCGCGCATCGGCATCCGCCCCGGCCTCGGCGCATTCGCCTGCATCAATCTCTTCATGCCGCTCGTCGCCGTCGCGGTGGCCTTCGCCTACCCGCGCTTCTGGACGGCCTGGCTCGGCGCCATCCTCATGACCGCCGCCCTCATCCTCGCCCGCCTCTGCATCGCCAACCCCAACCCCCTGACGTGGACACTCCCTTTCCTCGCCAAGTCCATCCACCCCATCCTCGTCATCGCGTGGCTCGGCTATGCAATCGTCGGAACGGGGACCGTCGCCGTCGCCTCAAATTGGCGCAGGGTCGATCGCCCCGACCCCGCCCGCTACTGCGAATGCGGCTACCCACTCTACGCTCTGACGCGCCCGCGCTGCCCCGAATGCGGAACCATCCTCGACGCCCGCCGCGTCGTTCAATCTCCGCCGCCTGATCGCACCATCTCAAAGTCCTGACCGCGCCAGCGCCCCGACGACAACCGCAACGCGCATCCAACTTCGCAAGTCGATCCGCTATACTGCCCCGCTGCTTCATCCGCCCCGAAGCAATTTGAAGATCGGCCACCGCGAGCCCAGGCATGGTCCCACAATCTCTCGAATCCGCCGCCGGCGGACACGTCCTCGACACTCCGTACAACGAGATGTACGAATCGGCCGGCGCACCGCGCTCGCACTATCGCATACTGCAGGATCGTCTTAAAGAGTTGGGCACCGAGGAAATCCAGCGCCGCCAGCAGGCCGCCGACCTCTCCTTCCTCCAGCAGGGCATCACCTTCACCGTCTATGGCGAGAAAACCGGCACCGAACGCATCTTTCCCTACGACGTCCTGCCGCGCATCGTCACCGCCGCCGAGTGGGACGTCCTCGCGCGCGGCATGACCCAGCGCATCACCGCCCTCAATTTGTTCCTCCACGACCTCTACCACGACGCAAAAATCATCGCCGACGGAATCGTCCCCGCTGACCTTGTCTACAGTTGCAAACACTACCGCCGCGAAATGCGCGGCATCGACCCGCCGCGCGGCAACTACCTCACCGTGGTCGGCACCGATCTCGTCCGCACCCCCGACGGCCGCTTCGCCGTCCTGGAAGACAATCTCCGCGTCCCCAGCGGCGTCTCCTACATGCTCTCGAATCGCCAGGTGATGAAGCGCGTCTTCCCCAACATCTTCCGCGACTACGACGTCCGCCCCATCGACCACTACGGCCAGGAGCTGCTCGCATGTCTGCGGGAGGTCGCGCCGGTCTCACAGGCCGCCGCCCGCATCGTCCTGCTGTCCCCCGGCATCTATAACTCCGCCTACTTCGAGCACGCATTCCTCGCGCGCCAGATGGGCATCCAACTCGTCGAAGGCCGCGACCTCGTCGTCCACGACAACATCGTCTACGAACGAACCACCGCCGGCCTCCGCCGCGTTCATGTCATCTATCGCCGCATCGACGACGACTTCATCGATCCCATGGCCTTCCGCGAAGACTCCATGCTCGGCGTCCCCGGCCTCATGAACGCCTACCGCGCCGGCAATGTCACCCTGGCCAACGCCCCCGGCACCGGCGTCGCCGACGACAAAGCCGTCTACGCCTACGTCCCCGAAATCATTCGCTACTACCTGAAGGAAGACCCGATCGTCGACAACGTCGAGACCTACCTCATGACGCGCCCGGCCGAGCGCGATCACGCCCTCAAGAATCTGGACAAGCTCGTCGTCAAGGCCGTCGGCGAGTCCGGCGGCTACGGAATGCTGATCGGCCCGCATTCAACGCAGACGCAGCGCGACGAATTCCGCGAAAAGATCAACGCCCACCCGCGCAACTACATCGCCCAGCCGACGCTGTCGCTCTCCGTCGCGCCCTGCTTCCTCGAAGGCAACATCGAACCGCGCCACATCGACCTGCGTGTCTACATCCTCTTTGGCGCGCACGCCCGGATCATTCCCGGCGGCCTCACCCGCGTGGCCCTTCGCAAAGGTTCGCTGGTCGTTAATTCATCCCAGGGCGGCGGCAGCAAGGATACGTGGGTTCTGAATGACTCACCCGACAGTTGACCCTGACCGGCCCCGACCGGGCCGACCCAATGTGCGACCATGATGCTCTCACGCGTAGCCGATTCGCTTTACTGGATGAGCCGCTATCTCGAGCGCGCCGAGCACACCGCCCGCCTGCTCGACGTCCAGCTCCACATCGCTCTAGACGTAGCGCCACACACCGCCACCGTCGGCTGGTTCTGCCTGCTCAACAGTCTCCGCTTTGAAATGCCCGCCGAAGTCGCCGCCGACGCCGGCGCCGTCACCCGCGCGCTCGCCTTCGATCCGCACAACGCCGGCTCCATCGTCGCATGCGTCGGCCAGGCCCGCGAAAACGCCCGCCAGATCCGCGAGCAAATCCCCTCGGAAATGTGGGAGGAGATCAACAACCTCTACCTCGCCGTCCGCGAAATGAGCATCGATCGCCTCTGGCAGTCCGGACCTCACGCCTTTTTCCACAGCGTGCAGCGCGGCGCGCAGCTCGTCGCCGGACTCTCCGACTCGGCCATGAATCACGGCGAGGGTTGGCAGTTCATTCGCCTCGGCCGTTATCTCGAACGCGCCATCGCACTGGCCTGGCTGCTCGATTCGCACTTCGGCATCAAGGGCGCCGATGCGCTTGTTGAGGCAACGCCTTCCGATTTCGTCTCATGGGCCGGCCTGTTGCGAATGGCCACTGCCTACGAGTCCTATTGCCGCGTCCACACCGTCGAATTGCAGCCGCGCCGCATCCTCGATTTCCTCCTGCTCAACGTCGAGTTTCCCCACGCGGTCCATTTTTGTGCGCGACAGGTCGACAAGGCCATTACCGGCATCGCCGGCTGGACCGGCACGTCGCGAACCGCCCAGGGCCACCGCCTCGCCGGCCGGCTCAACGCCGACCTCGCCTACGACACCATCGACGAAGTCCTCGCCAACGATCTCGACAAATGCTTGAACAAGGTCGTCACCACGCTCGCCGCCGTGCACGACGCCGTCTACAACCAATACATCGGCTACACCGTGGGCGCCGTGCTCCAGGGCGAACTGGCCGGTGCCCAATGACGCCTGCGAACTTTTGGTAAATGCTGGAAGACAGAGGATTACAGCCAGTCATGCTCTATCGAATCCGCCATGTCACCGCTTTCCAATACGATCAACCCATCCGCGAAAGCATGATGGAGTTGCGGATGCGTCCGCGTTCCGACGCGGGCCAGCGCTGCCTCGAGTTCGATCTCTCGACGCTCCCTGCCGCCCACACCCGTTCCTACACCGACCACCTCGGCAACGTCGTGCAACATTTTGACATTCCCGGGATCCACGATCGACTGGAGGTCACCGCGGCCGCCCTCGTCGAAACTCACGCCGCCGCCCCCGCGCCAACCGCCCCAGACCCCGCCGCATGGGAGCAGTTGGACGCCCTCGCCGATCGGGCCGAGTTCTGGGATTGGCTCCATCCCAGTCACTACGCGATCCCATCCGAACGTCTCAGCGCCTTCGCCGAAAGCGCCGGACTCCGCCGCGATGCCGACCCGCTCACCGTCCTTAACAATGCCCGTGAAGCCCTCCACGCCCACGTTCGCTACGACCGCGGCAGCACCCGCGTCGACTCTCCCATCGACGAATGCCTCGAAAAACAAAGCGGCGTCTGCCAGGACTTCGCCCACGCCTTCATCGCCCTAGCCCGCGGCCTGAGAATCCCCGCTCGATACGTCAGCGGCTATCTCTACCACCGCACCGACGACGCCGAACCAACCGGCCACGGCGCCACCCACGCATGGGCCGAGGCCTTCGTCCCGCATACCGGCTGGATCGGCTTCGACCCATCCAACAACACCGTTGCAGGCGACCGTCACATCCGCGTCGCCGTCGGCCGCGACTATAAGGATGTCCCGCCCAACCGCGGCGTATTCAAAGGCGCCGCCAACCAGACCATGGACGTCCACGTCGACGTCGAACGCGCCCGAGGAGATTGAACGCATGAGCGATATCGCCTGCAGCATCGCCAACGAGGGAACCGCCGCGGTCCTCAAAGTCACCGGCCAGATTACCTATTCCGAAGTCGCCGAGTTTGAGAAGCAGGCCTTCGAGGCGGCCTCATCCAAACCGCCTGTACTGGTCATCGATATGAGCGAAGTCTCGGCCGTCTCCAGTGCGGGAATCGGCTCACTGCTGAAGCTGGATGTGAAACTGCGTGCTCAAAAATGCGCTCTGCGAATCGCCGCCCCAACCCCCGTCATTGCCGACATCTTCCGCCACGCCCGACTCAACGGCGTGCTGAAAATTCTCCCCACCGTCGCAGCAGCCCTGAACTGATCGCAAGAAAATATTTCGCATCCCGCGTTACGGCCCCACCACCGCCGCCGCAAATGCCGACACATCCAATCCATTAACGCATCCATCGCCATTCATATCCGCGACGATTAGCGGCTTCGGCGCGTTCGAACTTGAAACAATCGCGGCCGCGAACCCCGCCACATCCGCCGGGCTTACAATCCCGTCGCCGCTGACGTCCCCGCGAACGGTAGGCAGGATTCGCAATACGCGGTTCGCCGACGGCACCGACACGTACATCACCCCATTTGGATCGAACGCGATGCCGTATACAGGCACGTTATGAAGCACGTCATGACAGACGCCGGTCGCGACGTCCACTTCAACCACGCGGTTCCCCGGCGCACCGCACGCGACGTACAGATGCCCCCGATAAGGCCCCGCCGGCGCAAACGCCTGACTGATCGCGCCATGCAACCCCGTCGCGACGCTTCCATTCATAAGTGCGCCGGCGGGAGACAATTTGCGAAGCATGCCGTCCGCTGCGCCAGTCACGAAAATATTCCCGGCCGAATCGAGCGCCACCGCGCGCAGCGAAGCGCCGACCGCACAATACAAGGGCGAGATCACGCCACCTTGCGCAACCTGAACGCAAGCCCCCTCAACGCTTCCGAGGAACAGTCGGCCGTCTGGCGCAAGCGCCATTTGACCGATCCGGCCTACCGAGCCGGTTAACTGCTCGCAGACCGAACTATCCAACCCGTCGGTGACATACAACTGATCCTGCGATCCAATCCGCCCGCCGATCAGCAGCACATTCGGCGTGCCGTAGGGCGGCCCCCACGCATTGCCAACATCAACCAGCACCGATTCCGGACTGCCGAGCACGCCGCCGAAGAGTGATTGCCCGCAATCAGATCCCACCTGCCAGAGCGGAGCGTCGCCCACGCCGGTCCGTCCCGCGAACATTCGCGACTCAATCTCGCCGGTGCAGCCCGCATCGCCCGCCGGCCCCTCATTCGAAAACGACAGCAATCCGACGCCCGTCAAAGAGCTTGAACCACACAGGGTCGTCATCGAAAGATTCGCGACCAGCTGGCACTCGTCCGGCTGTCCGTTCGAGTCACCGTCCGCGCTCGTACCGCTCGCCAGATTGCACGCGTCCGGAACTCCGTCGCCGTTGCAGTCCGCGGCCATGGGCGCGGGACTGGTATTGATGAGCACCGTCGCCGTATCCGCATTCCGATTGGGAACCGCGAGGTCGAGCGCGCCATCGAAATTGAAGTCCGCGACCACCGGCGTCAACGCCCCGGCCGGCACCGCGACCGTCTGGGCTGCCCCGAATCCCGCCGACGCTCGATTCACAAACACCGACAAACTCGCCGACCCGCTGTTGCACACCACCAGCTCCGGTCGACCGTCGCCCGACAGATCAGCCGCGACCACCGCCGACGGTTGCAATCCCGCCGAATAATTCACCGCCGCCGCAAACGATCCGCCGCCCAGATTGATCAGCACCGATACATTTGCAGACCCAAGATTCGCCGCCGCAAGATCCACGCGGCCGTCCCCATTCAAATCCGCCGCGACCACCGACACCGGCACTGAGCCCACTGCGAATGACTGCGGCGCGCCGAACAACCGGCCGCCCAAATTGCGCATCACCGTCACTGAGTTGGAGTTTGCATTCGCGGTCACAAGGTCGAGTCGGCCGTCACCATCCAGGTCAGCCGCCACCACCGATTGCGGACTATCGCCTGCCGTAAAGCTCACCGCCGGCATCAATCCAAGCCAGCCGGCGCCACTCCCGCCTTTGTTCCACAAGACGCTCACGCGATCGAGCGAAAAGTCCGCTGTGGCAATGTCAGCCCGGCCGTCACCATCCAGATCGGCTGCAATGACCGAAATAGGCCCACCGGCCACAGAATAGTTTCCACCCGGATTCAGTCCGCCCATGCCGTTATTGAGAAACAAATTGATCGAATTGGCATCGGTGCACGCGACAATCGCGTCACCCAGCCCGTCCGAATTGAAATCAGCCGATGCGATCGAGAATGGCCCGGCCGCGGATGTCAGCCCAGTCCCGTCGTAAAACACGCTCCCGTCAACGTCATTGAGCAATACCGAAACACTATTGCCGGCGTAATTCGCCACCAGCACATCAACATCGCCGTCTTGCTCGATATCAAAAGCCGTCGCAGCCGTCGGATGGTCGCCGACCGCGTACGTCTGTGGCGGTGCAAAGCTGACCGTCGCCAGCTCACACATATCCACGACACCGTTGCCATTACAGTCGGCCCCGTTAACGTCGCAGACGTCCCCGACGCCATTCCCATCGCAGTCCGCCTGATTCAGATTGAAGATTTGCGGACAATTGTCACATGCATCGCCAATCGAGTCGCCGTCGCTATCCGTCTGCGTCGGATTCGGCGTCATTGGACAGTTGTCGCACGAATCGTTGATCCCATCTCCATCGGTGTCCGCCGTTTGCGGCTCGCAGGCGTCCCCTATTCCATTGTGATCGCAATCGGCCTGACTCGGATTGGCGACGCTGATGCAGTTGTCACAGGCGTCGCCGACACCGTCGCCATCGGAGTCCACCTGCGTCGGATAGTACGCCAATGGACAGTTATCGCAGGCGTCGCCGAATGGATCGCCGTCGGCGTTGGCCTGGTCCGGATTCGGAATTGGGCAATTGTCGCAAACGTCTCCCACACCGTCCCCGTCGCTATCCTGCAAATTGGAAGACGCGAAGTGCGGGCAGTTGTCGCACGCATCGCCGTATGCATCCCCGTCACTGTTCGCCTGATCCGGATTGGGAATCGAGATGCAGTTGTCGCACGCATCCCCCACGCCGTCGCCGTCGCTGTCTTTCAGATTTGGCGACGCTAGATTCGGACAATTATCGCACGCGTTCCCGAACGCGTCCCCATCACTGTTGGCCTGATCGGCATTCTGAACGAACGGGCAATTGTCGCACGCGTCGCCCACGCCATCGCCGTCGCCGTCCGCCCCGTTCGACGATGGAAACGATGGGCAGTTGTCACATGCGTCGCCGAAAACGTCGCCGTCCAGATTCGCCTGGCTCGGGTTCTGAACCGACGGGCAGTTGTCGCAAACGTCGCCAAATCCATCGCCGTCAGAGTCCTGCTGATTCGCCGAAGCCAACGCCGGGCAGTTGTCATTCGCGTCACACACCCCGTCCCCGTCGCTGTCCTCAAGACACGTGAGCTCATACGCCCCCATGTCCACGATTGGCGCCGTCCCGCAAGTCCCCGGTGCATACTGGCAGTCCGTTACAGGAAGCGAATCTGTGAATCGCGGATTTCCAGCGAGATCAACCGTCACACCCACCGGAACGCGTGCGTTGTCTCCGGCATCCACGCAAGGTGAATGCACTGTCAGCCGCAGGTCGTCGTCAAGGGTGCCGGTGACGTTGTCCGCCCCGTCAATGTCCCGATACTGCGGGTCTGCGTTGATATTCCCCGGCAGCCAGTTAAGCCCGCCCGCGGCAACCACGCTCGACTGACCACCCTCGATATCACTGTGCGAGACCGTCACGGCCGCGCCGGAGGCTCCATAAACCGCGTCGCCCCGCCCGGCCAATCCCGCTGGAAATCCAGCCCCGGCCAGTCCGGCATGATTTCGATAAAAGATGCAGTTCGAAATCGTGGGAGTCGCGCCGCTGTAGTAAACCGCGCCGCCATCGCCGCCATTACCGCCGCGCGAACCACCCAGTCCTCCTCCGCCCGGTCCGGCCCGGTTGCTCTCGAACGTGCAATTAGCAATCGTCGGTGCTACGTTCACCGAGAAATACACTGCTCCGCCGGACCCGCCCATACTGCCACGGAAGCCGTTACCGCCTGCGCCGGCGACATTTCCAACGAACGTGGAATTGACGAGCGTCGAAGCGCTGCCGCTGACAATTACCAGCGCGCCCCCAGCGCTCCCATTGGCGCCGGGTCCGTTGGAGTCACCACCTCCACTCTGCTGAACCTGGTTGTTGACGAAGCGGCATTGACTGATCGTGATCGGCGCACCGGAATTGTAAATCGCTCCACCGTTACCCGCGGCTGAACCAATCCCGGGATCAGCGTGAGTACCGAAGCCGGCGAAATTGTTGGCGAAATCGCATCGCGTGAACACAACGCTGCCGTTGGAGAAATAGATCGCTCCGCCATCTCCTCCGATTCCCGGTACGTTGCCGGTGGATCCTCTTCCGCCGGATCCGGTTCCATTTCCGAGGAACTGGCACGCAGTAAACGTGCTGGTGCAGGCCTGCAGGTAAACACAACCCCCTTTGCCCGCGTTTCCCGCAATGGACGGAATCTGGTTTGAATTCCGCCCAGACCCGCTGAAATTATTGCTCAGACTGCAATTCGACATGACCAGCGTGCAATTCTGCGCGAAGATCGCGCCGCCCGGGCCTCCGTCCCGGAGATTCGAGGGCGGCGCCTCACCATCAGACGTCTTGTTCAGATAGATGTTGCAGTTCGCGATCGTGACGCTCGATGAAACCAGATAAAACCCGCCGCCCCGGTCGATCCCACCGGCTGCCGGCGACGCAGACGCTCGCCCGCCCCGGATCTGAAAGCCATCCAGTACAGCCGCATTGACACTCGCCGCCCGCACGACGTGATAGCTATTCTCTTCCGAGTTCTCGAAAAACGTGCCGTCATTGCCGGCCAGATCGCCGGAAAGAATGGTTGGATGAAGCGTGAAGTTCCGCTGAGTGAGCAGAGTTTCGTTCCCCGCGAATCCGCCATATACGCTCACGCTATTCAATAGCCCGAACGCTGCTGCACGATCCCCCGGCGTTTGCCCCGCGCCCTGATCCGGCCGGTAAGTCCCCGCCGCCACCCAAACCTGCGTGACCGCTCCGCCCGAACTCGCCGCGGCCGCGAGGCCATCCTGCAGATACTGGAACGCCGTCGCCCAAGTCAGCCCATTTCCCCCGGCCGGCGCCGCGGTATTTACATACCGAATCGCCTGCCCAAACGAAGCTTGCGGCCCGCCAAGGCAGATTAGGCCGAGCGCAATCCCGCCGATCAGCCGATTCGGGCTTCGAATCGAAGTGCACATGCTGAGCTCCCTCCGCAATCAGTCGAGCCGCGGATATCTGATTAACGAACTTCGGATCTGTGTAAGTGCTTCTTGGGCAATCTGATCTTACGGTTGCAATTCGCGAAATGGTGCGAAGACTGCTGCATGAATGTGACTCACGACAGTTCATGTAGCGTACTGGGCTAAACCAGGCGCGGTCAATGCGCATTAACGCGCACAGAGTTAGGACCGCCCCGATTTTCTAGGATTGGCGCCACAGCAGTTGCTAGGTGATCCCCCTGTACCGTTCATCGAGCAGACTGCCGCCCCAACCCCCGTCATAGCCGACCTTTTCTGCACGCCCGCCTCGCAGGCGGCCTGAAAATCTCCCCACCGTCGCAGCAGCGCTGCACTGATCGCAAAGCGATTTGCGCTCCGCGCGCGACTCAATTACGCGCGCCGCCGCCTCCCCATTGAGCGCCGCAGCGCAGCGCCGATCAGGCCCGCAACCACCAGCCCGATGCTCGCCGGTTCCGGAACAAACTCCCACCCGAAATTGGCCGTCGGTCCGTTCGGAAATCCAAATGTCGTCAGACTCCCAGTCGGATTGTTCACGCCTGAAGCGTTCCCGCCCACGCCCTTGAAGTAAATCTGCGGATCGCTGAACCCGACCTCCGGCAGTCCGGTTCCAGCACTACCGAAAAGCCCCTGCCCCAGATTGGCAAGCTGCGCATTGGTCGTGCCGCCCGCGCCCGTATTGTCAAACTGCAGGCCGACCCACCACTTCAACCCCGTCGGAACAAGAAAAAGCCCGGGTGCGATCGTCGCGGAATAAATCGAAACGCCCGTCGGAATGGACATCACCGGAAAAGCAACGCCCGTGACGTACGTCCCCGGCCCGCCGCCCGGTCCATCCGGCATCCAGATGCGCACTTTCATTCGCGCCGAAGTCGCCGCCGTGTTTCCGTTGAACGCCGACCAGCTCATCCCCGTAATGCTTGCTCCCGGCTGGAGCGGATGAAGTGCGTCGGAAAACGTCAGGTCATCGGCATAGCAATTCGTGTTGCCGGAGACGGTCACTCCCTGCGCCGCGATAAACCCCGTAAACTGGCTCGATCCAATATTTGAATAGATCGCATTGGGCGAGGGTGTGCCTACTCCGCGTTCGTCGGATTCCAAAGTGCGAACAAGCGTAGGTATGCCGCCTGCAATCTCGCTGGCGCTAACTTCCCGCATCACTGCATGCAACAGGATCAAGCTCAAACTCAAAAGCGCAAATCGCTTCATAGCATTCCCCTGAAAGACTTACCGGATGCTCATTCCGCCAAGCATCGCGCGCTCTGTGCGCCGCACACTACTTTAACCCAACCGGCACCCCGATTGAATGCGAAAACCCTCAATTCCACGAGTTATGGGCCCAATTCCACATTCATGCAGGTCGTCTCCTCCACCGCCCCCGCCCACAAACCGATAAGCCGAACAAGGTGAACCCATGAACAAATCACTCGTCCTGTGTTCCGGCGGCCTCAATTCAGCCGTCCTCGTCGCACTCGCCCGCGAAGCCGGTCCCGTCGCGCTGCTCCATGCACGCTACGAACGCCCGCCCGCCAAGCGCGAGGCCGACCTCGCCGCCCGGCTCGCCGCTCACTACAAAATTAACGACGCCCTCGTCCTCGACCTCCCCCACATCGCCGCGCTCCGCGCCCAGTTCACCGCAACCGCCTCGACCTCAACCACCTCCGAAAACGCCGCCACTCCATCAGCCACCACGCGCATCGGTGCCGACACGCCGATCCCCGGCCTGCTGGCCACGCTGGTCGGCGCAGCCGCAACCGCCGCGGCCGCAGCCGGCGCGACCCGCGTCTGGCTCGGCCTCAGCGAAATCTCAGCCCGACCCGGCGAAGAATCCCAGCCCGACCCCGCCCAGGCCCGCGAGTTCGCCCAGCTCATGGAGTGCGCCCTCGCCCTGACTTCGCCAATTCCCATCACACTCGAAACGCCGCTCATCGACATGACCCGCGGCGATATCGTCATGCTGGCCCGCCGCATGGAAATCCCGCTCAAGCTTTCGTGGTCATGCTGGACTTCGGGCGACACGCCCTGTCAGAATTGCACCGGCTGCCGCTCGCGCGCCCGCGGCTTCCTCGACGCCACCACCCCGGACCCGATTTTGACTCGCCCCGTCAGCCCCAATTCACTCAACGCGCCGCAAGCCGCAGCACCTCAACCGGTCTCGGCATAAGCGCGCCTACATCCGCTCCATCGCCCGGATGCCCAGAAGCCCCAGGCCGACACGCAGCGTCCGCGCCGCAAGATCGCATAGCCGCACGCGCGATGCCCGCGTCTTCTCATCGCCGGCCTGCAACACCGGACAAGTCTCGTAGAATCGCATGAACGCGGCCGCCAGCCCGTAGAGATATTCACACAAAAGATTCGGCGCCAGCGTATGCGCCACAATCTCAAGCGTCTCGCCCAGCTGCAGGATGTGCTTCCCCAGCGCGATCTCCACCGGCTCCGTCAGCGCCAGCACTGCCCCCGCCGTTGCCGCCCCCGAAGCCGCCTTCCGATGAATGCTCCGAATCCGCGCATACGCATACATCAGATACGGCGCCGTGTTCCCCTGCATCGCCAGCATCTTTTCCCAGTTGAAGACGTAGTTGGTCGTCCGGTTCTGCGAAAGGTCCGCGTACTTCACCGATCCGATGCCCACCGCCAGCGCAATGTCGCGTTTCTCCTCCTCGCTCAGCGCCTCCAGCCCCAGCTCCGCCCGCTTCGCATCGTTCTCGTCGATCAGCGCCCGCGCCCGCCGCTCCGATTCATCCAGCAGCTCGCGCAGCTTCACGTTCTCGCCCGTGCGCGTCTTGAGCGGCTTGTGGTCGTCGCCCAGCACCCACCCAAACGCAACGTGCTCCAGATCGACGTCCGGCCGCCCCGCCCGCCGTTTCCACCCCAGCGCATCGATCGTCGCAAACACCATCTGCAGGTGCAGTCGCTGCTCCCCCACAACATACAAAATCCGATCCGCGCCAAGCCCGCCGCCCTTCGCGGCCAGCGCATCGGCCAGCGCCCGGCTCGTCACCTCCACCCTATTCCGCTGCGGATGCGAAATCCGAAACAGCGCCGCCGCCAGATCGGTCGTCGAATAAAGATAAGCCCCGTCCGACTTCTGCGCGATCATCGGCAGCGGATCACCCTGCGCCCCCTTGAACATCGGCGCACCATCCGGCTTCTCAAGGAATACGCACACTGCCCCCTTGTCCAGCCGGCAAACCGCCCGCGCGTCTCCCGCCCCCGTCGGCGTCGCCAGCCGCCCCTTCAATTCCTCCACCACGCCCGCCAGCATCTCGTGATAGAAACTCTCCCCGCGCACATCCTCATCGACCAGCAAAACGCCCAGCCGTCGATAGAGCGCGTTACACGCATCCAGACTCGCCCGAATCGACAGCCGCCACGCCTCGCGCTCCTGCCGGTTCTGCTCGCCCCCCTCCTGCAACATCTTCACGACATAGTTCGACACCGCCGAAAGCGGAATCCGCTTCCCCTCGGCGGTCCGATCAAAGCCGGTCTTCTCCGCCGCCGTCTCAACCGCATTCACAAACCGGTATGCCGGCAGCAGCTCGTCGAGTGTCGGCACGTACTCCCGCAGAAACTTCTCGAACTCGCGCCCCTCAAGGTCCGCCGCCAGATCCTTTTCCTGCTGCGCATAAGTCCGCGCCAGCCAGTCCAACACCGCCTTGTCACTGGTCTGCTGCGCCGCCGCCAACTCCGTCGTACCCTGCTCCAGCCACCCCGCCGGCTCGCCGCGCTTCCGCCCGGCGAAAATGTGCCAGATCCCCAGGATCACCATCCCAAACTGCGTGCCCCAATCCCCCAGATGGTTCTGCCGAATCACGTCATGCCCGCAGAATCCCAGCACGCGACAAATCGTGTCGCCGATGATCGTGCTCCGCAGATGCCCGACGTGCAGCTCCTTCGCCACGTTCGGCGACGAATAATCCACCACCACCGTCTGCCGCTGAGCCGCGGTCGCCGGCATCACGCCCAGCCGATCATCCGCCTGCTCCGCCGGAATGCTCGAAAGCAGTTCCTCCAGATACTCGCGCCGCAGCCGGATATTCACGAACCCCGGCCCGTCGATCTGCACGAAAAACCACGGCTGCCCGCGCGACAATACCTGCGAAACCCCCTCCACCAGCCGCTCGGCCACCTCGCGCGGCTTCATCGCCAGCGACTTCCCCAGCGACATCGCCACGTTGCACTGATAGTCCCCGAACTTCGTATCGGAGGACGGCTTCACCAGCGGATCAATCCCGCGCCCCCGCTCGCCAAACGCCGTCTCCAGCGCCGCCGAAAAACACTCCCGCAACTCCGCCAACATGGATTTCATGCCCGCATCGTAGGGCATCCGCCTCCCCGCGCGTAGGTCGCCCCTCTCAGAGCCCCGGGTCGGAGATTCGCCGTGGCGAACGCGAGCCTGGGGTCACCGCATTCAGTAAGAAGTATATCCACCAAGCGTAAAGCGGTTCGTCGCCCCGAAGAAACGATGCGTACGTTCCGAACGAACGCGATTTCAATGAGCGAGTGCGGCGACAAACTGCTGGATGTCGGCGGCGTTCGTTGCGCCGTCGTGGTTCATGTCAGCCCAGCGGCAGCCCGGCCCGGTCGAGTCCGGCCCGAGCAGGCAGTCGAGGAAGAAGTAGACGTCGTTCGCGTCGACCGCGCCGCTGGAATCAAAATCGCCGCTGCCATCAGCCGGGATCGTGCCGTACCGGATGTAATCCCACTGCGTAGTGCTGGGCAAGAAGGCGACGTTTGCCCGCCAAACTATGAACGGTTCGGCAGACGGGTAATTCCCCTCGGGACTACCAGAATCTACTACTTGACCATCAATGTACCACACGTAGGATACCGCTCCGACGAGTTCAAGGCGGTAAGTATGCGGCACACCAGCATCGATATCCGCTATTGCCAACGGCAACAGATTATCGCGGTTAAGCTCCGCACGATCAGCCGCGATCTTAAACGCATAATTAACATCGCCGTGGCTGGCAGCCGAGAGCGCAGCACCGCCACCCCAATTCAATTCAGATTTATCAGCAGTGGTTTGCACCCGCCACTCAACAAAAAAAGCTTCGGCCTCCGCCATTTCAGCGATGTCCCGTCGGTAGGTTGCCTGCTGTCCGCCAGGCGGAGGCACACCAGGACAGACGTCCATGATTTCGCAAAACCAACCATTCTGTATGCTGAGCAAAGGGTTGCAGTAATTTTGAACTGTCTGCCAACCGGAAACATCAGGCATCGACTGGGCTTCGTAGACGAAAATCGCGGCAAGCGCATTTCTAGCGGACACGGAAAAAACCACCACCAGCATCAACCGCAAGAAGCCTCGTCTGAGACGGACGGAGCTATTCGGGCCGTGAGAGATCATGTAACTATTCTATCAGGAGAAGACAATGAAAAAGCGAATCATTTTGATCAACCTTTCCGCGACACTGCTTGCGATGCATATCGCTGCGCTCCAGGCTCTTGCGGGAGGGTCAGCATGCACGACTGGCTCTCAAGTAAAGATCTGCGTCGAATGGAGCCGGTCACCCAATCCCGTTGATGGCGTTGATTTTGTTACGTGATTCAGCAATCCATCGAGTCCTTCGATCGAGTTGCGCACTGGCGACCTCGCTTGGATTGTCTCGGCGGAATTGGTTAGTAACGGCAATCCAGCCAACATGGCCTCGATCACCACGCCGGTGTCAGACAACTTTGCCGTCAAAATCGCCAAAGGCAGCGGACCCGGCGCCGCCAACGTCGGCGCGATTACGCTCCAGCCAACCGGCAGCCATTACTCATCAATCGCCGCCGACTCGGCCATCTCCGGCAACCTGACCGGAAACATCACGGTGCTGCGCAACGCCGGCACGGGCGGCGAAGCATCGATCGTCATCGGCGGCGACGTTTCTTCCTCAAGCACGATCACCGTGCCTGTGCTCAAGCAATTGATCGTCAGCGGGACGCTTGCCGGCGACGTAACCGTCACCACCCGCCTCGATGGCGGCATGACTCTTGCAACACTCGGCAGCACCTCCGTTGTCGATATCGCCGATGTTACATCCTCCATCATTGCTATCGATGAAGACCTCACCGGAACATTCGATGGCCAGCTCATCCTTCGAACCGGAGTCCCGGCCGGTACCACCGTCTCCTGCGGGCACCTTTCATCCGGCTCTGTCATTGACTTGAACAATCACAGCATCGCCGGACTTTTCCAGTTCGCGGGTGGTGCCGGACATGTGATCAATGGCGGAGCAATGACAGGTGCGGCCCATCTCAACGTTGTCAAGACGGGCGAAGTGCCCTTCTCAGGCGTACTCGAACTCGCGTCCATTGACTCGGGAACCCTGGAATCCGAATTTGGAAATGTGGACGGCCAGATTCTCATTGCTGGAGATATCGCTTCGGCCGGACAAATATACCTCCGATACTGCACGCTGGGTTCAACCGCGGCCATCTCGATAGGAGGCAACCTTGCCGGACATGTCGTGAACTCAGCGGTGGGCGGCGATCGGGGCGATCTTGCCGGGTCCGTGACCGTCGGGGGCGCCTTAACCGGAAGCTTGACCATCGAAGGGACCCTCAGCGGCACCATTGAAGTGCAAGGTGACGTTTCAGGAGACGTGAAATGCTTCGAGGATGTGACCGGCAGTATCATCATCGACGGACGACTGATGAGCACCGGCCGAATTCTCATCGACGGGCTCTGCTCATCCATCGTTCGCGTCAAGCATATCACGCAGGCCCTCTCGCTCATTCGCATGACGGCCGGACTGGCTTCCGGCGGCCTTATCGACATCAACCCCAACGGGGTATCGACCGACACGGCCTCGGGCACCCTGTACTTCGGGTCAGCCAGTCCTCTTTCGACGCCGCTCCCTGGCGCCGTCACTTTCGACGGGCAGGTGCGCGTCAATCACTTCAGCGGCGGAGCAACCTGGAGCGGGACCACCTCCGTCAACGGTTGTCACGCAACGAATGCCGCCCTCGATATCTGCATCTGCGGCACCAACAGCGGATCACTGCGAATCTCGCAATCCGGCTGCTCCGTGCAGGTGCCGACGACCCCAACATGCTCGTCGAGTTGCCCTTGATAGGAAGAAAGACGCGGCGGCGCGTACCCAGCCAAATGAACTGATCTACACACGCGCCGTCGCGATGCTCGCCGGCGGATGATCCGCCCGCAGCCCCAGTTGCTCGCACACCAGGTCCACCGTCTTCTTCGTCGCCCCGATGTTCTGCTTCACCACCTCGCGCGCCGCACGCCCCAGTTCCTCGCGCGCCGCCGCGTCAGCCAGCAGCGCCGCCGTCTG